>NZ_JBITGF010000013.1:0-197723 GCF_044456745.1 Nonomuraea sp. NPDC050790 | reverse complement strand
GCCCAGTGAAGGTTTCCACCCACAAAGGATCAGCCCGTAACACCCCACCCATACACGCAGGATGCCCGCCCGGCTACGTTCTGCAACACCCTTTAGGCGAGGGCGGGTACGGCCAGCGCCAGGGCGATCGACGGCCACCGCTCCAGCGACCTGGCCACCACCGGGTCCGTGGTTCGCAGGAACGCGAGGTGCTGGACGGCGTGGGCGGCCACGTTGGCCTCCTCGATCCGCTCGGGGCTGGGCGCGGCCGGGGCCGAGCCTCTGGCGATGACCAGGTCGTCCAGCCTGGTCCTGGGGCGCTCCGGCTCGGGATCGGGGCAGACCGCGTAGGTGAGCACGATCTGGTCCAGCTCGCGGACGTGGCGCCAGCTCGTGGAGTGGACGACGCGGGCGGGGTCGTCGGCCCGTACGCCGCTGATCCGCCGGGCGGTCTCGTCGGGCGCCTCGCCGGGCAGGGGCGCCGCCGCGGTCCGCCGGTAGGACCACCCGCCCTCCTGGTCGGCCAGCAGCATCAGCACCTCGATCGAGACCGTCACGTCACTCCTCGTCGTGTCCAGCTTTCTGCGATCAGTATGCAGGAGCGTATGCCGAGCAGGTGTTGACTTGCGGCAGGGGCTCGCCCGTGCGTCGCTGGAGACGCGGCCCTAGGAGGACACGATGCACGGAGTATTGCTGCTGATGGGGTCGGGTGAGACCAGCCCGACCATGGTCGAGGTCCATCGCGCCGCGATCGGCGCGCTGGGGCGCGGGCCCCGGGCGGTCCTGCTCGACACCCCCTACGCCTTCCAGGAGAACGCCGCCGAGATCTCCGCGCGGGCCTGCCGGTACTTCGCCCGGAGCGTCGGCCTGGACGTCGAGGTGAACGGTGTCGTCGCGGGCGCGGACTGGGTGTTCTGCGGACCGGGCAGCCCGACGTACGCGCTGGACCGGTGGGCGGGCGGCTCCTCCGCCGGTGACCTGCTGGCCCGGGTGCGGGCGCGGGAGGGCGTGACCGTCTTCGCCTCGGCCGCCGCGTGCACCGCCGGGGTGGCGACCGTTCCGGTGTACGAGATCTACAAGGTGGGGGCGGAGCCGTACTGGAGGGAGGGGCTTGATCTGCTGGGGCCGGTCGGGCTGAAGGCGGCCGTCATCCCGCACTACGACAACGCGGAGGGCGGCACCCACGACACCCGGTTCTGTTACCTGGGGGAGCGGCGGCTGGCCAGGATGGAGCGGGAACTGCCCGACGGGGCGGGCGTCCTGGGGATCGACGAGCACACGGCGCTGGTGGTCGACCTCGTGCGGGAGCGGGTACGCGTGGCCGGCCGGGGCGGCGTCACGGTGCGGACCCTGGGCGGGCAGAGCGTGCTGCCCAGCGGCGCGACGGCCACGCTGGCGGAGTTGCGGGAGTTGTTGCGCGGGCAGGTACGGCCGGCCGCCTCGCCGGTGGTGGAGGCGCCCGTTCCCCCGCGGACACTGGGGGAGATCGTGCGGGCGGGTGAGGAGTCGTTCGCGGCGGAGCTGGGCGCGGACGACGTCTCGGCGGCCACCCGGACGGTGTTGCGGCTGGAGGAGGACATCGCCGGCTGGTCGGCCGACACCGAGCAGGACGACGGCGGACCCCTGCAGGCCAGGGAGGTGCTGCGCCGGTTGATCGCCGCGCTGGCCGCGCACACCGGGCGGCGGGTGGTGGCGGGGATCGTGCCGCCGTTGCTGGCCGTACGGGAGAAGTTCCGGTGTGAGGGGGCCTATGAGGTGGCCGACGCGGTGCGTGACGCGCTCGCGGAGGGCGGGGTGCGGGTGGAGGACACCCCCGAGGGGCCGCGCTGGCAGGTTGATTACTGATTATTTGCGTAAGTATGCAATTAAAGCTTAGGGTCTTCCGCGTGACCACTCTTGCGCCCAAGGCGCGGCCGAAGCGGCCCAATCTGGAGCGTCAGGCGATCGTGTTCACGATCGGCTTGTACCTGTTCATCTGCGCGGGACTGCTCATCGTGCACTACGCCGCGCCGGTGCCGCCGGTGGGCGGCGGCAGCTCGTCCACCTCGCCGTTCAACCCCGGCTCGTGAAGGGCTACGACCCCGACGTCCTCGGCCGCCACTGGGTCCGCGCGCCCGCCGACGACCCCGGCACGCTGGCCGAGATCGGCCGCGCCGCCGGGGCCGACTTCGCCGCCGCCGCGGACCGGGTCTGGGAGAGCGACGAGTACGTCTACCTGCCCGTCGTGGTCAACCTGCGTGACGGAGAACTCGTCAGGCGGGCGACGGTGGTGTTCGCCCTCGGCGCCGACCTGCTGGTGACGCTGCAGCCCACGGCGCACTTCACGCCGTTCGACAAGGCGCTGGCCAGGATGCGGCGCACGCCGTACCTGGTGGAGAGCGCGCACGGGGTGATGTACGCGCTGCTGTACGCGCTCAACGAGGCGTCGGAACGCGTGATCGACTACGCCAGCGACGCGCTGGAGGCGATGAACGACGAGATCGCGACGGCCGCCAACGGCTACACCGACAACGGCAGGGAGATCGGGGTCGGCGACATGCAGGACACCATCGGCCGGATGAACCGGGCGGAGGAGATCGTCTCCCGCTCCCAGGAGACCCAGCTCATGCTGGCGCGCGCGGCCCGGCGCCTGCGCGCCGACCTGCCCATGGACCAGGTACGGCTGGCCGGCCTGCTGGACATCCTCGTCGCCGACATCGACGGGGTGAAGGAGCACGCCAGCTACGAGCACGACAAGGTGCGCTACCTCCAGCAGTCGATCATGACCTCGCTGGACGTGAAGCAGAACCAGATCGTCAAGGTGTTCACGATCATCACGGCGGTGTTCCTGCCGCCCACGCTGATCGCCACGTTCTACGGGATGAACTTCACCGTGATGCCGGAGCTGGCCTGGGAGCACGGCTTCCTGACCACGACCCTGCTGACGCTGGTGGCCGCGCTGATCCCGCTGTGGTACATCCGGCGCAAGGGCTGGCTTCGCTGAACGCCTCGCCTACACTCGTTGCATGGTTGCGCAAAAACCTGTGGTCGTGTCGGTGGACGCCATCGTCGAGGTGCTGAAGGCGATCGCCGACCCGACCCGCTTCCAGATCCTGTCCGCGGTATCCGCGCAGGAGCACGGCGTCGGCGAGCTGGCGGAGAAGGTGGGCGCGCACGTGGCCGCGGTCTCCCAGCACCTGGCCAAGCTGCGGGCCGCCGGGCTGGTCGCCACCCGCCGCGACGGCACCCGCATCTACTACCGCGCCGCCCACGCCCAGGTCGCCGCCCTGCTGGCCGAGGCGGGCCTGCTGACCGGCCACGTGACCGGGGTGCTCGACCCGCCGGACGACGGCCGGGGCCCGGCCGCGGAAACGGCGCCCGCCCGCCCGTCCTGGGTGGTGAGCGCGGCCAGGGTCAGGCCCGCCTAGCCGTCGAGCCGGTACCGCTGGTGGAGGGCGTCGTAGGAGAACAGCTCCGCGTACCGGCCCCAGTCGGTGGCGGTCTCCAACTGCCGGGTGACCTGCTCGCTGGTGTAGTGGTGGGCCAGGATGTCGCGGAAGAACCCGGCGCGCAGGCCGCCGTCGGCGCCGTTGACCAGGCTGGTGCGGATCAGGCGGATCAGCGGGAGCTCGCCCGCCGCGGCGGCGAAGATGTGCTTGGAGTCCCGCACGTCGGCGGCGGAGAAGGCGTCGCCGTCCGCGGTGAGGGCGACGTGCCCGCCCTCCACGGCGGCGAACCCCAGCAGCTCCAGCGCGTCCACTTGGGGCAGCAGGTCGTCGATCTCCAGTCCGAGCTCGTCGCTGAGATCGGCCAGGTCCACCTTGCCCTGGTGCCGCCGCAGGATCTCGGCCAGCCCCGACAGGCCGTCCACGGAGGCGGCGGGGAGCGGCGTGCCGGCCAGGGTGGGCCTGGCGGGCGGCCTCAGGCCGTGCGGCGGCAGCGGCGCGCCCTGCTCGCGGCCGGTCATCGTGCGGTAGACGGCGTCGATGAGCTTGGTGAATGCGGCCGCGTCCCGGTCGCGCGGGCGCGGCAGCGGGATGTCGAAGGTGGCGCGGATCGTCCCGTACGGCCGCGCCCCCAGCACCACGACCCGGTCGGCCAGCAGCACCGCCTCCTCGATGTTGTGGGTGACCACCACGATCGCCTTGGTGGGGAACTCTCCCGACTCCCACAGCTCCAGCAGCTCCCCGCGCAGGTTCTCCGCGGTCAGCACGTCGAGGGCGGAGAACGGCTCGTCCATCAGCAGCACGTCCGGCTCCGTCACCAGCGCGCGGGCGAAGCCGACCCGCTGGCGCATGCCGCCGGACAGCTCCTTGGGGTAGGCGGACTCGAAACCGTCCAGGCCGATCAGGTCGATGGCCTTCAGCGCCGCCTGCCTGCGGGCGGCCGGCCGTACGCCGCGGGCCTCCAGGCCGACCTCGACGTTGGCCAGCACGGTCAGCCACGGCAGCAGGGCGAAGGTCTGGAAGACCATCGCGGCGCCCCGGTTGGCGCCCTTCAGCGGTGTGCCTCGGTAGGCGACGGTGCCGGAGCTGGGCGGGATGAGCCCGGCCAGGCAGCGCAGCAACGTCGACTTGCCCGATCCGCTCTTGCCCAGCAGTGCGACGATCTCGCCCTCGCGCACCGACAGGTCGATGCCGGCGAGCACGGGCAGCTCGCCGTCGGCGCCCGCGTAGCTCTTGGTCAGGCCGGTCACGGTCAGCAGCTCGGTCATGCTCGCTCCCTTCACAGCGAGTAGCGCCGCTCGGCGAGCCGGTACAGGGGCCGCCACAGCAGCCGGTTCAGCGCCACCACGTACAGGGTCATCACGGCCACCCCGGCCAGCAGGCGCGGGTGGTCGCCGCTCTGGGTGGCCCGCGCGATGTACGCGCCGAGTCCGGTCGCCGTCAGCGTGGTGGAACCGAACGTGACCACCTCGGCGACGATCGAGGCGTTCCACGCGCCGCCGGAGGCGGTGACGCCGCCGGTGACGTAGGCGGGGAAGATGCCCGGGATGATCAGTCGTCTCCAGCGCTGCCGGCCGTACACGCCGAGGTTGTCCATGGCCTCGCGCAGGTCGGTGGGGATGGCCATGGCGCCGGCGATCGCGTTGAACAGGATGTACCACTGCGCGCCCAGCGCCATCAGCACGATGCCGCCGACGTCGAGCGACAGCCCCGTCTCGACGAACACCCACGTCGCCAGCGGGAACAGGAAGTTGGCCGGGAAGCTCGCCAGCACCTGCACCAGCGGCTGGGCGATGCGGGTCAGCCGCGGCGACAGGCCGATCCACACCCCGACCGGCACCCACACCAGACTGGCGAGCACCACCAGGACGACCACCCTGGCCAGCGTGGCCAGCCCCAGCAGCACCGGCTCGGCGAGCAGCGACCAGCCCGCCCCCTCCCCGGCCAGGTACGCGCCCAGCCCGGCCAGCCCCCAGCAGACCAGCGCCGCCGCCACGACCCAGAACACGACCTCTCCGGTACGGCCGCGCCGCCCCGGCACCGGCCGGTCGTCGACCCCGAACACCCGCCCGGCCCGACCGGCCAGGTCACGCACCGGCGCCAGGGCCCGGCCCAGCAGCCTCGGCCCGTGCGCGCGGCGCAGGAAGTCCAGCACCAGCGAGCGCTGGACCCGCGCGGACCCGGCCTGCTCCACCTTGAAGCGCTCGGCCCAGGCCACCAGCGGCCGCCAGAAGAGGAAGTTCACCGCCACAACCATGATCACCATGGTGAGCACGGCCCAGCCCATCTCGCCCAGATCCCCTTGGGCGATCGCGGCGCCGGCGTAGGAGCCGACGCCGGGCAGCGAGTACGCGGTGTTGGAGACGCTGATCAGCTCGGCGGCGACCAGGAAGAACCAGCCGCCGCCGAAGCTCAGCATGGCGTTCCACACCAGCGCGATCGCCCCGGACGGCAGCTCCACCTTCCACAGCCGCATCCACCGGGTGAAGCCCATGCTCCGCGACAGTTCGTCCAGCTCGCGGGGGATGGTGATGAGCGAATGGTGGAAGGCGAAGGCGAGGTTCCACGCCTGCGAGGTGAAGATCGCGACCACCGCGGCGCACTCCAGCCCGAGCTGCGAGCCGGGGAACAGCGCGATGAACCCGGTCACCGCCACGGTCAGGAACGCCAGCACCGGGACCGACTGCAGGATGTCCAGCGCCGGGATCAGCACCCGTTCGGCCCGCCTGGAGTGCGCGGTGGCGTACCCCCAGACCAGGGCGAACAGCAGCGCGAGCACCAGCGCGGCGAACATCCGCAGCAGGGAGCGCACCGCGTAATAGGGCAGGTTGGCGGGATCGGTGCTGATCGCGGCGGGGGTGTACGACATCGTGACGCCCTGGCCCGCCCGGACCGCCACGTACAGCCCCACCAGGACGGCGGCGGCCACCACGGCGTCCACCCAGGTGAACCTGGCACCCGCCGGGGGACGCGGAACGCCCACGACGGTCTCCTTCACGGTCGTCAGAAGGCTCCGAGCCTGGCACTAATTGCGCAAATTCGCAAATATCAACCTTCTTTCGCCATGTGTGGATTTGTACGCGGATGTCGGGCGGGATCCTTCCTAGCTTGTGTGGTGCCGGACAACGCCGGCACCAACCACTGAAGGGGAAATCATGCGCAAGCTTCTCGCCCTTACCGCCGTCGCCGGTTCGATCGCCGCCGGGGTGGCCATGGCGCCCGCCGCGAACGCCCAGTCCACTCAGGCCGCCCAGGTCGCCGTCGCGCAGGGCCAGTCGAACGTCCTGGCCTGGAAGAAGCTGTTCTCCAGCGACGGCAAGGCCTACACCCGCGGCGTCGTGCAGAAGACCGGCCCCGGCGCGTGGCGGATCAGCTGGAAGGGCTTCGACAAGGTCGGCGGTAAGAAGGG
This sequence comes from Nonomuraea sp. NPDC050790, assembly GCF_044456745.1. Lineage (NCBI taxonomy): Bacteria > Bacillati > Actinomycetota > Actinomycetes > Streptosporangiales > Streptosporangiaceae > Nonomuraea > Nonomuraea sp. NPDC050790. Next base: position 190,910 of record NZ_JBITGF010000013.1, on the reverse strand, counting down.
CTACGCCTGGTTCCGCTACCAGAAGAACGGCCAGTGGAAGAGCCGCGTCACCGCCTGGGACGGTGTCACCGACATCCGCCGCTTCGAGCTGCGCGGCATCAAGAAGCTGTTCACCTACACCTGCTGGGCCGGCAAGACCCAGAACTGCGGCAAGAAGCTCTGGCTCGTGAAGTGAGAACAGCGCTTCTACCAGGCGCTCGCGCGCACGGGCGTCGACGAGGTGGCCGAGAGCCACGCCGACCGGGTGGAGGCCCGGGTCTCGGCGTCGGCGGCGCACCGCGATCTCGCCGGGGCGCTCGCGGTGCTGTCGCCCGTACGCCGGTGAAGATCCCCGGCGTGCGGATCGAGCAGGACGTCGAGGACGCGAGGGGACGGACCGGGCTCGGCCGGTACCGGGCGGGCGAGGTGCCGTGAGGGTTCAGGTCCCGTAGTAGGCGAAGGCCGCCCAGTGGACGGGGTCGGCGTACGGCACGCTGCCCGGGTCCTCGAAGCCCAGCCGGTGACGCAGGTGCGCGGAGACCTCGGCGGGCGGCCAGTCCGGCCCGGACAGGCAGGCCAGGATGTCGCTCACGGTGGCGGCGCGCAGCCACGACTGGGCCGCGCGCAACGCGTCGGCCGGCGCGGCTCCCTCGGCGAGCCAGGCGTGGCAGGCGACCAGCATGAGGATCATCGTGGGGGTGTCGGCGATCTTCCAGGACGAGGCGATCACCCCGGCGGCGCCGGCCTGGAGGAGCCCGGTGGGCAGGCTCACGACCTCGTCCGGCAGGGCGGTGTCGGGGGCGGCGGTCCGGCAGGCGGAGGCGATGACCAGGCCGGCGCTCAGCGGGGTGTCCAGCAGTTCGCGCAGGCTGAGGACCTCGCCTCCGGACAGCAGCAGGCCGCTGTCCAGCACGTGCCGGACATCCGTGGTGGCGTGGCAGGCGAAGTGGACCACGGGGGCTCCGGCCAGGTTCGGACTGATCGCGTCCCTGGTGGCGGAGGCGCCGTGCAGGCGTACCGCATCGGGGAACAGCGCGGCCACGCCCGCGGACTCCAGGAGCGCGCAGGGCAGGGGGTCGGCGTCGGCCGGTCGCGGGTCGGCGACGGTCAGCACGGACGAGGCCGGGCCCGGGGTGACGGGTGGGAGCGAGGCGTTCGGCGCGTACCTGATCGTGGTGGTGTCCAGGACGTAGCGGCGGCCGGCGGGGGCGGCCGGGTCGGGGATCCACGCCGCGTGCAGGGGCAGGAGCGCGAGCCTGCCGACCGGGACCAGCACCAGCGCGGGCGTCCCGGTGACCTCCAGGAGCGGGGCCATGAGGTGTCTGCCCAGCCAGGCGGTGGTGTCGTCCAGCGGGCCGGTGTGATCCGGGAGCGCGTCGCCGAGGCCGGGGAACCACAGCGCCCGCCGCGGTCCCGCCGGCGGGGTGATGACGGCCAGGCCGTCGGAGGCGGCGGCCAGCAGATGGACGACCGGGCCGGAGCGGGCCCGCTCCGGGTCCGGCTCCGCGCGCGGGGCGTGCTCCAGGGCCAGGCGGAGCAGGCGGGTACGGCCCGCCTCCAGCACGCCGACCGCCCCGTCCAGGTCACCCGTCTTGGCCAGGGCGTGCGCGGCCAGGGCCGGTACGCCGGAGCTCTCCTTCAGCCACGCCTCCTGGTGCGGCCGGGTGAGCTGGAGGGCGAAGATCTCCTCGAAGGCGTCCACGCACCGGGTGTACATCTCGGCCGCGGCGCCCCAGAACTCCCTGCCGGTCAGCAGGCCGCCGAGCGCCCGCCACGCCTTCATGCGGACGGTCGGGTCGGTGGCGCGGGCGGCCGCGGTGAGCTCGTCCGCGGCGGCCTGGTCGTCGCCGCCCGCGGCGAGCAGGCGGCCGAGCGACAGGCGCAGCCGGGCCTGGACCTCGGCCGACGGCGCCGTGTCCAGGATCTCGCGGATCGCGGTCACGGCCGCCTCGTGGGCGACCTCGTCGCGGTCCTGTTCGAGGAGCATGCCCGCGAGGTTTGTCACGTACTGGGCGCGGTAGGGCGCGTACGGGGGCAGCGCGTCCACCGCCCGGCGCGCCAGCGCGACCGCGGCGGCGAGAAGTTCGGGCCGGTCGTCTGCCCGCGACTGCAGGCGTAGGGCGGCGGCGAGGGAGTTCAGCAGCACGGCGTGCTGCGGGCCGGTCCGCTCCAGGTCGGCGGCCTGGCGCAGCAGCGCGACCGCCCGGTCCAGGTCGGCGCGGCGGCCGAGCAGCTCGTAGCGGGCGGTGAGCGCGGTGGCCAGGCCGCCCATGACCTCCGGGCGGGCCCGGACGGACTCCTGGATGACCTGCTCGTCCAGGCGGACGCAGGCGTCGAGGGCGGCGCCGTCGCCGGTCGCCTCGTGGCGTTCGAAGAGGGTGCCGGCCAGCTCGTAGGCGAGCACGGTGCGCGCGCCGGGGTCGACGGCGGTCGCGAGGCGCTCGCGCAGGAGGTCCTCGACCTCGCGCAGCGCCGCGGCCCGGTCGCCGTCGCCCGCGCGCAGCCGCAGCGCCCCGCCAAGCTGAGCGGTCAGGTGCGCGGCCTGGATCTCGTGCCGCACGCCGGCCAGCGCGGCGCGCAGCAGCGAGACGGCGTGGTCGAGGTCGGCGCGGCGGCCGTGGCGCAGGTAGCGGTCGCGCAGCCGCAGGCCGAACCTGGACTCGGCCATGAAGTCGCCCGCCGCCACCGCCAGGTGCTCGGCCAGGTCGCCGGCGTCGGGGTCGAGGGCGGCCAGCTCGTACCGGCCGATCGCCAGGTCCATCAGCAGCCCGTGGCGCTCGCCGTGATCGGGCGGGAGCAGGCGCAGGGCCTCGGCGGTGTGGTCCAGGGACTCCCTGAGAGCCGTGGTGTCGCCGGTGGCCAGGTGCAGTTCGCCGAGCGCGGTGCCGAGCGACTCGGCGTACTCCCACTCGGCGGGGTCCGCCGCGCGGGCGGCGCGCAGCACCTCGACGGCCTGGCGCAGGGTGGCGAGCGCGGGGACCCTGCGGTGCCGGTCCAGCAGGCGCTCGCCCAGCCGGACGAGCCTGATCGCGGTGGCCTCCTCGTCGACCAGGCGCTTGTTGATGCCGATCACGCGGTCGAGGTCGTCGAGCGCGCCGAACCGGTCGTAGCGGGTGTAGAGGGCCATGGCGAGCCGTTCCAGGTCGCCGGGCTCGTGCGCGACGTGCTCCAGGGCGGTGACGATCCGGTCGAGCGCGCTCCTGCGTTCGTCGTCGGGCGTCTCGTCGGCGGTGGCCGCCTCGACCAGGCGGCGGGCCTCGGCCAGCTGGCTCTGGGCGAAGTGCCCGCCCGGGTCGAGGTCCGCGGCGCGGCGGGCGTGGGCGAGCGCGGCGGTCAGGTCCGCCGGACTGCCGTCGCGGCGGTGGCGGAGCAGCAGCGCGCGGCTCAGGTTCGTGAGGTACATCGGGTACGCGGCGTCCGTCCCGGCCTCCTCGCCGGTGGCCAGCGTGAACGCGGCCACGGCCTGGCCGAGCGCGGCGTCGTCGTCCCTGGTCGCGGCCAGGTCGAGCGCGGCGTTGCCCAGGTTGTTGAGGAACAGGAAGCGGTTCGGCGACGCGCGGCCCGCCGTGGTGACGGCGGTGCGCAGGACGGCGACGGCCTCCTCCGCCCTTCCCAGGACCCGCAGGGCGTTGCCGAGGTTGGCCAGGAAGCCGGCGCGCGCGGGATGGTCGAGCGGCGTCTGGTCGGCCAGGTCCCGGTTGAGCTCCAGCGCGCGCCTGGCGTCCTGCTCGCGGCCGTGGCGCTCGTACCGGGTGGAGTAGGCGTTGGCGATCTCGTGCAGGAGCTCCATGCGGGGGCCGGGGCGCAGGTCCCACCAGTAGGGGTGGGCCAGCAGCCGCTCGCCGCAGTCGATGGCGGCGTCGTGGGTGCGGGGGTCGCCGGTGAACTGGATCAGCTCCTGGAAGCGGAAAATCAGCTCCACGATCCGCCGGTCGCCGTCGGCCAGGAACTCCTCCGCGTGGAACCCGCCGCCTGGGCGCAGGCCGGCTGTCCGCCTGTTCACGCGGTGGGCCTCGGCGAAGCGGCGGTAGACGGTCAGCGTTTCCGCGTACTCGGTGAGGGCCTGCTCGACCGCGCGAGTGCGCAGTTCGGGATGGTCGGCGAGAAGCTCGGCGGCCCTGGCGGCGTCGGTGGTGTTCATGAGCTCCTGCAGCACCCCGTACAGGTGCGACACCGACTCCGCGACCCCGAGCAGGACGCCGTCGCTCGGCAGCACGGGGGTGTCGTCCGCGCCCCGCAGCCGCACCGCCTGCACGGTCCAGGCCATGTCCGCCAGATTCCGGTACGCGTCGGACTCCTCACCGTGCACCGCACGGGCGTCGCGCAGCCAGGCGACGAACCTCTTCTCGATCAGCAGCAGGGTCTGCGCGGGCAGGACGTGCAGCAGCGCGCCGACCTCCGGCCACGGCAGGTTGGTCAGCAGCCGCCGGGCGATCCGCTCGGCCTGCCAGCGCCGCCTAAGCTTCACGGCCGCCGTCCAGCGCGGCGCCCCGGGCGAGGAAGGCGGTGACACGCTCCCCGTCGCCGGGCTCCTCGCGAGTCTCCCAGGCCACGCCCAGCTCCTCGTAGAGGATCTTGCGGTGCAGGTCGAAGCAGGACTGCAGGAGCACGGTGTAGTCGGCCGCGGCCGACAGCAGCATCCGGTACGCCACCATCATCACGGCCAGCGCCACGACCAGCGCCCACCAGGTCAGGAACACCCACACCGCGAACGCCAGCCCGACCACCCAGAGCCTGGCCGCCTCGTCCACCCTGGCCCGCACCGCCCCGACGTCGGCCCGCGCCTGCTCGGGCAGGACGAGCCAGAGCCGGGGCCAGCAGACGACGGTCTCCAGGCCGTACCGCTGCCGGGGCCGCCGCTCGGCCGCGCGCAGCAGGTCGCCCAGCCGGGTCGGCATCCGGTCGCCGGGCAGCGGCGGAACGGCCGCCCGCCGCGCGTCCAGCCGGGCGTACCGCGACCGTTCGGCGGGGGACAGCTCGGCCTGCCGTACGGCCAGCGCCCGCCACCGTTCGGCGTCCCGGTCGATGCGCCGCCCCCGCGCCCTGACCAGCGCGGTCCGTAGGGGACCCGCCCAGGGCGGCCAGTACCCTTCGAGCACCCGCAGCGCCGGCAGGGTCAGGCTCTCCACCAGCCGGGCGGAGGCCGCCACGACCAGCAGCGCCACGACGATGAGCGCGACCTCCGCCACCGGGGTCGCGGTGGCGAACGCCTGCCGCCACTGCCGCTCCAGCGCCGTCCAGCCCGACGCCGCGCCGCCGAACCCGCCGTGGCTCCACACCCAGGCCAGCAGCCCGCCGCCCCAGAACGCCAGCACCGGCGACAGGAGCAGCGTGGCCCACCGATCGGCCACCTTTCCGCCCAGCGGCGCCCAGACCGACCCGAACACCCCGTCATCCCGCCTTGACCAGCGGCCCGTGCCCCTCGGGGCAGGAAGCGGGCACGGGCTCCCCGACCTCGAACACCGGATACGCGAACCCGCAGACCGGGCAGCGGAACAGGATCGGCGCCGCCGGTTCGGCCAGCCCGGCCAGCGCGGCGTACTCGGGGCCGTCCCGCAGGGCGTCACGGACGCCGGCGAGCTCATCCCGCATGGCCCGCCGGGTCGCCTCCCGCGCGCCCAGCAGCTCGACGAGCCCGCCGAGGTCCACGACCTCGGCCGATAACAACGCCTGGAGCCGCCGCCCTACGGCAGGGCCCTCGTCCCCGAGCAGCCCGCCAAGCCTGGGCAGCACGGCCCAGGCCGCGGCGACGATCTCTGCCTCCCGCACCCTGCCAGCTTTCCAGCCCCACGCCCGCCGGGGAAGACACTCGTGACGACCTCGAGTTCAGACAGCGCCGGAGGGGGTCCAGGAAGACCCGCCAGGCGCTCGTGACCCGGGTCGCCACGCGGCGCGCGCGGGAGTTGGTGCCTCGGTGGTCAGGAGTGGGGGTCGGCTTCCACGAGTTCGAGGTCGGTCGGCACCAAAGTCGTGGAGTCGACCAGGCCTCTGAGCAGGTTGTGCAGGAGGTTGTTGTCGCTGGGGCGGCCCGTCGCCATGTCGTGGATCAGCGGGAAGGGGAACCCGGCCGCGTCCAGGCGACGCCGGACGGTCTCGACCTTGGCCTCGATCCTGCGCTCGCCCCAGTTCTCCCCGCTGCGGATGTCGGACAGGTACTCGGCGGCCTGCCGGTACGTCAGCGGACGCGGGTTCTCCTCGTACTGCAGGTAGCGGCGGCCGAGGATGACGAGCAGGAGGCGCTCCACGTCGTCGAGCGGCCAGATCTTGGGCGGCAGCGTGTCGGCCCTGCGGCGCGGGACCAGGCCCTCGTCCTCGTGGCCGGCCACGTACAGCTCGACCAGGTGCTCGCGATGGCCGCAGCCCTTGACGAACAGCGGCGTGTAGCCGGTGGCGAGCGGGATGGGGTCGGTCGTGGCGTGCAGGAACCGTCCGCGCGGCAGCCGGACCAGTTGCCGGCCGGTGTTGCGCAGCCACCACTGCCGCCTGCGGTAGGTCAGCTCGCCGTGCTGGCGGCTCACGTGCAGGTCGTCCTCGCCGACGCCCAGGTCGACCTCCGGCTTGCCCGCCCTGCCGAACCTGACGACCGCGCCGGCCTGCGGGGCGGCCTTGATGCCCCCGGACACCGTGCGGGCGTGCAGCGTGCCGGGACGAACGGGCGCGACGCCACGGGCCAGGCTGTCGGGGAAAAGCATCGCTCGTCTCCTTCAGAGATCGCGGGCACCGGAGGTCAGCATCCAACGGCCGGTTCGGGACCCGTCCCGAGCCGCGTCCGGGCGCGTTCAGGCGGGAGGCAGCCGGGCGGCGGCCGAGGCGGTGAGCCGCCGGGCGAGCTGGCAGAGCTGGTCGGCCGAGCGGGCCCCGCTGACCAGGACGTTGACGGTCTCCGCCGCCCGTCCGTCCTGGTTGGTGTACGTACGGTAGACGAGCTGGGCCAGGCACGAGTCGTCGCCTTCGGCCTCGGGGCGCAGGATGGTGCGGTAGCCGTTCAGGCGGGTCTCGGAGCCGTCGGCGGCGTTGGGCGGCTGGCCCTGGTCGAAGCGGACGTCGAGCCAGAGTTCGCTGGTGGTGCTGGCCCACTCGCAGGTCCAGCTCCCGAACCCGGCGTCGGGCTCGTCGGCGTCGATGCCCGGGATGATCTCCAGGGCGTCCGCGGGCAGCAGCGCGCAGGCGTCGCGGTGGGCCAGCGACCGCGCGGGCAGGGCGCGGCGGGGCAGCGGCCCGCTGTTGAGCCTGGCGACGGCGCTGCCGGTGGCCACGTCGGCGATCTCGCACAACGGCGCGTCGCCCGGGTCGTCGCGCTTGGCGGTGACGGTGATGTTGGTGTCGTTCTCCCCGGTCAGCAGCAGGGTGCGCAGGCACTCGTCGGGCTCGGGCCGGTGCTCGACGACGCCGACCCTGCCCATGGTCCTGGCCGGCGGCGGCTGCTCGGCGCCGGGGTCGTGGTTGAAGTCGACCCTGACGTCCACGACGCTGTCGTCCCCCGGGCGCACCAGCACGTCGCAGCGGTCGAAGTTGCCGTAGGCGGAGTCGAGTTCGGCGTCGCCGAAGCGGCCCAGCGCGACGGGCTCGGTCAGCGCGCAGGGATCGACCGTGCGCGGGTCGCCGATCAAGGAGGCGGGCTCGTCGGCCCGCGCGCTCCCGCCCCGCTCCGCCGGCGGCAGCAGGATGGTGGCGAGCCCGGCCAGCGCGGCCACCAGCGCGGCGGTGGCGCCGGTCAGATACGGGTGGCTCCTGACGGCGGTCCGGAAGAGGCCGCCCGGGGCGGCGGCTGACCGGTGACCGGGGTGGAAGTCGGCGGCGCCGTTCGTGCCGGGGGCGAGCATCGCCCCGCCCGCGATCGCCCGCAGCCGAGGCAGGGCCTGGGCGGCGTCGGGCCGGCGCTCGGGCTCCATCGCCAGCATCGCGCGCACGACCTCGTCGAGCGGCCCGAGGTCGGCCTCCAGCAGGACCCGGCCGCTCGGTCCGCGCCGCGGCGGGGCGCCGGTGACCAGCGCGTGGAGCATCGCGCCGAGGGAGAACACGTCGGAGCCCGGCTCCAGCCGCCCGCGGATGACCTCGGGCGCGGCGTAGTCGGGGGTGTAGCTGATGGCGCTGTTCGGGGTGATCGTCTCCTTGCCGCCGACGCGGTAGGCGGCGCCGAAGTCGGCGAGCTTGACCGTGCCGTCGGCGGTCACCACGACGTTGCCCGGCTTGATGTCGCCGTGGACGATGCCCTCGGCGTGCAGGCACACCAGCGCGTCGGCGACCTGCGCGCCGACGCTCGCGGCGACCTCGGGCGCGACGGCGGGCCGCCCGTTCAGACTGCCGCCGCTGACGTGCTCCATGACCAGCCAGGACGTGGCCCGGCGGCCCCGGCCGTCCTGGACCGCGTCGAAGAGCGTGACGATGTGCGGATGGTTGAAGCGCGCCAGCGCCCGTGCCTCGGCCTGCAGCCTGCTGAACCCGCGGACGCTGTCCTGCCCGCTCAGCATCCGCTTGAGCACGACGTCCCGTCCGAGCTGCTCGTCGCGGGCCAGCCAGACCTCGCTGGTCCTGCTGCGGATGGGGCCGTTGGTGAGCCGATACCGGCGCCCGACCGACCTGCCCAGACGCACCGTGGTTCCCTTCAGATGGGACGGGACACCGTGAACTTTACCGAGCGATGGGCCGGCAGTCAGCGCGTTCGCTCAGGAGATCGGTCCGGCGTCCCGTTTCCACCAGTTCAGCAGCACCGCGCGTTCCAGGGTGTTGAACGCGAACCCCTGGATGTTGAGCTTCTCGTTGGTCCACGAGATGTACGGCCGGCCGGCCTTGCTCTCGCCGCACAGCAGCCGCCCGGCGGGCTTGCCCCCGATCGAGTAGGCGTTGTCGCCGAGGAAGGTGCGCGACTCGACGTCGCAGGAGCCCTTCGCCGGGGCCACCGCCTCGTAGTTGCGCCGCATCGAGGCGGCGTCGGGGAAGCGGTAGTAGAAGACCACGCCCGCGCCCGAGGTGGGCCCGCACGCCACCGCGGTGACCTTGGCGCCCGGCACGTTGCTCTTGACCTGCTCGGCCGCCGGCCGCAGGCAGTTGACGCGGGAGGCGGCCGGCACGCGGTCGAGCAGCGCCTTCTCCTCCCCGGTCGGGAAGGGCGGCCTGGCCTGCGCGTTGACCGCCGCGATCACCGTCTGGACGGCGGGCGAGCGCGACTCCTCCCACCACGTGATGAGGGCCCGCGCGTCGTCGCCGGTGGCCCTGCCCATCAGCAGCAGCGGCTCGACGGTCCACTCGACGGCCGGCAGGTCGTCCTTGTAGCAGAGGACCTCGCCGAGACGGGCGCTCTTGTTGTCGTAGGTGGAGTTGGCCAGGAACCTGTCGGGTTTCACGTCGGGGCAGAAGGCGTCGGGGGCCTTGGTCCTGCCGACCTGGGCGGTGTGGCTGCGGCGCAGGCCGTCCAGGCTGGCGAAGCGGTAGTAGGAGACGTCGTCGGCGCCCTTCTCGTCGGAGGAGCAGGTCACGCCGGTGACGACGTCGCGGAAGCGGTCGAGCGTCCCGGCCGCCGCCCGCTCGCAGTCGGTCTGCCCGACCAGGCGCATGACCTCCTTCTCCTGCGGGGCGGGGAAGGACGGCGCCGCCGTCCAGGTGCTCCAGGTGTGCTGGAGCTTGAGCTCGTCGGCGGCGCGGCTCTCCATCCGCGCCATGGTCCGCTGCCTGTCGTCGGTCCACACCAGCCAGGTCACCGCGTTCCGCTCGAAGCACAGCAGACGGCCGCGGGGCGCGCCGACGCCCGGGTAGCGGTGCTCGGCTCCCGACGCCTTCGAGCAGTCGCCCTGCGCCCGCGGTACGCCCGCCTGCCGCAGGGTCTGGTCGTATGCCTGGCCCAGGGCGGAGTCGGAGGCGTACAGCCCGATCTGCACGGTCTGCCCGGACGCCCGGCACGACAGCGACGAGGCCGACAGCGGCAGGCCCGCGCCCTCGCCGGCGCGCTCGCACGCCCCGCGCAGCGCGGCGGGCACGCGGGCGAGCGCGGCCGGGTCGTCCGCCCACGGACGGACGATCACCGTGACCACCGCGGCGACCAGGACGGCGAGCGCGAGCGCCGCCCACCCCACCCCGCGCGGGAGCGTGCGGACGAGGCGTGGCGCGCCGGGCGTGGTCAGCGCGGTGGCCAGGTCGCCGCAGGTGTCGTAGCGGGCCTGCGGCGCCTTGGCCATGGCCTTCTGGACCACGCCGTCGACGCCCGGGTCGAGGTCGGGGCGGCGGTCGGTGACCTTCGGCGGCGGCTTGTTCAGGTGCGCCCACAGCACCGCGGACGGCTCGCGGTTCGGGAACGGCTTCTCGCCGGTCAGGCACTGGTAGAGCACCGCGCCCAGGGCGTAGACGTCGGTGCGCCGGTCGATCGGGCCGGACCTGAACTGCTCGGGCGCCGCGTAGTCCATCGTCCCGAGGAACTGGCCCTCGGTCGTGAGGCTGGTGGCCGACTCCAGCTTCGCGATGCCGAAGTCGCACAGGTAGACGTGGCCGGCGGTGTCGATCAGGATGTTGCCCGGCTTGATGTCGCGGTGGATCAGCCCGACCCGGTGGGCGGCGTCCAGCGCCGAGGCGACCTGGCCGACGATGTGGGCGGCGCGGGCCAGGCCGAGCGGGCCCTCGGCGCGGATCAGCTCGCCCAGGTCGCCGCCGTTGACGTGCCTGAGCACGACGTAGACGGTGCCGTTGACCTCGCCGCTGGCGTACACGGGGACGATGTGCGGGTGGTCGAGGCTGGCCGCGGTGGCCACCTCGCGGGTGAACCGCAGCCGGAAGCTCGGGTCGGTCCTGGCCAGGTGCGGGTTCATCACCTTGAGCACCACGTGGCGCGGGAGCGTGAGGTCCTCGGCCAGGTAGACCGAGCTCATCGTGGTCTGGGAGATGATCCGGACGATCCGGTAGCCGGGTAGCTGCCGCATCACCTCGTGCGGTGATGAGAACCAGTCGACCGTCGAGTCCACGCCTGTCCCTCCGAACGCCGGAATGGTGCCGCCCGCGGCGCGCGCCGGCGTGGTGTGGTCTTAGCATCGCGGGCTCGGGACCGGTCCCCGCTCGCGGCCGTCACACCGGGGACCCGTCCCGGCACGGACGGTGCATGCTGGGCCCGCCGAACCGATGAAAGGGGCTTCCATGCACAGGCCGACCATCACCGCACTGTCCCTCGCCGCCGCCATGACCACGGCGCCTCTCGCCGCCGTCCCCGCGAGCGCCACCGTCCCCGCGAGCGCCGCCACTCCGGCGAGCGCCGCCGTCCCCGCGAGCGCCGCCACCCTCGCGAGCGCCGTGGCGAAGCCGAACCTCCGCGCCTGCTACGACGGGAAGTGCAAGATCACGATCACGCGGCCGGTCAGCTTCCGCGTGGCCGCCCGCTACCGCCTGTCGCGGGTGTGGGTCTCCAGGGTGTACGCCTTCAACCAGCCCATGGTCAGGGTGGAGGGCCCGGGCGTCGCCACGACGCTCGGCCAGGGCGCCAAGGGCAGCATCAACCGCCTCGACGTCCGCGTCCTGTCGATCACCGACCGGGGCGCGACGATCCGCTTCGAGGGCTGACCGGCGGCTCCTAGGACTCCAGCGAGGCTCGGATCAGCGCGGCGGCCAGCCGGGGCAGCTCGTCCTTCGTGCGGGCCAGCTCGGCCAGCGGCTCCGCCCGATCCGGCAGGCCGTTGCGGCGCGCGCTCTCCAGCGCCTTCTCGTCGAAGTACGGCGCGACCTCGGGCCACACCGCCTGGACCTCGCGCAGGAAGATGTCGGCGCCCACCGGCCCGATCCCGGGGAACTCCTGGAGCAGCTCCTTCAGCCGCCCCACCTTCCCCTCCGCCTCCTCGCGCAGCCGCCGCAGATCGCCCTTCCACCGGTCGATCAGCAGGTCGGCGGCCTTGCCGAGCGTGGTCGACGTGCTCTCGTCGTAGCGGCGGTAGTGGCCGCGGCCGAGCGCGTCGACGCGGTCCTGCCAGGTGGCCTCCCGCATGGCCGCGGGCGTGCGGTAGCCCGCGGCCAGCAGTTCCTTGGTGGCCGCCACGGCCACGTCCGCGCTGATGCGCGCGCTCAGCAGGGTCGTGAGCACGAGCAACTGGTAGAGCGGGCTCGGCCGGTCGGCCAGGTGGATGCCCGCCTGGCCGGCGTAGGTGTGGCCGTAGCGGTCGAGGAGCGTCGTGACCTTGTCGCGCACCGGTATCAGCTCCGGACCGGCTGCCGCCTGCCGAGGACGACGCCGAGCAGCACCATGAGCAGGGCCAGCCCCAGGTGCAGCCAGTTGTCCGCGGCGTTGACCGGGACGAAGTTGGCCGGGCTGTCGTGGCTGACGAGCAGGCCGTAGACGCCGAGCAGCAGATAGATGACGCCGCCGCCGAGCAGGAAGGCGCGCGCGCCGGCCCAGGTGCGGGCCATCAGCACACCGGCCAGCCCGAACAGCAGGTGGACGAGGTTGTGAAGGATCGAGACCTCGAACACCCCGAGCAGCATGGCGTCGGACTGGTGGCCGGCGAAGGTGAGCCCGTCCAGGCCGGTCGTGGCGCCCGGCACGAAGCCGAGCACCCCCACCAGCAGGAAGAGCACGCCGACGACGAGCGACGCGGTCTGGAGGGGACTGCGGGAAAGGCTCATGCCGCCTCCCACGAGTAGACGATGGTCGTACCCCGCTACCCGGCCACGCCGAGTTCACGCAGGGTCCTGGCGATGGACTCCCGGCCGATGCCGGCCTCCTCCAGTTGCTCCTCGGGCGCGGCGGATCCCGGCATCGTGCGTACGGCCAGCCGTACCACCCGGACGCCGAGACCCTCGACGGCGCCCAGCACGGCCTCGCCGAGCCCGCCCTCGGGACGGTGGTCCTCCACGGTGACGAGAAGCCCGGTCGCGGACGCGGCGGCGCGCAGGACGGCGGCGTCGATGGGTTTGACCGAGTACATGTCGATCACCCGCACGCCCTCGACGCCGTCGGCGGCGGCCAGCGCCTCGTGCACGGTCGTGCCCGCGGCCACGAGCGTGACCCGGTCGTCGCCCGAGCTGCGCAGCACGCGGGAGCCGCCGACGGGGAAGTGCTCGCCCGATGCGTAGATCACCGGGGTCTCGCCGCGGGCGACGCGCAGGTAGGAGATGCCCTCTAGGCCCGCCATGGCCTCGACCAGCGCGGCCGTCTGGTTGGCGTCGCACGGGCACAGCACGGTGCTGCCGTGGGTGGCGCGCAGCATCGCGAGGTCCTCCAGGCCCATCTGCGACGGCCCGTCCTGCCCGATGGCGACGCCCGCGTGGGTGCCGACCAGCCGCAGGTCGGCGCGGCTGACAGCGGCCATGCGGATGAAGTCGTGGGCGCGGGTGAGGAAGGCGGCGAACGTCGCGGCGTAGGGGACCCAGCCGCGGGCCTGCATGCCGACGGCGGCGGCGATCATCTGCTGCTCGGCGATGTAGCACTCGAAGAACCGCTCGGGGAAGGCGTCGGCGAACGCCTGGAGCTTGGTGGAGTCGGCGACCTCGCCGTCGAGCGCGACGACGTCGTGACGGGCGGCGCCGAGCGCGGCCAGCGCCTCGCCGAAGGCGGTGCGGGTGGCGACGGAGGAGTCGATCTCGTAGGCGGGCAGCTTGACGGGCTCCTCGCGGTGGACGGCGGCCGGCTCGGCGGGCTCGGGCGCGCGCACCTCGACTTGGAGGTTCCTGACGCCGCCGAGTTCGGCGATCGCCCGGCCTGGCTCCTTCAGCGGTTTGCCGTGGAAGCCCTCCTTGTTCTCCACCGCGGAGACGCCCCTGCCCTTGCAGGTACGCGCCAGGATCGCCACCGGCCGGTCACCGGAGCCGCGCGCCTCGGCCAGGGCGGCGTCGATGGCCTCGGTGTCGTGGCCGTCGATCTCGATCGTGTGCCAGCCGAAGGCGGCGAAGCGGCGGGCGTACGCGCCGGTGTCCCAGCCGTCCCTGGTGGGGCCGCGCTGGCCGAGCCGGTTGACGTCGACGATCGCGGTCAGGTTGCCGAGCCCCTGGTCCCCGGCGTGCTCGGCCGCCTCCCAGACCGACCCCTCGGCCATCTCACCGTCCCCGCACAGCACCCACACCTGGTACGGCAGGCCGTCCAGCCGCCGCCCGGCCAGCGCGATCCCCACCCCGACGGGCAGGCCCTGGCCCAGCGAGCCGGTGGCCACGTCCACCCAGGGCAGCCGCGGCGTCGGATGGCCCTCCAGCCGGCTGCCCAGCATGCGGAAGGTCAGCAGCTCGTCGTCGGTGATCGCCCCGGCCGCCTTGTACAGCGCGTAGAGCAGCGGCGAGGCGTGCCCCTTGGAGAAGACCAGGTGGTCGTTGCCGGGCGCCTCGGGGTGCTCGAAGTCGTAGCGCAGGTGGTCGGCGAACAGCACCGCCATGAGGTCGGCGGCCGACATGGACGAGGTCGGATGTCCCGAGCCGGCCGCCGTGGAGCACCGAATCGCGTCCACGCGGAGCTGGGCGGCCAGATCCTGGGCGAAGGCAGGCATCGGGATCTCCTTTCAGCAGGTGAAAGGGCCGACTACCCGCTTGTGGGGCGTTAATCGCGCTTGTACAACCGCAGGATCTTGCCCTTGGCGTCGGCCGCCAGGTAGGCGCCGCCGTAGGAGTCGCTGAGGTAGACGAGGATCGCCGGTTTGGGCGCCCCGCTGAACGGCCAGGCGGGTTCGACGATCACGTAACGGCTGGTCGGCTTGTCGATGCCGAGACGTTTCTCCGCCGTCTTGAACAGCGACGGCAGCGCCTCCCAGTTGAGCGTGCTGAGCTGGATGGGCTTGTCGAAGCTGGACAGGCTGCCGCCCGAGCCCTTGCTGACCTGGCCGTCGCGGTAGTCCCAGCTGTCGTAGAGGGACTTCTTGCCGCGTACCGGGGCCTTGCCCGAGGCGAACTGCTCGTGGACGGAGAAGTCGGTGAACACCTTGCTGCCCGACGCCTCCTCCATGGCGGCGATCACCTCGCGGATGCGCTTCGGGGTGAGCAGCGGGCTGGTGTCGGGGACGGGCGCCTCGGTGACCGGGGCGTCGTCGTCGGCGAAGACCTTGGCCGAGGCGGACGGGCTGCGGCTCGAAGCGGTGTTCGTCCGGCCCGGGTCGCCTCCGGGGTCGGAGTCCAGCCACTGGGGGACCAGGATGGCGCCCGCCACGAGGAGCGCGGCCAGGACGACGGCTCCGGCCACGAGCGGTCCGGCGCCGCGCCGCCGCCGGGTGGACTGGGTGACCCAGCCGTGCACGTGGGGGCCGGTGGGTCGGCCATACACGGGTTGCTGGGGCGGCGGGTAGGCGGGCGGCGGCACCTGGCCGGGCCCGGTCGGATATCCCGGTCCGGACGCGTGGCCGGGCGGCGGGGCGTACGTGGGCGGGGCCATGGCGGCGTCGGCGAGCATCGCGTCGAGGCGGGCCGGGTCGGGCCGCGCGGCCGGGTCCGGGTGGAGCAGGGCGTTGAGCACCGGGGTGAGCGCGCCCGAGCGGACCGGCGGCGGGATGCGCCCGTCCAGGACGGCGGCGAGCGTCGCCAGCGGCGTGTCACGGCGCATCGGGTGGGTGCCCTCGACGCCGACGTACAGCAGCATGCCGAGCGACCACAGGTCGGAGGCCGGGTTGCCCTCCTGGCCGCGCAGCCGCTCCGGCGCGATGTACTCGGGCGAGCCCACCAGCTCACCCGTGGCGGTCAGGCCGGGGGTGTCGTACAGGGCGGCGATGCCGAAGTCGGTCAGGACCGGGCTGCCGTCGGCGCGCAGGAGCACGTTGGCCGGCTTGACGTCGCGGTGCAGGATGCCCGCGGTGTGCGCGGCGCGCAGCGCGGCGAGGATCCCGCGGCCGATCGCGGCGGCCTCGGCGGGCGGCAGCAGCTCCTTGACGATGCGGTCCTGGAGCGAGCGGCCGGGCACCAGCTCCATGACGATCCACGGGTGCGGCGTCTCCGGGGTGTCCACGATGTGGTGGATGGTGACCACGTTCGGGTGATGGAGCCTGGCCAGCGCGCGGGCCTCCAGCAGGATCCTGTCGCGCATCATCCTGGCGCGGGCCGGGTCGTCGTCTGTCGGGCCGGGCGGACGGACCTCCTTGAGCGCGACTTCGCGGTGGAGCGCGAGATCGCGGGCGCGCCAGACCGTGCCCATGCCGCCGCTGCCGAGCCGGTCCAGCAGCTCGAAACGACCGTCGATCACCTTTTGTCCGGGGGTCACGCGCCAAAGCTTAGAGCCCGGGACCGCCGTCGCGCGCGGTGAGTTCCGCCACCGGAGGGGACGTCATGATAGGGCTCATGCGTACTCAGGTCGGGATCATCGGTGCGGGGCCCGCTGGGCTGCTGCTGTCACATCTGCTCCATCTGCGCGGGATCTCCTCGGTGGTGCTGGAACGGCGCTCGCGCGCCTACGTCGAGCGCCGCGTCCGCGCCGGGGTGCTGGAGCAGGGCACCGTCGACACGCTCGTCGAGGCGGGCGTGGGCGCGCGGCTGCTGCGCGAGGGCCTGCCGCACGACGGCATCGAGCTGAGGTACGGCGGCGCCGCCCACCGCATCGCCTTCGAGAAGCTGGTCCCAGGCCGCCGGATCACCGTCTACGGCCAGCAGGAGGTGGTCAAGGACCTGATCGCGGCCAGGCTCGAAGCGGGCGGCGACCTGCGCTTCGAGGTGGAGGACGTGGCCGTGCACGATCCGGCGGGCGCGCCGTACCTGACGTTCGGCGGCGAGCGGCTGGACTGCGAGGTGATCGCCGGCTGCGACGGCTTCCACGGGGTGTCCAGGCCGTCGATCCCGGAGGGCGTGCTGTCGGTGTTCGAGCGGGACTACCCCTTCGCCTGGCTGGGCGTGCTGGCCCGGGTGCGCCCGTCGGCCGAGGAGCTGATCTACGCCCGCGACGAGCGCGGCTTCGCCCTGCACAGCATGCGCTCGCCCGAGGTCAGCCGCTTCTACCTCCAGGTGCCGCCCGACGCCGACGTGGCCGACTGGCCGGACGAGCGCGTCTGGGCGGAGTTGCGGGCCCGCCTGGAGACGATCCCCGGTTTCGCGCTGGAGACGGGCGAGATCATCGAGAAGGGCGTCACGCCCATGCGCGCCTTCGTCGCCGAGCCCATGCAGTACGGCCGGCTCTACCTGGCGGGCGACTCCGCCCACATCGTCCCGCCCACCGGCGCCAAGGGGCTCAACCTGGCCGTGGCCGACGTCAGGACCCTCACCGAGGCGCTGGCCGCCTACTTCGGCACCGGCTCGGCCGACCTGCTCGACGGCTACTCGGCGGCGTGCCTGCGCCGGGTGTGGCGGGCACAGCACTTCTCCTGGTGGATGACGACGCTGCTGCACACCTTCGCCGACGAGGACGCCTACGCCCGCCGCCTCCAGCTCTCCCACCTGGACTACGTGACCTCCTCGGCGGCGGCCGCGACGACGCTGGCGGAGAACTACGTCGGGCTCAGCTGAACAGCCCGTGGCAGTGGTGGGCCAGGAACGAGGTGAGGCCGGGCACCGCCACCAGCGCCGCCGGGCCCGCCACGAGCCCGGCGACCGCCAGCAGCCCGGACAGCCGCTCGCGGCGCTCCAGCGGCTCGTGCGGGTGGAGCATGCGGCGCACCCTGGCCAGAGCCGTGGCCCCGCCGGCGGCCAGCGCGAACGCGGGCACGCGCCCGGTCGCCAGGCCCACCAGCGCGGCGGCCACGTGGATGCGGTCGTGGCGCCTGGCCGCCACGTCGTCGGCCAGCAGCTCGACCAGCCTGGCCTGCTCGGCCCGCGCCCGCTCGAACAGCGGCACGCGCGGGAAGGCCCTGGTGAGGATCTCGGCCCAGGTCAGCACGAGGTGGTGCCTGCCGCGCAGGTGGGCGTGCTCGTGTGCGAGGACGGCGGCCACCTGGTCGGGGCTGAGCGACTCCAGGGCGCCGGTGGTGATGACGGTCTGGGCGCGGCGGCCCGGCAGGCAGTAGGCGGCGCGCTCGGCGTGCTCGACCACGACCGCGCCGAGGTCGCCGTCGGGCCGGCCGAGCAGCGCGAGCATCTCGGCATGGCGGCGGCGCTCGCGGCGGGTGCGCAGCACCACGTCGGCCACCGAGTAGGCGAGCCTGGCCGCGATGAGGGCCGCGCCGGCCAGCCCGGCGCGCACCCCGGTCAGCGAGAGGTCGGGCAGCTCCGTGCACGCCTCGAAGAAACGGGCCAGGCCGTGGCCGATCAGGTCGGTGGGCACCGCGAGGGAGATCGCGGCCAGCAGCGCGGCGGCGACGGCGGAGAAGCCGGCCGCCTGCCACATGCCGATGGCCAGCCGGGGCGCCCTGGACGTCCACGAGGCCCGGCCGAGCAGGCGCGGCAGCAGCACGGCGGCCACGGCCGCGTAGAGGGCGAGGAAGAGCGCGACGATCACTGCTTGCGGCCTCCGGGCGGGAAGACCTGCAGCGCCGCCTCCAGCGCGGTGGCCTCCTCGGGGGTCAGCCGCTCCAGGAAGTGCACCAGCGTCGCGGCCTGGTTGCCGCTGGCGGCCAGGGAGTCGCGCATCAGCTCGGCGGTGTAGGCCTCCTTGGAGGCGATCGGCTCGTAGACGTAGGCGCGGCCGACGGGCTTGCGCTTGAGCAGGCCCTTGGTGTGGAGCTTGTCCATCACCGTCATCACGGTGGTGTAGGCGATCTCCCGGTCCTTGCGCAGGTCTTCGAGCACGTCGCGCACCGATGCGGGCTTGTGGTAGGCCCACATCCTGTCCATGATCGTGGACTCGAGTTCTCCCAGGCCGCGCTTCATGCGCACATGCTACCGAGTCCGGCGGGGCCCGATCCCTGCCGTGATAGGCCGAAAGACGCCGTGCGGGACGGCCGGAACCGGGTCAGCGGCTGACGCCCTCCGCGGTCGGCGTGAGGAGGTCGAGGTCGGCCCTGGTGGGCAGCGACTCCCAGTCGCCCTGCGAGGTCACCGCGAACGCGCCCGCGGCGCAGGCGGTGCGCAGCCGCCGGTCCGGATCGGCGCCGGCCAGCCAGTCCGCCAGCCAGCCGGCCGCGAAGGCGTCTCCGGCCCCCACGGGGTCGACCTCGGTCACCTTGTACGGCTCCGCGTGCCGTACCTGGTCGTCGGACAGCTCCATCGCCCCCCGCGCGCCGAACTTGAGCAGCACGTGGCGCGGACCCAGTGCCTTGGCCAGCGCGACGGGGTCGCCCGCGTCGGCGATCAGCCGCGCCTCGTCCTCGGTCGCGAACACCACGTCCACGTCGGCGATCACCGAGCGCAGCCACGCGCCGGCCTCCTCGCGGGTCCACAGCGCCCTGCGGTAGTTGACGTCGAGCGAGACGAGGACGCCGGCCGCGCGGGCGGCGTCGACGGCGTGCCGCACGGCCGCCCGCGCGGAGGGGGAGAGCGCGGGGGTGATGGCGGAGACGTGCAGCACGCGGGCACCGGCGATGAGCCCGGGGTCGAGGTCGGCGGGGGACAGGCGGGAGCCGGCGCTGTCCCTGCGGTAGTAACGCACGTCGATGAGGTCGGCGGTGCGCCTGCCCTTGATCATCAGGCCGGTGGGGGCCTGCGGGTCGGGGATCGCGCGGGCGTCCACGCGCTCGGCGCGCAGGGTCGCGGCGATCAGCTCGCCGAACTCGTCGTCGCCGACCCGGCCGACCCACGTGGCGTCGTGGCCGAGCCGGCTGACGCCGATGGCCACGTTCGACTCGGCGCCGCCCAGGCCGAGGTCGAAGTCGCGGGCGAAACGCAGCGGGCCGGTGCGCCTGGCGGCGAACAGTGCCATGGTCTCGCCGAACGTCACCAGGTCGGTCATCGTGTTGACCCCAGCTTTCTCGAGATGCGGGCGGCGGCCTCGGCCACCATCGGGCCCAGTTCCCGCACCCGCGCGGCGGTGATGCGCGAGGTGAGGCCGGAGACCGAGATGGCGGCGCTGACCGTGTCGGTGTGGTTGAAGATGGGCGCGCCGACGCAGCGCACCTCTGGCTCGTTCTCGCGGTCGTCCACGGAGTAGCCGCGCTGCCTGACGCGGGTGAGCTCGCGGCGCAGCCGTTCGTGATCGGTGATGGTGTGCTTGGTCAGCGCGGGCAACTCCTCGGGGATGGCCGACTCCGGCTGCCAGGCCAGGATGGCCTTGCCGACGGCCGTCGCGTGCAGCGGACCGCGGCTGCCGATGCGCGAGGCCATGCGGACGGTGGCCTGGTTCTCGACCTTGTCGATGTAGACGACGTGGGGCGGGTCGTAGACGACCAGGTGGACGGTCTCGCGTACCTCGGCGACCAGGCGGTGCGACTCCTCGGCGGCGACCGCGCGCAGGTCGAGGGTGGTCAGGTACGCCTGGCCGAGCTGGAGCGTGCCGTGGCCGAGCCGGTAGGCGCCGGACTTCCTGTCGCGTTCCAGTAGCCGGGCCTCGATGAGCGGGGCGGTCAGGCGCAGCACGGTGCTCTTGGACAGGCCGACCGCCTCGGCGAGCTGGGTGAGCGTGAGCCCGCTGTGCGCGCGGACGTGGTCGAGGACCAGGAGCGCGCGGCGCAGGGACGCGGACTGGTTGCGGTCGGGCACGATCGCCAAATTACGGCGAAGGACACGTTGATGTCACATTTTGCAGCACCTCGTTGTGCATTGCACAACAAGTCGTGACAAGTCTTTTCGACTCAGGGAGAGCTTCCTAGTGTCGGCGCCAAGGAGGCAATAGTGAAGTTTCTTTACTGTGCCGCGGCCCTCTTGGCGCTGGCGGCCTGCGCGCCCTCCACCGCCCCGACCACGGGCGGCGGCGGCGACGAGAAGACCGGAACGCTGAACGTGTGGCTCTACGACGAGCCCAACCGCGCTCCGAAGGACAAGGTCATCCAGGAGGCCATCAAGGAGTTCACGGCGTCGCACGCCGACGTCAAGGTCCAGGTCACCTGGGTCCCGACCACCCCCGCGCGCCACGAGAAGTTCAAGGGCGCCTTCAACGACCCGGCCAGCGCCCCCGACGTGGCCGAGTACGGCAACACCGACCTGGCCGAGTACGCCGCCGCGGGCGGCTTCGCCGAGCTCGACCTGACCGGCATGGACCTGGGCGCCGACCTGGTGAAGTCCGCGACCGTCGACGGCAAGGCGTACGGCCTGCCGTGGTTCATCGGCATCCGCGCCCTGTACTACCGCACCGACGTCTTCGACGAGCTGAAGCTGAAGCCGCCGACGACGATCGCGGAGCTGACCGAGACCGCCCGCACCATCCGGGCCAAGAAGCCCGACCTGTACGGCATCGCCGTCGGCGGCGAGTACACCTTCGGCGCCCTGCCCTTCGTCTGGGACGCCGGCGGCGACATCACCACGCTCGACAGCCCCGAGTCCCGCAAGGGCGTCAAGGCCTACACCGACCTGCTGTCCGACGACATCTGCCCGGCCCAGGCCTGCGCCTCGCTGACCGGCGGCAAGACCGTCGAGCTGTTCGCCAGCGGCAAGGCCGCCATGGGCATCCTCGGCAACTTCAGCCGCTCGGCCGTGGACGCCGGCGCCGCCGCGGGCAAGTACCAGGTCGTCCCGCTGCCCGGCGCGGCGCCCGGCTCGATCGCCCCGGCCTTCGCCGGCGGCAACAACCTGGGCGTGATGAAGAACGCCAAGCACCGCACGCTGGCCAACGACTTCGTCAAGCTGCTCGGCGGCAAGGCGTACCAGGCCAAGATGTACGAGGCCATGGGCAACCTGCCGACGCTGACCGGCGTACGGGAGGAGCTGGCGGCCAAGGATCCCTTCCTGAAGCCTTTCCTCGACACGGTGGCCAAGGGCACCAAGTTCGTGCCGATCGACTCCGCGTGGGTGAAGATCGACAACGGCAAGGTCATCCCGACGATGCTGCAGAAGGTCGCCACCAAGCAGGCGACCGTCGAGGAGGCCACCACCGAGGCCGCCGCCGCCGTGAAGGCCGCCTTCGGGTGACGCGCCGCGCCTCACGAGCCAGGCCGTGGGTGTACCTGCTGCCCACGGCGGCCGTGCTCGGGCCGATGTTCGGCTACCCGCTGTACATGCTGGGCCTGCTGTCGGTCTTCGACTACCGGCAGGCCCAGGTCAGCGGCGGGGAGCCGACCCGGTTCCTCGGGTTCGGGAACTACGCGAGGCTGCTGTCGGACGAGCGCTTCTGGAGCGTGCTGGCCCAGACGGTGGCCTTCGCGGCGGCGCTGGTGCTGGCGACCCTGGTCGTCGGCGCCGCGCTGGCGATCGTCATGGAGAAGGCCGCCCCCTGGGCGCGCACCACGCTGTCGCTGGCCGCGCTCGGCGCCTGGGCGGCTCCGGCGATGACCGGCTCGACCGTGTGGATGTTCCTGTTCGACGCCGACCTGGGCCTGGTCAACCAGGTGCTCGGGCTCGACGGCTACAACTGGTTCTACGACAAGTGGGTGACGTTCGGCGTGGTCGGCGCCACGGTCGTGTGGCACTCCTTCCCGTTCGTCATGGTGACCCTGTACGCCGGGATGAAGGCGATCCCCGGTGAGGTCCTGGAGGCCGCGGCCCTGGACGGCGCCTCGGCGGTGGGCACCTTCTGGCGCGTGACGATGCCGATGCTCAGGCCGCTGGTGACGATCGTGGTGATCCAGTCGATCATCTGGGACTTCAAGATCTTCACGCAGATCTACGTGATGACCAACGGAGGCGGGATCGCGGGCCAGAACACGGTGCTCAACGTCTACGCCTACCAGACGGCCTTCGGCTCGTCGGAGTACGGCCTCGGGGCCGCGATCGGGGTGGTGATGGCGCTGATCCTGCTGGTGGTGACGCTGGTCTACATCCGCGCGCTCTACCGGACGGGGGAGAAGCTGTGAGGGGCCGCTGGATCGCCAACACGGTGGCGCTGGTGGTCGCGCTGCTCACGGCCTTCCCGCTCTACTGGATGGTGCTGTCCGCCCTGAAGCCCGACGGCGAGATCCAGTCTCTCGACGTACGCCCGTGGACCGCCCACCCGACCCTGGAGAACTTCGTCCGGGTCCTGACCGGCGAGAACTTCGCCCGCTACTTCCTCAACAGCGCGCTGGTGGCGCTGGCGGTGGTGGTGCTGTCGGCCCTGATCGCGTTCCTGGCGGCGGTGGCGGTGACGCGCTTCAACTTCCGCTTCAGGACCACCGTGCTGATCATGTTCCTGGTGGCGCAGATGGTGCCCGTGGAGGCGCTGACGATCCCGCTGTTCTTCGTCGTGCGCGACCTGCAACTGCTCAACACGCTGGGCGCGCTGGTGCTGGTGCAGCTCGCGTTCTCGCTGCCGTTCGCGATCTGGATGATGCGCGGGTTTGTGGCGGCGGTGCCCGAGGCGCTGGAGGAGGCGGCCATGATCGACGGGGCCGGGCGGGCCACGGTGCTGTGGCGCATCCTGTTCCCGCTGGTGGCGCCCGGACTCGTGGCGACCAGCGTGTTCTCCTTCATCACCGCGTGGAACGACTTCATCTTCGCCAGGACCTTCATCATCTCCGCCAAGGACAACCAGACCCTGCCCTCGGCGCTGCTCGTCTTCTTCAAGCCCGACGAGAACGACTGGGGCGGGATCATGGCCGCCTCGACGCTGATGACGATCCCCGTGCTCATCTTCTTCGTGGCCGTGCAGCGCAGGCTCGTCTCCGGCCTGGGCGGCGCGGTGAAGAGCTAGGGGCGCGAGGCGCCGAGCACGGTGGCGATCTCGTGGCGCTCGCCCGGGGCGAGGAACTCCAGCAGCCTCGCCCCTTCCTCCTCGGCCTCGCGCAGGTCGGCGGGGGCGAACGGCTTCCACTGGTGGATGGTGAGCGTGCTCGTGCCCTTGCCGCCGCTCACCGTCCAGTCGCCGGCGGTGAAGCCGTCCACGAGGATGAGCCGCCACTGGACGTTGGCCTTGACGAACGCCGGCGCCACCTCGAACGCCGCCGGGGTGATGAACCGCGTCCGGTCGGCGTATCCGATGAAGGCGTTGTCGAAGTCGTACATGAACCGCACCGGCACCGAGATCTCGGCCGGAGGCAGGGTCATGTCCGGCAGGTCGTACAGGACGCGGTCGTCCTCGGCCCGGTAGCGCACCAGGTCCATGCCCTTGAACACCTCGGCCAGCCGGGTCAGCCCCGACCAGATCTGCACGTCCTTCACCGAGGCCGGCCCGAACGCCCGCAGGTACCGCCGGATCATCTCCTCGGCCGTCATCGGCGGCTCGGCGCAGTCGCCCAGCCACGACTCGGCCGAGGTGTGCGCGATCGGGCCGCTGCGCCCCCACAGGCCACGCGGCGGCACCTGCACCAGCGGCACCAGCCACCGCACCACCTGGCTCATCGTGTGACCGTCGTTGTCCGGCCACCGCTCGGCCAGCGCCTTGCCCAGCTCGGCGAAGGTCAGCGGCCGCTCCTCCACCAGCGCGCGGCCCACGGTCGCCAGCTCGTCCAGGTCGACGCCGGACAGCTTCTTGACGAAGGTCGTGCGCGTCATGCGCTCGGTCGCCGGGTCGAGCAGGGGCCGCAGCGCCATGCAGTCGCGGGCCGAGACCAGGTGGATGGTCGAGCGCTGCATCGCGATCCTGACCAGCTCACGGTCGTCCAGCAGCGCCGAGGCGGCCAGCGGGTCGAATCCCTCGATTCGGTTCCACAGCCCGGCGTACCAGGTGTGCGGGGTCTGGGCCTGCAGGCCGAAGAGGTGCTCGACCACCTCGAGCACCGACAGGTCCGTACGGCGCAGCAGAAGTTGCCGCTCCATCGAGGCCCGGTTGAGTGCCCGGAGGCTGAGGACGGGATCCATGGGCACTACCGTAGGGGCAATCGCGGCATATCCGCTTCCGCGATGGATACGGTGGCGGTGTTGTGCTGACCTTCCAGGTGCTCGGCCCGCTCACCGTCCACGTCGACGGCGAGCCGCTGGTGCTGGGCCGGCCGCGGCAGCGCTCGGTCCTGGCCAGGCTGCTGGCCGCGGGCGGCCAGGTGGTGCCGGTCGACCGGCTCATCGACGACCTTTACGCCGACGAGGCTCCGCCCAAGGCACTGGCCGCCGTCCAGAGCTACGTCTCCAACCTGCGCCGCGCACTCGACCCCGGCCGCTCGCCGCGCTCGTCCGGCGGGGTGCTGGTGACCGTCCCGCCCGGCTACGCGGTACGGCTGCCCGCCGACGCCGTGGACGCCTGGCGGTTCGAGAGCCTGGTACGCGACCCGTCGGCCGACGCCGCCACGCTGGCCGAGGCGCTGGAGCTGTGGCGCGGGCCCGCCTACCAGGAGTTCGCCGGGCTGGCGTGGGCCGACGCCGAGGCGGCCAGGCTGGACGAGCTGCGCGCCTCGGCCGTCGAACGGCACGCGGGCGAGCTGATCGGGCAGGGCGGGGCGGCGCGGGCCGTACCGGACCTGGAGGCGCTCGTCGCCGCCAACCCCCTGCGCGAGGGCGCGTGGGCGCTGCTGGCGCGGGCCCTGTACCGGTGCGGGCGGCAGGGCGAGGCGCTCGGCGCCCTGCGGCGGGCCCGCGCCCACCTGGTGGCGGAGCTGGGCGTCGATCCCGGGCCCGAGCTGCGGCGGCTGGAGGAGGACATCCTCGCCCAGGCCGCCCATCTCAGCGACCGTCCCGCCCCGGCCGCGCCGCCCGAGCGGCCGGTGGCGCCGGCGCAGCCGTACGTGGGCAGGCGGGAGGAACTCGCGCGGGTGCTCGCGCTGCGCGCGGGGGTGGTGCTGGTCAGCGGCGAGCCGGGCGCGGGCAAGACGGCCTTCATCGAGCAGGTCAGGGCCGGGCTCGTGGCCGAGGGCTGGGCGGTCGGCTGGGGACGCTGCCCCGAGCACGAGGGGGCGCCGCCCGGCTGGGCCTGGGCGGAGCTGCTGCGCGAGCTGGCCGCCACGTTGCCGCCCGACGACCCCGAGGCGCTCGCGCCGCTGCTGCGCGACACCGCCGCGCGCGGCGAGGCGGCCAGCGCCCGCTTCCGCCTGCACCGCGCGGTCGCCGCCTTCACGGGCGCGGCGGCGGCCAGGCGGCCGCTCCTCATGGTCCTGGACGACCTCCACCGCGCCGACGCCGAGACGCTCGCCCTGCTCACCCACGTGATCGCCGAGAACACCGCCGCCCGCCTCCTGGTCATCGGCTCCTACCGCCACACCGAGCCCGGCGAGCACCTCGCCGACGCCCTGGCCGCGATCGCCGCCCACGGACCGCTCCGCGTCGAGCTGGGCGGGCTGTCGCGGGCCGAGGTGGCGGAACTGGTCCGGGTCACCTGCGAGCGCCCGGCGCCGCCCGAGGCGGTCGCCGAGATCGCCGAGCGCACCGGCGGCAACCCGTTCTTCGTCAGGGAGACCGCGCGGCTGCTCGACTCCGAGGGCACGCTCGCCGTCCCCGCGGGCGTGCGGGACGTGCTGCGCCGCCGCCTGGGCAGGCTCCCCGCGCAGGCGCTCACGATCCTGCGGCACGGCGCGGTCATCGGCAGGGAGAGCGGCGTCGCCGTGCTGACGGCCGTCAGCGGCGGCGACGAGGACGCGGTGCTGGAGGCCATCGAGTCCGGCCTGGTCACCGGGCTGCTGACCGAGCCGGAGACGGGCCGGCTGCGCTTCGCCCACGTGCTCATCCGCGACACGCTCTACGACGACCTGTCGCGCATCCGCCGGGCGAGGCTGCACGGCCGGGTCGCCCGCGCGATCGAGGAGCACGAGCCCGGCGACGTGGCCGCCCTGGCCCACCACTTCCACGCCGCCGCGGAGCCGGCGAAAGCCGTTCACTATGCCCGGCTCGCCGCGCGGCAGGCCGAGCGGCGCTTCGCGTTCGCGCAGGCGGCCGAGCTGTGGCAGCAGGCCCTCGACGGCTTCGACGGCACCGCCCGCGAGCGCCTGGAGCTCACGCTGGCGAAGGTCGCCGCGCTGGCCAACGACGGGCGGCTGGTCGAGGCGCGCACCCACCGCACCCGGGCGGTGCGCGAGGCGCTGCCCTTCGACGACCCCGAGCTGCTCGCGCGGGTGATCGTCTCCTTCGACGTGCCGATGTTCTGGAGCAGCAGGGAGTACGGCGGGCTCGACACCGACCTGCTGGCCGCGGTCGAGTCGGCGCTGGAGGCCCTGCCCCCGGGCGACGGCAGGGCCCGCTGCCAGTTGCTGACCACGCTCGGCTTCGAGCTGGAGGGCGAGCCCACCGAGCGCGGCTACCTGGCCTCCCAGGAGGCCGTCGCCATGGCCCGCCGCCTGGGCGACCCCGGCCTGCTGACCCTGGCGCTCAACGGCCGCCACCACGAGAGCTTCCGCCACGACGGCCTGGCCGAGCGCGAGGAGATCGGACGCGAGCTGCTCGCGCTGGCCGAGACCGGCGGCACCGTGGAGGTGCTGGCCCACCTGATGCTCATGCAGAGCGCCACCGGCCGCGCCGACTTCGCCGCCGCCGACCACCACGCCGCGCGGGCCACCCGCCACGGCCTGGCGCTGCCCGAGGCGGTCGTCGGCTTCTACCGCGGCCTGCGCGCGACCCTGGCCGAGGACTACACCGAGGCGGAACGCCGCTTCCGCGCCGCCGCCGAGGTCGCGGGCCGCCTCGGCATGTGGCAGCACGAGTCCGGCGTGCTCCTGCTCGCCCTGTACGGCATGCGGCTCCAGCGCGGCGACCTGTCCCCGCTGCTGCCCGAGATCGAGCCCTGGATCGGCTACGAACCCTGGCGTGACCAGGTCACCGAGCTCCACGCCCTGGCCCTGTGCCACGCGGGCCGCAAGGACGAGGCGCGGGCCAGGCTGTCCGGCCCGCTGAAGCCGATCAGGCGCGACTACTTCTGGCACATCCTCACCGCCGTCCGCGCCCTGCTGGGCCGCGAGCTGGACGACCGGCCGCGCATGGAGTCGGCCTACGCCGACCTGCTGCCGGTGGCGGCCCAGCCCGTGGGCGGCACCGGCTACCTGGCCGTCTGGCCCACGGCTCAGGTCCTCGGTGACGTGGCCGCCCACCTGGGCCGTCCCGCCGAAGCCCACTACCGGCAGGCCCTGGACGTGGCCGAGCGGGCGGGCGTGGCACCCTGGATCGCCGCCGCCCGCGCCCGCCTCGGCGACGGCTAGCCGAACAGGAGCCGCTCGCGCCGCGCGAACCCGCCTCGGGTCAGGGCCAGCAGCACACGGAACGGCAGGCCCGCCTCCGCCAGCAGCCCGTCGAGCTCCGGCTCGGTGGCGTGGCGGGCCAGCCACGGCACGGTGAAGGTCAGCTCCTTGACCGTGGCACGCCTGGCCACCTGCTTCTCCACCCACGCATACGCCTGGTACGGCACGAACCTGGAGACGATCGGGAACAGGTCGGACTCCTCCTCGGCGATGTGCGCGTCGAGCAGCGCGAGCAACCCCGTCAGCTCGGCGCCGAGCGTGGCCGGATGGCCGGGCACGGCCTCGCGGCAGCGGCGCAGCAGCGGCTCCAGCGCCTCGTGGTCGTCGGTGAACAGGCTCAGGTCCACGGCCCGCCCGGCGGTGCGCTCGATGATCGGCCACAGCAGGTCGTCCTCGTTGGCGTGGTGGTGGTCGATCTCCACGAGCAGGCTGGAGACGTAGCCGCGCATGGCCGCGGTCCGCGCCACGCCCAGCGCCCCGGGCCTGGCCAGCAGGTCGGTGAGCCGCCGCAGATCGGCGAGCATGGCGCGGTGGATGACGTACATGGAGGTCAGGTCGGGCTCCCGCTCGCCGCCGTGGCGGGGGGTGAACGTGGGAATCTGTACGGTGCTCATGCCGGTCAGCATGAGCCGCCGCTCTTTCCGTCCTCTGGTGGCGTACTTGTCGCCCGTTCAGCAACTGCTGCGGTAGTCGGCCTCGGGGATGAGCCTGGCCCACTCCGACTCGCTGAGCGCGCCGCCCGCCCGCGCGCACACCTGCTCGGCGGCGAGCAGGGGGTCGATCGGCGACTCCTGCACCTCGCCGCCCGGCTGCACGACGAACAGCCGCCGCCCGTCGTCGCTGAAGACCATGTCGGCGGGGTAGGCGTCCACCGGCGCCTGGCCGACCTCGCGCAGCGAGTCCGCCTCCCACAGCTCCACCCGCTCGCCGCCGACGGCCAGCAGCCGGCCGTCGGGGGAGAAGCGCAGGTGCTTGGCGCCCGAGGAGACGGGCGCGGTGCGGCCCTTGCCGGTCGGCAGATCCCACAGCAGCATGCGGCCGTCCTCGCCGAGCACGTAGCCGAGCGTGCGGCCGTCCGGGCTGAACGCGACCGCGTCCGGCGCGAGGTTGCGCACCCCGGCCGGGTCGCGGGTGACCCGGCCGCTGGCTAGCTCCACGAGGTCGGCGCCGGCGGCCAGGGTCCTGCCGTCGGGGCTGAAGGCCAGCGCGCCGGTCCCGACGCCGGAAAGCGTGCGGGCCTTGCGGCCGTCGTGCACGTTCCACAGGTCGATGTCCGTCCCGCGTACGACCGCGAGCGTGCCGCCGTCGGGCGAGAGCCGTACGGCGGAGGGCTCGTGGCCGGTGTCGATGGCGTTGACGCGGCGGCCGGCGGCCACGTCCCAGATCACGACGGGGTCGGCGGCGACGGCCAGCAGCGTGCCGCCGTCGTCGAAGGCGAGGTCGCCGGTGCCCTGGATGCGGCCGATCGGCTGCTTCTTCAGCGCGTCGGTGAGCTTGATCGCGCCGGAGACCTCCAGCGCGGTCACCCGGCCGCCGGGCGACAGCCGTGCCATCCCCATGCTGACCGCCTCCTCGTCGGGCGTGAGCTCGACGGCGCTGGAGACGTCGATCGACACCACCGAGCCCGCGCCCTTCACGTAGCGCAGCTCGCGGCCGTCGGCGGAGAAGGCGAGCGGGGCGTCCGCCTGCCGGACCGGGTACTGGCCGAGGATGCTCGCGTCGGCCACCCGCCACAACTGGGCCTGGTCGGCCAGCCGCTCGGCCAGGAACCTGCCGTCCGGACTGAACACGACCGGCAGCAGCGAGCCGCCCGTGCTCGGCAGCATGCGGCGCGCGCCGGTCGCGGTGTCGACGAGCGTGATCCCGCCGGCGCCGGTGACGGCCAGGCGGGAACCGTCCGGGCTGAAGGCCAGCGGCAGCTCCGACCCGCTCTTGGCGACCGGCACGTCCACCTGGAAGGCGGCGGTGCGCCGGCCGGTGCGCAGGTCCCACAGCTCGGCCCGGCCGCCGCCGCTGCCCGTGCCCAGCGCGGCCCAGCGGCCGTCGCGGGAGACGGCGTAGGTCCTGTCGGTGAGGTCGAGCGGCAGCGGCGCGCCCTCGGCCGGGTAGAGGGCGGTCCTGCCCGCCGCCGACAGGGCCAGCATCCGCCCGCCGGCCAGCAGCTCCACCGCGTCGCCCTGCGGGCGGGCGGCGCCCACCTGCCGGCCCGTGGCCAGTTCGACCGTGCGCACCGTCGAGCCGTCGGAGACGGCCGCCCTGGCGCCGTCGTCGCTGACCGCCTCGATCCGCCCGCCCGGCACCTTGGCGCGGGCCGTGGCCCTGCCGGTGGCGAGGTCCCAGGTGACGACCTGGTCGTCGGCCCGCTTGAGCAGGCTCCTGCCGTCGAAGGCCAGGTGGTACTCGGCCGACGGCACGATCTCCGGGTCGGTGAACACGCTCACCTCCGGCTGGGCCAGCGAGTGCTGCAGCGCGGTCCTGGCCTCGAAGACCGGCGACAGCGCCCAGGCCGCCACGCTGAGCCGCATCGCCGCCCGCGGGTCGGTCGCGCGCATGGCCTCCGCCCGCGCCGCCACCGCCCGCGCGTTGGCCTGCGCGAGCTGCGCGCTGAGGTCCTGGCTCTGCCGTACGGCCAGCGCCGACGCCGACACGGCGACCGCGAGCAGCGCCGCCATCGTGACCAGCGCCAGCCCGCGCCTGCGGCCGCGCCGCCTGGCCAGGGCGGCGCTGCGGTCGAGGAAGTCGCGCTCCAGGGCGTTGAGCTCCAGGTGGCGGCGGGTGGTGGCGGCCCAGCCGAGCGCGGTGTCCAGGGCGCTGCCCTGGTAGAGGTCGGCGGCGCGGCGGCGGTGGGCCTGCCAGTGCAGCGCCGCGCCGCGCAGCCTGCCGTGGACGGCCAGGCCGTCGCGGTCGTCGGCGACCCAGGCGCGCAGCCTGGGCCAGGCGTGGTACAGGGCGGCGCTGGCCGGGGCGACCAGGTCGTCGGAGACGGCCACGAGCCTGCCGGTCTCGGTGTCCTCGGGGGCGACCCTGACGCTGCGCCGTACCAGGAGGCCGGCTTCGGCGAAGCGGCCCAGCACGGCGAGGTCCCCGGCCTCCTCGCGCGGGATGCGGCGCAGTGTCTCGCCGTCGAGCATGCGCAGCAGCAGGCCGGGCACGGCGCGCTGCTGCTCGGGAGTGAGCGAGGCGTAGACCTCCTCCGCGACCTCGCCGAGCGGGCGCTCCCCGCTCAGCCCCTCCGGCGGCCTGACCGCGGCGGCCAGCTCCGCGCCGGCGCTCGGCTCGGCGCTGCCCAGCAGCCCGAGCAGCAGCTCCGCGGCGGCGGGGCGCTCGGCGGGGTCCTTGGCCAGCGCGCGGGCGACCAGCGAGCGCAGCGGCTCGGCCAGGTCGCCCGGGTCGGGGTCGACGGTGAGTACCCGGTGCATGACGCCGCCGAGGCTCTCGGCCTGGAACGGGTCCTCGCCCGTGGCGGCGTACAGGACCACGCCGCCCCAGGCGAACACGTCGGCGGGCGGCCCGGCGCGGCGGCCGGTGAAGACCTCGGGGCTCATGTAGGTGGGGGTGCCGCCGACGAAGCTCGTGCTCGTCCCGTCGGTGGTGCGGGCGACGCCGAAGTCGATCACCCGGGGCCCGTCGGGGCCGAGCAGCACGTTCTCCGGCTTGAGGTCGCGGTGGACCACGCCCGAGCTGTGGACGGCGGCCAGCGCGGTCGCCAGCGCGACGGCCAGCCTGAGCAGCGCGTCGCCGGCGTAGGGGCCGTGGCGCTCGACCGCCTGCCGCAGGTTGGGCCCCTCGACGAACTCGCTGACGATGTACGGCCGTTCGGCGTCCAGCCTGGCCTCGACCACGCGGGCGGTGCAGAAGGAGGCGACCCGGCCGGCCGCCGCGGCCTCCTTGGCCAGGTGCTCGCTCAGCCCGCCGTGCAGGACCTTCACCGCGAAGCGGCGGCCCTGCGCGTCGTAGGCGTCGTAGACGACACCCTGGCCGCCCGCGCCGAGCCGGCCGGCCAGCCAGTAGCCGCCAAGCCGTTCGGGGTCACCGGGCACCAAGCGCATCGTCACTGCCCCTTAGATGCGCGGGAGGCGGGATTGGTTGGCGACGCGGACGCCACAGGTCCCTCGCGCGCCTCGAGGGACCCGTGCGTCATGATCATTATGACAGGGGTTTCCACTCCGTCCGCAGCACGGACATCGTGACGGAGTCGTACCACCGGCCCTCCCACAGCAGCGCGTCGCGCAGCACGCCCTCGCGGACGAAGCCGACCTTCTCGTAGACGTGCTTGGCCCGGTCGTTGAAGTCGTAGACGCCCAGCTCGATGCGGTGCAGCGGAGTGGTGGAGAAGGCATGGGCGAGCACCAGGCGGATGGCCTCGGTGCCGTAGCCCTTGCCGAACGCCCGTGCTCCCACCAGCGCGATGCGCAGGTTGCACGACAGGTTGTCCTTGTCGAGATCGTTGAGGACGATCTCGCCGACGTACCCGTCCTCGGCCATGATCGCCAGGTCGAGCCGGTCGTCGTGGTCGCGGCGGGTGGTGTACCACTCCAGGGCCGCCTTGGGGGCGATCCCGTTGTGGGTGTGGGAGCCCGTGAGCCGGGCGACCTCCGGGTCGTCGCACAGCTCGATCAGGCCCTCGACGTGCTCGGGCCCGACGGGGACGAGCGTGACCCGATCGCCGGCGAGGGTGGGTTTGTTCGCGAACATTTCCCCAATTTATAGAGCCTCATAAATGGTTGTCGCGGTGTTTTCCGGAGTCGTGGACGAGACGTCGAGCCGCAGGTCGGCTAGCTGCTCGAAGTACCGCCCGCGGCGCGCCCGCATAGCCGAGGGCGAGAACTCCGGCCGGTGGTCGGAGGTGCGCATGCGCTGGGCCAGGATCTCGTCGGGGGCGTCCAGCCAGACCACGAAGGCGGCGCCGAGGGCCTCGCGCACCCTCGGGTCCTCCACGGTGCTGGCCGCCGCCGCGATGACCTGGGGCGGCTCGGTGAGCGCGTGGAGCACGTGCTCGGCCTCGCGCCCGTGCAGCACCTGCGCGCCCTCCGTCCGGGCGATCTCGGCGGCGCTGGCGCCGTAACGCTCGCGCAGGAAGGGGTCGCTGTCGCTGAGGGGCACGCCCAGCTCGCGGGCCAGCAGCTTGCCCACGGTCGTCTTGCCGGAGCCCATGAGCCCGATCACGACGACAGGTTTGTTCTTCGACATGGGGATAGGTGTTTCCTCTGGAGGTGCATTATGACAATCGCCGGAGGCATCATCCTCATCATGCTCGGCGCGATCCTGACCTGGGCGGTCGAGTTCGACCTCGCCGGGCTGGACATCAATGTGATCGGCGTCGTCCTCATGATCGGTGGTCTGGTCGGGTTGTTGTTCGGCCTGTACCGGATGCACGTTACCCGCCGTGTCATCCAGGAGCCGGTCTACGAGGACCCGAACGCGCGTCGGACGACGACGGTCTACGAGGAGCGTCGCCGTATCGACGAGCCGCCGCTGTAAAGGGTCTTGTGCGTACCCCGGGTCTCCGGGGTACGGTGGCGCGGTCCGAACGCGGGAGCCCGGTGCAACCGGGCTGAGAGGACGGCTGGAGCAGCCGCCGACCGCCAGAACCTGATCCGGGTAATGCCGGCGAAGGGAGTTTGCGCGATGAGCGACGCGCGCTTTTCCAAGATCCATCTCGGTGACCTGCGGGTGCCCATGCGGCGGGTGCATCTGTCGAACGGCACGGCGGTGGAGCTCTACGACACCTCCGGGCCGGCCAACACCGACATCACGCGCGGCCTGCCGCGGCTGCGGGAGGTGTGGGTGCTGGAGCGCGGTGACGTGGCGCGCTACGGCGGCCGCCAGGTGCGCCCGATCGACGACGGCTTCAAGGAGCAGGCGGCCTGGGCCCGCAGGAACACCGAGGTCTTCCCCGGCGACGGACGCAAGCCGCTGCGGGCCACAGGGGCGCCCGTGACCCAGCTCGCCTACGCCCGGCGGGGCGTCGTCACCAAGGAGATGGAGTTCGTCGCGGTCAGAGAGGGAGTGAGCCCCGAGTTCGTGCGCAAGGAGGTGGCGGCCGGCCGGGCGATCATCCCGGCCAACGTCAACCACACCGAGAGCGAGCCGATGATCATCGGCCGCAACTTCCACGTGAAGATCAACGCCAACATCGGCAACTCCGCGGTCGCCTCCTCGATCTCCGAGGAGGTGGAGAAGATGACCTGGGCCACCCGGTGGGGCGCCGACACCGTGATGGACCTGTCGACCGGGCGCGACATCCACACCACCCGCGAGTGGATCATCAGGAACGCGCCGGTGCCGAT
Organism: Nonomuraea sp. NPDC050790; assembly: GCF_044456745.1. Lineage (NCBI taxonomy): Bacteria > Bacillati > Actinomycetota > Actinomycetes > Streptosporangiales > Streptosporangiaceae > Nonomuraea > Nonomuraea sp. NPDC050790. Next base: position 156,751 of record NZ_JBITGF010000013.1, on the reverse strand, counting down.
CGGGACCGTTCCGATCTACCAGGCGCTGGAGAAGGTCGGCGGCGTGGCGGCCGACCTGTCCTGGGAGGTCTACCGGGACACGCTGGTCGAGCAGTGCGAGCAGGGCGTCGACTACATGACCGTGCACGCCGGGGTGCGGCTGGCGTACGTGCCGCTGACCGCGCGGCGCAAGACCGGCATCGTCTCGCGCGGCGGCTCGATCATGGCGGCGTGGTGCCTGGCCCACCATCGCGAGAGCTTCCTGTACGAGCACTTCGAGGAGATGTGCGAGCTGCTGGCGAGCTACGACGTGGCCTTCTCGCTCGGGGACGGCCTGCGGCCCGGCTCGATCGCCGACGCCAACGACGAGGCGCAGTTCGCCGAACTGCGCACGCTGGGCGAGCTGACCCGGGTCGCCCGCGCGCACGACGTGCAGGTCATGATCGAGGGGCCGGGGCACGTGCCCATGCACAAGATCAAGGAGAACGTCGACCTGCAGCGCGAGATCTGCGACGACGCGCCCTTCTACACGCTGGGCCCGCTGGTGACCGACGTCGCGCCCGGCTACGACCACATCACCTCGGGCATCGGCGCCGCGATGATCGGCTGGTACGGCACCGCCATGCTCTGCTACGTCACCCCGAAAGAGCACCTGGGCCTGCCCGACAAGGACGATGTCAAGACCGGGGTCATCACCTACAAGATCGCGGCCCACGCGGCGGACCTCGCCAAGGGCCACCCGAGGGCGCAGGAGTGGGACGACGCGCTGTCGGAGGCCCGCTTCGAGTTCCGCTGGGAGGACCAGTTCGACCTGTCGCTGGACCCGGAGACGGCGCGGTCGTTCCACGACCAGACCCTGCCGGCCGAGCCCGCCAAGACCGCGCATTTCTGCAGTATGTGCGGGCCGAAGTTCTGTTCGATGAAGATCACCCATGATGTCCGGAAATATGCGGAGGAGCATGGACTTACGGACTCCGCGGCCATCCAGGCGGGGATGGCGGAGAAGGCGGTGGAGTTCACCGAACGGGGCGGCGAGGTCTATGTCCGGGGCGGAAATCCGGCGGACCCAAAATAGCGAGTAGGACTCATATTGGGTCTTGACTGGCGTGTGTAAGGAGCCCACGCTGAGGGCGTGATCAGCCGCATACTCGCCGTCCTGGTCGCCATCGCCCTGCTCGCGTTACCCGCCCCCGCGTTATCCCGCAGCGAGCAGCCCGTGAGCGGCTTCATCGACGCGCACAGCCACCTCATGTCCTACGAAGCCTTCGGCGGCAAGCTGCTCTGCGGCAAGCCGTTCGACCCGGGCGGCATCGCCAGGGCGCTGGTCGACTGCCTCGACCACTTCCCGAACGGTGAAGCCGCCTGGTTCGAGAACTTCACCCGCACCGGCCGGCCGACCGGCACCCATGACCCGGTCGGCTGGCCCACGTTCCGTAGCTGGCCGGCCCACGACTCCCTCACCCACCAGCAGGCGTACTACACGTGGATCGAGCGCGCCTGGCGCGGCGGGCTGCGGATCATGGTCAACGACCTCGTGGCCAACCGGCAGCTCTGCGAGATCTACCCGCTGAAGACCAACCCCTGTGACGAGATGGGCTCCATCCGGCTGGAGGCCCGCCGTACCTTCGAGATGCAGGACTACATCGACCAGCAGAGCGGCGGCCCCGGCCAGGGCTGGTTCCGCGTGGTCAGGAGCCCGGCCGAGGCCCGCTCGGTCATCGCCGCTGGGAAGCTGGCCGTGGTGCTCGGCATCGAGACCTCCGAGCCGTTCGGCTGCCGCCAGACACTCGGCATCCCGCACTGCACGAAGGCGCAGATCGACCGGGGCCTGGACGAGATGTACGAACTCGGCGTCCGCTCCATGTTCGTCTGCCACAAGTACGACAACGCCCTGTGCGGCGTGCGCTTCGACTCCGGCACCCAGGGCGCCATCGTGAACTTGGGCAACTTCCTGTCGTCCGGCCGCTTCTGGCAGACCGAGGCGTGCACGGGCCCGCAGCGCGACAACACGATCTCGCCCGCGGTGCTCCCGCCCGAACTGGCCCGCTGGCTACCGCCCGGCGTCAGCCTGCCCGTCTACCCGCCGGGGCCACACTGCAACAGGCGGGGACTGACCTCGCTCGGCGAGCACATGGTCAAGGGCATGATGAGCCGCGGCATGCTCATCGAGATCGACCACATGAGCGTCAAGGCGGCCGACCGGACGCTGACGCTGCTGGAGCAGGCCGGCTACCCCGGCGTGATCTCCTCGCACAGCTGGACCGACGCGCTCAACTACCAGCGCATCTACCGGCTCGGCGGCATGGTCACCTCATACGGCCACGGAGCGGAGGGCTTCGCCGCGGCATGGCGCGAGACCAAGCCGCTGCGCGACGCGGCCGGCAAGCCGGGATTCGGTTACGGCCTCGACGCCAACGGCCTGGGCAACCTGCCCGCCCCCCGGGCAGGCAGCGCGGTGACGTACCCCTTCCACTCCCATGACGGCTCGGTGAGCTTCGACCGGCACACCACGGGCCAGCGGACCTGGGACTACAACGTGGACGGCGTCGCCAACTACGGCCTGGTGCCCGACTGGATCGAGGACATCAGGTCGCTGGCCGGCGACGCGTTCGTCCAGGACATGGCTCAGGGGGCCGAGGCCTACCTGAAGACCTGGGAGGCGTCTGACGGGTGAGAGAAGGCGGGCCGGCCGAGGCCGGCCCGCCTTCCTCACACATTGAAGATGCTGACTCCGCCGGGACCCACGAGGAATCCCAGCACGATGAGGACGATGCCCCACAGAATGTCCCGTCGGGCCAGGATGACGTAGATCCCGGCGACGACGAGGATGACGGCGATGATCCATAGCAATGTAGCCATGACCTCCTGCTGCCCTCAGGACTCCGTCTCTAACTTCCCTTTAGTCCGATAGATGTCAACGATGGGCTGAAGAAGCCAGAACCAGCCCGCCGTGAGGGCCACCGCGCCGCCGAACAAAGCGGCGGGCCAGGCGTTCAGCACCACCTCCGCCACCATGGCCACCGCCGCCGTCATCGCAACCAGCAGCAACGCCGCTCCCGCCACTCCCAGCCGGTTGGCCCGCTTGATCATGCGTTCCTTGAGCCTGGTGCGGAAGATCAGCCGGTGCTGGGCGGCGGGTGTGATGAAGCACACCGACGCCAGCGCCGCGCCCATGAGCGAGATGAAGAAGAGCCAGATGCCCACGGCGTCGATCTTGCCGAAGCCCTGCTGGAACGGGACGGTCAGCAGGAAGGCGAAGAGCACCTGGACGCCCGTGACCGCCACGCGCAGGCCCTGCAGCAGTTCGGCCAGCTCACGGTCGATGCGTTCCTTGTGTGACTCGCCGGGTCTTCGTGACTCGTCCTCAGAGATGTCCGTCATGCAACCGCGCTACCCCGCTGAGGCGCTGACATACCGGCAGGAGTACGGATACGATCCGCGGCAACGGAACTTCGGCGGAGCCTCCCATGATCAACGAATGGATTCCACCCGGGGTGGACGCCACCCGGCCGAGCGTGGCCCGTGTGTACGACGCGCTGCTGGGCGGCACGGAGAACTTCATCGTGGACCGGGCCGTGGCCGAACGCCTGACCGCCGCCGTCCCCGAAGTGGTCAGCCTCGTCTGGTGCAACCGCGCCTTCGTCGGCCGCGTCGTCGACCACCTCGTACGCGAGGCCGGCGTCACCCAGCTCATCGACCTGGGCGCGGGCCTGCCGACGATCGAGAACACCCACGAGGTCGCCCAGTTCGCCAACCCCGAGGCCCGCGTCGTCTACGTGGACCTCGACCCCATGGTGGAGCCGCACGCCCGCTCCATCCTGCGCACCAACCTGCGCGCCACGGCCATCACCGCGGACGCCACGGACGTGGACGCCGTGCTCGGCCACGCCGACCTGCTGGACCTGATCGACTTCTCCCGGCCGGTGGGCCTGCTCATGATGAGCCTGCTGCACCTGTTCCCCGACGAGGACGACCCGCACGGGCTGGTCAAGGAGTACATGGACGCGCTGCCGAGGGGCAGCTACCTGGCCGCCTCCAACATGATGACCTCCTTCAATCCCAAGGCGAAGGCGCTGGAGGCCATGCTCCACGCCACGATGGGGACCGGCCGCTTCCGCACCGCCGAGTCGATCAACCGCTTCTACGACGGCTTGGAGATGGTCAGCCCGGGCCTGGTCCATCTGCCCCACTGGCGGCCGGAGGGCAGCCCGGGGCCGCTGCAGACGTGGGAGGAACTCCTGCTGGGCGGTGTGGCGTGCAAACCCTAGAGGCGGCCGTTGCGGCGCAGGACGTCGAGGGCGTTGACGGTCGCCACGCCACGCCACTCCAGCGCGCCGGCGGGTGAGATCTTGGCGTACTCGACCGTCCAGCCGCCGTCGGGCTTCTGCGCGGCGGCCAGCCGGTCGAGGTCGGCCTCGATCTGGGCCGGCGTGAACAGGGCGCGGACCGGGCGGTCCGGGTGCGGCGCGAGGTCGAGCGGGGTGAGCTTCTCGTCGGCGGTGCCGCCCTCCACGGGGATCTCGCCGCTGTCGGGGATCAGCTTGGCCAGGCCGTCCAGGAGGGCGGCGGCCTCGGGCTCGCGCTCGTGCACCGCGTCCAGGAAGCGGATGGCGAAGGACAGCACGTAGGCGTGCGGACGGGAGTCCAGCGCGCGGACGGCGTCCAGGCAGTAGCGGGTGGCACGCGCCAGCCACGGATGCCCCGCCACCGACGGGACACGATGGGCGGCCGCCGCGCTGATCGCGGTGATCTGCAGCGAGGAGGTCGTCGCGTCGCCGCCGGCCCACCACGGGGCGGTGCCCGCCCGCTCGGTCAGCGGCAGCGAGAACGGCAGGCCGCCGTCGGGCAGCGTCACCGACTCCAGCCAGTCGCACAGCCGCTCCGCCTGGACGGCGACGGCCGGCGCGATCTCCGCGAACACCTCGAAGGCGTGCAGGGCGGCCCCCGGCTGGCTCTCCGGGGAGCGCAGGTCGGGCTCCAGGCCCCAGCCGTAGCCGCCGTCGGGGTTGCGGTAGGCGTCCACCGCGGACAGCAGCCCGGCGTGGTCGCCCGAGCCGAACAGGACATCGTGGCGCAGCCGGTCGAGGACACGCGCGTGCGTGGCCATGAAGCCGGCGGCGGCGGTCAGGTCAACGGTCATGACCCCATCCTTCCCGCGCCACCCCCGGCCGGTCTTGCACGTTTCGGACGTGTCTAGCCCCGGCGGGCGGCGGAGGTCACGCGCTTGAGGATGCGGTCCCACTCGGTGCCGAACGGGTTGTCCTGCACCAGATAGGTCCAGGTCGCCGAGGGCCGCTTCAGGTCGGGCTCGGACGACTCGAACGACTCCAGCGAGCGCCGCTCGATCTCGGCCTGCAGCGCCTTGTACTCCGCGACCGACTCCCGGTGGAACTCGTCGATCGGGCTCATCCGGCCGAGCGCCCGCAGGTGGATGCCCTCGCGCAGGTCGGTGAGGAAGGCCAGGTGCTCGGTCCAGCAGGTGTCGATCGCGTGCAGGACGATCTGCCGGGCGGTCTCCTCGCGGGTGTCCTCGGGCAGCGACTCCCACCGCTCGGGGTCGGCCTCGGCCAGCGCCTTGGCGGCGGAGTCGGTGTGCAGGACCTTGTCGCGCCACTCCAGGATTAGCTCGCGCTGGTGCTCAAGCAGCCGGGTGTAGCGCCAGGTGTTGCGGTGGATCTCCAGGTTGACGCCCTCGGCCACCCGCTGGGCGTGACCGACCAGGTACGCGCCGCGGCGGTGGCGGACCAGGCCGTCGGGGTCGGCGGCGGGCGGGCGCTCGTCCGGGACGAACTGGGTGATCAGGTCGTCCTGCATGCTGACGAAGAACACCGAGCCGCCGGGGTCGCCCTGGCGGCCGGCCCGGCCGCGCAACTGGTCGTCGAGGCGGCTGCTGGCGTGGCGGCCCGAGCCGATCACGTACAGGCCGCCGAGCTCGGCCACGCCCTCGCCCAGGCGGATGTCGGTGCCGCGGCCGGCCATCTGGGTGGAGACCGTGATGGCGCCGCGCTCGCCGGCCCTGGCGATGATCGCCGCCTCCTCCGCGTCGTTCTTGGCGTTGAGGACGACGGGCTCCAGGCTGCGGCGCTGCAGGAGCTTGGCGAGGTTCTCCGACTCGGCCACGTCGAGGGTCCCGATGAGGATCGGGCGGCCGGTGGAGTGTGCCTCCTGGATCTCCTCGACCAGCGCCGCGTCCTTGTCGGGCACGGTCGGGTAGATCCGGTCGGGCTCGTCCTCACGGACGCAGGGGGTGTTGGGCGGGATGACCGCGACCTTCAGGCCGTAGAACTCGCCGAGCTGCTCGCTGACGGCGACCGCCGTACCGGTCATGCCGGAGATCTTGGGATAGCGCTTGATCAGGCCCTGGATGGTGAGCGAGTCGAGGATCTCGCCCTTCTCGCTGGGCGGCAGCGCCTCCTTGGCCTCCACGGCCGCCTGGAGGCCGTCCGGCCAGCGCTGCAGCACCGCCACCCGGCCGCGCGAGGGGTTGATCAACTGGACCTTGCCGTCGCGCACGATGTAGTCGACGTCCTTGGCCAGCAGGGCGTGGGCGTGCAGGGCCAGGTTGAGCTCGATGAGCGTGCCGGGCTCGTTCTCGTCGTAGAGCTCGACGTCGAGGATGTTCTCGACGCTGTCGGCGCCCTTCGGCGTCAGGTAGACGTTGCGCGCGCCCTCGTCGATCTCGTAGTGGTAGCCGCGCACCAGCGTGCGCACGAGCGCCGCCATCTCCGGTACGGCGCTGCCCTCGTCGGCCGCCCCCGCCATGACGAGCGGCACACGGGCCTCGTCCACGAGCACCGAGTCGGCCTCGTCGATCAGCGCCACCTCGGGCTCCGGCACCACGACCGCCGCCGGGTCGGTGCGCAGCCGGTCGCGCAGCACGTCGAACCCGATCTCGCTGACCGGGCCGTAGGTGACGTCGCAGGAGTAGGCGGCGCGGCGCTCGTCGGGCGTGGAGTTCTGCCCGATCCAGCCGACGCTGACGCCCATGGCCTCGTAGAAGGGCGCCATCCACTCGGCGTCGCGCCTGGCCAGGTAGTCGTTGACCGACATGACGTGGACCCGCTTGCCCTGCAGGGCGTACCCGGCCGCCGCCATCGCGCCGGACAGGGTCTTGCCCTCGCCGGTCGCCATCTCGGCCACGTGGCCGTGGAGGAGCGCGAGCGTGCCGAGCAACTGCACGTCGTACGGCCGCAGGCCGAGCGTGCGGTCGGCGGCCTCGCGCGCGACGGCGCAGAATTCGGCCAGATCGTCCATGGACGGCTCGGGCAGCTCGTCGAGCTCGCCGATCCGGTCGGCGCGGGTGTTCGCCGTCTTGACGATCTTCAGGTACGGACTCAGGCTCACCCCTCCTGGACGGTCCAGGAGATTCCTGATCATTCCGGTAATCGAGGCCACGGTTCCTCCAACGCGCGCTCCCTCGGCACCGTTCCCCCTTATTCCCCCGATAAGGGGTCCGGTACGGCAGGCACCGCCGTACCGGACCCTAACTCACCTTTGCCCGTGCACGGTCAGAACCACCACGGCCGCCAGCAGGAGAACGCACCCCGACCAGGCCAGAAGCGTCAGCCTTTCGCCGAACAGCACCACTCCGATCATGGCGGCTCCGACGGCCTCGCCGAGCGAGATGACCGAGACCGTCGTGGCGGGGAGCGCGGTGAGGGAACGGAAGAACAGCGCGTAGGCCAGGGCGGTCGGCACCGCGCCCAGGAAGAGCAGGGTGGCGGCCGAGGCCAGGGTGAGCTCCGGCAGGACGCCCGCCCCGAGCGCGAACGGCGCCAGGCACACCGCGCCCACCGCGAACCCGCCGACGGCCGTGGCCTCCGGGTGGTCGTGGTGGCGGCGGGAGTAGAGGGTGACGGCGGCGTAGCCGAGCGCGGACACCAGCGCCCACGCCACACCCCCTGTCACGCCCCCCGCGGCGCCGTTCGCGGCGCTTCCCGCGGCGCTGTTCGCGATGCTCGGCGCGGTGCCTGATGCCGCGCCGTCGGTGGAGGGGGCGCCGGTGAGGAGGGCCAGGCCGGTCAGGGCGGTGGCCAGCGCGGCCAGGCCCGCGCGGCTCAGGCGCTCGTCCAGCAGGAACCGTCCGCCGAGGGCGGTGAACACCGGGGTGGCGCCCATCGTCACCACGGTGGCCAGGGCGAGGCCGGACTCGGCGATGGCGGCGAAGTAGGCCGTCTGGTACACGGCCATGCCCACGCCGACCACCACGACCCGCCTGCCCCTGAGCGGCCGTCCGTCACCCGCCGGGGCGCGGGTGAGGAGGAGGGGGAGCAGGAAGACGGCGCCCAGGAGATAGCGCCAGAACGAGACGGAGACCGGGTCCAGGGTGGCGAACAGGAGCGAGCCGGCGGCGCCGCCGGTGCCCCAGGCGGCCGCGGCGACGGAGACGTACACCGCGCCACGGCGCGCGGAGATCGGGGTCATGACTGATCTTTCCGGAAGAGGTGGATGAGGCCCGCGCGCGGGCAGCGCTCACCACCGGACCCGATCGGGTTTCCGGAAGCAGGGAGTTCAGCCGCCCGCTAGAGGGCGGGCGGCGGAGAGCAGATCAGTGGGCGGTGCACACGGCCACCCTAGCGGGAGACAATTTCCTGCTCAAAGGCATGTTCCGGTACCTGACAGAAGATGGCAGGTACGGCTGGCAGAGTCAGCCGCATGACAACCAAGGCCAAACTCCTCGCGTTCACGCTCGACTGCGCGGAGCCCAAGCGGCTCGCCGAGTTCTACCACCAGATCACCGGATACGAGATCCAGTACTCCGAGGACGAGTACGCCGCCGTGAGCGACGGCACCGTGTCCATCTACTTCGGCCGGGTGCCGGAGCGCAAGCCGGTCACGTGGCCGAGTCCCGACAAGCAGTTTCACTTCGACTTCCGGGTTCCGGACGTGGAGAAGGCGGTCGCCGAGTACGAGACGCTGGGGGCCACGAAGCCCGAGTTCCAGCCGGGTGTGACCGACGAGGGCACCCGATGGGTGGTCATGCAGGATCCTGAAGGACATCTCTTCTGTGTATGCCCTTCCTCCTAAAGGCTGATCCGAGGGCGGACACCGGGCCATAAGCTGGGTCAATGCTCTTGAAAGGTTCCTTGCCCCTCTGCGGGCGCCCATGACGTGGGTCGGTCTGGCGATTGCTCTGGCAGGGGCACTGGGATACGCGCTCGGCGCGGCGCTGCAGCAGTACGAGGCGGTGGCTCAGGGGGCGACGCTCAAGCTCGTCAAACGCCCGCGCTGGTGGATCGGGGGCGTCATCGGGTTCACCGGCGCCAGCCTGCACGCCGTGGCGCTGAGCTTCGCGCCGCTGGTGGTGGTGCAGCCGATCAGCGTGGCCACGCTGGTGTTCGCGGTGCCGCTGGCGGCTTTCATGTACGGGCGCAAGCCGTACAAGGCGGAGATCTTCGGGTCGGTGGCCGTCGCGGTGGGGCTGCTGTGGCTGATGCTGCTCGTCCCGCAGGAGCACGTGACGCCGCGGCTCGGGACCCCGGCGGCGCTCGGGTTCCTGGCGGTGATCGGCGTCGTGGTGCTGATCACGCAGGTGTGGGCGCGGCGGGTCGAGGGCGCGAACAAGGCGCTGCTGCTGTCGGTGGGGGCGGGCGCGGTCACGGCGAGCGTGTCCACGTTCGTCCGCGTCGTCGGCGGCGGGCTGGAGGGTGACCTGAGCCGGCTGCTGCACTGGTTCACGCTGGCGGTGCCGGTCCTGCTGATCTGCGCGGTCGTGCTGCTGCAGAAGTCCTACGCGGTGGGATATTTCGGCATCGCCTACGCCGGCGTGCAGGTGATCGACCCGATCACCTCGGTGCTGGCCGGCGCGATCCTGCTCGGTGAACCGCTGCCGACCAGCCCCTCGACCGCGGTCCCCGCGATCATCGCCGCGGCGCTCACCATCGGCGGCACGATCACCCTCGGCCGGTTGGCGCCCGACCACTCGAAGGACCGGTCGAAGCCGGTGGCCGCCAGTCCAGAACCGAGTCCATTGCCCGCAACATCAGATCTGAGCTGAGCCGGCCCGCCGCCCTCATCCCGAGGTCCCGCAGCCCGATCACGACCGGGTTGCGGATCTTCGTCACCCTGCAGATCGCCATGGACCTGCGCACGATGTCCGCGGTACGGCGCAGCCGCGCCCCCGTGTAACCGGCCAGGTCCCCGCCCGCGTGGTGCGCGAGCACGACCGCGTCCTCGACCGCCTGGCAGGCGCCCTGCCCCAGGTTGGGCGTCATCGGATGGGCCGCGTCGCCGAGCAGCGCCACCCGGCCCCGGTGCAGGCGGGGCAGCGGGGTCTCCATCTGGTGGATGTCGTTGCGCAGGATCGCGCCGGGATCCACCGCCGCCAGCATCGCCGGGATCGGCTCGTGCCAGCCTCCGAAGCGCCGCAGCAGTTCCTCGCGCTCGTCGCCGGCCCGCCCGCCGGGGGCGGCGAGGTCGGTGGCGTAGAAGTACGCGACGTCGCCGGCCAGTTGATGGGTCCCGAACACCAGGCCGGAGCCCCAGGTCTCCGTGCTGTGGATCCGCGCGCTCTCCGGCCAGGGCACCAGCCCGCGCCAGGCCGTGACACCCGAGTAGGCCGGTTCCGGGTGCCCGGGGAAGAGCTGCCGCCTGGTCCTGGAGCGGATGCCGTCGGCCGCGACGACCAGGTCGGCCTGGAACGTTCCCGTCTCGGTCTCCACCGTGCCGCTGTCCGGGTCCAGGCCGGTGACTTCTGTGTTCAGCCGGATGTTCGCCCGGTCGAGGGCGTCGGCCAGCAGGTCCACCAGGATCCGTCGCCGCAGGAGCACGACGCCGTCTCCGTAGCGGACCCGGGCGCGTTCCTGGCTGGTCTGCGAGAGCCAGCGCCCGTCGGGCTTGCGAATCCCGGCGGCGCCCTGGACCCGGCCCAGTTCGCGCACCGGGTCCCCGAGCCCGACGGTGTCCAGGGCGCGCAGCCCGTTGGGCGAGACGGCCAGCCCCGAACCCACGTCCTCCAGCGCCGGGGCCCGCTCCAGGACGGTCACGTCCCAGCCCCTGAGCCGGAGCGCCAGGCCCGCGGTCAGCCCGCCCACGCCGCCGCCGATCACCACTGCCGTCGCCATCGCCCACTCCTTCACTACGTCTGTAGTCCGGACCGTACTACAGGCGTAGTCTCGACTACAAGTGTAGTATCCGGTCTCGTGAACCGTTCCGAGCTCATCGCGGAGACCGCGATCGTGTTGCTGGCCGAGCGGGGCATGCGCGGCCTCACCCACCGCGCCGTGGACGAGGCCGCCGGCCTCCCGCCGGGCTCCACCTCCAACCTGGCCCGCACCCGCGCCGCCCTGCTGGAGCTCACGCTGAACCGGCTGACCGCCCTGGAGCGCCGGACCTTCGAGGCGGTCATCGACCCCCGTGACGACCCGATCGACCAGCTCGCCGCCGCCCTCCACGAACAGCTCCACGACAGCCGCCGCACCCTGGCCCGCTACGAACTGGCCCTGGAGGCCACGCGGCGCCCCGAACTGCGCGCGATCTACGACGAGATGGGCAACCAGTTCCGCGCCCCCGCCACGGCCATCGCCGCCGCCCTGGGCTCCACCGACCCGGAACGACACGGGCGGCAGCTCATCGCGTACGCCGAGGGTCTGGTCTTTGACGCGCTGGCGGGGGCGGGGCGGATCCCTGGTTACGACGACCTGCGTAAGGGCTTGGAGGAGGTACTGCGCGGCATGACCGGGTGAGACCCGCCGGCCCGGGGGCGGCCTCTCGGGTAGCGGGCAGCAGGCCCCAGAGCCACCAGGCCGGCCCGGTCGCACCAGGCCGGCCCCGGTCGTGCCAGGCCGGCCCGGGTCGTGCCAGGCCGGCCCGGGTCGTGCCAGGCAGCGCGCGGTCCTCAGGAAGCCGCGCAACGGGGCGAACCCGGTCCCCGCCCCACCATGATCACGGGCGTCGCCGGGCAGGCTTCCGGACACGGCGAGCCTCGGGTCGGGAGAGCACGACCTTGGCTGGACCCAGCGAGCCGTCGGCTGGGAAGGCGAGCCTTGTCAGGAGCAGGAGCAGGAGCAGGAGCAGAGACAGGGGCAGAGACAGGGGCAGAGACAGGGGGCCCTTCGCCGGGGCCGTGGACGGTGGGCCATTCCAGGGGTCCCGGTTAAGGGGGTTTTGGGGGTCGGTTAGTTGGGGGTTGTGGGGGTGGGGTGGCAGAGGTCGCGGTAGGGGAGTTCGGGCAGGTGCCTGGCCCATTCCGCACGGGTGAGGCCGCCCCAGCCGGCGCAGATCGCCTCGGCCGACCGGTCCGCCGGAGTGGCCCGGCGGGTGCCGTCGGCGGCGATCGACAGCACCGTCCCCCGCCCGGCCAGCACCTTGATCCCCGCGCTCGACGGGTCGAACACCGCCTGCACCGGCCGGTCCCCACCGGCCAGCGGCACCTGCCGATCCACGGTCAGGGTGCCGCCCGCCACCTGCCAGACCCGTACCCGGTCGCTGTCGGTCCCGGCCAGGTACCGTCCGTCGGGGCTGAAGCGCAGCGTGCCCGACGCGGGCTGCAGCGGCGTCGACAGCGTCGGCACCCCGGTCAGGTCGTAGAGCTGCACCCCGTCCTCGCCCGCGATGGCCACCCGCCCGCCGTCCGGACTGAAGGCGGTGTAGTCGGGCGGCATCCGCTCCAGCCACGGCGCCGGGCTGACCTGCCCGGTGCGCAGGTCGTCGATCAACGAGCGGCGGCCGTCGAACTCCAGCACCCGCCGGTCGTCCGGCCCCACCACTACGAACCGGCCGGCGAACGCCTCCTCGCCCTGGCCCAGGTCCCAGGCCCACCGCTCGCCGTACTCGCTGCCCTCGGCGAACAGGAACGTGCCTCCGGGGCTGAACCACGCCGCGTGCCGGCCCGGCTGGCTGAGCCCGCGGGCGAACCTCTCCTTGACGCCGCCGCCCGACGTCGTGTCCCAAAAGTAGGTGCGCTGGATGCCGACCAGCGCCAGGTCACGTTCGACCGGGGACCAGGCGATGGCCCGGATCTTCTCCGGCGGGCCCGGCGTGCGCGCGATCTGCTCGCCGGTGGCCGTGTCGAAGATCCGCAGCACGCCGTCGGTCAGCGCGGCCAGCTTCCTGCCGTCGGCGCTCAGCGTGTGCAGCGACCGTTCGGTGGCCGTCGGGTCGGTGAAGGAGCCGTTCACCGGGTCGGTCTCGGACTTGGCGAGCTGGCGCAGGGCCTCGGGCACCGGCGCCAGCGCCCAGGAGGTGAGGCTCAGCTTGCGGGCCAGCACCGGGTCGCTGGGCCTGGCCGCCTCCGCCCTGGTCGCCGCGACCCTGGCCATGGCCTCGTCGACCTTGCCCTGGGCGGTGCCGTACTGCCAGATCGCGACCGCGAGCACCGCGACGGCCACGGCCGCCGCCACGACCCACCGACGGCGCCCTCTGCGCCGCCCCGACGCCAGCCCCGCGTCGAGGAAAGCCTGCTCCTCGCCGCCCAGCGTCACGTGCCGCCGCCCGGTCGCCGCCCACGCCAGCGCCCGGTCGAGCGTGCCGTCGTGGAACAGATCCGCCTCGCGCCGCCCGCCGCTCTCCCACCGCCGCGCCGCCCGCGCCAGTTCCCGGTGTACGGCCAGCCCGTCGCGCTCGGCGTCGAGCCATTCGTGCAGCCTGGGCCATGCCCGGAGGAGCGCCCCGCAGGCCATGGCCACGTTCGTGCCGTCGCGGGTCAGGAGCCCGGCCTCGCCGTACACCTGGAGCACGCGCTCGATCGCGGCGGCCTGCTCCGGCGTGCGCCCGGCCACGAGCTCGGCCCGCTCGACGCGCACGCGGCTGTCCTCGCCGCGCTCGTCCATGCCGACCAGGCGCAGCAGGACCTCGGGAACAAGCTCTTGCTCGGCCCTGCTGAGCGCGGCGTAGAGCTGCTCGGCGCGGGTCCCGAGCGGCGGATCGTCCACCGGCTCGGGCGGGAGTAATCGGCCCTGCTGCGACTGCGGCTGGTCCAGCAGGGACATGAGCAGGTGGCGGGCGCCTGGGCGGTGCTCGGGGTCGGGGTGGAGGGCGGCGGTGACCAGGTCGGCCAGCGCGGGGTCCAGCTCGGCCATGCCACCCGCGGCGAAGGCAAGCGTCCTACCCCAGGCCCGCACATCACCAGCGACCCCACCACCCCTGGAACTGTCATCCCTGGGCCCCTCATCCCTGGGCCCCTCATCCCAGGGTCCGTCAGCCCAGGGTCCGTCAGCCCTGGGTCCGTCGTCCCTGGGGCTGTCACCCCTGGGTCCGTCATCTCCGGGTCGGTCATCCCAGGGTCGGTCATCCCAGGGGCTGTCGGTCTCTCCGGTGCCGAGGCCGACCAGACGTGGTCCGGCGTCGGTGAGCAGGACGGCGCCGGGGTCGAGTGCGCCGTGGACCGCGCCCGCCTCGTGGATGGCGGCCAGCGCGGTGGCCGTGGCGGCGGCCAGGCGGTAGAGGTCGTCGGCCGAGCAGGGACCGCGGGTCTCGACGACCTGGCGCAGGCTCCGGCCCTCGACGTACTCGCTGACCAGGAAGGTGTCGGCGACCTCGACCACGGCGGCCACGTGCAGGCTCTTCACGCGCAACAGCGGCTCGGTCTCCTCCGGCGGCACGCACTGGGTCAGGGCACGGCGCAGCCCCGACTCGTCGTAGGCCTCAACGGTGCGCCCACCGAGCCGGATGCCCAGCCAGTAGCCCCCCAGCCGATCATCCATGAGGGGTTAGACGCCGCCCTTCGGCTAACGGTTCAGGCGGGCCCGGTGCTCGGGCCACTCCTCTTCGAGGATGCCGAAATAGGCGGAATCGCGCCAGGTGCCGTCGGGGCGTCTGCGGTGCCGGCGCAGGGTTCCCTCGTGGACGCCGCCGATGCGGGCGATCGCCGCCTTGGAGCGCTCGTTGCGGTCGTCGGTCTTGAACATCACCCGGTTGTAGCCAAGGGAGAAGGCGTGGTCGATCAGGAGGATCTTGCAGTTCGTGTTGACCTCGGTACGCCAGGCGGCGCGGCCGTACCATGTCCAGCCGATCTCGACGCTCTGGTCGAACCCGGGCACGTCCGCGTACGTCGTCTGGCCGATGGCGCGGTCCCTGTGGATCACCGCGAAGGCCACGTGGTTGGCGGTGACGCCCTTGATGATCCGGGCCAGTTCCTCCTTGGAGTGGGGGGTGGCCACGGGCATCCAGCGCCAGACCTCGTCGTCGCCGCCCCCTGCGGCGAACAGGTCGGGGACGTGGTCGAGGGTGAGCGGTTCGAGGCGGACGACGTCGTTCTCGAGCACGGTGGGGACGGGCATGCGCGCGGTCATGCGCACAGCTTAGAGGTCGGGTTGACCTGGGTTTATGGCCACCTGAGGGGAAATGTGGGAGACCACTGTGGACGGTCATACCGACCGGTCGGTAAGGTCGCGCTATGGACTTCGCCTTCGACAGCGTCACCGAGGACCTGCGCGAGCGCCTGCTCCGCTTCATGGACGAGTGCGTCTACCCGGCCGAGGCCGCCTTCGAGGAACAGGCCGCGGAGAGTGGCTGGAGCGCGCCGCCGCTGCTGGCCGACCTCAAGGACGAGGCCAGGAAACGCGGGCTGTGGAACCTGTTCCTGCCCGGCGACCACGGCGCGGGGCTGACCAACCTCCAGTACGCGCCGCTGGCGGAGATCATGGGCAGGTCGCCGGCCATCGCGCCGGTGGCCACCAACTGCGCCGCGCCCGACACCGGCAACATGGAGGTCCTCTCCATGTTCGGCAGCGAGTGGCAGCGCAAGGAGTGGCTGCGCCCCCTGCTGGACGGCGAGATCCGCTCCGCCTTCGCGATGACCGAGCCCGACGTGGCCTCCTCCGACGCCACCAACATCGCGACCTCGATCACCCGCGACGGCGACGAGTACGTCATCAACGGCCGCAAGTGGTTCATCTCCGGCGCCATGAACCCCAACTGCAAGATCTTCATCGTCATGGGCAAGACGGACCCCGAGGCGCCCTCACACCGCCAGCAAAGCATGATCCTGATCCCGCGCGACACCCCCGGCATGGACATCAAGCGCGGCATGCACGTCTTCGGCTACACCGACGCCGACCACGGCGGCCACGCCGAGATCGTCTTCGAGGACGTCAGGGTGCCCACCGAGAACCTCATCGGCGAGGCGGGCGGCGGCTTCGCGATCGCCCAGGCCCGCCTCGGACCCGGTCGCATCCACCACTGCATGCGGCTGATCGGCATGGCGGAGCGTGCCGTCGAGATGATGTGCAAGCGGGCGCTGTCCCGCACCACCTTCGGCAAGCCGGTCGCCCAGCAGGGCGTGGTCCAGGACTGGATCGCCGAGTCCCGCATCAAGATCGAGCAGTTGCGGCTGCTGGTGCTGAAGACCGCCTGGCTCATGGACACCGTCGGCAACCGCGGCGCCCACACCGAGATCCAGGCCATCAAGATCTCCACGCCGATCACCGTGGAGTGGATCCTCGACAAGGCCATCCAGGTCCACGGCGCGGGCGGCGTCTCCCAGGACTTCCCGCTGGCCGGCCTGTGGGCGGGCGCCCGCTCGCTCAGGTTCGCCGACGGGCCCGACGAGGTGCACAAGCGTTCTCTTGCCTACCGGGAGCTGAAGAAGTGGATGTAAGGGACAGGATCGCCGCCCTGCTCGCGACAGCCGACCCGGCCGACCGGCTGGGCTTCCTGCGAGCCCGCTTCGACGCCGGACTGGCATGGGTGCACTTCCCCGAGGGCCTCGGCGGCCTCGGCGCCCCCCGCGACCTGCAGCAGGTCGTGGAGAAGGAACTCGCCCACACCCCGCAGCCCAACCTCGGCCTGCAGGGCATCGGCCTCGGCATGGCCGCGCCGACCATCCTCGCCTTCGGCACCCAGGAGCAGAAGGAACGCTTCCTCCGCCCCCTCTACACCGGCGAGGAGATCTGGTGCCAGCTCTTCTCCGAGCCCGGCGCCGGATCCGACCTGGCCACCCTCGCCACCCGCGCGGTGCCCGACGGCGACGAATGGGTCGTCGACGGCCAGAAGGTATGGACCTCCGGCGCCCACCACGCCCGCTGGGGCATCCTCGTCGCCCGCACCGACCCCGGCGTACCCAAGCACCGCGGCATGACCTACTTCGTCTGCGACATGACCGCGCCGGGCGTCGAGGTACGCCCGCTGCGCCAGATCACCGGTGAGGCCGAGTTCAACGAGGTCTTCCTGACCGGCGTACGCCTGCCCGACGACCTGCGCCTCGGCGAGATCGGCGACGGCTGGCGGGTCGCCCAGACCACGCTCATGAATGAGCGCGTCGCCATCGGCGGCAGCCCGGGCCGCCAGGGCGGCGGCATGATCGGCGTCGTCTCCGAAACCTGGCGCTCCCGCCCCGACCTGCGCACCCCGGAACTCCACCAGCGCCTCCTCAAGCTCTGGGTGGAGTCCGAGGTGACCCGCCTGTCCGCGGTACGCCTGCGCGAACAACTCGCCGCCGGACACCCAGGCCCCGAGGGCTCCGGCATGAAGCTCTCCTTCGCCAAGCTCAACCAGGAGCTCACCGGCCTCGACCTGGAACTGCGCCGCGACCTCGGCTACGACGACTGGTCGTTCCGCCGCTCCGAGGACGTCGACATGCTCGGCCGCGGCCCCGGCTACCGCTACCTGCGCGCCAAGGGCAACTCCATCGAGGGCGGCACCTCCGAGATCCTGCGCAACATCGTCTCCGAGCGGGTGCTCGGCCTGCCCTCCGAACCCCGTGTCGACAAGGACGTGCCCTGGAAGGACCTGCCGCGGTGACCACTCTGCTGTACACGGAGGTCGAGGAGGAACTGCGGGCCGCCGTCCGCGCGCTCCTGGCCGACCGCTGCCCGCCGCCCGCGGTGCTGAAGCGCGTGGAGTCCCCCGCGCCTTACGACCTGGACCTGTGGAAGACGCTCGCGCGCGAGATCGGGGTGGCGGGCCTGCTCATCCCCGAGCAGTACGGCGGCGCCGGCGCCTCGGCCAGCGAGGTGGCCGTCGTCCTGGAGGAGCTGGGCAGGGCAGTGGCCCCGGTCCCCTTCTTCACCAGCGCAGTCCTGTCCACCCACGCCCTCCTAACCACCCACCCAGAAGGACCAACCACCAGCGCACGGGACACCACCCTTGCACCGGACACTAACGACGCTCCGGGAACCAGCGGCGCACTAGGCGCCAGCGGTTCGCCAACCACCGGCGGCGCGGCGGCCACCAGCGGGGCACCGACCGGCAGCGGCGCGGCGGCCACCAGCGGTGTGTTGGACGCGGGGGTCGCCCTGCTCGGCGAGCTGGCCTCCGGCGACACCACCGCCGCGCTCGCCATCCCCTTCACCGCGACTCCCTACCGCCCGCCCGCCGCCACCGTGGAGGTGACCGGCACCGGGAGCCTGCATGGCGCCCGGGACGTCTCCGGTGCGGGGGACTTGTCCGGTGCGGGGGACTTGTCCGGTACCGGGGCTGTGCTCGGCGCCGGGGAGGCGGCCGGTGTGACGCTGACCGGCACGGTCGAGGACGTGGCGGGGGCGGAGGTGGCCGATGTGCTGCTGGTCCCGGTGAGTGGGTCGCTCTACCTGGTCGAGGCGGCACATGCGCAGGTCAACACGCGTCCCTCGCTGGACCTGACCAGGCCCGTCGCCACCGTCACCTTCGCAGGGGCGCCCGCCAGGAACCTCGGGGCGTGCGACCTGGGCGAGGTGCTGCGGTTCGGGGCCGGGCTGATGGCCTCGGAACAGTTGGGCGTGGCCGAGTGGTGCCTGGAGACCACGCTGGCCTACGTGCGCGAACGCCACCAGTTCGCCCGTCCGATCGGCTCGTTCCAGGCGATCAAGCACCGGCTGGCCGACCTCTGGCTGGACGTCGTCCGCGCCAGAGCCGCCGCCCGCAACGCCGCCGCCGACGGTTCCGCTCTGGCGGTCGCGGTGGCCCAGGCGTGGAACGCGGGCGTGGCCGTACATGTGGCTGAGGAGGCGCTGCAGTTGCACGGCGGGATCGGGATGACCTGGGAGCACCCCAACCACCTCTACCTGAAGCGCGCCAAGGCCACAGAGATCGCCCTCGGCACCCCCGGCGACCACCGCGCCGCGCTGGCCGAACTGGCTGGCCTCCCAGGCTGAGGCCACCAGAGCTGGCAAGGCTGCCTGGGTGTCTGGCAAGGCGAGCAGTGAACCTGTCCAGGTGACAGGTACGTGAGTTAGCAGACCTGGCGGGGTGTCAGGCCGGGGAGGTAGCGCGTCCAGGCGGTTGGTGGGAGTTCGCCGTCCTGGGCGCAGATGCTGCGCAGGGCGCGCTCGGGGTCCACGGGGACGGTACGGCGTTGGCCGTCGGCGCCGATCGCCAGGATGTCGGCGCCCTGGGCCAGGACGGGCTCGGCGATCTCCACGGGCTGGCCGAGCCTGTTGCCTGTGCCGACGTCCCAGAGGGTCAGGCCGTCCTGTCCGGCGGCGGTCAGTACGGCTCCGTCCGGGGAGAACATTAGGGCGCGGACCCGCTTGCCCGTCGCGAGCGGTGGGCCGAGGGGAGCGCGTAGGGCGGTGTCCCAGAGGGTGATGTGGCCGAGTGTGTTGCCGGTCGCCGCGATCCTGCCGTCGGCGCTGAAGGCGACCACGCCTGCGGCCTTGCCGTTCGCGTTGGGGACCGATGGGGAGGCGGTCAGGGGGTCCACGGTGTAGACGCGCTCGTCGCCGTACGCCACCAGCAACTGCCCGTCCGGCCGCCACACCAGCCCGGGACCGGTCACTCCGGCCACGCGGCGCACCTGTCCGGCGGCGTGCAGTTCGATCCAGTCGGGGGAGGCGACCGCGAGCGTCCTGCCGTCGGGGGAGTAGGCCAGGCCGGAGACCGGGGAGGAGCTCAGCGTGCTGATCCTGCTGTTCTGGGCCAGGTCCCAGACGTCCACATCCTGGGCGCCGGGGGTGGCTACGGCCAGGCGCCCGCCGTCCCAGCTGAACGCCATGAGCGTGGCGGTGCTCGGCAGGGTGGCGGTGAGTCGGCCCGATGACGGGTCCCAGAGCGTGATCGCGGTGCCGTCGGCCACGGCCAGCGTCCGGCCATCCCTGCTCAGCGCCCTGGTGCCCGGTCCGAACGACGGCTGGGCGGTGGCCGGGACCGCGTAGGTCCGCACCCGGCCGCCCACAGTTACGTGACGCACCCCGTACGGCCCCGCCACCGCCACCCGGTCCGCCGCGTCCCGCCGCCCGTTTCCGGTCCCCCGGTTCGCTGCGTCTCGCTGCCCGGTTCCCGCCGTGGAGTCCTCGGCGCTGTGTGCCTGTGGTGAGAAGCCGCTCGCCTGCGATGAGCCGCCTGTCTGTGCGGCGTCGCCTGCGTGCGATTGATCGCCTGAGTGCCGGGAGGAGGTGCCGCGTGCCTGCGAAAAGGAGGTGTCACCCGTTTGCGAAGATGCGTCGCCTGTGCGGGGAGGGGAGGCGTCGCCGGTTGGTGGGGAGGGGGTGTCGCGTGTCTGCGTCGTGTCGCTTGGTTGTGGGGAACTGTCGCGGATGTGGAGCATGCGGTGCCAGGTCGTGGTCTGCCAGATGGTGACGCCGTCCTGGGTGCCCTGGGTGAGGAGGCGGCCGTCGGGGGAGTGGGACAGCGACGTGGCGGTGGGGCCGAGGTCCGCAAGGGTTCTGCCGCTGGGCACGTCGTGGACGCGGGTGCCCGAGGGCCCCGACAGGACGACCGTCGTGGGGTCGAGCCCGAACGAACCGGTCGTGACGGCGCCCCGCAGCGTGTCCAGCCAGGGCAGGTCGAGCTTGGCGCCGTTCTCCCAGATCTCGGGTGGTTTGGGGGCGACCACCCGGTTGGCGACCGAGGTGATCAGCACTCGCCGCCCGTCGGTGCTCAGCCTGCTCATCGGTCGTGACATCACCTGGCCGCCGTCGCCACGCCACAACACCCCCAGGCCCGACTTGTCGGTCGTGGACAGGATGTCGCCTTGGTAGGACAGCGCCAGCGCCGCCTTCACCGGCAGCGAACGCACCAGCACCCCCGAACGCGTGTCGAACACCCGCACATCACCCGTCGTGGCCACGGCCAGAGTGGTGCCCGCCGGGTTCAGCGCCGCCTGCCGGGCCGACCGGCCCGCGCCTCTGATCTCCATGACCAGCGTCTTGGACACCGGGTCCCACACCCGCGCCGTGCCCCCGCGCACCGCCACCAGCCAGCGCCCGGCCTGGTCGAAGGCATAGACGGAGTCGGCCCCCGCGTCGGGATCGGCGAACACGTCGCGGACCGGGTCCGTCGCCGCCGCCATCAGCGCCGAACGCGCCTCGGCCACCGGCGCCAGCCGCCACGCCGCCGCGCTGAGTTGCCGCGCCGTCACGGGTTCGCCGGCCCGCAGGGAGCCCGCCGTTCCGGCCAGCGCCTTTGCGGTGGTTTCGGCCAGCGTGTGCGTGGCCGTACCGGCCTGCCAGACCGCCACTCCCGTGGCGGCCAGCGCGCCGACGAGCAGCAGCGCGAGCACGCCCGCCACCACTCCTCGCCGCCGCGCCCTGACCACGGCCAGCCTGGTTCCGGCCGCGACAAACTCCCTTTCCGTACGGCCAGGCCGCCCGTCGGCCGCCCACTCCAGAACCGTGCTCAGCCGCTCGCCCTGCGGCAGATCCGCCGGGCGGCGTCCTCTGCGATGCCAGGCATCGGCCGCCTCGGACAGGGCACGCCGGCCCGACTGCCCGGCCCGTTCGTCCTCCAGCCACTCGCGCAGTCGCGGCCAGGCCCGTGTCAGCGCCGAGTGGGCGAGCGTCACGGTGCCGCCGTCGGGCCGGTCCTGGCCGGGGGTGGTGTGGAGGAGCCCGGCATGGACGTACTTCTGGATGACCCGCGCGGCGGCGGGCCCGGCGAGCGGGTCGGCCTGGGTGGCGGTGGAGGCGTCGGGCTGAGTGCCGGTGTCCGGGTTGATCAGGTGGAGGAAGATCGAGGGGGTGACGTCCTGTTCCGCTTGGGTCAGGCTCGTGTAGACCTGCTCGGCCAGTTCGCCCAGCGATGGCTCCGGTGTGGAGGTGCGCAGGCCGCGGGCGGTCTCGGCGCCCTCGGCCAGCGGGTCGCCGGCGCCGTCGAGCAGCTTCAGCAGCAGGTCACGGGCGGACGGCCGCCGATCCGGGTCCTCGTCGAGCGCCTGGGCCACCAGATCGCGCAGCGGCGGCTCCAACCCCGCCAGCAGTTCGGCAACCCCGAGGGCGGCACCGGCCTCCGGGACGGCGCCGGCCTGTGGGACGGCGCCGGCCTGTCGGGTTGCGCCGGACTGCGGGGTGGCGGCCTGGGGGGTGACGGTCTGGGGGGTGGTGGTGTGAGGTGTGGCGGTCTGGGGAGTGTGGCGGATCTCTCCGATCTCTTTGCCGGTGGCCGCGAAGAGCGTGAGGCGGCCCCACGCCTCCACATCGGCCTCCGCGGGACGTTCGGAAGCAGGCAGCCCATCGGACGAAGCCAGCCCGAAGTCGATCACCCGAGGCCCGTCGGGCCCGAGCAGGACGTTGTCAGGCGTGAGATCCCGGTGCACCACGCCCGCCTCATGGATCGCAGTCAAGGCAGTGGCGACGGCGGTGGCCAGCCGGCGCAGGTCGTCCCCCTGGTAAGGCCCGGACTCGCCCACCTTGACCCGCAGGCTGGGCCCGGCGACGAACTCGCTCACCACGTACGAAGTCCCCCCGTCCACCCCATGGCCCAGCACCCGGGCCACACAGAACCCCCGCACAAGGCAGGCCGCCTCGACCTCACGAAGGTCCGGCGGAGCGTGCAGCGCCTTGAGCGCGTACCGTTCGCCGTCGTCGTCGTAGGCCTCGTAGACCACACCCTGGCCGCCGCTGCCGAGGCGTCCGGCTATCCAGTAGCCGCCGAGGTGTTCGGGATCCGTCTTCACAAAGACTTAGATGATGCGCATATTTCGGCAGTTGTCCATGGGTGAGGGGGTCACGGCTTGAGCGAGGTGAGGAGCAACTCGGCGAACTGGCGGCCGACCTCGGCCCCCGACAGCGGCCCGTCGGTGTGGTACCAACTGCCCAGGTGGTGCACCGAACCGAAGAAGAAGTCCACGACGATCTCGGCCTGGATGTCGTCGCGGAAGAGCCCTTCGCGCTGGCCCTCGGTGACGAGGTCCCGGAAGCGCTCGTGGTAGCGTCGGCGCTCGGCCCGCACGCTCTTCTGCGTCTCCGGGGCCAGCAGGTGCATCGACCGGAAGAAGATCTTGGAATCGTCGAGGTTGGCGGTGGTGGTCTCGACCACGTCCGCGGCGGCGTCGCGCAGCCGTTCCACGACCGGGCGGCGCTCGTCGGCGATCTGCGTCAGCCGTTCCATCTGCATCCGCAGAACCCGCGCGTAGATCTCATGCAGCAGGTCATCCTTGGAATCGAAATAGTGGTACATGGCGCCCTTGGTCACTCCGGCGGCGGCCACGATCTCCTGCACCGATGTGCTCTCGAACCCGCGCTCGGCGAACAGCCTCGTCGCCTCGCCGAGCAGCCGCCGGCGTACCGGCTCATCCTTCCCCGTCACGAACCCCAGCATACCGACTGGTCGGTTGAGCGTCTCGTGCGTGATTCGCGGTGCTATTTCCCTCACCTTAGGGTGGCCTTTGTTTGATATTGGGTATCACGTGACCTGGCGAGGGATCTCCGGCGTGGCAGATCCAGGTTTTTCCTAGCGACTCGGGGAGTTTTGCCGTGCCTGGTGGCTCGATCTATGTGCAGCAGGACCCGAAGTTCACGGGGTCGTCGCCCCAGTGGTACTACGAGAAGTATTGGAGGGAAGACACCAGAAACCGCAGGCGCAACCGCGCGATCAAGGCGGCCGTCGGCTTCGCGGCCGGCCTGGCCCTGGCGATCCGCTTCGATCTGCCCTTCCCCGCGGTCTACGCGCTCGGCCTGGCCGGCGTCGTGGCGGCGGCCGACTGGTACTGGTACTGGGCGCAGTTCCGCGCCACCGCGGTCTGGCGAGGACGCCGGCGCGGTGAGGCGATCACCGGAAAGGCGCTGCGCCGCGCGCTGACCAAGCACGGCTACCGCGTGCTGGACGGCCGCGCGATCCGCGGGCAGGCCTCGATCGACCATCTGGTCATCGGTCCCGGCGGCGTGTGGATCATCGACAACGAGTCGTGGAGCCCGGACACCGAGATCGCCTCCTATGGCGGCCGGCTGTTCTTCGGCGAGAAGTTCGGCACCAAGGTCGCCAAGAGCATGGTGGAGACCGGCAACGCGTTCGCCGAACTCCTCACCAAGGAGACGGGCATCCCGGTCACGATCACCCCGATGATCGCGGTGCACTGCGGGATGATGCCGAGAGGCGGCCTGCTCACGGCCGAGGGCCTGACCCTGCTCAAGCCGCACCTGGCGCCCCGCATGATCCGCGCCACCTCCTCCGCGGCGCTGAGCACGACCCAGGTCGAGCTCCTGGCCCGTATCGCGGCCAGGGAACTCCACCGGATGTGAGCCCGTCAGCGCCGCCGCCGCGGCGCTCGACCGGTCCATAGCACGGAGCGCGGTTGATCGCATGATGGATACGGTGCGGGTCAATCGGTGTGCCACCCGTGGGGAATTGTTCACACTAGACCTATGGCTCCCGGTCCCCAGCAACCGCAGGCGTTCGCTCACCTGAGCGCGCCCAACGCCGCGTTCTACCGGGAGATCCTGGTGGCGTTCGCGCGGGCCAAGGAGCGGTTCGTGGTCCACCTGCGGCCCGAGGAGGTCGCGGCGGAACTGCGGCGCGACAGCGACGAACAACTGGCCCAGGCGCTCAGGAAGCTGGTCGAGTGGGGCAACCTGCGCGCCGACGCCGACACCGGCAGGGTGTCGTCGGTGGAGGACTTCCACCGCAAGCGGCTGCTGTTCCAGCTCACCGCCGCCGGCCAGGCCGCCGAGCAGGCCATCGCCTTCTACGAGGAGGCGATCGGACGGCGGGGCCAGCTCCAGGCCGTGGCGCTCGGCGACATCGCCGACCAGCTCCAGGCGCTGGTCGCGCTGAGCGGGCAGGAAGACCCCGACCCGGCCGCCGTGCACCTGATCCTGATCTCGCTGGCCGAGCGGTTCGCGTCGCTGGCCGACAACGCGCGGGCGTTCATGGCCTCGCTGCGGCGCGCGATCGACTTCGCCGACGGCGACGTGGACGGCTTCATCGCCTACAAGGAGCGGCTGATCGACTACATCAACCGCTTCATCGCCGAACTGGCCAACTCCGGGGCGCGCATCGCCAGGCTCCTGCTCGAACTGGAGGAGCTCGGCCAGCACGCGCTCCTGGAGACGGCCGCGCGGCGCGAGGCCGCCGACGCGGTGCCCGACGACGGCGACGCCGCGGCCGAGTACGCCAAGGTGCTGGCCGGCTGGGAGAACAGGTGGCGCGGCCTGCGCGACTGGTTCGTCTCGCGCGACGCCGGCCACCCGTCGCAGGCCCGGCTGCTGCGGCAGTCGGCGGTCACCGCGATCAAGCAGCTCATCGACACCGTCGGCCTGCTCAACGAGCGGCGATCGGGCCGCTCCGACCGCTCGGCCGACTTCAGGACGCTGGCCAGGTGGTTCGCCGAGGCGCCGGACGAGGCGTCGATGCACCGGCTCTGGCGGGCCGCGTTCGGGCTGTCGCCGGCCCGGCACCTGACGATCCCGCCGCAGGAGATCGCCGAGGTCCCCGCCTCCACTCCCTGGGCGCAGGCGCCGCCGATCCGGATCTCGCCGCAGCTTCGCCGTACCGGATCCTATGAACGGCGCGGCAGGCCCAACAAGGTGGCCGACCGCTCGCAGGCCCGCCGGTTTCTGCTGGAGCAGGCCGAGCGGGAGGCGGCGCAGACGGCGGCGGCGCGCGAGCGGCTGCGCACGGAGGGACCCGTCCTGCTCTCGCGGCTCGGCGTGCTGGACCCGATGGCGTTCCGGCTGTTCCTGGGGCTGCTCGGGGACGCGCTGTCGGCCCGAGGGCCGCACGACACCGAGGTGAAGACCACGACGGGCGACGGTTCGATGGAGGTACGGCTCACGCTGGTGCCGGAGGGCGGGATGGTCGCGATCGAGACGGAGGACGGGGTGCTGACCGGCCCCGAGCACGTGATCGAGATCACGGTGGTCGCGTGACTCCGGAGGAGGAGCTGGCCCAGGCCCAGGACGCGCTGCGCGCCCTGCTGATGAGCCCGTTGCTGCGCGACCCGGAGAAGCTGGTCCTGGTCCGGCGGCACACCGCCGAGCTGCGCGACTGGCTGACCAGGGAGACCGGCTGGCGGCTGGTCGTGGACTCGGAGTCGGCGCGGCTGTTCAAGGCGGTGCCCGACACCCTGGACGCGACCCGGCCCGCGCTCGGCAGGGCGGGCGAGCCGTTCGGGCGGCGCCGTTACGTGGTGCTCTGCCTGGCCCTGTCGGTGCTCGAACGCGCCGACGCCCAGACCACGCTCGGCAGGCTGGCCGAGGAGGTGCTGGAGGCGGGCGCCGAGCACGCGTTCACGCTGGACAGCAGGGCCGAGCGCGGCGACCTGGTGGCGGTGGTACGCACGCTGCTGGGCTGGGGCGTGCTCGACCGGGTCTCCGGTGACGAGGAGGCGTACCTGGCCGAGACCGGCGACGTGCTCTACGACGTGCGGCGCAAGGTGCTGGCCGGGCTGCTGACCGGGCTGCGGGGGCCGTCCACGATCACCGCGGAGTCCTTCGAGGAACGGCTGGCCGAGCTGACGGCCGAGCCGTACGCCGACACCGACGACCTGCGCAACCAGGCGATGCGCCGGAAACTGACCAGGTGGCTGCTGGACGACCCCGTGCTGTACTTCAAGGATCTGTCGGCGGACGAGCTGGCGTACCTGACCTCGCAGCGGCACGCGATCATCCGCAGGATCGAGCAGGCCACGGGCCTGGTCGCCGAGGTCAGGGCGGAGGGCATCGCCATGGTCGACCCCGACGACGAGCTGACCGACGTGCGGCTGCCGGAACAGCGCACCGACGGCCACGTCACGCTGCTGGTCGCCGAGCGCCTGGCCACGCTGGGCAGCGCCTCGATCGACGAGCTGAAGGCGTTCGTCAGGCAGGCGGCCGCCGCGCACACCTCGTTCTGGCGCAAGGGCGTCACCGACCCGGGCGCCGAGGACGGCCTGCTGGCGGTGGCGCTGGGCAAGCTCACCGCGCTGCGGCTGGCCACCGTCGAGGAGAGCCGGGTCACCGGCCTGCCGGCGATCTCCCGGTACGCGCTCGCTCCGCCTACGGTCAAGGGGAACTGATGCTGCCCACCCCCGGCGCGGAGCGCTGGAAGCCGCTGCGCGCGGGCCTGATCGACATGTTCTACTACGACGTCGAGGAGTTCCACTTCCACGACGGCCGCCTGCTGCTGCGCGGCAACAACGGCACCGGCAAGTCGAAGGTGCTCGCGCTCACCCTGCCCTTCCTGCTGGACGGCGAGCTGACCTCGCACCGGGTCGAACCGGACGGCGACCGGCAGAAGCGCATGGAGTGGAACCTGCTGCTCGGCGGCAAGCACCCCCATCCGGAGCGGCTCGGCTACACCTGGCTGGAGTTCGGCCGCCGCACCGCCGACGGCGGGGAGGAGTTCCGCACGATCGGCTGCGGGCTGAAGGCGGTCAGGGACCGCGGCGTGGTCCGGCACTGGTTCTTCGTCACCCCGCAGCGCGTGGGCGCGGGGCTGAGCCTGCTCTCGCCCACGGGCGTGGCGCTCACCAGGGAGAACCTGCGCGAGGCCGTGGACGGCCACGGCATGGTCTACGACCGGGCCGCCGACTACCGCCGCGCGGTGGACGAGGCGCTGTTCGGGCTGGGCGAGCACCGCTACGAGGCGCTGGTCAACCTGCTGATCCAGCTACGCCAGCCGCAGTTGTCGAAACGCCCGGACGAGAAGCTGCTGTCCAGGGCGCTCACCGAGGCGCTGCCCCCGCTCAGCTCGACGCTGCTGGCCACGGTCGCCGACGCCTTCCGCGGCCTGGACGAGGAACGCGACGCGCTGCGCGGCCTGGACGAGGCGCGCAAGGCGGCGGCCCTCTTCCTCGACCACTACCGCACGTACGCGGCCACCGCCACCAAGCGCAAGGCGGCGGGGCCCAGGAACACCCAGAGCCGCTACGAGAGGCTGGGCCGCGACCTGGCCGAGGCGGAGCTGCGCCAGTCGGCGGCTGAGGCCGAGCTGGAGTCGGTCGACGACCTGCTCAGCGAGCTGGCCACGGAGAAGAACCTGCTCGACGCCCGCCGTACGGCGTTGCAGCAGAGCCCGGAGATGCGCGACGCGGAGCGGCTGGACCAGACGCGCGAGGAGGCCGGACGGCTGGCCGAGCACGCCCGGCGCACCGGCGAGGAGCTGAGCCGCGCCGACGGCGAGACCGGGCGGCTGGCCCGCAGGGCCGAGACGGCCCGCGAGAAGGCCGCGCGGGCGCAGGAGGAGCACGACGCGATCAGGCGCGCGGCCGTGGACGCGGCGGGCCGGGCGGGCGTCGAGCCGGCGGAGTCCAGGCGCGAGGCGGAGAACGCGGTGGCCGGTCAGGAGCACGCCCTCGCCCAGATGGAGCTCCTGCTGCGCGCGGTGGCGGACGCCGGCGCCGGGGTCGCCACCGCCAGGACCGAGGTGGACCGGCTGACCGGCGAGCTCGCCGAGGCGGCCGAGACGATCGCGCTGGCCGGGCAGGTGGCCGCCGAGCGGGCCGCCGAGCTGCTGGAGTCCTACGCCGGCTACCTCGCCGGGCTGAGCGAGCTGTGGGTGACCGACCGCGACGAGGTGCTGGCCGCCGTGCGCGACTGGGCGGAGAACGCGGCCGGACCCAACCCCGCGGCCGCCGCGCTCGACGACGCCTTGCGGCACGCCGCGGCGGCCCTCGCCAGGCGCGAGACCGAGTTGGACGCCGACCTCGACGCCGCCAGGACGGCCGCCGACGAGCTGGCCGTGGAGATCGCCCGGCTGGAGGCCGGCGGCCACGACGCGCCGCCGCCCCCGCACACGCGCGCCCCGCGCGGCGACACCCGGCCGGGGGCACCGCTGTGGAAGGTCGTCGACTTCGCCGACGGGGTGCCCGCCGACCACCGCGCGGGCCTGGAGGCCGCCCTTGAGGCCGCGGGCCTGCTGGACGCGTGGGTGACCCCGCAGGCCGAGCTGATTGCCGGCGACGCGGTGATCCTGCGCGGCAGGGTGAACGGGCCGTCCTGCGCGAACGTGCTGCGCCCCGCGATCGACCGCGCCGACCCGCAGGCCGCCTCGCTCGACGAGGCGATCGTCCTCGGCGTGCTGGCCGGGATCGGGCTCGGGCCCGGCTCGCCGACCTGGGTCGCCACCGACGGCCGCTGGGTCAACGGCCTGCTGGCCGGCGCCTGGCGCAAGGCGAGCGCCGACCACATCGGCGAGGGCGCGCGCGAGGCCGCCCGCCGCGCCCGCCTGGCCGCGCTCGCCCAGGAACTCGCCGACGCCACGCTGCGGGCCGACGACCTCGACCGCGACAAGCAGGATCTCGCGGTACGGCAGGCCGTCCTGGCCGCCGAGCACCGCGCCCAGCCCGCCGCCGCCCCGCTGCGCGAGGCCCACGTGAAGCTGGCGGGAGCCCACGACCGCCGCGCGACGATCCACGAGCGCCACCTGACCGCCTCCGCCGTGCTGGCCGCCAGGCAGGCGGAGCTCGACGCGGCCCAGGCCGGGGCGGACGAGTTCGCCGCCGACGTGGGGCTGCCCGCCGAGCTCGGGCCGCTGGGGGAGATCAGGGCGGCGCTGGCCGAGTACCGGCTGGAGCTGGCCAGGTTGTGGCCGGCCGTACACGCGCTGAGCACGGCCCGCGAGACCGAGCGCGAGGCCGCGCAGGAGGTCGAGCTGGCGGCCGGGCGGCTGGCCGAGACGGCGCGGCTGGCCGCGGAGGCGGGCGAGCGGGCGCGGGCCGCGGCCGAGGTCTACCGCTCGCTCGCCGAGACGGCGGGCG
This sequence comes from Nonomuraea sp. NPDC050790, assembly GCF_044456745.1. Lineage (NCBI taxonomy): Bacteria > Bacillati > Actinomycetota > Actinomycetes > Streptosporangiales > Streptosporangiaceae > Nonomuraea > Nonomuraea sp. NPDC050790. The sequence continues at coordinate 127,026 of NZ_JBITGF010000013.1, read as the reverse complement.
CGGCGGTGGAGGAGCTGTTCCGCCGCCTGGAGGAGGTACGGCAGGAGCTGCGCGACCGCGACCGGGCCGAGTCCGACGCCCGCGCCAGGCAGCAGCGGCTGGCGACCGAGCGCGGCAAGGCGGAGGGCGTGCGCGAACGGCTGGCCGGCGAGATCGTCGAGGCCACGCGGGCCAGGGACGAGGCGGTGCGCGACTTCCGCGCCTTCGCCGCGACCGGCCTGCTCAGGATCGCGCTGCCGGGCCGCGACCTGCCCGACCCGGCCGCCACCTGGTCGGCCACGCCCACGGTCGTCCTCGCGCGGGCGGTCAACGCCGACCTGGAGGCGGTCGACGACGGCGACGCCCCCTGGGAACGCGTGCAGCGGAAGGTCGCCGACGAGCACAAGCTGCTGTCCGACGCCATGGCCAGGCAGGGACACTCGGCGGGCCTGACCGTCACCGAGGGCGTCATGATCGTCGACGTGACGTTCCAGGGGCGGGCCCGCGACATCCCCGACCTGGTGTCCGCGCTGGCCGAGGAGACGGCGGGCCGCGCCAGGCTGCTGTCGGCCAAGGAGCGCGAACTGCTGGAGAACCACCTGCTCAACGAGGTCGCCGGAACGCTGCACGAGCTCATCGCGGCGGCCGAGACCGAGGTCGGCAGCATGAACGAGGAGCTCCAGTCGCGTCCCACCTCCACCGGCATGCGGCTGCGCCTGGTGTGGAAGACCGCCAGGAACGCCCCCGAGGGCCTCGACCGCGTACGCGGCAAGCTCCGCCAGACCGTGGACGCGTGGTCGCAGGAGGACCGGACCGCCGTCGGCTCCTTCTTGCAGGAGCGGATCGCCAGGGAGCACGCCGACAACCCGGCGGCGGGCTGGAGCGAGGCGCTGACCAGGGCGCTGGACTACCGGGCCTGGCACGAGTTCGCCATCCAGCGGCTCCAGGAGGGTCAGTGGCGGCCGGCCACCGGGCCCGCCTCGGGCGGGGAGCGGGTGCTGGCCGCCTCGGTGCCGCTGTTCGCCGCCGCGTCGGCGCACTACAAGTCGGCGGGCAACCCGTACGCGCCGCGCCTGGTCGCGCTGGACGAGGCGTTCGCGGGGGTGGACGACGACTCGCGGGCCAAGTGCCTCGGGCTGCTGGCCACGTTCGACATGGACGTGGTGATGACCAGCGAGCGGGAGTGGGGCTGCTATCCGCAGGTGCCCGGTTTGGCCATCGCCCAGCTCTCCCGGCGCGACGGCATCGACGCGGTCCTGGTCACGCCATGGCGCTGGGACGGCAGGGAACGCCGCCGGGCCGAGCGGCCCGAGCCGGGAGGGCTGGGCGGTGAGTGAGCGGCTGGCCCGGCTTCTGGGTGGGGACGAGCTGGCCTGGCTGGTGGACAGGGCGCGTACCCGCATGGAACGCGGCAGGCCGCTGACCGGCTCGGTCTCGCTGACCGGCGCCACGCACGGCCAGCGGCGGGCGGTGGAGATCCTGCTCGGCCGCCGGGCCGGGGCGGGCGCCTCGCTGTCGGTCTCGCTGGAGGAGGTCGACCGGGTGCTGCGGGCCAGCGGCGCCTGCGACGGCCTGGCCGAGGCGGTCGCCGTGCTGCGCGGGCCGGTTCGCGACCTGACCGCGCTGGCGGCCGAGCGCGAGGCCGCCTGGCGTGCGGCCTTCGCCACCCTCGACGCCCACCTGTCCGGCCGGAGCGCCTCTGATGGCCGGGCTCTGCTGGGGTGGCGGGGGTGGCTGGACTCCTCCGGGCTGGTACGCAGGCTCGCCCCCGAGCCCGCCGGCGCAGGGCTTCTGCTCGACCGGCTCGTCGCGGTGCTGGCGCGGCTGCCGTCCGCCGGGGTGCCGATCGGCCGGCTGGCCGCCGAGACGTGCGGTGACGCCCACGCGCTGGACGACGGCCGCCCGGTCGCCACCCTCGCCCTGTCGGCCGCGCGTGCCCTGGCGGGCCTGCCGTACGCGGCGGAGGGCGGCGCCGACGCCAGGCGCGCGGCCTGGGCGGCGGTCGGCGTGCACCTGGACGAGCTGTCCTCGCTGGTGCTGAGTCTGGGCCTGCCCGGCGACCCCGTGCCGGGCGAGCCGCACGTGCGCACGCTGCGCCAGCTACGCCGCGCCGGGCCGCTCGCCGCGGGCCTGGTGCGCCTGTGCGAGAACCCCGTCGTGGTGGCCGCCGCCGCGGACGAGCTGGGCGCCGCCTGCCCGCCCCTGGTCTGCGTGAACGGCCGGCCGTCCGCGGCCGTCTGGCGGCTGCTCGACCTGCTGGCCGAGGGCGGCTCGACGTTCGCCTACCACGGCGACTTCGACTGGGGCGGCGTCGCGATCGCCGCCGCCGTCCACGAGCGGGCCGGGTTCACGCCCTGGCGCTACGACGCCGCGGCCTACCTGCGGGCCGGCCGCGACGCCCCGCTGGCGGGCCGCGCCGTGCCCACGCCCTGGGACCCGCCGCTGGCCGAGGCGATGCGGCGGCGGGCCGTGCGGGTGGAGGAGGAGCTGGTCCTGTCCGACCTGCTCGGCGACCTCGCCGCGGATCAGGCGAAGACGTCCTGCTGGTAGCGGCCCTCGGCCTCGAGCGCGGCCAGCCACTCCTCGCCCGGCCGCCCGGTCTTGGCCCGGTGGATGGCGAGGAAGGTCTCACGTACGGCGGGCGCCATCCGCAGGCCGTCGCCGCAGACGTACACGTGGGCCCCCTGCTCCAGCAGCTCCCAGACCCGGTCGGCCTGTTCGGCCAGCGCGTCCTGGACGAGACGGCCGTCGCGGGCGGAGAAGGCGACGTGCGCGTCCGGCGCCCACGCCGCCACGTCCTCGCGGTAGAGCCAGTCGTGGCCGGGATGACGGCAGCCGGTGAACACCAGGGCGGGCCCGGTGGCGCCACGCAGCGCGCGGTCCTCCAGGAAGCCGCGCAACGGGGCGAACCCGGTCCCCGGCCCCACCATGATCACGGGCGTCGCCGGGTCCGAGGGCAGGCGGAACGGCGGCGCGGGCACGCGTACGTAGCCGTAGAACACCTCGCCCTCCGCCAGCCCCGCCAGGTACGCCGACGCCATCCCCCGGTACTCGCCCGCACCCGACCAGGCCGCGCCCTCCACCAGCCCGACCGTGATCCGGATGCGCCCCGGGTCGGCCAGCGGCGAGGAGGAGGCGGAGTAGTAGCGCGGCCTGATCGGCCCGGCCAGCTCCAGGAAGGCGGGCAGCGGCAGCTCGATCGCCGGGAAGCGGTCCAGCAGCGTCAGCACGGAGACCCGCTTGGCCAGGATCTCCTCGGCGTAGTCCGCGGTCAGCTCGCCGAGCTGCCGGGTGGTCCAGGGGCAGGCGGTGTGCGCGGCCAGCGTGGACAGGTCCGCGCGGGTGGCGACCTGCTGCAGCTCCACGAAGTCGGTCAGCAGCAGCCCGGCCGTGACCGGGGTGTCCAGCGGGAGGTGGGTGGCGGCCTGGGCGCGCAGGCGTACCACCTGGTCGCGGGGGAGACGCAGCACGCGCAGCGCACATTCCACCAGCTCGGGGTCGTTCTTGGCGAAGACCGCCAGGTGGTCGCCCGCGGCGTATTCGACGCCTTCCGGGAGTTCCGCGACGATCGACCGCACGCCCGCTCGCGGCGCCTCCTTCGAGAAGTCCCACAGGCCCGACGGGTCGCCGGTCAGCTCCTCGTTGGAGACCACGCGCAGCGGCACCGCCCGCTCGGAGACGACCGCCGGCCGTACCTCCGCCTCGGTGAGGACCTCCATGGTGTAGCGCGGCCCGGCCGCCTCCGCCGAGGCCGCGTACTCCTCGGCGAGCGCCGTCCACAACCGCGCCGTCCACGCCGAGACGTCCCCGTCGAAGTCGCCGTCCGCGTCCGCCTCACCCCTCTCGACCAGGGGTACGGCTCCCGCCGCCACCAGCTTGTCGAAGGCCCGGCGCGGGAAGTCCTGGTAGGTCGGCCATTGGGTGTTGCCGCAGCCGAGCACGGCCAGCCGTACGCGGGAAAGGTCGGGAAGCTCTCCCAGCGCGTCGAAGCGCTGGGCGTTGTCGGGCGCCCGGCCGTTGTAGGACGAGGCGATCACCAGCAGCAGGCCCTCGGCCGGGGGCCGCAGGTCGTCGAGCGTGGTCAGCGTCGTGGAGAAGCCGGCGCGGCCGGCCCGCTCGGCGAGGCGTTCGGCGAGGTCGGCGCAGGTGCCGAGATTGGAGCCGTAGGCGACGGTGAGCGGGGTGCCGGTGACCGCGAGGTCCTGCCGGTGTTCGTGCCGCTCGGTGACGGGTTCCTGGGCGGCGCCGCGCTCGTGCGGGCGGCGCTCGCGGACCCGCACGGTGAAGCCGTCCGGCTTGAGGGTGAGGGTCTGCTTGGTCCGGATCTTGTACGCGGTGGGATCGGACACGGCGAAGCGGCGCAGGACCATGGCGAGCGCGAGCCTGGCCTCGGTGAGGGCGAACTGGCGGCCGATGCAGGCGCGCTCGCCGTTGCCGAAGGGCTTGTATGCGGATTTATGGTGATTTTTGCGGTTTTCGGGGAGCCAGCGGTCGATGTCGAACTCCTCCGGCCGGTCCCAGCCCTTCGGGTGGCGGTGCAGCGACGGCAGCACGATGACGGCCTGCTGACCCGCCCTCACCGGATAGGCGCCCCCGATCTCCGTGTCCTCGAACGCCGTCACCGAGAAGGCCGGGATCGGCGACCACACGCGCAGCGTCTCCTCCAGGACGCGCGGGATCACGTCCAGCTTCATGATCGCCTCGTAGGTCGGCGGGGCGTCGCCCGGCAGCAGGGCGTCGACCTCGGCGTAGGCCCTGGCCAGGGTGTGCGGGTCGCGCAGCAGGTTGTACAGGGCGAAGGAGAGCAGGCCGCTGGTCGTCTCGTGCCCGGCGATGAGGAAGGTGATGACCTGGTCGCGGATGTTCGCCTCCGACAGCCGCTCGCCGGTGCGCGGGTCGGTCGCCTCCATCATGAGCCCGAGCAGGTCGGAGGCACCGCTCGGCCGCTTCGTGCGCTGCTCGATGACCTCCTCGACCAGCGCCCGCATGGTCTGGATGTCGCGCTGGTAACCCTCCTCGCGCTTGCGCAGCATCCTGGTCACCACGGGCGGCTGGCGCAGGCGCAGCATCGCCTCGGTGAGCGCCGAGCCCATCGCGCGCAGGAACGGGTGCAGCTCGGGCCGGTCGAAGGAGCGGAAGCGGTAGCCGAAACCGGTCAGCGAGATCGTGTCCAGGGTGAGCCTGGTCATGTCGTCGGCCACGGGCAGGTCCTGGCCCTGGCGGGCGGCCCAGGAGTCGATGAGTTGGTCGGCGACCTCCAGCATCTGCGGGAAGTAGGCGCGCATCGAGCGCTGGCCGAAGGCGGGCATCAGGATGCGGTGCGCGTGGCCCCAGGCGGGCTCGTCGTGCCGGGCGGTGAACAGGGCGTCGCCCGCCAGGTCGCGCAGGAACAGAAGCGGCGGCTCGATGCCCTTGTAGAAGCGGCTCTCGTCACAGAGCTCCCCGACGAGGTCGGGATCGTAGACGAACAGGACCTCGCGGCCCAGGAGGTCGAGCTGGAACAGGCCCTCCTCGTAGCGGGCGGCCAGCTCGTCGAAGTAGGCGGCGGGCGCGTGCGCCGGGACCTGAAGCGTGTTGCCGAGCAGGGGCAGACCAGGCGGTGAGGGGATCATCGGTCACTCCAAGGGGTCAGCCATACACCGTATGGCGGACGCTACCATACGGCGTATGGCAGTGAGCGCGCGGAGGGGTGCCCCTCTGACCCGGGAAGAGATCTACGCCGCGGCGTGGCGGCTGATCGACGCCGACGGCGTGGAGGGGCTGTCCATGCGCAAGCTCGCCGCCGAGCTGGACGTCAACCCCATGTCCCTCTACCACCACGTCGAGAACAAGACCGCGCTGATGCAGGAGATCTGCCTGCGGGTCGGCACCCAGCTCGCGCCGCCGCCCGACGACGGCCTGCCCTGGCAGGACCAGATCCGCGCGCTCGGCGACGCCTACCGCGAGCTGGCGCGCCGGCACCCGTCGCTGTGGCGCTACGTGTTCAACAACCCCGAGGTGATGAGCACGCGGCGGGGCGGGATGTGGGACGTCTTGCACCGCCTCCTGCGCCTGGCCGGGGTCCCGGAGGAGGACGTGCCCCGGCTGGCGGAGATCCTCAGCTCGTTCGTCAGCGGCTTCATCTTCTCCGAGTCGACCGGCGGCGTACGTCCCGACGCCTGGGACGACGCCGTCACGTTGCTGATCGGCGGGCTGGAGGCGTACACGGGCCGGTAACGTCGGACATATGGATCTACACGTGGGATGCGCGATGTGGAGTCACGCCCGATGGGGGCTGCCCCAGGAGGACCGGCTCGGCTCCTACGCCACCTGGTGCAACGCCGTCGAGGGCAACACGACCTTCTACGCCACGCCCTACCGCGCCACCGTCGAGACCTGGGCCGCGCAGACCCCGGCCGGCTTCCGCTTCGTGGTCAAGCTGCCCAGGACGATCACGCACGAAGGACGGCTCGGCGATGTCGGCGACCACGTCCGCGCCTTCCTGCACGCGATCGAGCCGCTCGGCCCGCGCGCCCACGCGCTGTGGGTGCAGTTGCCCGGCTCCTTCGCGCCGTCCGACCTGGCCGTGCTGGCCACGTTCCTGCGCCGCATGCCCGCCGCCTACCGCTACGCGGTCGAGGTACGGCACCGCGCCTTCTTCGACCACGTCCCGTCCGCCGCGAACCTGGAGCGGCTGCTCGGGGAGCTGGACGCCGAATGGGTGCCCTTCGACACCGTCACCCTCTTCGAGAGCCCGCCGACCAGCGACGCCGAGCGGGAGGCGTGGACCAAGAAGCCCCGCGTGCCCCGCCGTTCGCAGGCGCTCACCGCCCGCCCGATCGTCCGCTACCTCGGCCGCGACGACACCGCCAGAACCGTCGAAGGCTGGCGGTTCTGGGTCGAGACGACCGCCACCTGGCTGCGCGAGGGCCGCTCGCCGACCGTCTTCGTCCACACCCCCGACAACGACGCGGCGCTGACCCTGGCCCGCCGCTTCCACGACGACGTGCGCGCCGAACTGCCCGAACTCGCGCCCCTGCCCGAACCGGTCGCCGACGAGCCGCCGCTCACGCTGTTCTGAGCGCTCAGCCCTGTTCGAGCTCGCGCAGCGCCGAGCGGGCGCGGGCCTCGTCGCCGGGCGTCAGGCCGCCGAGCGCGAGCGCCTGCCGCAGGTCCGCGACGGCCCCGCCGACCTCCCGCAGCGCCCTCCTGACCAGCCCGCGCTCCACGTAGCCGGACGCGAGCGCCGGACTCAGGTCGAGCGCCTGATTCAGTACGGCTTCCGCGCGCACCAGCCTGCCGAGCCGCCACAGCGCCCTGCCCAGCTCCACCCGCAGCTCCGCGTCCTCGGGGAGCTGGGACGTCGCGAGCCGCAGCAGCTCCTCCGCCGCGGCGAAATCGGACATGGCCAGATAGATCCGCCCCAGCTCGCCACGCATCCTGGCCGCCGAGCGCTGGTCATCGATGATCTCGAACTCGGAGCAGGCGGCGTCGAAGCTCCGCACGGCCGCGGGCAGGTCGCCCTCGGCCTTGGCGATGTTGCCGTGCAGCGCCATCGCGTGGGCCCGGCGCAGGTCGTCGCCCGCCTGCTGGTAGCCGTCCGCGGCGACCTCGGCGAACCTGCGCGCGGAGCCGAAGTCGCCCACTCCCAGCGCGGTCTCGGCGGCCGCCCGGTAGTCGGCGGGCAGGCCGGGGCCCGGCTCGGCCCGCCGTACCGTGACGGCCTGGCGGGCGACGGCGATCAGCCGGTCCTGCGAGAGCTGGTACCACACGGCGTTGGCCCGCGCCTCCGTCGTCAGCACGTGGCGCACGACCAGGGCGTCGGCGAGCGCGTTGGGCATGTCGGCGGTCATCGTGATGCCGCGGTAGGCGGTGCCCCTGGTGCCGTGCTCGGTGATGAACGTCTCGGCCAGCCACGACCTGACCGCCTGCTCCCGCTGGCCGGTCTCGTCGGCGGCGGCGCGTACCGCCTCCAGGTAGAAGTCCGCCATCACGTGCGCGGCGTCGCCGCCGGGCGCCCAGTGCGCGGCGGTGATCACCTGGAGGTCGTCGTCCAGGGCCGCCCACAGCCGGTGGCACTGGATCTGCAACGACAGCGGCTCGACCCGGTCGGAGACGATGGTCTCGGTGCGGCCCAGGCGGTCGGTGTAGGTGACCGTGCGCAGCGCGTCGACCAGCCCCTCCGCCGCGCCGGGCGCGAAGCCGCGGGGGGTGCCGCGCAACGGCCCGGTGACCGCTTCGACGGCGTCCGGCCTGGTCAGCCCCTCCAGCCGGAGCTGGACCGGCGCGTACGGCAGCTCCGCCTCCACGACGCTGAGCTGGCCCAGGCACTCGTCCCTGATGACGATCAGCAGGTTGACCGGCAGCTCCCTGAGCACGGCGCCCAGCCCGCGCAGCAGCTCCAGACGGTCCTCGTTCTTGCCGGGCACCGAGGTGAACAGCTCTTCGAACTGGTCGATCGCGATCAGCAGGTTGGAGGCGCCCTCGGCGTGCGGGCGCAGGAAGTCGAGCAGCTCGGTGCCGGGATCGGGCACCTGATCCGGCCCCGACCACGTGCTCAGGAGGGCGTACCTGTAGGCGTTGTACGGCGTCGCCATCGCCAGCGGCTGCGCGGACTGCCGGGCCACCCGGCCCACGGGGAGCACCTTGATCTGCGGTTCCCTCGGCAGGCGCGGCAGCACGCCCGCGTTCAGCAGCGAGCTCTTGCCGACCGCCGACGGTCCCTGGAGCACGGTGACCCGCTCGGCCAGCCACTCGCCCGCGACCTGGTCGGATTCCGTCTGCCGCCCGAAGAACCGCGCCTCCTCCGCCCTGCGGAAGGGGCGTGGGCCGACGTACGGGTTGTCGGTCATCAGCCTCACCCGGCTACACCAGCCTCTGGATTAACGATTCTGGAGTCTCCCACAGAACCCGTATCTTCTGTGCCTCGAAGTAGCGATTGGTGTACTCCCGCTCGGTCTCGGTGAGTTGCGGCCGGAGCATCTGCACGCTGATGTGCTCGCGCATCTGGCTGTGGCTGAGGTCGCGGGTGAGCGTGCGGAACAGCACCAGCAGGTTCCAGTCGCTGAGCGAGTAGCCGAGGAACAGGATCGGCATCGTCCGCAGCATCCGCCGGACCTCACGGGGCAGCACCTGGACGCCGCTGCCGCGGTTGAGCGTGGTGTTCTGCGTGCCGTCCGCGAGCCGCGCGCCGAAGTCGATGTAGTCGTCGTCGGTCAGCACGAGGGACTGCGGCAGGCTGTGGTGCCCGTGCAGATGGAACACCAGCGGACGCTTCGCCGTGGGCGCATACCGCGCGGACCTGAACGGACTGGCCGTCCAGTCCTCCGGGTCACGGGAGAACCACTGGCACAGGTCCCGCTCTGGCTCCTTGTCCTGCTGCCGAAGAGCCAGGTACATGAAGTCATCGTAATTCGTCGTCACGTACAGGGGGAGCGGGTATTTCGCCAACAGGGCGTGCAGCGGGTATCGGTCGGCCGCGCTCGGTGTTGTGGCGCGGGAGAATTCCTCGTCCACGAAAGCCTGCTTCAGCCGGGTGCCATCGCCGAAACGCATGGTCGCGCCGAATTGCATGACGGTGGACAGGTTTCGCGCGCCGGGCAGGTCGCAACCCAGCTTCTCCGCCCATTTGGCGGCGAGCCGGCCGCCGAGCGGCAGGTGTTCGGCGCTGACTCCGGCTCCGAGAAAAGGGATGCAGCGGCCGTTCTTGAGATCCTCGACTAGTAGGTCCCAAACCTCCGCATATCGGTCAGCGGTCAAGGTCTCTCACGTTATCCCTTATGTCGTATTGCCCTTGCCAGCATTGTGTTACAGACACGTTCGAGCTGTCTTCCATTCGCCCCGGCGTTCGGGCTTAGCATGGAGGCCGGATGCCGCTACGACTGGCCTGTGACGGTGACACATGATGAGTGGCGACCCCGCCCCCCGGCCCCGCCACGTCGTCTGGGGCAGAGAGGTCCCGTTCAGGAACCCCAACTTCACGGGACGCGCCAGGGTCCTGGCCGAACTGCGCGAACGGCTGACGCGGGACGCCACGGCCCTGCTCAACCAGCCGCCCCAGCCCGTCTACGGCCTGGGCGGCATCGGCAAGACCGAGGTGGCGGCCGAGTACGCCCACCGCTTCCGCGGCGACTACGACCTGGTCTGGTGGATCCGCGCCGAGCGCGAGGAGACCATCATCAACGCGCTCATCGCCCTCGGCAAGCGCATGCGCCTGGACGACTTCCACACCGACGACCGTGACGTCTCCATCCAGCGCGTGCTCGACGCGCTGCGCGGCCGCGACCCGTTCGGCGCCTGGCTGCTGATCTTCGACAACGCGCAGACGGCCGCCGAGGTGTACCCCTACATCCCGCGCGGCGGCGGCCACGTCATCGTGACCACCCGCGACCAGCACTGGCACCGGGTGCTCAAGGTCGGCGGCATCGAGGTCTCGGAGTTCGAGCCGGACGAGACCGTCGCGTTCCTGCGCAAGCGGGTGCCGGGCAACGGCGCCACCACCGACGACGACGCCCTGCGGCTGGCCACGGAGCTGGGCAACCTGCCGCTCGCCGTCGAGCACGCCGCCGCGTACCTCAGCGAGACCGGGATGTCGGTCGCCGAGTACATCGAGCTGTTCCGCGCCAGCGCCAGCTCGGTCGTCTCCGAGGCCCTCGACATCCCCTACCCCCAGGCGGTCGCCACCACCTGGGACCTGTCCTGCGCGCGGCTGTCGCTGGGCGCGAAGGCGCTGTTCAAGCTGCTGGCCTTCGTCTCGCCCGAGCCGATCTCCGCCGAGCTGCTGGTCCAGCCCACCGTGGCCAGAGGTCTGCCGGCCCCGCTCGACGGCGTGCTGAGCGGCACGACCGCCTACCGCAGGGCCGCGCGCGAGCTGGCCCGCTTCTCCCTGATCAAGATGGACGCCGCCCGCAACGTGGTCCAGCTCCACCGCGTCGTGCAGGCCGTGACCAAGGACCAGGTGCTCAGGGAGAACCCGGAGGAGGCCGCCGAGTTCCGCCACGGGGCCCACACGCTGCTCGCCGCCTCCGACCCCGGCAACCCCACCCGCGACGACAGCGAGGTCGCCTACGAACGCTCCCGGCAGCACCTGGTGCCGAGCGAGGCGACGCGCTCGGACAATCCCGACGTGCGCCGGTTGATCATCAATCAGGTCGAACGGCTGCGCATCCGCGGCGGTTACACCGAGTGCCTCAAGCTCGGGCAGGGGACCCTCGAACTGTGGCGGGAACTGTTCGGCCCCGACGACCGGCAGACGCTGGCGCTGGCCGTACAGGTGGCCGACACGCTGCGGGCCAGGGGCGAGGCCGACGCGGCCACCGCGCTGACCGACGACACCCTCACCAGGCTGCGCGCGAACTACGGCGAGGACGACCCCGTCTACCTGCTGTGCGTCCGCAACCACAGCATCAGCCTGCGGCTGCGCGGCGACTACGCCCAGGCGCTGGCCACCGTCCAGGACCTGCTGCAGCACTACCAGAGCGTCTTCGGCGAGGAGGACCAGGTCGTGCTGCAGGTGCGCAACAGCATCGCGATCAACCTGCGCTGCCTCGGCCGCTACCGCGAGGCGCTGCAGTACGACAGCGACAACCTGCGCGAGCGCGAGCAGACCGTCGGCCCCGACGCCACCGACACGCTCCGGTCCCGGTTCGGCTACTCGCGCGACCTGCGCCAGCTCGGCCGCTACGAGGAGTCGCTCGACGCCATCCGCGAGATCGGCAGGATCCTCGCCGACAAGGGCGACGCCTGGACCGTCTTCCGGCTGCTCACCCACAACGACCTGGCGGTGGCGCTGCGCCGCGCGGGCTATCGCGAGGACGCCGTCAGGGAGAGCGTGCGCGCCCTGGAGCTGCACCACAGCATCCTCGGCCCGAGAAACCGGCAGAGCCTGCAGACCGCCACCAACGCCGTCAACGACCACCGCGCCGTCGAGAACCTCGCCGAGGCGCAGGCGCTGGGCGAGGCCACCGTCCAGGGCTGGACCGACGTGGCCGGCCCCGACCACCCCAACACCCTCGCCGCCTGCGCGAACCTCGCCGTCGTGCTGCGCCTGCGCGGCAACCCCAAGGCCGCCATGGAGCTCAACGAACGGGCACGAACGGGCTTCGTCGCGCAGTTCGGCGAGGCGCACCCGTCCTCGCTGGTGGCCTCCCACAACTTCGCCAGCGACCTGGCCATGATGGGCGAGGTCGGCCGGGCCAGGGAGATCGGCGAGGCGACGCTGGCCCACAGCAGGAAGGTGCGCGGCGACACCCACTGGTTCACGCTCGCCACGATGGCCAACCTCGCGCTCGACCGCACCGGCGACCGCGACCCCCAGGGCGCGCGGGCCCTGCGCGAGGAGGCTCTCGCCGGGTTCGGCGCCTCCGAGAGCGCCGACCATCCCGACGTACGGCTGGCCGAACAGTACACCCGGGTCAACCTCGACATCGAGCCGATGAGCGACTGAGCTACGGGGTTCGGAGCCGGTCCCGCAGGCCGTACACGATCTGCCGTCCCGCCGGGGTCAGGCCCGGTGCGTCGGCGATGGCGTCGGCGGTGGCGAGCGTACCGGCCGACCAGCGCTCCAGCCGCGCCCGCGCCCGCCCGGCCTGCTCGGGCGGCCCGGCGCGCAGCATGTCCCGCCAGAAGCCCGCGACCGCGGTGAAGGCGTAGCAGCCCTGCAGCGTGGCCAGCAGCGGACGCGGCCCGGCCCGCCAGGGAGGCCGCCACATGGAGGTGTCGTCCGGCCGGGTCATCCGGGTGACGTCGTCGGCCGCGTTGAGCGCCAGATGGTGAAACTCGTGCACCAGGGCCTCGGCCACCCGTACGGGGTCGTCGGGGGCGGACATGGCGATCGCGCCCCAGGCCCAGGCGGAGGTGGCGCTCACGAACCGCCCGGCCCGCAACGGAACCAGCGTGGTCACCCCGGCCGCGATGGCGTCGGTGCAGGGGATGTCGAGCCGCCGCAACAATTCCCAGGCGGCGGAAAGGCCGTCCTGCCAACGGTTGGCATCGGGCCGTTCACACTCCCCGAATATCCGGAAATATGGCTCTTCGCCGTCAAGAACAACCGACAGTTTCCCCGCCTGAATCCGCGGCAGCCCCCGGACCTCTACCCCGGCCTTCCCCAGCCTCAGCGCCCCCGCAGCCGCGAGCCGCTCCACGAACCCCATGTCCGCGACGTCCCCCCGCCGCAGCCGCTGCAGGCTCTCCACGGCCCAGACCCCGACCTGAGGCAACGCGAGCAATTCGGCCACCACCCGGGGATCCTCCCGCTCGACCTCCGCCAGCAGCCGAACACCCCTTACCGACTCCCCACCGCTGCGCCGGCGCACCGCCTCGAACAGCAGCTTCTGCTTGCTGAGCTCGGCGTCCGCCAGCTTTTCCGTCAGCGCGACGGAAATCCGCCCCCGGGCGAGCTGGTCAAGCTCGGCAACGCCGAGCTCATGCGCCACTGGGGGGCACGGACTGCTCGTCCTGCCAGAGCCGATCGGTCGAACCACACCCGCCGACCAGCCTGCTCACCGTACTTTCCAGGAGGACGCCGTCGAGTTCGGCGAGTTCGGACAACGACAGATTGGTCAGATCGACGAGAGTGTCCTCATCGGCCATCCGCATTCCTCCCTAGCCCCGTTGCGAAAAATGATACGTCCCGACAACGGCCGCGATAAGTGGAAATATCCGGGCGATAGCTAAAGACGTATGAATCCGGGCAAGCCGCTGACCGCCTGAGGAACAGGCGCCTGGCCTGCCATCCTGAGCCGGTCATGGCGGAGTACGCAGCGGCGCTGGAAGCCTTCAAACGCGTGGCGGCACTGGCCGTCGAACACCACGCCGCACTGGACGCCGCGGCCCGGCTCATGCACTCCCACACCTGGGTCGGCGGCGGCGCCCCGGCGTTCACGGCCGACCTCTCCGGCCACCGGACCAGACTCCAGTCCGCGTTGTCCACCGCGACGCGCGCCCTGGCCGACGCGGTCGTACGCCAGGGCGGCCCCACCCTCCCGGCCCCCACCGTGACCACCTCCCCAACCGGCGCCGCCGCACCGGCGGGCGCGTTCCAGGGCATCGACCCGCGTGCCATGACTTCGCTCATCTCCACCCTCGACCACGCGGCCCACACCCTCCCGCCCGCCGGAGCCCGCCTGGGCGCCGAACTCGCCGCGCACGGCCTGTCCTCCTACCCGGGCCACACCCTCGGCCACGTGGCGGGCTGGGCTCTGGAAAGCGGCCAGGACCTGCGGCAACGGCTGTCCCGCATCCAGCGCGCCGTCCCCTGGGCCACGCTTCCCGCCGGGCTGGCGGCCTATGACCTGTTCGGCGCCCATGCTCCTGGATCCGGGCAGACGGAACAGTTCCTGCGCCGGGTGGCGGCGGGGGACGCGGAGGCGGTTCGGGGGCTGCTGGCCGTACAGGAAGGTGGAGGGGACGCGGGGCTCGCGGCCCGCGTGAACGCCTGGTGGCACACCACCAACCAGGACACCCTCCTCAACCTGCCAGGCTTCGGCTCCCTCAACGGACTCCCGGCCATCGCCCGCGATCGGGCCAACCGCCGCTGGCTGAGTGCCGAGAAGGCGAGGCTCACTGATGCTCTGAACCGTGGCGTCGCTGAGCTCGTGGAGTTGCGCGATCCGCTCCTTATCGGTGGCTGGGAGCGAATTGCCAGCCACCTCCGCAGAATCGAGTACATCGAGCAGAAGATCGCACCGGTGGAGGGATATCCGCTTCCCCTGCTGCTGGCGTTCGATGTCGCCGGGCAAGGACGCCTGATCGTCTCGTGGGGGAATCCCGACACTGCCGACGTCACCGTCACCAACGTCTCCGGACTGACGTCTGGCCTAGACGCCGCCCACGGCGACCTCGAGCGTGCCCGCGCTCTTTGGCGCCAAGCCGACGCCACCAGCGGCGATAAGACGGTCGCATCGATCACCTGGCTTGGGTATGACGCTCCCCAAATCGACCCTGGCCTGTTCGACCCGGCCAAGTCCGTCGCTTTCGAAGGCGCCGCGGCCAAGGGCGGCGAGGAACTCGCCAGATTCGCTGACGGCCTCCGCGCCTCCCATGAGCCATCTCGGACGGCACGCCGAGTGGTCATTGGTCACAGCTACGGCTCATTGACCACTGGGCACGCAGCCACACTCAGGCCAGGGCAATTCGCCGACGTGCTCGTTTTCGTCGGCAGTCCTGGCGTTGGGGTTCGCCATGCCCGTGAGCTTGGCGTGGATCCTGGACACGTCTGGGTCGGCGAAGCTGGTGGAGACCCAGTCGCCGCGCTAGGCAGTTTCGGAGCGGATCCAGGCGACGCCTCGTTTGGTGCCCGCCGATTCCCCGTGGGCCGAGAGGTCTACACGGCTGCCCACAGTTGTTACTGGGACGCCGACTCAGCCTCGCTGAGCAATATGGGCCGCCTCATCAATGGGCAATACGACCAGATCACCCCGCCTCCGGTTCGGGGTGACCAGCCTCAGCTTCTGATGCCTGAGATCGACCCCAACTTTGCCTCCAGATCGAATAGGTGACGATGTGCCGCGTGTCCTACTTGCGTTTGTTCTTCTTCTGACGGGATGCGCCGTCAGCGAACCCACACTTACTCAGACTCAGGCAATCGGTCTCATTGACAAGCTGATCAACCAAACGGTCCGTGCCATAACTCCGAAGCCCCGGCTGGAGGTGCTCCCTTCCTTCAACGCGCCAAGTGGTTGTGCAGGCGAAGGTGCCTCTGAGGAGCAGATCATCGTGAGCCGCGCCTACTGGCTGCGCGATGTCCCGAAAGATCAAAACCTGGCCGTCTCTCGGCAGGTGCGGCTGTTCTGGCAGTCGCAAGGTCATCGCATAGTCGCCGCCGGAGGTGGTGGAAACCTGAACTTGAGCGGGGAGTCGCGTCCTGAGGGGTTCAAGCTCTCCCTCACCTGGGCCGAGGGTGACCATCTCTACCTTGGTGCCTCGTCCACCTGTATCTGGCCCGATGGCACTCCAGCACCCGGACCAAAGCTCCCAGATCAGGATCGGGGATACTGATCCGGAGAGCGAAGTGATGGTGAGACATGAGCGTCTTCTCCCGCGGCTTCCGCGGCAAGCAACGAAAAGATGATCGGCTCCCGCCGGGCCAGTATCTGACCGAGGACTTTCCGGTGCTGTCGGCTGGGCCCACTCCGCGGGTGCCGCTCGATCGGTGGGAGTTCGCCATCGACACCGAGGCGGAGCAGGTGCATCGGTGGACGTGGGAGGAGCTGATGGCGCTTCCGGCCGAGACGCCGACGGTGGACATTCACTGTGTGACGACTTGGTCCAAGCTGGACACCACCTGGCAGGGCGTGTCGCTGGACGTGCTGTTCGAGGATGTGGAGACCGCGGCCGAGTACGCGCTGGTCTACTCCTACGGCGGCTACACCACGAACCTGCCGCTGGAGGACCTGCTCGACGGCAAGGCGTGGATCGTGCACCGCTTCGACGGCGAGGAGCTGGAGCCCCGGCACGGGGGACCGGCGCGGCTGCTGGTGCCGCATCTGTACTTCTGGAAGTCGGCCAAGTGGGTACGCGGCATCCGCCTGCTGAACCAGGACCATCCCGGTTTCTGGGAGACGGCCGGGTACCACAACTACGGCGACCCGTGGCGCGAGCAGCGGTACGCCGATGACTAAGTGGCGGCCGGGACGACTGGTCGAGACGCGGGACGAGACTGCCACCGCCCGTACGCTGGTCTTCGAGGTGCCGGACTGGCCCGGCCACCTGGCGGGACAACACGTGGACGTACGGCTGACCGCCGACGACGGCTACACGGCCCGGCGCAGCTACTCGCTGGCCGGGACCGACGGCGTCGAGCTGACCGTCCAGCTCCTGGAGGACGGCGAGGTCTCGCCCTACCTCACCCAGGTCATGGAGCCGGACGACGAGCTGGAGATCCGGGGGCCGGTCGGGGGATGGTTCGTGTGGCGTCCGGCCAACCCCGCGCCGGTTCTGCTGGTCGCGGGCGGCGCCGGGATCGTGCCGCTCATGGCGATGATCCGCGGACGGCGGGCGGCGGGTGTGGCCACGCCGTTCCAGCTCGTCTATTCACTGCGCTCGCCCGAGAACCTGTTCTACGCCGACGAGCTGCGTAAACCCGATCCCGGGGTCGAGGTGTCGCTGATCTACACCCGGGTGCGCGGCAGCCGTATCAGCGCCGCCGACCTGCCCGGCCCCGGCCCGGACTGCTTCGTGTGCGGGCCGACCGGGTTCGTCGAGGCCGCGGCCGATCTGCTGGTCGGCCTCGGCCACGACCCCGCACGTATCAGGACCGAGCGTTTTGGAGCGTCCTCATGACCCATCTCGACGGCAACGCCATGGCCGGACCGCTCAGCGAGATCTTCGCCGTGGACGTGTCCGCGGCCACGGGTACGTGCGCCTCGTGCGGACTGGTCGGGCCGGTGGCCGGGCTGAAGGTCCACGGTCCTGATCCGGGGCTGGTCGCCCGCTGTCCGGGCTGCGACGAGGTGGTGATGCGCCTGGTACGCGGGCCCGAGGCGGCCTGGCTCGACCTGCGCGGAGCCGTGTCGCTGCGTATCCCGCTCGGCTCCTAGAAGGCTCGGGAACATGCGGCGTATCGGGATCATCGGGGTGGGCGAGATCGGGCGCGCCATCGTGGCGGGCCTGTGCGAGGGGGTCGAGGACGCGCCCGAGGTGCTCCTGTCGCCGAGGGGAGCGCGCGCGGCCGCGGAACTGTCGGAGCGGTATGAGAGTGTGCGGGTGTGCGCGGACAACCAGGCGGTGGTGGACGGTTCCGAGCTGGTCGTCCTCGCGGTACGCCCGCACGACCGGCAGGAGGCGCTGGCCGGGCTGCGAGTCGGCTCGGACAGGATCGTCGTGAGCCTGCTGGCCGGGGTCTCCATCGACGAGCTGCGCCGCACGCTCGCCACCGACGCCCCGGTGGTCAGGGCGATCCCGTTGCCACCGGTACGCGAACGCGACTCGGTCACGGTGACCTGCCCTTCGCACCCGGAGGCGGACGCCCTCTTCGAGCGCCTGGGCGGAGCCCTTCCGGTCGAGGACGAGGCGTCCTTCAACGTCTTCTCCGCGCTGACCGGGACGTTGACCACCCACTACGCCTACCTCACCACCCTGGCCTCGTGGGCCGTCGGTCACGGCGTACCCGCCGAGGCGGCGGAGCGCTATGTCCGTGGCCTCTTCCAGGGCGTCGGGCGGTCGCTGGGCGACGAGGGCCGTTCGCTGCCCCGGCTCGCGGCCGACCACGAGACCCCGCAGGGAAGCAACGAACGCGTCCGCACCACCTGGTTCACCCCGGCCAACGCCGAGGCGCTCGAACGGGTCCTCGACGACCTGCTCGCCCGCCTCAGGTAACCAGGCGGCGAGACGTGCTCACCCTGCTCAGCGAGTCACCCTCGCCCGCCTTCCACGGGGTGGGGTGGGAGGGTGCCCGCCACCTCCGCGGGGCGGGTGCTGATCTCCGACTGGGAGCCGGACGCCGTGCGCGACTGGTTCACGCCGGAACGGCCGGCGTCGGCGGGAGCCGTACGGCCGGCCGGGACGGACGCGCTGCTGGAGGAGCTCGACTTCGCGGGCCGGATCACCGCGAAGATCGCCGGCGAGCTGAGCACCCGCCTGTCCAACCCCTAGTCGTGGGCGATGTGCATCAGTTGGCGCCACAACGCCACCACGAACACCGCGGATCCGGCGAAGGCAAACCAGAACGGCGCGGCCACCCCGAACCGGGTGGCCAGCAGGCCGCCGATCAGGGAACCGACCACCAGGCCGCCGAAGACGCAGATGGTGTTGACGGCGCCCACCCGGCCCTGCAGCTCGCGCGGGACCGCGCGCTGGCGGACGGTGACCGAGGTGGTGCCCCAGATGAAGGCGTGGGCGCCGAAGACCAGGAAGATGCCGCCGGCTACCCAGGGGGAATGGGTCAGGGCCAGTCCGAGGTGGGTGAGGGTCTCGATGATGAGGCCGATCCGCATCAGCGCGCCGAGGCTGACCCTGCGGGTGATGGCGCCGTAGAGGGCGGTGCCGATCAGGCCGCCGATCCCGCCGATGGTGGTCATCAAGCCGAAGCCGATCTCACCGAGTCCGAGCTGGTCCTGGGCGTACAGCACCAGCACCGACCAGGCGGCGCCGAACGTGAAGTTGAAGATCAGGATGGTGAGCGCCAGCGTGCGTACCGCCGCGTGCCTCATGGTCCAGCGGAAGCCGTCCACGAGCTCGCGCGTCGTGTTGGGCTTGGGGTCGCCGGGCTGCCGGCCGTGCGGCGGCAGGCTGATCCTGCTGACCAGGACGACCCCGGCCAGCACCAGCAGCAACTGGCTGGCGTACGGCCAGGTGAACCCGACCGCGAACAGCGCCGCGCCGATGGGCGGACCGGCGAGCTGGTTGAGCGTGATGAACCCGGTGCCCAGGCGGGCGTTGGCCACGACGAGGTCGTCCCGCTCGACCATCGTCGGCGTCAGCGTGGTCGTGGCGTTGTCGGCGAACACCTCGGCCACGGCCCTGAGCGTCAGCATGATCAGCGCGGTCGCCACCGTCACGGTGCCGGTGGCCAGGAGGACGACGAGGGCCGCGAGCACCACCGCCCTGGCCAGGTTCGCGACGATGACGATCCTGCGCCGGTCGTGCCGGTCCGACAGGACGCCCGCGTACAGGCTGAACAGCAGTTGCGGTGCCCAGCCCACCAGCGCCGACAGGGAGATCAGCAGGGGGTCGCGGGTCAGCGTCGCGATCAGCAGCGGGCCCGCGGCGGCGGCGAGGCCGTCACCCAGGTTGGTCAGCCAGCTCGACGCCAGCAACCAGCGGAACCCCGTCCCCAGTCGGGCCGGCAGGACCCGTTCCACCACTCTGATCACGAGCGCAAGACCATACTTCGTCGTGCTTACCTGCGGCAACGTGTTTTCTGTGGCTAGAGCCGGGATTGTCCTGATCGGCTCGTGTCAGCACGGTGACGGTCCCGTGTCAGCGCGGTCGGCGAGGGTGTGGACGACCCCGCAGTATCGCGAGATGAGGAACCGGACATGAGCGAAGCCCCTTACACCGTCGCGACGATGCCGACCGCACGCCAGGCCGGCTGCCCCTTCGACCCGCCCAAGGAGCTGGTCGAGGCGCGCGAGCACGGGCCGATCAGCCGCTTCCCCTTCCCTGACGGGCATCAGGGCTGGCTGGTCACCGGGTACGACGCGGTCCGGGCGATCCTGGGCGACCCCCGGTTCAGCTCGCGCAAGGAGCTCATGCGCCACCACCCACTGGTCGACTTCGGCGAGTTCGAGGTCCCGCCCGCGCCGCCGGGCGAGTTTCTCCTCATGGACGACCCGCAGCACAGCCGCTACCGCAAGCCGCTGGTGGGCAAGTTCACGGTACGGCGGATGCGCCAGCTCACCGAGAGGGTGGAGCAGGTGACCGCCGAGCACCTCGACGCCATGGAGAAGGCCGGTCCGGGCGTGGACCTGGTGACCGCCTTCGCCAAGCCCATCCCGTCGGTCATCATCTGCGAGCTGCTCGGCGTGCCGTACGCGGACCGGGCCGTCTTCCAGGACAACATCGACAAGTTCCTCGGCGGCGAGGTCGACGACGACGAGCTGATCGCCGCCTACACCGCGGTCCAGCAGTACCTGGCCGAGCTGGTCGTCGCCAAGCGCGCCAACCCGACCGACGACGTGCTGAGCGACCTGCTCGACACCGACCTGACCGACGAGGAGCTGAAGGGCATGGCCCTCATCCTGCTCTCGGCCGGGTTCGACACCACCGCGAACATGCTGGCCCTCGGCACCTTCGCCCTGCTCCAGAACCCGGAGCAGCTCGACGCCCTGCGCGCCGACCCCGAGCTCGCCGACTCCGCCGTCGAGGAGCTGCTGCGCTACCTGACCGTGGCCAAGCAGTTCATGCGGATCGCGCTGGAGGACGTCGAGGTGGCCGGCCAGACCATCGAGGCCGGGACGACCGTCATCCTGTCGTACGCCACCGCCAACCGTGACCCCGAGCGCTTCTCCGACCCCCACCGGCTCGACCTGCGCCGGCAGGACGGCGGCCACCTGGCCTTCAGCCACGGCATCCACCAGTGCCTGGGCCAGCAACTGGCCCGTGTCGAGCTGCGCGTCGCCCTTCCCGCGCTGGTCAACCGCTTTCCTTCGTTGCGGCTGGCCGTACCGGCTGGGGAGGTCGAACTGCGGCCGGAGACGGCGGACATCTACGGCGTCAAGAGCCTCCCGGTCACCTGGGACGCGTAGCCGACCGGCTCTCGTCCGTGGGGAAGAAGATCGCGCTGATCACGTGCGGCCGGCGTCCCGGTGCGGGGCCGTTGCCCGCACGGGCCCGGAGCACCTCCAGCAACTCGCCCGCGACCTCCTCCATCTCCTCCGGGCTGAGCCACAGCGTGCCCTGCCGGTAGCCCACCCGATCGGCGGCCGGATCGGCTCCCGGCCGGTCGAGGTAGGCGTTGAACTCGGCCAGCAGCGCCGCCATCGACACCGCGAAGCCGTGGCGGTGATCGTCGTTCGTCATGGCCTTGGCCGCTTCGGGGTCGATCCGCAGGGCGTCTTGGCGGAGGCGGTAGTGGCGTTCGATCATCCCCCGTACGCGCTGCTCCCCGGCGACCTCCAGCAACCCGGCGCCGGCGAGCAGGGCGACGTGGCGGTACAGGGTTGTCTTGGGCACGTCGGGCAGGCTCTCGCACAGTTCGGTCGTGGTCCGGGTGCGGCCGCCGGACAGGGCCCACATGATGCGCAGCCGTACCGGATGCAAGATCAACTCGATCGTGTCCATAGCCAATATTCCCATAAATGGTACTGTTTCCAAACTTGGGACTATTGGAGGTAGCGATGATCAGTGACGCTGCGGTGATCCCCTTGCGCACGCTCGATCCGGCCGCCGCGCTGGACGACCTGGAGTGGCTGGACGAGGCGATCGGGGACGCGCGGGTCGTGGCGATAGGCGAGAGCGCGCACTACAACCGCGAGTTCTACGAACTGCGCCACCGCCTCCTGCGCTACCTGGCCGAGCGGCACGGCTTCGGCGCCTACGCGATGGAGACCGGCTACACGGAGGGGTGGCGTGCCGACGCCTGGGTCCACGGCGGTGACGAGGACCGGCTCGGCGAGGTCATGGCGAGCGGTTTGACCTCGTTGATGGGGCTATGGCGGCAGATGGGCGCCCACCTGGAGTGGATGCGCGAGCATAACGCCTCTGCCGAGCGCCCGATCGGCTTCTACGGCATCGACCTGGGCGGCCAGAACGTCTCCCCGCTGCCCGCCCTGAACGCCGTGCTCGCCTTCCTGGCGCAGGCCGATCCCGGGTTCGCGACCGACGTCGTGGAGACGGCCGCCGCCTTCTCCGCGACGTCGCCGTTTGTCGCGCCCGCGGCCATGGCCGCCTACGCGCAGCTTCCGCCCGAGACCAGGAACGCGCTGACGGCGGGCCTCGCCGCGCTCGTCGCGCGGATGAAGGGACGGCGGCTGGAGTACGCCGGGCGCACCTCCGCCGAGGCGTACGAGCGCGCGATGCGCTCCATGCGGCACGCGTTCACCCTGGACTCCGTCGTCCGTGGCATGACCGGCGGCGACCACGAAAGCGTGCTCTACAACCGCGACGCCGAGATCGCCGACACCGTCGAGGAGATCTTGCGCAGGCACGACCGGATCGTCGTGGCCGCCCACAACGCCCACATCCAGCGCGGGCCGGCCGCCCTGCCCGGAATGAACCCCGTGACCCCGATGGGCATGCACCTGGCGCAACGGCTGGGCGAGGACTACCTCGTCATCGGGACCACGTCGGGAACCGGCCACGCCCTCAACTCCGACGCCGCGGCGTTCATGGCCGGTGAAGTGTTCGCGCCGATGCCCGCCCCGGAGCCCGGCAGCCTCGACGCGCTCATGCACGCCAGCCACGCCGGTCCCTTCGCCGCCGACCTGCGGCGGCTGCCGCCCGCCGACGCCGCCGCCGTCCGGGCCGCCGCCGTGCAACGCGCCGGCCTCGGTGAGTACTACGCGCCGGTGAACGCGGCGCAGGCGTACGACATCGTCGTCCACGTGCCCCACGTCACCGGCGCCGACCCCGACGAGGCCGCCCTCGCCTGCGCGCCGCAGGAGGTGCGGGAGCTGTTCTCCCGCTAGGGGGCCGTGTCAGGGCCGCGACGGTCCTGTGTCAGGGAGGCCGAGCATCGTGAGTGCCATGAACACTTCAGAGGGCGTCAACACAAGTCAGGAATCCGCGGACAGCGAAGCCGGGTCGCAGGATCGGCCGGAGTTGCTGGAGGTTATGCAGGCGTTCGTCGACTCGGGTGTCGCCGCCGGGATGCAGGTCCGGGTCAATGACGAGCGGGGCGAGTGGGCCGGCAGTGTGGGCGTACGCGAGCTCGGCACCTCCGCCAAACCCCCCACGAACGGGCACTTCCGGATCGGCAGCGCCACCAAGAACTTCACCGCGACCCTGGTACTCAAACTGGTGGACGCGGGCGAGATCACGCTCGACGACCCGGTGGAAGACCACCTGCCCCAGTACCGGCTGAACCGGGAGATCACCGTACGAAGGCTGCTTCAGCACACCACCGGGCTGTTCGACTACACCTTCGACTTCGCCCCCGACGGCACGCCGGTGTCGCTGATCCCCTGGGCGGGCAAGGAGTGGGTGGCCAAGCGGTTCCACACGTACACAGACGATGAGCTGGTACGGCTGTCGCTGACCCAGGCGCCCAAGTACGAGCCCGGCGAGAAGTGGAGCTACGCCAACGTCAACTACGTGCTGGCCAAGCTGCTGATCGAGAAGGTCACCCGGCACTCCTACGCCACCGAGATGCGGCGGCGGATCCTGGCGCCGCTCGGGCTGAAGAACACCCTGGTGCCGGGCACCAGTTCGGAGATGCCCGCGCCGTACGCCCACGCGTACTACCGCTACCAGGACGACGACCAGCAGTGGAAGGTGATCGACGTCACCCGCCAGAACCCGTCCTGGATCTCCGGCGCGGGCGAGATGATCTCCACCACCAAGGATCTGCAGACGTACTTCTCCGAGCTGAACAAGGGCCACCTCTTCTCGGCCGGGCTGCTGGCCGAGATGCGCAGGACACACCCTGAAAGCGCGGGCCTGTTCGGCAGCTACGGCCTGGGACTGTACGTGCAGGACACCGGCCCGAACTGCGACGGCATCGTCGTCAACCACAACGGCAGCAACAACGGGTACGGCGCGCTGATGTACAGCACCCCCGACGGCAAGAAGACCCTGACCGCCTCGATCACCAGCGGCGACGCGGCGGCGGACGTGGCCACCGAGTTCCCGAAGGCCCTGCAGAACCTCGTCACCACGGTGTTCTGCGACGACAAGTAGCTTTCCGTGGCAAGCGAACCGGGCCATGCCGAGCCCCGAGGCCCGGCATGGCCCGAACCGCGACCGAGCGAGACCATCCGGTCCATGGGCGCCATCGAATCCCTGAGTGATCGCGATCTGCAGACCATTGAGGAATGCCTGAACGCCGCGGTCGACGACCCGTTCTTCCCCGGCTGGGAGTTCGACACCCTCCTCGGCTTCAGCCGCGACGAACTGTCCGTGATCGCCCAGGCATGGCCGTACACCGACCACCCCACCGAGCAAAACAATGCCGTCAACCACCTGCTGAACATGCTGCTCGGCTACCCGCACGAGCATTGGAGCCGCTGGCACGAGTACTCCTCCGCCACCCCAGAGGAGATCGAACAACTCCTGGCCCGCTGGCGAGGCGACACCCACTTCGACGAAACCCCAAGAGCACCTTCGACCGTCTGCGTTAGTCCTTCGCCCGTGCTACCAGAGCCGGACACACGACCATCAAACGGATGCGACTCACTGCTCCAACGACCTCCTGGTAGGACCAGCTCCGGGTATCAACAAGGTGGTCCCAGTGCTTAAGCCAGAAATCAACCAGTCGTGTCGAACACGGGGTCTGAGTAGGTTCGGCTCTTCTGTGGCGGCAGACGGCCGCATCCCTTCGCCCGATTCGCCTTCCGCGGCGGCGCCGTCCCGGCTATTCTCGCTGCGCCTGGTGCGCTTCCCCTCCCTTGAGAGAGTGCGTGTTGTGCAGAACAGTCACGAACAGTCGTTGACCACCGTCGCCCACGAGCTTGCCTGCATTCCCATCCATGAGGCCGCTCGCGCCCTGGCTGACATGCCGCCACGCCGCGCTGCCTTGCTGCTGGGGTTCATGGACTTCCCTCGCGCGGCGGACCGAGTCCTGGCCATGCCGCCTGAGAAGACTCTGGCCGTCCTTCCCGAGATGGACGAGTCGCTGGCCTGTCGATTCATCCAGGTCTTTCACAAAAATCACCTCCCCCTTCTCCTGGAGGCGGCGGACTCGCTATGGCTCGGGCGGGTCCTGAAAAAGGCGGACTTTAGCCTGACCATCGCCATACTGGGAGCGATACGGCCGAAAGCGGCCGCCGGGGTGCTCAGCGACCTGCCTCGACAGGAGGCCGCGGGAATACTCGAGCAATGGAGCGCCAACCCCTTCGCCGAGATCATGGACGAGTTCTTTGGCACTGTGGGCGGCTCAACCGTCAATCCGGCATCCAATGTGGTCGCCATCCTCCTAGCCATGGAACTGGATGACGTCATCGAGCTCTTCCGTCATTCATCTTTTGCGTTCGCCGCCGACATCGCGCAAGCGATCCCCCCGACGAGTAGAGCCGCGTTGTTCGCGAAGATGTCGTCGGACGAGCTCGCGGCGATGCTCACCTCTACCTACACCTCCTCCAGAGGCCACCGGACGCCACGCGTCAGCGCACCCCAGGCCGCTGCGATGATAGAAGCTCTCGGTCCCCGCGCCCAGCCGGTGCTCGGATGCATTCACCCTTCGTGGATCGCCTCCCTGGTTCGCACACTCAACCCCGATCAGGCCGCCATCGTCTTGTGCGCGCTCGACCCCGATCGGGCCGAGGCAATCCTGTACGGCGTCAGCGGGACCTGGGCCCGCCAGACCAGGAAGGCCCTCAAGGAACGTGCGCGGTCCACCAGAACCTAGATCGTTTACCAAGGGAGGCGAGTATGGAGCGAGAGGTCTGCTCCTGGCATGCGCGCGCTGATAGCGTCAACCGGCCTGCTGGCACCCGCAGTATGTAGACGATCTCCAGTCGCTTCGTTCGTGGGTTGTCTTGATCATGCCGCACGCAGACCACTCAGCCATTGGGCTCAGACCAGGAGCCGGATCGAGGGAACCTCGGCGTCCACCGCGATCTCCGTGTCGCACGCGCCGCACCGCGCACTCCGAGGGCGACGCATGTTCGTCTGGATCGATCCCTTGCCCGACGTCTCCTGGTGGGGGCAGCGCCAGCCGTAGTGCAGCCGGACCCATCGGCTCAGGGGCCTCGCCTCCCCGCCCCGCTTGGCATCCTGGAACGGCGCCCACCAGAAGTCGACCACGGTCCTGACCGTCAGCAGAGTGTCCTGGCTGGTCACGTCGAACGCCGAGATCCGTGCCGCGGTGAAGTGCTTGTAGTCCCTTCCGCTGACGCAGACGGCCCGCTCGTCCCCCAGCTCCATCCCCGTCGTCCGGCCCACCCGCTCACAGATGAAGCAGTCCAGGCTCAGCTCGATCGTGGGCTCCCAGAACACGTGATCACGATGTGCGTTCTCAAGCTCGGACAGGGTCGCTCTGATCTCGAGACTGCGCAACATGCCAGGATCGTCGCACGCCCGCGGGATGGGTGGGCCGCCAGGAACTCGCCCCACGGGCCCGCTGACTAAGAGTCACTAACGCTTGGACCAGCCAGAAGCCCATCCGGGCGGCTGAGCATGCACGCAGACGAGGCGGCTGCTCTCCTGCGAAGGCAGAGTACGAGAGTACCTGACCAATAAGGGCTCGATAATCGCGGTCCCCGAGATCGGGCTATAGCCGGTCACAAGAAGATCTTGGCGTGGCTCACAGCGAACCACAGCCATCCGAGTGCGTGGGGCTCTCGTTGCCACGGTCTGGCCAGGCTACGGAGACGTAGGCCAGAATTTCGGCGGATTCAGTGCAGGATCGATCATCCGCAGCCGGCTCGCTACCGTGGGGTCGACGCCTCGCAGCGTGATCAGGCGGGGTCCGGTGGATTCTTCCAGTAACGCCAGCGCGCTCGGCAATCCAGCGGCGACCGTCGCGATCGCGGTGCCTATCCCGACCCCCAGGGTGCTTGTGCGGGTATTCGATCCGGTGCAGACCAGAGGCGGCGATAGCGGCCACTTCCCGTGGTCGCTGCATCTGCCGGCCGTCGTTGGTGAGAACCACATGGAATCCCTCTGCCGTGGCTCGCGGATACAGGGTCTCATCGCGGGTGCCCGACCAGCCAGGAAGATCCAGCAGGTGGATGACGTCGTGGTTCAGTACGAAGCTCGTCAGGACCTGGTGCAGCGGGCGGGGGACGTTCTCATCCAGCAGCAGCCTCACGCTGCTCCCTGGGGGGCTCGTAACTGTCGACGTAGTCGGCGAAGTCGGCGGCGTCCAACGCCGCGGTGGCCGACACGCTCGGGTAGTACTCCGCGATCCGCTCTGCCGGAACACCATCTCGCAGAAGCGCCGCGATCTCGTCGTACGGCACGCGAGTCCCTTCGATCACCGGCATTCCACCGCGGACCGCCGGATCAACTGTGACGTGCTCCCGGGGACGCAGCAGATCCGGAATGTGCCGTCCATCGCGGTAGAACGGCCGCAACACCTCGACCATGTCATGGATGACGAGATTGGCCTTGCGATGGACCAGATCGGTGGCCTGACCCTGCTCGACCAAGTAGATCGTCGAACCGTCGGTCACCAACTGGTAGGCCGACAGGTGCTCACGCTGCTTCAGGTCGTCGCGAAGCGTGTCCAACGCCCGGCGAATCTTCTGCAAGGAAGCGTCGTTGCGCAGCTTCACACACGTGCGCAACGCCACCAGATCCCGAAACGAATAAAGCACCGGACGCACTGGCGAGATCTCCGGTACCAACACCGCGCCACGGCCAGAACTGGCCTTACGCCAATGCGCGAGCTGGCGAAGCGTGGCACCCGACAACGCCGCCGCCAGCTTCGGGCTGTAGGACACCCACTTCACCTCCCTCGCTAGACCCGACCCTCTTCATCATCATCGCAAACATCCCCACGATCCACTCGCCGTTACCCCTTCACGGTTGGAGCGTCTCCATGCCCGTCACCGGTCACATCCACAAGCGCTGCGGCCGGCGGAATCCACAAACCGGACGTCAGCTCGGCGCTCACCGCCCCAGCTCGCCACCAACGGCCGCGGTAACCGGTGCTTCGTCCTCCGGTCTCGACAGTGTCCGCCGGGTGCGACCCTCAAGGTCATCCAGGATCAGCTTGGCATTCCCGCCGTGCTGGCGGGCGCTACCTATGCGCAGGTCGCCCGTGACTTCGCCGAAGCCGTAGCTCGCCTCTTGCGCGAGGCTGGACGCTGACCACCTGGGAGCGATTGGTCCCGTCACCGTGGTGGCTGTGCCCCGAAGCAGTGCCAGGCCGGAGGGCCACAGGGCGTCGGGCTGCTCTTCGCTCACCCTGGCCTCGCCACGCCATCAAAGATCAGGCCCGGCTTCCACCATGGAAACCGGGCCTGATCAGAGGTGGTGCGCCGCCAGGGACTCGAACCCCGGACCCGCTGATTAAGAGTCAGCTGCTCTAACCAACTGAGCTAGCGGCGCTTGCAGAGAGGAATATACCGGTCCTCCCCACCTAGCGCGAATCGATAGCCGGACCGCGCATCTACTAGAATAAGGTTCGGCCCAGCCGGGTTCGTCGCCTCGACAGGAGCGCTATGTTCGACTCGCCCGCCGATGTGTCCGCGCGGCTCGCCGCCGCCGGGTACCTGTCCGATGACTCCATCGCCACCTCCGTGTACCTGGCCGCCGCCCTGGGGAAGCCGTTGCTGGCCGAAGGGCCGGCGGGGGTGGGGAAGACCCAGCTCGCCAAGGCTGTGGCGGAGGCCACCGGGGCGCGGTTGGTGAGGTTGCAGTGTTATGAGGGGCTCGATGAGGCTCGGGCGCTTTATGAGTGGAACTACAAGAAGCAACTGCTCAGGATCCAGGCGACCAGCACGGATGAGGACATCTTCGGCGAGGAGTTCCTGCTGGAGCGGCCCTTGCTGAAGGCGGTTCGGGCTACGGAGCCCACGGTTTTGCTGATCGACGAGACGGACAAGGCGGATGTCGAGGTCGAGGGGCTGCTGCTGGAGCTGTTGTCGGATTTTCAGGTGACGATTCCGGAGTTGGGGACGATCGTCGCGGCGCGCAGGCCGTACGTGGTGCTGACGTCCAATGCCACGCGGGAGCTGTCCGAGGCGCTCAAGCGGCGGTGTCTTTATCTGCACATCGCCTATCCGACGCCGGAGCGGGAGCGGGACATCGTGCTGAGTCAGGTTCCGACCATCCGGGCGGATCTGGCGGAGCAACTGGCGCGGACCGTGGCCACGCTCCGGGCGCTGGAGCTGAAGAAGGCTCCCTCCGTGGCGGAGACGGTGGACTGGGCTCGGACGTTGCTGGCGTTGGGGCGGGACGAACTGGATGAGGAGACCGTTTCCGCCACGCTTGGGGTGGTGCTCAAGCATCATTCCGATCAGGTGCGGGTCGCCAAGGAGCTTGGGCTCTGATGTCGCTGGTCGACAGGCATGTCGGGTTCGTGCACGCGTTGCGCGAGGCGGGGGTGCCGGTTTCGCTGGCCGAGGGGCTGGACGCGGCTCGGGCGCTGCGGGTGATCGATCTGACTCAGCGGGAGGCCCTGCGGGCCGCCTATGCCACCACGTTGATCAAGAAGCCGGGGTATCGGCAAGGGTTCGACGTGCTGTTCGATCTTTGGTTTCCGCCCGTCATCAGTGGGTTGCGGGCGGCTGCCGAGAGTGACGGCGATCCTCGTGAACGGCTGGCCGAACTGCTGACCGACTCCGGTGACGCGGAGATGGCGGAGTTCGCGCGGGCGATGGTCGAGCGGTTCGGGCGCCAGCCCGCCGGGCCGGGGCGGCAGAACTGGTTCAGCTACAGCGTCCTGCGCGCCCTGTCGCCCGAGACGCTCATGGCGCGGATCCTCCAGGAGGTCCTGGCCGGCCAGGAACGCGGCGGGCTCGCCGAGAAGACGGCCCGGCAGCGGGTGAACGCCAATATCGTGAGATTTCAGGAAGCGGTGGCGGCCGACGTCCGGCGGCGCATCGCCGAGGACTCCGGCGTCGAGCGCATCGCCCGCTCCACCGTCAAGCCGCCGCTCGACCAGATCGACTTCCTGCGCGTCACCAAGGCGGACCTGGCCCGGCTGCGCAGGGAGGTGTATCCGCTGGCCCGCAGGCTGGCGACGCGCCTGACGATCAAGCAGCGGCGTGGACGGCGCGGCCGGCTGGACTTCCGCCGCACGGTCCGGGCCTCGTTGCAGAGCGGCGGCGTGCCGTTGACGACGGTGTTCAAGCCGCCCCGGCCGCACCGCCCCGAACTGGTGGTGTTGTGCGACACCAGCGACTCGGTGGCGTCGTTCGCGCACTTCACGCTCTTGCTCACCTATGCCCTCAGGGAGCAGTTCGCCAAGGTACGCGCCTTCGGCTTCGTGGACCGGGTGGACGAGATCACCAGGTTCTTCGTCCCCGGCGCGGACGTGATCGAGGCCATGACCACGCTGGCCAACGAGGCGGACATGGTCAGGTTCGGGCGCACCAACTACGGCCACGCGTTCGAGGGCTTCATGGAGAGGTACGGCGACGCCGTAGGCCCCAAGACGTCCTTGCTGATCCTGGGCGACGCCCGCAGCAACTACCAGCCCCCGGCCCTGGAGACGTTGAAGGCGCTGACCGCTAGGGCCCGCCACGCGTACTGGCTCAACCCCGAGCCCACCGCCCAGTGGGACACCGGCGACTCGATCGCCTCTTCCTACGCGACCATCATCCCCATGCACGAATGCCGAAATGTCCAACAGCTGGCAGCATTCATCGAGACACTCGCATAAATCGCGACAAGGCTCCTGGGCTGGGTTACCTTCCGGTCAGACACCCAGTCCCGTCGAGGGGGCACCATGAGCTACACGCTGCTCAAAGGCGAGTATGTCATCCGATACCCCGATCTTCCCCGCCAGGGACCGGAGCCCGACGGCGACACGGTCAAGTTCAGGCCCGACACCCCCGCCCTGGTCGAACGCCTGCCGAGACCCTCGGGCACGCCCCCGAAGATCAACGGCCGCGGCATCTCCGCCCGCCTGGAGGCGATCGACGCCCTGGAGACCCACTTCGGCGACACCCACCAGGAGCCGCAGGGTGCCACCGCCGCCCGCGACGAACTGCTGGCCCTGCTCGGCTTCACCGGCGTCGTCTTCTTCCCCGACCTCCCGAACCAGGTACGGTCCGCCGACCAGGACACGATCAGGGGTCACATGCTGGCGAACGGCATCGACGGCAACGGCCGCCTGATCGCCTTCGCCTTCCCCGGCGACCACCCGGGCGCGGACGGCTCGGCGGTGTTCCTGGACGAGGCGGGAGTGAATCGTTCCGCCAACGCCGCCCTGCTCGGGGCCGGACTCGCCTACCCGGCCTTCTACGCCACCCTGCCCGCCGACCTGCGCGTCCACCTGGCCGCGATCGCGCGGGCCGCACGGGCCAAGGGCGCGGGCTTCTGGCCCAGGGCCACCGGCGACCCGGACGGGAGCGCCCGGATCGCCGATCTGCGCGGGCTGCAGGAGGCGGTGCTCTGGCCCAAGTTGTTCCGCCGCCTGGTGCCCTATCTGGCCCCGGGCCGTAGCACGTTGGATGGTTTCGACGCGTGGCTGCGCGAGGACCCGGTCAACCGCGACGACCAGCTCTTCCTCCTGGAAAAGGGCGAATACGGCAACATGCACGACGTCGTACGCGCTGCCGGGAACGAGATCCGGCTCACCGCCTGGCCGGAGGACTTCATCATCAGCCCGGACCCGGCTCCGCCCGGCGCGCCCGTCCACCCCCGGCCCGCGGCGATCGGCGACGTTCTCATCGTGGCCGCGCGGCCGGACCGCCGGCTGGTGACGCTGATCAACGCCACGCCGTCCTCGATCGACCTGCGCGATTGGGCGCTGCTCGACGCGGCGGGCGGCTGTCACGCCCTGTCCGGCACGCTCGACGGCGGTGCCGCGCTCCAGGTCACGCTCGATGAATCGTTTCAAAACAGCGCGCTCCTGCTCACGGACGGGGCGGGCGTGACGGTCGACCAGGTCTCGTACAAGCCCGACACGGTTCTCCCCGGCCGCTCCATCTGCTTCGGCCGCTGACAGCCCCACCCCCAAGGCCGCTGACGGCCCCACACCCAAAGGCCGATGATCCCGTACGGCCCAGCCACCCCACCCCCACCCGCCGACCCGCGCGGGCGCCGATCGTGGGGGTCGCTTCTCACGTCGGACGAACGCGCCACCGCAACGGTCGCCCTGGACCGGTCAAGTGGTACCAATGACGGATGATCGGAATGTCGGAGTCCACGACCGCCGACCGCTACCGGAGCTTCGGCCGGCTGGAGGCGCAGGGCAACTCGCCCGCCTACGCCGCCCGCTGCGAGGAGATCGCCGAGGACGCTGCCTTCCTGGCGATGCTCGACGGCCTGCCCGAGCCGAAACGGCAGCCCAACCTGCTGTTCGGCGCCGTCCGCTTCCTGGGCGGCCCGGTTGACGAACGCCTCAGGACCTGGGCCACCACCCACTGGGACGAGGTGAGCGCCGTCATGCTCGCCCGCAGCACCCAGACCAACGAGCCGAACCGCTGCGCGAGCCTGCTCCCGCTGCTGGCCCGCCTGCCGCAGCCGCTGGCACTGGTCGAGGTCGGCACGTCGGCCGGGCTCTGTCTGTTTCCTGACAAATACCGGTACGAGTACTCCGGCCACCCGCCGTTCGGCCCGCCGAGCCCGGTGGTGCTGGCCTGCCGTACCGAGGGACCGCTTCCCGAGCGGATGCCGCAGGTGGCCTGGCGGGCCGGGATCGACCTCAACCCGATCGACATCACCGACCCCGAGCAGACCCGCTGGCTGGAGGCGCTCGTCTGGCCCGAGCAGCACGAACGGCTGGCGCGGCTGCGCGCGGCGCTCGCGATGGCACGGGCGGAGCCGCGGCCCCTGATCGTCCGCGGCGACCTGAACGAGCACCTGGAAGAGCTCGTCGCGCGGGCGCCCACCGGCGCGACCACCGTCGTCTTCCACAGCGCCGTGCTCTGGTACCTCACGCCGGAGGACCGGGAGCGGTTCGCGCGGACGGTGCGCCGCCTGCCCGTCCGCTGGATCTCCAACGAGACCGAGCCGGGACGGGTGGGCGGCTGCACGCTGTCGCTGGACGGTGAGCCCGTCGCGCGGACGGGCTCACACGGCCAGTTCCTGGACTGGCTCTAGCGGGCGCGCGAGCGCCACAGCAGCCAGACGAAGTACGGCGTGCCGATCAGCGCCGTGACCAGCCCGGCGGGGACCTGGGCTGGGGCGATGACCGTGCGGCCCAGGGTGTCGGCCAGGCTGACCAGCAGCGCGCCCAGCAGGATGGCCACCGGGAGCACGCGCGCGTGCTTCGCGCCGACCAGGGCGCGCGCGGCGTGCGGGGCGACCAGGCCGACGAATCCCACCACGCCCACGGCCGAGACCGCGGTCGCGGTGAGCAGTACGGAGGCGGCCAGGGCGGCCAGCCGTACCGGCTCAAGGGGGACGCCGAGCACGCGCGGCGTGTCCTCGTTGAGCGCCAGCAGGTCCAGGTCGCGGCGTAGCCACGCGATCAGCGGGACGGACACCACCAGAGCCAGCGTGACCGGGATCAACTGGACCGGCAGCCTGCCGTAGGTCGAACCGGACAGCCAGGTCAGGGCCTTGGCCGTGTTCCAGGGGTCGGACTCGACGATGATCAGGACCGTCAGCGCCGTACACGCCGACTGCACGGCGACGCCGATGAGGACGAGCCGGTCGGAGTTCAGGCCGCCGCGCCACGACAGCAGGTACACCAGGCCGAACGCGACCAGCGCGCCCGCGCCCGCCGCCCCCGTCATCGCCCAGATGCCCGCCATCGGCACCGTCGTCAGCAGGAGGATCGCGCCCACGCCGGCGCCCGTGGTCACGCCCAGCACGCCGGGCTCGGCGAGCGGGTTGCGGCAGACCGCCTGCACGGCCGTTCCCGCGACCGCGAGCGCCGCGCCCGCCAGCACCGCGGCGAGCACGCGCGGGTAGCGCTGGTCGAGGACGTAGGTGAGGGCCCTTCCGGTACGGCCCTGCAGCCAGTTGGCCACGTCCCCGGTGAGCAGCCAGGTGTCGCCGCCCAGCATGCCGAGCACCAGGGCCCCGGCCAGGAGCGCGAGGCCGATCGCGACGATGACGAGGTAGGCGGCGCGCGAACGCCCGGCGACCGTGCGCACGGCCGGAGGCTGGCGGGTGGGGCCCGCGTCGCGGTAGCGGCGGGCCAGCCAGATCATGACCGCCGCGCCCACCAGGGTCGTGACCACGCCGGGCGGCACGTCCACCCCGGCCTGCGCGCCCAGCGCGGCCCGCAGCAGGATGTCGGCGCCGAGCACGATGAGCGCACCGGCCAGCGCGGACATCGGCAGCAGCGCCCGGTTGCGGTGCAGGCCGGGGATCGACTTGGGCAGCAGCCGTACGATCACCGGGGCGCACAGCCCGACGAAGCCGATGGGCCCGGCGATCGTCACGGCCGCCGCGGCCAGCACCACGGCCAGCAACGTCAGCACGAGGCGCAGCCTGCGTACGTTGACGCCCAGCACGGCGGCGGTGTCGTCGCCCAGGCCGAGGATGTCCAGCTTGGGACCGGCCATCATCGCGGCCAGCAGGCAGGCGAGGATCACCGGACCGAGCTGGGTGACGGCGTTCAGGTCGCTCTGGACCAGGGAGCCGCTGCCCCAGGCGTACAGGCCGGTCGTGCCCTCCTGGAAGAGGATCATGACGAGGTTGGTCAGCGAGCCGAGGGCCAGCGCGGTGGCCGATCCGGCCAGGATGAGCCGGGTCGTGCCGGTACGCCCGCCCGCCGACAGCGCCAGCACGAGCGCGGCGGCGGCCAGCCCGCCGAAGAAGGCCAGGCCGCCGGAGAGCACGAGCGGGAGCGAGAGGCCGAACGCGGCGGCCGTCGCGACGGTCAGGTAGGCGCCGTTGCTGACGGCCAGCGTGTCGGGGGAGGCCATCGGGTTGCGGGCGATCGCCTGCAGCAGCGAGCCCGCGGCCCCGAGCGCCACGCCCACCGCCACCCCGGCCAGCAGCCGGGGCAGCCGCGAGGCCAGCAGCACCCGCACCGCCTCGTCGCTGCCGCCGAAGACGCCGGACAGCACGTCCAGGGCGCCCACCGAGGAGGTGCCCTGGGTGATGTGCACCGCGGCGACCAGCACCAGCGCGGCCAGCGCCAGCAGGAAGACCCCCGCGGTCCCGGCCCGCCGCAACGGCGTGACCGGGACCTCTACGGACGTGATCGTGCTCAAGCGGTGAGGGCCTTGACGAGCGCCTCCGCGTACTGCTTGCACGAAGCGGGGCCGCCGAAGGTCCAGATGCCGTCGGGCAGCTTGGTGACGTTCTGGCTCTTCACGAACGGCAGCGACTTCCAGATGGCGTTCGTGGCCAGGCCGTCGGCGAAGACGTCGACGCCGTCGGAGGCGCTGTAGAAGAAGCGGGTCTCGGCGTCCTTGAGCGCGGTCAGGCCCTCGACGTCGGTGTTGCCGAGGCCCCAGACCTTGTCGACCTTGCCGTTCCAGGCGTTCTTCAGGCCGAGCCCCTCGGCCACGTCGGAGACCAGCGCGCCCTTGCCGAACAGGCGGACGGAGATCGTGCTGCCCTCCTTCCAGCCGTCGGCCATGGCGAACGGCTTGCCGGCGACACCGGCGGCGGCCAGCTTCTGCTTGCCGTCGGCCAGCACGGCGTCGAAGTCGGCCAGCGCCTTCTCCGCCTCGGCCGTCTTGCCGACCGCGGTGGCGAGCAGGGTGAACTCCTCGCGCAGCCGCTTGAAGTTGCCGCCCGCGTCGCTGCCCTTGAACACCAGCACCGGCGCGATCTTCTCCACCTGCGCCACCAGGCCCTCGTCGTCGGTCTCCATGACGACCAGGTCGGGCTGGAGGGCGGCGATGGAGTCGACGCTCGGCTCGGTACGCATGCCGACGTCCTTGACCGACGCGTCGAGCTTGGCGGCGGTCACCCAGGTGGCGTAGCCCTTGATGTCGGCGGCGCCGACCGGCATCACGCCGAGGCTGGCCAGCATCTCGGTCTCGCCCCATTCGAGGCTGACGACCCTGCTGGCCGGGCGGTCGAGGGTGACCTGCTTGCCCCGCCCGTCGGTCACGGTGATCGGGGCGGCGGCGGGAGCCGTACCGCCGGGAGAGGAGGACGCGGCGGGGGCGGGGGCTTCGGTGGTGCCGCAGGCGCTGAGAGCGGCGATCGCGGCCAGGGCCGCGAGGGCCGTGCGCAGGGGGAGCATGTCTTTCCTGTCAGGTCGCGACGGGCAGGTGCCGGCCGATCGGCCGGGTGCGCACCGTGCCCGTCTGGGGGTCGTGCGTGACGTCGATGCGGATGCCGTAGGCGTCGGTGAGGAGCTCTTCGGTGAGCACCTCCAGGGGCGGGCCGTCGGCCCGGACCCGGCCGCCGTGCAGCAGCACGACGCGGTCGGCGATCTCGGCCGCCTGGTTGAGGTCGTGGAGCACGATGCCGATGGCGACCTCGTGCTCGTCGGCCAGGTCGCGGACGAGCTCCAGCAGCTCGACCTGGTAACGCAGGTCGAGGAACGTGGTGGGCTCGTCCAGCAGCAGGACGGCGGTGTCCTGCGCCAGGCAGGTGGCCAGCCACACGCGCTGGAGCTCGCCGCCGGACAGCTCGTCCACCGGACGGCCGGCCATCGCGGTGACGCCGGTCAGCGCCATCGCGCGGGCGACGGCGGCGGCGCCGTCGGGGTCGCCGGCCTTCCAGCGGCCCCTGTACGGGTGGCGGCCGTAGCCGACCACGTCGCTGACCTGCACCCCGCTCGGGGTGGGGCGGCTCTGCGCGAGCAGCGTGACCCGGCGGGCGAAGTCGCGGGGCGACAGGTCCAGTGCGGACCCGCCGTCGCCGAACGTCACCGTTCCCGCCTCGGGGCGGTGCAGCCTGGCCAGCGCGCGCAGCAGCGTGGACTTTCCGCTGCCGTTGGGGCCGACCAGGGCGGTCACCTGGCCCGGCCGGAGGTCGATACGGCCCTCTTCGACCACGCACGTCCCGTGGTAGCTGAGGCGGAGATCGGCTCCGGCCAGCGAGATCTTCCCAGTCACGGGCATAAGGTTAGGCTACCCTTGCCTAAAGTCAATCCTTTGAGCGCGGCTGTCGATTTCCGCCCGCCTCGTTTGTCGGACGGGTAAAGACCGGACGACGAAGGAGACGGATCATGTCCCGAGCGATAGAGGTGCGCTGGCAGGGCGAGCTGGACGGGTCACCGGAACAGGTCTGGGACGCCATCACCGTCCACGCGGACGGGTGGCTGTGGAAGATCGACTACGAGCCCCGCGTGGGCGGCAGTGAGACAGGGCTCACATCGGCCGGCGGCACCGTGACCGTCTGGGAGCCGCACACCCACTTCACCACCCGCGCGCCCGACCTGGACGGCTTCAACCAGCTCGACTACGTCCTGGAGCCGCGCGACGGCAGGACCTTCCTGACCTACGTCCACAACGGCGTGCTGCCCGACGAGGACTTCGCCGCCCAGGACGACGCCTGCCGGCAGCACACCGCGTTCTACAACCACTCGCTCGGCCAGTACGTGCGCCACTTCGCCGGGCGCCAGGCCGAGTACGTCACCGCGGAGGCCGAGGTGGGCTTCGCCGCCGTCCGCGCCGCTCTCGGCCTGCCGGACGAGGTCGCGCCCGGCGACAGGGTACGGCTGACGCCCGCCGGACTGACCCCGATCGACGGCGTCGTCGACTACGCCACGCCCGCCTTCCTCGGTGTCACGAGCGCGGACGCCCTGTACCGTTTCTACGGCCGCGACGTGTGGGGCTGGCCGGTCGGCGTGGCCCACCACCTGTTCGCGGGCGGCGACTCCAGCGCGGACTGGAGCGCCTGGCTGGCCAAGGAGGTGGCGTGATGCCCCAGTACGCGGTGCTCATCTTCGAGGCGGTGCCGCCCGAGAACCTCCCGCCCGAGGTCATGCAGGCCCACATGGACCTGCCCAGGAAGATCGCGGACAAGGGCGGCAGGACCGTCGCGGGGCTCGCGCTGGACCAGCCGGGCACCGCCACCGTGATCCGCGGCGGCATGGTGACCGACGGGCCGTTCATCGAGACCAAGGAGGCGCTCGGCGGCGTCTTCATCATCGAGGCGCGCGACCTCGACCACGCGCTGACGCTGGCCGCGATGACGCCGATCGTCGAGGGCTGCGTGGAGGTCAGGCCGCTGCTCGGCTTCGAGGTCGTGGACGAGAACTGGCCCGGCATGGAGCCGAGCTGAGCGGGCCGTCCCCCCATTCCGTTGAGCGGGCCGTGGAGGAGGCGCACCGCCGCGAGTGGGCCTACGTGCTCGCCGCCACGGTACGCGTCACCCGTGACCTCGACGCCGCCGAGGAGGCGGTGCAGGACGCCTACGTCCAGGCGCTGCGTACCTGGGCGAAGGACGGCGTGCCGGAACGGCCGGGCGCGTGGCTGACCACGGTCGCCCGGCGCGGCGCGCTCAACGTCATGCGGCGCGAACGCACCCTCGCCGCCAAGCTGCCGCTGCTGGTCGGGGTCGAGGAGGAGACGCCGGAGACGGGCGCGGTGCCCGACGACCGGCTCCGGCTGATCTTCACCTGCTGCCATCCTGCGCTGGCCCCCGAGGCGCGGGTCGCGCTCACGCTGCGGCTGGTGTGCGGGGTGGCGACGCCGGACATCGCCGGGGCCTTCCTGGTCTCCGAACCGACCATGGCGGCCCGGATCACCAGGGCCAAGAAGAAGATCGCGGCGGCGCGCATCCCGTACGCGGTGCCGTACGCGGAGGACCTGCCCGCGCGGGTGGACGCGGTGCTGACCGTGATCCACCTGCTCTACTCCACGGGACACACCGCGCACTCCGGGCGCGACCTGGTGCGCGACGAGCTCACCGGCCGCGCGCTCGACCTGGCGCGCATGCTGGTACGGCTGCTGCCCGCCGACCGGGAGGCCGCCGGCCTGCTGGCGCTCCTGCTGGTGCACCAGGCGCGGCGGGCCACCCGTACCGACGCGGCGGGGCGGTTGCTGCGGCTGGAGGAGCAGGACCGCGCGCTGTGGGACCGCGAGCTGATCGCCGAGGCCGACCGGCTCATCGTCGGCGCGCTCACCGCGGGGCCGCCCGGCCGCTTCACGCTGCAGGCCGCGATCGCCGCGCTCCACGCGCAGGCGCCCGCCTACGACGCGACCGACTGGCCGCAGATCCTCGTCCTGTACGGCGAGCTGCTGCGGATCTGGCCCTCACCCGTGGTCGCGCTCAACCGGGCCGTGGCCCTGGCCATGGTCGAGGGCCCGGCCGCCGCGCTGGAGGCGATCGAGGAACTGGAGCGCGAGGGACGGCTGGCCGGGTACCGCTACCTGCCCGCCGCCAAGGCCGAGCTCCTGCACCGGCTGGGCCGTGACACCGAGGCGGTCGCGGCGTACCGGGCGGCGCTGGAGCTGAGCGACAACGTGGCCGAGCAGGAGTTTCTCCAGGAGCGCGCCAGAACTGTCGGTGCCATGTGGCACGGTGTCGAACTGTGGCCCAACCACTGAAAGAGCTCGTCAACGCCGCCTCCGTCGGGGTGCTCGCCGACGCCCTCGCCGCCGGGCTGCCCGCCTTCGCCCGCGAGCGCTTCGTCCACGAGGCCGTCACCGGGCTCGGGCCGCTGGAGCTCAAGGACCGGGTGCGGCACGTCGCGACCACGCTCGACCAGGTCGCGGGCCCGCCGTTCCCCGACGTGGCCGCCGCCCTGCGCGCCGCCGCGCCCACGTTCGACATGTGGAGCGGCTGGCCCGCCACCGACTACGTCGCCCTGGCCGGGCTCGGCCACCTCGACGTCGCCATGGACACGCTGGCCGCGATCACGCCGCACGCCACGGCCGAGTTCGCCGTGCGGCCCTTCCTGGAGCGTCACGGGCGGACCGCCCTGGAGATCATGTACGGCTGGGCCGGCTCGGCCGACGAGCACCTGCGCCGCCTGGCCTCCGAGGGCACCCGGCCGAGGCTGCCCTGGGCCACGCGGGTGAGCTGGCTGATGGAGCCGGGGCCGACGCTGCCCATCCTCGACCGGCTGCGCGACGACCCGAGCGAGTATGTCCGCAGGTCGGTGGCCAACCATGTCAACGACTTCACCAAGGGGCATCCGGAGGCGGCGATCGCGTTGCTGGCCGGGTGGCGGGCCTCGGGCGGGTCGCATGTGGAGAAGGTGGTGCGGCATGCCGTACGGGGGTTGCTGCGCGACGGGCACCCCGAGGCGCTGGGGCTGGTCGGGGCACGGGCGGGCGGGGGCGCGGTGGAGTCGCTGACGCTGGCGGCGCCTCGGGTGGCGGTGGGGGAGAAGCTGCCGTTCACCGTGGTGGTCACGGCCTCCGAGCCCGGGCCGGTGGTGTTGCGCTACGCGGTGTGCAGGCAGGGGTCGCGGCGCGTCTTCCACCTGGGCGAACGGGTGGCCGGGGCGGCGGGGGAGTCGTTCTCGGTGACCAGGTCCCACTCGTTCCGGCCGGTGACGACCCGCGTGGAGCCACCGGGGCCGCGCACGCTGGAGGTCATGGTCAACGGCGTGATCAGAGCCACCGCCACCTTCCAGCTCACCCCCTGACGGTCCCCGTGCAGGGGTGGACCAGTGGATGGGATACTTCGCGGCATGTTCAGCCGAGGTGAGACCGCGCTCACGGTTACCGTGCCCGCAGCCGAGCGGGTCGTGGGGCCCTGGCGGGAGCGTTACGATCCGTCGACCGCCTACGGGGTGCCCGCTCATGTGACCGTGCTCTACCCGTTCCTCGACGCCGAAGAGGTGGACGAGGGGGCGCTGCGCGAGCTGTTCGGCGCGTGTGAGCGGTTTGACCTGGTGTTCGAGCGGGCGGCGCGTTTTCCCGGGTTGGTCTACCTCGTGCCCGAGCCGGCGGAGCCGGTCAGGAGGCTGACCGAGGCCGTGGTGGCCAGGTGGCCAGAGGCGCAGCCGTACCGGGGGAAACATGGGGAGATCACGCCGCATCTGACGGTTGGGCAGGGGCTTGATGAGGCAGGAGCGGTGGCGATTGAGCGGGGGCTTGACGGGCTGCCGGTGCGGATGCGGGTCAGTGGCGTGACGCTGGAGGTCTTCGACGGTGAGCGGTGGCGGCGGCGGGCGTGCTTCCCGTTCGGGGAGGTGGGGGAGGCGGAGTTCGGGTTTCCAGGGCCGTTGCGGGACAAACTGGTCGCGGCGATCCTGGCCGGGGCCAAGACCGCGACCAGTTCGCTGCTGCTCGACCACGAGCACGCGGGCGAGCCGCTGCCCGTGGCCGGATCCTGGGACGCGCTGATCGACTCGGCCGGGCGGCGCGTGGCGCTGCTGGAGACGACCGAGGTCAGGGTGGTGCCGATCCGGGAGATCGACGATGCCTTCGCCCGTGACGAGGGGGAGGGGTACTCGGGGGTGGGTGAGTGGCGGGCCGGTCACGAGCGGTTCTGGCTCGGGCCCGAGCACGTGGCCTACCTGGGCGGCCGCGCACCGGTGATCGACGACGACACGCTCGTGGTGACCGAGCGCTTCCGCCTGCTGCAGACCCTGTGAACGACCTGGAGAGCCTGTGAACGACGGAGACTACGGTCTGCCCGGCTCGCTGCGGTGCGTACTGGAGGAGATCGCGGGCGAGCGGCGGGCGCAGGACGCGCGCTGGGGCATTCAGGACGTCCCCGACGGAACCTCCCCGGTCCGCGCGCCCGCCGCCGACGAGGCCAAGCGCGAGACCTCGGCCGCCTTCGACGACGGGACGCTGACCTGGCGGCACATCCTGGCCGAGGAGGTGCTGGAGGCGTTCGCCGAGTCCGACACCGAGGCGCTGCGTACCGAGCTGATCCAGGTCGCGGCCGTCGCGGTCAAGTGGGTCCAGGCGATCGACCGCCGCGCGGTCACGGCGGGAACGTCCCCAGACCCTCGTGCGACACCCGCCACCCCTCCGGGAACCGGTCGGCCATGAGCGCCACGGCCGCCAGCAGCCCGCCGTTGGCCGGAAGGTAGACCGACAGCCCGCCGGGGAACTGCGGCACGTGCCCGGTGGTCAGGTACCGGTTCTTGCGCGTGTCCATGAGCAGCGCGTCCACCGCCTCCGCCGTACGCCCGAGCCGGGTGGCGCACATGGCCAGCACCGGATAGTCCCAGCCCCACGTGCTGTCCAGGTCCCAGGTACGCAGCACGTGGTCGAACGTGGCCGACATGACGCCGGGGTCGATCAGCGGGGTGGGCGGCAGGAAGCCGAGGGCCATGAGCATCGACGGATGGTCGTCGGGCAGCGTCCAGGGCTCGGTGGCGACCGCCGCGTACACGCCGTCGCGCACCGGTGGCCTCGCCAGCCCGCGCAGCACCGCGTCCCAGCCGGGCTCGCGGCCCAGGCCGAGCCGCTCGCGCCACTCCTGCGCCACCCGCAGGCCCCAGTGCCAGTAGGCCAGCTCGAAGGTGGGGTCGGCGGTGCGGGCCCGGTCGGGGAAGTACGTCTCCTGCGCGGGGACCAGCGGCGGTCCGAGGTGGTGGACGCCGTTCTCGTCCGGCTCGGCATAGGAGGCCATGAAGTCGGCCGTGGCGAAGACCAGGTCGGCGTAGCGTTCCAGCGCGCCCGGGACGCCGTTGTGCCGGAGCAGCTCGGCGAAGTGGATCGGGTGCGGCTGCTGCCAGATGATGAAGGCGCCGATCGGGCTGGGCGACTCGCGGCCGTCGGGGCCGGTCTGCTTGGGCCAGCGCGCGCCGCCGTACCCCTGCTCTCCGGCGGTACGGCGGGCCGCGCCCAGGATCTCCCGATACCAGCCGAGAGAACGTTCGAGCAGCTCAGGGCGGCCCCACAGGACGAAGTGGGCGGCATGCCACCAGTGCATCTCCAGGTGGAACTTGCCGCCCCAGGAGTTGTGCACCAGCCCGGACTCCTGCGGCGGCGCCGAGCCCGAGCAGTGCACGGCGGTCAGGTACTGCGACAGCACCACGCGCCGCTCCAGCTCGTCCGCCCTGGGGTCGGTGCTGCCCTCGAAGCTGACCGCCGCCCCGGACGTCCAGAAGGCCCGCCAATGCTCCGCCGCCGCCCGGGCCACCGCTGAGAAGCCGGGCGGCTCGAAGGCTTGCGGTGCGGGTGAGAAAGCGGCGCTCAGCGTCAGTTCCTCCGTGTCCGTGCCCCACACCGGGCCGGGTCCCCACCGGCCGTCGGTCCGTACCCGCACGTGGTAGCGCGCGGAGCCGACCTCGCGGGTGATCCCCTCCGGCGCGTACGTGGTGCTGTGCGCGAGCCGTTCGCCGGGAGAGAGCGGATCGCGCTGGCCGGGAAAGGTGATCGCGATCCCCAGCGCGCCCTCCGCCAGCAGCGGCGAGCGCACGCGGGTGGCGACCACGTCCAGCCGGGGATGGACGGCGGTGCACACCTCGACCGGCCGCCCGCCGAGCAGGAAGGCCGAGCGCACGCTGCCCGTCCACAGGTCGAGCTCCACCCGAGGCTCGGTCAGCTCCAGCGACGGATCGAACCGCAGCCCGATCCGCCCGAGATCGAGCCGCCGCGGGTTGGCGTAGAGCCAGCCTCCGGCATCCGCGGAGGCCACGCCGTCCGCGCCGATGCGCATCCTGTCGGGGTAGCGCACCGTGCGGGTGCGGGTGGAATAGCCGGTCATGGCCTCCTCCATCCGGTACGGCACGCCGGGATCGGTGGAGTACCACCCCCAGCTCGACTGGATCCGCAACGGCACCGGGAAGTCGTCGCGATCGAAGGCCCGAGGCCGCGCACGCGGCGGCAACTCGTGCGCCTCCGGGAACGTCTGCAGCCCGGTCACGTCCACGTTGACCGCGAAGTCGCCGTTGCCCAGGCTGAGCGTGCACGACGGATGCCAGGACGTCAGCACCACCGAGTGCCGCCGCACCAGCCGCTCCCTGTCGATCACGCCCCCTCCTCACGGACCGGAGCCTCACGGACCGGAGCCTCGCGGGCAGGGGCTTCGCGGGTCATGGCGAGGCGGGCCGCGCGCCTGGCCGCCTGCTGGTCGGGATCGGGCACGGGCGCCGACAGCAGCAGCCGCCGCGTGTACGGGTCGCGCGGCTCGGTGGTCACCTGCTCGGCGTCGCCGGTCTCGACCAGCACGCCGCCCGACATCACCGCGACCCGGTCGCTGACGTTGCGCACCACCGCCAGGTCATGCGAGATGAACAGATACCCGACCCCGGTGTCCCGCTGGATCTCGGTGAGCAGCCCGAGTACCTGCGCCTGGGTCGAGACGTCGAGCGCGGACACGGGCTCGTCGCAGATGATCAGCCGCGGGCCGAGGGCGAGCGCGCGGGCGATGGCCACCCGCTGCCGCTGCCCGCCGGACAGCTCGCGGGCGCGCCGGGCGCCGGTACCGGCCGGCAGTTCGACGCGGTCGAGCAGCCAGGCGATGCGGCGGTCCGCCTCGGCCCGGTCGGCCGCGCCGTGCGCGAGCAGCGGCTCGACGAGGATGTCGTGGATGCTCATGGCCGGGTTCAGCGAGCTGAACGGGTCCTGGAAGACCGCCTGGATCTGGCGGGCTCGGGCCTGGCGGCCGGGCAGGGGACGCCCGCTGTACCGGATGGTGCCGCCGACGACCGGCGCGAGGCCCAGCACCGCGCGGCCGAGCGTCGTCTTGCCCGAGCCGGACTCGCCGACCAGCCCGAGCGTCTCGCCCTCGCCGACGGTCAGGCTGACCTCCCTGAGCACCCGCACCGGCGGGCGCCGCAGGCCACGCTGCGGGTAGTCCACCCGCAGCCGGTCGATCTC
Organism: Nonomuraea sp. NPDC050790; assembly: GCF_044456745.1. Classification (NCBI taxonomy): domain Bacteria; kingdom Bacillati; phylum Actinomycetota; class Actinomycetes; order Streptosporangiales; family Streptosporangiaceae; genus Nonomuraea; species Nonomuraea sp. NPDC050790. The sequence goes on along the minus strand of NZ_JBITGF010000013.1, from coordinate 82,312 downwards.
CAGCAGCGGCGGCCCGACCGGCGCGCGGCGTTCGCGCCGCGCGGCGTTGTGCGGGTTGGCGGCCAGCAGATCCTTCGTGTACGGCTGCGCCGGCTGGGCGAACAGCGCCCGCGTGGGCGCGCTCTCCACGAGGCGCCCGTCGCGCATGACCGTCACCCGGTCGCACATGTCGGCCACCACGCCCAGGTCGTGGGTCACCAGCAGCACCGCCATGTCGCGTTCGGCGCGCAGCGAGCGCAGCAGGTCGAGCACCTCGGCCTGCACGGTGACGTCCAGCGCCGTGGTCGGCTCGTCGGCCACCAGCAACTCGGGGTCGCAGGAGATCGCCCCGGCGATGAGCACGCGCTGCGCGGTGCCGCCGGAGATCTCGTGCGGGTAGGCGCGGAAGACACGCTCGGGCTCGGTGATCCCCACCCGGGCCAGCAGGTCCAGCGCCCGGCGGCGGGCGGCCCGCCTGGACAGGCCGCGGTGCACGCGAAGGGGTTCGACGAGCTGGCTGCCGACGCGGAAGCTCGGGTCGAGGTTGGACATCGGCTCCTGGGAGACGTAGCCGATGCGGGGGCCGCGGACGCGGTTCAGCTCGCGTTCGGTCAGCGCGGTCAGTTCGGCGCCGGCGAAGCGGACGGACCCGGCGGCGACCCTGCCGCTCGGCGGCAGCAGGCCCAGGGCGGCCAGGACGGTCTGGGTCTTGCCCGAGCCGGACTCGCCGACCAGGCCGACGACCTCGCCGGGCCGTACCTGGAGGTCGACGCCGTCGACCACGGTGACCTCGCCGCCGGCCGTACGGTGCGTGACCGTGAGGCCGGAGACGGCGAGCAGGGCGCCGTCGGCGGGGAGCGTGCTGGGGGAGGCGGCGGGCCTGCGGGTAGAGGGGTCGCGGCCCGCCGCCTGGATCGGGGTGTCCTCAAGGGCGTCGCGTACGGCGTTGCCGAGGACCGTCACCGCGAGCACCGTCGCGGCGATGGCGAGCCCGGGCCAGATCGACAGCCACGGGGCGCGGAAGACGTTGGCGGCGGCGTCGTTGAGCATCGCGCCCCAGCTCGCCGCGCCGGGCTCGCCGAGGCCGAGGAAGTCGATGCCGGCCTGGATGAGCAGGGCCGCGCCGAACAGCAGCGGCGCCTGCACGATGATCGCCGAGCGGACCACGGGCAGCACGTGCCTGCGCACGATGCGCAGGTCGGACAGTCCGGACACGCGGGCGGCGTCGATGTAGAACTCGCCGCGCACCCGCATGGTCGCGGCGCGGACGAGCCGGTAGATGGACGGGGAGGCCAGGAAGCCGACGAAGGCCATGGTTCCGGTCAGACTCGGGCCCATCACCGCGACGAAGGCCAGCACCACGATGAACGCCGGAAGCGCCATGAGCAGGTTGAACAACCAGCTCGCCACCGCATCCGTCCATCGCGCGAAATATCCGGCCAGCGTGCCGGCCGTGACGCCCATCAGCAGCGCCACCCCGGTCGCCAGCAGCGCGCCGGAGACGGTGGCACGGGCGCCGTGCAGCAGCCGGCTGAGCACGTCGCGGCCCGAGCCGTCGCCGCCGAGCGGATGCCCGGGGCCGGGACCGGCCAGCGCGGCCCGCAGGTCCACCTCGTCGGGACCGTAGGGGGCCAGCCACGCACCCGCCACCGCCGCGACGACGACCAGCAGCAGCACGAAGGCGGCCGCGAGGGCGGCGGGCCGGCGCGGAAGGATTTTGGTCATGGGGTGCGCACCTTCGGGTCGAGCCAGCTCACCAACAGGTCGACGACGAGGTTGACGGTGAGCACGATGAGCACGCCGACCACCACCACGCCCAGCACCACCGGGATGTCGGAGCGGCTGGAGGCGGCGGCGGCCAGGCTGCCGAGCCCGTTGATCGCGAAGATCTGCTCGACGATGATGGCCCCGCCGAGCAGGCCGATGAACTGCAGGCTGACCACGGTCAGCGCGGTCGGCGCGGCGTTGCGCAGCACGTGGCGCAGCAGCAGCCGGCGCCGTGGCAGTCCCCGGCCGCGCAGCGTGCGCACGTAGTCCTGGCTCAGCACCGCGGCCACCGCGTTGCGGGTCTGCGCGGCCACGGCCGCCACCGAACCGGCGGCGATCGCCACGACCGGCAGCAGCAGCGAACGCGCCCAGTCGGCCGGGCTCTCCGCGAACGCCACGTACCCGGTCGCCGGCAGCCACCGCAACTGCACCGCGAAGACGATCACCAGCAGCAGCGCCACCCACATCCCCGGCACCGCGAAGCCGAGCGCCGCCGCGACCTGCAGCGCCCGGTCCAGCCAGCCGCGCCGCAGCGCCGCCGCCATGCCGAACGCGATGCCGGTCACCGCCGAGACCAGCGTCGCGATGACCGCCAGCGAGACCGTGACGGGCAGCCGGGCGGTGATCGTCTCGACCACCGGCAGCCCGGTGAACCACGACACCCCCAGATCCCCCTGTACGGCCCCGCCCAGCCAGTCCAGGTACCGCACGCTGACCGGCCGGTCGAGCCCGAGTTCGACCCGCTTGGCGGCGATCTGTTCCGGCGTGGCCGTAAGGCCGAGCAGGTTGTGCGTGGGGTCGGGCACCAGCGTCGTGAGCAGCGAGGTGATCGCGGTGATGACGACGAGCAGCACGCCCGCCGCGATCAGCCGCCGCGACAGCAGCCTGAACATCTCAGCCCACCGGGCGGTAGTCGCGCAGGAACACGAAGAGCTGGTCCGGGGCGGCCTCGATCCTGACCCGGTCCTTCTTCCAGACCATGAGGTTGGTGGCGGCGTACAGCGGGGCGAACCACGCCTGCTCCACCACGTGGGTGTTGAGCTCCTGGAACAGTTCGCCGCGCTCGGCCTCCTCGGCGACCGCGATCCGGTCCATGAGGTCGGCGACGACCGGGTCCTCGACGTGGAAGGGGTTGAACACCCCGCCCTTGGCCAGGAACAGCGAGGCGTCCAGCCAGTTCTCGGTGGCGGTGTAGGTGTACATGAAGGCCGGGTAGGTGCCGGCCAGGTACTGCTGGGTGATGAGGTTGCTGGAGACCGGCTTGTACTTCACCTTGATGCCGATCTGGCCGAGCTGCTGGGCGACGATCGGGTACAGGGCGGGCACGTAGGTGTTCTCGCTGGGCAGAGTGAGCTCGAAGCCGTCCGGGTAGCCCGCCTCCGCCAGGAGCCGCCGGGCCCTGTCCGGGTCGTAGGGGTAGCGGGAGTTGAGCGAGGCCAGGTAGGCGGGGGTGCCGGCGGCGAACATCTGGGTGCGGCGGTCGCCGTTGCCCTTGTCGACCGCCCTGAGGATGCCCTCGGCGTCGAGGCCGTGGTTGATGGCCTGCCGTACCTTGAGCTTGGCCAGCGGAGGAGCGAGCTTGCCCGCGCGGTCGACGATCCACATGCCCATGATCAGGCCGGGCATCTTCCTGTGGTCCAGGCCGGCGCCCTGGACCTGCGGCAGGCTGGCCATCGGGACGCCGCCGGCGTCGACCTGGCCGCTGAGCGCGGCGTTGGCCATCGCGTTGGTGTCGGGCAGCGCCTTCATCACCAGCTTGTCGAAGCCGAAGGCGGCCGGGAGGGCGTACTTGGGGTTGCGGGTGAAGGTGTAGGAGGTGCCCCGGGTGCTGGCGTTCAGGTCCAGCAGGTACGGGCCGCTGCCGACCGGGTTCGTCTTGAGCGTGGCGAAGGCCTTGGGGCTGGCGATCATGCCGGGCACCATCGAGAGCTGGTACAGCAGGCCGGGATCGGGCTTCTTGAGCTTGACCATCAGCTCGGTCGGGCCGGTGGCCTCGACCTTGTCGATGCCGGCCAGCGCCGACTGGGTGGCGCCCGGGGTGCTCAGCCCGCGGTCGAGGTTGGCCTTGACCGCGGCGGCGTCGAGCGGGGTGCCGTCGGAGAAGGTCAGGCCGTCGCGGATGGTCATGGTCAGCGTGGTCTTGGGCCGGTCGTACGACCAGGTGGTGGCCACGCCCGGCGAGACGGAGAAGTCGGCGTTGAGCGTGGTCAGGGACGAGTAGACGGCCTGCAGGTAGCCCAGGGAGTTGCCCCCGGCGCCGACGGCTGGGTCCCAGGACGAGACGTCGGCCGCCACGGCCAGGGTGAGCAGGCGCTCCGCCTTGGCGGCGCGCTCGGTGGCGCCGCCGGAACATGCGGTGCCCGCGACTGCGAGGGCGACGGCGGCGGCCGCGACGGCCGTCCCGCGAGATCTCGGCATCGGAAACCTCCTCGGATGGGGGTGTGGGGAGGCTAACAAAAACTACCTATCAATTGGTAGGCTTTTGGTAACGATGCCGAGCGAAGGAGTTCACATGCCGGTCGACCCGCGGATCGCGCCCCTGATCGCGCTCATCCACTCGCAGCCTCCGGCGCCCCACGACCCGGTCGCCCGCCGCCGCATGAACGCCGAGCGCAAGGCCGAGGGCACCCCCTACGGCGACTACGTGCAGGAGGAGCCCGAGATCGCGACGGTCTTCGAGGAGCGGATCAAGGTCGCCGACCCCGATGGGGAGATCACCGTCCGGGTGTACCGGCCCGCGGAGGAGAACGCCGGGGCGATGGTGCTCTTCCACGGCGGCGGCTGGCTGATGGGCACGATCGACGACAGCGACCGCCGCTCGCGCGCCATCGCCGCGGGGGCCGGGGTCGTCGTCGTCAACGTGGACTACCGGCTGGCTCCCGAGTTCCCCTTTCCCGTGCCCGCCCAGGACTGCTACCGGGCGTTCGAGTGGACCGTCGAGCAGGCGGGGCGGCTCGGGTTCGACCCGGCCAAGGTGGGGGTGGGCGGGGAGAGCGCGGGCGGCAACCTGAGCGCGGCGGTGTCGTTGCTGGCCAAGGAGCGTGGCGGGCCCATGCCGGTGATCCAGGTGACCGAGATCCCGGCCTTCGACCTGACCATGTCCTCCACCAGCGTGGAGGAGTACGCCGAGGGGCACGTGCTGACGAAGGCCGAGCTGGAGTGGTGTGTGCGGACCTACCTAGCCGGGCACGACGCCACCGACCCGATCGCCTCCCCCTTGCACGCCGCCGACCTGTCCGGGCTGCCGCCCGCGGTGATCCTCTCGGCCCAATGCGACCCCCTGGCCGGCGACGCCCGCCGGTACGCGGCGCGGCTGGCGGAGGCGGGGGTGCCGGTGACCTTCCGCGAGTTCGCGGGACACGTGCACGGGTCACACATCCTGACCGGCTTGCTACCCGCCTCCCGGGAGTGGCGCGCCATGGTGATCAACGCGATAACCACCGCCATGCACCCCTGACCCGCCTTGCGCGCTGCCGGCCCGCGGCGTGGTGTGGCGGGTCGCGTGGGGTTGGCCCGCGGCGCGGTGCGGACCCGCGGTGCCGGCACGCGGCGCAGAGCTGATCCGCAGTGCGGCTCGACCTGGTGCCGCGCGGGGTCGGCACGCGGCGTGCGCGATGTGGCGTGGTGTGGGGGTGTGCGGGGGCACAAGGTGGGGTGGTTATGCTGCGGCGCATGGGTGACCCACGGATCGCGCGCCTGGCCGCTGAGCTGCTGGAGGACGTGGACCAGCTCGCGGACCGCATGTTCGCCGCCATCCTGGCCGAGGACGAGACCTACGCGGCCATGCCGGAGGAACGCCGGGACGAGGTGCGGGAGTACAACCGGCGCAATCTGGTCGAGCTTCTGCGGGACCTGGCCGGGCAGCGGGTGGTCGAAGCCGTGGTGTCCAGGGAGACCGCGCGCCGCCGGGCAGGGCAGGGGGTGCCGTTGGGGGCGGTGCTGCACGCCTACCGCATCGGGTTCCGCGTGGTGTGGGAGAGCCTCGTGGCGCGGGCCATGGCGGAGCCCGGCTATCCCGTCGAGACGCTCGCCACCTCCATGTCCGAGGTCTGGTCGCTGGTCGACGGCTATTCCGTCGCGGTCACCGACAGCTATCACGCGGCCATGCTGGAGCTGGCCAGGCAGGATGAGCGGGAGCGACTCGTGCTGCTGGACGCGCTGATCGAGGGCCGGGTCACCGACTGGAGCGTGCTCGGCGGCAGCGCCCACGCGCTCGGGCTGCCGGCGCGCGGGCCGTACCTCTGTGTGGTGGCCGACCCGGCGGTGCCGTTGTCCGCGGCCGGGGTGCGCGGCGCGTGGCGGCTGCGCGCCGACGACCAGGTGGGCATCGTGGCCGACTCGGGCGCGGTGCGGGCGGCGCTGGCCGGGCGCGGCAGGATCGGGATCAGCGCTCCTTATGAACGGCTGCCGCAGACCGCCGCCGCGTTCCGCCTGGCCAGGCTCGTCTGGGCGGGCCTGCCGCCGGGCAGCATGGAGGCGGCGACCGTGGACAGCCGCCCGATCGGCGCGTTCGTCGCCGCAGCCCCCGACCTGGCCGAACGCGTCACCGACGCGGTGCTCGGCCCCGTCCTGGCCCGCCCCGACGCCGACGACCTGCTGGAGGTGCTGTCGGCGTGGATGGAGAGCGGCGAGTCCACCTCGGAGCTGGCCCGCGGGCTCTACTGCCACCGCAACACCGTTCGCAACCGGCTGAGCAGGATCGAGCGGCTGACCGGCCGCTCGCTGGAGCGTCCCGGCGACGTGGCCGCCCTGTACGCCGCGCTGGTCGGCCACCGCCTTGTGCCCGTGCCCAAGCCCTGACCGGAAAGCCGGGTCTGGGGCCCAGTACCGGTAGAACAAGATTCCGGGAAAATGGGGTGACCGCCCCGATCGTTGGAGGCCAGGCGCCATGGAGATCATCGTCGAGACCCGGCCGGGCAAGCTGCGCGGCACGCTGGAGGATGGCCTCGCCGTCTTCCGCGGCGTGCCGTACGCCGCACCGCCCTTCGGCGAACTGCGCTTTCGCGCGCCCGAGCCGCCACCGCCGTGGGAGGGCGTGCGCGACGCGCTCGCCTACGGACCCACGGCCGCACGGCGCGGCTACCGTCCGCCGCTGGACGAGATCCTCGCCGAGGTGATCATCCCGGGTGAGGACTGCCTCAACCTCAACGTCTGGACGCCCGGCCTCGACGGGCGGCGCCCGGTCATGGTGTGGATCCACGGCGGCTCCAACCGCAACGGCTCCAACGCCGTCCCCCTCTACGACGGGCGCGCGTTCGCCCGCGACGGCGTCGTGTTCGTGGCGATCAACTACCGTCTGGGCGTCGAGGGGTGGGCCAGCTTCCCCGACGCGCCGGACAACCGCGGGCTGCTCGACCAGATCGCCGCGCTGACCTGGGTGCGGGAGAACATCGAGGCGTTCGGCGGCGACCCTGGCAACGTGACGGTGTTCGGCGAGTCGGCCGGCGCGATCGACCTCGGGGTGCTGCTCGGCATCCCGGCGGCCCGCGGGCTGCTGAACCGGGCGATCATCCAGAGTGGCGGGCCCGCCGCGGCGCAGCAGGCCGCGGTGAGGAAGGCGACCGGGCTGATCGCCCGCGGGCTCGGCGTGCCGGCCACCGCCGCCGCGTTCGCCGAGGTGGACCAGGAGCGGCTGCTCGACGCGCAGGCCGCGGTCATGAGCACGAGTGGCCTGGCCGGCGGTCCCGAGCTGGGGCCCCTGATCGACGGGGAACTGGTCGCCGGGCCGCCGGAGTCGAACGTCGATCCCGAGGTGGAGGTGCTGATCGGGCACACGACCGAGGAGTACCGGCTGTGGTTCGTGCCGACGGGCGGCGTCGACCGCATGGGGCCGTGGATGGCCCGCCTGGCGATGCTCAAGATGGGGGTGAAAGGCCGGGTATGGCGGGGTTATCGGGCCCTCCATCCGGAGGCGAAGCCGGGCGAGGTGTTCGGCCTCGTGCTCACCGACCGTCTGGTACGGCTGGCCAACCGCCGGCTGGCCGAGAGCCGGGCGGCCGGCCGTACCTGGCTCTACGAGTTCGCCTGGCGCTCACCCGAGCGCGACCTCGGCGCGGCCCACGCGATGGAGATCCCGTTCGTCTTCGACGCGCTGGACATGCCCGAGTCACGGCAGATGGTGGGAAACGACCCGCCGCAGAGCCTGGCCGACGAGATGCACGCGGCCTGGGTCGCCTTCGCCAAGACCGGCGACCCCGGCTGGCCCGCCTGGGACCCCTCGACCCGCCCGACGATGGTCTTCGACTCCACCTCGGCGGTCGTGGCGGACCACCGGGCGGAACTCCACGCCCTCTGGAGCTAGGGGAGGTCGCGTTCGAGCGTGCGCGCGTACGCCTCGATGCGCTCGGCCAGATCAATTTGCTCAGGGTCGAGCAGCCACTGCGTGGCCAGGCCGTCGAGCGTGGCCAGGATCTCGGCCGCCTTGCCCTCGGGGTCGAGGTCCGCCCGGATCTCGCCACGCTCCTGACCCGTCCGCAGCGCCCCGGCCACCAGGGCACGCATCAGGCGATAACGCTCGCGGAAGTAGTCGTGCGCGGGCGCGCCCGGCTCCAGGTTCTCGGCCACCAGAACCGCGAACAGCTTCGTCAGCCCGCGTTCCTCCTGGTTGCGCCGGGCGAAGGCGGGCATCGCGCGGATCGTGTCCAGCCCGCCGCGCGCCGCCGCCTCGCGGGCGAAGTCGAGGCTCCTGCCGTCGCGCCACTCGATGACCGCGCGCAGCAGCCCCTCCTTGTTGCGGAAGTGGTAGAGCAGCCCCGGCTCGGTGATGCCGACACGCTGGGCGATCTCGGTCATCCCGGTGCCGCGGAAGCCGGTGCGGGCGAAGAGTTCGGCGGCCACGGCCGCGATCTCCTCCTTGCGGTTCGTCATGTAGACAACTTACTTAGTTGTAAGTAAGCATGCTTTATGGACATCGCCACGCCGCGTTTCGAACACCTCGACGAACCCCTTGGCCTGGGCGAAAGCCGTCCGAGAATCTCCTGGACCATCACCACGGAAAAGCCCGGCTGGCACCAGAGCGCCTATGAGCTGTCGGCTCGCGGCGAGCGCGTCCTGGTCGAGTCGGACGAGTCGGTGCTGGTGCCGTGGCCGTTCGCGCCGCTGGCCGCCCGCGAGCGCGTGGCCGTGAGCGTCCGCGTGCGCGACGCGGCCGGCGCGTGGTCGGACTGGAGCCCGCCCGCCGTCGCCGAGGCCGGCCTGCTCGACCCGGCCGACTGGTCCGCGCGCTTCGTCGCGCCGCCGGGCGGGGAGCAGCTTCTGCGCGGCGAGTTCACGGTACGGCCGGCCGTGACGTCGGCCAGGCTCTACGCCACCGCCCTTGGCGTCTACGAACTCGAACTCAACGGCGTCACCGTCGGCGACCACGTCCTGGCGCCCGGCTGGACCAGCTACCACCACCGCCTGCGCTACCAGACCCACGACGTCACCGCGCTCCTGCGCCCGGGCCCCAACACGCTCGGCGCGATCCTGGGCGAGGGCTGGTACCGGGGCCGCCTGGGGTTCCAGGGCGGCTCCGTCGCGGTCTACGGCGAGCGGCTCGCGCTGCTGGCCCAGTTGGAGATCACCTATGCCGACGGCGCCGTCGAGCGCTTCGGCACCGGATCCGGCTGGCAGTGCGCCCCCGGCCCCATCCTGTCCAGCGGCATCTACGACGGCGAGACCCACGACGCCCGCCTGGAGACCCCCACCGACTGGCGCCCGGTCGAGATCCTGGACCACGACCTGTCCACCCTGGTCGCCCCCACCGGCCCACCGGTACGCCGTACCCAGGAACTCGCCCCCGTCGAGATCCTGACCTCCCCCTCGGGACGGACCATCCTCGACTTCGGCCAGAACCTCGTCGGCCGCCTGCGCATCACCGCGCGCGGACCGGCGGGCGGGCGCGTCGTCCTGCGCCACGCCGAGGTCCTGGAGGAGGGCGAGCTCGCGACCCGCCCCCTGCGCACCGCCGCCGCCACCGACGTCTACATCCTGCGCGGTGACGGCGACGAAATCTGGGAGCCCCGCTTCACCTTCCACGGCTTCCGCTATGCCGGCGTCGAAGGGCCCGTGGACCCGGACCTGGTCCGCGCCGTCGTCTGCCACACCGACATGGAGCGCACCGGCCACTTCGAGTGCTCGGACCCGCTGCTCAACCGGCTGCACGAGAACGTCGTGTGGAGCATGCGCGGCAACTTCCTCGACCTGCCCACCGACTGCCCCCAGCGCGACGAACGGCTCGGCTGGACCGGGGATCTCCAGGTCTTCGCCCCCACGGCGGCGTTCTTGCACGACTGCGCGGGCATGCTGACCTCTTGGCTGGCCGATCTGGCCGCCGAGCAGGCCGATGGCGGGGCCGTACCCGTCGTGGTGCCCAACGTGCTGGGCGAGCGCGCCGTGCTCGCCGCCGCGGGGTGGGGGGATGCGACCGTGATCGTCCCCTGGGTCCTTTATCAGAGGTACGGCGACGCGGGGCTGCTGGAGCGGCAGTTCCCCAGCATGCGGCGGTATGTCGAGCACGTGGCGGGGCTGGCGGTGGAGGGGCTGGTGGAGTCCGGGTACCAGTTCGGCGACTGGCTGGACCCGGCGGCCCCGCCGGACAAGCCTGGCGACGGGCGTACCCCCAAGGCGGTCGTCGCCACTGCCTACCTTGCGTATTCGGCCGGGATCGTGGCTGAGGCGGCTCAGGTGCTGGGGCTGGATGCCGCGCCTTTCGTGGCTTTGGCGGCGGATGTACGGCGGGCTTTCGCCAGGGCCTATGTCTCGGCGGAGGGGGTCGTTCTCGGGGACTCGGCCACGGCGTACGCGCTCGCTCTGCGGTTCGGGCTGCTTCCTGCTCCGGAGCAGCGGGCCTTCGCGGGGGAGAGGCTGGCCGAGGTCCTGGCTGCCGGAGGTCATCACATCGCCACCGGGTTTCTGGGGACTCCGGAGGTTTGTGACGCCCTTACCGAGGCTGGGCGGGTGGAGGCGGCGTATCGGTTGCTGTTGCAGCGCGGATGTCCGTCGTGGCTGTACGCGGTGACGATGGGCGCCACGACCATCTGGGAACGATGGGACAGCATGCTTCCCGACGGGAGCGTCAACCCGGGGGAGATGACGTCGTTCAACCACTACGCGTTCGGGGCGGTGGCGGACTGGCTCCACCGGACGGTCGCGGGCCTGGCGCCCGCCGCGCCCGGATACCGCCGCCTGGCGCTGACCCCGAGACCGGGCGGCGACCTGAGCTACGCGAGGGCAACCCTCCGCACCCCGTACGGCAGGGCCGAACTGTCCTGGACCGTGACCGATGACACCATGACCACCCAAGCCACCATCCCTCCCAACACCACAGCCTCGGTCACCCTCCCCGGCACTCCTCCCTTCGAAGCGGAATCCGGCACCCACCACTGGACCACCCCGTGGCCTCCCAAGGGCATGGGCGCTTCGCGCTGAGAGGCCGCGTTTCTCCGGGGTTCCGCCCCTGAGCTGTCGCCCGGCTTCACCTCATCCCTGTTGCCGCCGGTCTGTTTGAACAGCGGATCGGTCCCGGAAGACCGTGGAACGGCACTGCGGCGTCCGCGCGGGTCCATAGCATCAGGTGATGGCGGGATGGAGGGTGGATCACGGGGAGGTGCTCTGGGATTCTGGCCGCGTAGTGATCCTCAGCTGACCAGATCGGGGTTCGGCCCTATGAGAGTGGCGTTCGTCGGCAAAGGGGGAAGCGGGAAGACGACGCTGTCGGCGTTGTTCACCCGCCAGGTGGCCGCGTCAGGCCGGACGGTCGTGGCGATCGACGCCGACATCAACCAGCACCTTGGACACGCTCTGGGCGCGGAGACGGCGCCGGAGCCGCTGGGAGCCAACCTCGCCGAGCTCAAGGACTGGTTCCGCGGCGACAACCCACGCGTGACCTCGGCCGAGTCGATGGTGAAGACCACCCCGCCCGGCCGCGGTTCCCGGCTGCTCACGCTCGACTCCCTCACCGACCCCATCCATTCCGCATACGCCGTACGCTGCCCCGGCGGGCCGTACCTCATGGCCACGGGCTTCTTCGCGGAAGAAGACCTCGGGGTGGCCTGCTACCACTCCAAGGTCGGCGCGGTTGAGCTCTACCTCAACCACTTGGTCGACGCGCGCGAGGAGTACGTGGTCGTGGACATGACCGCGGGAGCCGACTCGTTCGCCTCCGGGCTGTTCACGCGCTTCGACGCGACCTTCCTCGTCGCCGAGCCGACCCGGCAGGGCGTGAGCGTGTATCGGCAGTATCGTGACCACGCCGCGGAGTTCGGGGTACCGGTCGTGGTCATCGGCAACAAGATCCACGACAGCGACGACGTGGACTTCCTGCGCGCGGAGGTCGGTGAGGACCTGCTGACCTGCTTCGAGCACTCGGCCGCCGTGCGCGCCATGGAACGCGGCCGGCCGCTGGACGCCCCTGATCTGGAGGCGGCCAACGTCGCGGCGCTCACTCTGATGCTCCTCTACGTGGACGGGCGGGAGAAGAACTGGCCCCGATACGGGGATCAGGCCACCGAACTGCATCTGCGCAACGCCCGCGGGTGGGCCAACCGGGCGGTCGGCGAGGACCTCGCGAAGCAGATCGACCCCGGTTTCGTCTACGGCCTGCGCCCCGCGCCCTGCCCGCCTGGTGTCCTGAGTCATTGAGAACGACCATGTCCGCCTGGCCGTGGGGCCCGGCTCGACATCAGCGCGGTGTGGCTCGGATCGACCGACGAACGGCAGGGTATGCCGTCAAGGCGGCCATGCTTCACAGTGCGGCGGGCTCGTACTGTTCGGCCTGTTCGGCGGAAACCGCATCGCCCGCACGGCTTGTACGTCGCCAACCTCACCGACCGGCTCGATCCGCGATCGAGCCGGTCGGTGAGGTTGGCGACGCGGGTCAGTACCGGATCCAGAGCGAACTGGTCCGGTCGTTCATGTAGTCCCCGACGTAGCCCACGTTGGGCCCGTCGCCCCTCCCGTCGAACCAGTACGACGAGTCGCCGTTCTGGCGGTAACCGTCATAGATGGTCACCGAACGGCAGTTGCTGTACGTGTAGAACCCGGAGATCTCGTTGTCCCAGATGAGGTTCGGCCGCAGGCGGTAGCCGGAGGAGTCGCAGGGCCCCTCCTCCGCCGAAACGATGATGCGCGTGATGTCCGGCGGGTTGTTGTACGCGTTCCAGAACCACTCCATGAGCAGCACGTCGGGCGCCCCCGCCGCCCTGAAGGCCGCCGAGTTCGGGCTGTCGCTGCACGTCTCCGACTTCACCGGCGAGAAGCCCCCATCGACTGACTTGCCGACCTCCACAACGCAGAACTTCCCGTCCTCACGCGGCTCGGCAGCCGTGGCGGCACTGGTTGAGATACCCGTGACGAGCAGAGCCGAGGCGATCACCGCCAGCGGTCGGCGAGCCCAGGCGGCACTATTGCGAGCGTTCATGGCATTCCCTCCGTGAGGTCTGAGTCAGGAGCGCTCCTCACCGCACCCGCCGAAGTGCCCAGCGCGGGGGCGCAACGGTGAGCGCCATGGCATGCGCTTCCTCCCGAGGTCGAACATCGGGCTTCAGGGCAGCATGACGCGCAACCGGTTGATGTTCTTCAGCACGCGCGGCAAATCAATCAACCTCCGAACAACGCCTTGCCGTACCGAGCCGTGGCTGGCGGAGACATCGGCGTCTAACGCCGGGCTCGGGCACTGAGTGCGGGTGCCGGGACTGCGGCGTTGAGCGGCATCCCGGCGTCTCGGGGTACTGAGTGCGGGTGCCGGGGACTCCGGCGTTGAGCGGCATCCCGGCGTCTCGGGGTACTGAGTGCGGGTGCCGGGGACTCCGGCGTTGAGCGACATCCTGGGGTCTCGGGCACTGAGTGCGCCGCCCGGACCCCTGCGTAGAGAGCGACATCCCGGATCGGCGGATCGCAGGGCCACTCACCCCGGACACCTGGTGATCGCCAAGCAATGCCGAAGCCCCGCAACCGGCCGAGAAAGCGCCCGTCGCAAGCCGTTGACCCGACTGACTCAGCTCACTTAGCCTGTCTGCTACCAATCAGTTGGTAGGTTTTTGGAGGGCGCATGGAAGACCGGCCCGGTCTGGTGGAAAAGCTCGCCTTCTTCGGTGGCGTGGCCGGCGGGGCGCTGATGGGCGCGGCCTCCGGCTTCCTCCTGCTGTACCTCACCGACGTGGTCGGCATCGGCGCGGCAGCCGTAGGCACGCTGATGCTCGTGGCCCGCGTGGTCGACGGCGCCAGCGACCCGATCATGGGCTACCTCGTAGACCACCTACCAGTCACTCGGTGGGGCCGGTTCCGCCTCTACGTCCTCATCGGCGGCATCCTCTGCGCCCTCTGCCTGGTGGCGCTCTTCGCCGCCCCCGCCTGGTTCCCGAACGCCCTGCTCGCCGCCTGGATCACCTACCTGCTCTGGGGCCTGCTGCTCGACCTGTTCCAGATCCCGGTGACGTCGTTGCTGCCCGTGGTGGCTGGCGACGCGCGTACCAGAAGTCAGCTCGCGAGCATCGTCGGCCTCACCGGCCTGCTGGCGGCGGCACTGAGCACGGGCGCGACGCTGCCGATCGTCAAGGCGTTGGGCGGGGGGACCGGGGGCTGGCTTACGTACGTCAGCGTGATGGCGCTGGTGGGCTGCGTCCTGGTGACGCTCATGGCGGTGCGGGTGCGCGAGCGCGTCAAGCCGTTGTCGCCGGAGCGTTACCGCCTGTCCGATGTACGCCGCGTGTTCTTCGCCCACCGAGCCGTCCCCATCCTGCTCACCTCCAAAGTCGCGGTACAGGCGGCCAGCGGCTCCCTCACCGCCGCCATGCCGTACTTCTTCCTCTACTACATCGGCGACCAGGCCTACCTCTCCGCCGCCGCCCTGGTCATGGCGATCCCGATGGTCGTGGGCGCGATCGTGGTCCCCGCCCTGGCCCGTCGCCACGGCGCCAAACCCTGGTACCTCCTCAGCCTCGCCGTCTGCATCGCCGGCCTCGCCCTGCTGATGACCGTCCCGCCGACCCCGCTGCCCGTTCTCGCGTGCTTCGCCCTGACGGGCTTCGGCTTCGGCGGCGCGGTGGCGCTCGGCCTGGTCCTGCTCGCCGAACTCGCCGACTACACCGAGTGGCAGTACGGCTTCCGCACCGAAGCCTCCCTGGCCGCCATGACCTCCTTCGCCACCAAAGCGGGCAGTGGGGTTGGCGGCGGCCTCCTGGCATACACCCTGGCCGCCACCGGCTACCGCAGCGGCGGAGTGGCCCAGGACCCCGCCGCCATCCAGGGCATCCTGTACGCCCAGAGCCTCATCCCCGCTGCCATAGGCCTGGTCGGCGCTTTGGCCTTCGCCGCGTACCCGATCACCCGCGAAATAGCCACCCAAGCCGCCACCGACCTCGCCAACCGCAAACTCCTCCAAACCCACCCATAACCCCACCCACCCCGCCCACACCAAGCCCCGCCCGCAAGCCGCTCTCCCGCCGTGGCCTGCTCCGCCCCGCACACCCGGCCCGCGACCCCGCTCCCGGCCCGCGACCCCGCTCCCGGCCCGCACCCTCACCCGGGCCCAGAGCCCGCTCCGGTTCACACGCTCCAAGCCCGCATTTGCCTCAGCCCAGCGCATGCCCGCAGCCCATGGCCCGGATCTGGCCACGGACTCCACTTCGGCCGGACCTACGCCTGCGGGCTGGGTCCCATCGGAGCCGCGCCTCAGAGTCTGGGGCCCGGCTCGGTATCCAGTTTCTTGGGACCCGGGGCGTCTGCAGGAGTGGGCCCCCGAGGCTGAAAACCTACCGACTGATAGGTAATTGTTGGTAAGGTTTGCTGCATGGTAGCCAAGAGGCGCTACGCCGTCGGGGTGGCTCGCAGGGAGCAGATTCTCGAGGCCGCTCGTGAGGTGTTCAGCGTCAGGGGCTACCGCGGCGGCTCCATGCGGGACGTCGCCGCGCGAGTGGGCCTCAGCCTCGCGGGCGTGCTGCACTACTTCCCGTCCAAGGAGGACCTGCTGGCCGAGGTGCTCCAGCAGCGGGACGACATCGACATCCCGTGGTTCGAGGAGAAATGGGCCGAACTGGGCAGCTTCCGGCTGGCCGTACGCGAACTCCAAGTCCGGAACATGGAGCGGGCCGGCGTCATGCGGCTCTTCGTCACGCTGTCAGCCGAGGCGGCCGATCCACAGCATCCGGCGCACGACTTCTTCGCGAAGCGATACCGCACCAGCCGCGAACTGTTCTCTCGCACCCTGGCCAAAGCCCGGGAGCGGGGCGAGGTGGTGGAAGGCGCCAGCGGGCCGTTGCTCATCGCCGTCCTGGACGGCCTGCAGGTCCAGTGGTTGCTGGACCCCGACTTCGACCTCCTGACCGCCCTGGACGCCTACCTCGACAGCATTACGCGCTAGCTGTTTGCCCCGCGAGGCCGGGGTTTGCCGGGTGGCGGGCTGTTCAGCGCAGTGGTGATGGAAAGCGCGCAGCCAGGCTGGGAGGGCGGCTCGGCCCGGCGTCCAGCGGGATGAGCGTGCGTCGGCCCAGATCGCTGGTGATCGCCGCGACGGCGGCCGGCGTGAGAGGTGCCTTGGCAGGGGTGAACGTGAGAGGTGCCTTGGCGGGGGTGAAACGGTGGCAGGGCGGATGGCGCTGCAGGTAAAAACGACCAATCAGTTGGTTGATTTGTTAGGGTGGCGGGCATGCCGTCGAAACGACCGTACGCCGTGGGGATCGCGCGGAGGATGCAGATCCTTCAGGCGGCCCGCGAGCTCTTCAGTGTCCGTGGCTACCGGGGCGCGTCGATGCGGGACGTGGCGGCCGAGGTCGGGCTGACCCTGGCCGGGGTGCTGCACTACTTCCCGTCCAAGGAGGACCTGCTGGCCGAGGTGCTCCAGCAGCGGACGGACATGGACGTCCCCTGGTTCGAGCAGACGTGGACGGAGCTGGGCAGCTTTCGGCTGGCTGTTCGCGAGCTGATGGTGCGGAACATGGCCGACCCGGGGGTGATGCGCCTGTTCGTAACGCTTTCCGCGGAGGCCACCGATCCCGGGCATCCGGCGCACGACTTCTTCGTCAAGCGGTATCGAACCAGCCGCGAGCTCTTCTCGGCCACCCTCGCCAAGGCCCGTGCCAACGGAGAGATCACCCGGCCCGTCAACGGTCCACTGCTCATCGCCGTGCTGGACGGCCTGCAGATCCAGTGGCTCATCGAGTCCGACTTCGACCTGCTCGGGGCACTCGACGCCTACCTGGACTCCATCACCGGCTGACCACGACGAGCAAGCGCCCAACCGCTTCCACCACTCGCCTCGCAGCCCGCGCGCCCACCTCGCCCCGCCCCGCTCGCTCGCCCACCCCGCCCCGCTCGCTCGCCCGCACCGCCCCGCTCGCTCGCTCGCACCGGCCGCTACGCCGAACCTGCCGTTGGCGATCTGGCCAGGCAAGCAGGCTCCCAGGCAAGCAGTCCTGTCAGACACACGACGTCCGTGACACGCCGCATGCCTGACAGGTGGTGTGGTCAGGCAGGTGGTGTGGTCAGGCGGGCGGTGGAGCCAGGCAGGCGGTGGAGCCAGGCTGCGGACTCTGCGTGGCAGGTGGGTTGTCGGGCAGGCGGCTTCACGGACCAAAGGGGGCGCTCTACCAGCCGGCCCGCTCGTTTACCTCGTCGGCCAGCCTCTCCAGCCGCTCCGGGTCCAAATAGGCCCCAGGAAACCGCGCAAGCCGCCGCACCGGCACCGAGCCCGCCATCCTCAACGCAGGCTCGGTCAAAAACCGCGAATGTACCAGCCCGGTCTCAGCAGGCGGCCGCATCTCCCGTTGCAACACGTCCAGCCCACCCGGCGCCGCCAACCAGTCGGCCAGCGGCGAATCAGGCGTGATCGCGACGGGCGGTGGCTGGTGCGTGCCATCCAGGTGTACGGTCCCCGCCACCCGAAGGTCGCGGGAGGAAGCACCGACATGGATGGTGGCGGCGCCCGGGTCGACGGTCCAGCGCCGCCGTACCGGGTGGAAGTAGGCGAAGTCGTGGAATGCCAGGTAGA
This sequence comes from Nonomuraea sp. NPDC050790, assembly GCF_044456745.1. NCBI lineage: Bacteria > Bacillati > Actinomycetota > Actinomycetes > Streptosporangiales > Streptosporangiaceae > Nonomuraea > Nonomuraea sp. NPDC050790. The sequence goes on along the minus strand of NZ_JBITGF010000013.1, from coordinate 64,602 downwards.
AGCGTACGGTCGTGCTCGCACCGGGTGCGAGGCTGACTTTCCGGAAGGCGCGCAGTTCGCGGGCGGGACGGCGCACCTCGTCGCTGGGCGCGGCGACGTAGACCTGCGCGACCTCCTGCCCGGCCCGGTCGCCGAGGTTGGTGATGCGGACGCTGACGCGGACGACGAGTTCCTCGCCGGAGCCGCGAAGGTGGACGTCGAGGTCGGAGTAGCCGAATTCGGTATAGGACAGGCCGTGACCGAAGGGGTAGGCGACCGGCGCGTCGAGGGCGTCGTGGTAGCGGTAGCCGACGAACACGCCTTCGGTGTAGCGGACGGTGCCGAGTTCGCCGGGAAAGTTGAGGTATGAGGCGGTGTCTTCCAGGCGGAGCGGGATGGTTTCGGCCAGGCGTCCGGACGGGTTGGCCTTGCCGTAAAGGAGGTCGGCGATCGCGCCGCCGCCGGCCTGTCCGAGCAGCCACCCCTCCAGTACGGCCGACGCCGCCCCATCCCAATCCGAGACCCGAACCACCCCACCGTTGGACAGAACGACCACCACCCGCGTCCCGGTCCCGGCGACGACGTTGAGCAACGCGCGCTGATTGTCCGGAAGCTCCAGATGCGTACGGTCGTATCCCTCCCCCTCGTCCTCCGGCGGCAGCCCGAGGCAGACGACCGTGGTCGCGGCGCGCGCCGCCACCGCCCGCGCCTCCTCCTCCAGCTCAGAGGAACGGCCGGCGTCGCCGAGCCGGTAACCCGGCGCGTACTCCAGCTCCCGCCCGGCGAGCGCGCGCATCTCGGTGAGCACGTCGTCGAGCCGCGTGGGCACGATGTGGGAGCTGCCCGCGCCCTGATATCTGGGGGTACGCGCGAGTTCGCCCACCACCGCCACCGAATCTCCCAAACCCAGCGGCAGGACGCCGTCGTTCTTGAGCAGGACCGCGCACTGTGCGGCCACCTCGCGCGCGAGCCGGTGGTGTGCGGCGGCGTCGAACGTGCCCTCGCCGGGCTGGGCCCTCGCGACCAGCGCCAGCACGCGGGCGGCGGAGGCGTCCAGCAACTCCTGGTCGAGCGCGCCCGCCTCGACCGCCTTGACCACGGAGGCGTCGGAGGCGCGGCCCGAGGTCGGCATCTCCAGGTCGAGACCCGCCCAAAGCGCCGCGACCCGGTCGTCGACCGCGCCCCAGTCGGACACGACGACGCCGCCGAAGCCCCACTCGTCGCGTAGTACCTCGGTCAGCAGCCATGGGTGTTCGGATGCGTAGACGCCGTTGACGCGGTTGTACGCACTCATCACCATCCACGGCTTGGCCACCGTGACCACATGCTGGAAGGCCGGGAGGTAGATCTCGCGGAGAGTGCGCTCGTCGACCTCCGCGCTGATGCGCATGCGGTCGGTCTCCTGGTTGTTGGCCGCGAAGTGCTTGACGGCGGCGCCCACGCCCTGCGACTGGATGCCGAGCACGAGCGCGGCGCCGAGCACGCCGGACAGGCGCGGGTCCTCCGAGAAGTACTCGAAGTTGCGGCCGCAGAGCGGGGAGCGCTTGATGTTGACGCCGGGGCCGAGCAGTACCTGCACGTCCATGGCACGTGACTCGCGGCCGAGGGCCTCGCCGACCGTGCGTACCAACTCGGGGTCCCAGGAGGAGCCGAGCGCCACGGCTGGCGGGAAGCAGGTGGCGGGCGTGCTGTGCCCGACTCCGAGGTGGTCGCCGCCGTCCGGCTGGCGGCGTACGCCGTGCGGCCCGTCGCTGAGCGTGATCGACCGGATCCCGGCCCGCTCGATCGCCTGGGTACGCCAGAGCGACTCGCCGGAGGTGAGCGCGGCTCGCTCGGCGAGGGTGAGGCGGTCGAGAGCGTTGTCTGTCATGCGGTTCCTTTCGCGGTCAGGGCGCGCAGTACGGCAGGCTAACAAAAACTACCTATCAATTGGTAGGCATTCCATGAGCCCGTTGACGGGGTAGTGCCCTGGGCCTACGGTGAGGCTACCAATCAGTTGGTAGGTTTTTTGGGAGCAGCGTATGCGCAGACGCACCGCCGTACTGTCCGCCGCCTGCCTGATCACGGCAGCGTCCTTAACCCTGACCACCCCAGCCACCGCCCACACGGCCCACCCCACAACCACCCTCACCGCCACGGACCAGCCGCTCACCTACACGGCCTCGGGCCAGCCGCCCAACCTCGCGGCCTCGGGTCAACTGCCCGCCCTGACCGCCTCGGGCCTGGCAGCCATCCGCACGGCACCTGCCCAACACGGCACCTCCGCGGAGGGGGTACCGAGGGGTACGCCTGTGGGGGTCAGGGCTGAGGTGCCTGGTGATGGCGGGGACGGGAAGCTGGGGAGCTCTGGGCAGGGAGAGGGCATGTCCGGGGAGGGTACGCCGGAGGAAGAAGCGGAGGGGTTGGCCGCGGAGGAGGCGGCCAAGGATTTGCTGACGGGGCCGCTGGCCCAACCGGTCTGGCTGTGTCGTCCGGGCAAACCCGGCAACCCCTGCGGCCAAGACGCCCAAGGCAACCCCACCGACCCAGTGATCACGGGACGATACCCAGACGGCCACCAGGTCCCCCTGGACGCCACGGTCATCCGCCCGGACGGCACCACAACCCACGAACCCCCGACCCCACCCCAATCCCCGAAGGTCGACTGCTTCTACGCCTACCCAACCGTCAACCTGCTCGCCAACCCCCTCCTCCTGCTGGGCAGCAACCCGCCGGTGGCGAGGGAGAGCGAAGCCGCGGTAACCCTGACCCAGATGGCCCGCCTGACCAGCACCTGCCGGGTCTTCGTCCCGCTCTACCGCCAGGTGGCCCTGACCGGCTACCTCCTGGGCGCCATCATCCCGCCGCACTTCGAAACCGCGTACGGCGACCTGAAGCAGGCGTTCCAGCACTACTGGGACACCGACAACATCGACCCAGCCACCGGCAAACGCCGCGGCGTCATCCTGCTGGGCCACTCGCAGGGCTCCTTCCACCTGGCCCGCCTGCTGCAGGAGGAGTTCGACGGCAACGCGGCGAAGACGAGCAACCTGGTGGCGGCCTACATCGTCGGCGCCGAGGTGAGAGCGCCGGTCGACGCTCCGGCAGGGGGCGGTTCTGACCCGGTCTCGACGTACCAGCACCTGCCCGCCTGCGAACGTCCCAGCGGCCAGGCCCCCATCCCGGTCGGCTGCGTCGTGGCGTTCAACTCGGCGGATCTGCAGCCCGGCCATGAGGAGACGGTCGCCTTCGGCCGCGCCCCGGACCCGGCCCACCGCGTCCTGTGCGTGAACCCGGCCGCCGTCCTCGCCGGTGGCCCAGCCGACGCGACCACGCCCATGCGCCCCTACATGCCCACCAAGAAGCTCCTCAGGGGCAACCTGCTCGCACCGGCCGGTTCGCTGAACCTGCTGCTCAACTTCACGCCGACCGCGCATCCCACGGGGTTCGCGGCGTACGCGGACCTGGCCACGGGCCGCTGCGCGCGTACCGAGACCAGCAAGGGCCGGCTCGACTGGCTGCAGGTGGACGGCCTGGACGGCATCCGCTCCTCCCACTCGGCCCTGGGCCTGCACGTCCTCGACTACAACGTCGACGGCGGGGGCCTGACGGCGCTGGCCGCCGCCCAGGCCGCCGCGTGGGTGTCACGGGCGGGCTGACAGCTCGCGGAGGGCCCTGACCACGAGGGCGGGGTCCTCCTCGGCGACGAAGTGTCCGCCGGTGATCGTGCGGTGCTCCAGGTCGGGCGCCCAGGCGCCCCAGAGCGCGACGGCGTCGTACGGCAGCGCGTCCCCCCAGTCCCGCTGCAGTACGGTCACCGGCATCCCCAGCCGCCTCCCGGACACCCGGTCGGCCCGATCGTGTTCGCGGTCGATCCCGGCGCTGGCCCGGTAGTCGGCCACGATCGAGGTCACCGCCTCCCGCGAGGCCCGCAGGTACTCGGCCCGCACGTCGGCGGGGATCGCCTCCGGCCGGCCCGTCCAGGCGTCGAGGAAGTGGCCGAAGAAGGCGTCCGGCGCGGCGGCGATCATCCGTTCCGGCAGGCCGGGCGGCTGCGCCATCAGGTACAGGTGGAAGCCGATCGCGGCCGACACCCCGTTCATGACCTCCCACATGTCGAGCGTGGGCAGCATGTCGACGGGCGCGAGGTGGGTGATCGCGTGCGGATGGTCCAGTCCCGCCCGGAACGCGACCAGCCCGCCCCGGTCGTGCCCCGCCAGCGCGAACCGCTCGTGCCCGAGGGCGCGGGCGAGGTTGACGACGTCCTGGGCCATCCGCCGCTTGGAGTAGGTCTGGCCGTCGAGGTCGGCGGGCTTGTCGCTGGCGCCGTACCCGCGCAGGTCGGGGACGATCACCTGATGGTCGGCGGCGAGGTCGCGGGCGACGTGCCGCCAGATGAGGTGGGTCTGCGGGAAGCCGTGCAGGAGCACGATCGGCGGGCCCGAGCCGCCGACGGCCACGTTGAGCGAGACGTCGCCGTCGACGGGGACGCGCTGGTAGGTGAAGTGTTCGATTACGGTCATGCCGACCATCGTCGGAGAAGGGTGTTGAAGAACGATGGAACCGGTCTTCAACGCCCCAGCGCGGCCAGCGCCGACTCCAGCGCCGCCTTGCCGTGGACGACCTCGTGCGCGCCCGCTTCCGACAGGCCGAGGGCGAGCAGGCCGCGCGCGTAGACGATCCTGGGGTCGGCGGGGGAGAAGGGGTCGGCGGGCGGCGGGTCGAGCGCTCCCACCAGGGCCAGCGCCCGCGCCACCACGAGCGTGCTGCCGACGGACGGCTCGGGGTCGGGCGCGCCGCGGTGGCGCCGGTCCATGGCGGCCAGGCACGACGCCTCCTCCAGCAGCAGGTCGCGGGCGGCGGGATCGGTCATGGCGCGCTCCGCCGCGCCGGTGACGGCCGCCAGCCAGCCCGCCTGCACGGTGGCGAGGGCCGCGCGCCGCTCCGCCTCGGACGTGCGGGCGAGCGCGAAGTCCCGCAGCAGGTCGTGGTAGCGGTAGCGGCCCGCCGCGGCCGACTCCAGCAGGCTGAGGTCCACGAGTTCCTCGCAGGTCCGCTCGGCTTCGCGCGCGTCGCGCCCGAGCACCGCCGCCGCCAGCTCCACCGTCAGTTCCGCGCTGTCGGGTACGGCCAGCCGCCGAAACCCCCTGGCCAGCTCGGCATCGAGCTGGTCGTAGCTCAGCGCGAACGACGCCTCCACCCCCAGATCCCCCACCCGCAGCTCGCCGAGCCGCCGCGCGGACAGCCGGGCCAGCAGGTCCTCGACGCTCCACCGGGGCCGCGCCGCCAGCCTGGCCCCGGCCACCCGCACGGCCAGCGGCAGGAACCCGCACGCCGCCGTCACCCGCGCCACCGCCGGGCTGTCGGGAACCCGGGCGACCGCGGTGAACAGGGCCGCCGCCTCGCGTTCCGTCAGCACGTCCAGGTCCACGTGCCGGGCGCCGATGAGGTCGGACAGCCGGGCACGGCTGGTGACCATCACCCCGTTGCCCGCCCCGGACGGCAGCAGCGGCCGGACCTGGGCCGCCGAGGCCGCGTTGTCCAGCAGGAACAGCACCCGCCGGTCCGCGGTGAGCGTGCGCAGGAGCGCGGCGCGCCCTTCCTGGTCAGGCGGTACGCGGGTGGCGCCCAGGGCGTCGAGGAAGCGTTCGAGCACCAGGGCGGGGTCGGCCGGATCGGCGCCCGCGCCGCGCAGGTCCACGTGGAGCTGGCCGCCGGGGTAGCGCTCCTTGACCCGGTGGGCGACGTGGACGGCGAGGGCGGTCTTGCCGACGCCGCCGAGCCCGGAGACGGCCACCATGCCGGTCCGGAGCAGGTCCTCGACCGCCCGGACGGCCTCCTCCCGGCCGGTGAAGTCGGGAATGTCGCCCGGTAGCTGGGCAGGGGCCGGGCCCGCCGTACCGGATGGCGGGAGGGAGCCCGTGATGACCTGCTGGTAGACGTCGGCGAGTTCGGCCGACGGCGCGACGCCAAGCTCCTCGTCCAGCAACCGGCGGGCCTCGGTGAACACGCCGACCGCCTCCGACTGCCGCCCGCCTCGGTACAGGGCGCGCATCAGCAGGCCGCGCACGCTCTCCCGCAGCGGATGCGCCGCCACCAGCGCACTCAGCTCGCCGGTCACCTCCAGCCCGGCCTCCAGGTCGGCGGCCAGCCGACGTTCCAGCACCGCCAGCCGTCGCTGCTCCAGCGCGTCCCGCTGGGCCGAGGCGTAGGGGCCGGGCAGGCCGGCCAGCGCCTCGCCGCGCCACAACGCCAGCGCCTCGGCCGGGCGGCCGGCCTCCACCAGCCGGTCGAACTCCGCCAGATCCGTCTGAACCGGTGCGAGCCGGTACCCCGATCCGGCCGACACCAGCGCCTCGCGGCCGAGCACGGCGCGCAGCCGGGAGGCGTAGGTGCGCAGGACGTTGCGGGCGGTTTCCGGCGGGTCCTCCGCCCACAGCACGTCGATGAGCTGGTCACGGCCGAGCGCGCGGCCGTCGGCCAGGACCAGGGCCGCCAGCAGCAGCCGCTGCTTGGGCGAGCCCAGGTCGAGCTCGGCCGTCCCGCGCCGGGCGCGGACCGGGCCGAGCAGGCCGAGGTGCAGCGTGTCGTCCATGCTCCGAGCCTATGGCTGCATCAGCGTGTCCCTGCTGATGCGGCCGATGTCGTCCACGCAGCGGCCGAGGCCGAGCGCGACCGTCTCGACCGGGCGCTCGGCGCGCTGGACCGGCACCTCGAGCTCGAGCCGCAGCCGCCGGGCGAGGCCGCGCATGAGCGCGCCGCCGCCGGTCAGCACCGCGCCCCGGTCGGCCACGTCGGCGGCCAGGTCGGGGGAGCAGCGCTCGATGACCTCACGGGCGGCCCGTACGATCATGGTGACGGTCTGCCGGGTGGCCTCGTACACCTGCCCGGCGGAGATCGCCACGATCGCGGCCCTGCCGTCGCGGTCGAACCCGCGTACGCTCGCCGTCCTGTTCACCGGCCGCCAGGCCGAGCCGATGCCGCGCTTGGCCACCTCCGCGGACTGCTCGGTGATGTCGAGGCCGTGGTCGCGCTTGACCTGGGCGACGATGGCCCGGTTGACGGCGGCGCCGCCGGACTGGACGGTCGCCGCGTGCACGACGCTGGCGCACGAGACGACGGCGATCCTGGTGGTGTCGCAGCCGATGTCGATGATCATGTTCCCGGCCGCCTCCCTGACCGGCAGCCCGGCGCCCAGCGCGGCGGCCAGGCCGTGGTGGACGAGGTAGACGCGCCTGGCCTCGGCCTGGAAGGCCAGGTCGCGCAGGGCGTTCCCGGCGAACCCCGTGCTGTCGGCGGGCAGCGCGATGACCATGCGCGGCCTGGAGAACGGATGGCCGTGCACCTTCCTGAGGAAGTGCCTGATCATGCGCGTGGTGAGGTCCACGTCGGCGGGGACGCCGCCGACGACGGGCCGGATCGCGACCGGCTCGGGGCCTGGCTTGGGCGGGGCGTCGGCGCCGTAGCCGATCACCTTGCCGGTGGTGGAGCAGCGGACGACGAGCGAGGGTTCGTTGATGACGATGCCGCGCTTCCTGGCATAGATCTGGGTGCTGGCGGCTCCGAGGTCCAGCGCCAGATCCTGGCCCAGAATGCGCATGGGGTTCATATCGCACCAATCGGTCGGCGGGTCATGTTGAGCCTCATATCCGGCGAAGTTTCACCACAACCTCAAGAACGTTCGATCCTTTGCCGGGTTGAGTAGGGCTACTCACCTCATATGCGCTCAAAGCCCCATGTGTCGGGACGTCCGCAGGTCAGACCCTGGACACATGAACGGCCTCTACGCACTCAAGCCCTGGTACGCCGCCCGGCTGGGTGGCGTACGCGCCCTCCTGGTCGCCCGCGAGGTGTCCCCCTCGGCCATCACCGCCGCCGGGGTCGCCTTCGCGGGGGCGGCGGGAGCCGTACTGGCGATCGTCCCTCCCGGCCCGCTCGCCGCGCTCGCCGTCGCGCTGCTCCTCGCCGCCCGCCTCGCCTGCGCCAACCTCGACGGCGGGGTCGCCCGCGAGAGCGGGCGCACGACCCGGTTCGGCGCCGTCGTCAACGAGCTGGGCGACCGCCTGGCTGAGCTCGCCGTGCTGGCGGGCTGCCTCGTCCTGGCCCCGCCCGCGCTGGTCGCGACCGCGGCGCTCGCCGCAACCCTCCCGTCGTGGGTCGCCCTGGCCGGTGCCGCCGCGGGGGCGCGGCGCGCGCAGGGCGGCCCCGTGGGCAAGACCGAGCGCTGCGTGCTGCTGGTGGCCTTCGCCCTCACGGGCTGGGCTTGGTGGCTCGCCCTGCTCGCCGCCGGTTCCGCGATCACCGCCCTGGTACGGCTGGCGCGCCTCGGAAGGGAACTGGCATGACTCCCGAACCCACCCCGCAACGACCGAGCCTCGGAAAGGAGTCGGCGTGATCCTCGAAACCGCACCCTTCCTGGCCGGTGCGCTCGGTGCCAGCGGCGTGGCCGTCTGGGTCTCGCATCGCCGCGAGCTGATCCAGCGCTGGCTGACCTGGGCCGTGGCCGCGCCGGTGGTGACGCTGGCCCTGCTCGTCGGCCCGATGGGCGCGGCGGCGCTGGCCGGGGCGCTCGGACTCGTGTGCGCCGCCGAGTACGCCCGGCTGGTGCGGCTGCGGGCACCCGAGACGCTGATCCTCGCCGGCGCCGCCGCCGTGCTGCCCTTCCTGCCCACACCGCTGACCGCCGCCCCGGTGCTCCTGGCGCTCGCCCTCACCCCGGTGCTCCAAGGTGACGCCGAGGACGGCGGCAGGCGGGCCGCGTACTCCGTCTTCGGGCTGCTCTGGATCGCCCCGCTGAGCGCCCTGGCCACGCTCGCCCCGGCCACCGCCTTCGCCCTCGTGCTGGCCGTCGCACTCGCCGACGTCTGCGCGTGGTGCGGCGGCAGGCTCCTGGGCGGCCCGGCGCTGTCGCCGCTGTCGCCCGCCAAGACCTGGGGCGGCGTGGCCGGCGGCGCGGCGGGCGGTCTGACGGTCCTGCTCCTGCTGGGCGAGTTCACCCCGGTCACCGCCCTGGCCGTGGCCGCCGGAGCGCCGCTCGGCGACCTGCTGGAGTCGATGCTCAAGCGCGGCGCGAAGGTCAAGGACGCCGGAACCTGGCTGCCCGGCTTCGGCGGCCTGCTCGACCGCGTGGACTCCCTGCTCGTGGCCCTCGCCGTAGTGGTGGTGCTGCCGTGAGCCTCGGGGCCGTGATGCGGCGGCGGCTGTGGCGGGCCGCCTTCGCCTGCAGCGGCGGCCTGGCCGTGGAGGGTCCGCCGCCCGGCGGCCCGTGCGTCGTGGTCGCCAACCACTGCTCCCACGCCGACACCGCCGCCCTGCTGGCCGCGCTGCCCGCGCGGCTGCGCCCGTCCGTGGCGGCGGCGGCCGACTACTGGTTCGCCGGCCGCGCGCGGGCGCTGGTCTGCCGGACGCTGGTCTCCGGCTTCCCGGTACGGCGCGGCGGCGGCGGTTCCCGTGACCTGGCGGCAGCCGTACACCTGCTGAGACAAGGCCGTGTCCTGGTCGTCTACCCGGAGGGCACCCGCTCGCGCGACGGCCGCGTCGGCGACTTCCACCGCGGGGCGGCGCGGCTGGCCGAGGCGGCCGGTGTCCCGATCGTCCCGGTCCTGCTGGAGGGGACGGGCCGGGTCCTGCCGGTGCACGGCCGCCTGAGCCGCGCCCCCGTGACCGTCCGTTTCCTGCCGCCCGTCCCCGACCTGGAGACGGCGCACCACCTCCTGCGCTCCCAACAACTCCCGAAGGGTGAAATTTCATGAAGTGGGCACTCATGCGGCTCCTGATGCGCACCGCCGGCCGTACCAGCCGCGGCATCCGCATCGGCTACCGCCACGGCTTCGACAGCGGCACCATGCTCGACTACGTCTACGTCAACAAGGCCCACGGCTGGCCCCTCGACCGGATCTACCTGAACTCGATCGGCTGGCGGGCCATCCGCGCCCGCCGCGACCTGCTCAAGGAGGTCATCAGGGACGAGGTCTCGGCGCGGGCGGGCCGCGCGCTCATCCTCGACGTGGCCGCGGGACCCGGCCGCTACCTCCAGGACGTCGCCAGGGAGCAGCCCGAGGTCGAGGTCGTCTGCCGCGACCTGGCCGAGGCCGGCCTGCGGCTGGGCAGGGAACTGGCGGGGGAGCGCGGCCTCTCGAACGTCCGCTACGAGCGGGGCGACGCCTTCGACCCGGAGCCCCTGGACCGGCCGGCCGACATCATCGTGGTCAGCGGGCTGTACGAGCTGATCCTGGACGACGAGACGATCAGGAAGTCGCTGGCCAGGCTCCGCGACCTGCTCGCGCCCGACGGCGTGCTGATCTTCACCACGCAGACCCGCCACCCGCAACTGGAGTTCATCGCCAACGTGCTGCCCAACCGCGACGGGCGGCTGTGGGTGATGAAGTGCCGCCCCGCCGAGCGCCTGCACGCCTGGGCCGTCGAGGCCGGCTACGCCGACGTCGTCAGCAGGAGGGAGAAGATCGGCCTGTTCACGGTCACGACGGCGACTCAGGCGCCGGAATGTATGACCATGGACGCATGCAGACACGACTGATCGGTCAGATGAGTGTCAGTGCCATCGGGCTCGGCGCCATGCCGATGTCGGTGGAGGGCCACATGCCCGACGAGGAGCAGTCGATCAGGACCGTCCACGCGGCCCTGGACGCCGGGATCACGCTGATCGACACGGCCGACGCCTACACGCCGACCGAGGCCGAGGTCGGCCACAACGAGCGCATCGTCGCCAAGGCGCTGGCGAGCTGGGGCGGCGACGCGGACGCGGTGCTCGTGGCCACCAAGGGCGGGCACACCCGGCCACGCGGGCGCTGGGCCGTGGACGGCCGGCCCGAGTACCTCAAACAGGCCTGCGACCGCTCGCTCAAGGCGCTGGGCGTCGAGGCGATCGGGCTCTACCAGCATCACCGGCCCGATCCCGCGGTGCCGTACGAGGAGTCGATCGGCGCGCTCGCGGACCTGCTGGCGGCCGGGAAGATCAGGATGGCCGGGATCTCCAACGCGAACCCGGCCCAGATCAGGCAGGCCAACGAGATCCTCGGCGGGCGGCTGGTGAGCGTGCAGAACCAGTACTCGCCGAGCTTCCGCAGCAGCGAGCCCGAGGTGGACGTCTGCGAGGAACTGGGCGTGGCCTTCCTGCCGTGGGAGCCGCTCGGCGGCATGAACCACGTGGGCCGCCTGGGCAGCCGCCACGCCGCCTTCGGGCAGGTCGCGGCCGAGCGCGGGGTCTCCCCGCAGCGTGTCTGCCTGGCCTGGGAGCTGGCCAGGAGCCCGGTGATGATCCCGATCCCGGGTTCGAGCCGCCCGGCGACGATCCTCGACTCCCTGGCCGCGGCCGACCTCGAACTCACCGAGGAGGAGCTGGCCCGCCTGGGCTGAGCGGTGCCCGGTTTCGCGTCAGGTCGGCCGTCGTGCGAAGCTGTTGTGGTCCCCAACACCAGGAGGTCCTCATGGCGGAATCACCGGAGCCGGAAGTCAGCGAAACTCCCGAGGACGAGATGAAGCGCAAGTTCCGGGAGGCCCTGGAGCGTAAGCGCAACCAGCACACCGACTCGGGTGCGGGTGGCAGGGGCACGGATCAGTCGAAGATCCACGGCGCGCACGGCCCTGCTGCCAGCAAGCGTTCGTTCCGGCGCAAGAGCGGCGGCTGAGCCGACGTTCCGAGGGGGTACGGCATTGCCGTACCCCCCTTTTTCTTGACCTTCTTAGGTAGATCTTCGCCCGTTTCATGGCGATTGTTTTGCTTTTGACGTGTTTGGCACTTACAGTCCATAGCTATACCAGCCCGGCGACCTGGCCCTTCAGCAGGAAGAGGCCTCCGGCTGGCGCCGAATCCCGTACCCGCGGGAACCGGGGAACCAATGTTCCTTTGGGGTGAATCCGACGTCCGCGTCGGTAGGGCATCTCCACGCCCGAACCCGTCAGCTAACCCGGTAGGCGAGATGGAGAGGACTGATCTTTTCATGCACCACCGCGATGAGCCCCCATTCCGCGTAGTTTCACCCGCCGCCTACTGAGCGGCCCCCTTCCCCAAGCTCCACTTCGCGCCAGCGCGTAGCGTCCGTTCGGCTTTGTGCCCGGCTACGCCGCTTTGACGAGCGCGTTTTCCCCTGTCCCCGCACAAAGGACTTCTCTTCTTCATGTCTTCCCGCTTTGGCATGCGTTCTTTCACCATGCTCGCCTCCGCCGCCGTCATCGGCGCGGTCACCCTCGGCACCGGCGCAACCGCACACGCGGACGACTTCTCCGAAAAGAAGCCCCTGCTCAAGGGCTCCACCACCGCTTCGTACTACTGGGACGACGCCTCCGGTCGCAACGGCGACACCGGCCTTCCCGCCTCCGGCAAGCCCATGCAGAAGGGCCTGGCCGCCAGCCCGAGCTGGCCCCTGCTCACCGAGGGCTACGTCATCTACAAGGGCAAGAAGGAGCCGTTCTTCGTCGGTGACCGCGGCCCGGGCGTACCGTCGAACCGCGGCATCATGCTCGACCTCGACGCCAAGACCTTCGCCTCGCTGACCGGCGGCAAGTTCAACTCCAGCTCGCTGACCGTCGACGGCGTCGGCGGCCAGGGCCACATCAAGATCGACTACGTCATCACCAAGTGGGGCCCGGGCGTGGGCAAGAAGAACCACCCCGTCGCCTTCTCCACCGGCGCCTGGTCCCGCAAGGACGCCAACCCGGCCAAGCCCCCGGTCGTGACCGCGGAGAAGAAGATCGAGAAGAAGGAAGAGGACAAGCCCGCCGCGCCCGCGCAGGTCGCGGAGAAGGCGCCGGAGAAGGCTCGCGAGGAGAAGGCGCCGCAGGCCGAGCTGGCCGCGGCGGTCACCAACCGCGAGACCGAGTCCAACGGCGTGGGCGGCCTCGCCCTCGTCAGCGGCCTGGCCTTCCTGGGCGGCGGCCTGTTCCTGGCCCGCGGCCGCATCCGCAAGGCGTTCGAGCGCTGACCTCTTTACTCATGAGGAACAGAATGTGATTCTGTTCCTCATGAGCGAACGCGCGGCCGTCAACGGCATCGAGATCGTCTACGACAGCTTCGGCTCGCCGGACGCACGGCCGCTGCTGCTCATCATGGGGCTCGGCGCCCAGCTCATCCACTGGGACGAGGAGTTCTGCGAGCTCCTCGCCGAGCAGGGCCACCACGTCGTCAGGTTCGACAACCGCGACGCCGGTGAGTCCACACACCTGCACGAGGCGGGCGTTCCGGAATTCGGGTCGCCCGCTTCGCCGTACCTGCTGGCGGACATGGCGCGGGACGCGGCCGGGCTGCTCGACGCGCTCGGCTGGCCCGCGGCGCACGTCGTCGGCGCGTCGATGGGCGGGATGATCGCCCAGCAGCTCGCGCTCGACCACCCGGCGCGGGTGCGGACGCTGACCTCGATCATGTCCACGCCGGGTCCGCAGGTCGCGCCGCCCACGCCCGAGGCGAGCGCGACGCTGATGTCGCCGCCGCCCGCCGACCGCGCGGCGGCGATCGAGCTGGCCCAGCGGACGTGGGCGATCATCGGCTCGCCCGGATACGAGCTGGACACCGAGCGGGTCGCGCGGCTGGCCGGGCTCGCCTACGACCGGGCGAACGACCCCGCCGGGACGGCTCGGCAATTGGCCGCGATCCTGGTCTCCGGAGACCGGACCGAAAGGCTGGGTCGGCTGGCCGTACCCACGCTTGTCCTGCACGGAGAGGACGACGTGCTCATTCCGGTCGCCGCGGGACGGGCGACCGCTTCGGCAATTCCCGCCGCAAGACTGGTCACGTTCCCCGGAATGGGGCACGATCTGCCCAAGCCACTCTGGTCGCGGATCGTGGAAGAGATCACGAAACACACGGCGGAGTGACCCGCGTCGCGCGGCCGTTCCCCCACGGCGGCCGCGCGGCGCACTCACTCCTCGTCCGGCAAAAGCGCCTTCTCATCCGGTTTGTGGACCAGCACCTCGTCGATGTACGACTTCACCGCCGCGCCCAGCCCCACGTCGCCGCCGGCCGCCTCCGACAGGTACCACCGGTGGTCGAGCACCTCGTGGAAGACCTGCGCGGTGTCGAGCTTGCGCCGCAGCTCGGCCGGGATCGCGTCGATCGTCGGCTGGAACGCCTCGGCCAGCCACCGGTGCGCCACGATCGCCTCGTCCTCGTGCCGCAGGCCCTTGGCGACGCGGAAGCCGTCCAGGTCGTTGAGGAGCCTGCGGGCCTGGTTCTCCTCCACGTCCAGGCCGGTCAGGCGGAGCAGGCGGCGCTGGTGGTGTCCGGCGTCGACGACCTTGGGCCGCACGATCAGCCGCCCGGTGCCGACCTTGCGGCGCACCATCATCTCGGCCACGTCGAACCCGAGCAGGTTGAGCCGCCGGATGCGCTGCTCGACCTTGTGCCAGTCGACCTCCTCGATGATCTCGTCCTGGGTGATCTCGCTCCACAGCCGGTGGTAGCGGGTGACGATGTCCTCGGCCGTCTCCATCGGATCGACCGACGGGTGCAGCAGGCCGCCGGCCTCCAGGTCGAGCATCTCGCCGAAGATGTTCACGTGCGCGGCCTCGATGTCGGCCAGCCGCTGCCCCTCGCTGATCATCGGGTGCATCTCGCCGGTCTCGGCGTCCACCAGGTACGCGGCGAACGCGCCCGCGTCCCGGCGGAAGAGCGTGTTGGACAGCGAGCAGTCGCCCCAGTAGAAGCCGTTGAGGTGCAGGCGCACCAGCAGGACGGCCAGCGCGTCGAGCAGCCTGGTCAGCGTGTCGGGGCGCAACGTCCCCGACATCACCGCCCGGTAGGGCAGCGAGAACTGCAGGTGCCGGGTGATCAGCGCGGCGTCCAGTCCCTCGTCGCGGCCCGTGACGTAGGCGACCGGCTCCACCGAGGGGGCATCCAGCCTGGCCAGGTCCCAGAGGAGCTGGTACTCGCGCTTGGCGTACCGCTCGCTGATCTCCTTGATCGCGTAGACCTTGCCGGACAGGCGGGCGAAGCGGACCACGTGCCGGGAGATGCCGCGGGGCAGGTCGACCAGATGGTGCTGCGGCCACTCGGCGAGGGGGGTCTCCCACGGCAGCCGGATCAGGTCGGGGTCACCCAGCGCGCCGGTGATCTGTAGGGGCATTTCATCAGGATATGGTGCGATCCGTGGACGAGTTTCTCTCCTGGTACTTCGACAACCACCCCATCCTCGCCAGCTATCTCGGCGCCGACGGCCACGACCACACGCTCGGCGACTTCTCCGCCGCCGCGCTGATCGCCGTCGAGGACGAAGAGCGCCGCTGGATCACCCGCCTGTCCGAGCTGGAGACCCCCACCCTCGACGACGCGATCGACCGCGACCTCGTCCTGTCCCAGCTGCGCGGCTCCGTCGCCATGGCGCAGTGGCCGGCATGGCGGCGCGACCCCGCCTTCTACGTCTCGCTCGTGTTCACCTCCATGAACACGCCGTTCCAGCAGAAGCTCAAGCCCGAGCACGAGCTGGTCGCCGCCGCCGTGTCCCGGCTGGCCGAGGTCCCCGGCGTCCTGGCCGCCTGCCGCGCCAACCTCGACCCCACGATCGCCGCGCCGCTGCTCATCCGGCGCGGACTCGGCCAGGCCCGCACCGGCCGCCGCTTCCTCACCGCCACGCTGCCGTCGCTGGTCGACGACCCCGACCTGCGCGCCAAGCTCGCCGCCGCCGCCGAACCCGCCGCCGCCGCGTTCGACGAGCTCGTGACCTTCCTCGACGGCTTCGAGTGCGGCGGCACCTGGCGCATGGGCGAGCAGCTCTACACCGTCCTGCTGCGCGAGCGCGAGCTCCTCGGGTACGGCGCCGCCGAACTCCACACCAAGGGCGAACAGGAGTGGGCCGCGCTCGACACCCGCATGCGCGAGGTCGCCCGGCGCGTGAACGGCACGGACGACTGGCGCGCCGCCATGGAGTCCCTGATGGACGACCACCCGCCCACCCTGGAGGCCATGCGCGCCGAGTACGAGGCCGAGACCGAGCGCGCCCGCGCCTTCGTCCGCGAGCGCGACCTCGTCACCTTCCCCGACGGCGAGGAGTGCAGGGTGCTGCCCTCCGCCGAGTACACGCGCCCCATCCTCGCCGTCGCCCACTACCTCGCCCCGCCGCCCCTCAGCAGCTCCCGCACCGGCATCTTCTACGTGCCCTACACCCCCGACGACTTCACCGACGAGCAGGTACGGCAGCGCCTGCGCACCAACTCCCGCGCCCAGATGCCGTCCATCGCCGTCCACGAGGCGTATCCCGGGCACCACTGGCACCTGTCGCACATCGCCGAGAGCCGCCGGACGGTCAGGAAGGTGTTCCGCACGCCGTACTTCACCGAGGGGTGGGCCCTCTACGTCGAGAAGATGCTGCTGGAGCAGGGCTACTTCGACACGCCCGCCACCGAGCTGGCCCACCTGGACTGCCGGATCTTCCGCGCGGCCCGCATCGTCGTGGACACGGCGCTGCACTGCGGGGACATGACGATCGAGCAGGCCGAGACGTTCATGGCCACCAAGGCCTCGCTCTCGCCGGGGACGGCGCAGGGGGAGGTCAACCGGTACTGCGCGTGGCCCACGCAGGCGCCTTCCTACCTGACGGGGGCGATCGAGATCGACCGGATCCGGGAGTCCTACACCGGCACCCTCAAGTCGTTCCACGACCGCCTGGCCGGTTCCGGCGGCCTCCCCTTGGGCCTGGCCGAAAAAGCCCTCACCTGAGGTTTCCGCGATCCCCGAGCCCTCCGATCCCCGAGCCCTCCGATGCCCGGGGATCCAACCCCGCCCACGAGCCCCAGCCTTCTAGTCCCAACCCTCGCGGGAACGCGCTCAAACCCCGCCCGTTGGCCTCGCATTCGACCATCGCTCAGGATTCCCGTTCTAGCGGACCCCCACGGCCTTGGGCTTGTTGTATGGTCCGGCGAACCAGGCTCCGGGCTTGCCGGTGCTTCCCTCAAGCCCCGGTGGCGGGGGTGCGGCGGGGGAAGGCGGGCGGGTTGAGCGAGCGGTCGATCACCGCCGCCAACTGGTCCTCGGTCAGCACGTTCGGCTTGCCCACCGACAACCCGCGCACGTACACCTCACACAACCACTCCAGCAGCCGAGTGGCCTCGAACGCCTGCTCAAGCGTGGCCCCGATCGTCACCCCGCCATGGTTGGCAAGCAACGCCGCCTGCTTGCCCTCCATGGCAACCCTGACGTTCGCCGCCAACTCCGGAGTCCCGTAGGTGGCGTATTCAGCCACCCGCACCACCCCGCCCAGCATGAGCGCGTTGTAGTGCACGGGAGGCAGTTCGGTCATCGTGGTCGCCACCACCGTCCCGAACACCGAGTGCGTGTGCACGATCGCCCGCGCCGAGGTGGTGGCGTAGACGGCGAGGTGCATGGGTGTCTCGGACGACGGCTGAAGCTCGCCTTCCACCAGATATCCGTCCATGTCCACCACGGGGCAAGCCTCGGCGGTAAGCCGGTCGAGCTGGACCCCGGACGGGGTCACCGCGACCAGGTCGCCGTCCCTGGCACTCAGATTTCCCGAGGAGCCGATGACGAGCCCCTGGTCGACGGCGCGCCGGCCGTACTCGCACATCTGTTGTCTGAGCTCGGCCAGCAGCATGCCGGACAATGTACCGCGCCTCAGGCGCCCAGCCCGCCGAGCGCCGCCCCCATGAGCCGCTCAAGATCGGCGCGCCCCAACCGCCCCGGATAGAGCAGCAGGTGCAGGCTCAACCCGTCCACCAGGGCAAGCAAGTGCTCGGTGGCATCGTCGAGGTCGGCGTCCGCGCGTACCTCTCCCGCCGCCCGCGCCTCCACCAGCAGCCCGTGTACGGCGGCGCGCAGCTCACCCGCCTCCGCCCGCTGCACCTCGGCCAGTTCCCCGGACGCCAGGCTCCGGCTCCAGAAGCTGACCTCCAGCCGGGTCTCCTCGGTGCGTTCCTGGTCAAGCGGCAGATTGTCCAGCAGAACCACCCGCAACGCCGCCAGCCCCCGCAATTCGCCGACCTTGCCCGTCAACCGCTCCCGGATCCGCCGGTGCGACTCCCGCAGGGCCGACAGCAGAATCTCATCCTTGTCAGCGAAATAGTGGGACAGCACGCCGTTCGACAGCCCGGCCTCCTTGGCGATGGCGCGGGTGGTGGCCGCGTCGATGCCGTCCCGCACGATCACCTTGCTGGCGGCGCTCAGCACGTCACGGCGGCGCTCGTCATGGTCCACGATCTTCGGCATGCGGGCATTGTATTGACTTTTTAGTCGGACGTCTGTCTACTAACGCGGTATGACGGTCGTCACAGTCGGCGTGCACATCGTCGACATCCTCACCCGCCCCGTGGACCACATCCCCCCGGGCCAGGACACCGTGCTGGTAGACCAGATCCGCCTGACGGCAGCGGGCGCCGCCGCCGGCACCGCCGTGGACCTGGCCAAACTGGGCAACCAGGTGACCTCTCTGGGCGCCATAGGCGACGACGAACTGGGCGATTTCCTCCTCATGGTCATGACCCGCCACGGAGTAGACGTCTCGCACGTCCGCCGCCGCCCAGGCGAACAGACCGCCGCCTCCATCCTCCCCATCCGCCCGGACGGCGGTCGCCCCAGCTTCCACGTCCCCGGCGCCAACCTCACCGTCACCCCGGCCGACGTGGACCCCGACATTCTGCGTACGGCGAAGGCCATACACCTGGGCGGAGTAGACGTAACCTTCGGCCTGGCCGACCCAGCCTTCTTCGCTCTTCTGGACACCCTCCGAGCCAACGGAACCATCATCACCATGGACCTCCTGTCGGAAATGCCCGACCTCTTGTCCATGGCGAAGTCGTTCCTCCCCCACGTCGACTACGTCCTCCCCAACGAGTCCCAAGCCCTCCTCATGACCGGCGCCCCCACCCTCCAGAAGGCCGCCGAAGCCCTGCTGTCCGAAGGCCCCAAGGGCGTCCTGATCACCATGGGCGACCAGGGCAGCCTGATCTTCACCACCGGCCAGAGCCCAAGCGAAGCTCCCAACCAGAGCACCCAAACGCCCCCGCCAGAACCGGCCGCAACGATGAATCCGGACGACCAGCCCACGAAGCCCCGCACCGAAGCCGCAACGACAGACGGCCACCTCACGCAGACCCGCGAAGCCGCCGCGACAGGCGGTCACTCCGCGAAGCCACCAGCCGAAGCCGCAGCGACGGACGGTCACCCCACGGAGACGCGAGCCGAAGCCGCGACGGCGGACGGTCAGCCCGTGCAGCCCCTAGCCGAAGCCGCAACGGCGAACGGGCAGCTAGGGGAACCGCGAACCGAAGCCGCGACGGCGGACGGTCTCGCTGTCCGGACACCAGGCGGCGAGACCGTGCAGCCGTTGGCAGGCGAGGTGGTACCGGCCCTGAAAACCGAGGTCAGCGACACGACCGGCTGCGGCGACGCGTACTGCGCCGGCTTCATCACCGGCCTCCTGCACGGCCAGGACGTGCTCACCGCCGCCCGCTGGGGCACAGCCGCCGCTGCCCGCGTGGCAACCGGCCTCGGCTCCGACGCAGGCATCACCGACCTCCCCTCCACCCTCGCCCTCCTAACCAACCCCACCCCTCCAACCAACCCCACCCCTCCAACCAACCCCACCCCTCCAACCAACCCCACCCCTCCAACCAACCCCACCCCTCAGTCCGCTGGCCAACTCCGTCCCGCCGACCAACCTCAACCCTTCAGCTAGCCCCCTCAGACCCACCCGCGCCTACACCCAGGCCCAGGACCACCTTCCTGCCACCGCCCACGGCTGGAAAGCGCCGGGTGGGATCCGACGGGACACCAGGGCGCGAAGAGAAGGCGGGCGACAGGAACTCGTGGCTGTGCCCGGGGCCGGCCGACACCCGGACACGTGGACTTTCCCACACGACCCGACGCCGGACGTGCGGACATTGCCGGGCACGCGGCTCGCAGGACGTGCGGATGTTGCCCGACACGTGGCTGATGTCGGACAGGCGATGCGGTCTGGCAAGTGGATGTTGATGACGGGATCTTGAAGGAAGGAATTGGGATGACAGATAGCGAACTTCGTCAGCGCGCTGACAAGGTTGTGCCAGGCGGCATGTACGGGCATCTCAACGCCGCCATCTTCGCCCCGGGCTACCCGCAGTTCTTCGAGCGCGGTGACGGGTGCAGGCAGTGGGATGTGGATGGGCGGGAGTACATCGACTTCATGTGCAGTTGGGGACCGGTGGTGCTGGGGCATCGGCATCCCAAGGTTGAGGAGGCGGCGGCTGCTCAGTTGGCCAAGGGGGACTGTCTCAACGGGCCGGGCGCGGTCATGGTCGAGTTGGCGGAGCTGCTGGTCGACACCGTTCCCAGCGCCGACTGGGCGATGTTCTCCAAGAACGGCACCGACGCGACCACGCAGGCGTTGATGGTGGCCAGGGCTGCCACGGGGCGGAACAAGGTTCTGATGGCGCATGGCGCCTACCACGGGGCCGACCCCTGGTGTACGCCGTCACTGGCCGGGACCACCCCCAACGAGCGGGCCGACCTCGTGGAGTTCGCGTACAACTCGCTGTCCAGCCTGGAGGAGGCCGCGGCCACCGTTGAGGGGGACGTGGCGGCGATCATCGTGACGCCGTTCAAGCACGACTCGTTCGAGGATCAGGAACTGGTGGAGCCGGAGTTCGCGCGGGGTGCGCGGGCGCTGGCCGATCGGCTCGGGGCCGCGCTGGTGATCGACGACGTCCGCGCGGGGTTCCGGATCGATCTGCGCGGGTCCTGGGAGCCGTACGGCGTGCGGCCCGACCTGACCGCCTGGTCCAAGGCGATGGCCAACGGCTACCCGATCGCCGCGGTCACCGGCACGGACGCACTCCGCGGCCCCGCGCAGACGCTGTACTCCACGGGATCCTTCTGGTTCTCCGCCGTCGCCATGGCGGCGGCCAAGGCCACGATCGAGACCCTGCGCGACACGGACGGCATCGCCGCCATGGAAAAGGCCGGAGCCCAACTCCGCGAAGGACTCTACGCACAGGCCAAGTCCCACGGCTTCACCGTCAGGCAGACGGGACCGGTGACGATCCCGTGGCTCAGCTTCGAGGGCGACGCCGACCTGTCGGTGGCCATGCACTGGAGTTCGGCCTGCCTGCGGCACGGCGTGTACATCCACCCGTGGCACAACTGGTTCCTGTCCGCCGCCCACACCGAGTCCGACGTCGCCCGCGCCCTGGAGGGCACCGACGCCGCCTTCGCCGAAACCCGCTCCCACCTGGGCTGACGCCACCCGCCGCCGGCTCACTGTGGCGCCCGCCGCCCAAGCCCGCGCCGCCTCACGACAACGACCTGTACCCCCAGAGCGGTGGTGCCTGTTGCCGGTGGGCGGCTACGGGCTACCGCTCTGGTGCCGTCGAGCCGTCCTTACGTGGCGGGCGGGCGGTGGGTGTCGCGCCATGCGTGGCGTGTGGCCGGGGGGAGTGATGGTGGTGGTCGTGCGTGTGGCCGGGCGCGGCTGGGGCGGTGTGAGGAGAAGCAAAGACAGCGCGGGCTGGGGGTGTGGGCGGGCGGAGTGATAGTGGAGGTCGTGGGTGTGGCCGGGCGGGGGTGGGCGGTGTGAGGAGAAGCGAAGACAGCGCGGGCTGGGGGTGTGGGCGGGCGGATTGGGTGGGGTGGATGGGGTCCCGGGTTGGTAGATGGTGTCCTGGGTTGGGGGACGGGTGGGGGTGCGGTGGGCGTACTGGAGGGTGGGTTATAGGTGGAGGGCGGCGGCGGTTTGGCGCCAGATTCGGGTGTCTCGGATGATCAGGGTGCCGAAGGTGTTGACCTGGGCGTCGTTGAGGGTCATGACGGCGTTGTAGAAGATGGTGTCGTTCACCGTCTGGAGGGCTTTGATCTCCTGCACCTGGGGCTTGAGGTCCAGGTAGGCAGTGAAGAAGGCGCGGATTTCGGCGGACCCGGTCACCACGCGGTCCAGGCGGACGATCATGGCGTCCTTGTGATACTGGGCCAGGAGCGCCTCCAGGTCCCCCTCGGCGATGGCGGACAGTTGGCGGGCGAAGAGGTCTTCGATCATTGGGCTTCTCCGGTGACGGGGCGGACCAGCAGGTACGCGACCTGACCGGCGCCGAGCAGCAGGACGAGCAGGAGTACGGCGGTGACCGGGAGCCACGAGAGCGCGAGGATCAGCCCGGCCGCGGCGGCGCGGATGGTGGAGGAGCGGCGGTCGCCGGAGCACAGGTGTTGCAGGCCCAGAGTCGCCAGGACCAGGGCGGCGGGGATGCCCACCGACCAGCCGGACGATCCCGGCTCGGCCAGCGCGTGCTCCACGCCGATGCCGAAGGCGGCCAGCCCCAGGGCGAGCGGAAGGTGTGAATAGACCCAAACCTGACCGGCCAGCCTGGTACGCAGGACGACGGACTCGTCCAGATGGCCGAAGTACAGCCACCAGAAGGCCATCGCCACCGCGATCCCGGTCAGCGCGATCAGTACGCTCCCCGGCGTCACCGCATGGCTCTTAAGCCCGAAGACGACGGCCGCGACGACCTCACCCAGGACGATCACGACGAACAGGCCGAACCGCTCGGGGAGGTGTTCCGTCTGCGGCGGCAGTGAGCCTTGGTGCCTTCGCGCGAGGAACGGCGTGGCCAGGTCGATGGCCACCGCGACGCCCCACAGGACGTACCGGATGGGCGGCTCGAACGCCAGCGACAGCAGCCAGATCGCCGCCGCGATCGCGAAGCCCTGGATGTAGCGGGTGGTCAGCGCGCGGGCCTCGGGGACGTGCTGACGTGCTCTGACGTAGGCGACGATCAGCAGCAGGCGTACGACGACGTAGGACACGGCGAACAACGCCGACCGGTTGCCGATGTCGCCGACACTCGCGGCCATGAGGGCGATCGCGAGGATCTGCGGCAGCATGAGCAGGCGGTGGCTGACGTCGTCGGTGTCGAAGCGGTTGGCGTAGAAGACGTAGCCCGCCCAGGCCCACCAGAGCGGGACGAACAGGCCGACGAAGGCCAGGCCGTTTCCGTGGGCCAGTACGTCGGCGAGTTCGGCGACGGCTACGACGAACACGAGGTCGTACAGGAGTTCCAGCCAGGTGGCGCGCCTGTGGTCACCCTCGAACAGCCGTAAGCGGGGCGGCTGCCACCGGCGTTCAGACATTTCTTCGAGCCTTTCGACGTAATTGTGTAAGCATCCTAGGGCCATGGCCGACAATCCCGCCCAACCCCAACCAAACCGCCCCAGCGCCACGCTCGGCGCAAATGGGCGCGCGTGGGCAGGGGAGTGCGCGTGGGCAAGGGGGTGCGCGTGGGCAAGGGGGTGCGCGTGGGCAAGGGGGTGCGCGTGGGCAAGGGAGTGTGCGCGGGCAAGGGAGTGTGCGCGGGCAAGGGGGTGTCGGCCAAGCGCGAGGAGAACGGCACGCGGCGCACCTGCCAGCCATCAGAGGGTCGCCGGACCGCGCATCGAAGTCCTGGGACGCGATGGCATGGTGGCCAAACGGGTGCAGGTGGGCCCGAGGCGGCACGCAAGGCGCGCGGATGGGAAGCGGCACTGGGCGCGACGACGCGGTTGGCGCGGCGTGTGACGTGATCGGGGAGTGGGGTGACGCCGGGAGCGAGATGATCGGGGCGTCGGGAAGCGCAGCGGGCTTGAGGTGGTGAGGAAAAACGTGCGGTAGTGGGGAAGCAGGGGTGGTCAACGAGGAGAGGTGGTCAACGAGGAGAGGTGGTCAACGAGGAGGGGTGGGGGGAGGTGGGTGGGGTGGGTTAGTTCAGGGTTAGGCAGGCTACTCGGGAGCCGGCGGTCCCCGCCGAAGGCCCCGTGCTGGTGGTCGGCTGGGCGTGGATCACCAGTGCCCGCGGCAACCGCCCAGGCTCCAACGCCCAGTCGTTGTGCGCGGTGGCCCGCCCTGCTCCTTCAGCATCCGTGGTCAGATCCAGCCACACCTCGTTGGCCGCACTGGCACTCTTCCCGTGATGCTGGAAGTGCGGTCCGGAGTCATCAGGCTTGGCCCCGCACGGGTTGGTGTGCAGATGTGCCCCATACTTCCGATCGGGCAGCAACCCCTCGACGACCAGCGAAGACGTGGTCCGCCCGTCCCTGGACTCGGCCGTCAGGCTGGCCTGGGACCCGGCCGGGGCGAGCTTGCGGTCGTAGGCGATCGCCGCCGTGTCGCGGTCGGTGAACTGACCGGACCCCTTGAGCGTGACGGCGGCGGCAGGAGCCGGGGACGGGGCCGCGCTGGGCGTGGCGGACTGGGTGCAGCCCGCGGCCAGCAACGGCACGAGCAGCGACAGAAGGATGGCGGGCCGGCGCATGGTCTCTCCCCGGAGCTGACGGCTGTGAGCCCGTTAACTCTAGCGAGTGACCGTGCGCCTACGCTCCGTGTTTGGCCGCGATGTCGTCGATGATGGCCGCGAGCCGGTGGTCGAGGTCGGTGAGGCCGCCCGCGTCGTGGGTGGTCAGGACCAGGTGGAGGGTACGCCACCGGATGTCGATGTCCGGATGGTGGTTCATCCCCTCGGCCTTGACCGCGATCTCGTCGACGATGCGGATGGCCGTGGGGAAGTCCGGCGCGGTGATCGTGCGCCGGAGTTCCTCGCCTTCGCGGGTCCACTCACTCATGGGGGCAACGTTACTTCAAGGCCCCCGCCCCGAGCCCGGACTGGATCTGGCGCTGGAAGATGATGTAGACGACCAGCACCGGGATGATCGCCAGGTTCATGGCGGCGAACAACGCGGGCCAGTCCGCCTCGTAACCGGCGATGGTGGAGATGTCGGCGATGCCCTGCGTGATGACCCATTTCGAACGGTCGGCGGGTACGAGCGCGAGCGGCAGCAGGTACTGGTTCCACTGCCCGAGCACGTTGAAGATCGTGATGCTGATCAGGCCGGGCTTGGCCATGGGCAGCATGACCTGGAAGAACGTGCGGGTGTGCGAGGCGCCGTCGATCTTCGCCGCTTCGGCCACCGCCTCAGGCAGCGTACGGAAGAAGGCGGCGAGGAAGAAGACGGTGAAGGGCAGCGAGTAGGCGATGTAGACGACGACCAGGCCGAGGTAGGAGTTGAGCAGCCCGACCTGCTTCACCACGAAGAACAGCGGGGTGATCGCCAGGAACACCGGGAACGCCATGCCCGAGACGAACAGCAGGTAGATGAGCTTGCTGCCGAAGAACTTGTAGCGGGCCAGCACGTACGCGGCCATCGAGCCGAACAGCATCGTGCCGAGCGTGCTGAAGAACACGACGATCACCGTGTTGATCATGTACTGCCCGACGTGGGCCTTCTCCCAGGCTCGTGCCCAGTTGTCCCAGCGGATCGCGCCGGGGAACTGGAGCGCGTCCCCGAAGATCTCGGTGTTGTCCTTGAACGCGGCCAGGAACGTCCACAGGAGCGGAAGGATGATCAGCAGCGCCCACACGGCGAGCGCGACGTGCGACAGGCCGCTCAGGAGACTGGGCTTCGGCTTGTTTCGCATGTCACAACTCGATCTTCTCGCGCCGGGTGACGCGCAGGGTCAGCACCGCGAAGGTGATCGTCAGGAAGAACAGGGCCACGCCCATCGCGGAGGCGTATCCGACCTTGCTGTAGGAGAAGGCGGTCTTGAAGATCTCCACCGGGAGGACGGTGGTCGCGCCGTCCGGCCCGCCGGCGTCCAGGGTGAGCACCTGGACCAGGGCGAAGCAGTCGAAGGCGGCGATGCCCAGGTAGACCCAGCCGACCTGGACGGTGTCGCGCAGCAGCGGCAGCGTGATGCGGAAGAAGAGGGTGAACCGGCCCGCCCCGTCGAGCGCGGCGGCCTCGAAGTAGTCCTTCGGGATGGCCGACATGCCCGCGGAGAACAGCACCACGTAGAAGCCGACCGCCTGCCAGACCATGACCGCGATGAGCGACCAGAGGGCCAGGTTCGGGTCGCTCATCCAGCCGATCGGCTCGCCGCCGAGCTTGATGACAGCGCCGTTGATCACGCCGCTCTCGTCGGGGCGGTAGATCGCCTTCCACAGCACGCCGACGATCGCGACGGCGAGGACCTGGGGTGCGAAGAAGACGACCTTGTAGAAGGTCGAGCCCCACACTCCGCGCATGCCCGCCCCGCGCGAGCCGCCTCCCAGGTTGAGCAGGAAGGCGAAGACGAGCGCGAGGGCGAGCACGACGAGCGGCATCACAAGCAGGACGATCCCGTGGGTCCGCAGGGCGTTCCAGAAGACCTCGTCGTTGAAGAGCCTGATGAAGTTCTCGAACCCGACGAAGGCGGGGTTCGCCTGGTACCCGTTCCAGCTCGTCAGCGAGAGCTGAAAAGCCTGGATATACGGACTGATCACGAAGACCACGTAAAGCGTCACCGGGACGGCGAGGAACCCCAGGACGAAGCCGTACTTGCGAAGCCGCTCCATCGAGTTATGCGTTCCTGGTCTGCTTGGCGATGGAGGAGTCGGCCTTGATGTCGTCGGCCTTCTTCTGGACCTTGTCCAGGAACTCGTCGACGGTCATCCGGCCGCCCATGAGGATGTTCTGCTGCGCCCAGGCGTAGTCGAACAGTTCCTTGTACCAGCCCTCGAAGCGGGCCGAGGTGATGAGGCTCTGACCGGCGGCGGTCTGTACCTTGTTGGCCGAGGCCAGGCCCGGGGGCAGGTCGACGCCCTCGGCGGAGCCGTTCACGATGGTGAGGCTCTTGGTCTGCTCGACGAAGCCCTTCGCGCCCTCCTTGGAGAGCATGATGCGCAGGTACTCCAGCGCGCCCTGCGGGTTCTTGCCCTTGGCGGTGGCGAAGAAGACCTCGCCGGTGCCGACCTGGATGGCGCCGTAGGGCATGGTGTCGTTGGCGGTGACGGTGGGGAACGGCGCGAGGGCGTACTCGAAGGTGTCCGGCTTGTCCTTGGCCATCTCACCTTCCAGCCAGGAGCCGGTCGGGTAGAAGATGAACTTGTCCTGCAGGTGCTTGATCTGGGTCTGGGTGTGGTCCAGGCCGAGGTAGGACTTGTCGCTGTACTTCGTGAAGATCTCGTGCCAGGCGGTCACGGACGCCTTGAACGCCTCCGACTTCCAGGCGTTGTCCACCAGGTTGTCGATGTCGATGATGGCCTGGTTGCCGCCGATCTTCGCGGCCTGGTAGAGCATGTTCCACAGCATGTAGTACGGGCCCTTCTGGCCCGGGTAGGCGAACAGGTGAATGCCTTTGGCCTTGGCCTTGTCACCCAGCGCCTTAAACTCGTCGAGGGTCTGCGGGAGCGTCCAGCCCTCCTTCTCGAGGAGCTTGCTGTTGTACCAGAGCCCGCGGTGGGACACGACGTAGTTGAGCGTCATGTCCTTGCCGTTGAGCTTGCCCTCCTCGATCGCGGCCGGGGTGACGGTGTCGCGGACCTTCTTGCCCGGGTCGTCGAGCGCCGGGGCGTCCCAGAGCGGGCCCAGGTCGGCGACGTGACCCTCGGCGGCCAGCGCGGCCACGTCCATGGCCTCGGGGCCGGAGTTGTTGACGACGTCGGGCGCGTCACCGGCGAGGAAGCGCGGACGCAGCATGGTGCCGACGTTCTGGGTGCCGGTGTGCTTGATGGAGACGCCGGCGAAGGACTTGGTGTACATCGCCTCGTGGACGAGCTTGGCGTAGTCGTCCTTGAAGCCGCCGGTGAAGATGACGACCTCGAGCGGCTTCTTGGGGTCGACGCCGAAGGGGTTCTTCGGGTCGGTGCCGGCGCTGGAGGCCGGGGCGGGCGCGGACGAGGCAGGGGCCGCGGTGCCGCCGCCGGTCGCGCAGGCTGAGAGCAGCCCCACGCCGGGGCCGGCGACGAACGCGGTCAGGCCGATCCGGCGCAGTAGCTGCCGCCGTGTGATCTCTCCCGGGTGGGACATGTGGACTCTCCTGAAGGGGATCAATTAGGAAAGTTTCCTAAACGTTTTGCCGAACGTACGAATGCCCGGTATCTCCCGTCAAGAGGGCGCAATCGACCCGTGACCTTGTGAGGCGCGTTCGTGACCCCTTGCCTAGAATGGTGTTCTAGAACAAGGTGATGCCCATGATTGAGGAGTACGCGGACCGTATCTGGAACGGCGAGTCGGACGACAGCATCGTGGACACGGGCATGGACGGCAAGGGTGTCCAGCCGATCGCGGACGGGCTCGGATGGTGGCCCGGCTTCGGCAACGTGATCACCTTCGAGACCGAGGGCGAACTGGTCCTCTTCGACACCAGCAGCCCCTTCTCGGCAGGTCAGCTCCACACCGACGTACGCGCCTGGTCGAAGGCCCCGCTGACCACGGCCTTCTACTCCCATGGCCACATCGACCACGTCTTCGGCACCGCGCCCTTCGAGGAGTCCGGACCCCGCGCGACGATCTACGCCCACAAGGCAGTTGTAGCCCGTTTCCAGCGCTACGTCCTCACGAACGGCTACAACGCGATCATCAACCAGCGCCAGTTCCAGGCCCCGAACCTGCGCTGGCCCATGGACTACCGCCATCCCGACGTCACCTTCGACGACTCCCTGACGGTACGGCGCGGCGGCCTCACCTTCGACCTCTTCCACGCCAAGGGCGAGACCGACGACGCCAGCGTCTGCTTCGTCCCCGAACACCGGCTCCTGCTACCCGGCGACCTGTTCATCTGGGTCACCCCGAACTGCGGCAACCCGCAGAAGGTCCAGCGCTACCCGCGCGAGTGGGTCCACGCGCTGCGCCGCATGGCCGCCCTGGACGCCGAGATCATGCTCCCCAGCCACGGCGCCCCCGTCTTCGGCCGCGACCGCGTCCGCACCGCCCTGCTGGAGACCGCGGAGTGGCTGGAGTCCCTGGTCACCCAGACGCTCGGCCTCCTCAACGCCGGCGCCCGCCTGGACGAGATCATGCACACGGTACGCCCGCCCGGGCACCTGGCCGGCCGGCCGTACCTGCGAGCCCGCTACGACGAGCCCGAGTTCGTGGTCAGGAACCTCTGGCGGCTGTACGGCGGCTGGTACGACGGCAACCCCGCCACCCTGAAGCCCGCCCCGGACGCCGTCGTGGCCGAGGCCGTCGCCGGGCTGGCGGGAGGCGCGCCGGTGCTGGCCGACGCCGCGCTGAAGGCGCTGGGCGAGGGCGACGAGCGCCTGGCCGGCCACCTGGCGGAGATGGCCGCGCTGGCCGCGCCGGACGACCCGGGCGTGCATCGGGTACGCGCCGAGGTCTTCGCGGCCAGGGCGGCGAACGAGCAGTCGCTGATGGCCAGGGGCGTCTTCACCTGGGCCGCCGCGGAGTCGCGGAAGCGGTCCTGACACGCGAAACGGGCCCGCGGAGCGCGGGCCCGTCGCCAAGGGCCGATCAGGCGTGCTCGGCCGGGACGACGCCCAGCTTGCCCGCCTGGTAGTCCTCGAAGGCCTGGACCAGTTCGGCCCGCGTGTTCATCACGAACGGCCCGTAGTGCGCCACCGGCTCGCCGATGGGCTCGCCGCCCAGGACGATCACCTCCAGCGCCTCCTTGGGCGCGGCCGTGAGCGTGATGGCCTCGCCCGAGGTGGCCACCGCGGGCCGGCTGCCGAATCCGTCGAACACCGCGAGCTGCCCGCTGCCGAACGCCGCCTTCTCCTGCCCGGCGCTGCCGCTTCCCGACAGCGCGTACGCGAGGGCGTTGAAGTCCTTGCGCCACGGCAGCGTGAGGCGCGCACCGGGGCTGAGCGTGGCGTGCAGCAGCGTGATGGGTGTCTGGGTGGAGCCGGGGCCCGCGTGGCCGCCCAGGTCTCCGGCGATCAGGCGCACCAGCGCGCCGCCGTCGTCGCTGCTGAGCAGGACGACGCTGGAGCTGCCGATGTCCTGGTAGCGAGGGGCGATCATCTTCTTGGCGCCCGGGAGGTTGACCCAGAGCTGGATGCCGTGGAAGAGGCCGCCCTTCTGGACGAGCCACTCCGGTGGCGCCTCCTTGTGCAGGATGCCGGAGCCCGCGGTCATCCACTGGGTGTCGCCGTTGGTGATCGTGCCGCCGCCGCCGTTGGAGTCGAGGTGGTCGATGACGCCGTCGATCATGTAGGTGACGGTCTCGAAGCCGCGGTGCGGGTGCCACGGCGTGCCCTTGGGCTCACCGGCGGCGTAGTCGACCTCGCCCATCTGGTCCATCATCACGAACGGGTCGAGGTACTGCGGCTTGATGGCGGCCAGCGCCTTGCGTACCGGGAAGCCCTCGCCCTCGAAGCCACTGGGCGCGGTCTCGACCGCCAGCACCTTGCGCTGCGGACCGGTGTGGGCCGGGATGCGCGGGAGGGTGAGCGGGTTCTCGACGGTTACGGCGGGCATGTCGGGCTCCTTCCTGCGGGGTCTGCAGGGTCCAACCCAGTTTATCTTTCAACTATTCCGGGCGGCTACGGGGTGGGTATGCGGGACATCATCCGCTCCATCCCGTTCACCCAGTTGTCGCGCAGCGCCTCGGTCGCCTTGTCGAGCTCGCCTGTCGTGAGCAGTTCCGCCACCCTGCGGTGCTCGGCCGCCTCGCGCTCCAGGGGGGCGTCGTCGCCGGCGATCAGGTGGGCGTAGCGGCGCATGCCGGCCTTGACGCTGGTGATCAGGTCGAGGAGGCGTTCGTTCTGGCATCCGCTCAGAAGCAGGTCGTGCCACTCGTCGTCGTGGCGTTCTATGATCTGCTGCTCGGCCACGGGGTCGGGGAAGTCGTTGGCCAGCCGTAGCAGCTCAGGGGCGATCTTGCGCAGGTAGCCGGGGTCGGAGGTCTCCAGCGCGAGCGACTCCAGGGCGGCGACGATCTCGCACAGCTCCCTGAACTCCCTCTTGCTCACCGGCGCGAACCGGAACCCCCTGCCCTGTGAGCTCTCCAGGACGCCCTCGCCGGCCAGTGTGATGAGTGCCTCACGCAAGGGGGTACGGCTGACGCCGAGCTCGCCGGCCAGGGCCGCCTCGTTGATGTCCGTGCCCGCGGAAAAGTCGCCGCGATCGAGCCTTCTCAAGAGCTCGTCCCTGATCTGCTCGCGCAGCGGTCGCCGCTCGATCGGCATGGCACTCCTTCGGGTGTGATCTTCCCTGCTCAGCGTAGCGCTTGACGTGATGCAAAATACTGCACTATGAATTCTGTGTACAAAATAGTACACAGCGCAAGAGGAGTAAGAGTGGGGCTGACCCGGGTGCCGGGGTTGCTGTTCGGCGGGGACTACAACCCCGAGCAGTGGCCCGAGGAGGTCTGGGCCGAGGACATGCGTCTGATGGCCGAGGCCGGCGTGAACATGGCCACCGTCGCCGTGTTCTCGTGGTCGCGGCTGGAGCCGAGGCGGAACGAGTACGACTTCGGCTGGCTCGACCGCGTCCTCGACCTCCTGCACGAGCACGGGATCGCCGCCGACCTGGCCACCGCGACCGCCACCCCGCCGCCGTGGCTGGTGCGCGAGCACCCCTCGGTGCTGCCCGTGACCGCCGACGGCGTGCGCCTGGAGTTCGGCTCCCGCCAGGGCTACTGTCCCAGTTCGCCGGTCTTCAAGGACCACGTCGTACGGCTGGCCGAGACGATGGCCGAGCGCTACAAGGACCACCCGGCCCTCGCCATGTGGCACATCGGCAACGAGTACGCCGACCACACCCTCGAATGCTTCTGCGAGGAGTCCGCCCGGCACTTCCGCCGCTGGCTGGCCGAGCGCTACAAGGACGCCGACGGCCTCAACGCCGCCTGGGGCACCTCCTGCTGGGGCCAGCACTACACCGACCTGTCCCAGGTCGGGCCGCCTCGCACCGCCCCCGGCCCGGTCAACCCCGCCCAGCTCCTCGACTGGCGCCGCTTCTGCAGCGACGCGCTGCTCGAACTCTTCCAGGCCGAGAAGGCCGTGCTGCGCCGGGTGACCCCCGAGGTCAAGGTCACCACGAACTTCATGAGCATCCTGCACGGCCTGGACTACTGGAAGTGGGCCGAGGCCGAGGACCTCGTCAGCGACGACGCCTACCCCGACCCCGCCGACCCGGCCTCTCACGTGGCCGTGGCGCTCAGCTACGACCTGATGCGCTCGCTGAAGCGGCAGCCGTGGCTGCTGCTGGAGTCGGCCCCGAGCGCCGTGTCGTGGCGCGAGGTCAACGCGCCCAAGCCGCCCGGCATGATGCGCCTGCACAGTCTCCAGGCGCTCGCCCACGGCTCCGACGGCGTCATGTTCTTCCAGTGGCGCCAGGCCAGGTACGGTCCCGAGAAGTTCCACTCCGCGCTGCTCCCGCACGGCGGCACCGCCACCCGGGGCTGGCAGGACACCCTGCGCCTGGGCGCGGACCTGCGCCGGCTCGGCGAGGTCGCCGGCTCCCACGGCGACGCCGAGGTCGCCCTGGTCCTCGACTGGGACAGCTGGTGGGGCCTGGAGGCGCCCGAGTCGATGCCGTCCAACCGGCTCAAGCTCAAGGACCTGCTCCTGGCCTGGTACGCGCCGCTGCACGCGCGTGGCATCGCCGTGGACCTCGCGCCGCCCGGCCGGGACCTGTCCGGGTACAAGCTGGTGATCGCGCCCAACCTGTACCTCGCCGGTGAGGAGCTGGCCGCGTACCGGGGAGAGCTGGTCGTGGGGCCGTTCAGCGGCGTGGTCGACGCCAACGACCAGGTGCACGACGGCGGCGCGCCCGGACCGCTGCGCGAGCTGCTCGGCGTGGCCGTGGACGAGTGGTGGCCCCTTCCCGACGGCGTGCGCCAGCCCGTGGAGGGCGGCGTCGCGCACACCTGGGCGGAGTGGCTGCGGCCGATCGACGCCGAGGTCCTGGCCCGCTACCAGGGCGGCGACCTCGACGGCCAGGCCGCGATCACCCGCAAGGGCCGCGCCACCTACGTGAGCTGTCTGCTCGACGACGTCACGCCGATCCTCGACGACGTGCTCGCCCGCGCGGGCGTCCAGGGCGTCGAGGTCCCCGAGGGCGTCGAGGCCGTGCGCAGGGGCCCCTACCTCTTCCTGCTCAACCACGCGGCAGAGTCCCGGCGGGTCGCGCTCCCGCACCGCGGCGAGGACCTGCTCACCCAGACCACCCTCCACGGCGAGATCGAGCTCGCCCCCCGAGACGCCATCGTGTTGAAGGAGATCCGTTGACACACCCGTACATCCCGAACACCGAGCCGGGTGTCAGGGCCGAGATGCTCGCCGCCGTCGGCGCCAAGAGCGTCGAGGAGTTCTACGCCGACATCCCGGCCGAGCTCCGCCTGAACCGGCCGCTCGACCTGCCCGCGCCGCTGGTGGCCGAGCACGACCTGGTACGCCACATGGAGGGCCTGTTCGCCAAGAACGTGCCTGGTCTGAGCTTCCTCGGGCACGGCAGCTACGCCCACCACGTCCCGGCCGTGTGTGACGAGGTGAACTCCCGCAGCGAGTTCCTCACCGCCTACGCCGGCGAGCCGTACGAGGACCACGGGCGCTTCCAGGCGCTGTTCGAGTACGTGAGCATGATGGGCGAACTGCTCGAGATGGACGTCGTCAACGTCCCCACCTACGACGGCTACCAGGCCGCGGGCACCGCCATCCGCATGGCCTGCCGCTACACCGGCCGGCCCAAGGTCCTGCTCAGCGGCGCCATCGCCGCCGACAAGCTGAGCAAGCTGCGTGACTTCCTCAGCCACGACGTCGAGATGGTCTTCGCCCCCGTGGCCGAGAACGGCGAGATCGGCGAGGTGGCGATCGACGACACCTTCGGCGCGATCTACCTGGAGACCCCCAACGTCTACGGTGTCGTCGAGACCCGTGGCAAGGAGCTGGCCGACCTGGCCCACGCCCACGGCGCGCTGCTCGTGGTCGGCGCCGACCCGATCTCCCTCGGCGTCCTGGCCCCGCCGGCCGCCTACGGCGCCGACATCGCCTGCGGCGACATCCAGACGCTCGGCATGCACCCGAGTTACGGCGGCGGCCACGCCGGATACATCGCCACCCAGGACCACGAGCCGCTGGTCGCCGAGTTCCCCTCGCGCCTGTTCGGCATCGCGCCGACCAAGGTGCCCGGCGAGTACGGCTTCGGCGACGTCTTCTACGACCGCACCTCCTTCGCCCACCGCGAAGAGGGCAAGGAATGGGTGGGTACGGCCGCGGCCCTGTGGGGCATCACGGCCGGCGTCTACCTGGCGCTCATGGGTCCCGAGGGCATGAGGGAGGTCGGCGAGACCATCCTGGCCCGCACCCGCTACGCCATGGACGCCCTCGGCCGGCACGTCACCGTGCTGCACAAGGAGGCGGTGCACTTCCGCGAGTTCGCGATCGAGGTGCCCTCCGCCACCGCGCTCCTGGACGGCCTGCGCGCCCAGGGGATCTTCGGCGGCGTCGCCCTCGACGACCGCACGGTGCTGGTCTGCGTGACCGAGTGCCACTCCACCGACGAGATCGACCGGCTGGCTGCGGCCGTCAAGGAGGTTCTGGGCGCATGAGCGGGACCGGAGAGTCTTTCGCCGAGCTGCCGGTGGCGCCGAAGCCGCCGCTGCGCCGCTTCCACCAGGCCCGGTGGGACGAGCCGATCATCTTCGAGCTGTCGCGGCCGGGGCGTCGTGGCATCGCCGTGCCCAAGGCGGACGGCCCCGCCGTGGAGCTGCCGGCGTCGGTGCGGCGGGAGCACGCGCCGAAGCTGCCGGAGATGTCGCAGATGCACGTGCTGCAGCACTACCTGAGGCTGTCGCAGGAGAACCTCGGCTTCGACCTCAACATCGACGTCGGCCAGGGCACCTGCACGATGAAGTACAGCCCCAAGGTCAACGACCTGTTCGCCAGGGCGACCGGGCCGCTCCACCCGCACCAGCACGAGGACACCGTCCAGGGCGTGCTGGAGATCTACTGGCGGATGGAGCAGATGCTGGCCGAGATCTCCGGGATGTCCCGGGTCTCGCTGCAGCCTGGCTCCGGCTCCGCGGCCATCTACGCCAACATCGCGATGATCCGCGCCTACCACGCCGCCAACGGCGGTGAGGAGCGCGACCAGGTCATCACCACGATGTTCTCGCACCCGTCCAACGCGGCCTGCGCCAAGACGGCCGGGTACGAGGTCATCACGCTCATGCCGGACGCCGAGGGGCTGCCGGACATCGAGGCGCTGAAGGCGGCCATCGGCCCGCGTACGGCGGCGCTGATGATCACCAACCCCGAGGACACGGGCATCTTCAACCCGCGGATCAAGGAGTTCGTGGACCTGGTGCACTCGGTCGGCGGCCTGGCCTGCTACGACCAGGCCAACGCCAACGGCATCCTGGGCATCACGCGGGCGCGGGACGTCGGTTTCGACCTGTGCCACTTCAACCTGCACAAGACGTTCTCGACGCCGCACGCCTGTGGCGGGCCGGCCGCCGGGGCGAGCGGGGTGTCGGCCGCGCTGGTGCCGTTCCTGCCCGAGCCGACGGTTGACCGGGTCGAAGTCGACGGCACCGCCCGTTTTGTGCTGAAATATCCGGAAAAGTCCGTTGGCAAGATGCGCCCGTTCCTGGGCGTCACCCAGAACGTCGTCCGGGCCTACGCGTGGATCATGGCGCTGGGCGCGGAAGGGCTCCGTCAGGTCGCCGAGACCGCGGTGCTCAACAACAACTACCTCATGCACAAGATCCTCCAGATTCCCGGCGCCTCCGTCCCCTGGAACCGCCGCCACGTCGAGCAGGCCCGCTACTCCTGGCAGCAACTGTCGGAGGAGACCGGCGTGCACTCGGAGGAGATCGGCCTGCGCGCCGCGGACTTCGGCGTCCACTACTGGACCTCGCACCACCCCTACCTGGTGCCCGAGCCCTTCACGCTGGAGCCGACCGAGTCCTACGCCAAGGAGGACCTCGACGAGTACGCCGCCATCCTGGCCCACATCGCCGACGAGGCGCGGCGGGATCCGGAGTTCGTGAAGGGCGCGCCGTACAACCAGACGGTTCACAAGATCGACATGACGTCGCTGGACGACCCCAAGCAGTGGGCCCCCACCTGGCGCGTCTACGTGCGCAAGCACCTGTCGGGCAAGGGCTGAGCCATGTTCACCGTGGGGTTGGTGGTCAATCCGGTGGCCGGGCTCGGCGGCTCGGCCGGGCTCAAGGGCAGCGACGGGACGGACGTCCAGCGCGAGGCCCTGGCCAGGGGTGCGCGGCCGCGGGCGGGGGAGCGGGCGGCCCAGGCCGTCCGCACGCTGCTCGCCCGCCGCCCCGACACCCGGATCGTGACGCCGCCCGGCCCGATGGGCGTCGAAGGCGCCCACGAGCTGGTACACCTGCCGGCCCCACACCCCGAAGCCGATCAGCCCGGGGTCGGTCAGCCCGGGGACGGTCAGACTACGGCGGCCGACACCAGGGCGGCTGTGGTCGCTCTGGCCCATGTCGACCTGCTTCTGTTCGCCGGAGGCGACGGCACCGCTCGTGACGTGCTGGACGCCCTCCAGGAGCTGGGGGACGCGGCTCCTCCGGTGCTGGGGATCCCGGCGGGCGTCAAGGTCTACTCGGGCTGCTTCGCGCTCAGCCCCGCCACGGCCGGGTTCGTGGCGGCCGAGTTCGACGGCAGGACGGCCGAGGCCGAGGTGGTGGATCTCGACGAGGAGCTCTACCGGCGCGGCGCCGTCAGCCCACGCCTGTACGGCTCGCTCAGGGTCCCCGCGGCCCGCGCGGCGATGTCGGGCAGGAAGACGGGCTCGTCCGCCACCTCCGAGGGGACGGTCGAGGGCATCGCCCGCGAGGTCGTGGCCACGATGCGCCCCGGCATCCGCTACGTCCTGGGCCCCGGCGCCACCACGCTGGCCGTGGGCAGGGAGCTGGGGCTGGCGACCACGCTGCTGGGTGTGGACGTGATCGAGCGCGGCGGCGCCGGGTTCGGGGGCGTCGGCGGCGTCGTGGTCGGGGCGGACGTCTCGGAGTCCGAGCTGTTCGAGCTGGTACGCGGCGAGCGGGCGGCGCTGGTCCTGTCGGTGATCGGCGGCCAGGGCTTCGTGCTCGGACGCGGCAACCAGCAGGTCTCGCCCCGGGTCCTCGACGCGGTCAGGGACGGCGGCGGAGAGCTGATCGTCCTGGCCACCCAGCAGAAGCTCGCCGGACTGAACGGCCGACCCCTGCTCGCCGACACCGGCGACGAGGAGACGGACAGAAAGCTCAGCGGCCACGTCCGGGTGATCACCGGCCACCGCGAGAGCACGATCTACCGGATCAGCCCGGCAAGCGCGGACTCGGCCCGCGACGGCTCATCGCCCGCGCAATCGGGACGTGAAGCGCGTAGCGGGCCGGCATGTGAGGAGTCGGCATGTGTCGGGTCTTGAGGAATGGACGCGTGTCGGTGCGTGCAGTGCCGGTGCGCGAGGAGTTGGCATGTGCCGGTACGTGAGGCGCCGGCCCATGAGGAGTCGGCGGAGTGAGGAGTTCCCCATATGAGCACGCTTGACGGCAAGGTAGCGATCGTCACCGGAGGTGCCTCCGGCATCGGCCGCGCGACCGCGATCCTGTTCGCCAAGGAGGGCGCGAAGGTCGTCGTCGCCGACATCGACGCCGCCGGCGCGCGGGCCGTGGCCGAGGAGGTGGGCGGCACCGCCGTACCGGCGGACGTCTCGCAGGCGGCGGACTGCGAGCGGATCGTCCGCACGGCGGTCGAGACCTACGGCGGCCTGCACGTGCTGTTCAACAACGCCGGCATCATCCGCCGCACCACCGTGCTCGACCTCGACGTCGAGGAGTGGGACCGGGTCATGGCGGTCAACGTGCGCTCGGTGTTCCTCATGAGCAAGTACGCGGTCCCCGCCATGACCGACGGCGGCTCGATCGTCAACACCGGCTCCGGCTGGGGCCTCAAGGGCGGCGGCAACGCGATCTCCTACTGCGCCTCCAAGGCGGCCGTGGTCAACATGACCAGGGCGCTGGCGATCGACCACGCCAAGGCCGGGATCCGCGTCAACTCCGTCAATCCCGGCGACACCGACACCCCGATGCTGCGTGACGAGGCCAAGCAGCTCAACGAGGACTGGGCGGCGTTCGAGAAGGACGCCGCCGACCGGCCGATGGGTCGCTCGGGCAGCCCCGAGGAGATCGCTCAGGCCGTGCTCTTCCTGGCGAGTGACGCCGCCAGCTACATCACCGGATCAGCGCTCGTCGTCGATGGCGGCGGGCTCGCGTAACACCCCTCAGGAGTAAGACATGAAGCGTGCGGCGGCCGTCATCGGCATCCTCGCGATCGCTGCCACGGCGTGCAGTGGCGGCGGCGGCGCACCGGGCGTCCCCGGCTCCGGCGGCACGGACGCCGCCGGCGGCCCGGTGACCCTCCGCTGGTCGGCCTGGGGGTCGGCGGAGGACATGAAGCTCTACGAGCCCCTGGTGAAGGAGTTCGAGAGCAAGAACCCCAACATCAAGCTCAAGCTCGAGCCGGTGGCCAAGTACGAGGACTACCACCCCAAGCTCCTCACCCAGCTCACCAGCAAGACCGCGCCCGACGTGTTCTTCGTGGGCGACGACAACATCGGCAAGTTCGTCCAGGCGGGCGTGCTGACGCCGCTCAACGACAAGCTCGCGAGCGCGGAGTCCAAGAGCAAGCCCGAGGACTTCTTCGAGGGTGTGTACGGCGGCGCCAAGAAGGACGGCCAGATCTACGGCGTCCCGAACGACGTCAACCCCGAGGTCCTCTGGTTCGATAAGCAGGCGCTCAAGGACGCGGGCATCACCGAGAACCCGGCCGAGCTGTACGCCGCCGGCCAGTGGACGATGCCCAAGTACCTGGAGATGGGCCAGAAGCTGGTCAAGGCGGGCAAGTCCGGTTCCCTGTTCTGGAACTGGTACGGCTCGACGTACAGCATGATCCACGGCTTCGGCGGCAAGGCGTGGGACGGCGGGAAGTTCACCGCGACCACCGACCCCAAGGCGCGTGAGGCGCTGCAGACGCTGGCCAAGGGCTACCAGGACAAGACGTTCGTCTCGATCGACCTGCTGCCGGCCAGCAACGGCGGCAACACGCAGTTCCTCAAGCACAAGGCCGGCTTCTACGCCGGCGGCCGCTGGGTGATCGACATCCTCAAGAAGGGCGGCGACAAGGCGAACTACGACATCGTCCCCTTCCCGTCGCCCGACGGAAAGCCGATCAAGGGCGCCGTGGCCGCCTCCTACCTGGCGATCAACAAGGACACTCCGCACGCGAAGGAGGCCTTCCAGTTCTTCACGAACTTCGTCAGCAAGGAGGGCCAGATCACCCGCATGAAGGGCGGCGGCGCGGTGCCGTCGGTCAAGGGCGCGGAGTCGGTCGTGCTGGACGGCTACCCCGAGCACGCGCAGACGCTCATCGACGTGCGTGACAACGGCATGGCCAACTACCCGGAGGAAGTCGCGATCCCCGGCCTGACCGCCGACATCAACGAGCACCTCATGAAGGTCTGGCAGGGCAAGGTCCCCTTCGACCAGGGCATGACCGAGCTGCAGAAACTCGTTGAAGGCAAGCTCGGCTAGTGGCCACGCTCACCCGCCCCAGGACCGCCCCGGCCCACGCCTCCTCGAAGAAGGTCAGGAACCGGGACGGCCTGTGGGCCGCCTTCTTCCTCGGGCCGCAGGTCCTGGGCATGGTGGTGTTCCTCATCGTGCCGCTGTTGTTCGCGCTGGTGCTGGCGTTCATGAAGTGGGACGGGCTGGGCGTGACCCAGTTCGTCGGCTTCGAGAACTTCGCCGCCCAGCTCACCAGCCCGGACTTCGGCCGCGCCCTGTGGAACACGGTCGCGATCGCGTTGATCACCGTGCCCGTGGGCCTGACGCTGGCCGTGCTGATCGCGGTGGCGCTCAACAACCTCAAGGGCAGCAACGTCTACCGGGTGCTGTACTTCATGCCGGTCGTCACCAGCTCGGTCGCGGTCGCGCTGATCTGGCAGGTCATCCTGGCCAACGACGAGAACGGCGTGCTGAACACCACGCTCGCCAACTGGTTCGGCATCACCGGCCCCGACTGGCTGGGCAGCCCGAGCTGGGTGATCGTCTCGATCGCGGTCGTGACCATCTGGTCCTCGATGGGCCTGAACGTGGTCATCTTCATGGCCGGCCTGCAGACGATTCCCCCGCAGATCTTCGAGGCGTCCCGCATCGACGGGGCCAGCGCCTTCCAGACGTTCCGCCGGGTCACGCTGCCGCTGCTGTCGCCCACGATCTTCTTCTCCACCGTGGTCGCGGTCATCAGCTCGCTGCAGGCGTTCGACCTGATCTACGTGCTGGTCGACCCGAAGGACAACGAGGGCGCGCGGACGATCGTGTACCACCTCTACGACCTGGGCTTCAAGAAGTTCGAGTTCGGCATGAGCAGCGCCGCCGGCGTCCTGCTGCTCCTGCTGACGCTGGTCGTCACCCTGGTCCAGTTCCTGGCGCAGAAGCGCTTCGTCCACTACGACTCCTAGGGATCCGCCATGCGAAACAGGCAGGTCACCCTGCACGTCGCGCTGACCGTCGGCGGGCTCCTGATGCTGTTCCCCTTCGTCTGGATGCTGCTGACATCCTTCAAGGGCACGCACCAGATGCTCAACAACCCCACCGACTGGCTGCCCAGCCCGTTCGTGCCGGGGAACTACGGCGCCGTGCTCGGTGAGAGCACGATCCTGCCCGCCTACTGGAACAGCTTCTACATCGCCGCGATCAACGTCGTCCTGACGCTGCTGACCTCGGCGATGGCCGCCTACGCCTTCGCGCGGATCAAGTTCAGGGGCTCGGGCGCGTTGTTCGTGCTCTTCCTGGCCACCCAGATGGTGCCGCCACAGGTGACGATCACGGCGCTCTATATCATGCTCGCCAAGATCGGATGGGTGGACTCGCACCTGGCGCTGATCGTGCCGACCATCGTCAACCCGTTCGCCGTCTTCCTGTTGCGTCAGTTCATCCGGGCCGTTCCGGTGGAGCTGGAGGAGGCGGCCCGGCTCGACGGCGCCAACCGGTGGACCATCTTCTGGCGGGTGATCCTGCCCAACATCAAGCCCGGTCTCGGCGCGATGGGCATCATCGCCTTCCTCGCCGCCTGGAACTCCTACTTCTTCCCGCTGATCTTCCTCAACACGCCGGAGCTGTTCACGGTGCCGCTGCTGCTGGCCACGTACGCCAAGCAGTTCGGCGCGATCGACTACGGCCTCATCCTGGC
Organism: Nonomuraea sp. NPDC050790; assembly: GCF_044456745.1. Classification (NCBI taxonomy): domain Bacteria; kingdom Bacillati; phylum Actinomycetota; class Actinomycetes; order Streptosporangiales; family Streptosporangiaceae; genus Nonomuraea; species Nonomuraea sp. NPDC050790. Next base: position 23,760 of record NZ_JBITGF010000013.1, on the reverse strand, counting down.
CGCCTCCTCGATCGCCGTCGTGCCCACACTGATCGCCTTCCTGATCGGCCAGCGGAAGATCATCAACTCGATGGCCGCTTCCGGCCTCGGAGGACGCTGACATTGTTCACCCTCGACCTGCGCGAGCGCCCCTTCACCGACCGTGGTTCCCGCCTGCTGGTGATGGCCGCCGACGACGGCTCCCTGTGGATCGCCCGCGCCCAGTACGAGACCCGCCTGAGCGAGACGACCGTCCTGACGGGCCTGCGGCTCTTCCGCGAAGGGCAGGAGCTCAAGGTACGGCAGGCGTTGCCCGACCGGATCGACTTCGAGGACGGCGTCAGCCTGGCCTTCGCCGACCCGGAGACCCTGGTCCTCGTCGGGACCGGCGCGCGGGCGGTCTGGGACCAGGGCGAGGGGGCCGTGGAGGGCACGTTCACCCTTGTGGGCGAGGGCGTCCACGAGGACGTGCTGGAGAAGGCGTCGGCCAGGTGGGCGGAGTGGTTCGCGAAGCTGCCGGCCGTACGCGAAGATCTGCGCGAACGCGCGCAGATGGCCTGGTGGACGCTCGCGGTCAACCTGATCGACATCAGGGGCCGCGAGTCGCTCATCCCCTCCAAATACGGCTATGTCGGCCTGTGGAACTGGGACTCCTACTTCCACGCCATCGCCCTGCGGCACGCGGAACCGGAGCTGGCCCGCGAGCAGATCCGCATCCTGCTGGACAACCAGCGCGCCGACGGGCTGATCCCCGACGTCGTGCACGACCACGGGTCGCTGGCCGAGACCACCGACCTGCCGCGTTCCGACCTGGCCCGCCTCGCCGAGCACGTGGGCGGCGAGCCGATCAGGGAGGTCGTGCCGGTCACCAAGCCGCCGCTGACCGCGTGGGCCGTGTGGAAGATCCACGAAGCCGCCCCCGACAGGGGCTTCCTGGAGGAGGTCTACCCGAAGCTGGTCCGCTCGCAGGAGTGGTGGTTCGAGCGCTCCGACCCGGACGGCGACGGCCTGGCCGAGTACCTGCACCCGTACTCCTCCGGCCTGGACGACAGCCCGATCTGGGACCACGGCCCCCGCGCCGAGCCCCCGGACCTCAACTCCTACCTGGCCCTGCAGTACGACCGGCTGGCCGACATCGCGACCGAGCTCGGCCGTGGCCCGGAGGCGGACACCTGGCGCGAGAAGGCCCAGGCCCTGACCGACCTCATGATCGCCAGGCGCTGGAGCGGCGACCGCTTCCGCACCCAGGTCGGCGACATCGTGGCGGAGGTGAGGACCCCGCTGGACCTCATGCCGCTGTTCACCGGACGGCTGCCGCGCGAGATCGCCGACCGCCTGGTGGCCGACCTGCGCTCCCCTTCCTTCTGGGGCGAGCGCCCGGTCCCCACGGTCGCCTTCGACGACCCCCGCCACGACCCGGACGCCATGTGGCGCGGCCCGGTCTGGCTGAACGTCAACTACATGCTCGCCGACGGGCTCCGCCGTTCCGGGTACGGCGAGGCCGCCGACGACCTGGTGGCCAGAACCCTGGCCATGGTCCGCGACGGCGGCGGCCTCTACGAGTACTGGAACCCGGAGACGGGCCGGAAGGCCAAGCGCGCAACCACCGGCTTCGGCTGGTCAGCCGCCCTGTTCACAGACCTGGCAACCACCTCACCTTCCACCTGACCAGCCCCCTACCGGCCTACCTGACCAGCGGCTCCCGGGCAGCGGCCTGGCCAGCGATCCTGCCGGGTTGCCAGGCCAGCCGCCCCGGTAGTGGCCTGGCCGAAGGCCCTGCCGGGTTGCTTGGCCAGTGGCTCTGTCGGTCGTCCGACCAGCAGCTTTGGCAGGTTGTCTGGCCAGTCGTTCTGTCGGTTGGTTGGCCGGCGACTGGCAGCAGGTTGTCTGGCCAGGAGCTTGGTCAGGGAGCCTGGCTGGGTGGTTAGCGGGTCAGTTTGGATGCTCCCTGGGCGAGGCTGACGAGTTCGCTTTCCGCCGTGGACGGCAGCGGAGCCGTCAGGTTGGAGGTCATGAACGTGACGAAGTACGTCTTCCCGCCCCGACGGTAGGAGTACCCGAGGTCGGCCACCCCGGCCTCCGAGCCGCCCTTGAACCACGTGCCCTGCCCCAACCCGCCGGGGTTCACCGACATCACCTCACCGACCTTCGGATCGCGGAGGCGGCGCAGCTCGGCGTGCGCGCGGCAGATGTCGGCCGGCGAGCCGAACCACTCGATCGTGTCGAGCTCCCGCGGCGCCGGCCAAGGCTTGATCGCGCTGAGCGGCGCCTTGGCCACGGTGGTGCGCAGGTAGGCCCGCTTCTCGGGGATGCTCATCGCGAGGTAGGCCCGAGCCTGCCGCGGATAGTCGGCCCCCTTGAGCTGGAACAGTTCGCGGGTGGTGAGCAGGGGGATGTTGCCCTTGAGGTGCCCGCCCCACGCGCGCAGCGTCTTCTCGACCGACTCCCTGCCCACCTTGTGCATGAGCAGGTCGGTGCCGGTGTTGTCGCTGATGGAGATCATCAGCTTGGCCGCCTCCAGCACGCTGACCTTGCTGCCGTCGGGCCGGTTCTGCAGTTCGCCGCCGGGCAGGCTCTTCAGCTCGGGGGTGATCGTGAGCTGGGTGTCCCAGGACAGCCTGCCCTCGCGGACCTGCTTGGCGACCGTGCCGAGGACGTAGAGCTTGAACATCGAGCCGAGCGGCCGCACGGTGTCCTTCTGGCCGGCGCGGATCGTGTGGCAGCGGCGGCCGTCGATCCGCGCGGCCAGGTAGCCGGTGCGCGGCGCCACCTTGGCCAGGCGGGACTCCAGCTCCTTCCAGCTCTTGGGCGCGGGCGGCGGCGGCGTGACCGGCTCGAACCTCAGCGTGTTGATCTTGCCGGTGGCGTCCACCCCGAGCGTCGTGGCGAACTTCTGGCCGCCGGCGGTGATCACGGCGTACAGGAGGGTGGGCTGGGCGTTGTTCACGGAGTTCAGCTTCATGCCCTTCAAGGACACGAAGATCTCGTTGAAGGTGTTCACCGGCACCTGGGAGAGGAAGTCGGCGGCGACGTGCTCCTGGAACTCGCTCTCCGCCAGCGGCGCCCGCCCCACGCCGTCGATCACCCAGCGCAGTTGCGCGCCGGCGGGCGTGGCCGGGATCTCCGGGGCGGCCGAGGTCGTGGGGGACGGGCTGGGGGTCGTCGTGGCGCCCGCGGTGGCCTGGGTATCCGCGCAGCCCACGACGAGCGTCGCGGCGGCGGCGACCGAGAGCAGAGACTTCGATGTGAACATGTCCTCCACCCAACCGGCCCCGTTCCCGCGCGGCCACCAGGACGACCGCACACCGATATGCGGTCAACCGCAATGGACGGCGCGCATGCGCCATGAGCAGGATGGACACCCATGAGAGCGTTCGCCGGCGCCCTGGCGCTGCTGGCCGTCGGGACCCTGGTCACCGGCACCCTGCTGGAGGGCACGGGGCCGGGCCAGTGGATCTTCGTGGCGCTCGGCCTGCTCACGCCCGTGCTGGGCTGGCTGATCGCGGTGCGCCGCCCCGAGATCCCGTACGGCTGGCTGCTGCTGGCCACCGCCTGCTCTCTGGGTGTGGGCACGCTGGGCGTCGGCCTGAGCGTGGGCACCGGCGCCGACGTCCTGGGCGCGGCGCTGAGCTCGGTGTTCGCGGTCTTCTACGGGCTGGTGTGGGTGTTCCTGCCGCTGCTGTTCCCGGACGGCCGGCTGCCCTCGCGCAGGTGGCGGCCGGTCGCCTGGATCGCCGCGGTGGCCATCGCGGTGCACCTCGTCGCCCTGCCCCTGGCCGACCTGGAGATCGACGGGCGGGCCGACCCCATCGCGCTGCCTGGGAACGCCGCCCTGCTGGCCGCGGTGGTGGGGGGTCTGGCCCAGACGGTCGTGTTCCTCATGGCGATCGTCGTGCTCGTCGGCCTGGTGTTCCGGGTACGGCGGGCCCGCGCGCAGGAGCGGCCCCAGTACCTGTGGATGCTCGGCGGCAGCGCCCTCGGCATCGCCGGGTTCCTCATGGTGACCTTCTACTTCTACGGCCAGATGGCGGTGGCGGCGTTCGGCGCCATGACCGTGCTGGCGTCGGTGCCGGCGGCGATCGGCGTGGCGCTGGTGCGCCACCGGCTGCTGGACATCCGGCTCGGCATCCGGGGTTCCAGGCTCTCGCTCGTCTTCGACATGCGGCCGACGGTGAGCGAGCTGCTGTCCGAACTGTCGCCCGAGCTCCAGGACGCCGAGCCGGGGGAGCAACTGGCCGGGCTGGCGCGGGCCGTACAGGAAGGGCTGAACGTGCGCTGGGCCGAGGTGTCGCTCACCGGCGGCGCCCGCTTCACCGCGGGCGTCAGGCAGGGGGAGGCGGCCGTGCGCGAGCCCGTGGCGGGCGGGCTCGGCGAGCTGGCGGTCGGGCAGAAGAGCCAGGGCCGCTTCACCGCCGAGGACCGGCGGCTGCTGCACGCCTTCGCGGTGCCGGTCGGGCTGGCCATCCGCAGCGCCGCGCTGGCCGGGCGGCTGGTCAACGCCCAGGAGGCCGAGCGGCGGCGGCTGGAACGCAACATCCACGACGGCGTCCAGCAGCAGCTCGTCGCGCTCATCGCCGGGCTGGAGCTGGCCCGCGCCTCGAACGCCGGCGCCGAGATGCTGCCGCCGCTGCGCGAGCAGGCCCGCCAGACCCTCGACGACCTGCGGGAGCTGGCCGCGGGCATCCACCCGTCGGTCCTCGCCCAGGGCGGCCTGGTGGAGGCGGTGGAGTCGCGCTGCGTCCGCCTGCCGGTGCCGACGACCGTGCTGGCCGATCCCGGCCTGCGCGCGGCCCGCTTCCCCGACGAGATCGAGGGCGCGCTGTACTTCACGGTCAGCGAGGCGCTGGCCAACGCGCTCAAGCACGCCGCCGCTGCGAAGATAGAGGTACGGCTGTCGCGCCAGGACGGCAGGCTGCGGGCCACGGTCCGCGACGACGGCAGGGGCTTCGAGCCGTCCGCCACCGCCCTGGGCGCCCTGGCCGACCGGCTGAGCGCGCTCGGCGGCGGGCTGAAGGTGACCAGCACGATCGGGGAGGGGACCACGGTGAGCGCGTGGGTGCCTGAGCATGGCTGAGCCGCTGCGCACGGTGGTGGCCGACGACCACTACCTGGTGCGCGAGGGCACCAGGCGGCTGCTGGAGACCACCGGCGGGGTCACCGTCGTGGCGGCCGTGGGCAACGCCGACGAGCTCATGGACGCGGTACGCCGCTTCGCCCCGGACGTGGTGATCACCGACATCCGGATGCCGGGCGGCGACTGGCGGCCCGGGTTCGAGGGCATCGACGCGGCCCACGCGGTGCGGGCCGCCCATCCCAAGGTCGGGGTGGTGGTGTTGTCGCAGTTCGGGGACGCGCTGTACGCGCTGGAGCTGTTCAGGCAGGGCACGGAGGGGTTCGCCTACCTGCTCAAGGACCGGGTCGGCGACGTGGACGAGCTGCTCGGCGCCATCACCGCGGTGGCCGAGGGCGGCTCGGTGATCGATCCGAAGGTCGTCGAGGGGCTGATGTCGCGGCGGGCGGTGCGCGGCGGGGAGGACTCGCCCATCGGGGCGCTGACCGAGCGCGAGCGGGACGTGCTGCGGGAGATGGCGCGGGGCCGCTCCAACCCGGCGATCGGGCGGGCGCTGCACCTGTCGCTGTCGTCGGTGGAGAAGCACGTCAACGTGATCTTCTCCAAGCTCGGGCTGGAGAACACCGGGGACGTCAACCGGCGGGTGGCCGCCGTCCTCGCCTACCTGGAGGGCTGATCAGCCGAAGACCGACGGGGGCGGCACCGGGGCCAGGACCGGGTCGCCGTCGCGGATGGGGGCGGCGCCGGCGACGAAGTTCGTGAGGGCCGCGCCGTACACGCATCTGGCCTGGGTGAGGCCGCCGGCCGCGCGGCGGGTGAGCAGGTCGACGGGCAGGGCCGTGCGGGAGGCGGCGACGATGAGGTTGCCGAAGCGGCGCCCGCGCATGATGGCGGGCTCGGCCAGCAGCGCCACGTGGCCGTAGGCGGCGGTGACGGTGGCCAGCAGGCGGCGGGCGAAGGCCAGGCCCTTGCCGTCCGCGATGTTGATCAGCAGCGTCCCGGTGGGGCGCAGCACGCGCGCCAGGTCGGCCAGGTACTCGGCGGTGGCCAGCTCGACCGGCATCGTGGCGCCGGTGAAGGCGTCGAGCACGACCAGGTCGGCGCTCTCGTCCCAGACCTTCTGGGTGCCCTCCCTGCCGCCGGCGACGATGACCTTGAGCTTGGGGACCGAGCGCAGGTCGAGCTGCTCGCGCACGAGGTTGACCAGCAGGCCGTCGGGCTCCAGGACGATGTGGCGGGAGCCGGGACGGGTGGCGGAGACGTAGCGGGGGATGGAGCACGCGCCGCCGCCGACGTGCAGGCAACTCAGCGGGCCGTCGTCCATGACGTCGATCACATCGGCCATCAGCCGCACATATTCAAATTCCAGAAATGTGGGGTCTTGTAGGTCGATATATGACTGAGGTACGCCATCCTTGGACAGCACCCAGCCGTCCTGCCTGTCCAGATCCCGGAGAAGCTCGACCTCGCCGAACGTCACCGGGTACCGGCCGGGCATCGGCTCCCGCTGTCCACGTGCCACTTTCTGTCCCCTTCCCTGGGAGAAACGGTATGCGACGACGAAGGCTGATTGTCCTCCTTATTGCGCTTCTCGCGGTGATGGGGGCCGGAGCCTTCGCGGTCCTCGCGGCCAACAGCACGCACGGCAGCCCGGAGAAGACGGCCGCGTCGTACTTCACCGCCTGGCGTGGCGGCGACGTCCGGGCCATGAGCAGGCTCGTCTTCCAGGTGCCCGACGACTTCCTGGAACGGCACCTGGCCCTGTCCAGCTCGCTGGGCGTGGACGCCATCGAGCTGACCCCGGGCACGCTCAGGATGACCGGGGACGAGACCGCCGAGGTGCCGTTCACCGGGAGGCGTAAATTACGCGAGCTGGGCTGGTGGGAGTTCGAGGGCACGCTGAGGCTGGCCGTACGCGAGAAGGGCTGGCACGTCCTGTGGGGGCCGGAGACGCTGCACCCGCTGCTCAAGGACAACGGCATCCTGGAACTGGCCTCGGTGCAGGCGCCCTCGGTCGAACTGGTCACCAGCGAGGGGGACCGCCTGCCCGACGACAACTACGCCGATCACTACCTGGAGAAGCTGGCCGACGCGTACCCGCACGAGAAGGGCACCGCGCTGCAGGCGATCCTGCCCGACGACAGCACCCAGACGCTGATCAGCAAGGTGGCCAAGCCGAAGCAGCAGAAGACCACGCTCTCGCGGGCCGTGCAGGCCGCCGCCGCGCGGGCCCTGGACGGCGTCTCCGACGCGGCCGTCGTGGCGATCCGGTCGAGCACCGGCGAGATCGTGGGCGTGGCCGACCGGCTGGAGGGCGGCAGCAAGGCGTTCACCTCGTACTTCCCGCCGGGCTCGACGTTCAAGACCGTGGTCGCGGCGGCGCTCATGGACACCGGGCTGTCCGGCTCGTCGCAGGTCGAGTGCCCGGCCACCTACCAGATCCCCGGCTTCAGGTCGTTCACGAACGCCGGATCCGCCGACCGGGGCTCGATCACCTTCACCGAGGCGTTCGCCCACTCCTGCAACACCACCTTCGTGGAGGAGGTCACCACCCGCATGGAGCCGGGCGACCTGATCGAGGCCGCCGCGCCCTGGGGTTTTCGCGGCATGCAACTGCCCACCGGCGCGGGCGGCGCCTGCGGCAAGATCCCCGAGCCCGAGGAGCTGAACCTGGACTGGCTCGGCGAGGCCGCCATCGGCCAGGCGAGCGTCCAGGCGACGCCGCTGTGCATGGCCGCGCTCGCCGCCGCGGTCGAGAGCGGGGTGTGGCGCTCGCCCCGGCTGCTGCCCGCCGACGAGGCGGCCGACCTCGACGGCCCGCCCCTGCGTGACGTCGAGCTCGACGCGGGCGTGATCGACGGGCTGCGGGAGATGATGCGGTCCGTGGTCGAGTACGGCACCGCCTCGGAAGCGGGCCTGCCCGAGGGCCTGGCGGGCAAGACCGGCACGGCCGAGGTGGGCGGGGGCGCCGAGCACGGCTGGTTCATCGGCTACCGGGACGACCTGGCCTTCTGCGTGTTCGTCCGCAACGGCGGCTCGGGCCGCTCGGCCGCGGTGCCCATCGCCGTACGGTTCCTTCAGGGCCTGTAGGGTTGCTAAGGGACACCTAACCTACGGTACCGTAGGTTATATGACGACCGCTTTCGCGAAGCCCAGGCTGCGCGGCTGGTTGCACACGGGGGCGCTGCCCGTGACGCTCGTCGCGGGATTCGTGCTCGTGGCTCTCGGCCCGACGCTGCAGGCACGGCTGGCCTCGGCGATCTACGCCGTCACCTCGGGGCTGCTCTTCGGCATCTCGGCCACCTACCACCGCGGCACGCTCGGCCCCAGGCTGGCCGAGGCGCTGCGCCGCTTCGACCACGCCAACATCTACCTGATCATCGCGGGCACCTACACGCCCTTCGCACTGCTCGCCCTGTCCGGCGCCGCCCGCATCGCGGTCGTCTCGGTCATCTGGGGCGGCGCGCTGACGGGCGTGCTGTTCCGTGTGTTCTGGATGGGGGCGCCGCGCTGGCTCTACACCGTCCTCTACCTGGCGCTCGGCTGGACGGCCGTCTTCGTGATGCCCCAGTTGCTGGAGGGCGCGGGCATCGCCGCCGTCGTGCTGGTGGCCGTGGGCGGCGTCTTCTACAGCGCCGGAGCCATCGTGTACGGCCTGCGCCGCCCGGACCCCTCTCCCGCGTGGTTCGGCTTCCACGAGGTCTTCCACGCCTTCACGCTGGCCGCGTACCTGGTGCAGTACATCGCCGTCTCGATCGTGGTGTACTCCCACGTGTGAACCTCGGTGATGAGCAGTACGTGTCGGTGACCTCCTACAAGCGCGACGGCACCCCCGTGGCCACCCCGGTCTGGTGCGCCCGCGACGGCGAGGCGGTCGTGATCTGGACGGTCGCCGACTCGTGGAAGGTCAAGCGCATCCGCGCCAACCCGCGGGTGAGCGTCGCCCCCTGCGACCTGCGCGGCAGGGTGAGCGGCCCGGCCGTGGAGGGCAAGGCGGAGATCCTCTCGGCCGGGGAGACCGAGCGGGTGCGCGCGATGCTGCGGCGCAAGTACGGCCTGATCGGCCGGATCACCCTCCTGGGCAGCCGCCTCAGAAGGGGCGCGACCGGAACTCTTGGCATCCGGATCACAGATATTTGACCCGATTGGGGTCTCCCTGAGTGATCTTTCTGGAAAGCATCGGGGCATGGAGCAAATCGCGCGCACGTGGTGGCTCGTTCTCATCCGAGGCATCTGCGCCATCATCTTCGGTATCCTCGCGCTGGTCTGGCCGGGCATCACGCTGTACGTCCTGGTGATCTTCTTCGGCGCCTACGCGATCGTCAGCGGCCTGTTCTCGCTCTTCGCCGCGTTCGGACACAACGTGCAGTCGCGGGCCTGGCTCATCATCTCCGGCATCATCGGCATCCTGGCCGGAATCGTGGCCTTCGCCTGGCCGGGGATCACCGCGCTCGCCCTGCTCTACGTCATCGCCTTCTGGGCGATCTTCACCGGCATCGCGGAGATCGTGGCCGGAATCCAGCTCCGCAAGGACATCGACAACGAGTGGATGCTCATCCTGGGCGGCGTGCTCTCGGTGATCTTCGGCATCCTGCTCATCATCTGGCCCGCCACCGGGATGCTCACGCTGACCTGGCTGCTCGGCATCTTCGCGATCATCTACGGCATCGCGATGGTCGTCCTGTCCTTCAAGGTGAAGAAGCTGGCGTCATGAAGCGATGGGCGCGGAAAGTTTACGGGTATTTACGGCATCTATAGGGAAGGTATGTCGTGTCTGGCTCACCCGGGAGGAAGACATGGACGTACTCGACCGCCTCGCCCGCCATCTCCTCGTCGACGGCTACCGGCTGGTGCTCGACCTCGAACGCAGCCAGGGCTCCTGGCTCACCGACCTGCGCACCGGCCGCCGATACCTCGACTTCTACACGTTCTTCGCCTCGGCCCCGCTGGGCGTGAACCCCCCGTTCGACGCGGAGACGGCACGGCTCCTGGGCGAGGTGGCGCGTAACAAGCCCGCCAACCCGGACATGTACACCGAGCACCTGGCCGACTTCGCCGACACCTTCAGCCGCGTGCTCGGCGACCCGGAGCTGCCCCACCTGTTCTTCGTGGAAGGCGGGGCGCTGGCCGTCGAGAACGCGCTCAAGACCGCCTTCGACTGGAAGAGCCGGAGCAACGAGGCGGCCGGGCGCGGCCGTACCCTCGGGACGAAGGTCCTGCACCTGACCCGCGCCTTCCACGGACGCAGCGGCTACACCCTCAGCCTCACCAACACCGACCCGGCCAAGACCGACCGCTTCCCCACCTTCGGCTGGCCGCGCATCGAGGTGCCCGCCATCCACCACGGCGACGTCGCGGCCGCGGAGGAGCGCGCGCTGGCCCAGGCCCGTGCCGCGTTCGAGGCCAACCCGCACGACATCGCCTGCTTCATCGCCGAGCCCATCCAGGGCGAGGGCGGCGACAACCACATGCGGCCGGAGTTTCTGCGGGCGATGCAGCACCTGTGCCACGAGTACGAGGCGCTGTTCGTCCTGGACGAGGTGCAGACCGGCGGCGGGACCACCGGCACCCCCTGGGCCTACCAGCAGCTCGGCCTCGAACCCGACATCGTGGCGTTCGCCAAGAAGATCCAGGTGGGCGGCATCATGGCCGGGCGCAGAGTGGACGCGGTCGCCGACAACGTCTTCCAGGTCAGCAGCCGGATCAACTCCACCTGGGGTGGCGGCCTGGTCGACATGGTGCGTTCGCGCGCCCTGCTGGAGATCGTCGAGCGCGACGGCCTCATCGCCCGCGCCGCCCGGCTGGGCGAGCAGGCGCTGGAGGGCCTGACCAAGATCCAGGCGGAGCACCCCGACGTGATGTCCAACGCCAGGGGCCGCGGCTTCATGATCGCCTTCGACCTGCCCGACCCGGGCGCGCGCGACGCGCTGGTCGGCCGCCTGCGGGAGGACGAGGGCGTGCTGGTCCTGCCGTGCGGCGAGCGGTCCGTACGGCTGCGCCCGGCGCTCAACATCCCCGAACAGGATCTGGACCACGGCCTCAGGGCGATAGCCAAAGCCCTTCCCTGATCCCGCGCAAGGCCGGGAGGGCGGCCCTGGCCGGGCGGGTTCCGGGCACGGCGCTTTGGCGCGGGCGGCCGGGGTTCTGGCGGGCCCGTGGTCCTGACCGGTGGCACGGGGGTCTGCCACCCGGGTGGTCCGCGGGCGCGCGTCACGGCGGGGCGGCGGTGAGGCGGAGGAGCGTCACCCTGGAGGGCCCCCAGCCCTTTGTGGCGGTTGGGGTGGGGGCGGCTCCGCCGTACGGGAAAGTGGTCGTGGAGATTAGTCGCTTGACCTCGAGTTCCACAGACCTATGGCGGTGACGCGGGAATCCACGCCGAGTTTGGCGTAGATGCGATTGACGTGGTTTTTCACGGTCTTCTCGCTCAGGAACAAGCGCTGGGCTATCTGGCCGTTGGACTGACCTGTGGCTATCAGGTCCATGACCTCGGCCTCGCGCTTGCTTAAGGATGTGAACACGCCGCCGAAGGCGGTGTCGTCGACTCTCATCCGGCCTCCGTGGGCACGATGTCGGTCAGATCGCCGAGGACCCCCGTGACTTCCGGCGCTAGCGGTAGACAGCGAGCATAACTCGCAAAGTCCTGGTTTGGGGACGATGCCGGAGAAAACGACGATGGCCGGTCCCGAAGGACCGGCCATCACACTGGGGTGAGCGAGGGGACTTGAACCCCCGACATCCAGGACCACAACCTGGCGCTCTGCCAACTGAGCTACGCCCACCATGCGTGCCGCATCGCGGCGGCACAGGAAAAGTGTAGCGGTGTTCGGGAGTCTTTACGCCACCCGATTAACCGCTGACCTGTTCGGCGAGTCCGCGGGCCGTCACCGAGTCGGGACCCGGCTGGCCGACGAACACCGCGGCCCGGTAGTAGCGCAGTTCCCTGATCGACTCGGTGATGTCCGCGAGCGCCCGATGGCCGCCCTGCTTCTCCGGCGCGGCGAAGTACACCCTCGGATACCAGCGGCGCACCAGCTCCTTGATCGACGACACGTCGATCATCCGATAGTGCAGGTACGCGTCGACCGCCGGCATGTCCCGCGAGATGAACGTGCGGTCGGTGCCGATCGAGTTGCCGCACAGCGGGGCCTTCTTCGGCTCCGTCACGTGCCGGCGGATGTAGTCGAGCACGAGCGACTCGGCCTCGGCCAGCGTCACCCCGCCGCCGAGCAGCGGCAGCAGACCCGAGGCCGTGTGCATCTCGCGCACCACCTGCGACATCTGCTCCAGCGACTCGGGCGGGGGCTTGATGACCACGTCGACGCCCTCGTCCACCTGGTTGAGCTCGCTGTCGGTGATGACGCACGCCACTTCGACGAGCGCGTCGCGACCCAGGTCGAGGCCGGTCATCTCGCAGTCGATCCATACGAGCAAGTCACTCATGGGCTCAGCCTAGTGCCCCTGCTCAGGCGGGCTTGAGAGAGCCGATAACCTGGTCCACCACATCGGTGCCCAGATTGTCGGGAACGGAGACGTACACCAGCGCCGGACGCTCGCCCGGACCGCGGTCCATGAGCACGACCGCGCCGTTCTCCTTCTTCCACTTGTACTTCTTCTCCTCGGAGATCTTGGAGAAGTCGAGCTCGAACTGCAGCACCCACGCGTCCTTGTCCCCGATCTTGATCGCCTCGTTCTTGGTGATCTTGCGGGTGTGCGTGAGCTGGTAGTAGTTGCTGAACGAGGCCAGCACCGCGCCGGTCGCCGTCTGCAGGCCCTGCGCGTTCTCGTAGGGGTAGAGCTCGTTCAGCGTGCCGGTGTAGATGTTGCCGATCCAGTTGGACTCGCCGTCGTACTTCGCGTGCGAGACCGCCTCGACCGCGCCGCTCCACCTCTGCTGCGTCGGGTCGGTGCCGTTGATCCGGTCGGCCGGAGGGACGGTCCAGCCGTCGGGCACCTGGAACGACACGCCCGCCTGGGGGTCGGTGATGCGGCCGTCCTGGATGCTGGGCAACTGCGTGGGCGGCGGGTCCGGCGGGGCGGTGTTGCCCGGGTCCTGGGTCTCGGTGGGGCTCGGGAAGATGTCGGTGGAGGGCGGCGGGGTGCTCTGCGCGGTCGTGCCGCCGGTCCTGTTGACCACGACGACCGCGGCCACCACGATCAGGACCACCACGACCAGCACGCCCGCGCCGCCGAGGATCCAGGGCAGGGCGCCGCCTGAGCGCTTCGGTGGCTGGCCGTAGGGGCCGGGGCCGGGGAGCTGGCCGTACTGCCCGTACTGGGCGGGCTGCTGGCCGTAGGGGGGCTGGCTGAACTGGCCGGGTTGCCGGCCGTACTGACCCTGCTGGCCGTACTGGCCCTGCGGCTGCTGGGCGTAGGGGTTCGGGCCGGACGAGGGCTGACCGTACGCGTTCCCTCCGGAGGGCGGCTGGGCGTACGGCCCGGCGCCGGAGGAGGGCTGGGTGAAGGGCGTGGACCCGGGCTGCGGCTGCGGGCCGGAGGCCGCCTGGGGGTCGGGCTGGCCGTACTGGCCCTGGCCCCGGGTGGGCTGGCCGAACTGCAGCGTGGGGTTGGCCGGATGGGCCGACCAGTCCGAGCCGCCCTCGACGAGCGTCGGGGGCGGCTGCTCCTGCGCGTGCGTGGCGTCGGTCCACTGGTTGCCGTCCCACCAGCGGAGTTGGGGCGAACCATAGGGGTCGGGGTACCAGCCCGCCGGGGTCTGCGAGGTCATGTCGCCAGAGTAGTAAGAACTGGTATGAGATGCATTGTCAGCACTTGTAGGTGAAGCTCGCCTTGTCCTGGAGGCGCTGCGGCGAGATCACCGTCAGCGTCGCCGTGAGCTTGGCCGTGCTCTTGCCCGACACCTTCCACTTCAGCGGCACCGTGTAGGACGACTTGTCGGACGTGGTGCGCTGGGTCTGGCGGATCTTCTCCTTGCGATCGCTCTGCGCCCATTCGTAGACGAACTCGCCGGAGGACCCGTTGGTGATGATCTTGCCGCTGATCAGCACGTCCGCGTCGCAGCCCTGGGCCTTCTTCGGGGCCGTCACGTCGACCGAGGTCACCGCCAGCGGCGTCGAGGACCCGCTCAGCCGGAACCACGCCAGCAGCGCGCCCGCCAGGATCACCGCGAACACCGCCGCCGCCAGGATCGTCCGCCGCCGCCGCGCCCGTGCGGCCCGCCCCCGCCGGACGGCCGGAGCGGCCGTCCTGCCCTCCCGCCAGATCCGTTCGGCCGTGGTGCCGATGGACGCGGACACCCCCGGGCCGAAGTGCTGCTGCTCCAGCGCGGGCACGTGCAGCAGGGTGACGATCTGGCCCTCGTCGCGGTCTGGGATCGGGTTGACGCCGATCTCCAGGGTCGTCCTGTTGCGTACCTCCTGGGCGAGGCGGTCGCGGGTGATCTGGCCGCCCGGCAGGACCTCGCGCTGGCCGAGCAGCACGTCCCTGGCCGCCGCGAGCCCGTGGAGCGTGGCGGTCGCCGCGGCCCTGTCGAGCAACTGGGCCGACGGCGCCGGGCAGTCCGCGCCCAGCGCCCTGGCCAGCGACGCCCACGCCGACACGTCCCGCTCAGGCGCCGCGCGCAGGCCCCTGACCGCGTCGGCCAGGCCGCGTTCGATCAGCAGCGCGGAGCCGTCCTCCGCGATCACGACCGTGGCCGGGTGCAGGGCGCCGTGCGCCAGTCCCGACGCGTGCAGCGCCTGCAGCGTCTGCGCCGTCTCCACGAGTACGGCTGCCGCCCCCGGCGGGTCCACCGCGCGGGCGGCCATCAGCTCACCCAGCGACGGGCTGATCGGCCCGGCCGTCAGCAGCCACACCTCCTCGCCCGCCGCCACCACGTCGGCCACCTGCGCCAGGCCGTCCAGCCCGTTCTGCGTCAGCGGCCGGTCGGCCACCACCGTGGCCACGACGCGCTCGCGCACGCCGGGCAGGCCGACCACGCCGCCGTCGAACCGCAGCGCGCCCGCCCTGCGGCCGTCCGGCGTGATGGCGTCGTACCAGGTGCCGAGCTCGGTGATGCGGGTGTGGTCCGTGAGCCGGTAACCGGCGATGGACTCGCTCGCGTTGCTCATCGCCGTCCTAACCCCCGGGGGTCTCCTAGCGCCTCCTGCGGTGTCTGCCGGTCATGTGGCGCTTCACGGCAAGTGTGACGGGTACCGCGCCGGACGTCACCAGCCCGAAGGCCAGCACCGCCGCCACGCCCCCGCCGCCCTGCTGGGCCTCGGCCCGCTCGCCGCGGGTCGGCTCCTTCTCGCGGGTCGGCTCGCCCTCCGGCGGCTGGGTCGTGGGCGGTGGGCTGGTGGGCGGCTGAGTGGTCGGCGGCCGGGTGGTGGGTCGGCTCGTGGGCGGCCGGGTGGTCGGCGGGGCCGAGGTGGTCGGCGGCGCGGAGCTGGACGGTGGCCGGGTCTCGTCGGCGCTGGACCGTCCCGTGATGCCCTCGTCCGGCGTCTCGCTCGGCGACGGCGACTTGGTCGGCTTCTTCGTCTTGGTCGGCGTCGCCTTGGGGGTGGGCGTCGGCTTCGGAGTCGGCGTCTTGGAGGCCGGCTTGGTCGTCACCGCCACGGGCGGCGGCGCCGCGGTCACCGTGTCGGAGGGCTCCGGCGTCGGCTCGGGCGTGGTGGTCTCCTCCGGCGCCGGCTCCTCGGTGGTCTCCTCTGGCAGGGGGACTTCGAGCGTGGACGCGCTGGCGGTGGGCGTACTGCGGGCCGCCTGAAGGGTGGGCTGGGCGTCGGAGGCGCTGACCACCACGACCGCGACGGCCACGAGCACGCCGGTGCAGACCGCGCCGATCGCGATCTTCGCCCCGAGCTTGCTGATCAGCTTCGCCGCGGGGGTGCCGAGATCGGAGCGCGCCATGGTGGTCGCGACCTCGACCGCCTCCTCGGGCGGCGTCGGGAACATGAGCAGCAGCAGCCCGGCCAGCCGTGCCAGCCGCCGGTGCCCGCGCTCCTCCCAGCCGGGGCCGTACGCCTCGACCGCGACCGCCTCCAGCTCCGCCAGCAGCGCCTCGGCCGTCGGCGGACGCTCGTCGGGATGCTTGGCCAGCCCGCGCTCGACCAGTCCCCGCAGCGGCTCGGGGACCTCCTCGACCGGCGGCGGCGTGCTGTGGTGCTGGCGGGCCAGCGCGGCCAGGTTGGTCGCCCGGTAGGGCCGGGCGCCGGTCAGGCACTCGAAGAAGACGATCGTGGCCGCGTACACGTCGGTCGTGGCCGCGGCGGGCGCGCCAGACCACTGCTCGGGCGCCATGTACGGCGGCGTGCCCGAGGTGTTCGACCCCTGTCCGGCCCGTACGGCGATGCCGAAGTCGACCAGCTTGCTGGTGCCGTCGCCCTGGACGATCACGTTCTCCGGCTTGAAGTCCCGGTGGACCACGCCGACCGCGTGCGCCTCGGCCAGGCCCAGCAGCGAGCCCTTCAGCACGGAGAGCGCGGCCTCGGGCCCCGTGGGACCCTCCGAGCCGAGCACCTCGCGCAGCGAGACGCCGTTGACCAGCTCCATGACGATGGCGGCGCCCTCGCCGGACTCGACGTAGTCGATCAGCCGGGCGTTGTACGGGCTGCGCATGGTGCCCAGCAGCCGGGCCTCATGGCGGAACCGGGCGACGAACGTGACGTCGGCCCGCAGCTCGTCGGACAGATACTTGATGGCGACCTGCGCGCCGTCGTGGTCCCGGGTGGCCAGGACTACGCGTCCTGACGCACCGGCACCGAGTTCGCGTACCTCGGTGTAGCCGGGAACCCCCCAATGCCCATACATAACGCCTCTTCTCTGGAGTCGTCAGGGCCCCCACCCACAGCAGACGCACGGCAGTGTAACCCGTCTTACTCCCGAGAAGTCGGTTATTTCACCCTTCCGGTTTGGGCGTTTTCGACGTCTTCTCGGAAGGTTTCTGTTCTGTTGGCGTCTCCGACGGGCTTTCGGAGGGTTCAGAGGGGCAGGCGGGGGTTTGTCCGCTCGCGCTGTCCGCCCGTCCACCGGCCGACGCCGTCACCGACCACCTGGATCCGCAGGGGGTCTTCCCGGCCGAGAACGAGAAGGTTCTGGTATAGGCGGTCTGGCCGGACAGGTCCGCGGCGTCGCTGCCGATCGTGCGACCGGCCACGGTGAACGTGACGCTCAGCCGTACCGCCTGCTCGTTGACGGTGGTGACGGCGACCGTCGTGCTGGCCTGACCGCGCGCGCCGAGGGCGGCGCGCAGCACGCTGACGCGCTGCACGCCCGCCGGACAGGCGACCGCCGCGCGTGACGTGGCCTGGCGGTCGCCCGCGGTCACCGTCACCGTGAGCGTGCCGCCGCACGGGCGCTTGTCGAAGGTGTGGCTGTAGGCGCGGGTGTACGACGTGTCGCCGGACAGGGTCGCCTCGCGGGTCAGGACGGGCTCGCCGTTCAGGGAGAGGGCGGCGCGCATCGGGATCGCGGCCGTCCCGCTGGCCGCGGCCGAGATCCGCATGCTCACCGAACGTCCGGGGGGCTCGGCCACCGAGAGCGCCACGCGCAGGCCGGTCACGTCCGTGGGGCAGTCGGGGAGGTTCGCGCTCGCGCTCTTCGCGCCTCCGGCCGCGGCGGGCGAGGTGGTGACGGTCAGCGTGACGCGCTCGCCGCACGCGTCGTCGTCCAGGGTGTGGCTGAAGGAGCGGGTGTAGGTGAGCGCGCCGCTCAGGCGGGCGCGCGTGGTCTTGACGACCGTGCCGCCGACGGTGAAGCGGGCCGTGAGCGTGACCGTGCCGGTCCCTGTCGCGCGTACGGTGGCCGTTCCCGTGGCCGCGTTCGTGGCGGAGAGCGAAAGTTTGCCCATGCCCAGGCCGGAGACGGCGGCCGGGGGCGTCGGGGTCTTCGTGGGCTTGGGCGGGGTCTTCGTGGGGGTCGGTGGCTTGGTGGTCGGGTCCGTGGTGGGCGGGGCCTTGGTGGTGGGGTTCGTGGTGGGTTCGGAGGTGTCCACCGGGTCCGTGGCCTCGGGGCTGGACGGGTCCGACGCCGACGGGACCACCGCCACCGGCACGGAGGCCACCGCGCTCGGGTCGACCGGCTCCGGCGTGGTCGGCGGCGGCGTGCCTAACTGCGCCGGGCTGAGCGGCGCCGGGCTCTGGGAGGCCGCGACCACGTCCACCGGGGTGGGGGAGGGGCCGCGCGAGCTCAGGATCACCACCGCGGCGACCGCCACCGCGACCGCCAGGCCCGTGCCGACGCCCATCCTGACCGCGTTGTGGCGCATCGCCTTGAAGACCGTCTTGGTCACGGACGTGGTGACCTGAGGCGTTGCGACCGGTTCCGGGACCGGCCACAGCGTCGCCAGCAGGGCCACGAGGGCGGCCAGGCGGCGTTTGCCGCGTTCCTCCCAGTCCTCGCCGTAGCCCGCCCTGGCGGCCTCCTCCAGCTCGGCCACGAAGTCCGTCGCGCTCGCCGGGCGCTGGTCGGGGTGCTTGGCCATGCCCCTGGTCACGAGCTCGCGTACGGGCTCCGGCGCGTCGTGGACCGGGATCGGCGCGTGCAGATGCTGGTAGCCCAGCACGCTCGGCTCCGTCGAGCGGTAGGGGCGGTGGCCGGTCAGGCACTCGAAGAAGACCGCCGTCGCCGCGTAGACGTCGGTGGCCGGAGAGGCCGGGCCGCCCGCCCACATCTCCGGCGCCATGTAGGGCGGCGTGCCCTCGGGATGGGCGGCCGTCCCCTCCCGTACGGCGATGCCGAAGTCGACCAGCTTGCTGGCCCCGTCCTCCCGGACGATCACGTTCTCCGGCTTGTAGTCCCGGTGCACCAGCCCGATCGCGTGCGCGCGGGCCAGCCCCAGCAGCGAACCCTTCAACACGACCAGGGCCGCCTCGGGGCTCGTGGTGCCGTTCTCGCGCAGCAGGGCGCGCAGGGACACGCCGTTGACCAACTCCATCACGATCGCGGCGCCGGCGGGCTCCTGGATGTACTCCCACATCGTCGCGATGTGCTGGTCGCGCAACGTGGTCAGCAGCCGGGCCTCCGACTGGAACCTGGCCAGGGCGGCCGGGTCCTGCCTGAGCCGGTCCGCCAGGTATTTGATCGCGACTTTGACACCGGTGTCGTCATGCACGGCCAGGACGACCCGGCCACTTCCGCCCGTACCGAGCTGTCGGATCTCGGTGTACCCGGGGGCACTCCACTCCATCGCCAACTCCAATCAGGAGGCGGCCCACCAGATTGGACGTGCGATCTAGCGGTCAGGTTTTCATGAAACTACTGACATCTCCGGATGTGAACGCTTCCACCAATACCTTCTCGGTCCGTCCCCCCACCCACCTCCCCACCACCCCCACCCTCACCCCCCGCCCCACGCCGGCCCCCAACCCCGACCTCGACCCCCGGCCCCAGCCCGCGCCCCGCCCCGACCCCCGCCCCGGACTCCAGCCCCGGCCTCGACTCCGGCCCACCCCTGACCCCCGCCCTTGGTCATCCAGTGGGCTTTACCCCTGGCCCTCCACCGGCCCTCCCAGCGGTTCCCGGACCTCCGGGCTTCGAGGTGACGGGCACGCGGCGCACGGTAGGCAGTGGCGGGACGCCCGCGGGGAGGCCACGCACGGTAGGCAGTGGCGGGACGCCCGCGGGGAGGCCACGCGCGGGAGGTGGTGGCGAGACGTCCACGAGAGGCGGCGCCAGGCAGCGAGCAGCAGGGTGACCGCCACGGCAGGGGGTGACCCGCGGCGCAGGGGAGCAGGGTGGTGGAGCGCCTAGGCCGGGTTAGGAGTTGGTGGGCGTTGGCCGCCTGCGGGGCCTGGGACGCCGGCGAAGCGGTAGGGGACGGGGGCGCGTCCCGGCTGGACGACCAGGATGGCCCCGGGCTCCTCAGCGTAGAAGGCCGACTCCACCGCCGCCGCCACGTCCTCCGCGTCCAGCAGCGGGAACCCGGCCCCCAGGAAAACCTCCCGCATCCCAGCCACCAACGGCGTATCGGTGAAACCGGGACACACCGCCCCGATCCGCACCCCGGACGCCGCCAGCGGCTTGGCCAGCCCCCTCACCAGCCCCACCACCGCGTGCTTGGTCATCGTGTACACCGGGTCACCGTCATAGGCGACCAGCCCAGCCAGCGACGAGGTGACCACGATCGCGCCGCCGCCCGCGCGGACGAGGGCGGGCAGGGATTCGGCCACGCCGTACACGACGCCGTCGATGTTGACGCCCACGGCCAGGCGGTACCGGTCGGGGTCGAAGGCGGCCAGGTCCACGCCGCCGGTGATGCCGGCGTTGAGGTGGACGAGGTCGAGCCGGCCGTACGCGCGCTCGGCGGCGGCGACGGCCCGCGCGGAGGTCTCGCGGTCGGTGACGTCGCCGGCCACCGCGGTGCCGCCGAGCTCTTTGGCGAGGCGCTCCGCGCCGTCCGCGTCGATGTCGACGAGCACGCAGCGGGCGCCGCCGCGCGCCAGCCGCCTGGCGACGGCCGCGCCGATCCCGCTGGCGGCTCCGGTGATCAACGCGACCGTACTCATGGGGCCTCCTGGTCGAGCATGCGGTGGGCGCGGGCGATCAGCGTGGGTACGGCGGCGCCGATGCCGTCGAAGCCCTCTCCCACGGTCTTACCCTGCCGGAACCGGGCATGGATACCCTCGACGATGACGGCCAGCTTGAAGTTGCCGAAGGCGACGTAGTAGTTGATGTCGGAAATATCGCGGCCGGACACCTTGGCATAGCACGCGGCGAACTCGGCCGCGTTCAGGAACCCCGGCGCCAGCGTCACGTCCCCCGCCACGGGCACGCTCGCGCGTTCGGCGTCCCCCGGATCCTGCCAGTAGGTGAGCGTGAGCCCCAGGTCCGCCAGCGGATCGCCCAGCGTTGACATCTCCCAGTCGACCACCGCCAGGATCTCCGGCGGATCCCGCCTGACCAGCGTGTTGTCCAGCCGGTAGTCGCCGTGCACGAGCGTGCTCTCCGAACGCTCCGGCATGCGCTCGCGCAGCCGCGAGACCAGCCGGTCGTACTCGGGAAGATCCGCCGCCTTAGACCGCTCCCACTGCTGCTCCCAGCGGTGCAACTGCCTGGCCAGATACCCCTCCGGCCGCCCGAAGTCGCCCAGCCCCACCTGTCGGTAGTCGACGTCGTGGATGGCGGCGAGGATCTCGGCGAGCCGTTCCGACAGCCGCCGCGCCTGCTCGGGCGGCGGGTCGCCGAGCTCAGCCCGGGTGCGTACGGCGGCGCCGTCCACCTGCCCCATCACGTAGAAGGGGGCGCCGATGACCTCCTCGTCGGCACAGAAGGCGAGGGCCTCCGGCACCGGGACCGGCGTGCCGTTCAGCGCGGAGATCACCCGCCACTCGCGGCGCATGTCGTGCGCGGTCGGCAGCACGTGCCCGAGCGGCGGGCGGCGCAGCACGACCGGCCGCTCGCGGCACTCGACGCGGTAGGTGAGGTTCGACTTGCCGCCGGAGATCAGCGAGGCCGAGAGCGCCTCGCCCGCGCCGGGCAGGTTGGCGGCGATCCAGTCGGTCAGTCGTGGCCAGTCCAAGCCGGGAACGGTCATGGGACCACATTAGAACGTTGCTCTGGTCCGCGGCGCAATGAGGTCCGCGACAATCGCGCAGCCCCTGCGCACGTCGGCCAGGGACGCGGAGCCGTACCCGATGACCAGGCCGTGCACCCGCTGCGGGCCGTGATGGTGGCGCTCGGCCGAGTCCAGGCGCACGCCGCGTGCGGCGGCCGCGCGCACGATCTCCGGCACCACGCCGGCGGGCAGTTCCGCCAGGACGTGCAGGCCCGCGGTGTCGCCGTGCAGGTGGCAGACCGGGCCCAGGATCTCGACCACGGCGGCCCGGCGGCGCGCGTACTCCAGGCGCATCCGGCGCAGGTGCCGGTCGAGGTCGCCGTGCTCCAGCAGCGTCCCGACCGCCTGCTGCACCGGGCCGCTGGTACGGTCGCCCAGATCCGTGCGAATGCCCGCGATCTTGTCCAGAAGGTCGCGGGGGCCGACCAGCCAGCCGACGCCGACGTCCGGGGCGAGCGACTTCGACAGCGTCCCCAGCAGCACCACCCGCGACGGGTCGAGCCCGTAGAGCGCGGGCAGCGGCGCCACGTCGTAGCGGAACTCGGCGTCGTAGTCGTCCTCCACGATCATCGCGCCGGTCCGCCTGGCCCACGCCAGCAGTCGTTCCCTGCGCGGGATCGGCAGCCGCCCGCCCATCGGGTACTGGTGCGCCGGAGTCGTGTACAGCACGCCCAGATCCTCCGGCAGCCCGTCCACGATCACGCCGTCGCCGTCCACCGGGCACGGCACCACCTCGACACCCCGCCCGGCGAGCACGTTGCGCGTGACCAGGTAGCCGGGATCCTCCACCCCGGCCCGCCCGCCCCGCCCGAGCAGCGCCAGCGTGACGAGGTCGAGTCCGTTGGCCGTTCCCCGCGTGACCAGCACGTTCTCCGGCCCGACCGCCACGGCCCTGGTCCGTCTGAGGTGCGCCGCCAGCAGTTCTCTCAGGTACGGCAGGCCGTACGGGTCGGGGTCGTCGCCAGGCGGCAGGTCGGCCGCCCGGCGCCAGGCCCGCTTCCACGCGGCCCGATCGACGTCGCGCACCCAGGGGGCGCCGGGCGCCAGATTGATCACCGGCTCAGCCGGCCCGGAGGCAGCCGGGGCCGCGGTGGTCACGGTGGTGTCGACGGCCGGCGGCGGCGCGTACATCTGGGCCACGAACGTCCCCGACCCGTGCCGCCCGTCCAGCCACCCCTCCGCGTAAAGCTGCTGGTAGGCCTCCGTCACCACGGTACGGCTCACGCCGAGCTGCGCCGCCAGCCCCCGGCTGGACGGCAACCGCTCACCGGGGGCCAGCGCCCCGCCCCGCATGGCCTCCCGCAGCCAGGCGGTGAGCTGACCGGCAAGCGGCAGGCCGGAATCCCGGTTGAGGACAACTGGCAGGTCAAGAAGGCTACGCACAGGAAGTGGTCTCCACGAATCAGCATTTAGTGGCCCTAATCTACAAGTCCACTTCCGAGCAGGATGGACCGCATGCTCTCCACCACACCCCGCACCACGCTCGGCCGCGAGAAGCACCGCGCCAGCACCGACCGCGCCGACCTGTACGACGTGCTCGACACCGGGCTGATCTGCCACCTGGGCGTGGTGCACGACGGGCACCCGATGGTCGTCCCAACCGGTTATGGCCGCATAGGCGACACCCTGTACCTCCACGGCTCCACGGGCGCGAGGTCGCTCCGCTCGGGCCAGGACACCGAGATCTGCGTGACCGTCACCCACGTGGACGGCATCGTGCTGGCGCGCTCGGTCTTCAACCACTCGTTCAACTACCGCAGCGCCATGATCTACGGCACCGCCCGCCTGGTCACCGACCAGGAGGAACGCCTGGAGGGCCTGCGCGCCCTGACCGAACACCTGGCCCCCGGCCAGTGGGACTACGCCCGCCGCCCCAGCCGCAAGGAGCTGGCCGCGACAAGCGTCCTGGCACTGGACCTGACGGAAGCCTCGGTAAAGCTCCGCACCGGCCCCCCGAACGACGAGGACACGGACTACGCCCTCCCCATCTGGGCCGGCGTCCTCCCCTTGGCCACCACCTTCGGCACCCCCGTCCCCGACCCGGTCCTGCCTCCAGCCACCCCGCCCCCACCCCACATCCAAACCCGCCACACCAGCCCGACCAACACCCCCGAAACCCCCTAGTGCCGTGACCGGAAACGATCACCGGGTTGGCGCGTAGGACGGTCCTGCCGGTTGGATGAGCTGATCACGTTCGTTCAGCGGTCGGGAGGCC
>NZ_JBITGF010000012.1:0-305810 GCF_044456745.1 Nonomuraea sp. NPDC050790 | reverse complement strand
ATCAGAAGGGCGTCTAAGTCTGTCTTCACACACCGACCATGGACGCCCTTCGCCATGCTCGCAGACGATTACCGACTTTCACATCAACGATCTAGCCGCGGGCGCGCGGCTGGTTCGGATCCTTCAAGCCCGGGAAAACGCTCAGGGGGTGTGGAAGCGGCGGTGCAGGGCGCGGATCTCGGCGGTGAGGGCCGGGGCGGGGCCTTCGACCACGGCTCCGGGGACGACGGCGGTGATGGGGAGGGTGGCCACCGGGGGCGCGGGGACGCCCAGTTCGCCCAGCCACTCGCCCAACTGCTCCGACGAGGCGGCGTACACGATGCGGCCCAGTCCTACCCAGCCGTGCGCGGCCGCGCACATCGGGCAGTGTTCGCCCGAGGTGTAGACGGTGGCCGCCGCTCGTTCGCCCGGTGTCAGGTTGGCCGCGGCCCAGCGGGCGATCTCGAACTCCGGGTGGCGGGTGTGGTCGCCGCCCGCCACGTGGTTGTGGTCCTCGAACAGCACCGCGCCCGCGCCGGACACCAGCACGGAGCCGAACGGCTCGTCGCCCTTGTCCAGCGCCTGCGCCGCCAGTTCGACGCAGCGCCGCAGGTGCCGCAGGTCCTTGTCGTCCATGTCGCCTCCGATCAAGGAGGCCCATGTTACGAGCTCTGGTGCCGGTAGAAGGGTGTGGGGATCGGGTCGAGCGGCGTGTTGCCCAGGATCAGGTCGGCGGACTTCTCGGCGAGCATCATGACGGGCGCGTAGATGTTGCCGTTGGTCACGTACGGCATGGCCGAGGCGTCGACCACCCGCAGTCCCTCCAGCCCGTGCACGCGCATCGTCTCGGGATCCAGGACGGCCATCTCGTCCACGCCCATCCGGGCGGTGCACGAGGGGTGCAGGGCGGTCTCGCCGTCCTTGCGCACCCAGTCGAGGATCTGCTCGTCGGTCTCCACCTCGGGCCCCGGCGAGATCTCGCCGCCGTCGAGCCCCGCCCAGGCGGGCTGGGCCAGGATGGCGCGGGCGTGCCGGATGGCCTCCACCCACTCCCTGCGGTCCTGGTCGGTGGACAGGTAGTTGAAGCGCAGCCGAGGCTTGACCCGGGCGTCCGGCGAGACGATGCGGACCGAGCCGCGGGCGTCGGAGTACATGGGGCCGATGTGCACCTGGTAGCCGTGCCCGCCGGCGGGAGCGGAGCCGTCGTAGCGGACCGCGATCGGCAGGAAGTGGAACATCAGGTTCGGGTAGGCGACCTCGTCGTTGGAGCGGATGAAGCCGCCGGCCTCGAAGTGGTTGGTGGCGCCGGGGCCGCGGCGCAGGAACAGCCAGTTCGCGCCGATGAACGGCCGGCGCCACATGGCCAGCGACGGCTGCATCGAGACCGGCTTCAGGCAGGCGTGCTGGACGTAGACCTCCAGGTGGTCCTGGAGGTTCTCGCCGACGCCGGGCAGGTCGTGCACGACGGGCACCCCGGCCTGCTCCAGCACCTCCCTGGGGCCGACGCCGGAGACCTGGAGCAGTTGCGGGGTGTTGATCGCGCCGCCGCAGAGGATGACCTCCTTGGCCGCGATGCGCTTGCCGTCGCACACGACGCCGACCGCCCTGGTGCCCTCGAAGACGACCTTCTCCACGAAGGCGCGGGTGCGGACGGTCAGGTTGGGGCGGCGCCGTACCGGATGGAGGTAGGCGCGGGCGGCGCTGAGGCGGCGGCCGCGGTGGAGGTTGCGGTCGAAGGCGGCGAAACCCTCCTGCCGGTAGCCGTTCACGTCGTCGGTGAGCGGGTGGCCGGCCTCCTGGACCGCCTGGAAGAACGCCTCGAACAGCGGCCCCTCGGCGCGGCCACGCTCCAGCTTGAGCGGGCCGTCGCCGCCGCGCCACTCGCCGCCGGGGTCGGCCAGGCAGTTCTCCATCTTCTTGAAGTACGGCAGGCAGTGGGCGTAGTCCCAGGACTTCATGCCCGGATCGGCGGCCCAGCGCTCGTAGTCCAGCGGGTTGCCACGCTGGAAGATCATGCCGTTGATGCTGCTGGAGCCGCCGAGCACCTTGCCGCGGGCGTGGTAGACGCGCCGGTCGTTCATGTGCGGCTCGGGCTCGGACTCGTACTTCCAGTCGTAGAAGCGGCTGCCGATGGGGAACATGAGCGCCGCCGGCATGTGGATGAACACGTCCCACGGGTAGTCGGGCCGGCCCGCCTCCAGCACCAGCACGCTGACCGAGGGGTCGGCGCTGAGCCGGTTGGCCAGCGCGCAGCCGGCCGACCCACCTCCCACGATGACGTAGTCGTAGCTCACCTGGGGATCCAGTCCTTCCACACGATCTTGTTCTCGTCGATCCACTTCTTTGCCGCCTGCTCGGCGGTCATCTTCTCGTTGACCATGTCGCTGGCGACCTTGTTCTGGTGGTCGTTGGTCCAGTTGAAGTTGCGGACCAGCTCGTACGCCTTGCCGCCGCTCCGGGCGAAGTCGGCGCTGACGATCTTGTCGAGGAGGTAGGGCGGGTAGTCGCAGGCCACCTTCTCGGGGTCGGCGTCGCACCCGATGGCGTACGCGGGGAGGTTGATCTTGACGAGCTTGATCTTGGTGAACAACCACTGCGGTTCGTAGAAATACATGAGCAGCGGCTTCTTCTTGGCGGTCGCCTGCTGCGCCGCCTTGATGAGCGCGTCCTCACTGCCGGAGTAGACGACCTTGAAATTGAGGCCGAGGTTGCGGATGATCGCTTCGTCGTTCGTGACGAAGGTGGGATCACCCGCCAAGAACTGCCCGACATTTCCAGACTTGGTGGTCTTGAAGAGCGCGGCGTACTTGTTCAAATTTCTATAGTTCGTGATGTCTGGATATTTCCTGACCATCCACTCAGGTACATACCATCCGATCACGCCTTTGTTCCCCGTCAAACCGGCGGGGACCGCCGCCTTCTTCTCCTCGATCCACTCCTTCTTCTCCGCCGGGTGGCCCCAATTCTCGACGATCACATCCACCTTGCCGGCGGCCATATCGGGCCACGACTTGTCTTCCGTGATCTTTCTGGTCTCCACCTTGTAGCCGAGTTCGTGCTCCAGCAGATAAGCCAGCACGCCCGCGGTCGCCTCGTACCCGACCCAGGCGTGCATGTCGATCTTCACGGTGCCCTTCGAGCCGGGGGCGGCCTTGGGCTCCTCCCCCGTGCAGGCGGACAGCAGCAGGACCGCGACCAGCAGCCCCGCGAGCGGTTTGGTAGGCATCACAGGTCCTCGTGGCCGCGGCCCGCGAGGGGCCGCGGCCTGCCGGGGGTCACTTGGGAATCCAGTCCTGCCACTTGGCGGTGTTGGCCTCGACCCACTTCTTGGCCGCCTCCTCGCCCGACATGCCGTTGTTGGTCATGTCGTCGGCGACGGCGTTCTGGTCCTCGTTGGTCCAGGAGAAGTTCTTGACCAGGTCGTACGCCTTGCCGCCGGTCGTCGCGAACTTCGTGCTGACGATCTTGTCCAGGTCCATCTCGGCGTAGTCGCAGGCCACCTTCTTGGGGTCGGCGTCACAGCCGTCCGTGTACGGCGGCAGGTTCACCCGGGCCAGGTCCGTCTTGCTGAAGAGCCAGTGCGGGTCCCAGAAGTAGAACAGCAGCGGCTTCTTCTGCTCCTGCGCCTGCTGGGCGCCCTTGATCAGCGCCGCCTCGGAGCCGCCGGTCACGACCTTGAGGTTGAGCTTGAGGTTCTTGATCAGCGCGTCCTCGTTGGACACGTACGACGGGTCGCCGAACAGCAGTTGACCCTTGTCCCCCGACTCGGAGGTCTTGAACAGCTCGGCGTACTTGTTCAGGTTCTTGTAGTCGGTGATGCCGGGGTACTTCTCGACCATCCACTTGGGGATGTACCAGCCGATGACGCCCTTGTTGCCGGTCGAGCCGGCGACCTGGGCCACCTTCTTCTCGTCGATGTACTGCTTCTTGAGGTCCGGGTGGCCCCAGTTCTCGATGATGACGTCGACGTCGCCGGTCTCGAAGCCCTCCCAGGCGAGCTGCTCCTTGATCTCCGGCAGCTCGACCGTGTATCCGAGCTCGTTCTTCAGCAGGTAGGCCACCACGTTGGCGCTCGCCTCGTAGCCCACCCACGGGTTGATCGCGATCTTCACGGTGCCGCCGCCCGAGGCCGGCGCCGAGGTTTGCGAGCCCGACGGCGCGGCGGCCGAACTGGGCTTGTCTTCCACCTTGGCACCGCCGCAGCCCGCGACGGCCAGACCAAGCGTAAGAAGGCCTGCAAGCAGGCGAATCTTCATATCGGCTTCCTCTGTTGGGGGGACGGGCGCCTGTCGGCGCCCTGCGTGATCCGGTCGAGCATGATGCCCAGCAGCACGATCGCCACCCCGGCGGCGAAGCCCATGCCGAAGTCGGTGCGCTGGGAGAACCCCGAGACGACGTCGTAGCCGAGCGCGCCGCCGCCGACCATGGCGCCGAGCACCACCATGGCCAGCGTCATCACGATGCCCTGGTTGACGGCGAGCAGGATGGATTTGCGCGCCATCGGCAACTGCACCTTGCGCAGCAACTGCCCGGGAGTGGACCCGGCCGACAGCGCCGCCTCGACCACGGTCGGCGGCACCCCCCGCAGCCCCTCCTCGACCAGCCGGACGACCGGCGGCACCGCGTAGATCACCGAGGCGAAGATGGCGGTGAACCGGGTCGCGCCGAACAACGCCAGCGCGGGCAGCAGGTAGACGAACGAGGGCATCGTCTGGGCGGCGTCCAGCAGCGGGCGCTGGACGGCCGAGAAGCGGGCGGAGCGGGCCGCGGCGATGCCCAGCACCAGGCCGATCGCCAGCGTGACCGTGACGGCGACGAAGACCATGGTCAGCGTCTGCATGCTGTGCTCCCACAGCCCGAGCAGGGCGATCGCCAGCAGGCAGCCGAGCGCCGTCAGCGCCGGGCGGGTGCCGGACGCCCAGAAGGCGAAGGCGAGCACGGCGGCGGCGACCAGCCACCAGGGGGCGGTGGTGAGCAGCCCGTCGAGCGGGTTCAGCAGCAGGCGGGTGGTGAACTCCTTGAGCGCGTCGGTGACCGGGTACCAGGTGCGCTCGGCCCAGCGCACCGCCTCGTTCACCGGGCCGCCCATCCGCAGCTCCAGCGCGGTGGGGAACTCCGGCGGCAGCACGTACGCGAGCCCGACGCCCACGGCGGCGATCGCGGCGGCGACGGCGAGCTTGAGGCGGGACAGGCCCGCGTGCGCCCGCTGCCTGGCCGCCGCCATGGTGGTGCGGTCGAGCACCACGGCCATGACCACGATGGCGAGGCCGGCCGGGAGCATGATGCCGACGTTCTCCCTGGACAGGCCCCTGATGATGTCGGAGCCGAGGCCGGGGGCGGCGATCAGGTTGGCGATGACCACCATGGACAGGGCCATCATGATCGTCTGGTTGACGGCCAGGGTCATGGTGGAGCGGGCGAGCGGCAGCCGTACCTTGAACATGGTCTGCCTGCCCGTGGCGCCGAGCGAGGCGGAGGCCTCGACGGCGGTGGGCGAGACCTGCTCGATCGCCAGCGCGGTGATGCGGATCGCGGGCGGGATCGCGTAGATCATCGTGGCGGCCACGCCCGCGGGCGCGCCGATCTGGAAGAACAGCACCATCGGCGCCAGGTACGCGAAGTGCGGCATGATCTGCATGACGTCGAGCACCGGCGAGATCGCCCTGCGCACCCGCGGCACCCGGCCCGCCCACACCCCGAGCGGGAGCCCGATCAGCAGCGAC
Organism: Nonomuraea sp. NPDC050790; assembly: GCF_044456745.1. Taxonomy (NCBI): domain Bacteria; kingdom Bacillati; phylum Actinomycetota; class Actinomycetes; order Streptosporangiales; family Streptosporangiaceae; genus Nonomuraea; species Nonomuraea sp. NPDC050790. The sequence continues at coordinate 300,108 of NZ_JBITGF010000012.1, read as the reverse complement.
AGCAGCACGGCCGTCGCGACCAGCGCCAGCGTGTCGACGCTCGCCTCCCACAGACCCAGCACGCCGAACGAGGCGAACCCGGCCACGCCCAGCAGCGCGATCCGCCAGCCGCCCGCCAGCCAGCCGATGCCGCCCATGACGCCGATCAGGCCCGGCCAGCCGAGCCCGTGCAGCACGGTCTCGAACGTCTGGAAGAGGCCGTCGATGAACAGGCGGATGTAGTTGACGAAGTAGAGGAAGAGCGGGCTGGCGTTCTTGTTGTCGTCCACCCACTCGCGCGCCTCGGTGAGCGCGACGAAGGGGGCCGCCTCGTCGTCGTGCGGGAGCGTTCCCACTCCGCGGAAGACGACGTATCCCACCGCGAACGCGACGGCCGCCGCCGCGGGCAGGGCCCACCTCGGCAGCTTCACGCGGGGCGGGTTCCCGACCGCGGTGGCGCTCATGTCCCGGCCCGTACGGCGGGCGCCTCGTGCCCGGCCAGGAAGGAGAGCATGTCCACCCGGTCCACGACGCCCACGAGGTCGTCGCCGTCCATGACCCGGATCGGGTGGCCGGATCCGGAGGAGACCTCGATGGCGTCCTTGATCACGGTGGTGGCGGGCAGGGAGGGCCCGTCCAGCGCCTCGCCGGGCTCCGGCGGCCGGGCGATCCAGCGCAGCGTCAGCACGTGGCTGCGCGGCACGTCACGCACGAAGTCGGCCACGTAGTCGTCGGCCGGGGCGCCGACCAGGTCCTCGGGGGTGCCGAGCTGGACGATCGAGCCCGAGCGCATGATGGCGATGCGCTCGCCCAGCTTGAGCGCCTCGGACAGGTCGTGGGTGATGAAGACCATGGTCTTGCCGACCTCGCGGTGGAGCCTGATCACCTCGGCCTGCATGTCGCGGCGGATGAGCGGGTCCAGGGCGCTGAAGGGCTCGTCGAAGAGCATGACCTCGGGGTCGACGGCGAGGGCGCGGGCCAGGCCGACGCGCTGCTGCATGCCGCCGGAGAGCTGGTCGGGGTAGGCGTCGCCGTAGCCGTCGAGGCCGACCAGGGAGAGGATCTCGCGGGCCCGCCCGTGCCTTTCGGCCTTGGCGGCGCCCTGGATCTCCAGGCCGTAGGCGACGTTGTCGATGACGCGGCGGTGGGGCAGCAGCCCGAAGTGCTGGAAGACCATGCTGACGCGGTGGCGGCGGATCTCGCGCAGGCGCTGGGGGCCGGCGCGGCCGATGTCCTCGCCGCCGATGGAGATCTCTCCCGCGCTCGGTTCGATCAATCGGGTCAGGCACCGGACCAGAGTGGATTTGCCACTTCCGGACAGGCCCATAACGACGAAGACCTCGCCGGGCCGTACCGTGAAGCTCACGTCCCGCACGGCGGCGGTGCAGCCGGTCTTCTCGCGGAGAGGGCCGGCTTCGAGGTGCTTGTCTTCACTGTTCAGCACCTTTTCCGCGGCGGGCCCGAAGATCTTCCAGAGACCGTTGACCTCGATGGCCGCACTCTCGGGAGCAAGCCCCATTTTGCCTCCCGTAGGTAGCTAGGACGGGGGCCAACATATGTGGTGAATAGCGCGAATCACAACGTCGTGACCGTCCAGATACCAGGGCGCTTCCCTTGCGTTACTGCTTTGGAACGAGACAATCGCCTATAGACGGACAGTAGCCACCTTCCATGGTTATTTCCGGCCGAAAGATGGAGCCCCAGCTTCTCGCCCCATGCGACCCAACTCTCGAATTCTGGCGCGTAATGTTCGATTGGCCGCAACAGTCGGCATGTGTTCCAATTACCCCCACTTGCTGGATTTCCCAAGGGGCCGTACGGCCTTCCATATACGCCGATATGGGCGGCGAGAGGTTGCGTTCGGTGAGCACACAGTTAGGCGAAAGGCAGGCAAGGGCCGCCGACGAGGGGGGCTGGCGGCTACGCAATTGGCGAGTCCGGGCCCGGCTCGTGTCCTTGATCCTCATTCCGACCGCCGCCGCCGTCCTTCTCGGCGGCGTGCAGATGTTCGCCTCCACCGGCGCCGCCGCCGACTACGAACGCACCAACCAGCTCGCCCGCCTGTCCGACCAGATCAGCGAGCTCACCCACCAGGTGGCCCGCGAGCGCGCCGTCGCCGCCTGGTTCATCGCACGGGGACGGCCGGGCAACGGGCTGGGGACGTTCACCGAGCAGGTCGGCGAGACCGGCAGCGCCGCCTCCACCGTCCGGGCCAGCGCCGAGGAACTGTCCGGCGAGGTCACCGGCCGCACCGCCGACGAGCTGGACGCCACCCTCGCCAGGCTCGACGACCTCACCGGCCTGCGCGAGCAGACGACCAAGAGCGACCTGCTGCCGGGACCGTCCATCGAGCTCTACACCACCGTCATCAGCGACCTGATCTCCGTCCACGACGAGCTCAGCAAGGGCACCGACGACGACGAGCTCTTCCGCCAGTCACAACTGCTCGTCGCCCTGGCCAGGGCCAAGGAGGCCGTCTCCAGGCAGCAGGCGTGGATCACCATCGCGCTGCAGGCGGGCCGCTTCGAGCAGGAACAGCTCAAGGCGGTCTTCGGCGAGCAGGCCCGCGAGACCAACGAGCGCCGCGCCTTCACCGCCGAGGCCACCGCCGACGAGCGCCGCGTCTTCGACGAGAACGTCAACGCAGCGGGCACCGAGCGCATGCTGTTCCTGCGTGAGCTCGTGCTCAGCCGGGCCGCCAACAACCAGCCGCTCAAGGGCCTCGACCTGGCCAAGCGCGACGACGCCCGCGAGTGGTACGAGGCCGCCAGCGTCATGGTGGACGCCATGCGCACCGTGGAGCGCCGCCAGTCCGCGGGCATCGTGACCCGCAGCGAGCAGCTCACCTCCGCCGAGCGCCAGCGCGCCTACCTCATCGCCGGCGCCGTGCTCGCGCTGCTCATCGCCGTCCTGCTGATCACCACCGGGGTCGCCCGCTCTCTGGTACGGCCCCTGCGCAGGCTGCGCGGCGAGGCCCTGGAGATCGCCGGACGGCGGCTGCCGGAGTTCGTCCAGCGGCTGCGCGAGTCGCGCGACGGCAGTGCGGACGTCGAGATCCCGCCCATCGGCATCTTCTCCAAGGACGAGGTCGGCGAGGTCGCCAGGGCCTTCGACGAGGTGCACCGCGAAGCCGTACGGCTGGCCGGGGACGAGGCGCGGCTGCGCTCCAACGTCAACGCCATGTTCGTCAACCTCTCCCGCAGGTCGCAGACGCTGGTCGAGCGTCAGCTCACCCTCATCGAACGGCTGGAGCGCGGCGAACGCGACGACACCCGGCTCGGCGACCTCTTCAAGCTCGACCACCTCGCCACCCGCATGCGGCGCAACTCCGAGAACCTCCTGGTCCTCGCCGGACAGGAGGCGGCGCGCAAGTGGAGCGAGGCCGTCGAGCTCCTCGACATCGTCAGGGCCGCGCTCGGCGAGGTCGAGAGCTACGACAGAGTCAGCATCCAGGTGCAGTCGGCGGCGGCGATCGCCGGGCAGGCCGTCAGCGACGTGGTGCACCTGCTGGCCGAGCTGGTCGAGAACGCGGTCTCCTTCTCCTCCCGCGACACCAAGGTGATCATCAGCAGCAGCCGGATCGACGGCGGCGGGCTGATGGTCTCGGTCACCGACCAGGGCATCGGCATGAGCCCCGAGGAACTGGCCCAGGCCAACTGGCGGCTGGCCAACCCGCCGGTGGTAGATGTGTCGGTGTCGCGGCGGATGGGGCTGTTCGTGGTCGGACGGCTGGCGCTGCGGCACAACATCAGGGTCCAGCTCCGCCGCCAGGACATCGGCGGGCTGACCGCGATGGTGCTGATTCCCGAGGCGCTGCTGTCGGCGGTGCCGGAGCAGGTGGTGGAGCCGGGCGGGCAGTCCTTCGACTCCTTCGACGTGGCGCCGGCCGGGGTGGCCGCGCCGCCGTTCGACTCCTTCGACGTGCCGTCGGCGCCGCCGTACGAGACCGGATCCTCCCCTTACGACAACGCGCCTTCCCGTTACGACAGCGCGCCTTCCCGTTACGACAGCAGTCCCTCCCCCTTCGACACCGGATCCTCACCTTTCGACACGGGACCCTCGCCGTTCGACCCCGGCGCCTCGCCGTTCACTCCGTCCGCCTCGCCGTTCGCCGAAGGCGTGCCCGGCAGGCCCGCGGCAGCGCCCATGAACAACCCGCCCATGAGCGGCCCGCCCGTCAGGTCGCCGCTGCCCGGCGCCGCACACGCCACAGGACCGCACACCACGGGACCACACGCGATCGGGCCGCACGCAGGGGGACCGCACACCACAGGGCCGCACGCCGGAGGGCCGCCCGGCGACGTCGCGCCGCCCTCCCACGGCGCGGGGACGCCCTACGACACGGGCGCACCTTCCTTCGACACCGGGGCCCCCGCGTTCGACCCCAGGTCATCGCATCCCTCGCTCGACGTGCCGCAACCAGAGCCGGAGCCGCGCTCCTGGTTCGCCGCCGTCACCCCGTCCATCGAGATGACCAGCCCCATCCCCAAGGTCGACGAGTATCTGCCGATCTTCGCCCAGGTCGAGAACGAGTCGAGCTGGTTCACCAAGTCCTCCCCCACCCCCGACCAGCGCACCGACGTACAGTCGCCCACCGACACCGCGTGGCAGGCCGCGCGCTCGACCGGCGAGCCCGAACACGGCGGCACCACCTCTTCGGGATTGCCGAAACGCACGCCAAGGGCGAACCTGGTTCCGGGCTCTGCCACACCGGCGGTTCCGCCTCCACCCATGCCGCCGGTCGAGCCAGACAGGCTGCGGAGCAGGCTCTCCAGCTACCAGCAGGGCGTCCGTAAGGGGCGCTCAGAGCTTGAGGAGAACCCATGAAGAATCTGAGCCAGGCGGCCAGGGACGTGAACTGGCTGGTCACCGGCTTCGTCGAACAGGTGCCCGGCGTGGCGCACGCGGTGGTCGTCTCCGCCGACGGCCTGCCGATGGCGTTCTCGCGCGGCTTCCCGCAGGACCGCGCCGACCAACTGGCCGCCATCGCGGCGGGCCTGGTCAGCCTCACCGCGGGCGCGGCCCGCGTGTTCGAAGGCGGCGCGGTCAACCAGACGCTGGTCGAGATGGATCGCGGGCTCCTGCTCGCGATGTCGATCAGCGACGGGTCCAGCCTGGCCGTCCTGGCCGCCCCCGACTGCGACATGGGCCTTGTCGCCTACCAAATGACCATCCTCGTGGAGCGCGCGGGGCAGGTGCTGACGCCCGCCGTACGCGCCGAGCTCTCCGCGACGCGCCCCTGGTGATCGGAGACGACCGTGGCATCGTGGCATGACGGCCCGCCGGAGGCGGAGCGGAGCTCGCTGGTACGCATGTATGCGGTCACCGGCGGGCGTACCGCTCCGCGCAGCGGCCTGGCGATGGAGGCTCTCGTCTCCTCGGCGACCTCGGCGACGCTGGGCATGGCCTACACACGGGAGTACCGTGCCATCAGCGAGCTGTGCCGCCAGGTCAGGTCGGTGGCGGAGGTCTCTGCGTTGTTGAGCATCCCCCTCGGCGTGGCCCGCGTACTGATCGCGGACATGGAGGCGGAAGGGCTGGTGCGGATCTACCAGCCGCAGTTGGACGCAGGCCTGCCGGACAGGAGCCTGCTGGAAAGGGTGCTCAGTGGACTACGCAGGCTCTAACTCGGGCCTCACCTCGACCAAGATCGTGGTCGCCGGTGGTTTCGGTGTCGGGAAGACCACGTTCGTCGGGTCGGTATCGGAAATCATGCCTTTGACGACGGAAGCGGTGATGACAGACGCGTCCGCGGGAATCGACGACCTGGGGCTGATCCCCGGCAAGGCGACCACCACGGTGGCCATGGACTTCGGCCGGCTCTCCTTAGACCGGGAGCTGATCCTCTACCTGTTCGGCACCCCCGGCCAGCACCGCTTCTGGTTCATGTGGGACGACCTGGTCAAGGGCGCGATCGGCGCCGTCGTGCTGGTGGACAGCCGCCGCCTGGCCGACAGCTTCCCCGCCGTCGACTACTTCGAGAACGCCGACATCCCCTTCGTGATCGGGCTCAACGGATGGAACGGGCAGTTCCCGCACGTCGAGCACGAGGTCCGCGAGGCGCTCACGCTCTCGCCCGGCGTCCCGATCGTGCGCACCGACGCCCGGCACCGCGAGGCGGTCAAGTCCACGCTCATCGCGCTGGTCGAGCATGCGCTCTCCACCTCCCTGGCGTGATCGTCCGGCCCGGCCGTACGGTGTACCGTACGAACGGTGACCATCGAGTACACCGGCAAGGGAGACCCTGCGCGCAGCCTGGCGCTGCTCTGGCGGACCAGCGAACGCGTCAGCCGTAAGGGCAAGCCCGACCTCAGCGTCGGCGGGATCGTGCGCGCCGCGATCGAGGTGGCCGACGCCGACGGATTGCAGGCGCTGTCCATGCGCAGGGTCGCCGAGAAGCTGGGCGTGGGGACGATGTCGCTCTACACCTACGTGCCGGGCAAGCCGGAACTTCTCGACGTCATGCTCGACACCGTCTACGGCGAGGTCGAGCGGCCCGAGGACCCTCCCGGCGGGTGGCGTGAACGGCTCTCGCGCATCGCCAGGGAGAACTGGCGGCTCTACCTGCGCCACCCCTGGCTGCTCCAGGTCGCCACCTCCCGGCCGGTGCTCGGCCCCAACGTCACCGCCAAGTACGACTACGAACTGCGGGCGCTGGACGGCATCGGCCTCACCGACGTGGAGATGGACGCGGTGCTCACGCTCGTCAACGGGTTCGTCCACGGCACTGCCAGAGGGGCGGTGGAGGCCACGCAGGCCGAGTCGCAGACCGGGATGAGCGACGAGCAGTGGTGGGCCGCCCACGCGCCCTTCCTGGCCCGCATCGGCGACGCCTCCCGCTTCCCGACGGCCGCGCGGGTCGGGCAGGCGGCGGGCGAGGCCCTGGGCGGCGCCTACAGCGCGGAGCACGCCTTCGAGTTCGGGCTGGAGCGCGTGCTGGACGGCGTGGAGGCCCTCATCGGGCGACGCGCCGGCTGAACCCGCGAGGGTCCGCGTCCGGCCTGAAGACGCGGTACGGCCCGGCGGTCCCGCCCCGCCGGGGAGGGGACCGCCGGGCCGTACCCGACGATGGGTCAGACGTGCGCGGCGCGCAGGCGGACCACGTGCTCGACCAGTGCGATGAGCGTCGCCTTGACCGAGTCGCGGTGCCGGGCGTCCGTGCGGACGATCGGGACGTGCGCGGGCAGCGCCAGCGCCTCCCGCACCTCCTCCTCGCCGTGCGGGAACTGCCCGTCCCACCCGTTGACGCCCACGACGAAGGGCAGCTTGGCCTCTTCGAAGTAGTCGATCGCGGGGAAGCTGTCGGCCAGGCGGCGCGTGTCGAGCAGGACCACGGCGCCGATGGCCCCGCGCACGAGGTCGTCCCACATGAACCAGAAGCGGTGCTGGCCGGGCGTGCCGAACAGGTAGAGGATCAGGTCCCGGTCGAGCGAGAGCCGGCCGAAGTCCATCGCGACCGTGGTGGTCTGCTTGTTCGGCGTCATGCCGAGGTCGTCGATGCCCGCGGAGGCGTCGGTCATGACCGCCTCCGTGGTGAGCGGGAGGATCTCGGAGACCGCCCCCACGAACGTCGTCTTGCCCACGCCGAAACCGCCCGCGACCACAATCTTGGTCGATGTGAGGCCGGCGTTCGAGCCCGCGCTCTGATCATAGGCGTCGTAGGCCACTGAGCACCCTTTCGAGCATGTTGAGGTCTGGCTGTCCCTGCGCGAGATGCGGCTGGTGGAGCCGGACGAGTCCTTCGTCGGACATGTCCGCCACCAGCACGCGCGCCACTCCGAGCGGAACCCGGAGCAGGGCCGAGATCTCGGCGACCGACCGGAAGGTGCGGCAGAGTTGCATGATGGCATCCTGCTCTGGCGTGAGCAGGGACAACTCGTCGTCAGGGATCGACATGGAGGACACCAGGGTCTCCATGGCCAGGTGGTAGCGCGGTTCGGAGCGACCGCCGGTTACCGCGTAGGGGCGGAACAGGGGCTCGTCGTCCCCGTCACTGCCATACACGGGCCTGTCCCATCGATTTCATCGCATCACCGCGTCCTGGCTGCCTGGAGTTCCGCGCGCAGGGCCGGCGTGAGTGCCTGGCCGGCGCGGTCGACGAGCAGCGTCATCTGGTAGGCCACCAGCCCCATGTCGCAGTCGGGGGCGGCCAGCACGGTGAGCACGGAGCCGTCGCTGATCGCCATGACCAGCAGCAGCCCGCGCTGCATCTCCACGACCGTCTGGGTGACGGCGCCGCCCTCGAAGACCCGGGAGGCGCCCACCGTCAGGCTGAGCAGCCCGGCGGACACGGCGGCGAGCTGATCGGCACGGTCCGGCGGGAAGCCCTCGGAACTGGCCAGGCACAGCCCATCGGCGGAGACGACGACGGCGTGCGCGACCCCGGGAGTGTTCCTCACGAAGTCGGTGATCAGCCAGTCGAACCGGTGCGCCTCGTGGCTAAGGGTAGTCACGCTACCTCCCTAGCGGCAGGACGCTCGCTCACTCTTGTTCCTCCTGTTCACGTACTTCCGCACGACCGCGGCGCACACCCTGCTGGAAGCTGGCCATCCGGCTGCGGATGCGATCCGCTGACACCGGCGGCATCGGGGAGAGCGGCTGGGCCTGCTGGCCCGCCGTGCCCGGCACCAGGTTGGCCTTGGGCGTGCGCTTGGGCAGCCCGGCGGAGGTGAGTCCGCCGAGACTGGGGTCGCTGGCGGCCGCCGCCGCGCGCCATCCGGCGTCGGCGGGGGTTCGCCACGTTTCCTCCCCAGAGGGTACGGCCTGCGGGGGTGCAGCCTCATCCCTCCGGGGCAACTCCGGCGACTCGGGCGCCCGCTCCACCGGCGCCTGGTCCGCCTCCCGGTCCGTCTCCCCCCGCGGCCGGCGGAACCAGGCCGACTCGACGGAGGCGAAGATCGGCAGGAACTCCTCCTGCTCCGGCTCCATCGGGGAGACGTCCACCGAGGGCACGTCCCTGCGCCAGTGCTCGCCTCCCAAGCTGGGCTCCGGCGTCCCGTAGGGCTGCCGGGCCGGCGCCCTGTTGCCTGCGGGCGGCGTCGGGTACGCGCCGCCGGGCACAGGGGCCTGCGGCTGGAAGGCTCCGGTGGAGGGCGGGTAGGCGGGCCGCACCTCGGAGGTGGGCTGGGACACCGGGAAGGCGCCCGTGTTCTCCCTGGCCTGGGCGGGCTGCTCCACGCTGGGATAGGAGGGCTGCTCCACGCTCGGGTAGGACGGCTGCTCGACGCTGGGGTAGGACGGCTGCTCCACGCTCGGGTAGGACGGCTGCTCCACGCTCGGGTAGGACGGCTGCTCGACGCTGGGGAACGACGGGTGCCCCTGGCCGCGCTGAGGCAGTTGCGGCGGCGGCTGCGGGGACGGCTGCTGCGGCTGCGGGTTGCTCGGGAACGACGGGAAGGTCCCGCTGTCCTGCCGGAACGCGCCGCCGTCGGTGTCGGCGGTGAAGCCGGTCAGCCGTCCGCGCGAGGCGGTGAGGTCCTGCGAGTCGTAGCCGCCGAAGGAGTTGAAGCTCTGCGCGGGCGCGCCGAAGGCGGGCGTCGGCGAGGTCACCGTGCCGCCACCGAAGGCAGGCCGCTGGGCGTTGGGCTGCGGCTGCGAGCCGTCGGGGATCAGCGTCGGCGGCAGCAGCACCATGGCGATCAGCCCGGCGCCCTCTCCCTTGCGCAACTGGACCCGGATGCCGTGGCGCAGCGCCAGGCGGCCGACCACGAACAAGCCCATACGCCGCGAGACCGACACGTCCACGACCGGGGGCTCGGCCAGGCGCCGGTTGGCCTCGCCCATCTCTTCCTCGGTCATGCTGATGCCGGCGTCGCTCACCGACAGCAGCGCGCCGCCGCCCTCGATGATGCTGCTGGAGACGATCACCTGGCTGTTCTTGGGCGAGAACTGGATCGCGTTCTCGACCAGCTCCGCGACGAGGTGGACGAGGTCGTTGGCGGCGCTGCCCACCACGGACGTGGAACGGTGCACCTTGACCTGGACCCGCTCGTAGTCCTCGACCTCCGACAGCGCGGCGCGCACGACGTCGACGAGCTTGGCGGGCTGGCTGCGCCGTCGGGTGGGCTCGTGCCCGGCGAGGACCAGGAGGTTCTCGGAGTTGCGCCGCATGCGGGTGGCCAGGTGGTCGAGCTTGAACAGGTCGGCCAGGCGGCCGCCGTCCTGCTCGCCCTTCTCCAGGCCGTCGATCAGCGAGATCTGCCGCTCGACCAGCGTCTGGGTGCGGCGCGAGAGGTTGACGAACATCGCGCTGATGTTGCTGCGGAGCTCGGCCTCCTCGCCGGCCAGCCGTACGGCCTGGCGGTGGACCTCGTCGAAGGCCTTGGCCACCTCGCCGATCTCGTCCTGGCCCTCGATGTCGATGGGCCGCACCTCGCCGGCGCTGGTGTCACCGGTGATGCGCAGCTTGCGCACCACGTCGGGCAGGCGGAAGCCGGCGATGTCGAGCGCCTCGGTGCGCAGCCGGCGCAGCGGCGAGACCATCGAGCGGGCGATGACGACGGTGAACAGCAGCACGGCCACGAGCAGCAGGAGGATCGCGACACCGGCGACGACCGCGGCGCGGATCTCGGCGTTCTTCAGCTCCAGGACGCGGGCCGAGAGCCGCTGGGCGACCTCGTTCTCCACGCCGCCGATGGCGTCGATGACCTTGCTGTTGTCGTCGAACCAGACGTTGGGGTCCTCGATGAGGTGGTTGCTGAAGACCGCTCCGGCTTCCTTGTTGCCCGCGAGGACGATGGCGCGGGCCTTGGTCAGCTCGGTGCCGTAGTACTCGGTGGGGGGCAGCGCGTTGCGCAGCTTCATGCCGAACTCCACGCCCGCCTCGGCGCCGAAGTCGGCCTGGGCCTCAAGCTGGCGGGAGTGCGAGGCGATGAAGCGCTGGGCCTCCTGGGCGTCGACCGCGCGGTAGCGGTAGTAGCCGATGAGGAGCTGGTAGCGCTGCTGGGAGATCTCCTCCTTGGCCCGCGCGAGCGCGCTGAGGCCGCGGTGGTAGCCGATCGTCGAGGCGTCCTGGGTCAGCAGGCTCAGTTCGTCGTGCAGGCTGAGCAGAGCGTCGGTGAGACCGCGGTAGGCGGTCGGAACCTTGTCCGCGCGGATCTTGGCCAGGTTGAGCGAGGTGCGGACCATCGTGACGGCGTGCTCGACGCGGGGGCCGTAGTCGGCCATGGCGGTCAGGTCGTCCTGAAGGGCCTTGACCTGGTCGTTGACCTCTTTCTGGCGGGCGGTGTAGGCGCCCTTGAGCTCTCTGCCCGCGGCTCCCGCGGTGTACATCCACGTCGCTGTGTCACGCTCCAGACCGACGGTCTGCAGGAGGTCGCGGATACGCCCGCTCTGCTCGGCGGCAGAGGCCGCGCGGTCGTAGACGTTGACGCTTTCGACGGAGGTGACCACCCGGGCGCCCGCGAGAACCACGCCGGCCACGGTGGGCACGAGGATGAGCGCGGTCAGACGCCACCGCACACGCCAGTTGCGCAGGCTGAACTTCGGCAGCGACCGCCTCGCGCGGTCCCGCCTCGCGGCGAGGCCGCTCTCGGAACTCCCCGTAGTCACTGCTGTCGTTACCCCTCAATCATCCCGTCTTCAACGGGTCGTAAAGCCGTCCACAAAGTATCCGCAGCAACTCACGTACCAGGCAAAACGGACACAATCGTTACAAATGTGACCGCAGAATGTGTGTTGTTGGTTACCGCAGTGCTGCAAGCACGAGATCGCGGACTTGCGTCCTCTGCGCACCGTCGCTGAGGGGGCGCCCGGCACGGTCTACCACATAGAAGACGTCCACCGCCTCCGCGCCGAGAGTCTCCACTCGGGCGGCGCGTACGTCAAGCCCACATTCCCCGAAAGCCCTGCCAATACGCCACAGAAGCCCCGGCCTGTCATGGGCTCTGACTTCCACCACGGTGGCGGTCGCGGAGGCGTCGTCCACCAACGTCACACGGGGTGGAGCGACGGGAACGCGAGCGGGTCTCATCGAGCGGGTACGGCGGGCCAGACGTTGCTCAATGTCAAGGCGGCCAGCAAGGACCAGGCGGAGATCGGCTTCGAGGGTCGCGGGGTCCGGCGGCGAGCCGTACTCGGGGACGACCGCGAACTCGATCACGGCCGTGGCGCCCGCGGCCGCCGAAGAGGCGGAACGCACCACCAGCCGGTGCGCGGCGAGCACCCCCGCGGCGCTCCACAGCAGGCCCGGCCGGTCGGGCGCGACGACGGTGACCGCTCCCCCGTTCACGCGTACGGCGCCGCCGCCGTGCCTGGCCAGCGCCACCTGCGCCGCCGACAGGCTCGGCGGCTGGGGCGGCGGCGAGCCGGCCAGCGCGGAACGTACCCTGCGCACCAGGTCCGCGACCAGCCCTGCCTTCCAGGCGTTCCAGGCGGCGGGCCCGGTGGCCTGCCCGTCGGCGCCGGCCAGCGCGGCCAGCAGATCGAGCACCTCGCGCGAGCCCACGGTCCCGGCCACCTTCTCGATCGTGACCGGATCGTCCAGGTCGCGCCGGGTGGCGGTCTCGGGCAGCAGCAGATGGTGGCGGACGACGGTGGCCAGGACCTCCACGTCGGCGGCGGGCAGCCCGATCCTGGCGCCGATGTCGCGGACCACGACCTCGCCCGTGGCCGAGTGGTCGCCCGGCCAGCCCTTGCCGATGTCGTGAAAGAGCGCGCAGATCAGCAGGAGGTCGGGACGGGAAACCTCGCGGGTGTGCGCGGCGGCGCCGGCCGCCGTCTCGACCAGGTGGCGGTCGACGGTGAAGCGGTGGATGGGGTTGCGCTGCGGGCGGTGGCGCACACGTTCCCAGTCGGGTAGCAGCTTGACCAGGATCCCGGCCTGGTCGAGCTCCTCCCACACCGGCACTGCGGCCCGCCCGGCGCCGAGCACCGCGACGAGCGCGTCCCGCGCCTCCTCCGGCCACGGCACCGGCATCGGCGCCGACTGCGCCGCCAGCACGGTGACCGTCGCGGGCGCCAGCGGCAGCCCCGACCCGGCCGCGGCCGCCGCCGCGCGCAGCACCAGCACCGGGTCCTTGCGCGGATCGGCCCCGCGCGCCAGAACGACCTCGCCGCCGTGCTCCACCACGCCGTCGGCCAGCGGGCGGCGCCCGCGCGGGCTCGGGCCGGACACCAGCCGGTCGACCGCCCGCCAGGTCACGTCGAAGGCGTGCGCGATGGTACGGCCCGCCTCCGCCAGCCGGCGCATCAGCGCCTCGGCGTCCATCAGGCCGAGCAGCCCCGCCACCGCGTCCTGCTCCTGCAGCACCAGGCGGTCGGCGCCGCGGCCCGTGACGACGTGCAGCGCGTGCCGCACGTCCAGGACGAACTCGTACGCCTCTCGCGCCTTCGGCCCCGGCGCGGAGGCGACCCAGGCCGCCGCCACCGCCTGCATCGCCTGAAGGTCGCGCAGGCCGCCGCGGCCGTCCTTCAGATCGGGTTCGAGCAGGAAGGCGACCTCGCCGCTGCTATCGGCCCGCCGGTCGGCCGCCACCCGCAGCTCGGCCAGGCGGCGGCGCGACTCGGCCCGCCACTCGGCGAGCACCGCCTCCCTGGCCTTCCTGGTCAGCTCGGGGTCGCCGGCCACGTGCCTGGCCTGGATCAGTCCGAGCACGGCCTTAAGGTCGTCGCGGGCCACCCGGACGGCCTCGTCCACGGTACGCACGGAGTGGTCGAGGCCCACGCCCGAGTCCCAGACCGGGTACCAGACACGGTCGGCGACGGCGGCGATGTCGTCGCGGCCCTCGTGCAACAGGACCAGGTCGAGGTCGCTGCCGGGGGCCAGCTCCCGCCGCCCCAGGCTCCCGACCGCCATCAGAGCCATGCCGCCGCCGTCGCCGACCTTCGCACCGGTGCCGTCCGCGCCCTTCAAGCCGGGGCTCTCACCGGCCCTGATTCCGGTGCCGGTGCCGGGTTTCATCCCGATGGTGCCGGGGCTCATCCCGATGTTGTCGCCCGGCCTCGTGCCAGTGCCTTCGCCTGCCGTACGGAAGAGGTCCTTGAGCCAGCGGTCGGTGTCGGCGGCCCGCGAGGCGCGGGCCGCGGCGAAGGAGCGCGCCTCTCCTCTCACGACACCTCCCTGGTCTCCCGGCGGCGAGTGTGGTTTCGCGGCGGAGTCACAGCGCCTCGGGGCCTCGCTCTCCCGTGCGCACCCGGATGACCGTGTCGACGGGGACCGACCAGACCTTGCCGTCGCCGATCTTCCCGGTCTGGGCGGCCTTGACGATGACGTCGATCACGTCCTCGGCGTCGTCCTCCTCGGTCAGGACCTCCACGCGGACCTTGGGAACGAGGTCGACCTGGTACTCGGCGCCGCGGTAGACCTCGGTGTGGCCGCGCTGCCTGCCGTACCCGCTGGCCTCGCTGACCGTCATGCCCTTGATGCCGAACTGTTCGAGCGCGGCCTTCACGTCATCGAGCTTGAACGGCTTGATGACGGCGGTGATGAGCCTCATGCGTCCACCTTCTTCGTGACAGTGACCGGGCCGTTGGAGGAGACCACACCGGAGGCGTGGACGCTGCCGAGGTCGTAGCCGGTCTCGGCGTGCGTGGTGACGTCGACTCCGGCGACCTCGGCCTCCTGGGAGATCCGGAAGCCCATGGTCTTGTCGATGATCTTTCCGATCACCCATGACAGCACGAACGAGTAGGCGCCCACCACGACCGGTCCGAGGACCTGCAGCCCGAGCTGGCTGATCTGCCCGCCCTCGATCAGGATGCCCTTGTTCTGGCCGGGCAGGAACGGGTAGGCGGCCACGAAGCCCAGGGCGACCGCGCCGATCACGCCGCCGACCAGGTGGACGCCGACCACGTCGAGCGAGTCGTCGAAGCCCAGCTTGTACTTGAGTCCGACGGCGTAGCAGCAGCCGACGCCCGCCAGCAGGCCGATGACCACGGCCGCCCAGGGGTCCACGAACCCGCAGGCCGGGGTGATGGCGACCAGACCGGCGACCGCGCCGGAGGCGGCGCCCAGCGTGGTGGCGTGGCCGTCGCGCAGCTTCTCCACGATGAGCCAGGCCCCGGCCGCGACGGCGGTGGCGACCTGCGTGTTCATGAAGGCGAGCCCGGCGGTCTGGTCGGGGGCCAGCTCCGAACCGGCGTTGAACCCGAACCAGCCGAACCACAGCAGACCGGTGCCGAGCAGGACCAGCGTCAGGTTGTGCGGCCGCATCGGCTCCTTACGCCACCCGGAACGCTTGCCCAGCACCAGCGCCAGAGCCAGAGCCGCCGCACCCGCGTTGATGTGGACGACGGTGCCGCCCGCGAAGTCCTCGATGCCCAACTGGCCCAGCCAGCCGCCGCCCCACACCCAGTGCGCGACGGGGAAGTACACGACCGTGGCCCACACCAGGGAGAACACCACCCAGGCGCCGAACTTGGCCCGGTCGGCGATCGCGCCGCTGATCAGCGCCACGGTGATGATGGCGAAGGTGAGCTGGAAGGCGGAGAAGACCATGAGCGGGAAGTTGTCGGCCGCCGCGGCCTCGGCCGTGACGTTGCCTCCCGCGACGATGAGGCCCTCGTAGACCGCGTTGTAGACGCCGCTGAGCCCGAGGTAGTCGAGGCCGCCGACGATCTTGTTGAGGAATCCGGTGCCGTCCCCGGCGGTGTCGAAGGCGAGCGAGTAGCCGTAGAGCACCCAGGCGACGGTCACCACGATGATGCTGACGAACGACATCATCATCATGTTGAGGACGCTCTTGGCCCTGGTCATGCCCCCGTAGAAGAACGCGAGGCCCGGAGTCATCAGCAGCACCAGAGCGGTGCACACCAGCATCCAGGCGGTAGTGCCGCTATCGATCATCGACGCGACCTCCTTACACATTGGCGACTGACCGGAACTGTCGCTCCGCGGGGTTTCGCTGCTCGACCAGGCGTGTTTCGCATGCGTGAATCTCCCCGCCACGGTGTTTCGCCCTTGTTTCGGTCTCCGCACAGCCCCCGTTTGGGCCGATACGGGCCCGCACTAGACTTAGGGTCGCCTAACCTAACTGATCAAGGAACCACCTCTCATGCGCCTGCCTGTGGCGATCGCCGCACTCCTTCCCGTTCTCGCCCTCGCCGCCTGCGGAAACTCCGCGGCCCCCGCGGAGGAGGCCGGAGCCACCCGCACGGTCAAGCACGCCATGGGCGAGACCAAGGTCCCCGAGACGCCCAAGCGGGTCGTGGTCCTCGACACCGACAAGCTCGACACGATGGTCTCCCTGGGCCTCGCCCCGATCGGCGCGGCCCAGGCGGCCGAGAACCAGAAGTGGCCCGCCTATCTCGGCGACGCGCTCAAGGACACCAAGCCCGTCGGCACCCTCCAGCAGCCCAACCTGGAGGCGATCATCGCGCTGAAGCCGGACCTCATCCTGGGCACGAAGTTCCGCCAGGCCGCCTTCTACGACAAGCTCAGCAAGATCGCGCCGACGGTCTTCACCGAGAAGGTCGGCGTGACCTGGAAGGAGAACTTCGCGCTCGACGCCGAGGCGCTCGGCAGGCCCGCCGAGGCGGCCAAGCTCATGTCCGACTACGAGGCCCGCGCCAAGACCGTCGGCGGCAAGTTCACCAAGCTCAAGCTGAGCATCGTGCGCTTCATGCCCACCGAGATCCGCATGTACGGGCCCGAGTCCTTCAGCGGCATCGTCGTCGGCGACGCGGGCGTCGGCCGCCCGGAGGCCCAGTTGCTCGCCGCCCAGGAGGACAAACGGTTCGGCAAGCTGAGCCAGGAGAACATCGCCCAGGCCGACGGCGACGCCCTCTTCTACAGCGCCTACGGCGAGGCCGCCGCCGCGTCCCAGGCCGAGGTCACCGGCGGGCCGCTGTGGAAGAAGCTCAAGGCGGTCACCTCCGGCCGTGCCCACGCGGTGGACGACGAGGTCTGGATGCTCGGCATCGGCGTCAAGGCGGCCAACGGCATTCTGGACGACCTGGACAAGTACCTCACTCCGCTGGCGTGAGCCGTACCTCGTCGCCTATCCGCACCTCGCCCGGTCGCAGGACGCGGGCGTAGGCTCCGGCGCACGGTTGCGCGCCCATGTCGAAGATCTCGACGCGGTTGTGGCGGGCCACCGTGCGCAGCGCGTCGGTGTCGCGGGGCAACTCGCCGTGGGCGAGCGTCGGTACGGCACAGCGCGGGCTGGCCACGATGACCTCCAGCTCCGCGGATCCGAGGCGGAGCCTGGCTCCGGCCCAGGCGTTCTCGGGGAAGCCGTCGCCGGGGGTGTCGATCACGAGGTTGGGGCGGTAGCGCACGGCCTCCATGTGTCCGCGCGCGCTCAACTCGCCGATGCGCCGCAGGGTCGCCGTGGTGATGAGGTGGATCGGGGCGAAGTCGAAGAACGTCCCGGGCGCGGCGGCGGCCAGATGGGTGATGGTGTGGCCAACCTCCTGCTCGACGCCTCGTTCGAGCACTTCCTCCGGGATCGAGCGTTCCAGCTCGGCCTCGGGTGGGGGTGTGTCGGCCAGCCGTACCTCTCGGCCGAAAAGCCGGGACAGTTCGGCGTCCCCCGGCGGCGCGACGCCGTCGAGCGTGAGCAGATCGCGCCACAGCCTGGGGTTCTTGGCACTGGCGACCTTGCCCGTGGACACGTCGACGACGGCGCGCACCCGGTCTCCGGAGAGCCCTCGCTCAGTGATCTCGCCGATGTCGAGGTCTTCCCCGAGCATCGACTTGACCGGATAACGGCGCAATGCCCCCACAACACCGACAAGATCACTCATTTTATGATCTTACGGCGTGTGCGGAGCTTTTGCCGGTTTCCGCAGCGATCCATCGAGCACCAGCGGCGCGCGCCGGGCCGCGAGGTGTCGAGAAACAGCAGGTAGCAGCGTTCGCCGCCGCACATGCGGACACGTTCCACCCGATCACCGGAAAACAGCTCGATCGCATCCCTGGCGACCGCCGACAGGAACTGCGACCCCGTCACCGGGTACGCCCACTCCCTGGCCTGACCGGTCCCCATGACGGGCACCGGCGGCGGCGCGGCGGCCAGTTCGTTCAGCACCACCCGCGGCTCCGGCGGGTCGGCGTCGATCCTGACCTCCGCCACACCGGCGACCTTGAAGCCGGGCGCCTCGTCCTTCACCGCCTCCATGGCGAGCGACAGCACGGCGCCGCGCAGCCGTTTGGCGTCGGCCAGTTCGCCGTCGCCCACCCGCACCGGCCCGTCCACGCCGAGCCTCGACCCGGCGATCCACTCGGCCAGGTCGGCGGGCGCGTGCAGCCGTTCCCAGGGGTTCACCGCCCCGCTGAGCAGGAATTCCAGGCACAGCGTGCCCGCGTCGAACCTGAACCGCTGACCGTCGCCGCCGGTCAGCACCATCGCGCTTGCGCTCTCCACACGAGCAGTGTAACACTTGACACCAGTTTAACCGGTGTAATCGGAGGAGACGAAGATGGACGAGATCATCGAGCTGACCGAGCGTTCGTGGGAGGCCAACAGGAACGGCGACGCCGCCTTCTTCGACCGGTTCCTCACCGCGGAGCCGCTGAGCGTCTCCCCCTGGGGCGTCGTCACCGACCGGGCGGCGATCCTCAAGGGCTTCGCCGAGAACCGCAACCCGTACCTGCGCACCGACCAGTCCGACCACCGCGTCGTCCGGCTCACCGAGGACAGCCTGGTGCACACGAGCCTGGTCGAGATCGACGTGCTCATGAACGACACCGACCTGCGGACCGTGCGCTACCACGCCACGACGACGCTGGTCCGCCAGGACGGCGAGTGGAAGGCCGCCGTCTTCCAGGTCACCCCCGCCGGAGCCTAGGGATCCAGCCGGGCACCGTCCGGCGGTAGTCCTCGTACTCCTGCCCGAAGGTACGGCGCAGCGTGGGCTCCTCGTACAAGCGCACGAACAACCACGTGACGAACCCCACCACCGCCGCGTACCAGAGCAGGTCCAGCCGTCCGAACAGCAGGGCCTGCCCGGCGATGGCCAGTTCGACGGCCACGTACATGGGATTGCGCACGTACCGGTAGAAGCCCCCCACCACGAGACGGCTCGGCGCGGCCACCGGCATCGGCGTACCCAGCCCCTCCACCACGAAGCGCACGAACGCCGGGACGATCACCACCGCCCCGGCCACGACCATGAGGCCGCCGAGCACCCGCACCGGCGGCCACATGGGCGCGAAGTGCCAGCCGGTGACCAGCCACGGACCCGCCACGGCCACCAGTCCGGGCCCGAGGACGAAGAACAACGACGTCACCGTCGCCGCGACCGGCCTCCGCACGCGTGTCACCCCCAGAAACGCCGAAGATGAGGGACGAGCTCGGCGGCCCGCTCGTCGGGGAAGAAGAGCCTGCCGCCGTCGATCTCGACGACCTCCCGCACGCCGGGGATGGTGTCGCGCAGCCAGCGCGCCCACTCCACGCCGAAGAAGACGTCACCCGTACCCCACACCACGAGCGTGGGCACGGCGAGCACCGTCAGCAAGGGCTCGATGGCCACCATCTGCTTGGCCTCGATCCCGGCCAGCAGCCGCTCGAACGCCGCGCCGCCGCCGGGCTTGGCGAACATCGGCCGCAGGTACGCCTCGACGAGGGCCTGGGGGTCGTCGATGCGCTGGTAGCCGTCGCCGTACACGCTCTGGCCGATCAGCTCGGGATGCGCGATCAGCGCTTCCAACAGAGGGACGAGCTTGCCTTTGGCGGCCAGTTCGACGATGGGGCGGAAGGGCTCCGGCGGGGTGTTGTCGTGGACGTCGCAGTTGGTGAGGGTGAGCGAGCGCAGCCGGTGCGGATGGCGGACCGCGAAGATCTGCGCGACGGCGCCGCCGGTGTCGTTGGCCACGAGGTCGACCTGGTCGAGGCCCAGTTCGTCGCAGAAGTCGGCCAGCGTTTGCGCGAGGCCGGGGAGGGTGAGGTCGTCGGTGATCGGGCTGCCGCCGTGGACGGGGAGGTCCGGGGCGATGCAGCGCCGTTCGCCGCGGAGTTCGGCGATGACGTTGCGCCAGAGGTAGGAACTCGTGCCCACGCCGTGGACGAACAGCGTGGCCGGGCCCTGGCCCTCGTCGATGTGGTTGAGCATCTACGCCTCCAAACAAACCGACTGTCGGTCTGGAAAATAACCGACTGGCGGTCGGTATGTCTAGAGTTGGTGCATGAACCTCAAGGCAGAACGTGGCGCGGCCACCCGCGACCGGGTCCTCACGGTGGCCCGCCGCCTGTTCGCCGACCAGGGCTACGAGGGGACCTCCATCGAGGCCGTGCTGCAGGAGACGGGACTGAGCCGCGGGGCCCTGTACCACCACTATTCGGGCAAGGACGCGCTGTTCGAGGCGGTGCTTGAGCAGGTGGAGACGTCGGTGGGGGTGCGGTTGATGGAGGCCGTGAAAGACGTGCCGGATCCGGCGGAGGCGCTGGTGACGGGGTGTCTGGCATGGGTGAGGATGGCCCGCGACCCGGCGATCCGGCGGATCGTGCTGATCGACGCGCCTGCTGTGCTGGGGTGGGAGAGATGGCGGGCGCTGGAGGAACGGCACGCGTTCGGCATGCTGAAGGGGGCGTTGCGGGCGACCAGGAGGGTGCCGGAGGGGGCACTGGACGTGTACGCGCACATGTTGCTGGCCGCGATCAACGAGAGTGTGCTGTTGGTGGCCAGGGGGGTGGGGTTGGAGGGTGCGGAGGAGGCGGTAGAAGACTTCCTTCACCGCCTCCTACGCCCCTAAAAGCAAGGTCATCGCCTTTGGCGCTCAAAGGCAAGGTCATCGCTTTTGGCGCGCTTCGCGCGTGAGGGCGCTCAGGCGTTTCTTCCAGTCGAGCCGGGGGCTCGACCCCGCGTCGGTCCTTCGGGCGTCTTATTAGGGCCCCACCCCTTGCCCAGCTAGGTGGCCAGCCAGCTCCTGCCCACCCATGCCGGTTGGGGTGTGGGCCCGCTGGGTTTCCTTGCCGGCTATCGGGTTGCCACTGACCAGGTAGCGGGCGCAACCACTGGTGTCTCCTCAGGAAACACCCATCGCTGTGGCCATGGCCGTACCAGTTGATTTCCGCTCACATCGGCTCCCCTCCTGCTGCGGAGAGGATCCGTGGGAGCCAATTGCGAGGGGCCACCGCGTTCGGTCCCCGGACCCCCAGAGTGTTCTGTGAGGTGAGAAACCGTTGTCCCTCACACCGAAGAGGTCACTGGTTCGGTCGGTCCAAGTATCGTCCGCCACGCTCCCCAGCAGATCAGGTCTGACCTGGTCAAGTAGAAGTCATAGCCACAGCTCACGGCACATGCCACGAGCCTGGTGCTTCCTGTCGTTCAGGGTTTGTGGCGGTTGCTGTCAGCACCAGTGCTGATGTTGTGCTGACCTACGTGTGCGCGCTCGGCATCCGCCGACTCTTGACTGCTATGGCCACGGTGAGTTCGGATGGGGCCAACCAACGTCGAGAGCAGGCAACATGGAGCAACCTCGCAGCGACTCCGACAATCTGACGGCTACATTCTTCTGCAAGGATCCCGATTCCCACGGGGCCGACGACTGCGAGACGTTCTACACGACGGACCGAGACTCCTGGATCGCCCAGGGCAAGAAGCGCGGTTCGAGCGTCGCGGCCCAGCTCAAGGGGCTGGCAGACGATGAGACCTTCATAGAGATCTCAGATCGAACGGTCGATGCGTTCGTCCGCAGGTACGTGAAGGAGCGCTATGGAGTTGATCTCAGTTGAGCAGCGTTCGGCGTTGATTTGGGCGGGCAAGCCCTTCCTGAAGCTTGAGCTTCGGGACACCTACGCCATCGACGCCGAGCTGTTCGACGCGTGGAGACGCGGTGATGAGGCGACGGTAAGCCGCTTTGTAGATGCATGGCGAGACAAAGTGGCATCCGAGGTTGCGGCGGGGAGGCCAATCCGCAGGGTGCGCGTCGTCTCTGAACCCCTCTCGGAATACCAGCGAATGGCGGTCGATATCAGCGGGTCCGCCGTAGATGCTGGAGAAGAACTCCGCTGGCTTCCCCGTCGCCTTGCTTCATCCCTGGCTCTCCCCGGCAACGACTGTTTCGTTCTCGAAGATCTCGTCATCTTCAATGTGCTTGGCGGGAGTGACGAACGCTCAGAGATCCAACTTTTCCGTGACCCTGAAGTAGTGAGCCTCTGTCGGAACGCATTCAGCGCGGCCTGGGACCTCGCCATCCCCCACCGCGAATACAAGCCTGCTTGAGCCTCCGTGTCCGACATGCAGCCGTCGAACGCGGCGAAGAAGGCATTCGGCGTTCGCCTCCGTGATCTCCGGCTCGACGCAGAATTGAGCGGCGTAGCGTTGGCCAGCCTCTGTGGCTGGCACAAGACCAAGGTTTCGAAGATCGAGCACGGCACCCAGGCTCCAACCGAATCGGACATTCGGGTGTGGGCTGGAGCGTGTGGAGCCGAGGGTCAGGTCCCTGAGTTGATCGCGACGCTTCGCGAAGTGGAGCAGATGTGGCTTGAGTATCGGCGTGAGTTGCGAGCAGGCCAGAAGCACATTCAGCTCAGGAGTCAAGCTCTCTACGAGCAGACGAAGCTTCTACGGGCTTATGAAGCTCTGTTCATTCCTGGATTCCTCCAAACCTACCGCTATGCGGTGGCGCAGTTCGAGATTCATGCCCGCCTCCATGGTCTACCGATAGACGACATCGAGGAGGCTGCAAGAAACCGGCTTGTCCGTCAACGGCTGCTAGGCACTGGTACCAACGCGTTCTCGTTCGTCCTGGAAGCTTCTGTCCTGTACAACAACATCGGCGGGGCCGATGTCATGAGCGAGCAGTTTGACCGGCTGCTTGAGATAGCCGCAATGCCCTATGTGTTCGTTGGGATCATTCCCCTAGGGCATCGACGCACCCTCTATCCAGGTGAAGCCTTCTATTTGTTTGATGAACAACTTGTCCGGCAAGAGTTCTGGACTGGGCTCCTCCGGTCGTCTCGTCCCGAGGATATCTCTTATTTCATCAGGACTTTCTCCGCACTTCGGGATCAAGCCGTCTACGGGCAACCCGCGCAAGAGCAGATCGAGGCCGCCCGTCGCCACCTTCAAGGAACTTCGAGCAACTCTCTGGCTACGTGAATCACACCGCTCCTACCGTCGATGCATGGCCCCCGCACAGAGTCCATGCAGACGCCAGACGACGCCGTTGGTCTGCCAGTCAGGCCCCAAGACCTTGAATGGGCGCACGGCCTACGTAGGGGATCTTGCGCCTGAGGAACTGGAGGCGTTGGGGCCGGACGCCGAGCCAGAGGAGCAGCTTCCTTCGAGCTGGATACCGAAGGAGTACCGGGAGTTGCTGGCGGCGCGTGGGATTGCGGACTGTGACCGCTCTGACGCGGCCGGGTACGACGGATACCTGAAGCTGACCGAAGCGCACGGGTACTTGGAGAAGCGCCCCAACACCGAGCCGTGGGACCTGCTGCTCGCGGAGCAGGAGGAGGATCGATGAAGCTGGAGATCGACTGGAAGCCGTACTTCACAGACACCGAGTACGGGATGGTCGGCGAGATCAAGGCGTTCTCGATCGTTCAGCACGGCCGGGACTTCACGCTTTACCCCAGGCTGCCGGACCGGAAGGGTCTCACTTCGCCGTCAGAGGAGTTCGGTAGCTGCGGGGAAGCCAAGGCCCGGGCTGACCAACTGCTGATTGCCTTCCTTAAGGACTTCTTGGTCAAGATGCCCTCTGCTGCCAAGTCCGCCGCGGTCAGCGCGGCCGAGAAGGCGTCGTGATCACGTTGTGCGAGCTGCCCGCGGGTAGCCGGCGCTCATAGCTCACGGCTGGTCCAGCAGGCCCAAGGAACACCCCCAGTGTTCGGGCCGGCCGTGAAGGTGGCCCCGCCTGCAACTGGCGGGGCCACCAAACCCCATCCACTCACCGCGTCCTCGGTGCGCAGCTTGATCTCGGTTTGTCCGACGTAGCTCCGAGCGTGGCCAACGTCCCCGCCTTCTACCCGAGCCGGCTCGTCGACGCGCTGCCGGAGCTGGACCACCCGACCGAGCTCCAAGACGACGACCGCGAGTCGATGAAGCGGGCCGGGCTGACCGTGGTGGCCCGCACTGCGGAGGTGATGGCGCGGATGCCGACCCGGCAGGAGATACGCGACCTCGGGCTGGGGCCAGGTAGCCCGGTCATGGAGGTCGTCACCGCCCCCGAGGACAACACCTGCGCAATGGTGGCGGTGCGGGAGGCGATCTACCTGGGCGACCGGTACGAACTGCGCTTTAGCCTCTGTTGACGATCTGCTGGTAGCCGCCCACCGGCCGCGGGTACCCTGAGAACATGGACGAGCAGCCGGGCGCCGTCGACGAGGAGCGCGTGCCCTACCCCGAGGAGCACCGTCAGGCGAACCTGGCCAAGCTCCGCGAGCTGATGGGCGGCGAGCCGTCGGCCGAGATGCTCGAACTCGTCCGCCAGCGCGACGAGGAGTTCGCCGCACGCCGCAGCACTGCGGCGTGATCGGTCGCGTCCTGGATTCCAGCGCCCTTCTGGCCTGGAGCCGCCGTCAATCGCCCTACGTGGAAGCCGCGATCTGGTCGCGTGCCGGCCACACCGACTACATCCTCCCGATCGTCACCACAACACCCGCGCTGACCGCCGCCCTCGCGCAGCTCGACGCCCGGCATGTCCCGGTGCTGGACACTCTGCTCGGCATGACGGACGTGATGATCGTCGACTCCCTCACCTCGGGGAGCGCGCCCGGAGTGGCCGAGGTGCTGCGACAGGCCGGCCCGTACGCGGCCGAGCAGGTGACCTCGGCGAGCGTCGTGCACGCCGCCACGCGCCGATGTCTGCCGGTCCTTACCTGGAACCCGTACCCGCTCGTTCAACTGTGGCCGGAGGTCGAGATCGACCTGATCCCGTAGCACATCACACGGTCTCCGCGCGGCCTGTGCCAATTCGCCATCTCACCATGCTTGCGCCGACGTACGCGCTCGGGGCAGCCAGTGATGAGCGCCGCCGGAATGCCAGCCTCGACCGCCGGGGGCCATGGGCGAGGCGAACGCCTATGCGCATCGCCCACGCGATCAAGGCCCGCTGGCGGTGTTCGGGTCGTATCTGTCCGACGTGGGCTCTACTCCCGGTGTTCGTCGGCCAGGTGCCGCACCAGCGTGGCCGCCCTGGCCGTCTCCGTCTGCAACCGCTCCAACGCCTCCAACGCCCCGGCCAGCGTCGGCCCGCCGGGTAGTTCGCCCAGGGCCTCGGCTGCGTGCCGTACCGGATGCAGGGCTGCGGTGAGGGCGATGCGAGTGGTGCCGTTCATGGCGGACACCTTACAAGAAGATCGAACGCCTGTTCGATTTAGGTGCTGGGGTCAGTTAAGGGTCGGTGTTTGGCCTGGGTCGTATCAACGCGGGCGTTGCAGCAGAGCCCGGTGACCACGTTCTGAGCTGGACTGTGGGTCGCCAGATCAGCGCCACCATCTTCGAAGACAACTAGGAGATCACATGACGATCATGCAGGCCGCGGCGCGGCTGACGGCCATCGGGCTTCTTGGCACCGCCATCGCGGTGATGCCGACGCTGTCGGCGCACGCCCAGGCGGCCAAGCCCGCACCCGTGTCCGCGGCGGACGCACCGGCGTCCAACGTTCTCCTGGGCCTGCTGGGCAGCCTGCTGGGCGGCGCGGCGGGCGGCGGCCTGCCCCTCTAGAGGCGGCCCGCCCCTCTCGAACCAGCCCGGCTGGTTGCAACGAGACACGACACGATCCCGGCCTCTGCACCGCCCGAGGCCGGGATCGCGCTCGTGGGGACTTCCGGCGCGGCCACACGCCCCCGCGAGGTCCGCACTGGGACCAGGATCGGGGCCAGGATGACACTGATGGCCCCGGTCGCCGACGAGGTGCTCAAAGGGACGCCCCGGCCGTGCGCATACCGCCCAAGGCAAGGGGTGGACGCACACCACTGCCGGGACCGGGCATCAGTGAAGTCCTCGCAGGCCCACAGCATGATCACCGGCCGCCGGTGCCACGGAGATGTTGTGGTTTCCGGCGAAGAGGTTGCCCGGGTCCCAACGGCGTTTGGTCTCGATGAGGCGGTCGCGGTTCACAGGTGCGTACACACCGCAGCCGAACGGATCGCCTGTCGGGTACCGGAAGTTGCCGTAGGTGCCGCGGCCGGAGCCGATGGCCGACCACTGCCCCTCGATCCGGGCAACGTCCGAGCCCGGCGGCAGGATGCCGGTGAAGATCACCAGCGCTTCGGTGTCCCGCCAGCCGAAGGCGGTCGCCGTAGGGTCGACCCGGTTGACGGCGCCGATCATGCTACGGATGCTCAGAATCGCCCCTGGCACCTGCTCGGTCAGCTCGGCGAGCTGGGTGATCATCGCGTCGTCGAGGACGACGAAGGCGTTGTGCTCCTCGATCACGACGTCGTCGATGTACGTCTCGGACTCGGGGACGTCAGCCAGGGCGTTCTCCACGAGGCTCTCCAGCCCGTCGGGCTCGCCGCCGTCCTCGAGCACCGACGCGTAGGGCCGGAGGCCGAAGCTGGTGTGGATGATCCCGGGCAGCTCCAGGAGCGGGGCGACCGCCGTACGCGCCTCGTCCTCGTCGTCGCCACCCCAGAGCACGAAGAACTGGCAGTTCGCCGGGGAGCGTCCCTCGGCGGGCATGACGAAGGTCGTGGAGTTCAGCCGTTCGTCGGCGGCGTGCAGGACGTCGCGCCAGCGGCCGAGGAGTTCGGCCATGCCCGCCGCCGACGGCTTGGCCGTGGTGATCGTGCCGTAGTAGACGCTCGGCGGGAGCGGGTGGGCCTGGAAGGTGAACCGGGTGACGATGCCGAAGTTGCCTCCGCCCCCGCGGATCGCCCAGAACAGGTCGTCATGGTGCTCGGCGTCGACGCACAGCACTTCGGCGCCCGCGGTGACGATCTCGGCGGCGACCAGGTTGTCCAAGGTGAGTCCGTGCCCGCGCACGAGCCAGCCGACGCCGCCGGTGAGCGCGAGCCCGCCGACCCCGACCGAACTGGTGTCTCCCGAGCTGAGCGCGAGTCCGTGCGGGCGCAGGGCGTGGGCGACCTGGCCCCACACCGCCCCGCCGCCGATCTCGACGCGGCCGTCACCGTGAACCCGCACGTCGTCCAGGCGCGAAAGCCAGATCAGCAGGTCCCCGTCGCGCGTGGCGAAGGCGCCGTGGCCTCCGCCGCGCACCGACACCGGCAGCCCGTGTTCGGTGGCGAACCTGACCGCTCGGGCGACATCGCCCGCCGTGGCGGGACGGACGATCGCCGAGGGCGTCGCGACCACCACGTCCTCGGCGACGATCTGGTCGAAACCGGGGTCACCGGCCACGAGGACGTCCCCCGTGGTGTGCTCACGCCACGCGGTCAGCTCAGCCGGCGGGAACGGGGCGCGCTCGCTGGTCATGGCGATCGTCCTTCCGGACGCGGCGCCTGAGCACGCATCCTTGTATACGACGTAAACTACTTGGAGTTTACAAGGTATACAAGACGCGCCGCTCAAGGTAGACCTGGATGCCGTCGAGGACGCGTGCGAGGCCGAACTCGAACTCCTCCTCGATGAGTCCGCCGGGGACCGGCTCGGCGCCGATCGCGGCGGCGACCTCGTTCAGCCGCGGGTACGACAGCGCGTCCGGCCCCTCGCGCCACCGATGCGCGGTCCGCTCGCGGTCCCCGCCACCGGCGAGGAAGCCGGCGATCCAGGTCAGGGCCAGCCCCCGGCCATAGGAACTCACGACGCCCAGCAGGTAGAGCTTCTCCGGCCCCGAAAGGTCGAGGTTGTCGAATCCCGTCAGCGACCACTCCATCGAGGCCAGTTGCCTCGGTCCCGTGGGCGGGGCGGAGGTGGCGGTGGCGGCGAGCATCCAGGGGTGGGCGAAGTAGGAGCGCCAGTCCTGGACGGCCATGACCCGCAGGGTCTCGCGCCAGCCCGACGGCCTGGGCTCGGGATAGGCGAACTCGCCCACGACGTGGTCGATCATCAGCTCGACCAGCACCTCACGGTTCGCGACGTGACGGTAGAGCGCCATGGCGGTCACCCCGAGCCGCTGGGCCACCTCGCGCATGGTCACCGCGCTCAGCCCGTCCTCGTCGGCGATCGCTATCGCCGCTCGCACGATCGCCGGCCCCGACAGCGCCACCCGCGCCCTCACTGCCTTCCGGGCCATGCCCGACCTCCTGGCGACGACACTCATATCCTCGTCTACATCGTACACTTTTCGCCGTCAGGAGATCACTTGCCGGTTGGTGAAGCGGGCGCGGGCGAACCGCCAGAGGACTTTGCGCGGGGTGAGCCAGCGTACGTGCGCGCCGTTCGTGGCCTTGGTCAGCGCCTGCCGCGCCAGCCAGGGCGTGACGGTCTCCACCCGGTCGGCCAGGATGTCGTACATCTTCCTGGCGTGGGGAGTCAGCTCGTGCAGCAGCAGGTCGGTGGTGACCATGCCGGGGCTGAGCAGCCCGACCGAGACGCCGTCGGGCACCTCCTTCGCCAGAGCCCTGGTCAGGTAGGTCAGCGCCCGCTTGGTCGCTCCGTAAACGGCCAGTCCGGGTACGGCACGGCCGTCGCTGCCGAGTCCCTCCATGTTCCACACGTGACCGTGGCCCTGCTCGGCCATTCCGGCCAGCGCGATCGCGCAGCCGTTGATCACACCGGTGAGATTGACGTCCACGACGTCACGCGCCTGGTGTTCGGGCAGTTCCCACAGTGGGAGGCGGGATTGGGTGATCCCGGCGTTGTTGATCCACATGTCGACTCGGCCGTGGCGTTCGACGGCGGCGTCCCACATCGCCCGGAGCCGGAGCCGGTCGCGGACGTCGCTCTGCCGCGAACCGCCGGTGACGACGTGATGGCCCCGCCTGGTGAACTCCTCGGCGAGCCCGCGCCCGATGCCGCGGGTGCCGCCGGTCACGACGATGACCAGGTCGGCACGTTCGTGCCGCACGCGCCCCGCCCTCATCCGCGCTTGGGCGGCATAGGAAGGAAACCGCTGGTGCGGCGGACGTAGTCGGCGTACCCCGGCCGGGTGGCCGACAGCCTCCGCTCCAGCAGGGGCTTGCCGGTCCTGGCGAGCAGGAAGTAGGTCATGACGACCGGGGAGAGGAAGGTCAGGACACCGGGCCAGCGTTCGGCGGCGATGAGGAAGAGGCCCCACCAGACGACGGCGTCGCCGAAGTAGTTGGGGTGGCGGGTGTAGCGCCACAGACCGGTGTCCAGCACGCGTTCCCTGTTCGCGGGGTCGGCGCGGAAGCGGGCCAGTTGCCGGTCACCGACGGTTTCGAAGACGAACCCCACCAGCCACAGCGCCACGCCCGCCCAGCCGAGCCAGCCGACGAGCCCGGTCGTGGTCATGCCGACCTGGACGGGCAGCGAGACGAACAACATGATCAGGCCCTGCGTCACGTAGATCATCCGGAAGGCGTAGGCGTCGCGGCTGCCCGGGGCCTTGGCCAGGAGCGCCTCGTAGCGGGGGTCCTCGCCGCCGCCGGCGACCCGCCGGCCGAGGTGCAGGGCCAGCCGCAGCCCCCACAGGCAGGTCAGGACGAGCAGCAGGACGCGGCGCAGCGGGTCGCCGCCGCCCTGGACGAAGGCCGCCAGCGCGATGACGGCGAAGCCGAGCCCCCAGGCGGCGTCGATCACGGCGTGCTTGCCCGCCTTGATCCCCACTCCG
Organism: Nonomuraea sp. NPDC050790; assembly: GCF_044456745.1. Classification (NCBI taxonomy): domain Bacteria; kingdom Bacillati; phylum Actinomycetota; class Actinomycetes; order Streptosporangiales; family Streptosporangiaceae; genus Nonomuraea; species Nonomuraea sp. NPDC050790. The sequence goes on along the minus strand of NZ_JBITGF010000012.1, from coordinate 270,602 downwards.
AAGGTGATGACCATGAGCAGCGCCACCAGGGCCAGGCAGGACAGGAAAACGCTCATCGGTCTCTCCTCAGCACGATCTGGTGGACGTCCATGCGGCCCTGCTCGAAGGCCAGCATGCCGCCGGCCAGGTACAACTGCCACACCCGGGTACGTTCGTCGCCGATCAGCGCCCTCGCCTCCGGCAGACGCGCCTGGAGGCGCTCCTGCCAGGCCTGGACGGTCCGCACGTAGTGATGGCCGAGCGAGGAGGTGCCCTCCACCGTGAACCCCGCCGCCGCCAGCATCGTCGTGGTCTGCGCCAGCGGCCTCATGTGCATGTCGGGGGCGATGTAGCGTTCGATGAACGGGCCGCCGCCGGGCCGGTTCTCGCGCGCCATCTGCTGGATGAGCGCCCGGCCGCCGGGGCGCAGCAGCCGGTGCAACGCGGCCGCGTAGCCGGGGTAGCCGGCCCGGCCGACGTGCTCGCCCATCTCGATGGAGCAGATCGCGTCGTAGGGGCCGTCGTCGAGGTCGCGGTAGTCCTGCGCCCTGATGTCCACGGGCAGTCCCGCGGCCCGGTCGAGGGCGAAGCGCCGCTGGGCGGCCGAGAGCGTGACGCCGACGACCGCCACGCCGCGCCGGCCGGCCGCGTGCAGGGCCAGCGAACCCCAGCCGCAGCCGACGTCGAGGACGCGCATGCCGGGCCGCAGCCGCAGGTGGTCGCAGATCTGATCGAGCTTACGGCGCTGCGCCCGCTCCAGATCGTCGCCGGGTTCGAAGACGGCGCAGGAGTACGCCATCGAGTCGTCCAGGATGAGCTGGTAGAACGCGTTGGACAGGTCGTAGTGGTGGGCGATGGCGGCACGGTCGCGCCCGCGGGTGTGCGAGCGGCCGCGCAGCCGTGCCTCCGCGGCCGGTGTCTTGGGCCTGGGGCCGAGCACGCCCGGCAACCGGATCAGCGCCAGCAGGTCGCGCGGGCGGGGACGGACGGCGGGAGCGGCGCGTACCCGGCGCAGGGTCTGGGTGAGGTCGCCGTCGAAGCGGAGGTGGCCGCTGACGTAGGCCCTGGCCAGGCCGAGCTCGCCCGGACTCCACAGCAGGTGCCGGGCGGCGATGGGGCTGCGCAGTTCGAGCGTGGGGGCCGCGCCGTCCTCGCCGCCGTGCGTGCTGCCGTCCCAGAACCGGATCGTCACCGGCGGCCTTCCGCCGAAGAGCGCGTCGATCGAGTGTCCCGCGCGGGCCGCGATCGTCGTCAAGAACGTCTCCTTTCCATGGTGAGCTGCCAGACGTCGAGGTAGCCGGAACGGAATCCGGCTTCGGAATAGGCGAGGTAGAACCGCCACATGCGGTGGAAGGTCTCGTCGAAGCCGAGGTCGGTGATGTGGTCGCGCTGCCGGGTGAAGCGTTCGCGCCACAGGCGCAGGGTGTGCGCGTAGTGCTCGCGCAGCGACAGCCGCTGCACGATGCGCAGCGGCCCGAGCAGGCTCTCGATCGCGGGTACGGAGGGCAGCATGCCGCCGGGGAAGATGTGCTTCTGCACCCAGGTGTGGGTGCCGAGGGTGGCCAGCATGCGATCGTGCGGCATCGTGATGGCCTGCAGCGCGATCCGGCCGCCCGGGGCCAGGCGCCGCTGGAGCACCGCGAAGTACTCCGGCCAGTGCCGGGCGCCCACAGCCTCGATCATCTCGGCGCTGACGATCGCGTCGAAGCTGCCGTCGACTTCGCGGTAGTCGCACAGCCGGAACTCCGGTGGCGCGGCCAGGCGGGCGGCGCGCGCTCGTTCCTTGGCCAGCCGTACCTGCTCGCCGGACAGGGTGATCGAGACCACCTCGGCGCCGCGCCGCGCGGCGCGGACGGCCAGTTCGCCCCAGCCGCTGCCGATCTCCAGCAGGCGGGTTCCCGGCCCGACTCGGGCCTGCGTCAGCAGCCGATCGATCTTGCGGCGTTGCGCGGGCGCCAGGTCGGCCCACGTCGCGGCGGCCGGGTCGGCGAACCAGGCCGCGGAGTAGGTCATGCTCTCATCGAGGAAGGCGGCGAACAGCTCGTTGGACAGGTCGTAGTGCCGCGCGATGTTGTGGCGCGCCCCGTCCGGGGTGCCGCGTACGGCCCGCGGCGTCCTCGGCAGGACCGTGCGCCGCAGCTTCTGCAGGGGGGCGGGCACCAGCCGGTCCACCTCACCGGCCAGCGCCGTCAGCACCCCGACCAGGTCGTCGGCGTCCCAGTCGCCGGCCACGTAGGACTCCCCGAACCCGATCAGCCCGTCGGCGCCCACCCGATGGAAGAAGGACGCGGGCCGGCGCAGCCGTAGTCCCTCCAGGGCGGGCCCCATCCTTTTGACCACGTGCAGGAACAGTTGCCGGGCCACCTGGGCGCGCAACCAGGCCGCCGGTGCGCCGGTCATCGGTCCGCTCCCGGTGGCCGGATGGTGAGACCGCGCAGATACAGGCCGATCCCCTGGCGGCGGATGCGGGCGCTGGTGAGGATCGGCGCCAGGACGTGCCGTGCCTTCATGGCCCTCACCCGGCGGCCGCGCACGCTGGCGGCGAACGGCGGCCTGCCCTCCCGGTGCAGGGTGACCGTCAGGCGAAGCCGTTCGCCGGGGATCGGCAGGTCGACGCGGTAGAAGCCGTCGACCCCGTTGAACGGCGAGACGCGAAAGTCCTTGGCGACCTCGTGTGCGCCGGGCCGCAGAAGGTAGCGGTGGCGTCCGCCATAGGTGTTGCGCACCTCGGCGACCGTGGCCGCGAGCCGTCCGGCCGCGAAGCACCAGTGCACCCGCAAGGGGTCGAAGGCCCAGCCCAGCAGCCGGTGGTGGGCGAGGGTCAGCACCCGATCGGCGGCCAGCTCGTGGCGGGCCAGGAACGCGTCGAGGTCACCGCGCCCCGCGGGCGGCGCGACCGGCGACCTGCGCGGCCGATCGTCGGCGTCCACCAGGCACAACGCGGTGCGGTAACGGAAGGCGTTGTGCACCGGCTCGGCCCGCGCGTGGGTGATCACGCACTCGTAGAGGATCACCAGTCACCGCCCAGCGCCTGGGCGGCCAGCAAGCCGGAGCGGCAGCCGTCCTCGTGGAAGCCCCAGCCGTGATAGGCGCCGGCGAACACGATCGACGCGTCGTTGAGCGAGGGCAGCCGCCGCTGCGCCGCGACCGACGCGGGGGTGTACACCGGATGGTGGTAGACCATGCGCGCGAGTTGATGCTGCTCGGCGATCGGCTCACCCAGGCTGACCAGGTACGGCTGGCCCTGCAGACGGTCCATGTCATAGCTCACCCGCACCCGCGGCGCGGCGGCGGCACGGCAGTCCATGCGCAGGTTCCACGACGCCCGCGCCCCGGGAGCCCGCGGAAGGAGCGTGGTGTCGGTGTGCAAAACGGCTTCGTTGCGCGAGTAGGTGAAGGCGCCGAGCACCTCGCGCTCGGTGGGTGTCGGCTCGGCGAGCAGGCGCAGCGCCTGGTCGGGATGGGTGGCCACGACCGCGGCCGCGAAGGTGTGCCTGCCGTCGGCGACCAGTTCCACGCCGTCGCCCGAGCGGCGCAGCTCGCGTACCGCGCAGTTGGTGTGAACGGCGGTCAGGTGCTTGGCGATGCGCTCCACGTAGGCGCGCGAGCCGCCGACGACGGTGCGCCAGCTCGGCGAGCCGCCCACCGCCAGCATCCCGTGGTTGCGCAGGAAGGTGAACAGGTGGCGGGCGGGATACTCCAGGGCCATGGCCGGCGCGCACGACCAGACCGCCGAGATCAGCGGCGTAAGGAAGTGCGTGCCGAAGTAGGTGGTGAAGCCCTCGGCGAACTCGCCGAGCGTCCGGTCCTGGCCTGAGGCCAGGAGGTGCCGCGCCGCTCTGCGAAAGCGCGGCATCTCGCCCAGCATTCTCAGGTACGCCGGCCGTGGGCGTTGTGCCAGAAGCCCGGTCAACCCCTTGCCACCGGCGTACTCCAGCCCGCAGCCGGCGCACGCGACGGACAGGCTCATCGGCGACGCGCGGGTCCGCACACCAAGCTCGGCGAACAGCCGCGTCAAAAGCGGATAGGTCCGGCGGTTGTGCACGATGAAGCCGCTGTCCACGGCGCCGGTCGGCACGTCGTGGGTGTGGGCGTGGCCTCCGAGCCGCGCGTCGGATTCGAACAGGGTGACGTCGTGGTCGCGTTGCAGCACGTAGGCCGCGGTGAGACCGGCGATGCCGCTGCCGATCACCGCGATCCTGCGTCGTTCCATGTGGTCCACATACGCCTATTCGGAGCCGACGTGCCGCCGGTTGCCTTTCCCGGACATTTTGTTCAGCAGGCTGAACATAAGCATAATAATCAGCATGCTGAACAATTGGAGCGCGGGCCGGATCCTCACCGCCGGCGTGCTGGCCGGCGCGATCATCACCGCCCTGATCTGGCTGCTCGGCCAACGCCTGCACGGCGTCACGCTCCTGCCCGACCAGGGCGTGTCCTGGTATTACTGGAAGCTACCCGAACCGACCCTGTGGACCCGGCTGTCGGCCTGGCTACCCTACGCGGCCCACCAACTCGCCCTGTGGGCCCTCATCTACTACGCGCAGACCAGGGTGGGCCGCTACACGCGGGGCCTGCACCCGGTGAACGTCGTGGCGCTCGGCGTCAACGCCGCCTTCATCGCCCTGCACATGGCCCAGACGCAACTGTTCTACGACGGCCTGGCCCAGGACGTGTCCATCTTCAGCTCTCAGGGATCGGTGATCCTGCTGCTGGTGGTCGTCCTGCTCATGGAGAACCGCCGGCGCGGCATGTTCTTCGGCAGACCGGCCCCGATCGGCGCCCAGGTGGTGCGCTTCGCCCGCCGCTACCACGGCTATCTGTTCAGCTGGGCGGCCGTCTACACCTTCTGGTACCACCCCATGGAGGCCACCAGCGGCCACCTGATCGGCTTCTTCTACATGTTCCTGCTGCTGCTCCAGGGCAGCCTGTTCCTCACCCGCGCCCACACCAACCGGTGGTGGACCCTCACCCTGGAACTGGCCGTCGCCGTCCACGGCACGCTCGTCGCCGTGATGAGCGGCGGACCGGACGGGGCGTGGCCGATGTTCCTGTTCGGCTTCCTCGGCGTCTTCGTCGTCACCCAGATGCACGGCTTGGGGCTGACGCGCGGGGTGCGCTGGTCGCTGGGCCTGGCCTACGCCTTCGGCGCCCTCCTGGTGTACGGCTTGCGCCACGACCTGTCCGGCGTCCTGGCCGTGGGCCGGATCCCGGCGATCGAATACCTCGTGGTGGCCGTGATCGCCGGGATGATCTGGCTCGGCCTGGCGATCGCGAAAAGACGGCGATCTCCTGAGCCGGTTCACGATCGCCGGGTGGAACAATGAGCGGGTGGCCGACATCGACTCCTGGCCCACCGGCCGGCTGCTGTCGGTGGCCGCCCGCCTGGTGGAGGGGCGCTTCCATGAGTTCCTCGCCGCGCACGGGCTGACCCACGCCGGCCTGATCGCCCTGCACCACCTGGCCGAAGGGCCGCTGACTCAGCGCGAACTGGCGGGGCTGTGCCGCGTGACCGACCAGACGATGAGCCGGACGATCGAGCACCTGCGGCGCGCCGGTTACGTCGGCAAGCAGGCCGACCAGCGGGACCGGCGGCGCGTGTCGGTGACCATCACCGACACGGGCGCCGCGACCCTGGCACTCGCCCACGAGGCCGAACGCACCTCGGAGCAGTTGCTCGGCGCCGTGGACGACTACGAGCAGTTCAGACGGCAACTGATCAAGCTGATCACCATCGCCTGAGCAGGCGCACCGTGCAACCGCTGCCGGTCTCCGGCCGAACGCTGACTGTGAAAAGGAGACAACGGACGGATCACAGAGGTGATCATGGCCAGGCTCGACGCGGTGCCCAAGGCCATCAGCGGGCCGTCGGGCTTTCTCGACGACCGGCTCGGGGCGGGCAACTTCCTCAGGCGCAACCTCCGCAAGATCTTCCCGGATCACTGGACGTACCTGCTGGGTGAGGTCGCGCTCTACTCGTTCATCATCCTGCTGCTGACCGGCACGTTCCTGACACTGTGGTTCAAGCCGGGCATGGAGCACGTGATCTACGACGGGTCCTACGCGCCGCTCAAGGGCGTGGGGATGTCGCAGGCGTACGCGTCGTCGCTGGAGATCAGCTTCGACGTGCGTGGCGGCCTGCTCATGCGGCAGATGCACCACTGGGCGGCGTTGCTGTTCGTGGCCAGCATGATGGTGCACATGCTGCGGGTGTTCTTCATGGGCGCCTACCGCAAGCCGCGTGAGCTGACGTGGCTGATCGGTGTCGTCCTGCTCGCGCTGGCGCTGGTGGAGGGCCTGACCGGGTACTCGCTGCCGGACGATCTGCTGTCGGGCGCGGGCCTGCGGATCACCGAGGGCGTGGCGATCTCGTTGCCGCTGGTCGGGACGTACATCACGTTCTTCTTGTTCGGTGGCGAGTATCCGGGGACGGAGGTGATCTCCCGGTTCTACTCGCTGCACATCCTGCTGATTCCGGGCCTTCTGCTGGCGTTGGTCGGTGCGCATGTGGTGCTGACGTGGGTGCAGAAACACACGCAGATGCCGGGTAACGGCGCGAACAACCGCAATGTGGTGGGTGCGCCGCTCTATCCTGCCTTCATGCTGAAGGCCGGTGCGTTGTTCCTCTTCACGTTCGCGCTGATCGTGGCGTTGGGGACGTTCGCACAGATCAATCCGATCTGGATCTTCGGCCCGTACAACCCGGCGGACATCTCGGCGGGCTCACAGCCGGACTTCTACATGGGCTTCCTGGAGGGGTCGCTGCGGTTGATGCCGGCCTGGGAGATCAACCTGTTCGGCACCTCCTATGCTGGGACGCTGCCGTTGAGTGTGATCATTCCGGCTTTGGGGCCGATGGGCGCCATCATCACGGGTCTGGCGCTGTATCCGTTCCTGGAACGCTGGATGACCGGTGACCACCGGGCGCTGCACGTGTCGGACCGTCCGCGCAACAACCCGCACCGGACTTCGATCGGCATGGCCGCGATCGTGTTCTACGGGGTGTTGTGGTTGCTGGGTGCCAATGACGAGTTGTCGGCCAATTTCCAGATCAGTCTGAACGTGACCACGTATGTGGGGCGGGTGCTGGTGCTGGTGGGGCCGGTGCTGGCGTACGCCATCACGTACCGGATCTGCCTGGGGCTGCAGCGTTCGGACGCCGCGGTGATCGGCCACGGGGTGGAGTCGGGGGTCATCAAGCGGCTGCCGCACGGTGAGTTCGTCGAGGTACACACAGCGCCGATCGACACGGTGGAGGACTCGCTGCGCTCCAAGGAGCCGGTGCCGATGCTGCCGGTGGAGAAGGACAGCGCGGGCATTCCGCCCAAGGGGATGCGCGGCCTGCTGGGCAAGCTGCGCGCGGCCCTGTCCAAGTGGTACGGCGGGGAGAAGATCCCCCTCGACAACAGCCGCGGCCACGTCGGCGTCGGCCACGTCGGCGGCGACGGCGACGCGCTCTCGGCGGACCGGCGACAACCTCCCGAGCCGACCCGCTGAGCCGGCTCCTGCCCCTGGGCCCGCTGGGATCCTCGCACTGCCAGGCCGGTGACCCCACGCGCTCCGCGGTCAGGCCGGTGACCCCACGCGCTCCGCGGTCAGGGCGGTGGCACAACGCGCTCCGCGGTCAGGCCGGGGCGGCCCCGTCGCGGAGCTGTTCAAGCCGCTCAGCCAGGAAACTCCAGGTCCGCCAGAACTCCGCAAGATGCTCGCGCCCGCTGTCGTTCAGCGAGTACACCTTGCGCGGCGGCCCCTTCTCGGAAGGCACCTTCTCCACGTCAACGAAGCCACGGTTCTCGATCCTGACCAGCAGCGCGTAGATGGTGCCCTCGGCGATGTCCGAGAAGCCCTGGTCCCGCAGCCACGCCGTGATCTCGTAGCCGTAGGCGGGCCGCTCGGACAGGATCGCCAGGACGATGCCCTCCAGCGTGCCCTTGAGCATCTCCGTGACCTGCTTGCCCACGGAACACCCTCCCAGCTACCTAGCACGATCCACTATCAGTAGATAGTATCACTAAATAGCCCCCCGGCCGCCGCCCGTCGCCCGCTGCAGCCATATTGACACGCCACCACCCCCAGCAGTGACCACAATCACGGGTAACCCCCATTCCCGAGTCACCGCACTAACGAGTCGCCGGCCCAGGGGCCACCGACCTCACGGGTTGCCCGCACTCACTGGATGCCCGCACTCACGGATACCCGCCTTACGGGTTGCCCGCACCGACGGGTCCGTGCGTTTACGGGTACCTGCGCGCAGGAGTCACCGCGTCCAGGAGTCACGGCATTCAGGCGTCACCCGCACTCAGAAGCGACCGGCGTCCTTAAACGACCGGCGCTCAGGAACTGCCGGCGCTCAGCAGTCACCGCGCAGGCCGATCCCCCACGATGGCGATCGCTGCCGCCGGGCAGACCGCGACCGCCTCGCGGACGGCAGCGAGCTGTTCAGCACCCGGATGCCGGTCGAGCACGACACCGGTGCCCTCATCGCTCTGATCGAACACGGCAGGCGCGGACAACACGCACATGCCAGAACCGATACATCTGTCCCCATCCAGGGCGACTTCCACGACTGACCACTCTCCAAGGTCGCGACAGGCATCCAACCAGCCCAAATACCCGACGACATGGGCAACATCGGGCCGATGAAGCGGCACGCACACACCGCAGAACTCCCAGCACCCACCTACCACCTGACCGGTAGGCGCTCCCACACCATGGGCGTCCCAACACCTCCCAACCGGCTGGTAGACCGTGCCTAGCAACGCGGAGTCCAGCGCCTACCGCCTGACCGGTAGGCGCGCCAACGGCCGTAACCGTCCCCCACCCCTACCACCTGACCGGTAGGGCAAGCACGGCGGCGCAAGTCCAGCACCTACCATCTGACCGGTAGGCGCACAGCACGTCGTGGCATCGCGCCACCTACCACCTGACCGGTAGACGCAGTGCGGGCCGTGGCGTCGCGCCACCTACCACTCGACCGGTAGGCCCAACAGCAGGTCACGGCTTCGCGGTGCCTACCAGCTGACCGGTAGGCGGTCCACGCCGTAGATGTCCACCAGTCCCCGCATCGGAACCTGGTCCGCCGGTACCGCCAGTCGCAACCCCGGAAAGCGGCCGAACAGTGCCGGAAAGGCCGCCCGCATCTCGACCCTGGCCAACTGCTGCCCCAGACACTGATGAATCCCATGCCCAAAGCCCAGATGACCGGAGGCGTCACGACGCACGTCCAGGGCGTCGGGGTTGGGGTACTTTCTGGAGTCGCGGTTGGCGGCCTGCAGGGCCAGCGCCACCGATTGCCCAGCCTTGACGGTCTGCCCGCTCAGCTCAACGTCCTCCAGCGCGGCCCGCACCCCGGTATGAGCGATGCTCAGAAAGCGCATCAGCTCCTCCACCGCGTTGCCGAACAGCGCAGGATCGGCACGCAGCAGCGCGAGCTGGTCAGGGTGCTGAAGCAGCGTGTAAGTGCCCAGTGCGATCATGTTCGCGGTCGTGTCGAGCCCAGCGCCCAGCAGGAACGCGCCGACACGGGCCAGCTCGTCTTCCGACAGATCGGTCTCGGTCAGGTCGCTGAGCAGGTCGTCGGTGGGGTTGGCGCGCTTAGAGCGCACCAGCCCGCTGATGTAGTCGCCCAACTGCTCAAAGGCGGCGAACTGCTCCTCCGGGGTGGCACCCAGCCCGTTCACAGCGGCCGCGAGCTTCTGGAACTCCCCGCGGTCCGCGTACGGCACGCCGAGCAGCTCGCAGATCATCACCCCGGGCACCGGCTGAGCAAGGACCTCGACCAGGTCGGCTTCCGAGCCGGATGCGGCCATGGCGTCGAGGTGCTCGTTCGTGATCTCCTCGGCGCGCTCGGACAGCAGCCGCATGCGCCGGACCGTGAACTTGCCCGCCAGCACCTTCCGGTACCGGGTGTGCTGGGGCGCGTCCATCCCGCCCAGGTCGCCGGGCTCGGCGGGCGGCAAGGGGCCGAGGTCGGCCAGCGCGTAGTGGATCAGCTCGTGGCGCGAGGAGAAGCGCGGGTCGGCAATGATGGCGCGGACCTCGTCGTAGCCCAGGGCCAGCCACCCCTCATGCCCGTCGGGGAAGATCAACGGCCGCAGCGGCTGCTCCTCGCGCAGCGGCGCGAGCTCGGCGGGCGGGTCGAACGGCCGGTCGGCGGGGCGGGTCCACGGGATCGCGGTCAGCGGCTCGGTCATGAAGTTCCTCCCACGGCAGGGTGAGCACGTCGTACACCTGATGGGAACACTGTACGCATGAGGATCGGTGTACGCAAGGCCGTAACGACGTGCGCGTCAGGACTCGGCGGCGACAGGCGGGGAGGGGGCCGGTTCGTGGCGTGGGTTGGCGAGGTCGTGGGCCGAACGGGCCAGCCAGATCAGCGTCAGGGCACCGGCGCACGTGGAAACCGCGCTGGGGACGTCGCCGACGGATTCCACGAGCCGGTCCAACAGCCCAGAGATGATCATCAGGACCAGGGAGGCGATGCCGTACACGACGGTCGAGGTCTGCCAGAGGCTGTCGTTCCGCTGCGCCCGCAGGAGCAGAACCGTCCAGACCAGCGCCGCCAGACCGCCGAGCAGGAGCGGTCCGGGAAGGTCCACCGCAAAGCCGTCGAGCACCTCGAAGATGGCCACGCAGACATACCCGGCCACGCCGATGGTGCGCATGTGGTCGGATTTGGTGTCGCCACGGGTCAAAACGGGGTGGAACAGCCACACCACCGCCAGCATCACCACGGCGTCGAGTACCCCGATCCACCAGGTCCAGAAGGTCGAGACAGGGTAGATCAGCCAGGACGCCGCCGCGACGTACAGCGCGATCCGCAGTCGCGTGATGTCGCGGTCGGCCGCGGGCGGCGGGCCTGTCAGCGGTCCGCGCAGACCCTGCCACAACGTCCACGCCCACATTCCACCGACCAGAACGAGGATGATCAGGTTCGTCCGGGTCACCGGGACTTCTTCGTCCGTCACGGGTATCAGCGTCAGCCGCAGCATCGCGTCCAGGTCGCCCGTGACGAGGGCGAGCACCGCGACGATCGCCAGCGCGAGGAGGTAGACACCGACGACGAGGAGGGCAGGCAGGCTTAATCGGTACACGTGGCACTTCCTGGGGTGAAGATGATCGAATGCCTCACCCTAGCGATCGTTCGGCGGAGATGTCGGCGACGAAGGCCGCCATCACCGCGGCGCACTCGGCCGAGTGGGTCTCGAGGACGAGGTGGCCGCCGTCGTACACGTGCATCTCGAGCCGGTCGAGCGTCCGCGCGTACGCCATGATCTCGGCCAGGTCGAAGAACGGGTCGTGCCGACCCCACAGCAGCAGGCCGGGCGGCTGGTGGGTCCGGTGGTAGTCGGCCAGTTCATCGAACCGGGCGACATGACTGGCGTAATCGCGAAAAAGCTGGAACTGGGCCTCGACGTTGCCGGGCCGCGACATGCGCTCCCAGTCCAGGTACCAGGGCTCGGGCGGGTGCAGGGGGCGTACCCGCTGGGGCAGTCCGCCCAGGTACTGGTCGCGGGTGCCCTCGAAGTTGAGCCATTCGGGCAGTTTGGCGCGGTTCGCCTCGGACGGATCTGCCCAGAAAGCGCGCGCGGTGTCCCAGCCGGGGCCGAGGCCGTCCTCGTGGGCGTTGCCGTTCTGCACGATGAGCCCGAGGACGCGCTCGGGCCGCCGGGTGGCGAGGTGGTAGCCGACCGGCGCGCCGAAGTCGTGCAGGTAGACGAAGAACTCCTCGACTCCGATCCGCTCCAGGAACGCCTCCACGATGTCGGCCAGGCGCGCGAAGCCGTACTCGAAATCGCCGACGCGCGGCGCGCTGGAGAACCCGAAGCCCGGCAGGTCGGGGGCCACGACCCGGCTCACCTCCGCCAGCGGGCTGATCACGTGCCGGAACGTGTGCGAGGCGCTCGGGAATCCGTGCAGCAACAGGACGCACGGACGGTCCCGCGCACCGGCTTCGCGGTAGAAGACATTGATTCCGTCCACGTTCAGGCTTTGGTGGCGTGGCTTCTGGATCGCCCGCATCTCGGGATCTCTCCTCGTTTGGTACGTGCTGTCGCGGCAGGTGGCAGCTACCACGGCAGGTGACAGCTACCCGCTACCCGAACGGAGGGCGTTACTCCCGGCCCGGCTTGGCGGCCCGGACGATCGCCGAACGCAGCCCTTCACCGGCGTCGGCGGTCGGGGTGACGCTGATGTCCGTGAAGCCGGTCTCCGCCAGCAGTCGCCGGTACTCGGCCGCGGTCAGGGTCCCGTTCGCACAACCGACGCGTTGCTCGGCCGCCGTGCGGGCGTCGGGGTCGAGGTCCTCGTCGGCGATCACGTCGCTGATGCCCAGGCGTCCGCCCGGTTTGAGTACGCGGAAGGCTTCGCCGAGCACGGCCGGTTTGTCGGTGGAGAGGTTGACGACGCAGTTGGAGATGACCACGTCGACGGCCGCCTCGGGCAGGGGGATGTCCTCGATGTGGCCGTGCAGGAACTCCACGTTCACCGCTCCGGCCTGGGCGGCGTTGGCGTTGGCGAGGGTGAGCATGTCGGGGCTGGCGTCCAGTCCGTAGACGTGACCTGTTGGGCCGACGCGGCGAGCGGACAGCAGGACGTCCAGCCCGCCGCCCGAACCCAGGTCGAGCACGGTTTCCCCGTCCTTCAGCTCCGCGACGGCGAGCGGATTGCCGCAACCCAGGCTGGCCCGCCGCGCCGCCTCGGGCAGGTGATGGAGCGAATCGGCGTAGGCGTCGGCACCGAAGCAGCCGGCATCGGGCTCCCCGTCCAGCGGCACACCACCCGCGAGAGCCGTACGCGCCAGATCGGAATACCGCCCGACGGTCGCGGCACGCACATCGCCGGGCCGCTGCGGAGTGGTCGGCGATGCGCAGGCGACAGGCGTGGCCGGAGCCTGCGGGGGGACGGGTGCGGCGAAGGCGGGAGACGCCGAAGCCTGCGTCAAGGTCGGCGAGGCATCGCCGGAAGGAGCCTGTGAAGCGGTCGGCGAACCCCAGGTTGGAGGCGTGGCCGGAGCTTGCGGGGTGGTCGGCGAGGCGCAGGTTGGAGGCGTGGCTGGAGCTCGGCCCATCACGAGGTCGGCGGCGCTGGGGAAGCAGTCCACGCAGGCGTCGTTGATCCGGTAGAAGGCCGAGGTGCCGACGCGTTCGGCCAGCACGAACCGTACCTCCGACAGCACCTTCAGATGCGCCGAGACGGTGGACTGTCCGACCACGACCGCCTCGACGATCTCCCCCACACTCATCGGTACGCCGCGGCGCGCGAGCAACGAGACAATCTGGACCCGGGTCGCATCTGCCAACGCCTTGAACCAGGTCGCGTACTCGACCGCGGCAGCCCGATCCAGCGATCCACTCTTATTTTCATTCATCGTTAATCGACGATAGACGATGAAGCTACCTACCGAAAGGTCAGCCGATACCGAGACGCCGGGCGGTACGCGGCAACCTGCGTACCGCCTCCGCAGGGTCCTCGGCATCCCACTCCTCACCACCCAGCCCTACCGGCCCGATCGGAAACCTGGCCTCGACGCCCACCTCGGGCACCCGACCCGTCACCTGCTCGTACGCGCCCATCCCCGGATGGCCGAGCGCCTCGAACGCCGGCCAGTCGTCTTCAGGCCAGGAAGCCGCTTCAGGATCGCCGAGGCGGCGGGCATGCCTCTGCGCCAGAGCCCGCCGAACCTGCGGCAACTCGACCAGTTCCTCAGGGCAGCCGGTCACGCGTTCGCAGGCTTCACGGCCCAGGCCGATGAGCCAGTTCGCGAAGTACTCGAAGCTGTTCGACGACCCGCCACCAAGGACGAGGTCATAGGCGCCCGCCAGGTCCCAGGTGCCGGCACGGTTCTGCGTGACCTTCCACCAGACGCAGTAGTCGGCGATCGCCTCGGCGGGCAACCGCGACAACTCCTCCGTCAGCCATTCCACCCGGTCACGCTCACTCCCGCCCCGCTGACCAGATCGCTCAATCAGATTCCAGAAGGTCTCCTCATCCACACGCCGATGATCGCACTCGTCTTCTCTGATTTGACAGATATCAAATCAGCGATGCACACTCGGCACTGATTAGAGGTTCATCGAAACAGTGGAGGAGACAAATCATGTCTCGTGTCCAGCTCGCCCTGCGCGTCGCCGACCTGCAGGCGTCCATCGACTTCTACAGCAAGCTCTTCGGCACCGAACCGGCGAAGCTCCGCGACGGCTACGCCAACTTCGCCGTCACGGAGCCCCCGCTCAAGCTGGTACTCATCGAAGGCGACCCCGGCACCGACACCCGCCTGGACCACCTCGGCGTAGAGGTCGCCACCACCGATGAGGTCACCGCCGCGACGACCCGCCTGGCCGGGCAGGGCCTGGAGACGACGGTCGAGGAGAACACCTCCTGCTGCTACGCAGTCCAGGACAAAGTGTGGGTACGCGGGCCCGGCAGCGAGCCTTGGGAGGTATATGTCGTCAAGTCCGACGCCGAAACCCTGACCAGCCTGTCCCCCTCAGCCTGCTGCTAACCCGGACCCACCTCAGCCCGCGCCGCCCAACACCGCGCTGCGCCCAACACCATGCTGCGCCCAACACCGTGGACGGCCGACGCCGTGCACGGCCAACCTCACGGATGGCCGACCGGCCCGGGTGGCCGCGAACTCGCCATCAGCCGAGAGCTCGCCGTAGCCAAAAAATCGCCGTCGGCCGAGAGCACGCCGTCAGCCGCGCGCTCGCCGTTGGCCGAGAGTTCGCGATTGGCCCAACCATCCCCGCGCCGTCACCCACAACCTGCTCGTGGGTGACGGCGCGACCACCAGCGTCACCCGCTGGCACACACTCGCGACCACCAGCCTCACCCACGAACGTGCTCTCTCGACCTCCGATGCTGTTCGACCGCGTTGTTTGAACCACCAACGGTCGAATAGGCCGCCAAGGGCCGCACGCGATAAAACCCGGCGACACGCGCGGGCCAGCTCGCGATAATGGCCGCCGTGGAAGAGGTAGAGGTCGTCGTAGCACACAGCGAGCGGGCGACTCTGCGCGTCGGCGACACGTTCCTCAAGATCGACACCGACCAGACCCGCATCGACGTAGAAGTCGAGGCGATGACCCTGGCCCCGATCCCCACGCCGAAGATCTTGTGGCGCAACCCGCCCGTCCTCGCCCTCGCCGCCCTCCCCGGCACCGCGCTAGGCCACCTCGGCCGACCAACGAACGCATCACCGGCGGCCTGGACAGCGGCAGGCGCCGCCGTACGAAAGCTGCATGAAGCCCCGCTGCCTCCATGGCCCGGCAGTACCCGCGACGAGATCGCGGCGCGCCTCGACGGCGAGTGCGAGTGGCTCATCACCAACGAGGTCCTCCCCACCGACCTCATCACGCGCAACCGCAAGATCGCCGAGACCGTCCTCCGGCCGTGGACACCCACGTTCATCCACGGCGACCTGCAGCTCAGCCACGTGTTCGTGGACGGCGACGAGATCACCGGCATCATCGACTGGTCCGAGGCGAGCCAGGGCGACCCCCTGTACGACCTCGCCATCCTGACGCTCGGCCACCCCGAACACCTCGCCGACGTCATCTCCGGCTACGGCACCGCCGTCGACCTGGACCTGATCCGCGCCTGGTGGTCCATGCGAAGCCTGCTGGCGATCCGCTGGCTGGCCGAGCACGGCTTCGACCCGTCCGCGCCCGGCTGCGAGATCGACGTCCTGAAAGCCGCCCGCCCCGACGGACGAATCAGAGCATAGGCGGCACATGCCAGGATCGACCGTGTGGACGTGGACGAGTTCTGGTTCCTGATCGAGCGGTCGGCGGGTGAGACCACCGCTAAAGAGCAACGTCTGAACTGGCTGCACGATCAGTTGGTGCGACGTCCCGCCGAGGAGATCATCGATTTCGAAGCCTGGATGGTCACAGCCCGCCGCAAGATCGACACCTGGTTGATGTGGGGCGCGGTACGTGCCCTTGACCTGGACGGGTCCGGCGACGGCTTCTGGTACTTCCAGATGTGGCTCGTCGGTCTGGGCCGTGAGACCTTCGAGCGGGTTGCCCGTGAGCCCGATGCGCTGGTGGACGTTCCGGCGGTACGGCGACTTGTCCTCATGACGCGGAAGCGGCAGACGTGGACACGGGAGGACTGGCCCACGTTCGAAGCCCTGGATTACGTGGCCATGAGGGCTTGGGAGCAGGCGACGGGCAAGGGACATGAGGAACTGGCCGAAGCCCTGACGTCTCGCGGCTTCGAGCTGTTCGCGATGCCCAACCCCACAGACGAGGCGTGGGAACTCGACGATGCGGAGGAGAAAGCTCGCAGACTCCCCCGCATCACCAGATACATGACCAGCGTGCCGTCCCACTCCGACCCCACCTGATCATCCGACCATCGTGAACACCACGATTTCACCTGGTTGTAGGGTCGATGGCATGCCTGATGAGATCACGGTCCGGCCTGCCGAACCCGGCGACGGGGACGTCCTCGGTGAGATTCACGCCCTGTCCTGGGGTGTCTCGCACGGTCCGCTCTGCGCGCCGAAGGTCGCCGCGGCCGGGGTCAAGGAACGGCGTACCAGGTGGCACGGCATTCTGGCCGAGGGCGGGGACACGATCCTTCTGGCGCGGCTGAACGAGCGGCCGGGTGCTTTCGCCCGGTTCGGGGCGTCCACCTCCCGCCCGGGCGTCGCGGAGATTCAGACGTTCTTCGCCCACCCGGACGTCTGGGGAAGCGGTATCTCCATGGCCCTGTTGACCGCGATCCTGGACCGAGTACGAGATGCCGGATATGACGACGTGCACCTGTGGACGCTCCGGGACTCCGCGCAGGCACGCCGCTTCTACGCTAAGAACGGCTTCGCCGAGACCGGCAGGACCCACGACCACGAGTTCGACGAGGGACCCCCGCTGGCACTCGTCGAACTGGAACGAGCCGTACCCGGCCGCTGACCCCCGCGGCTCAGCCGGTCACCGACCCGCGTCGGGTCGTGCACCGGGACGCACGGCTTGACGGCGCCCTCGATCACCGTCGCGGTGAGATGCGATTTGACCGGTCCCTCCGGGTTCTCGGTGAACGCCAGCGCCACCGTCTGCCCCTTCCCGACATAGCCCGTACGTGGCGAGAACCGACTGGAGGCTTACAACTCGACGGGTTGCGGCATTCTCACTGCTGGTTGGACGTGGTTTGAGCCTGGGCCCGGACTTCGCGACTGCGGTTCCGCCCGACGACTGCGGCGGACCATACCTGCGCGACACCCGCCGCCAAGAGCGTTAAGCAGGCATCTGTGGTCTTGACGAGGATCTCGGTTCGATAGACCATCCGCGCGATGGGCAATTTCCGGCAACTCCCTGGAGGTGCACGTGAAGCTGACCTTCCTCGGCAGCGACTGCGAGAAGGATGAATGTCCCACCCTGTACGAGACCGACCGCGACACCTTCGTCGTCAGAGGTTGGACCGTCGACGGGGATCCGGGTTCCGTCGAAGTGCCGCGGCCGCTCCTGGCCCAGCTGACCCGCAGTCGCCTGCACCCGGACGGCACCGACCCGCCGCCGCGCGTCGGGCTCACGGACCGCGGGACCTACCGCGTGTACGGCCGGCCGATCGAAGACGCCGACGCACTACGGCACCTGGGCCTGCCCGCCCATGAATCCGCTGTAGAGGTATCGGCGGCACTGCGCCTGGTGGTAGATCAGGAACATGCGCCTGTTGACCGTTGAGGAATGGCGCGTCCTGTTCGACGCCTTCGAGCGGGACGCCTTCCATCTCGAACTTCGGGACTCTTACGGCGTAGCGGGCGAGCAGTCCCGCTTCGGCAGATGGCTTGCCGGAGAGCGTCAGTCGCACGCGGAGGTCGCGGCCTGGTTCGCCGACTGGACGGACAAGGTCCGGGCGAAGGCCGCCGAGGGCAGGTCGGTGCGCAGGGTACGTGTGATCAGTGAGCCGGTCAGCCCATACATCGAGTTCGAGTGGCAGGACACCGTCCACAACGTCGAGGCGGGCGAGGACATCCGCTGGTTGCCGCGCCACCTGCTGCCCGAGCAGGTGGCGTTCCCTGTTGACGGAAACGATTGGTGGCTGCTCGACGATCGGATCGTGGTCGTCAACCGTTTCGACGAGGAGGGCCGGTCGGCGGGCCGTGAGCTTGTCGACGATCCGGGCGTCATCTCGGACTGCGTCCAGGTCAGGAACCTGCTGTGGTCGGTGGCCATCCCGCACGCTGAGTACAAGCCTGTCATCGCGCGGCCGTGACAGCGCAGATCCAACAGGCGAAGGAGGCATTCGGCGCGCGCCTCAGAGAGATCCGCGAGGACGCGAATCTTCTGGGACGGCAGCTCGCCGAGGCGGCCGGATGGCAGCCGTCGAAGGTCACCCGCATCGAGCGGGGCACGCGCAACGCCTCCGAGGACGACCTGCGGGCCTGGTGCCGTATCTGTGGCGCTCAGGAACAGCTCGCGGATCTGATCGCGACTCGCCGCAACATCGAATCCGCGTACGTGGAGTGGCAACGCCAGCTCCGTGTCGGCCTGAGGCGGCGCCAGGAAGCCTCGGTGCCGCTGTACGAGCAAGCGAGCCTTTTCCGGGTCTATCATCCGTTTCTGATTCCTGGGCTGCTGCAGACGCCCGGCTATGCGGCCGCCGTAATGCGGCAGGTTCGCCTCTTTCTGTCTCTTCCTGATGATGTGGACGATGCCGTCGAGGCGCGTATGGACAGGCAGCGAGTCCTGTACAGGGGCGATCGCCGGTTCATGTTCGTGATCGAGGAGCAGGCACTCAGGACACGGGTGGGCGACCCGGACGTGATGGCGGGCCAGTTCGACCGGCTGATCTCTTCGATGAGCCTCCAGCGCGTCAGCTTGGGCATCATTCCGGCGGGGGCCTCTCGTGAGATCTGGCCCGCAGAGGGGTTCCTCATGTTCGACGATCTGACCGTGCGGGTGGAGACGGTCAGCGCCCAGTTGACGATCACACAGCCGCGCGAAATTGCCCTCTATGGCCGGACGTTTGAGCGAATGCAAGCCATAGCTGCGTACGGCGGGCAGGCTAGAGAGTTGATCCTCGAAGCTGCTGCGGCAATCTGAGGCAATTTCGTTGAGCCGCCGGTTCGGTGCCTCTTAACGTCTTGTGCATGGTCCCCCGTATACCCCTCTGTGGCGCCCTAGCAGTAGGTGGCGTTATCCATCACCGTCCGCCATCGCCTGCGGTCTTGAACAGGCCCGCGTTGGGGCGACGGTCCCCTGCTTGGGAGGAGATGTGACCAGCCTGCCTGACTTGATCACGGACCAGGATCGGGCCGTCTGGCGGGGGCAGGCGTATCGGCTGCTTGGGAAGATCTACACCGTGCTGGCGGTCGTGCATTACGACGAAACTCTATGAGCCGCTCTGCCTCCGCGTCGGCGGCAGCCACCTGGACGCGGGGCGATGAAACTCCCGGCCTCCCACGTCAGGCCGGGACCGACCGTCTCACACCACACGGGCTGGAGGGCCGGAAAGTGGTTGTGAGACACGTGGCCCCGTCTCCGCTTCCCGCAGGAGTACCCCCGGAGGCGGGGCCGCTCGGCTTCAGGACGTCACTGCCACGGCACTCAATTGCGCCGGAGTGAGGGGCCAGCCGGTCAGCGACAACCCCGTTCCCCGATCAAGGAAACCCTGTGGGCCTATTCCCCAGCCAGTCCGAGGAGCAGGTGTTTTGCCCTCTACCTGGTTAGCAGCTCCCGGATGGCTGGCCAAGGAAACCCAGTTGGCCCACACCCCAACCGGCACGGGTGGGCAGGAGCTGGCTGGCCACCTAGCTGGGCAAGGGGTGGGGCCCAAAGAAGGCGCCCGAAGGACCGACGCGGGGTCGAGCCCCCGGCTCGACTGGAAGAAACGCCTGAGCGCCATCACGCGCGAAGCGCGCCAAAAGCGATGACCTTGCCTTTGAGCGATGACCTTGCTTTTAGGCGGCCGCCATCTTCCGAAGCCGAGCCAGCGCGTCCCTCTCGATCCGCCGTGCCCGGTCCCGCCCGATCCCGTACCGCTCCCCCACCTCGGTAAGCGTGTGCTCGCGCCCATCCACCAGCCCGTACCTCCACCGCAGCATCTCGGAGGTGTCCCCTTCGAGGTCGGTGAGCCACTGATCCAGCCGCTCCCTCTCCAGGATCTCGATCGCCTGCTGCTCAGGATCCGCCCAGGTCTCGTCCGCGATCATGTCGCCGAGCTCGGTCTCGTCCTCGTCCCCGACCCCAAGCTGCAGCGAAACCGGATCCGAAGCCCACCGCCGCAGCTCCCGCACCCGCTCGATCGGCAGCTCCAGCACCTGGGCGAGATCGTCATCCGTGGGTTCGGTGTCGAACTCGGCCAGCATGTCCCGGCGTACCCTCATCAACCGGGTCATCTGCTCCCCCGCATGCGTGGGCAGCCGGACCGGCCGCGCCTGCTCGTGGATGGCGCGTCCCACCGACTGCCTGATCCACCACGTGGCATACGTCGAGAACTTGTACCCCCGCTGGTAGTCGAACTTCTCCACCGCGCGCACCAGACCCAGGTTCCCCTCCTGGACCAGGTCGATCAGCGGCATCCCCCGCCCGGAGTACTTCCGGGCCACCGCCACAACCAGCCTCAGGTTGGCCTGGATGAACTCGTCCTTCGCGCGCTGCCCCGATATCGCCAGCCGTTCGAGCTCCTCGTCGGCGACGTCACCGATGCGGGGCTCGGAGCCTCCGCTGTCGAGCAGTTGCTCGGCGAACAGCCCCGCCTCGATCCGCTTGGCGAGCTCGACCTCCTCCTCGGCGGTGAGCAGCGGGACCCGGCCTATCTCCGCCAGATAGGTTCCGAGCAGGTCGCGCTCGGCGACCTCCTGCGTGCGACTCCCCGTAGGCCTTGCCATCCCCAGGCACCTCGTTCCCGCAGCTGCGTTCTATACCCGGCCAACGTGCGGTCCGAAGCAAAGATTCCCTAAACAGGTACGCCGCTGGGATGGTTCTTCATGTCCTCCTTCAGGAGGAGACAGCAGCGACCAAGGGTACGCCCGGGCGGTATGCGAGGTGCACATACGACGGCGCGTCCAAGATCACGTAGTCCGCGCGGGAGCCCGGTCGCAGCACGCCGACGTCGTCGCGGCGCAGCGCGCGGGCGCCGCCGTAGGTGGCCGCCCTGACGGCTTCGAGCGGCGTCATCCTCATCTCGCGTACGGCCAGCGCGATGCAGAACGGCATCGAGGAGGTGAACGACGAGCCGGGGTTGCAGTCGGTCGCGATGGCCACGGTGGCCCCCGCGTCGATGAGCCGGCGCGCGTCCGGGTACGGCGAGCGCGTCGAGAACTCCGCCCCCGGCAGCAACGTCGCCACGGTCTCGGAGGAGGCCAGCGCGTCCACGTCGGCGTCCGACAGGTGGGTGCAGTGGTCGGCGGAGGCCGCCCCGAGCTCGATGGCGATCCGCACCCCCGGCCCCTCGGTGAGCTGGTTGGCGTGGACCCTCGGCCGCAGCCCCGCCTTGACGCCCGCGGTGAGGATCTCCCGCGTCTGGTCGCCGTCGAACGCGCCGCGCTCGCAGAAGACGTCCACCCATTTCGCGTACGGCGCGCAGGCCCCCAGCATCTCCCCCGCCACGAGCCGCACGTACTCGTCGGCGTCGATCCCGGCGGGCACGACGTGCGCGCCCAGGTAGGTGGTCTCGTCCACGAGCCCGGAGGCGATCTCCAGGGAGCGCCGCTCGTCCTCGACGCTGAGCCCGTAGCCGCTCTTGATCTCGACGGTGGTGGTGCCCTGGCGGCGCATCTCGTCGAGGAGGGCGGCGGCGTGGGTGGCCAGTTCGGCGTCGCTGGCCGCGCGGGTGGCGGCGACGGTGGTGCGGATGCCGCCGGCGGTGTACGGCTGGCCGGACATGCGCGCGTCGAACTCGGCGGTACGGTCCCCGGCGAAGATCAGATGGGCGTGGCTGTCCACGAAGCCGGGGATGACGCAGCGCCCGGCGGCGTCCTCGCGCACGTCGGCCACCGGGGCCTCGGCGGCGGTGCCGGTCCAGACGACGCGGCCGTCCTCGACGACCATGGCGGCGTTCTGGATCTCCTCGCGGGCGGGGTCGCCGGTGTAGAGGAGGCCGATGCCGTCGATCAGTTTCGCGCTCACCGCAGGGCTCCTATCGCCTCGGCCAGCATCTGACCGACATTTCCGGAAATGTGGTGGCCGTCGGTCACCACGTGGCGGCCCGAGGAGACCACCGAGTACACGTCCGCCGCCGTCGCCGCGAAGACCACCGCTTCGGCTCCCGTGGCGCCGGCCGTACGGACCGAATCCAGGCGGACCGTGACGAGGTCGGCCCACGCGCCCTCGGCCAGGACCCCCGCGTCCGGGAAGCCCAGCGAGGCGTGGCCGGCCGCCGTCGCGGCCGACAGCAGCTCGGCGGCCCGCCAGTGGCCGCGCTTCTCGCTGGCCAGCCGCTCGTTGAGCTCGACCGCCCGCGCCTCCTCGAACAGGTCGATCACCGCGTGGCTGTCGGAGCCCAGCGTGATCGGCGCGCCCTTGTCGAAGAGCGTCCTGGCGGGGCCGATGCCGTCGGCCAGGTCGCGTTCGGTCGTCGGGCACATGCACACGTGTGTGCGCGAGCCGCCGAGCAGCTCCACGTCGGCGTCGGTGAGGTGCGTGGCGTGCACGGCGGTCGAGCGCGGGCCCAGCGCGCCGTGCTCGTGCAGGACCTGGACCGGCGTGGCCGCGTACCTCTCGACGCAGGCGGCGTTCTCGGCCCGTTGCTCGGAGACGTGGGCGTGCAGCGGCGTGGCGTGCCGGTGGGAGAACTCCGCGACCAGCGGCATCTGCTCCGGCGGCACCGCGCGCACCGAGTGGATCGCGGCCCCGGTCACGACGTCGGCCTGGCCGGCGTAGTGCGCGGACAACTCCTCGGCCCGCACGGCCCAGCGCTCGGCGTCGCCGTCGCCGAAACGGGCCTGGGCGCCGGCCAGCGGCGTGCCGATGCCACCGGCCAGGTAGCAGGTGTCGAGCAGCGCGATGCGCAGCCCGGCCTCGCGGGCGGCCCGCACCAGCGCGTGCCCCATCGCGTTGGGGTCGGCGTAGGGGAGGCCGCCGGGCGCGTGGTGCAGGTAGTGGAACTCGCCGACGCAGGTGATCCCGGCCAGCGCCATCTCGGCGTAGACGGCGCGGGCCAGGGTCAGGTAGGAGTCGGGGTCGAGCCGGGCGGCGATCCCGTACATCTGTTCGCGCCAGGTCCAGAAGTCGCCCTTGCCGGTCTGGGTGGCGCCGCGCAGCGCCCGGTGGAAGGCGTGGGAGTGGGCGTTGGCCAGCCCCGGCACCGTGATCCCCGGCAGCCGTCGCGCGCCGGGTGGCGGCGGGCCCTGGGTGACGGCGGCGATGCGCGCGCCGTCGATCTCGACGATCACGCTCTCGGCCGGGCCGTCGGGCAGCCACGCCTGCTCGCACCAGTAGGTCAGCGGCACAGATCCTCCAGTACGCGGGCGAGCGCCTCGGCCCCGGCGGCGCAGTCGGCCTCCTCGGCGTGCTCGGCGGGCGAGTGGGAGACGCCGGTCGGGTTGCGCACGAACAGCATCGCCGACGGCACCCCCGCCGAGGCCAGGATGCCCGCGTCGTGCCCGGCCCCGGTCGGCAGCACCGGCACGTCACCGGCCGCGGCGGCGACCCGGTCGCGCAGCGCCCGGTCGAAGTCGACCACGGGCGTCCAGGACTCCTCGCTGACCCGCTCCCCCGCGCTCAGCTCCGCCACCAGCGCCCGCACCTCGCGCTCGCCCGCGCCCCTGGCGTCCAGCCACGCCGAGACCAGCCCGGGGATGGTGTTGGCGTTGTTCGGCGAGACGCGCACCTTGCCGAACGTGGCGACCACCCCGTGCCTGCCCGCCGCCTCGCGGGCCGCGAGCACCTTGGCCGCGTAGGCGAGCATCGGGTCGTCGCGGTCCTCCAGGCGCGTCGTGCCCGCGTGGTTGGCCTGCCCGCGAAAATCGAAGCGCCAGCGTCCGTGCGGCCAGATGGCGCTGGCCGCGCCGACCGCCCGGCCGAGGTCGACCAGCCCCCGGCCCTGCTCGACGTGCAGCTCGACGAAGACGCCGACGTGCCCGAGCGTCTCCTCGTCCCTGCCCAGCCCGTACGGCTTGCGCCCCGCCGAGGCCAGCACCTCGGCCAGCGTGCGCCCGTCGTCGTCGGCCAGCCCCCTGGCCCGCTCGGGATCGAGCACCCCGGTCAGCAGGCGCGAGCCCATGCACGGCACCCCGAACCTGGCGCCCTCCTCGTCGGTGAAGCAGGCGATGCCGAGCGGCCGGCCCGGCTCGAACCCCCGCTGCCTGACCAGGTCGAGAGCCTGGAAGGCGGACACGACGCCGAGGGGGCCGTCGTAGGCGCCGCCCTGCCGTACCGAGTCGAGATGGCTGCCCGTGACCACGCCCGGCGTCCTCGACGGGTCGCCCCACCATGCCCAGAGGTTGCCGTTGCGGTCCTCGCGCAGGTCGAGGCCGCGCCGGCCCGCCTCGCCCGCGAACCACTCCCGCAGCTCCAGGTCGGCGGCCGACCAGGCGTCCCTGACGTAGCCGTTGGTCGAGGGATCCCGCCCGATGTGCGCAAGTTCTCCAAGCATGGGAGTCACTCTAGTGAATGAATCCATTCACGTGACCGGGCCGCTCCGGGGACGGAGGGTGAGATCGGTCAGGTGGGCGTCGGAACCTGCGGTGACGGCCGCGGCGATCGCCCTGGCCACGGTCTCCGGCGTCAGGTACTTGGCCGGCTCGAACGCGCCGCCCTCCTGCTCGCGTACCCAGCGTTGCATGTCGGTCGCCACGCGGCCGGGGTAGACGCTGGTGACGCGGAGCGCGGGCTCCTCCTGGCGCAGGGCGTCGGCGAAGGCGCGCAGCGCGAACTTGCTGGCGGCGTAGGCGGCCCAGCCGGGGTTGGCGCGCTGGCCGGCGCCGGAGTTGACGCACACCACGTGGCCTTCGGCGGCGCGCAGCGCGGGCAGCAGCAGGCGGGTCAGCTCGGCGACGGCCACCACGTTGATCTCGTAGGTGTCGCGCCAGACGCGGGCCGGGGTGTCGGCGATGCGGAACAGCTCCGCCACGCCGGCGCTGTGCACGAGCACGTCCAGGCGCGCGATGTCCGGCAGGTCAGCGGCGCTCAGGGTGGTCAGCTCCACCGGCCAGACCTGGGCGCCGGACAGGCCGTCCGCCACCTCGGCCAGGGCCTTCTCGTCGCGTCCGCCGAGGATCAGCCGGTGGGTCGGGGCCAGCGCCCGCGCGACGGCCGCGCCCACCCCGCGAGAGGCCCCCGTCACCAGCGCGATCGGTCGTTCACTCATGCCGTCACCCTAGTCACCCTTGACACATACTCAAATTTGTACTCAAACTTTAGTGCATGTCCTCGACTCGCGTACTCATCCTCGGCACCCTGCTCGACGGCCCGCTGAACGGTTATCAGGTCAGACGGCAACTGGAGATGATGGGCGCGGACATCTGGGCCAACGTGGCCTACGGGTCGATCTACCACGGGCTGTCGAAGATGGCCGACGAGGGGCTGCTCGACGTCGTCGAGAGCGGCAAGGGAGGCAAGACCGTCTACGCGCTCAGCGACGACGGCCGCTTCGAGTTCTACCGGCTGCTCATGCCCTTCTGGTACGAGATCAAGCCCATCGTCGACCCGTTCCAGGTCGCGCTGACGTTCATGGACAGGCTCGGCAAGCCCGACCTGCTCGCCGCGGTGCGCGGCAGGAAAGAGCAGCTCCAGATGGCCATCGCGATGACCGAACGGGCGCTGGGCAGCAAGCAGCGCCACGGCGCGCCCCGGCACATCGACGAGAACCTCAAACTCAACATCGGCATGCTCAAGGCCCAGCTCGAATGGTGCGAGGACGCCGTGCAAAAGGTGGAAGACGACGAGCTTCCCTGAGGAGAACGATGATCATTCAGGCGACGAACTTAAGGAAGACCTTCACCACGAGGAGCAGAAAGGGCGTCCAGACGGTCGAGGCCGTCAGGGGCGTGGACCTCGCGGTGGAGAAGGGTGAGATCTTCGGCGTGCTCGGCCCCAACGGGGCAGGAAAGACGACCACGATCCGGATGCTCGCCACGCTGATCGTGCCCGACGCCGGCGAGGCCGTCGTGGCCGGGCACGACCTGCTCAAGGACCCCGCGGGCGTACGGCGCAACCTCGGCTACGTCTCCCAGGCAGGCGGCGTAGAGGAGGGCAACAGCCCGCGCGCCCAGATCGTCTTCGCGGCCAAGATCTACGGCGTGGCCGAGCCGGCCAAGGCCGCCGAGGACGTGCTGCGCCGGTTCGACCTGCTGGATCTTGCCGACCGGCCGGGCCGTACCCTGTCGGGCGGGCAGAAGCGGCGTGTGGCCATCGCGCTCGGCCTGGTGCACGCGCCGCCGCTGCTGTTCCTCGACGAGCCCACCACGGGCCTGGACCCGCAGAACCGCGCCAACCTCTGGGACCGCATCCGCGAGCTGCGCGAGCTGGGCACCAGCGTGCTGCTCAGCACGCACTACCTGGACGAGGCCGACGCCCTGTGCGACCGGCTGGCGATCGTGGACCACGGCGTGGTCGTGGCCGAGGGCACCCCGTCCGACCTCAAGCGCGAGGTCTCCGGCGACGTGGTGAGCCTGCGGCTGGACGAGCTCGACCGCGCCGCCGAGACGCTGGGCCCGCTGGCCCGCGGCACCCGCGTGGACGACGACGTGCTGCGCGTCTACCTCGACGACGGCGAGCACATGCTGCCCGCCCTGCTCAGGCGGCTGGAGGAGGAGCGGCTCGAACTGCGCTCGATCGCGCTGGACCGCTCGACGCTCGACGACGTCTTCCTCGCCAAGACCGGACGCTCGCTCAGGGACACGGGAGCCGCCGCATGATCCGCGACACCTCGCTCTTCTTCGCCCACGAGGTCAGGAACACGCTGCGCAACCCGATCTGGCCGCTGTTCGGCATCATGCAGCCGGTCATGTACCTGCTGCTGTTCGCTCCGCTGTTCGCCGGCATGGGCTTCGCCGGCGACCTCGGGCAGGCGCTGACCAGCTTCGCCCCCGGCATGCTGGTGATCACCGCGCTGTTCGGCTCGATGGGCGTCGCCTACGGCACGATCTACGAGATGCGCAAGGGCGTCCTGGAGCGCATCGCGGTCAGCCCGACCCGGCGCCCGGCGATCGTCCTCGGCCGGATGCTGCGCGACGTGGTCGTGCTGGTGATCCAGTCGCTCATCGTCATGGTGGTCGCCGTGATCATGGGCATGCGGGTCGGCCTCGGCGGCATCCTGCTCATGGTGCTCCTGCTGGCTCTGACCGGCCTGTTCTCCTCGGGCGTGGCCTACGGCCTGGCGCTCAGCCTGCGCGACGAGAACGCCATGGGCCAGATCATGCAGTTCTTCGCGCTGCCGCTGATGCTCCTGTCGGGCGCGCTGCTGCCGATGGCCTTCGGACCCGCCTGGCTGGAGAAGGTCTCCTGGTTCACGCCCTTCTACCACCCGGTCGAGGCGGGCCGCGCGCTGTTCGCCGGTGACTTCGGCGACGCCAACGTGCCGCTGGCCTTCGTCATCATGCTCGGCCTCGCGGTGCTGACCGTCACCTGGTCGGTGCGCTCGCTACGCCGGATCGCAGGGTAGCTCGGCGAAGGTGCCGCTCTCCTCGGTCGTCTTCTCGTACTCCTCCAGCCGCGCCTGCGTGCGCAGCGGCGCCGCGTCGGCCATGGCCTCCACCAGGGCCATGGCCAGCGCGAGCGGCGCGGCGTGGGAGTCGAACACGAGCCGGTCGCCGACGGGCGCGTCGAGCACGACCTCCGCGGGAAAGTCCGGCCGGTCCGTGATGACCGCCGTCCGCAGCCCCGCCTTCTCGGCATATTCCAGCGCCTGTACGGCTTCCGCCGGATACCTGGGCAGCACGACGGCCAGCACCCACCCCGCCCCTGCCCTGCGCACCGCGTGCAACCCGTCGATCAGCTCGGAGCCCCCGTGCACCAGCAGCCGCACGTCGGGATGGATCCGGCGGGCGTAGTAGGCGAACGTGGTGGCCAGCCCCGACGACACCCGCAGGCCCAGCACCGGCAGCGGTTCCGTGGCGGCCAGCGCCTCGCCCAGCTCCTTGATCGGCAGGGTGCTCAGCCGCTCGCGCACCGCCGCCAGGTTGCGGATCTCGTCGTCCAGGGCGGTACGGATCAGCGTGTCCTCGGGCGGCCGCGGCCCGCCCAGCACGAGCGGCCGCAGCGCCTGCTTGAGCTCGGGGTAACCGGCGAAGCCCAGGACCATCGCGAACCTGGTGACCGACGGCTGGCTGACCCCGGCCCGCTCGGCCAGTTCGACGCTGGACAGGAAGATCGCGTCGTCGAGGTGCTCGGACAGGTAATGCGCGATCCGGCGCTGCACAGGCGACAGCCGCCGCCCGTCGAGCAGCGCCTCAAGCCCGGAATGCGTCACGCCACCTCCAACGCCGCCGATCCGGCGATCCCATCCCGCGTATCCCGAAATGTGGGCACCACTTGGCCGGTCAGGCGGGCTTTGTGACGGCGAGTGCCCCGTCCGGCGTGAGAAGCGCCCGATGATCGGGCGCTGCCCACGGCGGCGGGAGGCGGTGGTGCGGCGGAGCCGTAACGGATCTAGGACTCTCTCATCGGGATGCGGACGCCGCGGGCGTCGGCGACGGCCGCGGCCTCCTCGTATCCCGCGTCGACGTGCCGCATCACGCCGGTGCCCGGGTCGTTGGTGAGCACGCGGCTGACCTTCTCCCTGCCCAGCGCGGTGCCGTCGGCCACGGTCACCTGTCCGGCGTGGATGGAGCGGCCGATGCCGACGCCGCCGCCGTGGTGGATCGAGACCCACGCGGCGCCGGAGGCGGTGTTGAGCATGGCGTTGAGCAGCGGCCAGTCGGCGATGGCGTCCGAGCCGTCCGCCATGGCCTCAGTCTCTCGGTACGGGGAGGCCACGGAGCCGCTGTCGAGGTGGTCACGTCCGATGACGATCGGCGCCTGGAGCTCTCCGCCGGCCACCATGTCGTTGAAGCGCTCGCCGGCCAGGTTCCGCTCGCCGTACCCGAGCCAGCAGATGCGCGCGGGCAGGCCCTGGAAGTGGACCTTCTCCCCGGCCTTGCGGATCCAGCGGGCCAGCGGCTCGTTGTCCGGGAAGAGGTCGAGGATGGCCTGGTCGGTCTTGTGGATGTCCTCGGGCGAGCCGGACAGCGCCGCCCAGCGGAACGGGCCCTTGCCCTCGCAGAACAGCGGTCTGATGTAGGCGGGCACGAAGCCGGGGAAGTCGAAGGCGCGGGAGTACCCGGCGAGCTGGGCCTCGCCGCGGATGGAGTTGCCGTAGTCGAAGACCTCGGCTCCGGCGTCCTTGAAGCCGACCATGGCCTCGACGTGCCTGGCCATGGACTCGCGGGCCTTCTGCGTGAACCCCGCGGGGTCCTTCTCGCGCGCGGCGGACATGTCCTCGAAGGCGACGCCGACCGGCAGGTACATGAGCGGGTCGTGGGCCGAGGTCTGGTCGGTGACGATGTCGATCTCGGCGCCACGGGCCAGCAGGTCGGGCAGTGCCTCGGCGGCGTTGGCCACCACGCCGATGGACAGCGGGCGGCGCTCGTCGCGGGCCTGGTAGGCCAGGCGCAGCGCCTCGTCGAGCGAGTCGGCCTTGACGTCGAGGTAGCGGTGCTCGATGCGGCGCTCCACCGAGCGGGGATCGCAGTCGACGCAGATGGCGACGCCGCCGTTCATGGTGACCGCGAGCGGCTGCGCGCCGCCCATGCCGCCGAGCCCGGCGGTGAGCGTGATCGTCCCGGCGAGCGTGCCACCGAAGCGCTTGGCGGCCACGGCGGCGAACGTCTCGTAGGTGCCCTGGAGGATGCCCTGGGTGCCGATGTAGATCCAGGAACCGGCGGTCATCTGCCCGTACATGGTGAGCCCCGCCGCCTCCAGCCTGCGGAACTCCTCCCAGTTGGCCCAGTCGGGCACCAGGTTGGAGTTGGCGATGAGGACGCGGGGCGCCCACTCGTGCGTGCGGAACACGCCGACCGGGCGGCCCGACTGCACGAGCAGCGTCTCGTCGCCTTCGAGCGTGGTGAGCGTGCGGACCATCGCGTCGAACGAGGGCCAGTCGCGCGCGGCCTTCCCCGAGCCGCCGTAGACGACGAGCTGCTCGGGGTGCTCGGCGACCTCCGGGTCCAGGTTGTTCTGGAGCATCCGGAGCGCCGCCTCCTGCGGCCACCCCTTGGCGGTGAGCGTGGTACCCCTCGGCGCGCGGACGACCCGGGTCATGACGTCTCCTCTGAATGAACATATTCACCTATGTCACTCGAAGAGTACAGGTCAGCGGCGCTAGCTCACCAGGAACTGGGTCGCGGCCAGCTCGCGGTAGAGCGCGTCGGCGCCCACGAGCTCCTCGTGCGTGCCCACGGCCCGTGCCTTGCCCGCCTCCATGACCACGATGCGGTCGGCGTTGGTGACGGTCGACAGGCGGTGGGCGATGACCAGCACCGTCGTCTCCTTGGCCACCTCGGCGATGACCTCGCGCAGGCGCAGCTCGTTGACCGCGTCCAGTTGCGAGGTGGCCTCGTCGAGCAGCAGCAGCCGGGGCTTGCGCAGCAGGGCGCGGGCAATGGCCACCCGCTGCCGCTCGCCGCCCGACAGCAGCACACCCCGGTGCCCGACCGGCGTCTCCAGCCCCTCGGGGAGCCTGGCCACCAGGTCGTCGAGCCGGGTACGGCGCACCGCCCGCCACAGGTCCTCGTCGGTGGCGTCCGTGGCGGCGAACAGCAGGTTCTCCCGCAGGGTCCCGGCCAGCACGGGCGCGTCCTGCTCCACGTAGCCGAGCGTGGCGCGCAGGTCGCCGAGCGGCCAGTCGCGGATCTCCCTGCCGCCGACGGTGATGGTCCCGCCTTGGTGGTCGTAGAAGCGCTCCAGCAAGGCGAAGACCGTCGACTTGCCCGCTCCCGACGGGCCCACGAGCGCGGTCAGCCCGCCTGGCGGCACCTCGAACGTGACGCCGTGGTGCACCTGCTCGCGGTCCTCGCCGTACTGGAAGGTGACGTCCTCGAAGGTCACGCCGACCGGCTCGCCCTCGCGGGAGGTCGGGGCGGACGACGGCTCGGCGGGCAGGTCCTCGATCTCGCGGATGCGCTTGAGCGCGGCCAGGCCGTTCTGCAACTGCACCGCTCCCTCGACGAGCTGGCCGATCGGCGCCACCAGGTAGAAGAGGTAGAGCAGGAACGCGATCAGCGCGGAGACCTCCAGCGTCCCGGCCGCCACCCGGGCGCCGCCGACCGCCAGCACGCACAGGAACGCGATCTGGACCGCCATCCAGGTGGCCACTCCGGCCAGCGAGGTCCAGCCCGCCACCTGCAGGCCGCGGTCGCGGGCGCGTACCGCGGCCTCGCCGACGACCTCGACCTCGCGCTCCTCGGCGCCGCTCGCCTTCACCGTCCGGTACGCCTGCAGCGCCCGGTCGAGCACCGCGCCCATCTCGCCCACGGCTTCCTGCGCCTGGTGCTGGGCCCGCTGGATCTTCGGCATGACCAGCGCCACGAGCCCGCCGATGACGACGATGACCAGCAGCGTCACCAGCAGCAGGATGCCGTCCATGGCGGCCATCATGACGATCGCGCCGACGAGCATGAAGACGGAGCCGATGGAGTCGACGATGCCGTTGGTCAGCACCGAGCGCAGCAGCGTCGTGTCGCCGGTCACCCGTGACAGCAGGTCACCGGGCTTGAGGCGATCCACGTCGGCCACGCGCAGCCTGAGCAGGCGGTCGACGAGCCGGCGCCGCGCGCCGAGGACGATGCCCTCGCCGGTGCGCTCCATCAGGTAGCTGCCCCCGGCCGAGACGACCGCGCCCACCAGCACCGCGATGGTGAGCCCGATCAGCGGCGCGGCCATGGACTGCCGGGCGCCGAACGCGTCGACCACGTACTTGGCCAGCAGCGGCATGGCCAGGCCCGCGATCGAGCCGATCAGGCTGAGCACGCCGCCCAGCACCAGGATCCCCCGATGCGGCCTGAGGTACCCGAACAGCACCTTGAGCGGCGCCTTGCCCCCTGCGTCCTCGTCCATCATTCCCCTTTCCGGAATATCCGATAGCTCCAACGAACGAGCGGCTCAATCCGCACCCGTCAACCTAAATTGACGACCTAAGTATGTCAACTTTGATTGACTTCTCATCCCCGAGGAGGAGTCGCGCGAATAGGGCGTCGAGGAACCCCGGCCGGAACCTCACACCAGGACCGACACTGAAAGGACCGAACATGGAGCTCCGGATCAACCGGCGCGCCCTTGTCGGACTGGGCGTCGCGGCGGCTTTGACCGCCTCCTCGTTCGCCCTGCTCCGGACCGACACCGGCACGGCTTCCTCCCACCGCGAGGCCCCTGCGATCTCGGGCGACCCCCGCAACGACAACACCGACGTCTACGCGTTCGTCAGCCCCGACAAGCCCGACAGCGTCACGCTGCTCGCCAACTGGATCCCGTTCGAGGAACCCCAGGGCGGCCCGAACTTCTACTTCTTCGACACCAAGTCCCGTTACAACATCAAGATCGACAACGACGGCGACGCCAAGCCGGATATCACCTACCAGTGGACCTTCCGCGACGAGGACAAGCGCGGCAACACCACGTTCCTGTACAACAACGGCCCCGTCACCTCGCTGAACGACCAGAACCTCCTGTTCCGCCAGCGCTACACGCTCAAGCGGATCACCGAGGGCGGCAGCCGTACCCTCGTCTCCAACGGCGTCGTGGCGCCCAGCAACGTCGGGCCCGCCTCGATGCCCGACTACGGCACGCTGCGCACGCAGGCGATCACCAACATCCCCGGCGGCAAGACCTTCGCCGGGCAGTCCGACGAGGCGTTCTTCCTCGACCTGCACGTCTTCGACCTGCTCTACGGCGGCAACCTGTCCGAGGTCGGCCAGGACACGCTCAAGGGCTACAACGTCCACACGCTCGGCCTGCAGATCCCGGCCAAGGACCTCGCCCTCAAGGGCGACGCCAAGCGCAACCCGGTCATCGGCGTGTGGTCCTCCACCGACAAGTGGGGACCCAACGGGTACAAGCAGGTCTCGCGCCTGGGTGAGCCGCTGGTCAACGAACTGGTCGTGCCCGCCGGGCTGAAGGACGCCTTCAACGCGCTGCCGCCGGAGAAGGACGCCGACGTCCCGGCCGTCGTCAAGCGGGTCACCGACCCCGAACTGGCCAGGCTCCTGGAGTCCATCTACGGCATCAAGGCCCCCGCCATCCCGCGCAACGACCTGGTCCAGATCTTCCTGACCGGCATCGCCAAGGGCAACGGCCCGATCATGGCCGACCTGAACTCGCAGTCGCTCAACAAGGACGCGGGCAAGCTGCGTCCCGCCGAGATGATGCGGCTCAACATGTCGATCCCGCCCGCCAAGGACCCCAACCGGCTCGGCGTGCTCGGCGGCGACCTCCAGGGCTTCCCGAACGGCCGGCGGCTCGGCGACGACGTCGTGGACATCGAGCTCCAGGCCGTGGCCGGCGCCGCGGTGTCGGGCAAGCTCATCCCGGCGCTGACCGACAAGGTCGACGCGAACGACAAGCCGTTCGGCGCCACGTTCCCGTACATCCCGTTGCCCAGCAACGTCTCGGTGAACCAGCGATAGACCACAGCCCGGCCGCTCCTCCTCTCCGGGGGCGGCCGGTGTCCCCCGGCGGGCGCGACTCCCGATCGCCCGCCAAGGACCGGCCGGCCGCACCCCGTCGCGGCCGGCCGGTCACCTCCCGCCGTTCACCCCGGGCCGTCTTTTGTGCCCTTCACCCCCGTCCCCGGCTCCTTGCGGCCGACCCCTTTTGTCCTTCACCGACGCCACCGGCTCCTCGCGGCCGGTCCCCCGAACGGAGCCGTCCGCCATGCGCTGGATCGTCGCGCTCGTCCTGGCCGGAGCCCTGGCGCTGACCGCCTACGCGGTGCTCGCCCCGCCCGCGCCCCCGGCCGGAGCGCCTCCCGTGTTCACCGAGACGCTGCGGGCGCGCCTGGCCCGGCTGCCCGGCGACTACCGCGCCTGGGCCCAGCTCGGCATGGAGCACGTCGAACAGGCCAGGATCACCGGCGACCCCGCCCACTACCCCAAGGCGGAGGGCGCGCTGGCCAAGGCCGCGGCGCTGGCGCCGCGTGACGACGCCGTCCTGACCGGCCGCGCGGCCCTCGCCGCCGGCCGCCACGAGTTCAAGCAGGCGGTACGGCTGGCCGAGCAGGCCATCGCCGCCAACGCCTACAGCGCGTCCGCCCACGGCATCCTGGCCGACGCCCTCACCCAGCTCGGCGACCTGCCCGGCGCCCGGCGCGCCGTGGACAGGATGCTGGGGCTGCGGCCCGGGGTGGCGTCGTTCGCCCGCGCCTCCTATGCCGCCGAGCTGCGCGGGGACACGGCCGGGGCGAACGAGCTGATGCGGCTCGCGCACGAGGACGCGTACCTGCCGGCCGATCTCGCCTATACCCGCTACTACCTGGGCGAGCTAGCCCTGCGCTCCGGCGCGCTGCGGGAGGCCGAGCGCTGGTACACGCTCGCCCAGCAGGCGATGCCCGCCTACGTGCCCGCGACCGCCGGCCGCGCCCGGGTGGCCGCTCTCTCGGGCAGACTGCCGGAAGCCCTCGACCTCTACCAGACCGTCGTCAACCGGCTCCCCCTCCCCCAATACCTGCTCGAACAGGGCGAGACGCGCATCAAGGCCGGCCTGCCCGCCGACTGGACACTTCTGAGGGCCCAGCGGCGTCTCTACCAGGACGCCGGTGTCCGCGACGCCCTGACCTGGGCGGAGTTCGAGGCCGACCACGGCTCGCCGGCCGCCGCCGTCCGCCTGGCCCGCGCCGAATACGCCGACAACCGCAACCCCGTCGCCGCCGACGCGCTGGCCTGGGCGTTGCACCGGGCGGGGCGCTCGCGGGAGGCGCTGCCGTACGCGGAGAAGGCGACGGCGAGCGGCTGGCGCAACGCGATCCTCCACCACCACCGCGCCGAGATCGAACGCGCCCTGGGCCGCCGCCCCACCGCCCTGCCCGCCAAGCGCCTGAACCCCGCCTTCGACCCGTCCCTGCCCGCACTTGCGAGGTTCTCGTGAGCATGATCGCGTCCCTGGCCCTGACCGGCGCCCTCCTGGCCCATCCTCTGGGCAACTTCACCGTCAACCACCACAACGCGCTGCGGGTGTTCCCCGATCGGGTCGAGAACACCGCCGTCGTGGACCTGGCCGAACTGCCCACCCTGCAGGCGGGCGACGGGCTGTCCGCCACCGCGGAGTGCGCCGCACTCGCCCGTGCACAACGCCTGCTCGTCAGGGGTACGGCGGTGCCGTGGCGGGTGACCTCCTCGACCCTGTCGTACACGCCTGGGCAGGGTGGGCTGCGGACGAGCCGGTTGACATGCGGCTTGGTGGCCGCCATACCTGCCGCTGGCGACATTTACGGCGACGTCACCTTTGAGGACCTTTTTCAGCAGGAACGGATCGGGTGGCGGGAGATCACTGCGGTGGGGTCCGGCGTCCGGCTGTCCGCCTCGACCGTCGCAACGTCCAGCGTGAGCGACGAACTACGCCGCTATCCCGACGACCTCCTGTCCAACCCCCTGAACCAGCACACCGCCACCTTCACCCTCACCCCCGGCTCCACGACCGGATCGAGCCCCGGTCCCGATTCTGCCTCCATGCCCGGGACCGGTACCCGTACCGGCGAGGTGGGAGCCGGGGGCTTGGTGGCGTCGCCCGTGATCGGCGGGCCGGTCGGGGAGGCCCTCGCCTTCGTGGACCGCACCTTCACCGACCTGATCGGCGCCGACGGCCTCACGCTGCCTCTCGGGCTGCTCGCGGTACTGCTGGCGGTGCTCCTCGGAGCCGGACACGCGCTGATCCCCGGGCACGGCAAGACCATCATGGCCGCGTACCTGGCCGGTCGCAGGGGCCGCCCGCGCGACGCGCTGGTGGTGGGCGCCACGGTGACGGCCACCCACACGGCCGCGGTCCTGGTGGTCGGGTTGCTGCTGAGCGCGTTCACGGTCTTGGCCGGGGAGTCCGTGCTGTCCTGGCTAGGGGTGGCCAGCGGGGTACTGATCGCCGCAATCGGCCTCAAACTCCTAACCTCCCGCACCCACGGGCATGGGCACGGACACGGACACGGACACGGACACGGACACGGGCACGGGCACGGGCACGGGCACGGGCACGGGCACGGGCACGGGCACGGCCATGCGCACGAGCACACGGGACGGCACGGACGAGTGGAAGAGCGCATGGGCGAGCCAGGAGACGTTCACGATGGCGAGCACGGCGATATCCCGGCGGTTGGCCATGGACACGGACATGGCCACGGCGACGACCCTGGGGATGGGCACGGTCCTGGGGGCGGGCACGGCGACAACTTGCCCGTCGGGCACGGGCACAGGCATGGGCATGGGCGGGGGTATCGGGGGCGGGGGTTGGTGGGGTTGGGGGTGGCGGGTGGGCTGGTGCCGAGTCCGTCGGCGCTGATCGTGCTGCTGGGGGCGATCGGGCTGGGCCGTACCTGGTTCGGCGTCGCGCTCGTGGCCGCCTACGGCCTGGGCATGGCGGCGACCCTGACCGCCACCGGCCTACTCCTGGTCAAGCTGGCCGACCGCCTGGAACGCCGCGCCGCGACCGGCCACCGCGTCGCCGCCCGCCTGTCAGGGCTGGCCCCGGTGGGCACCGCCGCGATGGTCGTGCTGCTGGGCGCCGGCCTGGCCATCCGCTCAGCCACCGGCGTCCTTTAGGCCGTGCGTCAGTCCAGGGAGGGGAGGTCGGGGACGTCGACGTCGATGTCCCCCTCCTCGGCACGCCGCAGCTTGATGTCCTCCACCCACGCCTCCGCGAACCGCCGGATCTCGTCCACCCGCTCCTCCGCCACCCCGGCGAAGTCCATGGAGTCCACGAACTCCAGCCGCATCAACAACTCCCCGGTGGAGAAGTCCTCGGTGTGCACCCGCCCCAGCGCCTCCAGCTCCCGGAACCCGTAGAGGTGGGAGACGGCGGCGACGTCCAGGATGTCCGCCGGCAAGCCCCGTTCGTGCAGGTCGCGCATCCGCAGCCCGGCGACGTCCGGCAGCGCCGCGACCAGCACGCCGCCGAGCTCCACCGGCGGCTCCTGGAGTGCCTCCTTCAGCAGTTCCACCTCCACGGGCTCCACCTCCGGCAGGCAGCCCACCTCCAGCAGCGCCGCCCTGGGACCCGCCTCGGCGACCCGCGCCTCCAGCCCGGCCTCCTCGAAGGCCCGTACGACGGCGTCGGTCACGTCATAGAGGGGCACGTCGGCCGCCGTCGCCAGACGGAGGATTTCTACCGAGTGCTCGGTAAGTCCGTGGGCCCGCGACGCGTCGCCGCCGACGAGCGCCAGCGCGTACCTCTGACAGACGGGCCGCGCGGCGGCCAGTAGCCGGTCCTTCACACCTGTCCTCGCCGCTTCCTGGTGGAGGGAAGGTCATGCCGTCCCGAGACGAACTCCTGGAAAGCGATCTTCGCGCGGATCACCGGCCGGCGCCAGCGGTCCTCGCGGTGGATGGCCTTGGCCAGCTTGCGCGGGTTGCGGCCGGCGAAGAACCAGTGGGCCCAGGGGGAGCCGGGACGCGCCAGCCGTACCGCGCTGACGACCAGCAGGAGCGGCACGAACAGGCCCACGAGCCCCGTCCAGATCTTGCCCTTCAGCAGCGTCACCACGGCGAGCAGGAGGTTGCAGACGATCACCAGCGTCGTGTCGGCCAGGCCCCAGAAGTCCACGACCAGCGGCCGCAGCCCGATCAGGAGGAGCCCGGTGACCGCGATCGCGATGAAGACGGCGTCGACGGAGGTTCGTCCCTCTTCCTCCCAGTAGACGTCGTGCAGGTGCAGGATCAGCGCGAACTCGTCCAGCACCAGCGCCGACCCCACCCCGAAGATCGAGGCCGCGACCGCGAACCACGCCTGCGACGCCGTGGCCACGACCAGCCCGGTCACGCCGCCGACCAGCATGAGCACGACGCCGAACACCACGTGGTGGATGTGCATCTCGCCCACGCTGACGTTGCGGAACCATCCGATCTTGGCCCGGATCAGCCGCACGTTGATGCGGGTGCAGACGAAGGCGCCGATGAGCGCGACGAAGAAACAGAACAGCGGAAGCCGCCCCGTCCCCACGATGCTGTGCTCGAACCAGTTCCCCATAGCCCTGAAACTGATGGTACGAGCAGTTCATCCACCGTGCGTGACGGCGGGGTCAGGCCGGGAGGCCCAAAGCCTTCTCCGCGGCCGTGATCGCGTTGCGGAACAACATCGCCACCGTGGTCGGCCCCACGCCGCCCACCCGGGGCGTGATCGCGCCCGCCACCGCCTCGACGGACTCGTCCACGTCGGGCAGCAGCCGCCGCCCCTCGTACCGGACGCCGCCGCCGACGACGACCGCTCCCGGCCGCACGTGCTCGGGCTGGATGATGCCGGGCACCCCGGCGGCGGCGATGAGGATGTCGGCCCGCTGGGTGTACCGGGGCCAGTCGGGCACGCCGGTGTGGACCACGGTCACCGCCGCGTTCGCCGTGGGCCGCTTCTGGCTGAGCAGCATGGCCAGCGGACGGCCGAGCGTGGCGCCCCGGCCGAGGATGACGACCTCGCGGCCCGCCACCGGGATCTCGTAGAAGGCGAGCAGCGCCTCGATCCCGGCCGGCGTGCAGGGCAGCGGGCCGGGCATGCCGAGCGCCAGGCGGCCCATGTTGAGCGGGTGCATGCCGTCGACGTCCTTGTCGGGGTCCATGGACTGCAGCGCCGCGTCGTAGTCGAGGTGCCGGGGCACCGGGTACTGGACCAGCAGCCCGTGCACCGCCGGGTCCTCGTTGTACGCGGCGATGGCCGCATGGAGATCGGCCTGGGTGGCGTCGGCGGGCAGGTGGGTGTGCGGGGAGTCGAAGCCCAGCTCCGCCGCCTGCCGCTGCTTGATCCTGATGTATCCGGCGCTGGCGTCGTCGTCCCCGACCAGGATCGTGGCCAGCGACGGCGTGACACCCTTGGCGGTCAGTACGGCGGCGCGCGCCGCGACGTCCTCCAGGACGCTCTGCGCCACCGGGCCGCCGGGAAGCATGCGGGACATGGCTCTCCTCGCGACGTGGTCGCCCAGGCGGTCGGCTTCCACGACGAGCTCCCCGATGGTCGATTCCATCCTCTGTGCCGCCAGTCGCGCTCCTTCTAGGATGCCAGAAGGCTCAGGACAGGAAGCCGCGCAGGAGCGCCGCGGTGCCCTCCAGGTGCTCGGAGACGGCACGCCGCGCCGCCTCCGGGTCGCCGGCCAGGATCGCCGCCACAATGGCCTCGTGCTGCATGGCCGCGTGGTCGATGTTGACCTGGAGCATCGGGATCGCGTTGAGCAGGTCGCTGACCCGCAGGCGGGCGTCGGCGCAGGCGGCGGCCAGCAGCGGCGAGCAGGTCAGTTCGGCGATCGCCAGGTGGAAGGCGGTGTCGAGGCGGCGGTAGTCCTCGGGGCCGGCGGCGTTGAGCTCGTCCAGGCGGGCGCGCAGGATCCGGCGGCGGTCCTCGTCGAGCGGGGCCGTGGCCAGCACCTGGGCGGCGCCGCACTCCACGGCCATGCGGAAGGTGAGGGCGTCGGACAGATCGTCGTCGCCCATGTCGGTGACGACCTTGCGCAGGGCTCCGGTGCCGGGCTGGGGCGGGACGTAGGTGACGAAGGCGCCGCCGTAGCGGCCGCGCCGTACGTCGAGGAAGCCGGAGTCCTGCAGGGCGCGGATCGCCTCGCGCAGCGTCACGCGGCTGATGCCGAGCTGGACGGCGAGCTCGCGTTCGGGCGGGAGCTTCTCGCCGGGCGCGACGACGCCCAGCTTGATGGCCTGGAGCAGCCGCTCCACCGTCTCCTCGAACGCGTTGCCCGCGCGCACGGGGCGCAGCACCGTCAACGGGTTCACGCTTCGCTCCCCCCGCCCCGCCACAGGGCCTTGACAATCGATCCCGCCATGGACCTCAATGGTCTAACACTAGCCCAATCAACGGGAAACCGCCGTGGCCAGATCGGAGCATCCTCACGTGAGCACCGGATTGTTGTCCGTTTCCGACCTGCGGGACGAAGTTGCTGCTGGGCGCATAGACACCGTATTGCTCGCCATCGCCGACATGCAGGGAAGGTTGCAGGGAAAGCGGCTCTCCGCCCGGTTCTTTCTGGAGGAGGTGCTGCGGCACGGCTCCGAGGGCTGCAACTACCTGCTCGCGGTGGACGTGGACATGAACACCGTCGAGGGCTACGCGATGTCGTCGTGGGAACGCGGGTACGGCGACTTCGTCATGAAACCGGACCTCTCAACCCTCAGGCGGATTCCCTGGCAGGAGGGCACCGTCCTGCTCATGGCCGACCTGACCTGGGAGGACGACACCGACGTGACCGCCTCCCCCCGGCAGATCCTGCGCAAGCAGCTCGCCCGGCTGGACGAGCGGGGCCTGCGCGCGTTCGTCGGGACCGAGCTGGAGTTCTGCGTGTACGAGGACTCCTATGAGGAGGCGTGGAAGCGCGGATATCGCGACATGTCCCCCGCGAACCTCTACAACGTCGACTACTCCCTCCTCGGCACCGGCCGCATCGAGCCGCTCCTGCGCCGGATCCGGCAGGGCATGGAGGGCGCGGGCCTGTACGTGGAGTCGGCCAAGGGCGAGTGCAACCTGGGCCAGCACGAGATCGCCTTCCGCTACGACGAGGCGCTCAGAACCTGCGACAACCACGCGATCTACAAGACCGGCGCCAAGGAGATCGCCGCCCAGGAGGGCCGCTCGATCACCTTCATGGCCAAGCCGAACCAGCGTGAGGGCAACTCCTGCCACATCCACATCAGCCTGCGCGGCACCGCCGGCGAACCGGTGATGGCCGGCGAGGGGCCGCACGGCATGTCCGAGCTCGGCGCCCGCTTCATCGCCGGCCAGCTCGCCTTCCTGCGCGAGCTCACGCTCTTCTACGCGCCGAACATCAACTCCTACAAACGCTACGTGCCAGGCAGCTTCGCCCCGACCGCGGTCAAGTGGGGCGTGGACAACCGCACCTGCGCGCTGCGCCTGGTCGGCCACGGCCACTCGCTGCGGGTGGAGAACCGGGTGCCGGGCGGCGACGTCAACCCGTACCTGGCCGTCTCCGCGCTGATCGCGGCCGGCCTGCACGGCGTCGACCACGAGCTCGACCTGGAGGACGCCTTCACCGGCAACGCCTACGCCTCCGGCGCCGAGACCGTGCCGCACACGCTGCGCGACGCGCTCGCCCTGTTCGAGGGCTCGAAGCTGGCCAGGGAGTCCTTCGGCGAGGACGTCGTGGCCCACTACGCCAACAACGCGCGCGTCGAACTGGCCGCCTTCGACGCGGCGGTCACAGACTGGGAAATGTTCCGCGGCTTCGAGCGTCTGTAAGGGACCAGCATGAAGATCATCAATCCGGCCACGGAAGCCGTCGTGGCCGAGGTCGAACTCGCCGACGCGGCCGAGGCCGACCGGGCCGTGGAGCGTGCCAAGCGGGCATACGCGGGCTGGCGCCAGGTGTCGCCGGGTGACCGGGCGAGGCTGCTGCGCCGGTTCGCCGACCTGGTGGACCGCCACGGCGAGGAACTGGCCCACTTGGAGGTCGCCAACGCCGGCCACACGATCGGCAACGCCCGCTGGGAGGCCGGCAACGTCCGCGACGTGCTGCACTTCTACGCCGGCGCCCCGGAACGCAACCACGGCCTGCAGATCCCGGTGCCCGGCGGCGTGGACGTCACCTTCCAGGAGCCGCTGGGCGTCGTGGGCGTGATCGTGCCGTGGAACTTCCCCATGGTGGTCATGACCTGGGGTGTCGCGCCGGCGCTGGCGGCGGGCAACACCGTTGTGGTGAAGCCGGCCGAGTGGACGCCGATGACCGCGCTGCGGCTGGCCGAGCTGGCGCTGGAGGCGGGGCTGCCGGAGGGCGTGCTCCAGGTGCTGCCGGGGGCGGGCGAGGTCGCCGGGGCCCGGCTGGTCGAGCATCCGGACGTGGCCAAGATCGTGTTCACCGGCTCGACCGAGGTGGGCAAGGAGATCGCCGCGAAGGCCGCGGGCCACGTGAAGCGCTTGACGCTGGAGCTAGGCGGCAAATCCGCAAATATCGTCTTTCGGGACTCTGATCTCGAAAAAGCGGCGAAAAGTGCGCCGTATGCCGTGTTTGATAACTCCGGGCAGGACTGCTGCGCCCGATCGCGCATCCTGGTCGAGCAGGCCGTCCATGAAGAGTTCCTGGAGAGGCTGGGCGCCGCCGTACTGGAGGTGAAGGTCGGCGATCCCCTCGACGAGAGCACCGAGATGGGGCCGCTGATCAGCGCCGAGCACCTGGAGCGCGTGCGCGGGTTCGTCGAGCGGCCGCATCTGCAGGGCGCCTGCCCGGACGGGCCCGGCTACTGGTTCCCGCCGACCGTCCTCACCTCGCGGGTGACCGACCGCGCGTTCACCGAGGAGATCTTCGGGCCCGTGGTGTCGGTGGTGGCCTTCCAGGACGAGGCGGACGCCGTACGCATCGCCAATGACACCCCCTACGGCCTGAGCGGGTCCATCTGGACCCGCGACGTCGGCCGGGCGCTGCGGGTGGCCCGCGCGGTCGAGGCCGGAAACCTGTCGGTCAACTCGCACGCGTCGGTGCGTTACTGGACCCCGTTCGGCGGCTTCAAGCAGTCGGGGCTGGGCCGCGAACTCGGGCCCGACGCCCTCAGCGCCTTCACCGAGACCAAGAACGTCTTCATCTCCTGGGAGTCATAGACATGCAGCGTTTGCAGGACCGCGTCGCCGTCATCACCGGCGCGGGCAGCGGGATCGGGCTGGCCACGGCGCGCAGGTTCGCCGAGGAGGGCGCCCGGGTGGTCTGCGTCGACATCGACGAGGACGCCGGCAAGCAGGCCGCGGAGGAGGTCGGCGGGATCTTCGTGCGCGCCGACGTGACCG
Organism: Nonomuraea sp. NPDC050790; assembly: GCF_044456745.1. Lineage (NCBI taxonomy): Bacteria > Bacillati > Actinomycetota > Actinomycetes > Streptosporangiales > Streptosporangiaceae > Nonomuraea > Nonomuraea sp. NPDC050790. Next base: position 227,781 of record NZ_JBITGF010000012.1, on the reverse strand, counting down.
CCGACGAGGACGTCGCCCGCATGTACGCCACCGCCTTCGACACCTACGGCAGCGTCGACATCGCCTTCAACAACGCCGGCATCTCGCCGCCGGACGACGACTCCATCCTGGAGACCGGCATCGACGCCTGGCGGCGCGTGCAGGAGGTCAACCTGACCAGCGTGTACCTGTGCTGCAAACACGTCCTCCCCTACATGCGACGGCAGGGCAAGGGCTCCATCATCAACACCGCCTCGTTCGTGGCCGTGATGGGCTCGGCTACCTCGCAGATCTCCTACACCGCGTCCAAGGGCGGGGTGCTGGCGATGTCGCGCGAGCTGGGGGTGCAGTTCGCCCGCGAGGGCATCCGGGTCAACGCGCTGTGTCCCGGCCCGGTCAACACGCCGTTGCTGCGCGAACTGTTCGCCAAGGACCCCGAGCGCGCCCAGCGCCGCCTGGTCCACGTGCCGGTCGGCCGCTTCGCCGAGGCCGCCGAGATCGCCGCCGCGGTCGCCTTCCTCGCCAGCGACGACGCCAGCTTCATCACCGCCTCCGAGTTCCTGGTCGACGGCGGCATCTCCAGCGCCTATGTCACCCCCCTCTGATCTGTCGCGTCGGACTTCTGCTCTGTTGTGGCGGGTCTGACGCGTTTGATCCGTTACGGCAGAGCCGCCGCCCCCGCCACCCACCGCACGGGGCGGGCGGCACTCCAGGGCCACGGCCGGCGGCCGCGCGGGGCGGGCCACCGCGACGACCCACGCCGGCCCACTCCCACGGCAAGTCCGACACCCACGGCCCAGCCCCGCCCGACGCCCACGGCCCAGGCCCACCCGATACACGCGCCTCGGACCACCCGACACACGCGCCTCGGGCGGTCCGCCCCATATGCCTCGGGCAGTTCGGCCCATGCGGCTCGGCCGCCCGATGCCGGAGGCCCCTGGCGGTCCGATGCGTGAGGATGTGAGTATGCGACCGGTTATCGGGATCACGTGTTATGTGGAGCCCGCGCGGTTCACCGTGTGGGAGATGGACGCGGCGCTGCTGCCGTACATGTACGTGGAGCAGGTGGCGGCGGCCGGTGGGCAGCCGGTCATCCTGCCTCCGGCCGGCGATCCCGCCGGGCTCGTCGGCCGGCTCGACGGTCTCATCGTGGCCGGAGGCGGTGACATCGATCCTGCCCGGTATGACCAGGCTCCGCATGATCGCGTGTCCTATGTCAGGAAATTTCGTGATGAGGCGGAGTTTGGGGTGATGGCGGCGGCCCTGGAGGCTCGGGTGCCCTTCCTGGGGATCTGCCGGGGCCTGCAGGTGCTCAACGTCGCCCTCGGTGGTTCGCTTCACCAGCATCTGCCCGACGTGACCGGACACGAGGGCCACTCCCCCGCGCCCGGCACGTTCGGACACCTGCCCGTCACCGCCGAGCCCGGCACCCGCCTGGCCAAGGTGCTCGGCGAGGCGCCGCTCCCCGTGCCCCACTACCATCACCAGGCCGTGGACCGCCTGGGCGCCGGTCTGACCGTGAGCGCCCGTGCCGAGGACGGCACCGTCGAGGCGGTCGAACTCGACGCCCACCCCTTCGCGCTGGCCGTTCAATGGCACCCCGAGGCGGGCCGCGACCCCGCCCTCTTCCACGCCCTGACCGCCGCCGCCACACCCTGACGGGACCCCGCCAACGCCGGAAGGGGTGGCCAGTCAAGTCCGGGGGTCACAACTTCCGCAAGGGCCCCGGATCCCGCCGCCGCGGTAGTACACGAGGTAGGACGGGTCATGTCGGCCCGGTGAACGCCAGGTCAGCAGCCAATTCTGAATTGGGTCTTACTGGAAAGCTTCTTTACTTTTACTCTCGAAGTGTGGAGCTCGAGGTCCGGCATCTCAGAGTCGTATGTGCGATCGCGGACACCGGGAGCATCTCCAAGGCGGCGACGTCGCTCGGGATGTCCCAGCCCGCGCTCGCGGCGCAGCTTCGCCGCATCGAGCGGCAGTTCGGCGGCCCGCTGTTCGAGCGGGGCCGCGAAGGAACGACGCCCACGCCCTTGGGCCGCTGGCTGTTGTTGAGGTCGCGCTCCGTCTTACCCGCCTTCGACGACCTGGCGCGTGACGCCCGCCGCCACGCGCGGGACGAACGCGACACCATCCGCGTCGGCTGCGCCCTCACCCGGCTGGCCATCTACGCGGCCAAGGCCCTGCGCCGCCTGTTACCCGAGGCCGACATCAGCCTGCGTACCGAGGAGACCACAGAGGTCCTTCCCGGTCTGCTGGAGTCGGAGCGCATCGAACTGGCCACGCTGGACGACTATCCCGGCCACGAGTTGCAGCCGCCCCAGGGCGCCGTCTACGCCGAGATCGCGGTCGAGCCGGTCTTCGTGGGGTTGACGGCCAGTCACCCTCTGGCGGCGCACGACGAGATCGATCTGGCGGATCTCGCCAAGGAGCAGTGGGCGCAGCACGCCCTGCTGGAGTCGGGTCCGCGCGAGCATTTCTGGACCGCGTGCGCCGATCACGGGTTCTCGCCGATGGTCGGGTTCAAGGTGGACCTGAGCGTGGCGCTGGACCTGATCGCGGAGGGCCGCTGCGTCGGATTGTTCCAGGCCACGAGCCCGGCGCGGGACGGCATCGTGATCAGGCCGCTGGTCGGATCGCCGATGAAGATGCGTCACCTGATCGGCTGGACCGAGCACGGAGCGCTGGCTCCGCACTCCAAGGACCTCGTCCAGGCGGTCACCAAGACCTATTGGTCAGAGGCGATGCGCAACCCCACGTACAACGCGTGGCTGCGGCGACATGGCGCCCATAGTGTGACGTTATGACAAATTGTGGGGTTACGGTGCGTGAGCCCCTGATGTCAGCTTGGGGTTGACTCCAGCCAGATTCACACCCCCCAAGGAGCCACGAGAGTGAACCCCAAGCTCAAAGTGTCGGCCGCCGCGTTACTCGCGCTGGCGCTGACCCTGGTACCCCAGGCGGCGCAGGCCGGACAAGATCCCCCAACCCCAAGCGAGTCCAAGAGCGCCGTCACCTCGGCGCAGGGCGCGCTTGCCGCATTCGCTCCTTCCTTGCGCACAGCGCAGGATGACGCATACCAGCTCCAGGCGAACATCCCCGGCGCGAACGGCATCCAGTTCCTCACCTACTCGCGCACCCACAAGGGCCTGCCCGTCTACGGCGGCGAGGTGGTCGTCACGACGGATGCCTCCGGCCAGTCGGTCACCGACGTCACCACCGGCCAGCGGGCCGTCATCAACGTCGGCACCACGCCGAAGGTGAGCGCGGCCACCGCCGCCGCCACCTCGCAGGCGCGGATCAAGAAGGTCGACAGCGTCAGCGCGCCGTCGCTGGTCGTCCACGCCGCGGGCAAGACCCCGAGGCTGGCGTACGCGACCACGGTCACCGGCCCGTCCAACAACAGGACCGTCTACGTGGACGCGCTGACCGGCGCGGTCATCGACGAGGTCGAGCTGGTCAAGGCCGCCGAGGGACGGGCCCACTACGTCGGGACCGTCCAGATCGACACCCAGGCCACCTCGATGGTCGACCCCAACCGCCGCGGCATCCAGTGCGGCGGCCAGAACGGCTCCGCCTTCACCGGCTCCAGCCCCTGGGGCAACGGCGGCGCCACCGACCTGACGACCGCCTGCGTCGACGTCCTCTACGGAGTCCAGAAGGAATGGGACATGCTCCGGGAGTGGGTCGGCCGCAACGGCATCAACGGCTCCGGCGGCGGATTCCCGGCCCGTGTCGGCCTCGCCCAGGCCAACGCGTTCTGGAACGGCTCGTACACCAACTACGGCCACAACGGCGCCAGCGGCGCCGCCCGCAAGAACCTGGTCTCGATGGACGTCGTCGGCCACGAGTACGGCCACGCCATCTTCCAGACCACGCCCGGCGGCGCGGGCTCCGGCAACGAGGCCGGCGGCCTGAACGAGTCCACCGGTGACATCTTCGGCGCCGTCACCGAGCACTACGTCAACAACCCGAACGACCCGCCGGACTACCTGGTCGGCGAGGAGCCGGCGCTGGGCGGCGGCCCGATCCGCAACATGTACAACCCGTCGGCTCTCGGCCACCCGAACTGCTACACCCCGGGGTCCTTCCCCGAGGTGCACGCCGGCGCGGGCCCGCAGAACCACTGGTTCTACCTGATGGCAGAGGGCACCAACCCTCCGGGCAAGCCCGCCAGCACCCGCTGTGACAACGGCCCGGCGATCACCGGCATCGGCGTCCGCAAGGCCGCCCAGGTCTTCATGAACACCCTCAACAAGAAGACGTCGCCGTGGACGCACACCAAGGTCCGCGTCGCCGCGTTGCAGTCCGCCAAGGAGCTGTGGCCCGGTAGTTGCGCCGAGTTCAACGTGGTCAAGGCCGCCTTCGACGGCATCCGCCTGGGCGCCCAGTCCGGCGAGCCGACCTGCACGGCCCCGACCGACGACTTCTCGCTCACGCTCGATCCGGCCTCCGGCCAGACCGATCCCGGCGGGCAGGTCACGAGCACGGTTAGGACCACGGTGACCAGCGGCAACGCCCAGCAGATCACGCTGCGCGCCGGTACCCTGCCCAGCGGCGTCACGGCCCAGTTCAACCCGGCCACGATCACCGCCGGCCAGACCTCGACGCTGACGCTGACGACCTCGGCGGGCAGCCCGGTGGGCGGCCACGCCGTACAGGTGACCGCGGACGGCACCGCCGTCGACAAGAACGCCACCTACAACCTCACGATCGGGCAGGTCCAGAACGACTTCTCGTTCGCGGTCAGCCCGGCCTCCGGCTCGACCCAGCCGGGCGGCTCCGCCCAGACCGCCGTGAACACCGCGGTGACCAGCGGCTCCGCCCAGCAGATCACGCTGGCGGCCTCCGGCCAGCCCTCGGGCGTGACCGTGACCTTCAGCCCGGCCACCGTGACCGCGGGCCAGAGCTCGCAGGTGACCGTCGCCACCACCTCCGGCGTCGCGGCGGGCTCCTACCCGATCACGCTCACCGGCACCGCCGCCAGCGGCAGCAAGACGGCCACCTACACGCTGACCGTGGGCAGCACCGGCACCGAATGGGCGCCGTACACCTCCTACACGGTCAACCAGGTCGTCACCTACCAGGGCGCCAGCTACCGCTGCCGGCAGAGCCACACCAGCCTGCCCGGCTGGGAGCCGCCGAACGTGCTCGCACTCTGGCAGCCGCTGTGAAGAAACTCCTAGTGTCAGGGCTGGCCACCATCGTGGTGGCCGCCCTGGCCCCCCTCGCCGGCGCCACGAGCGCCCAGGCCGTCGCGGCGCCGCCCAACATCCCGGTCGCCAACGTGACAGCCCACCTCAGCCAGCTCCAGTCGATCGCCTCGGCCAACGGCGGCAACCGGGCCTCGGGACGTCCCGGGTACACCGCCTCGGTCAACTACATCAAGGGCAAGCTGGACGCGGCCGGTTACACCACCCGGATCCAGACCTTCAGCGGCGGCAGCAACCTCATCGCCGACTGGCCGGGCGGCCCGACCAACCAGACCATCATGCTCGGGGCCCACCTCGACAGCGTGGCCGCGGGACCGGGGATCAACGACAACGGCTCGGGCTCCTCGGCCCTGCTGGAGATCGCCCTGACCCTGGCCGCCCAGCGGCCGACGGTGACCAAGCACGTCCGGTTCGGCTGGTGGGGCGCCGAGGAGCAGGGCCTGATCGGCTCGCGCTACTACGTGCAGAACGGTGGTGCGGCGGGCGTCGAGGCGTACCTCAACTTCGACATGACCGGCTCGCCCAACCCGGGCTACTTCGTCTATGACGACGACGTGGCGCTGCAGCGGCTGTTCAACGACTACTACACCTCGATCGGGGTGCAGACCGAGCCGGAGCGCATCGGTGACGGGCGCAGCGACCACGCCTCGTTCAAGAACGCGGGCGTACGCGTCGGCGGCGTCTTCACCGGGGCGAGCGAGCGCAAGACTGCCGCCCAGGCCGCCAAGTGGGGCGGGCAGGCCAACCAGTCGTTCGACCGCTGCTACCACTCGGCGTGCGACACCTACCCGTCCAACATCAACACGACCGCGCTCGACCGCAACGCCGACGCGGCCGCGCACGCGCTGTGGACCCTGGCCGTCGGCCAGTCGCAGCAGAACGACTACTCCATCGCGGTGAGCCCGGCCTCGGCAACCCTCCAACCGGGCCAGTCGGCGACGACGACGCTCACCACCGCGGTCACCTCCGGCCAGGCGCAGCAGGTCAGCCTCTCCGCCGGCAACGTCCCGGCCGGGGTGACCGTCTCCTTCAGCCCGCAGACGATCACGGCGGGCCAGTCCTCGACGGTCACGGTCGCCGCGTCCGCGGCGGCGGCGAACGGCAGCTATCAGATCGCCCTCAACGGCGACGGCGCTGACAGCGACCGCTCCGCCGCGTTCAACCTGACGATCGGGCAGGTCCAGAACGACTACTCGTTCTCGGTCAGCCCGGCCTCCGCCTCGGTCCAGCCGGGCGGCAGCGCGAACGCCACCGTCAACACCCAGGTCACCTCCGGCCAGGCCCAGCAGATCACGCTGACGGCCTCAGGAGCGCCCCAGGGCGTGACGGTGAGCTTCAGCCCGGCCACCATCACCGCGGGCCAGACCGCCGCGGTGTCGATCGCGACCACGTCCTCGGTCGCGGTGGGCAGCTACCCGATCACGCTCAACGGCGACGGCACCAGCACGGACCGCTCGGCCACGTTCACTCTGACCGTGGGCAGCACCGGCAACGAATGGGCGCCGTACACCTCCTACACGGCCGGCACGACCGTGAGCTACCAGGGCGCCAGCTACCGGTGCCTGCAGAGCCACACGAGCCTGCCCGGCTGGGAGCCGCCCGGCACACCCGCGCTCTGGCAGCGCATCTAGAGGAGCATGTACGGCCGGCGTCCCGCCAGGCGCCGGTCGTACAGACGTGGCCGGGAACCGCTGGGGTGTGCCAGGTTCCCGGCCACACCTCGTGGCCGGCCGTTCATCCGGGGGGACGGCCGGCCGCGTCGTGTGCGATGAAAGACCCGCTAAAGGCAGGGCAAGCGACACGCGGGACACCTGAACCTCTCGGCAAACACTGATCACCCCACCCTCCAAGCTCGGACATTTCCGGACACTTCCCCCTTAGGCTCGCCACCGTTGTCCGGAACCCGTCCCCCTCAGGAGGGAGCCCGAGCTTTTGTCCAGCGACCTGGTGATCATCGCCGCGCTCGTCGCCGTCTCCATCGTGCTGGCCCGCTTTCTCAGCACCAGGTGGCGGCTGCCGCCCCTGCCGTTCCTCGTGCTGCTCGGCATGCTCGTGGGCATCCTGCCCTGGGTGCCGGTCGTGTCCATGGACCCCTACGTCGTCCTGACCCTGCTCATCCCGCCCCTGCTCTACCACCACGCCACCTCGCGCAGCGCGCCCCGCGAGTCGCGCGCCGCCTGGCGGCCGATCATGCTGCTGGGCGTCGGCCTCACCCTGGCCACCGCCGGCGCCGTCACCCTCGTCGCGCACCTGCTGCTCCCCGGCCTGCCCTGGGGCGCCGCGCTGACCGTCGGCGCCGCCCTCGCACCCACTCAGGCGCTCGTCCTGGACCGGCTCGGCGCGCCGGAACGCGTGCTCACCGTGCTGCGCGGGGAGAGCCTGATCAACGAGGGCGTCGCGGTCGTCCTGCTGGCCATCGGCCTGGAACAGCTCAAACGCCCCGAAACCGTCTCCGTGGCCGCGCTCCAACTGGCCGGCGCGATCGCCGGCGGCGCGCTGGCCGGCCTCGCGATCGGCTGGGCCGTCGTGCACCTGCGCCGCCGCCTGGCCGACTCGGGCACGCTGATCGTGCTCTCGCTGGCCACGCCGTTCGTCGCCGAGGTCAGCGCGAGCAAGCTCGGACTGTCCGGCCCGCTCGCCGTCACCGCCGCCGGCTTCTACGTCGGCGCGCGCGGCCGCCTCTTCCACACCCCCGCACGGGCCACCGAGCGGATCACCTGGCAGGTCCTGACGTTCCTGCTCGGCGGGACGCTCGCGGTCCTGCTCGGGCTCCAGCTCCGCGACCTGGGCGCCGCGCACTCCGGCCTGCCGATCGCGACGGTCCTGCTCGTGACCGCCGCCCTGCTGGGCGCCACCTTTCTGGTACGGCTGGCGTTCGCGCTGGCCGTGGACCGGCGCAACGTGCGGGCCGTGACATTGGGCGGCACCCGGGGGGCCTCGACGCTGGCCATCGCACTGGCCATCCCGGCGCTGCCCGCCCAGGACGCGTTGATCTTCGCCGCCGCCTCGGTGGTGCTGGTCAGCGGGTTCGCCCTGCTCACGTGCCGCTCCGCCGTACCGGAGAGTGGGGGTTTGGCGGCGCCGGAGGAGGCGCGGGCGCGGCAGGCGGCGGCCGCGGCGGCGATGCGCAGACTCGACCAGATCTCCCACCGGCTCGACACCGGCACGCTGTGGGCGCAGCGGCAGTTGCTCGCGGTCGAGGCGCACACCCGCGCGCCCCATGACCTGCGCGACGAGCTCGCCAGGGCGCAACGCGAGACGCTCGGCCAGATGTACACAGAGGGCCGCATCGGCGCCACGACCCTTCACAAGCTCACAGAAGAGATCGATCTGCGCGATCCACACGCGACAACACCCCCGTGACGGCACTAGGCTGGACCAAGACACCGGTGAACCCGTGCGGGAGAGCGTTCTGACAATCCGGTCAGAGCCCCTGAAGGAGCAAGCCCTCCCCGCGAACCTCTCAAGGCAAAGGACCGCTCGGGCGAGGTGCCTCTGGAAAGCAGGCCTCCGGGCCTCGCCGAAGGTGAAAGTCCGGCAAAACCCGGGCGAAGCTCTCAGGCATCGATGACAGAGGGGGAGGATGCTGGCATCCGACCCTGCCCTGAGGTGCGAAGACCAATGTCCCGACCGACACCGTTGCGAGACGTTCACGAGAGTCTCGGCGCGACGCTGACCGACTTCGCCGGCTGGCTGATGCCGCTGCGCTACGGCAGCGAGTCCGCCGAGCACAACGCCGTGCGCACCGCCGCCGGACTGTTCGACCTCTCGCACATGGGCGAGATCTTCCTGACCGGCCCGCAGGCCGGCGAGGCCCTCGACTACGCGCTCGTCGGCCACCTCTCGGCGCTCGTCCCCGGCCGGGCCCGCTACACGATGATCGTCGGTGAGGACGGCGGCGTCCTCGACGACCTGATCGTCTACCGGCTCGCCGAGGACCGCTTCATGGTCGTGGCCAACGCCTCCAACTACCTCCTCGTGGCCCGCGAGCTGACCGCGCGCGCCGCCGGGTTCGACGCCGCCGTGGACGACCAGTCCGAGCAGTGGGCGCTCGTCGCCGTGCAGGGTCCGCGCGCCCAGGAGATCCTCTCCACGCTCACCGACGCCGACCTTGAGGGGCTCAAGTACTACGCGGGGCTGCCCGGCGTGGTCGCCGGCGCCCAGGCCCTCATCGCCCGCACCGGCTACACCGGCGAGGACGGCTTCGAGCTGTTCGTCGCCAACGAGGACGCGGTGCCGCTGTGGCACGCGCTGGTCAAGGCGGGCGAGCCGTACGGGCTGATGCCGGCCGGACTGTCCTCGCGCGACACGCTGCGTCTCGAGGCCGGCATGCCGCTCTACGGCAACGAGCTGTCCACCGCGCTCACCCCGTTCGACGCGGGCCTGGGCAGAGTGGTGAAATTCGACAAGCCCGGTGACTTCGTCGGCAGGGCGGCGCTGGAGGCGGTCAAGGACGACCCGCCGCGGCGGCGCCTGGTCGGACTGGTCGCGCACGGGCGCCGGGTCCCCCGCCACGGGTACCCGGTGACCAAGGACGGCGCCGTGGTCGGCGAGGTCACCAGCGGGGCCCCTTCCCAGACCCTGGGTAAGCCCATCGCGATGGCCTACGTGGACACTGGTGTCAGCGAAGGCGTGGCCGTGGACATCCGGGGCAGCCAAGAAGGCATGGACCTCGTCCCATTGCCCTTCTACAAGCGCAGCGCCCGTTCGTGACGGGCGAGAATCAGTAACCAGCAGGAGGACGTAAGTGAGCAGCATCCCTGACGAGCTGAGCTACACCAAGGAGCACGAATGGGTGGCCGGTCTCGACGACGGCCTCACCGTGACCGTCGGCATCACGGCCTTCGCGGCCGAGGCCCTGGGTGACGTCGTCTTCGTGCAGCTTCCCGAGGCGGGCTCGAACGTCGAGGCCGGCGACTCCATCGGCGAGGTCGAGTCGACCAAGTCGGTGAGCGAGATCTACGCGCCGGTCGGCGGCGAGGTCACCGAGGTGAACCAGGCCGTCGTGGACGACCCCTCGCTCGTCAACAGCGAGCCCTACGGCGAGGGCTGGATGTTCCGGATCCGCCTCCAAGGCGACCCGGAGGACCTTCTCTCGGCCGAGGAGTACGGAGCACTCACCTCCGGCGACTCCTGACCACCCGCCGGGGTCCGCCACCGGGCCCCGGCACCGCCCTCCCCCCTGTTGCGGAAGGACGCATCAATGGCGATCAGCGTCTTCGACCTCTTCAAGATCGGAATCGGCCCGTCGAGCTCGCACACCGGCGGCCCGATGGCAGCCGCGCACAAGTTCGCCCGCGGCCTGCACGAAGACGGCCTCCTGGAGCGGACCGCCCGGGTCGAGGCCATCCTCTACGGTTCCCTCGGCCTGACCGGCAAGGGTCACGGCAGTGACAAGGCCGTACTGCTCGGCCTGTCCGGCGAGAAGCCGGAACTCGTGGACGTCGACACCGTCGACGAACGCCTCGCCGCCATGCGCGCCGCCGGCACCGTGCGTCTCTACGGCGAGCGCGAGATCCCGTTCGTCGTGGGCGAGGACCTGGTCTTCGAACGCAAGATCAGCCTGCCCGAGCACCCGAACGGCATGCGCTTCACCGCCTTCGCCTCGGACGGGGAGAAACTCCGCGAAAAGGTGTACTTCTCCGTGGGCGGCGGCTTCGTCGTCGACGAGAACGCCACCGGCGCCGACCGCATCAAGCCCGACGACACCGTCCTGCCGTATCCGTTCACCACGGCGGAAGAGCTCCTGAAGCACTGCCACAACACCGGCCTGTCGATCTCCGGGCTCATGCTGGAGAACGAGAAGGCGTTCGGGCGCAGCGAGCAGGAGATCCGCGAGGGCATCCTCAACCTTTGGCGCGTGATGGCCGAGTGCGTGCGGCGCGGGATCAGCAAGGAGGGCGTACTGCCCGGCGGTCTGAAGGTACGGCGCCGCGCCCACCAGCTCCACCGCCGGTTGTGCAGCGAATCCCCGGAGAAGGACCCGCTGCAGACGATGGACTGGGTGTCGCTGTTCGCCTTGGCCGTGAACGAGGAGAACGCGGCAGGAGGCCGCATCGTGACAGCCCCGACGAACGGCGCGGCGGGCATCATCCCTGCGGTTCTTACGTATTACACGCGCTTTGTCCCGCAGGCGGATGATGAGGGAGTGGTCCGCTTCTTGCTGACGGCCGCCGCGGTCGGCGTCCTGTTCAAGGAGAACGCGTCGATCTCGGGTGCGGAGGTGGGCTGCCAGGGCGAGGTCGGCTCAGCGTGCTCGATGGCCGCGGCGGGCCTGACCGAGGTCCTGGGCGGCACCCCCGAGCAGGTGGAGAACGCCGCAGAGATCGGCATTGAGCACAACCTTGGGTTGACCTGCGACCCGATCGGCGGGTTGGTCCAGATCCCGTGCATCGAACGGAACGCGGTGGCCAGCATCAAGGCCATCACGGCGGCCCGCATAGCCCTGCGAGGCGACGGCCGCCACTTCGTCAGCCTGGACAAGGCCATCAAGACGATGCGCGACACAGGCCGAGACATGCTGGACAAGTACAAGGAGACATCCCGAGGCGGCCTGGCCGTCAACGTGATCGAGTGCTGACAGACAAGGTCTTCACAAGCCGCGCTTCGCGCTTCAGAGTTCAGGGCTGACTGGCAAAGGTCCTCCCTATTGGGCGCTTCGCGCATTGGGGTCGGGCTGTGACTGTGGGGCTCTGCCCCACACCCCGGGCGAGGGAGAACCCTCGCGCTCCCCACGTGGCCGAGGTCCTGCTGTTGCGCCTGCGTTGAGGCTGCCTGAGGATGTGGCTTCGGCGGCCCTGCGCGCACCGCAACGCCCGCCGGTTGATCAAGTCCTACCAAGAGGCCATTGGCGGACCGTACGAGCCGCGTGGATTGCGGGCAGATGCGACTGCCGTCGTAACTGCCGGACAACATGCGGAACAGATGGCGTTCGCCGACGTCAAAATCGCGCACGCGAGCCGGGCCTCCGCCCCTGAGCGTGTGCTGTGGATAATGCAGCCGTCAACTGCCCCAGCGGCGCCCTGGCGGCCATCGGTAACGAGGGCTCACAGGGATACGATCACCAAGTGGCGCCATCCAAGAAGTCGATCTCGGTGATGGCTTCGGCGAAGTGGCCGGGCTCGGCGTGCAGGAGTTCGTCGGTCCGGGTGAGGGGGACCCCGGCTTCGGCCAGGGTCTTGATCCGGATCAGGTCGACGACCGCGGCGGCGCCGTACTGACGATATCCGGATGCGTCCCGCTCCGGCTCGGCCAGCAGGCCGAGGTGGTGGTAGTGGCGGACGGCGCGTACCGTCACTCCGGCGTGGGCGGCGAGCTGGCCGATGGTGAGCACCCGTCCATCCGCCCGTCGCACATCAGGTGGGCCATGGCGTCAAACCTGACGAGGTCCTGGAGGGTGGTGATGAGGTCGCCTGCCGCGTCGGCGGCCGTGAGGTTCCGTTCGGGCGTTTCGACCGGGTCTGAGCTGTCGGGGAAGTCGGTTTAGCCCGTTGGGTGCGGGGGTTGGGAGCTTGGGGTCGTTGCCGGGTGTTCTCGGCCGGTGTGGGCCGCTGCGAGCAGGCCGGGGACGCTTTGGCGTGGATGGCCTGGAGGTCGGACTTCAGGACCGATCTGTCGTATCTGGTTGACATGGAGTCGGTGCTCGACCCCTGACGGAGGGTCAGGGTCAAGAGGGGTTCGGTCTTCGCGGTGGTCTCAACCAGTCTTCTTGCTCAGCGTTCCGCGCGCCTCGCCGTCGTTGTAGCTGTAGTGGAGGGTTCCGTTGGGTCGGTACTCCAGGATGACAAGATCTTCGTCACAGGAGTGATCACCGTCCGCAATCCTTTCCTGGACAGACAATTCACGTGATGAGACTTCATAAAGCCTGATGACGCCCCTGCAATCAAATGTCTCATATTTGACCTTTCCTACCGTCTGGCCGAGTCCACCTTTCTGGATCTGGATCTCTACTGGAAAAGGGGTATCGAGGTCCTCATCGTCCACCAGACCTACCCACGTCCCGACAAACGGTAATGGGACTGCCTTAATTTGAGAATCGGCAACCTCCGGAACTACTTGGGTGACCGCTTCGCCGGGTTGATGATGAGGCGACGGCACGGGCGGGTTAACCCTCGAACCTTGACCCTTGTCGCCGCCGTTGATGAGGCTCAATCCGGCGATGAGCAGGGAGACAACCGCGACGACAAGTCCAGCGATCTTCACCCAGGGTGGATCCCAGGGACGTTGATGCTTGCGTCTGCCCATCTCACACCTCAGACATTGGTTGCCGTCCGTTGGAAAGCGCATCCCAGGCGTGGCGTGCCGTGGCATCCTGGCCGCAGATCATTTGCGCGCTGACCAACTTAATAGACACCCAGTGACAACGGGCGTAAACCGACTATCCGATTTCCGTTTACTGCGAGATGGGGTGCCGAATCGCGTGGTCGTACCATCGCGTGCTGAGCTGACCACCCAGGAAGCAGCCGACGTGCTGAACGTCTCCCGCCTCTTTCTGATCAAGCTCCTGGAGTCCGGAAAGATCCCCTTCCGGCTGGTAGGCAGGCGTCGGCGAATCGCCTGTGAAGACCTTCAGGAGTACAAGCGTCGCGCCAGTCGGCTCAGCGCTCTCGGGCAGGAGTTGGGCGGCTGAACATCCGTGCGGGGTGAAGCCGAGGCGTGATGGGCACCTGTCAGCGCTGGCGCCGAAGAGTCCAGAACAGCCAGTTGCTCTGGGCCGCGCACGTGGCCACGTCCCACCCCTGGCTACCGAGTTCGGACAACACCGAGACCACCTCGTCGTAGCTGCCGGACAACACGCGTTCGTCGCCACCGGGCAGGTTGACTCTGATGGCGTTCGTGTCCCACAGCCACTCGACCAGGCCGAACTCGTACGTGAACATCGCTGCCCCAGATCTGTCTGCCGCCACGGGAATTCAGGAAGATAACACGATCTTGTGCCCTGGATCGTCATATCTGACGCCCAGTTCGCCGATCATCATCCGGTGGTCAACGCACGACACGCCCCGACGCCCATCTGTGGATCTCGTTCAATCTGCGAGCTCATCACGTGCAGGCACAGACGGTCCTAGAGGCGCCGTGGGCGTTCACGTTCGTTGGAGCAGGTCCTCGGTGTACGCCGCCAGCCGCCCAGCCGCCAAAGGGTCCAGGGTTTTCAGGGTGGGATCGACCACCCGCCCCCGATCGAAGGCGGACAGCGCCGCCTCCGGAGGGTGGTCGATCCAGTCCACGATCGGCCGCACCGCCTCCGCCACCGGACGGGCGAAGAGGCGGGCGAGCACCTTGAGGGAGCCTCTGATCAGCGGATTCTCGTGTCCACCGGTGCCGCTGCGGGTGAAGCCCGGGTGGTAGAGGACGTAGCGGGCCTTGCTTCCGGCGGTGTCGGCGAAGGCCACGCCGAGCAGGTCGTTGGCCCGTCCGGCCTGGAGCTGGGCGCGGATCCGGCCGTAGCGGCGGGTCAGTTGGGGGTCGTCCCAGACGATACGGCCGGCCGTGTTGCCCACCCCGGCGACGTTGACGATCACCGGGGCCGGGGCGGCGTCGAGGAGTGGGATCAGGCGGTGGCTGAGCAGGTAGCGGCTCAGGTAGTACAGGGCGAAGGTGTACTCCAGGCCCTCCGCGCTCTCCCGCCGCCGCGGGCTGACCCGGTTGGCGAACAGGGTCAGCGCGTCCACGGAGTCGCAGGATTCAGCGATGACGGCGACGACCCGCTCGACCTCGGCGATCGAGGACAGGTCGGCCTGGACGAAGCGCAGGTCGCCGCCTCCGGCCTGGGTGCGGAGCGCCTGTCCCTTCGCCGGGTTGCTGCCGATCACGATGACGCGGTCGCCGCGCGCCAGCCGTTCCAGGGCGCTCGCGCGGCCCATGCCGTCGGTGCCGCCACTGATGATCACGGTCTTGGGCACGGTGTTTCTCCTCCGTAGGCTTCAGCGAGGACCATCGTGCGGCGCGCGCGCCGTAGGCCGGAAGAAGGCAGTTTGATGTCAGGTACGAACACGCGTGTGCCCTCCATCCAGACGTACGAGCTTCCGCGGCCGGTGCCCCTGGAAGAGCTGGAGGCGTGCCCGGTCGGCGACGTGTTCCGGCGCATGGGCGACCGCTGGAGCCTCCTGCTGGTGGCGCTGCTGGGGAAGGGGCCGCAGCGCTACAACCAGTTGCACCGCGCGGTCGAGGGCATCAGCCAGCGCATGCTGACCCGGACGCTGCGCAACCTGGAGGTGGACGGGCTGGTGCGCAGGGAGGTGTTCCCCACGGTGCCGCCCAGTGTCGAGTACAGCCTGACCCCACTGGGCCGGACGCTGCTCGAACCGCTGTCCGCGCTGGCCGACTGGGCGATCCGGCACGAGCCGGAAATCAACGAGTCACGGGCGAAGCACCGGAATCATTCCCCGATGCGGGGTTTCTGATGATCTTTGGAAGGTGATCTTCTTTGGCGTGAAAACGACCTTGGTGCTGCTCCTGGCAGCGGGGCTTGTCGGGGCGAATCCCGGTCATGGGGTGAATGCCCGGCAAGGGGTGAATCCCGGTCAAAGGGCAGCGGCGCCGACCGCGAGTTGCGGGTTCGGTGCGCGGCACCCGACCCTGGCTCCAGGTGAGACGTTCGCGCTCGACTTCAGCTTCCGCAACCCCGGCGGCGGCGACCCCGAGGCCACGTTCACCGCGGTGATGCTCGACAACGACTTCTACGGCGCCCGCCACGCCTATCTCACCAGAACCGTGGGCGGCGGCACCGGCGTCAACGTGAACGCGCACCTGACGGCCCCGTCCACGCCGCTCACGACGGACGACATCACGATCGAGATCACCTCGTCGCGGACCGGCTCCACCGTCCTGGCCTCCTGCACGATGACGCTCACCGTCAGCGGCGACACCGACCAGGACGGCATCCTCGACGCCTGGGAGACCTCGGGCGTGGACGCGAACGGCGACGGCGTCGCGGACCTCACGCTGGCCGGCGCCAACCCCCGCCGCAAGGACATCTACATGGAGCTGGACCACATGACCGGCCACGCTCTGCTGCCCGCCGCGCGGCAGGACGTCGTCGCCGCGTTCGCCGCCGCCCCGGTGCCGAACCCGGACGGCAGCACCGGCATCACCCTGCACATCGACCAGGACGAGCGACTCGCCCACGAGAACGACGTGACCACGTGGTCGGAGTTCGACACGATCAAGGCCGGCGCGTTCGGGACCGTCGCCCAGCGGGGCAGGCCGCAGACGCTCGACGCCAAACGCAAGGTCTACCACTATGTGCTCTTCGGGCACGAACGCGACGGCGACACCTCCTCAGGGCGGGCCGAGATCCACGGCAACGACGTGATCGTGACGCTCGGCGGCGCGCCCTGGGGGGTGGACGCCTCGGGCCACCACGTCGGCACCGTCAGGGAGCAAGCGGGCACGCTCATGCACGAGTTCGGCCACAACCTGGGCCTGCGCCACGGCGGCGCGGACGACATCAACTGCAAGCCGAACTACATCAGCGTCATGGGCTACGCCTTCCAGACCGTGCTGATCCCGCAGGTGACGGGACCGAACCGGCTGGACTACTCCCGCCGCGTGCTGACCGGGCTCAACGAGGGCGCGCTGGTGGAGTCGGCGGGCGTCGGTGACGGCGGCACGGACTTCACGTTCTGGAGCGCGGACGGCGGGGCGGGCGGCCTGAGCAGCGCGCGGGCCAACGGCGCGCTCGACTGGAACGAGAACGGCGCCACGGACGCCGGGACGGTCCCGGTGGACGTCAACAACCTGGGTTTCACCGGCTGCCGCGCCAGCGCGGGCGAGACGCTGACCGGGCACGACGACTGGGCGAACCTCGACTTCAACTTCCGCGACGACCCCGACTACGCCGACGGCGCCCACTCCCCGACCCCGCCGGAGATCTCCGGTGAGGCCGCGGTGGAGATCCGTGACCGGGTCGAGCGGGCTCTGGCTCCGAAGGCCGAGGCAGGGGGACCGTACACAGGAGTGGAGGGCGGGCCGATCACGTTCGCCGGCAGCGGGACGGGGACCAGCGCGCTCACCTACACCTGGGACTTCGGCGACGGCACGACGGGCACGGGCGCGCGGGCGGCGCACGTCTACGGCGACGACGGCACGTTCACGGCCACGCTGACCGTCACCGACCAGGGCGGGCGCACGGGCCGGGACACGGCGACGGTGACGGTGGCCAACGCGGCGCCGACCGCGGCGATCGAGGGGCCGGCCTCGGCGATCGCGGGGCCGGACACGCGCGTGGCCCGCGCGGGCGCCGCGGTGGAGTGGGCGGCGCGCAGCACCGATCCGGGCAGCGACGACCTGACCGTGACCTGGACGTGGGGCGACGGGGAGAGCACGAGCACCGCGTACCTGATCGACCCGCCGGGCGCCGACCCCGACCCCAGCCCCGACGTGCGGCCGCGCGACGTGCGCGACGTCGCCCGCCACACGTGGACCCGGCCCTGTGTGTACGGCGTGCGCGTGACGTCGGCCGACGACGACGGCGGTCAGGCGGCGGACACGGCGACCGTGGTCGTCACCGGGACGGGCGGCGGGCCGAGGCTGCTGGCGTTCTGGGCGCTGCGCTTCCGGCCGGGAGGCGGCGTGGCGGCGGGCTGCATGTTGCGCACGGTGGAGCACATGAGCAGGGTGTTCTCAGAAGTCGTGGACGTCTCGACCAGGGAGCGGGCGTACCGGGTGCTGACCCCGCGGGGCACGGACCCGCGCCGGCAGCTCGACGCCCAGTTGCTGACGGCCTGGCTGAACTTCGCCGAGGGCGACCCCGTCCTGGACGAACTCGTGGACGGCGACGGCGACCAGGTCCCTGAGACCACGTTCGCCGCGGCCATGGCCAGGGCGGAGGCGTTGCGTCTCGACCCGGCCGCGACGCCCGCGGCCATCGCGTTCCAGGTCAGCGTGCTCAACGACGTCAACGTGGGCTGACCGCGCCGGCGTGCCCCCGCCCGCCGGCAAGGGCGGGGGCGACGTGACCGCTACTCGACGCGCACGATCTGCCAGCGCGGAGGGGTGCCGGTGGACATCGCGTCCGAGCAACTGCAGTTGCCGCAACCAGGGGTCATCGGGGTCTCCTCGCCTCATCGGGGAACGCAGGACGTACCCCTCTCAACCGGCCCCTACGCTGGCCCCGCGGCCAGACTTGCCAGTCATCCGGCCACGTATCCCCCGGCGAACTCCTCCGACGGCGGGGTGTTCGTGATCACGTCGATCAGGATGCCGTTGGGGTCGGCGACGATGAAGTGGCGCTGGCCGAAGTCCTCGGTCCTGATCTCCAGCTCGGGCTTCAGCCCCTCCCGGACCACCAGGCGCTCCCACTCGGCGTCCACGTCGTCCACCTCGATGTTGAGCAGGACACCCTGCGCGGGCCTGCGGTACGCGGCGGGCACCGTGGCGTGGTCATAGTCGAGCAGGGCCAGCTCATAGGCATCCCGGCGCAGGCTGACGTACCAGTCGGCCTCGAAGGTGACCTCGAAACCGAACAGGCGCACGTAGAAGTCGCGCGACTCGGCCAGCCGGGAGCTGCCGATGACGGGGTAGAAGCTGCTGACGTTCATGAGGGTTCCTTTCACATACCGCTAGTATGTCAGGTAGGCTAGCTCGCATACCATCGGTATGTCAAATTGGAGGCCGACATGACCACCCGGGCCGAGCAACGCGAGCAGACCCGCGCGACGCTGCTGCGCGAGAGCAGGCGGCTGTTCGCCGACCACGGGTACGCGGCGGTCGGGCTGGCCGAGATCGTCGCCGCCGCCGGGGTGACCAAGGGCGCGCTGTACCACCACTTCGCCGGAAAGTCCGAGCTGTTCCAGGCCGTGCTCGAACAGGTGCAGCAGGAGGTGGCCGAGCGGGTCGTCGCGGCGGCCGACGCGCGAACCGAGCCCTGGGAGCAGTTGGTGGCCGGGTGTCAGGCTTTCCTGACGGCCAGCACCGACCCCCTGCTGCAGCGCATCATGCTGGTGGACGGCCCCGCCGTACTCGGGTGGGCGCAGTGGCGGCGGCTGGACAGGGACAACTCGGCACGCCACCTGGGCGAGGCGCTGACCGAACTGGTCGAGCTGGGCGTGATCGCGCGCCAGCCGGTCGAGCCGCTGACCCATCTGCTGTCCGGCGCGATGAACGAGGCGGCGCTGTGGCTGGCCGCGGCCGGCGGGCCGGGCGATCTGGCCGACACGCGGGCGGCGCTGGCCCGGTTGCTGGAATCGCTGCGCGCCCGGTGAGGCGTACCGGGGTGGGACATATCCAGATGCGGTCCGTGAGCCCGGCCTCGTAGCCTCGCTCTCATGAACGACCGCGCCTTCGTCCCCGGCGACTTCGCCGTTCCCGAGCACCTGGACACTCCGCGCTTCCGCCTGGAGCCACTCGGACCTCAGCACAACGCCGCCGACCACGCCGCGTGGACCGGCAGCATCGAGCACATCCGCGCGACCCCGGGCTTCCCCGACGGGAAGTGGCCGCCCCTGGACGGCATGAGCCTGGAGGCGAACCGCGCCGACCTGGAGCGGCACGCGAACGACTTCACCCGGCGGCGCGGGTTCACCTACACGGTGCTCGATCCGGCCGGCGAGGTGATCGGCTGCGTCTACATCTACCCCTCGACGAAGGACGGGCACGACGCCGAGGTGTCCTCCTGGGTCACGGCCGGCCGAGCCGACCTGGACGAACCGCTGCACGAGGCGGTGTCCGCCTGGCTGTCCACGCACTGGACCTTCACCACGCCCGACTATCGGGCGTAGCGCGCTAACGGCGCACGTGCAGGCGGACCACGGTGCCGCGGTCGTCCTCGCAGACCTCGCGGCGGATGCGGCCGACGATCTCGCGGTCCAGCTTGGTGGCGATCGCGCCGACGTCGGCCGAGGCGGGGCAGGCCAGGTGGACGTTGAGCCGCTCGGAGTCGCCGACGACGCGTACGGCCGCGCCGCTCAGGCCCTCGACGTCCTTCAGGCCCACGCACAACATCGCGGTGCCCGTCCCGGAACGCGCGCCCCGGCGACCCCAGCCCAGGCTGAGCAGGAACCAGCGCAGCGACACCAGCGCGAGCACGAGCAGGATCAGCGCCAGCAGCCAGAGCATCCACGGCTGCGTGGCGAGGGAGGCGGCGGCCTCGGGCGGCAGGACCTTCGCCCGCGGGGCCAGGCCGGGCAGCAGGTTCTGGCCGCGCAGGTAGGCGTAGGCGCCGGCGGCGAGCAGGATCGTGCCGACGACGGCCAGGCCGATCCGGTTGCCGGAGTACTGGCGCATCACAGCCCCCTGGTGCGCAGCCGTACCACGACCTCGCCCGCGCAGATCGCGCCGAGACCGGCCAGCCGGTCGCCCACCGCGCTGCCGACCTGCCTGAGCATCGTGCCCGAGCTCTCCGCGCCCGTGGTCACGGTCACCTCGATCGCGCGTTTGCGCAGCCGGACGCGGGCGCGGGCGACGCCGTCCACCTCCTGGGCGACGGCGCGCAGCGTGCGCCGCAGCCCGGCGCGGGTGATGCCGATGACGATCAGCGGATCGCCGGTCTCGACCGGCACCAGCCGGGAACGTCCTGGCAGGAACGCCAGCGTCAGCAGCCCCGCGCCGCCGATCACCGGCACGAGCGCCGCGAAGGAGATCTCCCACCACGTGGTACGGCCGGCCACCGCGATCACCCGATCCAGCGGAACCCACCCCAGCGGCGTCCCCATCAGCGCCGCGACCAGTTCGGCGGCCGTCAGCCCGAGCCCGGCGGTCAACGCCAGCGCGAGCGTCACCCCGGCGGGCGTGCGGGCGGGCTTGAGTGCCCGGGTGAACCTTTTGCGCGGAGTCTCCGGCTGGGCGAGGGAGGCTGCGCCCGGCAGCCGCTGCTGGAGCGTGGTCATCACATCGACCATGGGTACACGCCTCCCATAGCCGCCCGTCGCCCTCCCCGCCGCCGGTTTGCCGGATCATTACGGGACTTCCGAAGAATGCGAATCATGCTCATGTCCGGTTACGCTGCAGCCATGGACGACCGCCGGCGCTACGACCGCGCCACCGCCGCGCTCGAACCCCCGTTCGCGATCCTCGACCTGGCGGCCCTGCGCGCCAACGCCGCCGATCTGGTGCGGCGGGCCGCCGGCAAGCCCATCAGGGTGGCCAGCAAGTCGGTGCGATCGCGCGCGGTGCTCGAACGCGTCCTGGCGATGGACGGCTTCCAGGGCATCATGGCCTTCACCCTGCCCGAGGCGTTGTGGCTGGTGAGCAAGGGTTTCACGGACATCCTGGTGGCGTATCCGACCGTCGACAGGCAGGCGCTGGCCCGCCTGGCCGGCGACGCCGCGGCCGCCCGCGAGATCGTGCTGACCGTGGACTCCGTCGTCCATCTGGACCTCGTCGAGGACGCGGTGGCCGGGGTCGCCTCCCGGCACGAGATCCGCGTGTGCGTCGACATCGACGCCGCGTTCGTCGCCCTGAGCGGGAGGTTCCGGGCCGGGGCGCTGCGCTCCACGATCCGCGAGCCCGAGCAGGCCGCGGAACTGGCCGCCGCCGTCACCAAGCGCCCCGGGTTCCGGCTGAGCGGCCTGCTGGCCTACGAGGCCCAGATCGCGGGCGTGGGCGATGACCCGCCGGGAAACGCGGCCTACACCCGTCTGGTCCGCCTCATGCAGAACCGTTCGGCCCGCGAGCTGATCATCCGGCGGGGCCGTATCGTCAACGCCGTCCGCCGCTTCGCCGACCTCGACTTCGTCAACGGCGGCGGCACCGGCAGCGTCGAGCGCACGGTCAGGGAGAAGGCCATCACGGAGGTGGCGGCCGGGTCGGGGCTCTTCCATCCCCGGTTGTTCGACTTCTACCGGGGCTTCTCCGGCCGTCCCGCCGCGATGTTCGCCCTGCCGGTGGTCCGGCGCCCGGCCCCCGACATCGTGACGGTCCTGGGCGGCGGCTATCCCGCCTCGGGCGCGGCGGGGCCCAGCCGCCTGCCCCAGCCGTACCTTCCCGCGGGCCTGCGCTACGCCACCGACGAGGGCGCGGGCGAGGTCCAGACGCCGCTGCTCGGCCAGGCCGCCCAGGACCTGCGGGTCGGCGACCGCGTGTGGTTCCGGCACGCCAAGGCGGGCGAACTGTGCGAACGCTTCGACGCCCTGCACCTGGTCGACGGCGACGAACTCGTCGGCCAGGCGCCCACCTACCGCGGCGAGGGCCAGACCTTCCTCTGACGACTTGAGGGTTATCGTCGCGTTGACAGCGTATTTCGCGCCAAAGTATCAACTGAGTGTTCAACGATACTGTTGAAGGCATGGACATCAAGGACACAGCGCGCCCTCTGGACGGCGCGGGCATCTCCGCATTCCTCCGGTCCCTGCCCACCCGCCCCGCGCTGCTCGGCCTCGGCGAACCCACCCACCGCGTGGAGGAAGGGGCGCAGGTGCGCAACGAGATGTTCCGGCACCTGGTCGAGCACGAGGGCTACCGCTCGATCGCGCTCGAAAGCGACTGCCTGAGGGGCCTGGTCGTGGACGACTACGTCACCAAGGGCGTCGGCACCCTCGACGAGGTCATGGAGCGCGGCTTCAGCCACGGCTTCGGCGCCTTCCCGGCCAACCGGGAACTCGTGCGGTGGATGCGGGCGTACAACGAGGAGAACGCGGAGAAGATCCGGTTCTTCGGGTTCGACGGGCCGCTGGAGTACTGGGCGGAGAGCCCGCGCCAGGCGCTCACCGCCCTGTACGACCTGCTGGAGGAGCCGCTCCCCTGCACCCGGCAGACCCTCGGCACGCTGCTCGGCCAGGACGAGCCGTGGTCGAACGAGGCGTCGGCCATGGATCCGGCGCAGTCCATCGGCCGGTCCGAGGAGGCCCAGCGGCTGCGGCTGATCGCCGACGACCTGGTGGCGGTGCTCGACACGCAGGCGCCGCGGCTGAGCCGGGAGGACAGGGATCGGGCGAGGTTGTACGCGCGGACCGCCGTCGGCCTGCTTCGCTACCACTACTGGCTGGCCGACGCCTCCCCGATGCGGTGGACCAGGCTGTCGAGCCTGCGCGACGCGATGATGGCCGCCAACCTGCGCGCCATCGCCGAGCGCGGCCCGTGCCTGGTCTTCGCCCACAACCTCCATCTGCAGCGCAACCGGGCGAGCATGAGCTTCGGCGACCAGACGCTGGAGTGGTACAGCGCGGGGGCGGTCGCCGAGGCGTACCTGGGTGACCGGTACGCCTTCCTGGCCATCGCGCTCGGCACGATCGGCGAGGCCGTACCGTCGCCGGACACCGTCGAGGGCGCGCTGTCCGAACTGCCCTGGGACCATTCCCTGGTCGACGCCCGCCGCCTGGCCGGCGCCCTCGCCGAGCCGGCGCGGCGGGTCGCCCACGACCACGCGTACATCCCGCTGGACCCCGACCACCTCGGCCTGATCGACGGCATCGTCTTCCTCAGGAAAACCGCGCACCGCACCGGTGTCGAGAACTGGTAACCGGCTCCGCTCTCCAGGTGAAGGGGGGCCGCGACCGGCGCGGCCCCGCGACACCGGGAGACCACCGTGCAGCAGCAGAAGATCGACGAGATCCTGAACCGCCCGCTCAGCCAGGAGCTTCTGGCCCGCGACGTGACCCGCCTGGCCTACGTCGCCGAGGACGGCACGCCGCGCGTGCTGCCGATCTCGTTCACCTGGAACGGCTCGAAGGTGGTCATGTGCACGACGAAGATCTCCGAGAAGCTCAGGCACCTGCGCGCCAACCCGGTGGTCGCCCTGACCATCGACACCGAGGTGCACCCGCCCAAGATCCTGTTCATCCGGGGCCGGGCCGAGTTGGACGTCGTGGACGGCATCCCGGAGGAGTTTCTCCAGACGAACGGCACCTACCAGATGACGCCCGAGCAGCGGGTCGAGTGGGAGGCCGAGGTCCGCTCGCTCTACGACGGCATGGTCCGCATCGTCGTCACCCCGACCTGGGCGAAGCTGATCGACTTCGAGACGACCCTGCCGAGCGCGGTCGAGGAGCTGATCCGCCGGCGTGGCTGAACCGCGCCGTCAAGCGGCGAGCCCGGCGGCCGCGACGTTCTCGCGCAGGTGCGCGATCGACGACGTGCCGGGGATGAGCAGGATGTTCGGCGAGCGCCGCAGCAGCCAGGCCAGCGCCGACGGCTGGACCGGCGTGGACCCGCCGAGGGGAAAGAAGGGCACGTAGGCGATGCCGTCGAGGGCGAGCCGGTCGATGAGCTCGTCGTCGTGCCGGTGCGCCAGGTTGTACATGTTCTGCACGCACACGATCGGCGCGATGCTCCGGGCCTCGGCGATCTGCTCCGCAGTGGCGTTACTGACCCCGAGCTGCCTGATCAGCCCCTCCCGCTGAAGCCCGGCCAGCGTCTCGAACGCCTCGGCGACCGAGCCCGGCTTGGGACCTTCGGCGTCCCCGAGCCGCAGGTTGACCAGGCCGAGAGCGTCGAGCCCGAGGGCCCTGAGGTTGTCATGGACCTGCCGCCGCAGATCCTCCGGGCGCCTCGCCGTCGGCCAGCCGCCCCGCTCGTCGCGCGTCGCGCCCACCTTGGTCGCGACGAGCAGCCCGTCCGGATAGGGGTGCAGGGCCGCACGGATCAGCTCGTTGGTGACGCGCGGTCCGTAGGCGTCGCTGGTGTCGATGTGGGTGATGCCGAGGTCAACCGCCGCACGCAGTACGGCCAGCGCGCCGTCCCTGTCGGCAGGCGGCCCCATCACCCCCGGTCCGGCCAGTCGCATGGCCCCGTACCCGAACCGGGTGACGGACAGGTCGCCCAGTTTCCAGGTGCCGCCGGGAAGAGTGCTCATCGGGTTTCCTTTCGTCGTATCCCTGCAGCAGCATGGGAGAGAAACTTCCTGCCAGGAAGTAGGCACTCGAAAGTGCGTAACCCACCCACGGGTGAGAGGTGCGGATCGGTGACGACGATGAAGGCGGCCCAGAAGCGGGCCCAGGCCAAGGTGGAGTACAACGCGTTCCTGGCGGGCTGCCCGAGCCGGGCACTGCTCGACCGCATCTCGGACAAGTGGGTCGTCCTGGTGCTGTGCGCGCTGGGCGGCGACAGCCGGCCCGGCGCGGGGCCCGCGGCGATGCGCTACTCGGAGCTCTCCCGCGTGCTGGCCGGGGTCAGCCAGAAGATGCTGACCCAGACGCTCCGCTCCCTGGAACGCGACGGCCTGCTCACCCGCACCGCCACCCCGACCGTCCCGGTCACCGTCACCTACGAACTGACCGCCCTCGGCCTGTCCCTCCACCACCTGACCCGCGGCCTGAGAACTTGGGCACAGACCCACATGGACGAGGTCCTCGCCAACCGCGAACCCTCCGCCGGCGGCGGTGGCGGTACAGTTCGAACATGATCAGCGCAGGAGGCGCCCGGCTCGGAAGACAAGCCGCGGATCGCCTGGTCCATCTGGACTGCTGCGTGATCGAGGATGGCCTGACCGACGCGGAGTTCGCTCGCATCGAGCACGAATACGGCTTCGAGTTCGCCGACGACCACCGAGCCTTCCTCGCCGCCGGACTACCGGTCAACCAGCCTCGGGTCGAGGAACCGAACACCACCTACACGTGGGAAAGACCTTGGCCCGACTGCCGCAACGGTGACCCCGCCGAGCTCCGCTACCAGGTCGAGTGGCCGATCGACTTCCTGCTCGAGGACGTCGGGCGCGGGCACTGGGATTTCGCCTGGGGTGAGCGGCCGGATTCCGGCGAGGCCGCGGTGGAGCTGGCACGGTCGCAGCTCGCCGGGGTGCCAAGGATGGTTCCGGTCTACGCGCACCGGTTCCTGCCCGCGGGGCACGGCACGTTCGGCCACCCGGTGCTGTCGATGTGGGGCAGGGACATCATCTACTACTTGGCCGACCTGCTCGAATACATCACCCGGCAATTCGAGGTGCCCCGGCCTGAACTTCCAGAAGACTGGGCGCCCCAGGCCACCGTCCCGTTCTGGCGCGACTACCTCTGAGCGCCCAGCGATCCCTGGTGCGTCAGCGTCCAGGACATCGTCCTCAAGTCGCCACCACTCATCGTGGATTGGGCCCATTCGCGCTGAGATCGCAACTAGGTATGGCGGCGTGCGCTCCGGGTCGCTTGGTGAGCCGGGCCAAGGTCTCCTTGGTCGGGCGACACTATTGCTTCAGGTGACTGGGCTGGCGGCCAAGGGCTCGCCAGGGGCGTCGCTGTCGGGTGCGGTGGCCGGTTCGGCCCACACGACGCGGTGACCGCGCCCGGTGCGCTCAGTGCCACAACGGTCCGACAGACACGCCACGCCCGTAGCCACCTCGCCAGGGCAGTCCCAACCCCGGCGCAACAGCAGGACCTCGGCCGCGTGGGGAGCGCGAGGGTTCTCCCGCGCCCGGGGTGTGGGGCAGAGCCCCACTGTCACAGCCCGACGCCCCGAGGGGAGGAGCTTGCCTGTGTCAGCGGCGGCGGCGGCGCCACAGCATGATGGCGGCCCCCACCACCAGTACGGCTCCTACCCCGATCAGCACCGGCGCCAAGCTAGGCGGCTCGTCGTCCCACAGGTGGTCCGGGTCGTCCTCGATGCGCACCGGCCGGGCCGTGAAGCCGAGGGCGTCGCCTACGGACGTGGCGACGTGCGCGGCCCGGCTTCGCACGTCGGCCACCGTGCGCTCGGCCACGCGTTTGGGGCTCACCCGGTCGGCGATGGCGTCGACCGTACGCGCGAGCTCCGTGCGCGTTTGCGCGATCCGCCGCTCCATCTCGTCCGGGTCGGTGTCAGCCATGGCTCTCCTCTCGCAGGCGATCAGTCTGTCAGGTCAGGTCACCGTACGGCACGCCGGGCAGGCCGGTAGGTTCTGGGTCATGACCGAAACCAAGCTGGTAGCTGGTGACGCCGCGCCGGAGTTCGCCCTTCCCGCCGCCGACGGCAGCACCGTCTCGCTCGACTCGCTGCGCGGCAAGCGGGTGATCCTTTATTTCTACCCTGCCGCGATGACGCCGGGCTGCACGAAGCAGGCGTGCGATTTCCGCGACAATCTGGGGCAGTTGACCGCGGAGGGCTTCGTGGTGCTCGGCGTGTCCAAGGACAAGCCCGACAAGCTGGTCAAGTTCACGGAGCGGGACGCGCTGACGTTCCCGCTGCTGTCCGACCCTGAGCTCGCGGTGCACAAGGCGTACGGCGCGTACGGCGCCAAGAAGCTGTACGGCAAGGAGGTCGTAGGCGTGATCCGTTCCACCTTCGTGATCGACGCCGACGGCAAGATCGAGCAGGCGCTCTACAACGTGAAGGCCACCGGCCACGTGGCGAGTCTGAAGAAGAAGCTGGGCCTGGACTGAGGCGGCGAAAACCCGTGCTCCAGGCTGCCCCGGGGCAGCTAGACTACGGGAGTTCCGCTACTGCAGCCGGGACGCGGGCGTGGCGAAATTGGCATACGCGGCAGGTTTAGGTCCTGTTGGTGGAGACACTGTGGGGGTTCGAGTCCCCCCGCCCGCACACGCCGCCACGGACAAAGATCGGGCCGGGTGGCGCTTCCTCTTCGCCACCCGGCCCGACGTCGTGATCATGATCGACCATCACGATCTCCCTTTACCCGCCTCTGAAAGGCGCTCCCAGGAAGAATCTTGCCGGAAGGCCGGTAAGGCGGGTGTTAAGAGCCGTTCATGTCAGACCTGGGTCGTACGGCGTGTTCCACCTCCAGGCGGATCGAGCGCCCGCGGGTGGTACGTATCGTGATGATGTGTTCGGCAGGGTTCGTTCGTGGACGCAGCGCCACGACAAGCTGGTCGATGCCCTGTGGGTGTCGCCTCTCATCGGCCTGTGCGTATTGATGGCGGTGCCGTACGGCAACATCAGGCCGGAGGATCCGGGCGCCTACATCTCGGTGGGCGGCTATCTGGGGCTGTCGGGGATCCTGCTGTTGCCGCTGCTCTGGCGCAGTTCGCGGCCGGTTCCGGCGTTCGCGGTGATCGCGGCGATCAGCTTCGTCCAGTGGCTGCTGAAGCTGGATCCGATCCCGGCCAACCTCGCGGTGCTGGTGGCGCTGTTCTCGGTGGCCTACCGGGCGCGCCTGCTGTGGGCGGTCCTGGCGGTGCTGGTGGCCGAGCTGGGGATCTTCCTGTCGCTGGTGCACTGGGACAATCCGTCGCTGGGGATGTTCACCACCGGGACCATCTTCGTGGCGGCGATCTGGCTCACCGGCCTGTACGCCAACACCCGGCGGCGCTACCTGGAAAGCCTGGAGGAGCGGGCCGAGCGGGCCGAGCGTGAGCGTGACCAGCAGGCGCGGATCGCCGCGGCGGCCGAACGGGCGCGGATCGCGCGGGAACTGCACGACGTCGTGGCGCACAACGTGAGCGTCATGGTGGTCCAGGCGGACGGCGCCGGGTTCGCGATCGACGGCGATCCGGAGCAGGCGCGGCTGGCCGTGCGGAACATCTCCAGGACCGGGCGCGAGGCGCTCGCGGAGATGCGCAGGCTGGTGGGGGTGCTGCGGCAGGACGACACTCCGGGCACCGACTACCTGCCCCAGCCCGGTCTCGGCCAGCTTGAGGAGCTGGTCAGGGGCGCGGGCGTACCGGCTGAGCTGCAGGTGTCCGGCGCGCCCGGCGAGCTGCCCGAGGGGCAGCAACTCGCCGTCTACCGGATCATCCAGGAGGCGCTCACGAACGCGCTCAAACACGGCGGTCCCGCCGCGCGGGCGCAGGTCGAGCTGACGTACGGCAGCGCCGAACTCGTCGTCAAGGTCACCGACGACGGCAGGGGCGCCGCGGCCCCCACGAGCACCGGCGGCCACGGCCTGGTCGGCATGCGCGAGCGCGTCTCCATGTACGGCGGCGCCGTCACGGCCGCACCCAGGCCGGGCGGCGGCTTCGAGGTCCTGGCCCGGCTCCCGATCCCGAAGCAGAGGGCGGCCTAGACCATGATCCGCGTGATGCTGGTGGACGACCAGCAGTTGCTGCGCACGGGCTTCAGGATGGTGCTGTCGGCCCAGCCGGACATCGAGGTGGTGGCCGAGGCGGCCAACGGCGCGCAGGCGCTGGAGATCCTGGAGCACACGGAGGTGGACGTGGTGCTCATGGACGTACGCATGCCGACCATGGACGGCGTCGAGGCGACGGCCAGGATCGACGGCCCGAAGGTGCTGATGCTGACCACGTTCGACCTGGACGAGTACGCGTTCGCGGCGCTGAAGGCGGGCGCGGCGGGGTTCCTGCTGAAGGACGTGCCGCCGGCGGACCTGGTGACCGCCATCCGGCAGGTGTACGCGGGCGACGCGGCGATGGCGCCGAGCACGTTGCGGCGCGTGCTGGACCGCTTCGCCGCGCACCTGCCCTCGGGCGAGGCGGCGGCGGTGAAGGAGCTGACGCCACGCGAGCACGAGGTGCTGCTGATGGTGGGCCGTGGACTGTCGAACCTGGAGATCGCCGCCCGCCTGGACGTGGCGGAGGCCACGGTGAAGACGCATCTCGGGCGCATTCTGGCGAAACTGGGGCTGCGGGACCGCGCCCAGGTGGTCGTGTACGCCTACGAGGCGGGCCTGATCGTGCCCTCGAATCGGCCGAAAGGCTGAGGCCGGTCATCTCAGGGGGCACGTGAAGTCCCTCCTCAGGGGTCATGGATCGCGAAATTTCCGGCCCTAGCGTGGGTCGAGTTCGACGAAACACGACCCAGGAGTGAACGTGACCCTCACGGAGACACGGCGCCAGGCCCCGCCCGCGGTGGTGGCCAGAGCCCTGACCAAGGTGTACGGCCAGGGCGACGCCCAGGTGCGCGCCCTGAGCGGCGTCGACGTGTCGTTCGCCACCGGCGCGTTCACCGCGATCATGGGCCCGTCGGGCTCGGGCAAGTCCACGCTGATGCACTGCCTGGCGGGTCTGGACAGCGCGACCAGCGGCACCGTGCACATCGGCGACGTGGAGCTGACGGGACTCGGCGACAAGCAGCTCACGTTGCTGCGCCGCGAGCGGATCGGCTTCATCTTCCAGGCGTTCAACCTGCTGCCGACGCTGACCGCAGAGCAGAACATCCGGCTGCCGCTGGAGATCGCGGGCCGCCTGGCCGACCAGCCGCTGTTCGACCGGGTGATCGCGACCGTCGGGCTGAAGGACCGGCTGTCGCACAAGCCGAGCGAGCTGTCCGGCGGCCAGCAGCAGCGGGTGGCGGTGGCCCGCGCCCTCATCAGCAAGCCCCAGGTGATCTTCGCCGACGAGCCGACGGGCAACCTCGACTCGCGTAGCGGCGCCGAGGTGCTGTCGTTTTTGCGGACGAGCGTGCGCGAGCTGGGCCAGACGATCGTCATGGTCACCCACGACCCGGTGGCCGCCTCCTACGCCGACCGCGTGGTGTTCCTGCGGGACGGCGTCCTGGTCTCCGAGCTGGCGCAGCCGTCCCCGCAGACGGTCCTCGACACCCTGATGAAGCTGGAAGGGTGAGCGGGTTGATCAAGACGGCTCTGGCCGGCCTGCGCGCGCACAAGCTCAGACTCCTCCTGACCTCCCTGGCGATCACGCTCGGCGTGGGCTTCATCGCGGGCACGTTCGTGCTGACCGACACCATCGACGCGGGCTTCTCCCAGAAGGTCACCGCGGAGGCCGACAAGGTCGCGGTCGCCGTGCTGCCCGAGAACCCGGAGAAGCCGCTGCCCGCCGAGCTGCTGGCCACGATCAGGGAGGTGCCCGGCGTCAGGGACGCGCAGGGCCTGGTCCGCGGCTCCGCTCCCCTGCTCGGCAAGGACGGCAAGGCGGTCGGCGACCTGCCGACCACCGCCGTCTCGCTTCCGACCGGCGAGCTGGCCCGCGCCACGATCCTCACCGGCACCGGGCCGGGCAACGACGACCACGCGGCCGTCGTCGACAGGAACACCGCCAAGGCCCAGGACCTCAAGCCCGGCGACACCGTCACCGTGCTCGACCACCGCCAGGCCAGGCACGACTTCAAGGTCGTCGGCATCCTCGACCCCGGACTGGACCAGGAGCTGGGCTTCACCGGCGCGGTCGGGTTCACCACCGCGACGGCGCAGCGGATGACCGGCGCCAAGGGGTTCTCGGAGATCGACGTGGCCGGGGCCGACCCCGCCGCGCTGAAGCGCGCGGTCGCCGCGGTCGCCGGCGGCGCCACGGTCCTGACCGGCCAGGAGCTGGCCGACCAGATGGCGAAGGCGGCGGGCGTGTCCACGGACATGATCACCGCGGGCCTGCTGCTGTTCGGCCTGATCGCCATGCTGGTGGCCGCGCTGGTCATCTACAACACCTTCAACATCCTCATCGCCCAGCGCACCCGCGAGATGGCGTTGCTGCGCTGCATCGGCGCCACCCGGCGGCAGGTGTTCGGCTCGGTGCTGTTCGAGTCGGCGGTGGTCGGCGTGGTCTCCTCGGTGCTCGGCCTGCTGGCCGGCTACGGGCTCGGCGCGCTGGCGATGACGTTGCTGGCCGCCTTCGACGCGCCGCTGCCGACCGGCGCGGGCGTGTCGCTGGCGCCGAAGACGATCGCGATCGGCCTGGCGGTCGGCATCGTGGTCACCGTGGGCGCGGCGCTGCTGCCGGCCCGCGGCGCGACCAAGGTGGCCCCGATCGCCGCGCTGCGCTCGCAGGTGGAGGAGCAGACGTTCCGCACCGGCGCGCTGCGCATGATCTTCGCCGGGCTGTTCCTGCTGGCGGGGGCGGGTGCGACCGTGGCCGGGGTGATGATGACGCCCGGTGAGATGGTCTCGCTGTTCGTCGTCATGGGCGGCGGCGCGCTGACCTTCCTGGCGGTGCTGATCCTCGGCCCGGTCCTGGTCAAGCCGCTCAGCGCGCTGGTCGGCTGGGTGCCGGGCAAGCTGTTCGGGGTGCCGGGACGACTGGCCGTGGACAACTCTGGCCGCAACCCCAAGCGGGCCGCCACCACCACGGTCGCGCTGACGATCGGGGTCACGCTGATGACGCTCATCTCGGTCATCACGGCGTCCACGCGGGTGACGATGGACGCCAAGCTCGACAACCAGTTCCCGGTCGACTACATGATCATGACCCAGACGCGCGAGCCCGGCATCCCGCGCGAGGTCGGCGAGAAGCTGCGTGCCCAGCCCGAGCTGAGCGCGGTGGTCTCCATCCGCGAGGGCAGCGCCAAGGTCGGCGGGAAGAAGTTCGACGTCGGCACCTGGTCGGGACCGCTCAAGCCGGTCGCCAAGAGCGGCAGCATGTCCGGCTTCGCCCCCGGTCAGGTGGCTCTGACCGACTACCTGGCCACCGACCTCGGGGCCAAGGTCGGGAGCACGATCACGCTGAAGGGCGAGACGCTCAAGGTGGTGGCGGTCCTCGAAGGCTCGGAGACGCCGCTGCCGAGCGTCACGCTGCCCGAGAAGTTCTTCGACGCGCACTTCGCCGCCGCGCTCGACTCCCGCGTCATGGTCAACATCAAGGACGGCGTCGCCCCCGAGCGGGCCCGCGAACTCGTGGAGGCGGCCACCGCCGCCTACCCGACGGTCCAGGTGCAGAGCTCCACGGACGTGCGCGGGCAGTTCGACGACGCGCTCAACATGGTGTTGATGATCATCACGGCGCTGCTGGGGCTGGCCATCCTCATCTCGCTGCTGGGCATCGCCAACACGCTCTCGCTGTCGGTGCACGAGCGCACCCGCGAGTCGGCGCTGCTGCGCGCGCTCGGGCTCACCCGGCCGCAGCTACGCCGAATGCTCTCGGTCGAGGCGCTGGTGCTCGGGCTCATCGGGGCACTGGTCGGAGTGGCGCTCGGCGCCGTGTTCGGCTGGGCAGCGGTCAAGGCGATGATCGACGGCGCGGTCTACCAGCTCCCGATCGGCCAGGTGCTGCTATTCGTGGCGCTGTCGGGGGTGGCGGGGGTGCTCGCCGCGGTCCTGCCCGCCCGCCGCGCCGCCCGCGCCTCCATCGTCGGCTCCCTCGCCGCCGGCTGACTCCCCCGAGCCCGCCGCGCTCTCCGAACCCGCCTCAGGAGGCCGCGCTCCTTGAGCCCGCCTCACGACGCCGCTCCCAAGCTCGCGTCAGGGCGGCGCGCTCAGCGTGCCGTCCTCGCGAGCTCGGGGTGACGGGTCAGCGAGGGGTACGGCCCGGCCACTGCTCGGCGACCGTCTCGGGGTCGAGCAGTGGCCGGATCGCCACCTCTCCGGTGGCCGCGTCGATGACGATGCAGCCGCCGCCCACGCTCTCGGGCAGTTGGGCGGGGTCGGCGGGCTCCGGCTCCCTGACCCAGGCCACGTAACCCTCGCGAAAGGCGTGGAGCCCGACCGAGACGGCCTCGTCGGCGGCCCGGACGCCGTTGAAGTACTCCTCCGCCACCGCGCGCGCCTGGTCCAGGTTCACCGCGGCAGCCCCTGCCGGTCGACGACCACGCAGAAGACGCCCGTCACCGTCGTGTACGGCGGCTCGACCGCCATGTGCCCTCGCTGCGCGTCCACCCAGATCACCTCTCCCGCCATGTTGACCGCGTTCCACGCGTGGGCGCCGCCGCCCGGCCAGCGCACCACCAGCACGGCCGCCGCCCCGTGCCCGGCCTCCGCCAGCC
Source organism: Nonomuraea sp. NPDC050790 (assembly GCF_044456745.1). Taxonomy (NCBI): domain Bacteria; kingdom Bacillati; phylum Actinomycetota; class Actinomycetes; order Streptosporangiales; family Streptosporangiaceae; genus Nonomuraea; species Nonomuraea sp. NPDC050790. The sequence goes on along the minus strand of NZ_JBITGF010000012.1, from coordinate 194,188 downwards.
GCCGCGCGATCAGCGGGTAGGCGTTGCGCCCCTGCCCCGCGCACTCGAACCGCTGCCCGACCCAGCGTTCCATCCTGGCGATGCCGCCGTCCTCGCCGGTGAGCAGCGGCCGGCCGACCCGGTCGTACTCGGGCAGCCGCGGCGCGGCCGCCGCGGGCTCGCCGTGCCAGGTGGACAGCACCGCCAGCGCGCAGTCCACGGCGTTGCCCGCCCGGAACGGGTCCTCGGCGGGCCCCTCGCCGTTGATCAGCCGGATCCAGGTGCCGCGCGGATCGGGAAACCGGCTCCCCGCCGGAACGGACCGGATCAGGTCCTGCTCGACCTGCGGGTCGGGGTGCGCCAGCCCACCCGGCACCCCGTACGGCCGGCAACTCGCCAGCCGGGGCGGCCGACCGGGCAGGTCGAACCAGTCCTCCCCGGCAAAACCACCATCCCGAACTCCCAACGGCTGCTCAGAGGGCTGTTCCAAGGACGGCTCCAGGGGCTCGGCCGAGTCGGCGGCCCGTTCGTAGTCACGCCAGCGCACGCCCTCGGCCACCAGCGGGTCGTAGTGCCCGCCGGGAAGGCTCCACCGGTTGCCGGACTTTCGGTCGCGGAACACGACGACCGATCGTAAACTCCCCGTCGCTCCGAGTCAGCGAGTTACCCGATTCTCCCGAACCCACCCGGCGGGCAACACCGGCCCCACCGGCCGCCCCGCGACCAGCGACCCGTCCCTGACAAAGCCCTCGGGACGGCCGCGCAGCCGTTCCACCAGCATGGCCCGCCACGGACCACCGACCGGCAGCTCGCGCAGCTCGTCCGGATCCTCGGCCAGGTCGAAAAGCTGCTCCCGCCCGTCACCGCTGCGCCAGACGTACTTCCACCGCCCGTCGGTCAGCCAGTGCGTGCTCCCGGCCCGCGCGGAGATCACGTGCTCACCGTGCAGCACCGGCCGCGGCTGCCCGGACACCACGTCACGCCCCTCGACCGTGGCCGGAACCGGCAGCCCGGCGGCCCCCAGCAGCGTCGGCATGACATCACGCAGCTCCACCACCCGCGTGTCCACTCCGGGCGCGATGCCGGGCCCGCCCAGGACGAATGGGATGCGCGCGGACCCCTCGTACGGCAGCGACTTGCGGTAGAGGTGATGGTCGCCCATCAGCTCCCCGTGGTCGGAGGTGAACAGCACGATCGTGTTGTCGGCCTTCTCCTCGGCGAGCACCTCGAGGATGCGGTTGACCTGCTGGTCGATGTGCGACATGTGCCCGTAGTAGCCGGCCCTGGCCCGCCGCAGCCGCTCGGGCGGCAGCTCCAGGTACGGCGAAGCCGGATCATGGGGATTCCCGAGCCCGCCCCACATGTCCCCGGCCCACTCCCCCACGGGCACCGGCGGCATCTCCCGATCCATGTACTGCTCGAAGGCCCAGGCGGGCGGGTCGTACGGCGGATGCGGCCGATGAAACCCGGCGTACAGGAAGAACGGCCGCGACCGGTCACGGGTCCGCAGGAACTCCACGGTCCGCTGCGTGACCCAGTTCGTCGGGTGCTGCCACTCGGGCTTGTCCCAGGGCCGGGCGACGGTGCTGTTGCAGTCGACGCCGTGCTCGGCGTAGTCCGCGTCGGCCCGCCCGGTGACCTCGCGCAGCCAGGGCACGTAGTCGTCGATGTCGGCCAGGTCGGCGGCGTGGCGACGGGCGTGGTGCAGGTAGCCGTCGTGCAGTTCGACGCTTTCGAAGCCGAGGGTGTGCCGCTCGGGGTAGACGTGCATCTTGCCGATGGCGTGGGTGCGGTAGCCGTGGGCGGTGAAGGCGCCCGCCATGGTGGTCTCGTACTCCCAGGGCACGCCGTCGGCGTAGCCCACGCGGCCGTGGGTGGTGGCGCGCTGGCCGGTCATGAGGGAGGCGCGGGCCGGCACGCAGGTGGGGTTGGCGGAGTAGGCCCTGGTGAAGCGGCGGGCGCCGGAGGCCCAGCGGTCGATGAAGGGCGTCTCGACGACGGGGTGGCCGTCGATCGACAGGCAGTCGCCCCGCCACTGGTCGGTGAAGATCACCAGGATGTCAGGCTGTGCCACGGTGGACGAGACTCCAGTTCTGGAACAGGACCCGGCCGGGGCCGGGGTCGCTCAGCCGGTCGAAGAGCAGGTCGGCCGCGGGGGTGAAGTCCATGCGGTCGGGTTCGACGAACGTGACCCGGGTGGCGGGCTCGTGCACGCCGCCGACGGCGACGATCGCCACGTCGTCGGGCACGCGCAGGCCGAGGCTGCGCGCGGCCCAGCAGGCCGCGACCCCCGCGGAGTCGCTGAGCGCAAAGACGGCGGTGGGCCGGTCGGGCCGGTCGAGGAGCGCGAGCGCGGCGTCGTGGCCGCGTTCCCAGGAATTGTCCGTGTACGGCATCAGCCACTCCTCGGGCAGCTCCCCCAGAACACTCTGATAGGCCTCGAAGCGCACCGCCCGGTAGTCGTCCTGCCCCTCGCCGGGCCAGCGCCGAAGGCAGGCGATGCGCCGGTGCCCGGCCCCGACCAGGTACCGCATGGCCTCCTCGCACGCCTCCCGCTCGTTGCTGCGGACCACGTCGAAGCCCGAGGGTTCGATCCCGTTGCCGAACACCACCAGGGCCAGCCCCATCTCGACCAGCGGTTCGAGCCTGGCTTGGTCGAAGCCGCGCCGGTGCCACAGGTCGATCGCGGCCCCGTCGGCGACCCGCCTGCGCAGGTAGCCCTCCCAGTCGCCCTGGACGAACATCGCGGTCGCGTACCCGTGCCGCTCGGCGACGGCCGACAGGTCGCGGGCCAGGGCGGCGGCGAAGGGCGAGCCCGGCCGGCGCGGCACGACGTACACCTGCTCGGTCCTCCCCCGCCGCAGCCCGCGGGCGGCGAAGCTGGGCGAGTAGCCGAGTCCGGCCGCGGCGGCGAGCACCCGCTCGCGGGTCTCCGGCCTGGCCCGGCCGTCGTCGCGGTTGTTGAGCACGTAGGAGACCGTCGCCACCGAGACGCCGGCCACGCGCGCGACGTCACGGACGGTCGGTTTGGACGGCACACGCCATTGTTAAACGTTTAACGCCGAGCCGTCAACGGCCCGCCTCCTCAGCCCACCCGCACGGTGATCGTGTGCCATCCGCTCGCGCCGTCCGGCGCCACCGGCGCCCTCTGCTCGACCTGCGTACGGCCCGCCGCGTCGGTGGCCCGCGCCTGGATCGTGTGCTCACCCGGCGCCGCCTGCCAGTCGAACACCCACTGCCGCCAGGTGTCGGCCGTGGGCGCCTCGGCCAGCCGCGCCTGCTGCCACGCGCCGCCGTCCACCCGCACCTCGACCGCGTCCACGCCGGTGTGCTGCGCCCACGCCACCCCCGCGATCGTCGTACGGCCCGCCGTAACCTTGGCCCCGTCGCGCGGCAGGTCGATGCGCGACTGCGTCTTGATGGGCCCCTTGGCCGACCAGCCGCGCGGAGTCCAGTACGCCTCGTCCCGGTCGAAACGCGTCACCTTGATGTCGACCAGCCATTTGGTGGCCGAGACGTACCCGTACAGACCCGGCACCACCTGCCGGACCGGGAACCCGTGCGCGAGCGGCAGCGGCTCGCCGTTCATGCCGACGGCCAGCATGGCGTTCCTGCCGTCCATGACCACGTCCACGGGGGTGCCGCAGGTCCAGCCGTCGTCGGAGGTGGACAGCAGCATGTCGGCGTCGCGCTGGACGCCCGCCTCGCGCAGGATCCCGGCCAGCGGCACGCCGAGCCAGCGCGCGTTGCCCGCCAGGTCGCCGCCCACTTCGTTGGACACGCAGGTGAGCGTGATGTCGGCCTCGGTGAAGGGGCGCTTGAGCAGGTCGGCGTAGGTCAGTTCGATGGGACGGTCGACCATGCCGTGGATGCGCAGCCGCCACTGGCTGGGGTCGATCCTGGGCAGGATCAGCGCGGTGTGCACCCTATAGAAGTCCCGATTTTTCGTGACAAAGGGGGTGAGGCCGTTGAGCCGGAAGTCCACGCCCGGCGGAAGCGCCTTCGCAGGCTGGGCAGCCTTGGGCAGGGCGACACCGCTACGGGCGGCATCGACGGCCTCCGACCCGGACCACGCCCTGCCCACCAGCCCGGAAGCCCCCGCGACCACCACCCCACCGGCCGCCCCGATCAGCAACCGCCGCCGATCGAAGACCATCTCCGGCCCATGAACCGTGGGCCACTCCACAGGCCCACCCTCCGCTGACCCCCCTACGGGATCTTCGGCGGGTTCCCCCGCGCCCGCCTCAGCGGGATTTCCCGCGCGAACCGCGGCGGGCTCCTCCGTGCGAACCGCGCCGGGCTCCTCCGTGCGAAGCCCGGCAGGCTCCCCGGTGGACGCGCCGGCGACGGCCGGGGCCATGCGGTACGCCCGCCGTACCAGGAGACCGAGCGCCCAGATGCCCACCGCGAGCCCGATCACCGTGGGCAGCACGTCGGCGGGGCCGGCATCGGGACGGGTCAGCACCGCCCACACCCCGATGACCGCGAAGGCGGCCAGCCCCGCCTGGCCGTACCCGATCCGCCGGGTCGCCAGCACGCCGAGACCCGCCGCGGCCGCCGCGAGCAGCACGAGCACGCCCCCGACCAGCACGGCCTTGTCGTTCTCGCCGAACGTCGCGATCGCCCAGTCCTTGAGCGGAGCGGGCGACAGATCCACGACCGCGTCACCCACGGCCACCACGGGAAAGGACTCGGGCCGCACGATCGCCGCGGTCAACTGGGCGATCCCCAGCGCCACGGCCCCGGCCACGAGCCCGGCAAGCGCTCCCGCCCACGCGGGAACCACACGTCTACGCACACCCCGACGCTACGCCAGCCCCGGGGCGGGAGTTCTTACGCCCTGGTTACGAGGAGTTCGCGGACGATCGGGTCGAGGGCGCGGAAGGCGCGGCCCCGGTGGCTGATGGCGTCCTTCTCCGCGGGCGTGAGCTCGGCCGTGGTACGGCTCCCGCCGTCCGGCACGAAGATCGGGTCGTACCCGAAGCCGTGGGACCCGCGGCGCTCGCGGATCAGCCGTCCGGGCAGCGTGCCCTCGACCGCCCGCGTCTCCCCGCTGGGCAGCGCGAGCGCGGCGGTGCAGGCGAAGTGCGCGGTCAGCAGTTCGTCCGGCACGTCGCCCACCTGGGCGAGCAGCAGGTCGATGTTGGCCTCGTCGGCGCCGTGTCGGCCCGCCCAGCGGGCGGAGAAGACGCCGGGCATGCCGTTGAGCACGTCGACGCAGAGCCCGGAGTCGTCGGCGACCGCGGGCAGCCCGGAGCCTTGGGCGACCGCGACGGCCTTGAGCAGGGCGTTCTCCTCGAAGGTGACGCCGGTCTCCACGACGTCCTCGATCTCGGGGAACTCCTCGAGGCCCACGATGTCGAAGCCGCCGAGGATGCGCCGCAGTTCGGCGATCTTGCCCTTGTTGCGGGTGGCCAGGATGATCTTCACGCGCCCAGTGCCTCCTGCTGGTGGAGCGTCAGCTCCTCGCAGCCGGTCACGGCCAGGTCGAGGAGCTGGTTGAGTGCGTCACGGTCGAAGGGGACGCCCTCGGCGGTGCCCTGGACCTCGACGAAGCTGCCCTCGCCGGTCATGACGACGTTCATGTCGGTCTCGGCGGCGACGTCCTCGGTGTAGCAGAGGTCGAGCATCGGCACCGCGCCCACGACGCCCACCGACACCGCGGCGACCGAGCCGACCAGCGGGTCCCCCGGGCACATCTTGCGCTTGCGCATCCACGCGACCGCGTCGGCCAGCGCCACGTACGCGCCGGTGATGGCCGCGGTGCGGGTGCCGCCGTCGGCCTGCAGCACGTCGCAGTCGATCAGCACCGAGTTCTCGCCCAGCGCCTTGTAGTCGACGCAGGCGCGCAGCGAACGGCCGATCAGCCGGGAGATCTCGTGGGTGCGCCCGCCGATCTTGCCGCGGACCGACTCACGGTCGTTGCGGGTGTTGGTGGCCCGGGGCAGCATCGCGTACTCGGCGGTGACCCAGCCCTGCCCGCTGCCGCGCCGCCAGCGCGGCACGCTGTCCTGGACGGACGCGGCGCACAGGACCCTCGTGCCGCCGAACTCCACCAGCACGGAGCCCTCCGCGTGGGTGAGCCAGTTGCGGGTGATGGTGATCGGGCGGAGCTGATCCGGGGTGCGGCCATCCTGTCGAGACATGCAGATCACCCTATCTCCGCGGGCCTATACCCTTGACCGCCCCCGGCCTAGACATAGATCCTTACCCAATGACAACGGGGGTGTTACGAAACCCGGACTTCCTCCGATTCATGGGTTCACATCTGGCCAACGAGTTCGGAGCCAACATCGCACGGGTGGCCCTCCCCCTGGTCGCCGTGCTGTCGTTGCACGCGTCGCCGTTCGAGGTGGGCGCGCTCGCAGCGCTGCAGTCCGTCGCTTTCCTGATCATCGGGTTGCCCGCGGGGGTGTGGGTCGACCGCATGCGCAAGCGCAGGGTGATGATGTTCGCCGACGCGGTGCGCTTCCTGCTGCTCAGCAGCATTCCGCTGGCCGCGGCGCTGGGCGTGCTGAGCATGCCGGTGCTCTACGCGGTCGCCCTGCTCGCCGGACTGGTCCAGGTCTTCAACGACGTGGCCGATCCGACCTACCTTCCGTCACTGGTCGGTAAGGAGGATCTCACCGACGGCAACGCCAAGCTGGAGGTCGTGCGCAACGGGGGCGCGCTGGCCGGTCCGAGCCTCGGCGGCGCTCTGGTGCAGTTGCTGGGTGCCCCGCGCACGATGCTGGCCACCGCGCTGGCCGCCCTGGCCTCGGTCGCCTTCCTGGGCACGATCAAGAAGCCGGAACCGGCGCCCGTCCGATCGGAACGTTCCCGGCTCCTTCCCGACATCGCCGTCGGGCTGCGGGCCGTATGGGGTGACCAGGTCCTGCGGGCCTTCCTGGCCGCGACGGCCGCGACCAACGTCTGCGTGAGCGCCGTGCTCAGCCTGTCGGTGTTGTTCCTGGCCACCGTGGTGCACCTGCCGCCCGGCATCATCGGCGTGCTGCTCATGTCGGGCGCGGTCGGCGGTCTGCTCGGCGGCGTTTTCGGCGCATGGCTGTTCAGGAGGTACGGCCAGGCCAGGGTCACCTGGCTGGCCCTCGCCCTGAGCTCGCCGTTCGGCCTGCTGCTGCCCATGACGCAGGCCGACTGGCGGGTCTCGTTCTTCGCGCTGACCTCGATCGCGCTGTCCTTCGGCGGCATCCTCTACAACATCGGCGTGATCACCTACCGGCAGACGGTCATGCCGGAGAACGTGCTCGGCCGCGTCAACGCCACGGTCAGGTTCATCGTCTGGGGCACGATGCCGGTCGGCGCGCTGCTCGGCGGCATCGTGGCCCATGAGATCGGCGTGCGCGAGGCGCTGTGGGTGTTCATGGCGGGGCGGCTGGTCTCGTTCGCGCCCCTGCTGTTCTCCCGGCTGCCGCGCATGCGGGACTTCGTGAAGATTCAGGCCAGCTCGTAGACCGCCCCGCTGCGGGCCAGCTCGATCGGGCCGGCGAACCCGCCGCTCGACGCCTCGTCGAGCACCCGGCGGCGGTCGTGCCACGGCACGAGGTGGGTCAGCACGAGCCGGCCCACGCCCGCCTTCGCCGCGTGCTCGGCGGCCTGGCGGCCGGTCAGGTGCAGGCCCTGCGGCAGGTCGGGGCCCTCCAGGAAGGAGGCTTCGCACAGGAGCAGGTCGGCGGCGTCGGCCAGCCGTACCAGTTCCTCCGACTCGCCGGTGTCGCCGGAGTAGGCGACGCTGCGCCCGCCATAGGCGGCGCGGAAGCCGTACGTCTCGACGGGGTGGTTGACGCGGCCGGCCGTCACCGTGAACGGCCCGATCTCGAAGCTGCCGGGAGCCAGCGCGACGAAGTCGAAGGCGGTCTCCAGGCCGGGCTCCTCGGGCATGCCGTAGGCGGCGGCCAGCCGTCGTGAGGCGTCGCGCGGCGCGTAGACGGGCACCCTCGGGTACGGCGCGGCCGGCCCGTAGGTGCGTGCCACGTGGTATCCGCACAGGTCAAGGCAGTGGTCGGCGTGCAGGTGGGTGAGGCAGATGGCGTCGACGTCATAGAGGTCGATGTGGCGTTGGAGCGCTCCCAGCGCTCCACTGCCGAAGTCGAGCAGCAACCTGAACCCCTCTGCCTCCAGCAGGTAGCAGGACGCGGGGCTGTCCGGGCCCGGGAAACTGCCCGAGCAGCCGACGATGGTCACCTTCATGTGGGCCTCCCAAAAGAGGTACTACCCCCCACGGGTGCGAGGTCGACCGCGTCGATCTCCGGCCCCAGGAAGCGCCGCCCGAGCTGGGCGAACAGGGTCGAGTCGCCGGTGGCGAGGAACCGGTGCCGGGGGGTGGCTCCGCTCCCGGCCGCCAGGCCGCGGTCGTGCAGGATCCGGTAGACGTCCTTGGCCGTCTCGTCCGCGCTGGAGACCAGCGTGACGCCGTCACCGGCGACGTAGGAGATCGCGCCGGTCAGGAGCGGATAGTGGGTGCAGCCCAGGATGAGCGTGTCGCATCCGTCGTCCTGGACGGGCGCCAGGTAGCCGCGGAGCACCTCGATGAGCTCGTCGCTCATCGTCTCGCCGCGTTCGACGTACTCGACCAGGCGTGGGGCGGCCACGCCGGTCAGTCGCATGTCGGGTGCGGCGGTGAAGGCGTCGTTGTAGGCCATCGACTCGATGGTCGCGCGGGTGGCGATCACGCCGACCCGGCCGTTGCGGGTGGCCCGCACGGCCCGGCGCGTGGCCGGCTGGATCACCTCGACCACCGGGACGTCGTAGCGCTCGCGGGCGTCGCGCAGCACGGCGGCGCTGGCGCTGTTGCACGCGATCACGAGCATCTTGACGCCGGTATCGACGAGGTGATCCATCACCTCCAGGGCGTACTTGCGCAGCTCGGCGATGCGTTTGGGACCGTACGGCTGGTTGGCCGTGTCGGCGACGTAGGTGACGGACTCGTGCGGCAGTTGGTCGATGATCGCCCTGGCGACCGTCAGGCCGCCCACCCCGCTGTCGAAGATCCCGATGCTCGCGTCTGGCACGCATTCGAGGGTAGGCGACCTGCCACGACTTCACCGCGTAAGAATGCTCACATTGCCTATCCGCGCCCCACCCTGGCCAGTTGCCTGGACTGGGCCACCAGGCGGCCGGCGGAGTCCCACACCTCGACCTCCTCGTCGAACCAGCCGTCGGCGATGAGCCGGCCGCCGGCGCTCAGGGTCAGCCAGCCGGGGGCGGGGACGGCGCGCAGGTGCCAGGTCAGGTCCACGGTGGGCGCCCAGCCGCGGTGCCCGGCCGAGAAGACCACGGGCGGCAGCGCGTCCACGGCCAGCGCCAGCACGTACGGGTCGGGGTCCTGCTCCTCGGCCATCCTGAAGTAGGCCCGCGACTCGGGGCGGCCGCTCGGGGCGCCGCTCAGCCAGCCGATCGTGGGCGGGTCGAAGCGCAGGTCCATCTGGGCGTTGAGCGTCATGCCCGACTCGGGCTTGGGGTCGGGCAGCTTCCCGCACTCCTCGATCGGGGGCAGCGCGGGCGGTTCCCCGCTGAAGTCGGGCGCGGCGCCGGTGAGCGTGGCCGTGGTGATCAGAGCCTCGATCTGCGGCACGTCGTTCTGGATCAGCCGCGCGCGGGCGAATGCCGCGGTACGGCCGGCCTTGAGCGGCTCAATCATGACCCGGGCCGGACCCGCCACCGGAGCCTTGAGGAACTGCGTCGAGGTGCTCACCGGATGCTCGAACGGCGAGGCGTCCACCGCGGCCCGCAGGATCACCGCCATCAGGTAGCCGCCGTTGAGCGGTCCCCCGATCGCGTAGCCGGGGTCGAGGCAGACGTCGTAGGTCTGGTCGTCGACCCTGATCGCCTGGGTCGCCTCGTCGAACTTGGTCATCCCGTTGCCACCTCAAGTCCGGAACTAAATTCTAGTAAACCCATACTCTAGGGCATCCCGCCTATCAGCGCGCCTACCTGCGTAAACGTGATCCGGGTGCGAAGGTCGCGCGCATGGCACTCACCGAGCTCATGGGTCAGTCGGTCTGGGACTCCCAGGGAATCTGGGTCGGACACGTCGTGGACGTACGCGTGGTCAAGAACAAGGGCGGCCTCCAGGAGAGCCACACGGTCTACGGGCTCGTGGTCTCGGCGATCCGCGGGCCGGTCTTCTTCGGGCTGACCCGCGACCGCGAGGGACGTTTCGGATGGGTGTCCGAGAAGGTGGCGAAGATCGTTTACACGGGATGCACGTTCGTGCCGTGGGAGACGGTCGAGGACTACGGGGGCGGTGAGGTGATCCTCAAGACCCAGAAGAAGGAGCTTTCACGGGTGTAACACGATTTAGTCCATTGCAAGCGATCCGCTAGAGACATCCGATAACTTCCATGTGGTCAAAAATCCACATTGTGAGTTGAGTGATGTCTGCGAATAATCCCCCGAGTGGCCAGGATCCGGATCGGACGACGGCATACCGCTGGAACGAGGAGCAGCAGCCGTACCCGCCGCAGCAGCCCTACCAGCAGCAGCAGCCCCAGTACGGCCAGCAGCAGCCCTACGGTCAGCAGGCCGCTTACGGGCAGCAGCCGTCCCAAGGCCAGCCCCCCTACGGTCAGCCTGCCTACGGTCAGCCCTCATATGACCAGCCTTCGCATGGTCAGCCCTCATACGGCCAGCCCTCCCAGGGCTCATATGGTCAGCCTTCGCATGACCAGGCTTCCTACGGCCAGCACCAGCAGTACGGCCAGCAGCCCTACGGCCAGCAGCAGCCCCAGTACGACCAGCAGCAGCAGTACGGCGGCTGGCAGCAGGAGGGCCCGGAGGGTTTCGGTCCCTCGGAGCCGCCGGCCAAGCAGGGCGGCGGCAACCGCAAGGGCTGGATCATCGCCGGGATCGCGGCGCTGGCCGTCATCCTGTTCGGCGGCGGCACCGTCTACGCGCTGAGCGCGCTGGGTGGCGGCGGCACGCAGCCGCACGAGGTGTTGCCCGCAGAGTCCTTCGCCTACATGCGCCTGGACCTCGACCCGGCCGCCAACCAGAAGGTGGCGTTGTTCCAGATCGCCAGGAAGTTCACCGTCACCAAGGACTCCTTCAAGGGTGAGGACCCGCGCCAGGCGCTGTTCGACGCCGCCACCAAGGACGACGAGCGGCTGTCCAAGCTGGACTTCGCCAAGGACGTCGACCCCTGGCTCGGCAGCCGGATCGGCGTCGGCGTCCTGCCGCCCGCCGGCGGCTCGAAGGAGCCGGGCTTCGCCGTGGCCGTCCAGGTCAAGGACGAGGAGCAGGCCAAGGCGGGCATCGCCAAGCTCATGGGCGAGGAGAAGTACGGCCTGGCCTTCCGCGACGACTACGCGATCCTCACGGAGAAGCAGGCCGACGCCGACAAGTACGCCACCGGCTCGACCAGCCTCGCCGACAACACCGACTTCGGCGGCGACATCGACGCCGTGGGCGAGCAGGGCGTGCTGTCCTTCTGGGGTCACGTGGGCAAGATCGCCGAACTGGCCAAGCCCGACATGTCGCCCGAGGAGACCAAGGCGTTCGAGCAGATCAAGAACGCCCGCTTCGCCGGCGCGTTCCGCTTCGACGCCGCCTACGCCGAACTGGCCGGCATCGTGAGGGGCGCCGACGGCCTGGTCACCAGCGACCCCGAGGCCGCCAACCTCGCCACGCTCCCCGCCAGCACGGCGGGCGCACTCTCGATCTCCGGCCTCGACCAGATCATCACCAAGAAGTGGGCCGAGATCGAACAGTCCATGGCCGCCACCCCGGGCGGGGCCCAGATGAAGCAGTTCGTGGAGCAGGCCAAGACCCAGTACGGCCTGGCCCTGCCCGACGACCTGGCCACCTTCCTGGGCAAGAACCTGACCATCGCGGTGGACGGCGAGGGCCTGGACAGCCAGCAGTTCAAGGCCGGCGTCCGCATCGTCACGGACCCCGCCAAGGCGCAGGCCATCGTGGACAAGGTCGAGAAGGCGATCACCGCCCAGGGCCAGCCGGCCCCGCAGATCGCCAAGGTCCCCGGCGACGGCACCTTCACCCTCGCCACCACGGACGAGTACGCCAAGAAGCTGGCGGAAGAGGGCGCCCTGGGCGACAGCGAAACCTTCAAAACCGCCATCCCCGACGCTGGCTCCACCAGCTACGCCCTCTTCGTGGACCTGGACAAGGTGGAGAAGCTCTACCTGCAGAACCTGCAGGGCGAAGAGAAGACCAACCTGCAGGCGCTCCGCGCAGTGGGCCTGAGCGGCAAACAAACCACCTCAGAGGCCACCTTCTCTCTCCGCCTCCTCTTCAACTAACAAAACCCAAAAGAGGGGCAGAGCCACTAGGCCCTGCCCCTCTTCCACACCCACCACACCCCAGCCCACCGCACCACCAATCCCCCCGCACCCGCCCTCCGCACCCCCGCGCACCGCATCCCAACCCACCCGAGCACATCGCCACCACCGCCGCCGCACGGCCGCACAACCTGACGGCCCCAACGCTCTTCAGCGCCGGTACGGCGGGACGATGTGCGGTGGAGCCCGGCGCAACACGCACGGTCGGCAAGCACCGCCCGCCAGCACCGCAGGCGACGCCCGGTCGCGGTGGCGCCCAACACCCCGCCACCCCCGACGCTTGTCAGCGCCGGTACGGCGGGACGATGTGCGATGGAGCCCGGCGCAACACGCACGGTCGCCGAGGCGGGAAGACCCTCAGAAAATCCAGGAACTGCCCCGGGAGAACCGGATCACGCCCAGAGCTGCCCGTCGAGGCGGTGTTCGGCCTCGTCGAGGGTGCCTTCGTACGCGCCGGTGGACAAGTACTTCCAGCCGCCATCCGCCACCACGAACACCACGTCCGCCCGCGCCCCAGCCTTGACCGCCTTCCCCGCCACCCCCAGCGCAGCATGCAAAGCCGCCCCCGTGGAAACCCCAGCGAAGATCCCCTCAGCCTCCAGCAGCTCCCGGGTCCGCCGCAACGCATCCCCCGACCCCACCGAAAACCGGGTGGTCAGCACGGACTCGTCATAAAGCTCAGGAATGAACCCTTCGTCCACGTTCCGCAGCCCATAGACCAGTTCCCCATACCGAGGCTCGGCGGCGACGATCTGCACCTCCGGCACCCGCTCACGCAGGAACCGCCCCACCCCCATCAGCGTCCCGGTCGTCCCCAGCCCCGCCACGAAGTGCGTCACCGTCGGCAGATCAGCCAGAATCTCCGGCCCGGTCGTCTCATAGTGGGACCGCCAGTTGGCCGGGTTCCCGTACTGGTACAACATCACCCAGTCCGGATGCTCGGCCGCCAGCCCCTTGGCCACCCTGACGGCTTCGTTCGAGCCGCCGGCGGCCGGCGAGGAGATGATCTCCGCGCCCCACATCCGCAGCAACTGCCGCCGCTCCTCGGAGGTGTTCTCCGGCATGACGCAGATCAGCCGGTACCCCTTCAACTTGGCCGACATCGCCAGCGAGATGCCGGTGTTCCCGCTGGTCGGCTCCAGGATCGTGCAGCCGGGGGTGAGCAGGCCGTCCTTCTCCGCCTGCTCGATCATCCACAGCGCGGGCCGGTCCTTGATGGAACCTGTGGGGTTGCGGTCCTCAAGCTTGGCCCACACGCGCACCTCGGCGGAGGGCGAGAGCCTGGGCAGCCCGACGAGCGGCGTGCGGCCGACGGAGTCGATCAAAGATTCAAAGCGCATCGTGTACGGCTTCCGCCTCGGGCGCGGCCCCGGAAAGGGGCCACGCTAAGGGATCTAGCGCGCGCCGCCGGCGACGGCGGGCAGGACGGTCACCGTGTCACCGTCGGACACGGGCGTGCCGAGACCGCCGAGGAAACGCACGTCCTCGTCGTTCAGGTAGACGTTCACGAACCGGCGCAGCGCCCCCTGGTCGACCAGGCGGTCCTTGATGCCGGGGTGCCGGGACTCCAGGTTGGCGATCAGCTCGTCGAGCGTGGCGCCCTCGGCGTCGACGGCCTTCGCGCCGTCGGTGTAGTTGCGCAGGATGGTAGGGATGCGTACCTCAATGGCCATCGCTGATCAGGTCTCCTCATGTCGGGATATGTCGGGGTGAGCGGGGGTCCGTTCAGCGACAGTCGTAGACGACGACAGAGGGCGTGTGCGCGAAGAGGAAGCTCTGGACATGACGCACCCGCGCGGCGGCAGGGGCGGCGGTCCTCATGGGATAAACCTTACCTCTTCTTCGCTGATCTCCCCGTCGAGGATGCGGTAGGAGCGGAATTCGGTCTCGTCCTCTTCCCGGGTTGAGACCAGCACGTAATGAGCGTTCGGCTCGGAGGCGTAGCTCACGTCGGTCCGTGAGGGGTATGCCTCGGTGGCGGTGTGGGAGTGGTAGATCACGACCAGTTCCTCGTCGTTGTCGTCCATCTCCCGCCAGACGCGGAGCTGCTCCAGCGAGTCGAAACGGTAGAAGGTGGGCGAGCGTTCGGCGTTCTCCATGGGGATGAAGCGCTCGGGTACCCCATTTCGCCCCGCGATGACCCCACACGCCTCGTCGGGGTGGTCGGCCCGCGCGTGGGCCACGATCTTGTCCACCAGTTCCTGCGAGATCGTCAGCATGGGGCGGAAACTACCAGAGTGCGCGAACCAGACTGTCCTGCAGGTAGGTCAGCCAGTCATAGGTGACGTAGGCCGGATAGCGCGGGTCGTCCTCGGACATCATCGCGATCTCGTCGTGCACCTCTTCGGTGACCTCCAGCCGGGTGCCCAGCGCCAGCCGTACGTCGTTGAGCGAGCGCAGCCACGCCTGCGCCTGCTCGGCCGTCAGCTCGCTGCGGCCGGGCTTCGCCGTGTCCAGCATCGTCTGCGCGTCGGCGCGCTTGCCCTCGCGCAGCGTCGCCTCGGTGTAGCGGCGGAAGTCGGCCGCGTCCTCGTCGTCCTCGTAGGCGCTCGGGAACAGCCGCTTCAGCACCGGGTCCGACGGCGCCTGCGCGGCGCCGATGCCGAGCGCGCGCTCCAGCGGGTCGTCACTGGTGAGCCCCGGCTCGACCAGCCCGAGCACCTGGGAGACCAGCGACTTGAGTATCGAGACCTCGGCGGGCTCGAACTCGGCGATCACACCGTCCTTGTGCGAGGTGAAGCCAGAGCTCACGGGTTCCGCCTCACTTGGCCGAGTCCGGCTGGAGCGTCGCCCACAGGCCGTAGGAGTGAAGAATCTGCACATCGCGTTCCATCTCTTCACGCGTGCCGCTGGACACGACGGCCTTGCCTTTGTGGTGGACGTCCTTCATGAGCTTCTCGGCTTTTTCCTTCGAGTAGCCGAAGACGGTCTGAAAGACATAGGTCACGTACGACATCAGGTTGACCGGGTCATTCCAGACGATCGTCACCCATGGCAGATCGGGCCGAACGTCCGATGACGGACGCTCGACGGCGATTGGAGCGGTGCTACCCACATCCCCGAGTCTGCCCTATCTGGGCCGTAGTCTTCGAGTCGTGACTATGACCATGAGCACTGCGTTGCTCACAGATCACTATGAGCTGACAATGTTGCAGGCCGCGCTACGCAGCGGCGCCGCCCATCGACGGGCCGTGTTCGAGGTCTTCGCGCGCCACCTGCCCGGCGGGCGCCGCTACGGCGTGGTCGCGGGCATCGGACGGGTGCTGGACGAGCTGGAACGCTTCCGCTTCGGTGAGGAAGAACTGGCCTACCTGCGCGACAACCGGGTGGTGGACGCGGCGACCCTGGCGTTTCTGGCCGATTACCGATTTTCCGGGAGCGTGTGCGGTTATCGCGAGGGTGACCTGTACTTCCCGGCCTCGCCGATCCTGGTGGTCGAGGGGTCGTTCGCGGAAGCCGTACTGCTTGAGACCGTGATCCTTTCGATCCTCAACCACGACTGCGCCATCGCCTCCGCGGCCTCGCGCATGGCCAACGCCGCCGGTGGCCGGCCGCTCATCGAGATGGGCTCGCGCCGCACCCACGAGCGCGCCGCCGTGGCCGCCGCCCGCGCCGCCTACCTCGCCGGCTTCACCGCGACCTCCAACCTCATGGCCGGTCACGCCTACGGCGTCCCCACAGCCGGTACGGCCGCGCACGCCTTCACCCTCCTGCACGACTCCGAGAAGGCCGCCTTCGAGGCCCAGATCGCCTCCCTCGGTCCCTCGACCACGCTCCTGGTCGACACCTACGACGTGCCCGAGGCGGTCAGGACCGCGGTCGAGCTGGCCGGCCGCGACCTGGGCGCGGTCAGGATCGACTCGGGCGACCTGGCCGCCGCCGCGCAGGAGGTGCGCGAGCAGCTCGACGCGCTCGGCGCCTTCAAGACCCGCATCCTGGTCACCTCCGACCTCGACGAGTACGCGATCGCCGCCCTGGCCGCGGCCCCCGTGGACGCCTATGGCGTGGGCACCTCGCTGGTGACGGGCTCGGGGGTGCCGACGGCGGCGCTGGTGTACAAGCTCGTGGCCAGGGAGACCGCCGCCGGCAAGTTGGAGCCGGTGGCCAAGCGCTCGGTCGGCAAGCCCTCGCGGGGCGGCCGCAAGCACGCCTACCGGCTGCTCGACGAGAGCGGCCACTACGAGACCGAGATGGTGACCACCTCGGGACTCGTGCCGGAAGGCGGCGTCCCCCTGCTGCACGAGCTGGTCAAGGACGGCGCGGTCGTGGGCCGCGAACCCCTGGAGGCCGCCCGCGACCGCCACCGCGAGGCCGTCGGACGCCTGCCCCAGGACGCCCTCCACCTCGGACGGGGCTATGCGGCCATCCCCACGGAATTCGCCTGAAGTATCGTTCTTGGTATGAGCACGGCGCTGATCATCGTCGATGTGCAGAACGACTTCTGCGAGGGCGGCAGCCTCGCCGTGGCAGGCGGCTCGGAGGTCGCGGCGGCCATCACCCGCCACGTCGCCGACCACGGCTACGACCACGTGGTGGCCACCCGCGACTACCACGTGGACCCCGGCGAGCACTTCTCCGCGACGCCCGACTACGTCTCCTCCTGGCCCGCGCACTGCGTGGCCGGCACGCCTGGCGCCGACTTCCACCCCGCCTTCGACGTGGCGGCGGTGGAGGAGGTCTTCAGCAAGGGGGCGCACGAGGCGGCCTACAGCGGCTTCGAGGGCGCCTCGGGCGACGGGGTCTCGCTGGCCGACTGGCTCAGCGCCCACGGCGTACACCAGGTGGACGTGGTCGGCATCGCCACCGACCACTGCGTGCGCGCGACGGCGCTGGACGCGGTCAAGCACGGGCTCGCGGTGAACGTGCTGCTGGACCTGACCGCCGGGGTGGCCCGCACCACCACGGACAAGGCCGTCGCGGAGCTGACCGACGCGGGCGCCAATCTGCACGGGGCCCCGATCGTGCGCGCTTAGCGACCACGCGGCCCACCGGTCATGTGATATCCAGGACGGCGACACCCCTCTGTCATCACATCGACACGCAGAGTAATCTCTCCTTCACCGTCTTGGGGTCCTCATGCTCGCCATCTCCCTGGGCCTGGCATGGCTGGTGCTCGCGCCGCTCAGCCTCTGGGTGCTCGTCCGCGGCCACAACCTCGCCAGGGCCGGCGCCGTCGCCGTGCTGGTGCTCCTTGAGTCGGGTACGGTCGCCCTGGCCGACGCCCTGGACCCGGAGCCGGTCGTGGTCTCCCACACCATGCCGCGCCAGGCGGAGTGCGCCGAGAGCGCCCCGGTCCCCGCGACGGCCCGCGTGGTCAGGCGGCGCAGCCTGGAGCTGACCTGGCCCGCCTCGGCCACCGAGTGCGACACCGCGAAGGTGCTGCTGCGCCCCAAGGGCCACAAACTGCGCGTGTGGATCCACGAGGGCCCGCTGACCGGCGTACACCCCGGCGTCACCACCGTCCCGGTGCACGTGAACGGCGGCGCCGCCTCCCTACGGGTCCCCCTGCCCAGGCCAGGCGCCTACCGCGCCATAGACGGCCGCACAAACCACCGCATCCCCACTCCCTAGCCCCTTCGGCGGCCGAACGCCGGAGCGAGTGGCGCCCACAACGGGCGAGTGGCGCTCAACGGCAGGCGAACGCCAGGGACTGGCGCGGCGCCCAAACCGCGGCACCCAAAACCGGCGGCACCCAACCCTCGAACCGGCGGCACCCAAAACCGGCGGCGCCCAACCTCGAACCGGCGGCACCCAAAACCGGCGGCACCCAACCTCGAACCGGCGGCACCCAAAAGCGGCAGCGCCCAACACGGTGGCGCCCAACACGGCGGAGGTCAGGCGCGGGCGGCGTCCGAAGGGTGGGGTCAGCGGCGTTGGGTGGCCCAGGCTCGGATCTTGTCGATGCGCTCCTGGATCTGCTCGGCCGTCGCCTGGGCGATGGGCGGACCGCCGCAGGCGCGGCGCAGCTCGTTGTGGATGATGCCGTGGGGCTGGCCGGTGCGGTGGTTCCAGGCGCCGACCAGGCCGTTGAGCTCGCGGCGCAGCTCGGCCATCTGCTCGTGGGGCGCCAGCGCGGGCCTGACCGTCTCGGCCTTCTTGGTCTTGGCGGCCTGCTGGTCGGACTGGCGCTTGCGCAGCAGGGTCGCCACCTGGTCGGGTTCGAGCAGGCCGGGCAGGCCGAGGAAGTCCTCCTCCTCGGCCGAGCCGACCTCGGCGCCGGTGCCGAACTCGCCGCCGTCGAACAGCACCCGGTCGAAGGTGGCCGACGTCTCCATGGTCTCGAACGGCAGCTCGTCACCCAGGACGTCGGGATTGTCCTTCTTGCGGTTGGCCTCCTGGAGGAGCGTGTCGTCGAGACCGTCCTCCGGCGGCCGCTTGTTGAGCACGTGGTCGCGCTCGACCTCCATCTCGTTGGCCAGCCCCATGAGGGTCGGCACCGAGGGCAGGAAGACCGAGGCCATCTCGCCGCGCTTGCGGGCCCGCACGAAGCGGCCGACAGCCTGGGCGAAGAAGAGGGGGGTCGAGGTGGAGGTGGCGTAGACGCCGACGCACAGGCGCGGGATGTCCACGCCCTCCGAGACCATGCGCACGGCGATGAGCCAGCGGTCCTCCGACGCGGCGAACTGCTTGATCTTCTTGGAGGCGCCCGGGTCGTCGGAGAGCACGACGGTGGCGCCCTCGCCGCTGATGGCGCGCAGGTGGCGGGCGTAGGCGCGGGCGGCCTCATGGTCGGTGGCGATGACCAGGCCGCCGGCGTCGGGGACGCCCCGCCGTACCTCGGTGAGGCGGCGGTCGGCGGCCTGCATCACCTGGCGGATCCAGTCGCCCTTGGGGTCGAGCGCGGCCCGCCAGGCCTGGGAGAGCTGGTCCTTGGTGAGCGGGGTGCCGAGGGTGGCGGCGATCTCGTCGCCGGCGCGGGTGCGCCACTTCATCTCGCCGGAGTAGGCGAGGAAGATGACCGGGCGGACGACGCCGTCGTCGAGGGCGGGGCCGTAGCCGTAGGAGTAGTCGGAGACGCTGCGCTTGAAGCCCTCGGTGTCCTCGGCGTACTCGACGAAGGGGATGGGGCTGTCGTCGGACCGGAACGGGGTTCCGGTGAGCTGGAGGCGACGGGTAGCCGGCTCGAACGCCTCGCGGATGCCGTCGCCCCACGACTTGGCGTCGCCCGCGTGGTGCACCTCGTCGAAGATGATCAGCGTCTTGCGCGCCTCGGTGCGGGCGCGGTGGAGCGCCGGGTGCATGGCGACCTGGGCGTAGGTGACCGCGACGCCGATGTAGTCGCGTGAGGTGGCGCCCTGGCTGTTCTTGAACTCGGGGTCGATGTTGATGCCGACCCGGCCCGCGGCGTCGGCCCACTGGCGCTTGAGGTGCTCGGTGGGCGTGACGATGGTGATGGCCCTGATCACGCCGTTGGCCAGGAGCTCGCTGGCGATGCGCAGGGCGTAGGTCGTCTTGCCCGCGCCCGGCGTCGCCACCGTGAGGAAGTCACGGGGCTCGCGCCTGAAGTAGAGGTCGAAAGCCTCCTGCTGCCAGGCCCTCAGCTTGGGCGCGGTGCCCCATGCTGCCCTGTCGGGATAGGAGGGTGACAGATGGGATGCGGCGAACGTACTCACCGCATCACCCCTGGGGTTCGTGTGCTTCGCTCTCTCACAGTGACCCAAGAGTAATCGGGCCGACCGACAAGACGTGCCGTGGAACCTGGATCCTGGCCAACCTCATCCTTGCGTGCTATTGGGCGTAGCGCGGCTTATCGCACGCTCGCCATCACCGAGTCGAGGGCCGCGATTGAGGCGGTATCCGCAGGTTGGAGCAGTCCGACCAGCAGGACGGGCCGCCCCGGCCGCGTGAGAAGGGTCACCCGCAGATAGGCCGGACGGTTGACCACATCCCGATATTCGGCCCGGATCGCCCGCGTGTGCCCCTGGGGCAGCGCCCGGTCGTCCACGATGTCGACCTGGTCGCCCTTGAGCAGCAGCCGCGAGTAGAGCTGCGCGGTGTCGGCCACCATCGTGCGCGGCGCCTGCTGGGAGTGCGGTACGGCCCGCGCCATCACCACCCCGCGATCCGAGCGCGCCACCGAGGTGAACCCGGTGACCGGCGCCACCACCCCCTCCTGCCAGTCCTGCGGCAGCATCATCGTCACCTGGGCGGCGCCATCGACGAGCCGCCCCTGGACCGGCGGCGGGGTCGCCATCCTGAACACGACCACGACCAGCCCGCCCACCAGCCCCGCGGCCACGAGAAGCGCCAGCACCGCCCCGGCCCGCCGCCGCCAGCGCGAGCGGCGCACCGGGCTGGGGGTCGCCGGCTTGCCGTAGTAGCGGGCGGAAGGGGGCAGCGACTCCCACGGCGTGGGCTCGACGTCGCGGCCCGCCGTACGTCTGAGTGGGGGGTTCCACGGCTCGTCGAGATCGTCGAGATCGTCGTCGGCGGCGGGCAGCGGAGGGGTGCCGCGCGGCGACCCGGGCGGCCAGACGCGGTGATCGTCCTCCATGGCACCTCCTCGTCCCGCTGTCCTATCACTCCTCCCGCGCCGGGTCCGGCGATCCGTGATCGCTGGGGCGGAAGGGGAAAGTTAGCCGAATGAGGGGTACGGCGGGGCACGGGAGGCCAGGGGCACGATCAGTGCGTACCCGGCAGGCCGCCCGCTCACTCCGCGCGCTCAGCCCGCGGTACGGCCCGCCAGAAGCGCCGCGGCCAGGGCGATGGCCGCCATGAGGCAGGAGATGACCACGAAGCCGGTCGCGATCTGCGCGGGGGCGTGGCCGATCATGTTCACCAGCGCGCCGCCCACGCCGATGGTGAGGGCGGAGCCGAGCATGTCGGTGACCGACAGGGCGGCCGAGTTGGCGCCCTGCTCGTTGACCGGCGACTGCTTGAGCGCGGTGACGCTGACCGTGGTCATGCCGATGCCCATGCCGAATCCGGCGATGATCCAGGCGGGCACCGCGACCCATCCGGTGACGCCGGGCAGGACCGACAGCATGGTGAGCAGCACTCCGGCCATCACGCAGAAGCCGCCGAGCCTGATGCGCCGGTGCGGCGGGGCGTCGCGGCGGCTCTGCAGGTAGGAGCCGGTCGACCAGCCGAGGGCGCCGGTGGTGAGCGCGATGCCCGCGGTGGTGGCGTCGAAGCCCTTGACCTCCTGCAGCGCGAGCGGGATGTAGGCGTTGACGCCGAAGAAGGCGGCGGAGAACATCCCACGCATCATGACCGTGGTGGGCAGGCCGCGGCCGAAGCGCAGCGCGTGCGGCGGCAGCAGGCGGTACAGGCCGTAGCCGAGCAGCGCCAGTCCCACCGCGCCGAGCAGGGCGCTGCCGACCGTGTGCTCCTGGATGCCGAACAGCAGCGTGCCCGCGCCGACCGCCGCGCAGGTGGCCGCCAGCGACATCAGTGCCGGCCTGGCGCGCGGTCCCGTCGAGGGCGCGGCCTCCTCGGTGGGCTTCCTGTTCAGGGCCGGGATGAGCATGACCAGCGCGGGCACCACGAGCGGGATGATGCCGAAGAAGACCCACTCCCAGCCGAACCGGTCGCCGACGAAGCCCGCGATGGCCGGTCCGACCATGGCGGGCACGACCCAGGCCGCCGACAGCCCCGCGAAGACCTTGGGACGCACCTCGGCCGGGTAGACCCGGGCGATCATGACGAACAGCGCCACGATCGTGGTCCCCGCCCCGAGCCCCTGGACGGCGCGGGAGACGATGAACATCTGCGCGTTCACCGCCGCCCCCGCCAGGCCCATGCCGGCGACGAACAGCACCACGCCCACCAGGAACGGCATGGTGTATCCGCGCCGGTCCGACCAGAGTCCCGACACCACGTTGGCGAACAGGCTGGCGATGAGGAAGGCGGAGAAGCTGATGCCGTAGAGCTCCACGGCGCGCAGGTCCCGGGAGATCTGCGGCATGACGACGCCGACGGACATGCCTTCGAAGGCGATCAGGGTGGCGACGAGGAGGATGCCGAAGGTGGCCGTGCGGTATGTGGGCCCGAAGATGCGGGGCGGGTCGACTGGAGTGTCCAGAGTCTTCGGTGCTGTCACCCCCATATCCTAGATGTCACCATTTTTCACTTCCAAGTAACCCCGGTGTTGCGGCCTCCACGCGGCGAGCAGGGAGGATGGGCTCCATGCGATCTTCCACCAAGCCCGAGCGGACCGAGCCGGGCACCCTGCTGGGCGGCGGCTCGCTGCTCGCCGGACTGGCCGGTCTGGCCAGCGGTCCCGTATGGGTCCTCGTCCCCGGCGGCTGGACGGCCGCCGGAACCGCGCCGAACCCGTTCAGCCTCATCGCCGGTCTGGTCGGCCTGCTGTTCGGCCTCGGCGGGCTGCTCACCGGCCTCGCGGTCCGGCGCACCGGGGGCAGCCGCGCGGGCGCGCTGCTGTCCGCGGCGGGGCTGGCCGTCTCCCTGCTGTCGTTCGTGTAGCCGGGTCAGGTCTGCGCGCCGCGGTAGGCCGCCCACATCTCGTGCATCCTGACCGCCTGACCCTGCGTGAACTCCGTCATGCACCGGTCGTAGGAGTAGTCCATGAAGTTGCGGACCGGATCGGGACCGCCCAGCGGGCAGGTGTCCTTGCCCCCCGGGCAGCCCTCGGTGGGCAGCGCCTCGGGGGGCGTGTCGTCCACGCCGTCGCCCGGCTCCTCGCAGCCGTTCTCGAAGGTGTGGAACAGCCCGAGCCAGTGACCGATCTCGTGGACGCCGGTGAAGCCCCGGTCGAAGTTGCGCAGGGCGCCGCCGGGCAGGCTGCGCCAGTCGACGACGACGCCGTCCAGGCCCGGCCCGGAGGCGTACCAGAAGGGGTAGGTCGAGAAGCCGAGCACGAGTTCGCTGAGCTGGCCGATGTAGAGGTTGAGCGTCTGCACGCCGCCCCTGCGCAGCGCGCCCTTCATGGCCGCCTCGTGGCCTAGGGGGTCGCCGAACCAGGTCGCGTTTCGGGTGAGCGTGATGCCGTCCAGACGGAAGCGCACGCCGGTGTCGACGCCGCCGAGCCGCCCGCCGTACGCGGAGTTGAGCGCGGCGATCTGCGCGCGCACGGCCTCGTCCGGCGCCCGCCGGCGCCCGTCGGTGAGCACGTGCACCCACGTCGGGACCTCGATCGAACTGGGCGGCTTGGTGTCGCCCAGCCGCTCGCCGAGCTCGGCGAGCACCTTGCGCACCTGCCGTGGATCGGGCTCGCGCACGTGCGGCGCCCGCACGTCGGGCGGGCGCTCACCCCTCAGCCGGGGTACGGCGGGCCGCTCGCAGGAAGCGGCGGCATCAGCAGGGCTGTCGATCGGTGGCACGGCCGCGAACAGGCACACCAACAGAACGGCGGTCGCACGCCGGGCCATGCACTCCCCCGATACGGCATGAGCAGGTCAGGTCACCCCGACCGTAGCCCTACCGGGGGCGATCACCCGTGATCAACACTCACTGCTTGTCGTCGCCGTCGCCGCCGCCGGCCGGCAGCCCCTCGTAGATCTCCTTGCACTCCGGGCAGACCGGGTACTTCTTCGGGTCACGGCTGGGCACCCACACCTTGCCGCACAGGGCACGGATCGGCGTGCCCGTCACCATGGCTTCGGTGATCTTGTGCTTGTCGGCATAGTGGGCGAACCGCTCGTGGTCCCCGTCGCCGTGCGAGGTCTGCGGCGTGGTTTTCTGCTCAGGGAGGATCTTCGTGCTCACCCCATCGAGTTTATGCCCGCGGGCAAGCGCCCATCCTCCTGGACGCCCCGTACGGCACGCCGCCGCGGCAGCGCGGCCAGCCCGGCGATCCATCCGAGCACGATCCCCCAGAGCAGCCCGGCCACCAGCCCACCTCCGGCCAGCCCCGCGTAGGCGCCCAGACCGGCCTCGGCCGAGGTGGCCAGGACCGCGGCCCGCAGCAGCCCGGCCAGCATCGACCCCAGGACGAACACGCCCCAGGTGGCCCAGAACCCGCGCCGCGTACTGGCCACCACCGCCACCAGCACCAGCGCCGCGGCGACGTCGGCGAGCAGGAAGAGCCAGGACGTCTCGCCGACCGGCGTCACCCGCAGCCCCGGCAGCCCGTACGGCAGGCCCACGGCCGACGGCACGGCCAGGTACCCGACCCGCGTCACCAGCCACGTCCCGAACAGGCCGAAGAACAGCGCGAGCAGCGCGGTGACGATCGCCGGAAGGCTATTGCGACCAAAGCTCATGTTCGGCAGGCTAGCGGCCACCAAGATGGTGATGGAAGACCCCAGATGCGGGAAACCCCGCGGATGCCGGAGTTCGATGAGATGAAGCGTGCGCGGTGGATCGCAGGCGCCGTGGTGGCGTTGGTCGTGGCCGGTGGCGGTGTGGCCGCGGCGGCCAGGGACACGCCGCAGCCCGCGCGCAGGTACGTGACCGACGACGCGGGACGGGCGCTGATCCTGCACGGGTTCAACACCGCCAGCAGCGCCAAGAGCACGCCGGACGGCCTGCCGAAGCTGGCCGAGGCGGATGTGGAGCGCGAGTACCGGGACATGGGGACGAACTTCGTCCGCTTCCTCCTGCAGTGGCGCGCGGTGGAGCCCTCCCCCGGCACCTATGACACGAAATATCTGGACAAGGTGGCTGAGCGCATCGGCTGGTACCGCAAACGCGGCTACCACGTCATGCTCGACATGCACCAGGACCTGTGGGGCAACGGCATCACCCCCTCCAAGGTCGCGGGCAACGGCGCGCCCCAGTGGGCCACGTTCATGGACGGCCTGCCCGTCGCCACCGAGCAGCCCACCTGGGAGATGTACTACCTGGAGCCCGGTGTCATCCGCGCCTTCGACCACTTCTGGAACACCACGGGCGAGCACCCCGAGCTCATGGACCGCTACGCCAAAGCCTGGCGAGCCGTCGCCGACCGCTTCAAGGACGACCCCGCCGTCATCGGCTACGACCTCATGAACGAGCCGTGGGGCGGATCGGTGCAGGGCGCCGCCTTCGAGACCGGCCCGCTGGCCACCCTCTACCGCAAGTCCATCGCCGAGATCCGCGCCGTCGACCCCGATAGCTGGATCTTCCTGGAGCCGCAGGCGGTCGGGGTCAACTGGGGCCTGCCCTCCGCGCTGCCCGCCTTCGACGACCCGCGCACCGGACCGGCGCGCATCGCGTTCGCGCCGCATCTCTACCCGCTCCCGCTGGACCTGGGCGACGACTACACCGCGGGATCCAGGGAGTGGACCGACCGCACGCTCGGCTGGTGGCGCGACAACATCCTGCGTACGGCCGAGCGGATGAAGGCGCCGATCGTGCTGGGCGAGTTCGGGCTGGACATGACCCGGCCGGGCGCCACGGAGCTGGTCGAACGCATCCTCCAGGTGACCGACGAGACCGCCATGGGCCGCGCCTACTGGTCGCGCGACGACGGCCCCTGGGGGCCCTACGACAAGGGGCGGGCGGGGCCGCTGGTCGAGGCTTACGCGCGGCCGTACCCGAGGGCCGTGGGCGGGGTCCCTCTCCGGGTCGCCTACGACGAGGAGGCGGTCAAGCTGACCGTCACCTTCGACGCCAACGAGACCGGCGCGACCGAGATCTACCTGCCCGCCAGGAGCTTCCCCAACGGCGGCAAGGCGTCGCTGGGCGAGGCCGAGTGGGACGCCACCCGCCGCGTCCTGACCGTCAAGACCAAGACCTCCGGCCGCCTGGACCTGGTCATCACCCCCCGATAGCCCCGGTCGTCACGCCTGGCCATCCCCCAGACAGCGGTACGGCTCCCGCCGGGTGGGCGGGAGCCGTACGTGGGGATGAGGGTGGGTCAGCCGATGTGGACCGGCTCGCCCTCGATCTTGCGGCCCGAGCGCACGAACAGCGCCAGACCGGCGGTGATCACCGCGACGATCGTGCTGACCGTGAACGCGGTGTGCATGCCGTCCATGAACGCCAGGTGCACGGCGTTGGTCAGCGCGTCGATGATCGGCTGGGCCATGCCCTGGGTCGCCTCGGCCGGGACGGTGCCGAACGCGGCCGCCTTCTCCAGGCCCTCCAGCTCGGCGGGCTTCAGCGCGGCGGCGCCGGGGCCGAGGTAGCCGGGCAGCTTGTCGGCGATGGTGCCCGCCATGACCGCGCCGAGGATCGCGGTGCCCAGCGCGCCGCCGACCTGCATGGCCGACTGCTGGATGCCGCCGGCCGCACCGGCCAGCTCCAGCGGGGCGTTGCCCACGATGATCTCGGTGGCGCCGACGAAGACCGGCGACAGTCCGAAGGCCAGCAGCAGGAACGGCAGGCCGCTCTCGACGAACGAGGCGTCCATGCTGAGCTGCGACATCAGGAACATCGCCGAGGCGGTGATGAGCAGGCCGACCGCCATGGTGATCTTCGGTCCGAGCTTGCCGATCGCCATGGCCGCCAGCGGCGAGGCGACGATCATGCCGGCGCTCATCGGCAGCATGCGCAGGCCCGCCTCAAGCGGCGTCAGGCCGTGCACGCCCTGGAAGAAGAAGCCCAGGAAGAACATGGCGCCGAACATCGCGAAGGCCACCATCATCATCAGCACGGTGCCGATGGAGATGGACGGGTTCCTGAACAGCGACAGCGGCACCAGCGGCTGCTTGGCCCTGCTCTGCCAGAAGATGAAGGCGGCGGCGAAGACCACGAAGACCCCGGCGAAGATCAGCGTCTTCGGGTCGGTCCAGCCCCACTCGGGCGCCTTGATGATCGCCCAGACCAGCGAGAACATCATGCCGGACAGCAGCACGACACCCGGCCAGTCGATCCTGGACAGGCTCGCGGCGCGGCTCTCCTTGATGATCAGGAAGCCCATGATCAGCGCGACGATGCCGACCGGGACGTTGATGTAGAAGACCGACTGCCAGCTCACGTTCTCGACCAGCAGGCCGCCCAGGATCGGGCCGGCGGCGCTGGACAGACCGATGATCGCGCCCCACGCGCCCATGGCCTGGTTCAGCCGCTCCTTGGGGAAGGCCGAGCGCAGCAGCGCGAGCGCGGCCGGCTGCAGCAGCGCCCCGAACAGACCCTGGAGCACCCGGAAGATGATCAACGCGGTGACCGAGCCGCTCAGCGCGATGGCCGCCGAGGTGATCGCGAATCCCGCGACACCGAGCAGGAAGACCCGCTTGTGGCCGTAGATGTCACCCAGCTTGCCGGCGGTGATCAGGAAGACCGCCAGCGCGAGCAGGTAGCCGTTGGTCACCCACTGCATGTCCGAGAGCGTCGCACCGAGCTCGGCGCCCATGACCGGGGCCGCGATGCCCATCACGGTGCCGTCGAGCATCACCATGATGACGCCCAGACACACCGCGAGCAGCGTCAGCCACGGATTTCCCCCGCTTGCCGATTGAGCTCCGCCCGGGGGCGACGGAACCTCCACCGTCGCCTTCGCGTGAGCCGCCATTCGAGTCCCCCTACGCTAGCCACCCCACACCGGGGCATAAGTAACCTAAGACTCCGGTAACTTATGTCATACGATGACAGATGACAAACGGGTTTTAATCGGCACACGATGACTTATGTCATAGTGTGACAGGAAGGTTTCGAGGGAGTGACGGCTGTGGGACTGCGAGAACGCAAGAAGGAGAAGACCCGCGTCGCGCTCCTCGACGTGGCGCTCGATCTTTTCCTCGAACAAGGGTACGACGCCACCACCATCGAGCAGATAGCGGGGGTCGTCGACGTCTCGCCCCGGACGTTCTTCCGCTACTTCCCCAGCAAGGACTCCATCCCGCTGTGGTTCCACGAGCAGGGGGAGGAGACGATGACGGAGACCCTCGACAGCCGGCCGGCGGACGAGCCGCCGTTCACGTCTCTGGCACACGCCCTGCGTGCCATGTTTCACGACATGCACGGCTCAACGCCGGAAGACGCCGAGAGGTTCCTCAAGCTCCGCAAACTCTTCGAGCAGAACCCGGCCCTGGTCGGCAAGTCCGTCGCCCGCGGCACCGAGACCGAGCGGCGCCTGACCGAGATCATCGCCCGCCGCCGCGGGGTCGGCGACGACGACCAGCTCTCGCACCTGATCGTCGCCTGGGCCATGGCCACCATGCGGGTCGGCTTCGAGTGCCCCACCGAGCCCATGAACATCGACGCCATCGTCGAGCGCATGGAACAGACGCTGGCGATCGCGGAACGCTCGCTCAGGCCCGGCTGGGACGCCTAGTTCATCGACGGGTCGTCGGGACAGGTCGCCACGAACGCCAGCTCGCCCGGCTGCCGCCTGAGCACCCGACGCCACAGCGTGCCCGGATCGTCGTGGAAGGTGTCGCCGGCCTCGGAGTCGACCACGTACCAGTGGCCCTCGGCGATCTCCGTCTCCAACTGGCCCGCGCTCCAGCCCGCGTAACCGGCGAAGATCCGCATCTGCGCGATCTCACCCTGGAGGATCTCCGGCGGCGCGTCCAGATCGACCGTGCCGAGGCGCGAGACCGCGGGCGTGCCCGCGTGCAGGCGCCGCCAGCCCAGAGGCTCCTCCCCGCTCGGCACCGCAGCCAGCGCCAGCGCGCTGTCCGTCTGCACCGGACCGCCCTCGAACAGCACGGAAGGCCCGGTCACCAGCGGGTCCCAGACGGGTAGCACCTGCGTCACCGAGACGTCGCTCGGCCGGTTCAGCACGACGCCGAGCGTGCCGCCGTCGAGGTCGTGTTCCAGGATCAGCACGACGCTACGCCGGAAGTTCGGGTCGTCGAGCAGCGGAGTCGCCACCAACAACCCGCCCACGTAGATCGCCTCCGCCATACCTCCATCATGAGGGAGGAGAAGGCCATCTCGCTGCCCCGGGTTACTGATGTTACGCAGTGCTATCAAACGGGCACTGTAGGTAGCAAAGATCACCATGCTGGGGGAAGCTATGACCATTGGCACCCGCCTCACACTGGCAGCACTGGCGGCCCCTTTGGGCGCATTGCTCCTCACCACATCGGCCGGCGCGGCCGTGCCGCCCGCGCCCGACGCGCCCTTCACCGTCAGCGTCAGCAGGCCGAACTGCGAGAACAGAACCGTCGAGGTCCGGCTCCGCAGCACCAGCGACTACCAGGCCGAGTTCCAGATCACCCGCGACGACGAGACCGTCGACACCGGTGTCCTCGAAGCCCGCCGCAACTACACCAAGCGCATCAAGCTCGGACACCAGCGCCGCGTCGAGATCGAGACCTTCTACACCACCCCCGACTCGCGCGACAAGCTCGTCTCCCGCGACCAGATCGGCAACGACTGCGGCTCGAACCACCGCCGGGCCTGGGACCGCGGCCGCGAGTGGGACGACTGCGACCGGGGTGAGCCCTGCTGGGACGACGAGGACTGCGACCGGGGCGAGGACTGCTGGGACGACGAGGACTGCGACCGCGGCGAGCCCTGCTGGGACGACGAGGACGACTGCCGTCGCGGCGACGACTGCGACGACGAGCTCCCCTTCACCGGGCCGCCCTCCGACTTCATGGGCAAGCTGGCCACCGCCGGCGGCCTCGTCCTGACCGGCGGCATCGTCTGGTGGTACGGCTCGATCTGGCCCCGGCAGAACTACCGGCGCCCCGAGTCAACCCTCTAGCGGGGCCGTACCCTCACGCGCAGGCCCGCCCCCGAGCGCACCCTCACGTGAACGCACCCGCACGCGAACACGCCCTCGCGTGAACGCACCCTCGCGTGAACGCAGCCGCCCTCTCACGAACGCCTCTTATGTGAACGCACCCGCCCGCGCGGCCGCCAGCGCGCGGGCGGCGGCGCGTTCGGCGACCGCCTCGTCGACCGGCTCCCTGGTGACCAGCAGGCGGTAGTACAGCGGCGCGGAGACCGCCCTGATCACCTCCATGCCGTCGGTGCCCTCGGGCAGTTCGCCGCGTGCCACGGCCCGCTCCACCACCGGGGCCCAGGCACGCACGCGGCGCAGATAGAAGTCGCTCAGCGCCGCGGCCGCCGCCTCGTCGCCGGTCGCGGCGGCGATGACGGCCTGGAAGGTGGCGCCCAGGCGGGGGTCGGTGACGGCGCCCAGGACGTTCAGCGCGTTGGCCCGCAGGTCGCCCTCGATCCCGCCGGTGTCGGCGTGCGGGGCCGAGGACTCTGCCAGCTCGGCCATCAGGTCGGTGACCAGGCCCGCGGGGTCTCCCCAGCGGCGGTAGAGCGTGGTCTTGCCGACGCCCGCCTTGGCGGCCACCCGATCCATGTTCAGGCCGTGGAATCCGCACTCCACCAGTTCGTCCTGGGTCGCCTCCAGGACCGCGGCGCGGGTGCGTGCCGTGCGCCCGCCGGGGCGTACCGTTCCAGCCAAACGGGACTGCTGTTCCATTAAGGCTCCTCGGTGTGTTACGTTCGTCTCCATCTTAACGGAACGAATGACCCATTAAGGGGCTGAGATGACCGTACTCACGGAGCGGGCGCACGCGTCCGACCGGATGACCGCCCGGCAGAAGCTGATCCTCGTGCTGCTGCTCGGCTCCCAGTTCATGCTGGCCGTCGACTTCTCCATCCTGAACGTGGCGCTGCCGGTGATCGGCTCGGGACTCGGGTTCGCGCTGGCCGACCTGCAGTGGGTGGCGACCACGTTCGCGCTGGCGGCGGCCGGTTTCACCTTGCTGTTCGGGCGCATCGCCGACCTGTTCGGACGGCGGCGCCTCTTCCTGGCCGGGATGGCGCTGCTCGGGTTGTCCTCGCTGGCCGGCGGGCTGGCCACCTCGCCGGGCATGCTGCTGGCGGCCAGGGTCGCGCAGGGGCTGGCCACCGCGATCGTCACGCCCGCCGGGCTCTCGCTGCTGACCACCTCCTTCCGCGAGGGGCCGCTGCGGCAGCGGGCGCTCGGGCTGAACGGCGCGCTGATGTCGGCCGGGTTCACCTCGGGCGCGATCCTCGGCGGACTGCTGACGGACCTGCTGAGCTGGCGCTGGGCGTTCTTCATCAACGTGCCCGTGGCGCTCGCCGTGCTCGTGGCCGCGCCCGCCGTACTGGCCGAGAGCCGCCAGGAGCAGCGGCCCAGGATCGACGTGCCCGGCGCGATCACCGTGACCGGCGGCCTCCTGGCCCTCGTCTACGGGCTGACCCGAGCCGGCGAGCACGGCTTCTCCGACCCCCTGGGCGTGGGCGCGCTCGCCGCCGGTCTCGTGCTGCTCGTCCTCTTCTGGTTCGTCGAACGGCGGGCCGCCCACCCCCTGGTGCCGGTGTCCATCCTCACCAGGGCCACCGTCAAGTGGGGCAACCTGGCCGGACTGATCGCCTTCGCCACCGAGACCTCGCTGGTGTTCCTGCTCACGCTCTACCTGCAGAAGGTGCTCGGCTACTCGGCGCTGGCGACCGGGCTGGCGTTCGGCGTCCTCGGCCTCGGCACGGTGATCGGCGGCGTGCTGGCGCCCAGGATCCTGTCCAGGATCGGCACCAGGGGCGCGCTGCTGACCGGGTTCGCGGTCCAGGGCGTGGCCACGGCCTCGCTCGGGCTCCTCGGCGCCTCGCAGGGCTGGATCTGGCTGCTGCTCGTCGCCACGTTCGTCGGCGGCATCGGCAACATGGTGGCGATCGTCGGCTTCATGGTGACCGCCACGTCCGGACTGCCCGACTCGGAGCAGGGCCTGGCGACCGGCCTCGCCACGATGACGCAGCAGGTCGGCATCACGATGGGCATCCCGGTGATGAGCGCCGTCGCCACCGCCGCGATGGGCACGGTCCTGCAGGGGGTCACGGTCGCCATCTTGGTCAACGCCGCCCTGGCCCTGACCGCCCTTCTCCTCCGCCGCACCTGAGCGACCCGGCTATGAGGAACACGGTGACGGGCATCTCCTAGCACGCGGGCGTCGTCGCGGCGGCCGGCCCCGCACGCTGGACGGGCGTCTCCCTGGACGGGGGCCAACCCCGTGCGGCGGGTGGGGCAACCACGGCTTGCCGTAACGGAAAAACGGCCCGCACAGAAGAAACCGCGAGAACCACAGCGCATAAAACTGCCCGCACAGACGGATCTGTGCGGGCAGTAGCGCGATCAGGCCTCGGTGAAGCCTCTCGCGCGCCCGCCGGCGGACTCGCGGACGGCCGCCGCGACGGCGGTGGCCACGTCGGGGTGGAACACGCTCGGCACGATGTAGTTGGGACCCAGCTCCTCCGGCGTCACCACCGCGGCCAGCGCCCCCGCCGCCGCCAGCAGCATCTCCTGCGTCACCCCGCCCGCCTGCGCGTCGAGCAGGCCGCGGAAGACGCCCGGGAAGGCGAGCACGTTGTTGATCTGGTTGGGGTAGTCGGAGCGGCCGGTGGCCACGACGGCGGCGTGTTCGCGCGCGTCGTCGGGCTGGACCTCGGGCTCCGGGTTGGCCAGCGCGAACACCACCGCGTCGTCGGCCATCGTGGCGATGTCGTCGCCGTTGAGGATGCCGGGGGCCGACACGCCCACGAACACGTCCGCGCCCTTGACCGCGCCGCGCAGGTCACCGGAGTAGCCCTCGGCGTTGGTGTGCTCGGCG
Source organism: Nonomuraea sp. NPDC050790 (assembly GCF_044456745.1). NCBI lineage: Bacteria > Bacillati > Actinomycetota > Actinomycetes > Streptosporangiales > Streptosporangiaceae > Nonomuraea > Nonomuraea sp. NPDC050790. Next base: position 161,547 of record NZ_JBITGF010000012.1, on the reverse strand, counting down.
ATCCAGCGCAGCGACTCGTCGAGGTCGTCGCGGCCCTTGTGGACCGCGCCGAGGTAGTCGCAGACGATGACGTTGCGGGCCCCCGCCGCCAGCAGCAGCCGCAGTACGGCGTTGCCGGCCGCACCGGCCCCCGCCATGGTGATCCTGACCTGCCCGATCTCCTTGCGGACCACGCGCAGGGCGTTGGTGAGCGCGGCGAGCACGCAGATGGCGGTGCCGTGCTGGTCGTCGTGGAAGACGGGGATGTCGAGCAGCTCGCGCAGGCGGCGCTCGACCTCGAAGCAGCGGGGCGCGGAGATGTCCTCCAGGTTGATGCCGCCGAAGCCGGGGGCGATCACCTGCACGGTCCTGACGATCTCGTCGACGTCCTGCGTGTCCAGGCAGATGGGCCAGGCGTCGATTCCGGCGAACCGTTTGAACAGCGCCGCCTTGCCCTCCATGACCGGCAGCGCGGCCTCGGGGCCGATGTTGCCCAGGCCGAGCACGGCCGAGCCGTCGGTGACCACCGCGACGGTGTTGCGCTTGATGGTCAGGCGGCGCGCGTCCTCCTTGTTGCGCGCGATGGCCATCGAGACGCGGGCCACACCCGGGGTGTAGGCCATCGAGAGCTCGTCGCGGTTGCGCAGCGGCACCTTCGACTTCATCTCGATCTTGCCGCCGAGGTGCATCAGGAAGGTCCGGTCGGAGACCTTGTGGATGACCACGTCCTCGATGGCTTCGAGCTGGTCGACGATGGCCTGCGCGTGGTCGGTGTCGCGCGCGGCGCAGGTGACGTCGATGCGGAGCTTGTCGTGGCCCGCGGTGTTGACGTCGAGGGCGGTGACCACGCCGCCCGCGGTCTCTACGGCGTGGGTGAGCGCGCTGACGGCCTTGCCGCCTGCGGGCACTTCGAGCCGCACGGTGATGGAGTACGACACACTCGGGACGGTCGCCACGTCATCCGCTCCTTAGGGCCTGACCAAGAGTGCTTTCCATGGTGCCACTTCTCGCGAGTGCACGATCCCACAGCCGATGTTTCCGGATATTTCCCCAAAGATCAGGAAATGTTGCAACGGAACGTTCATCCACTCCCTCAAGGGTCGTCCCGTATCCCCTGCACGAGGAGCACCATTGCGCACCCCCGCCCTGCTGGCCGCCACCGCGCTCGCCCTGCTCACCACAGCGGCGCCCGCGACGGCGGCCGGGAACGAACTCCGCGTCAACCACGTCCAGACCATGGCCACGCATAACAGCTACCACCTGGAGCTGACCGACGAGGAGAAGGACGTCCAGCGCAGGACCGACCGCAACTGGTGGAACCTGCAGTACTCCCACACCGCGATCCCCAACCAGTTCGCCGCCCAGAACGTGCGCGGCATCGAGCTGGACGTCTTCCCCGACCCCAAGGGCGGCCTCTACACCAGCCCGCTGGTGCGCCGCGACGCCGGCCTGCCCCCGCTGACCGACCCCGACCTCGCCAAGCCCGGCTTCAAGGTCCTGCACTGGGGCGACCACGACTACGCCTCCAACTGCTCGACGCTCGTCAAGTGCCTGCGCCAGGTCAAGCAGTGGTCGGACGCCAACCCCGGCCACGTGCCGATCACCATCCTGACCGAGCTCAAGCGCACCGACCCGGCCAAGGAGGCGATGGGCGGCGCCAAGAGCCCGCCGTGGGACACGGCCCTGCTGGACGCCCTGGACGCGGAGATCCGCTCGGTCTTCCCCGGCGAGCGGCTCATCACGCCCGACGGCGTCCGCAGGGCCGGCCACACGCTCGAAGAGTCCGTCCTGCGGTACGGCTGGCCGCGCCTCGACCGCTCCCGCGGCAAGGTCATGTTCTTCATGGACAACCAGGACCCGGCCCTTCAGGCCCACTACCTGGCCGGACGCCCGAGCCTGGAGGGCAGGGTGCTGTTCACCAACTCCCGCCCCGGCCGCCCGGACGCCGCCTTCATCGGCTGGAACGACCCGCTCGGCGCCAACCTGGCCCAGATCCAGGAGTTCGTGAAGAAGGGCTACTACGTGCGCACCCGCTCGGACGTGCCGTTCACCGAGGCCCGCTCCGGCGACACCACGCGGCTGCGCGCGGCCCTGGACAGCGGCGCCCAGATGGTCAGCACCGACTTCCCCGTCATCGGCCTGTCGGCGCGCAACGGCTCCGAGTACGTGGGCGAACTGCCCGGCGGCGCCACCGCCCGCTGCAACCCGGTCAGCGCCCCGAAGGGCTGCCGCGACCACCGGCTGGACATCAGTCCAGGGCCTCGGCAGCGGTGACGATGACCTCCACGCAGACCGGCACCGGGATCAGCGTGCTGTCCACGGCGAGCTGGTACTGGCAGGGCTCGGCCGGGTCCACGCGGTAGAAGTGCCGCACGTAGGCGGTGCGGGCCCGGTCGTTGTCCTCGATCGTGCGGCGCGCCTCCTTCTCGGACAGCTCCGAGAGGGTGGCCGTCTGCGCGATCCGGCGTTTCAGCGGGGCGTCCAGGCGTACGTGCAGGGCGCCCGGGTGGTCGGCCAGCACGACGGCGCCCGCCCTGCCCAGGAAGACGCCGCCGGTGTCGCGGGCCGTGTCCTTCATCGTGCGCTCGGTCCTGCGCACGAACTCCTCGGGCGCCACGGGCAGGGCGCCGGGCACGTACATGTCCACGCCGCCGAACGTGACCGTCGGCAGCCGCATCGCCCCTGACAGCAGGCGGCCGAGCCCGTGCTCCGCCCGGTCGTCGTGGGCCAGCGCCTCCTCCAGCGAGCAGCCCAGCTCCTGGGCCACGGCGCTGGGGATCGCGCGGTCGACGAAGGGCACGCCAAGGCGTTCGGCCACGGCCGGGCCGATCAGGTGCCCGGCCGTGCCGTACGTCGCCGAAATCGTGACGACCCGCATATGTCCAGGTTAGACGTCAGAACAGGGCGTTCGCCAGGGCCCGACGCGCCTTGGCCAGCGACGGGTCCTCGGCGGGCAGCGCGTCGAACAGGCCGAGCAGGTGCTTGCGCACCTTCTCCCGCTCGTCGCCGGAGGTGCGCTTGACCACGCCCACCAGCCGCGCGAACGCCTCGTCCACCGATCCGGCCAGCATCTCCAGGTCGGCGGAGAGCAACTGGGCCTCGATGTCGGCGGGGTCCTGGGCGCGGCGGCTCACCTCGCCGGGGTCGGCCGTCATCGTGCGCTTGATCAGCCCGACGCCCGCCAGGCCCATCCTGGCGTCCTCGTCGCCCGGCACCCGCGCCAGCAGCCGCTCGTAGGCGGCCTCGGCCGCCTCGAGGTCGCCCTTGTCGATCGCCTGCTCGGCGGCGAGCAGGTCGGGGTCGGCGGGCGGCTCGGCCGGGCCGTCCTGGGCGAACGCCTCGCCCTCCTGCTCCGGCGGGCGCGCGGCGGGGTTGGCCTCGTAGAACTGCTCGACGGCGCCCATCAGCTCATCCAGCCAGCGCTGGATCTCCGCCTCGGGCAGCACCTGCTGGAAGCCGGTCACCGCCTGCTCCTGGAAGATGGCCAGCACGGTCGGCACCGCCTGCACGCGCAGCGCCTGCGCGATCTGCGGGCTGGCGTCCACGTTCACCTTCGCCAGTACGGCCCGGCCGCCCAGCCCGGCGACCACCTTTTCCAGCACGGGGCTGAGCTGTGCGCTGCCCGGCGCCCGGGGCGACCACAGGTCGAGGATGACCGGCACGGTCCGCGACCGCTCGATGACATCGCCGGTGAAGGTCGCCTCGGTGACGTCGACCACCGACGCCGACGCGGCCTGGGGACCCGCGGCCTCCCGCCTGGCCTGCGCCTCCAGTGCCTGCTTACGCGCGCCCAGGTCCACTGCTCCGTAGAGCGACCCGGGCCTAGAGAAGTCCGCCATGCTCCTCATCTTGCCGCATCGGGGAGGCGCCGAAGTCACCAGCCGCCACCCGGAGCGTGCGGAGCTGGTCGAACATCTGCTTCAGCTCGGCCTCGCCGTACATCTCCATGCCGAACTCCGCGGCCATGAGGTCGGCCGTCGCGCGGCGCACGGCCTCGCGGCCCGCGTCGGTGATCTCGGCGAGCACGCCCCTGCCGTCGCGCGGGTTGGGCAGGCGGGTGACAAGGCCGGAGCGCTCCAGCCTGTCGACCGTGTTGGTGACGCTCGTGGGATGGACCATGAGGCGTTCGCCGATCTTCGACAGCGGGAGCGCGCCGGTTCTGCTGAAAGTCAACAACACCAATGCCTCGTATCTCGCGAAGGTCAAGTCGTACGGCTTAAGGAGCGAGTCAAGTTGCGACAGGAGGATCTGGTGCGCTCTCATGATCGAAGTAACGGCGGCCATGGCGGAAGAGGGCCCGAAGTGAACACGCCAGGTCTCGGCGGCGCGTTCGATGGGATCGAACGGCAGGTTGAGCGACTTCGGCTGTGGCACAGCGCTACGTTAGCGCTGGTTCGTCTGATTACGTAGCGCAGCCGGACGCACGAGCTTGACCAAGAACGCCGCCTTCAATCATCACGCTCAGTTATGGTTCTCGCACGGAAGGTGACGCGGAGCGCAAAGTCCGGAGGAAGCCGTGGGGACGGCCCGGACATCACAGCTTCGCGGCGCCAAGGGGCACGGGGGGTGCTTTTGATGTACGTCAACGGGGTTTTCTGTGCGTGAGCACGCGGGTGTCACTCGCGAGGAGCTGAAGCACAGCGCGGCGGTCACCGTCGCGGTCCTGCTCGCTCTGGGCCTGATGGCGGCATGGAGCGTGCTCATCCCCGGCGTCGACGCCTGGGAGAACATCGTGGCCGCCGTGATCGGCTCGCTCCGGCTCACCGGCCCGGTGGCCGCGGCCTTCGCCGCGTGGGTGGCACTGCGCAAGCGGCGCGCGCTGCGGGGGCGCTCTCTGTCGACCTGGCGCGCGCTCAAGGCGCCGCTGGCCATCCTGGTGGTCGTGACCGGCTCGTTCGCCGCCACCGTGCTCGTGCTCGCCATCAAGACGGTGCTGACCGAGCAGGCGGGCAGGCTGAGCCTGTCCGGCCTCGGCATGGGCATGGCCGGGCTGGCGCTCTACTCCGTCGTCGGGTGGGTCGCCGGGTGGCTGCTGCCCCATCCCTTCATGCCGCCGGTGGCCGGGATCGCCTGTTACGGGCTGTTCACCTGGCTGGCCGAGGGGCGGCCTTGGGCCGATCGGCTGGCGCCGGGGACGGGCGAGCCGTACGACCTGTTCCAGGGGCTCAGCGGGACGGCCTTCCTCGACCAGACGCTCTGGCTGATCGGGATCACCGCGGCGCTGCTGCTCGGCTGGGCGGCCGTGGTGACGCGGCAGGCGCTGGTGCTGGCCTGCGCGCTGCTGGCCGTACTGGCCGCCGGGACGGGGGTGGCGCGGCTGCTGACCGACCCCAAGCCCGCCGCGGCCCAGGCCATCGCCTACAGCTGCCAGGACTGGCCGATCACCGTCTGCGTCCACCCCGGCATGCGCGGCGGGCTGACCGAGCTCGGCGCCGCCTTCACCAAGATCGCCTCCCGCCTGTCCGGCACACCCGCCGCCTTCACCCGGGTCGAGCAGCGCCCGCTGGGCGAGCCGCTGAAGTCCACCGCGGGGCTGGCCGCCATCCACGTGCCCGACCTGTCGGCCGGGTTCGCCGACGAGGCCGCCTACGCCTACATCGAGTCGCTGGCCGCCGAGTGCGTCGACTCGCCCGCGGACGGCTACCGCGACATCGTCATGGCGTGGCTGCGCGGCGAGCCGCTGCCCGGCGGGCCAATGCCCGAGCACCAGTACGCGGCGGCGTGGTTCTCCGGGCTGAGCGAGCCGCAGCGGCGCGACTGGCTGCGCATGTTCTACAACGAGTTCCAGTCGTGCAGGCTGTCGGGCACCCACTTCGGCGGTGGGCCGATGGCGAGTGCCGTACCGGCGTCGCCAACGCCCGTTTATCCGGTGTATCCGACAGGAATGTCACCCCAGAGCTGGCACTGATGATCGTCGTGCGGGTAGTACTGCCCGCATGACGACAACTCCCCTGACGCGACGTCGCAGGTGGCGCAATATCGCCGGGCTCCTCGTGCTCGCCGCCCTCCTCATCGTCGGCGGGCGCCTGGCCTGGGCCTGGTGGAACCCCCTCGGCGAGCAGACCATAGACCGCAGCCAGCCGGTGCTCCTGCAGTCGATCCACGACCTCAGCCGCTTCGAGGCGGCCACCGGCACCTTCCAGGTGGTCGTCGACCTCGAGAAGGACGCCAACTTCCTGCCCGACGCCATCAAGGGCAGCCGCACCCTGTTCGTCGGCTCCGGTGGCGTGGACGCCTACGTGGACTTCACCGGCCTCGCCAAGGACGCCGTCACCGTCTCCGAGGACCGCAAGGAGGTGACGCTGCGCCTGCCCCGGGCCCAGTTGGAGAAGCCCAACATCGACAACAACCGCTCCTACGTCTTCGCCCAGCAGCGCGGCCTGCTCGACCGCGTCGAGGACTTCCTGTCGGCCAGCCCCACCGACCAGCGCGAGCTCTACGTCCTCGCCGAGAAGAAGATCGCGGAGGCGGCCACCGCCAGTGACCTGCGCGCCCGTGCCGACGCCAACACCAAGGTCATGCTCCAGGGACTGCTGAAGTCGCTGGGCTTCACCAAGGTCACCGTCAAGTTCTCGGACGAGCCCTAGGGAGGTCCAGGACCCCGTCTAGGTACCCCCGGTCCCGCCTAAGGCGCACAGATAAGGCATCCGCCCGATGTGGCGGGGTGGGCCTTAGGAGGAGTGTTAGGAGTGCAAGAAAACAACAGCACCACGACACCGGGAGTCACCCGAAATGAATGCCGAACTTGAGTACGCGCTCATGAAGAACCACGCCGAGGAGCTGCGCCGGGTAGCCGCCGAGCACCGCAGGGCCATGGAGGCGACCAGGGGCCGCAAGCACCGCCGCTCCGTCCTCGCCAGGCTTCTCTCCCACTAAGTTCCGTACCCCTCACTACCTTTCAGGAGGTTCCGATGAACGCAGAACTCGAGTACACCGTGATGCAGAACCACGCCGAGGAGCTTCGCAGGGCCGCCGCCGAGCACCGGCGGGCCCGCGAGGCGCGTAAGACCGGGCGTCGCTCGGTGTTCGCCAAGTTCCTGTCCTCATGACCACCGCACGATGGCCCGGCCGCCACCTCCCTCGCGGCCGGGCCAAACTGCCTCCCTAGCCGGGCTGCCGGCTCCATTTTGAAACCACGGGCGTGGCGGAGTACTCCGCCACGCCAAAACCCGTTTCCCACCCCAAGACCCACCAGCCCACGCGCCGCCTCCCGGACCCGCCGGACCAGACCTCGGGTGGCCCGCCCAGCAAGGGCCCGCGAGCCCGCGCGGCCAAGAGCCCGCGTAGCCGAAGGGACCGCGCGGCCAAGAGCCCGCGTAGCCGAAGGGACCGCGCGGCCAAAGGCCGCGTAGCCGGAGGAACGCGTAACGCGTGACCAAGGACCGCGCGGCCATGGGGGCTTTCTAGGGGACGCGGATGATCAGGGCGTCGCCCTGGCCGCCGCCGCCGCACAGACCCGCCGCGCCCAGGCCGCCGCCGCGCCGCTTCAGCTCGTGTGCCAGCGTCAGCACGATGCGCGCCCCCGAGGCCCCGATCGGGTGACCGACCGCGATGCCGCCGCCGTTGACGTTCACCCGCTCCATCGGTACGCCCAGTTCCTTCACCGACTGCAGCACCACGCTGGCGAACGCCTCGTTGATCTCCACGAGGTCCAGGTCGGCGGCGTCCAGCCCCTGCTTGGACAGCGCCTGCTTGATGGCGTTGGCCGGCTGCGACTGCAGCGAGGCGTCGGGTCCCGCCACGCTGCCGTGCCTGCCGATCTCGGCCAGCCAGGGCAGCCCCAGCTCCTCGGCCTTGGTCTTGGACATCACCACGACCGCGCAGGCGCCGTCGGAGATCTGCGAAGCCGAGCCCGCGGTGATCGTGCCGTCGGCGGCGAAGGCCGGGCGCAGCTTGGCCAGGGTCTCCGGCGTGGTGTCGGCGCGGACGCCCTCGTCGTCCTTGACCACGACCGGTTCGCCGCGCCGCTGCGGGATCTCCACCGGGACGATCTCGTCGTCGAACACGCCGTTCTTGATGCCGGCCGCGGCGAGCTGGTGGGAGCGGGCGGAGAAGGCGTCCTGCTCCTCCCGGCCGATGCCGAGGCGGGCGTTGTAGCGCTCGGTCGACTCGCCCATCGCCACCTGGTCGAAGGCGCAGAACAGCCCGTCGTGGGCCATCGAGTCGACGATGCCGGCGGGGCCGTACTTGACGCCCTTGCGCAGTGAGGGCAGCAGGTGCGGCGCGTTGGACATCGACTCCATGCCGCCGGCCACCACGACGTCGAACTCGCCGGCCCTGATGAGCTGGTCGGCCAGGGCGATGGCGTCCAGGCCGGACAGGCAGACCTTGTTGACGGTCAGCGAGGGCACGTTCATGGAGATGCCGCCCTTGACCGCGGCCTGGCGCGACGGGATCTGGCCGGCGCCCGCCTGGAGCACCTGGCCCATGATGACGTATTCGACCTGGTCGGGGCGTACCCCGGAACGCTCCAGGGCGGCCTTGATGACGATGCCGCCGAGGTCGACGGCGGACAATCCGGACAACGAGCCGAGCAGTCTGCCGATCGGCGTGCGCGCTCCGGCGACGATGACGGAACCAGACATGTCAGGGGCCTCCTGTGCACACGAGGGGTCGTTTGACACCATACCCACGGGTACCTGGATGACCGCCATGGAGGTAGGCCACACATGTTCATGCGCATCGACCACATCGGGATCGCCTGCAACGACCTGGAAGAGAAGATCGCGCTCTTCTCCGGCCTGTTCGAGCTCACCGTCGTCGCGCGGGAGGTCAACGAGGAGCAGGGGGTCAAGGAGGCGATGCTGCACGTCGCGGACGGCGAGGGCGGCGGCTCCTACATCCAGCTCCTGGAGCCGCTGAGCGCGGACTCCCCCGTGGGCAAGTTCCTGGCCAAGCGGGGCGAGGGCGTCCACCACGTCGCCTTCGGGGTGCCCGATGTGGCCGGAGCAATGGAACAGATCGGGGCCAAAGGCGTCAGACTGCTCGACGAACATCCACGACACGGCTCAATGGGATCTTCGATCGCGTTTCTGCACCCCAAGGACGTGGGAGGAATGTTGACGGAGCTTGTCCAAGCGGCCAGGCCCTAGGAAACACAAAAAACGTTCATATGTAACTAGTCACGCAGATAGTTGGACGGGGCCTCCAAGGCGGCACCAGCGGAGTACGCTGGCTTTCCACCGGACATGGAGCCTGCCGTGAGGCACAGGCTCCTGGCTCGGATGCCCCGAACCCCCCGTCCGGCCGATGTAGCCGTCTCGACAACCCAGGATCGAGCCTCCATGCAGTCCGACATCGACGCCCAGCTCAACAATTTCTTCGAAGACGCCCCAGCTCGCGAATTCGACGTGGTGCTGCGCGGTTACGACCGCCACCAGGTCCACGACCACCTGAAGCAGCTCGACGGCGAGTTGCGTCAGTCCCGCGAGCAGCTCGCCGGTCTTCAGCGCGACCTCTCCGACTCCCAGCGCCAGCTTCAGGAGCAGGAGCGACCCACCTATTCGGGGCTCGGCGCCCGCATCGAGCAGTTGCTCCGCCTGGCCGAGGAGCAGGCCACCGAGCTCGTGCAGGCCGCGCGCTCCGAGGCCAACGAGCTCAAGGCCGCCGCCAAGGTGGAGGCCGCCGACGTACGCGCCGCCGCCGAGGCCGAGGCCGCCGAGAAGCGCGCCCAGGCCACCCGCGAGACCGACGACATGCGCACCAGCGCCGAGCGGGACGCCGAGGAGATCCGCTCGACCGCCCGCCGCGAGTCCGACGAGCTGACCGCCACGACCGAGCGCGAGGCCGCCAAGCTGCGCGCCACGGCCGACCACGAGGTGGCCGAGAAGCGCGCCGACGCCGAGCGCGAGATCGCCAAGCTGCGCACCACCACCGAGCGCGAGGTGGCCCAGCTCCGCGCATCGACCAAGCGCGAGCGTGACGAGGTCCTCACGACGGCCAAGCGTCAGGCCGACGAGATGCGCGCCCAGGCCCAGCGGGTGCTGGAGGAGTCCGAGGCCAAGCGGGCCCAGGACGAGGCGGAGTTCGAGATCCAGCTCGCCTCCCGCCGCGAGGAGGCCGAGCGCCAGGAGGCAGAGCGCCACGCCACCGCCCAGGCCAACACGCAGAAGCTGGTCGCCGAGGCCGAGCAGCGCGCCGCCACGGCGGAGTCGCGTGCGACCAAGGCCACGCAGCAGGCGGAGCAGACCCGCCGCGAGGCGGACATCCACGCCAAGCAGCTCGTCGCCAACGCCCGCAAGAGTTCCGAGCAGATCGTCTCCGACGCCAAGTCCAGCGCCGAGACGATCGTCTCGGAGGCCAAGTCGGAGGCCGAGCGCATCCGCACCTCGATGCAGCGCCAGGTCGACGAGCTCACGCGCCAGCGCGACAGCATCACCAGCCACCTCGCCCAGCTTCGCCAGTTGCTCGGCGGCGCGGCTCTGCCCGGCATGGAGCCGGAGCCCGCGGTGGCCGCGGCACCGGCCAAGCCGGCTCTGGCGGCGCCCGCCAACGACAACAAGCCCGCGCCCGCACCAGCCGCTGCCGCACCCGCCAAGACGGAGGCCAAGGCGGACGACGACAGCGAGTGGTGGCAGGAGTAGGGCTCGCCCTCGGGGGCTTGACTGACGGCTGAAGGAGAGCCTGGCGACCGCGCGGTCGCTAGGCTCTCTTTTTGTTGCCTCCGCCCCATTTGCCCCAGGAGCCCCCATTGTCCGCTGAGGTCGAGACTCCGGCCGAAGAGAGCCCCCAGTACGGCCTGCCGGGCAAACCCCTGGCCCGCGGGCCGTTCCTGTTCGGACTGATCGGCGGCCTCGGCGTGCTGACCGCGATCGCGATCGGCCAGATGGTCGTCCGCTCGCTGAGCGTCATCATCCTCATCACGGTCGCGATGTTCCTGGCGGTGGGCCTGAACCCGGCCGTCGAGGCGCTCCAGCGGCGCCGCCTGTCCAGGCGGGCGGCGATCGGCATCGTCTTCGCCGGCGTCATCGTGGCCTTCGCGCTGTTCGGCCTGGCCATCGTGCCGCCGGTCAGCCAGCAGTTGGCCGACTTCGTCAGCGCGGTGCCCGGCTACATCACCGAACTGGGCAACAACCCCACGCTGCGCATGCTGGAGCAGGACTACCAGATCCTGACGCAGCTACGCTCGTTCTTCACCGGCTCGATGGCGACCACGCTGGCCAGCGGCCTCATGGGCGCCGGACTGGTGGTGGCCGACGGGCTGTTCACCACCGTGACGCTGCTGGTGCTGATGCTCTACTTCCTCGGCTCCCTGCACACGATCAAGGTGTACCTGCTCAAGCTGGTGCCCGCCTCGCGGCGCGAGCGCACGGAGGCGATCACCGAGGAGATCCTGCACGGGATCGGCGGCTACGTCGCCGGCAACGTGCTCATCTCGGTCATCGCGGGCGTCCTGAGCTGGATCTTCCTGTCGATCGCGGGCGTGCCGTACGCCTTGGCGCTCGCGCTCGTCGTCGCGCTCACGGACCTCATCCCGCTCGTCGGCGCGACGATCGGCGCGGTGCTCGTGACCGCTGTGGCGCTGCTCGGCTCGGTCCCGGCCGGCATCGCCTGCGCGATCTTCTTCGTGGTCTACCAGCAGGTCGAGAACTACTACATCTACCCGCGCGTGATGAAGCGCTCGGTGGACGTGACGCCCGCGGTCACGGTGATCGCGGCGCTGTTCGGCGGCGCGCTGCTCGGGATCGTCGGCGCGCTGCTGGCCATCCCGGTCGCCGCGGCCATCTCGCTGATCATCCGGGAGATCGTCCTGCCCCACCAGGCCCGGAGCTGACGAAGTCGGCCACCGCGGCGTTGAACGCCTCGGGCTGCTCGACCGCGCTCAGGTGACCGGCCTTCTTGATGACCTCCAACCGCCCATCCGGTACGGCCCGCGTCATCGCCTCGGCGTCGGCCACCGGCGCGAGCTCGTCCTCCTCCCCCACGATCGCCAGCAGCGGCACCTTCAGCCCGCTCAGCGTGTCGAAGGAGTCGGGCCTGGCGGCCATCGCCCGCTGCGCCCAGGCGACGGCGGCCGGCGGGGCCGCCTGGACCAGCCCGCGTACCCGCCCGAACACCATGGCCCGCCGCTCACGCGTGGTGTGCCCGATGAGGGCGGGCAGCACCTCCTCGACCAGCACGCCCGGGCCCTCGTCGAGCACGCGGCGGGCGATGCGCTCGCGGTTGTCGCGAGCCGGCTCGGGGTCGGGCGAGGCTTTGGTGTCGGCCAGGATGACGCCGAGCAGGCGGTCGGGGTGGCGGCGGCAGAAGGCCATGGTGACGTAGCCGCCCATGGACAGGCCGCCCACGACGGCCCGGTCGACGCCCTCCGCGTCGAGCAGCGCGGCGACGTCGTCGGCCATGGCGTCGACCGACGGCTCGTCGTCACCGAGCCGCGATCCGCCGAACCCCCGCAGATCTGGCGTGATCACCCTGCACGTGGCAGCCAGTCCTTCGCGCTGGGCCAGCCACATCGCCGAGGAGAGGGGAAAAGCGTGGAGCAGGACGACCGGAACACCGTTCCCGGCTGATCTCGTGTAGAGCTGCACGGAATCACGGTAGTCCGCTTCCCTCAGGTTGTCGTCAGACCGCCGTCGATGAACAGGACTTGGCCTGTCATATAGGCCGAGGCAGGACTGGCCAGAAATACCGCGGGATGGGCCATCTCCTCCGCGGTGCCCCAGCGGGCCATGGGGACCGAGGCGATCGTCGAACGGCTCGCCGCCTCGTCCTGCCAGAGGTTGCGGTTGAGGTCGGTGGCCGTCCAGCCGGGGCACAGCGCGTTGACCCGGACGCCCGCGCGGGCCCATTCGATGGCCAGCGACTTGGTGAGGGCGATCAGCCCGGCCTTGGCGGCGGCGTAGGGGGCGAGGAAGGGCGCGCCCTGGGCGGCCGCGGAGCCGACGTTGATCACCGAGCCGGTGCCCCGGTCGAGCAGGTGCGGGGCGATCGCGTGGCAGACGGCCATGGCCGAGTCGAGGTTGAGCCGCATGAGCTTGTCCCAGCCGGACAGGCGCAGGTCCTTGAACTCCACCAGGAAGTTGGAGCCTCCGGCGTTGTTGACCACGATGTCGACGTGCCCGAGCGCCTCGATCGAGCCGCGGACGGCGCCGGCCGCGGCCTCCCTGTCGGTCAGGTCCGCGGGCACCACGAAGGCCGACCGGCCCAGTTCGGCGACCTCCTTGGCCACCTCGCCGAGCGAGTCGGCCGAGCGGGAGACCAGCGCCACGTCCGCGCCCGCCCGCGCGTAAGCGAGCGCGATGGCTCTGCCGATGCCCCGGGATGCTCCGGTGACCAGTGCCTTCTTGCCGGTCAGATCGAACGCGTCCACGCCCGCCTCCTCGCTCCACAGAACATCGTTCTACAGCTTATCCTTCGGGGGCACCTCGGTGGGCAGCGGGTGGCGTACCGGATTGACGCGCTTGACGATCTCGTCGAGGACGATGCGCACGTACGGCTCGCCCACCCACAGATGCTTGGCCCCCTCGACCGCCACCACCTCCGCCTGGGGCACCCGGGCGAAACGGGCGCGGGCCTCCTCCGGCCGCAGGTAGTCGTCGAACTCCGGCACCAGCACGGTCATCGGCCGCCCGAACTCCGCCCACGCGTCGAGGTCGGCGTCCACGGCGCGGTGCAGCGGCGGCGACATGAGGATCGCGCCCTCCACCAGCGGGTCGCGCGCCCACTTCAGCGTCAGCTCGGTGCCGAAGGACCAGCCGACCACCCACACGTGCGGCAGGTCGTGGTACTCGGCGTACTCCAGCGCCGCCGCCACGTCGTAGCGCTCGCCCTCGCCGCCGTCGAAGGCGCCCTCGGAGGTGCCGCGCTCGGAGGAGGTGCCGCGCGTGTTGAAGCGCAGCACCGCCAGGTCGGCCAGCGCGGGCAGGCGGTTGGCGGCCTTCTTGTAGACGTGGCTGTCCATGAAGCCGCCGTGGGTGGGCAGCGGGTGCAGGGTGACGAGCGTCGCGACCGGGTCGCGGGCCTCGGGCAGGGCCAGCTCGCCGACCAGGGTCAGTCCGTCACCGGTGTGCAACTCGATCGGCTCACGCCGGGCGGGCAGCACGGTCGCCGCGCGGATCTCCACATCGTTCCTTTCAGTAACGGCTACGTCCGGGACCGCGGTCCAGTCTCTTGCGCCAGCAGGCCGTGTGCCAATGCCGCCGCTCCTCGTCGCCGCCGGTCCAGTTGGGCCAGCTCACCAGGTGCGGCTGGCCCGCCTTGATCTCCTGGTCGCAGCCCGGGCAGCGGTAGTCCTTGGCGGCTCCGGCGCCGCTGAGCATGCGTACCTTCCACTCGCCGTCCGGCCACTCCTCCACCCGGTCGGTGGAGGAGGGGAAGGCGCTGGGCCGGGTCGACTCCTTGCGGCGGGCGCGGCGCGGGCTCATGCGCGCGGGAACGTCTGCAGGCCCGCGGTGACGAGCTGGTCGAGCAGGGGCGCGGGCGCGAAGGACGGTTCGCGGTACTCGGCGTACAGGGCGCGCAGGCCGTCGCGCACCCGCCGCGGCCCGATCTCCTCGATCATCTCGAACGGCCCCGCCGGGTAACCGCAGCCCAGCCGCATGGCATCGTCGATGTCCTGGATGGAGGCGTAGCCGGACTCGTGCATGCGGACCGCGTCGTTGAGATAGGGGTAGAGCAGGGCGTCGGCCACGAACCCGGCCCGGTCCTTGCACGGCACCGGAGCCAGGCCGAGCACGGTCATCAGGCCGCAGGCCGCGGTGGTCGCCGCCGGTGAGGTCAGCACGGTCGAGGCGACCTCCGCGACGCCCTGGCCCACGAGGTGGATGCCGACCACGCGGGAGGGGTCGGCATGCCGTACGGCGTGCTCGATCACGGGACGCTCACCGAGCCGCAGCACGACGTCGGGCGTGTCGGACTCGCCGAAGCCCGCGGCGGACAGCCGCGCGGCGAACTCCTCCGCGCCCTCACCGCGGACCAGCACCTTCGCGACGGTTGCCTTGTCCGGATCGTCGGGAACGGGCTCGTCGCCGTAGAAGCCGCGGCCGCTCTTGCGGCCGAGCAGTCCCGCGGTGACCAGTTCGCGCAGCACGAGGGCGGGCGCGTGGCGCGGCGAGCGCGTCTCGTCGAAGAGCACCCCCATGACCTCGTAGGAGGTGTCGAGCCCGATGAGGTCGAGCAGCGCGAACGGCCCCATCGGCAGCCCGACGCCCTTCCGCATCGCCGTGTCGATGTCGTCGCGCGTCGCGACGCCCTGCTCCAGCAGCGCCGCGGCCTGGTTGAGGTACGGCAGGAGCAGCCTGTTCACCACGAACCCGGCCCGGTCGCCCACCACGACCGGCGTCTTGCCCAGCGCCCTCGCCAGGTCCGCGATCCGGGCGGGAAGTCCCTCCTCCGTCAGGACCGTGCCGACCACCTCGACCAGCTTCATGACCGGCGCCGGGTTGAAGAAGTGCATCCCGACCACCCGTCCCGGCCGCCCGGTGGCGGCGGCGACCGCGGTCACCGGCAACGACGAGGTGTTGGTGGCCAGCACCGTGCCCGGCTTGCAGATGCGGTCGAGGTCGGCGAACAGCCCGATCTTGTACTCGAGGATCTCGGGGATCGCCTCCACCACCAGATCGGCGTCGGCGAGATCCTCGCGCGCGGTGGTGAGCGTGATCCGCCCCAGAATCGCCGCACGCTCCTCGGCGCTCAGCCGTCCCTTGTCCAGAGCGCGGCCGGTGGACCTCTCCAGGTGCCCGCGCCCCCGCGCGAGCGCCTCGGCGTCGGCCTCGACGCCGATCACCCGTATCCCCGCACGCGCGAACACCTCGGCGATCCCCGCACCCATCGTGCCGAGACCGACCACTCCCACCTTTTCAAACGCCATGCCCCCCAGTTTTCCAGAGCCGGTAGGGTGGGCCGTCATGCGGCTGGTCATCGCGCGATGCAGCGTGGATTACATAGGACGGCTCACGGCGCACCTGCCGATGGCGCCGAGGCTGATCATGATCAAGGCGGACAACAGCGTGAGCATCCACGCCGACGACCGCGCGTTCAAGCCGCTCAACTGGATGAACCCGCCCTGCAAACTCAAAGAGGACGGCGACACCTGGACCGTCACCCACGGCAAGACGGGCGAGAAGCTGGTGCTGACAATGGAGGAGATCCTCCACGACTTCTCCCACGAACTGGGCGTGGACCCCGGCCTGATCAAGGACGGGGTGGAGGCGCACCTCCAGGAACTGCTCGCCGAGCACATCACGACGCTGGGCGACGGGTATTCGCTGATCCGGCGGGAGTACATGACGGCGATCGGGCCGGTGGACATCCTGTGCAGGGACTCCGGCGGGGCCACGGTGGCGGTCGAGATCAAGCGGCGTGGAGAGATCGACGGGGTGGAGCAACTGACCCGCTACCTCGAACTCCTGAACCGCGACCCGCTGCTGTCGCCGGTGCGGGGGGTGTTCGCGGCGCAGGAGATCAAGCCTCAGGCTCGGGTGCTGGCGCTGGACCGGGGGATCGACTGCGTGACCCTGGACTACGACGCGCTGCGCGGCATCGAACCCGAAAACCCCACCCTCTTCTAGCCCTCAGGCATGGTCCTCGCGGGGGGCGCTTCGCGCCTTTGGACGCTCGGGCTCCCCTCAGTGGGGGGCCGAGCCCCCACGACCCCCTGCCGGGGCCTTCGCCCCGGACCCAAGGGCATGGTCCTCGCGAGAGGGCGCTTCGCGCCTTGGGCGCTCGGGCTCCTCTGAGTGGGGGGCCAAGCCCCCCACACCCCCAGCCGGGGGCCCGCCCCCGGACCCCCGAGCCGTTGCCCGGGCACCGTGGATC
The DNA here is from genome assembly GCF_044456745.1 of Nonomuraea sp. NPDC050790. Classification (NCBI taxonomy): domain Bacteria; kingdom Bacillati; phylum Actinomycetota; class Actinomycetes; order Streptosporangiales; family Streptosporangiaceae; genus Nonomuraea; species Nonomuraea sp. NPDC050790. Next base: position 144,813 of record NZ_JBITGF010000012.1, on the reverse strand, counting down.
CGGTCAACAGCGCCGAAACCAGTGACAAGCGGCCATTCACGGGCTTTGCCGATGCGAGGGCACTCGGGCTGCACCGTGCCGTGAGCACCACGCTCGGACTGTCGGCGTTGTGGGCACCCTCGGGCCGCGGGTGTTGGAGTCCGGGTCACTCTGCGCAAGTCTGTGCCCGATCGGGAACCCCGCCGGTGGACTGGAGGGTCCCCGCCGGGGGCCATTGGGGCCGGGGAGGGTGGTTAGGGGAGGTCGCCGGGGTGGTTGACGATGCCGGCGGCGAGTACGGACATGCCCACCACCGTGCCGTCGGCGGAGACGACCTTCATGCCCATGAAGCGGTAGTCGCGCCGGTCGAGGATGTAGTACGCCTTGGTGCCCTCCCCGGCGTCGAACGCCACCCCGATTCCCGGGCGGCCGTCCGCGTCCTTGGTGTTCTGTTCGATGGACACCTGCGGGAGCTTCGCCAGCGCCCGGTACATTCCGGCCACCGTGTCCGGCGGGATCAGGGGCCCGAACTTCATGTACCAGCCGATGGCGCCGAACGCTCTGACGTCTCCGGAGATCTCAGGGGAACATCGGGGCCGACAGATCGACAGCACGACACGCTCCGTCTTCAGCGCGCGTAGGTGGGCCAGGAGCACGTCGGGGTCTGTGGGCAGGGAGTCGACTTCCTTCTGGGTGCGTCCGACGTGCGTCGGGCCCTTTTCGGCGGCGGTCTCCCGCAACGCACCGCCTTCCTCGCGCAGCGCCGACCTCTTGCCGTCCATCCGGCCCCAGTGCTCGAACACCGGCAAATCGCCCCCGCCCATGTGCTGCGACTCCTTGAGGTACAGCCACTGGTCGGGGCGGATCTCGTTCGCGCCGGTCCGGGAGGCCACGAGCGCCGCCTGCTCAAGCACGTTCGCCGCGCCGTCCGTGGTCAGGGGCGCGGTGGGCGTGGCCGTACCGGGGAGTCCTGAGGGTCGCATGAAGGGGAGGAAGACGGCGACGGCAAGCACGCACGCGCCCGCCAGCAACAACCGGGACACCACCCGCCGACGCCTGATCCGAGCTGTGGCCGGCCCCCGCTCGGCCACCATCTCGGCCAGCCTGCGCTCAGCCCCCGTCACATCCAGCCCCTCAGGAACCTCGCCCCGCATCTCCGCGAGGAGTCGAATCTCGTTCACCATCGCCCGCTCACCTCTCATCCAGGGAAGCCGGATCATCCAGGGAACGCGGATCATCCAGGGAACGCGGATCATCCAGGGAAGGCGGATCATCCGCAGAAGCCGGATCCAGCCCGGCCAGCACCCGGCGCAACCTGCTCCGCGCCCGGTTCACCCGCGACCGCACCGTCCCCACCGGCACGTCGAGGGCCACAGCGGCCTCCTCGTACGTCAGCTCCGCCCACGTCACCAGCAACAACGTGTCCCGATGCTTCTGAGAAAGCCCCGCCAGCGCCTTGGCCAGCCGCCGGCGCGCCCCGGCGGCGGCCACCCGCCGCTCCACCTCGTCGGTGAACGGCTCGATCACCGCGTCCACCCCGGTACGGCTCAACGCCTTGTACAGGCCGACCTCCCGCCGCCGGTGCCGGCCGATGAGGTTGGTGGCGATGCCGTACAGCCAGGAGCGCTCGTCGCCACGGCTGCTGTCGTAGGTCTCCATCCGGCCGAGCGCCACGGCGAACGTCTCGGCCACGATGTCGTCGGCGGGATCCACGCCCAGCCTGCGCACCACGTAACGCTTGAGCTCGGGCGCGTGCCGGACGAACAGGGTGGCGAGGCGCTGGGACTCGGGCCGCGACGCGAGGTCCGCGTGTCGCATCTCTTGCCTCTCGGGTGTCTCGTGTCATGACACGGGTAATTGCCACGAGCGACGACGGCGGTTCCATGAAATTTCCGGTCAAGGGGTTACTCTGGGGGGAGCGTACGAGGGCGCCGCCAGTCCGCGGGCAGGGAGCTTCCCACCTCGATCAGCACGTCGAAGCAGCGAACGACGACACCACCTCTTTCCGGCCGGGCCGGCGGACCCCGGCGGCGAAGGAGGTTGCTATGTCCGACCGCCATTTCGAGCTACCGGCCCGCCCGAACCTGGAGTACTACCGCAAGCAGGCCAAATCCCTGCATCGCGGCTACGCCACGGGCGACGCGACAGCCGGAACCCGGGTCACCGACGTGCTGGGCGATCGAGCGGCCGAGCGGTTCCTGCTGAGCGACGCCCAGTTCGTGCTGGCTCAGGAACACGGTTTCCGGACCTGGGCCGCGTTCCGCGAGGACGTCGAGAGCCGCGCCGCCGCCGGGGAACGGCCGGTGGCCCGCCTCAGGGGACTCGGACCGGGCGTCTACACCTCCATGGCCGACGCGCTTCTTGAGGAGCTACGCCGCGGCGACAACGGCGCGCTGAGGCGGTTGCGGGCCTACGTCCCCAGGCACGCCACCGCGACCTCCGCCGCGAACGCCCGGCTGCGCGACGCGCGGCTGGTCATCGCCCGCGAGCTCGGCTTCCCGACCTGGCGGGAGCTGGTGTCGTTCACGGAGAAGTCCCGCCGCGATCGCGGCGAGCACAGGGAACGGCGGCGCCTGCTGCACCGCGAGGCCGGCGCCCTGCTGGCCGGAGACACCGACCATCTGGCGAGCCTGGGCGCCGGGCAGGCCGACACCCTGCTGGAGATGCTCGCCGCCCCCGAGCTGGTCCCCGGCGTCCGGCTGGGGAAGGAGCTCGGCGTCCCGCGCGCCGCCGTCGTCACCCTGCTGGGCAGAGCGACCTGCCTGGACGTCCCGCTCACCCTGGCCGCCCGCAACCATCGGGTCGCGTACCTGCGCCTGCTGCTGGAGGCGGGCGCCGACCCCGGCACCCGCGCCCTGGGCGCCACCCCGCTGGAGAACGCCGCGCTCCTGGGCGACACCGAGTCCGTCGACGTGCTCGCCGGGCACGGGATCCTCCCGCGAACGCTCTGGCTCTACGCCGCCTGCGACCGGCTCGACCTGGTCCGGGCCTGTTTCGACGCGGAGGGCGGCCTCAGGCGGGACGCCGCGCCCGCGCGCCCGGACCTCGCCGACACCGGCGCGGGCTTCCCGTCCAGGCTCCCGCCGACCGATGATCCGGAGGAGATCGTGGGAGAGGCGTTCGTGCACGCCTGCCAGCACGGCCGGATCGAGGTCGTGCGCTGGTTCCTCGACCGTGGTGTCCACCCCGACGTCGCGCCCTACCTCGGGCGGACCGGTCTGCACTGGGCGATCCCCGGCGGCCGGGTCGAGGTGGTCCGCCTGCTCCTGGCGCGTGGCGCCGATCCGTCCGTCCGCGACGACCTCCTCAAGACCGACGCGTACGGCTGGCTCCGGCTGACCACACCATGGCTCGAAGAGTCCACGACGTTCCAGCATTGACAGGTCATACATGAAGCTTCTATGTTCGACCTATCAAGATAGGAGTATCGGCATGGACAAGGCCTACCTGACCGGCGACCTGGCTCCCGTTCCCGACGAGATCGACGCCTACGACCTGGCGGTGGACGGCGCGCTGCCTCCCGAGCTCACCGGGCGCTACTTCCGCAACGGCCCCAACCCGCGCCCCGGCGAGGACCCGGGACACTGGTTCGGCGGGCACGGAATGATCCACGGCATCCGCCTGCGCGACGGCCGGGCCGAGTGGTATCGGAACCGGTGGGTGCGCACCAGCAAGTTCACCGACGGGGCCGATCTGGTCGGCGAGAAGGGTGTCGACCTGGCCGCCACTCAGGCCAACACGAACGTCATCAGGCACGACGGCCGGATCTACGCGCTGATCGAGGTCGGCCTGCCGTACGAGATGACGCCGGAGCTCGACACGGCGGGACCGGTCGACTTCCAGGGGAAGCTGGCGACGGCGATGACCGCGCACCCCAAGCAGGACCCGATCACCGGCGAGCTGCACTTCTTCGGCTACGGGTTCTTCCCGCCCTTCCTGACCTACCACCGGCTGTCGGCGGGCGGCGAGCTGGTCGAGTCGAAGGAGATCGAGGTCCCGGGCTCGACGATGATGCACGACTTCGCGATCACCGAGAACCACCTGGTCTGGCTGGACCTCCCGGTCACCTTCGACCTGGAGCGCGGCATGTCGATGCCATACGCCTTCGACGAGGAGTACGGCGCGCGGATCGGCCTGACGCCCCGGGCGGGCGGGGTGACGCGGTGGTTCGAGGTCGATCCGTGCTACGCCTTCCACGTCGGCAACGCGTGGGAGGACGAGGAGGGGCGCGTGGTGCTCACCGCCGCCCGCTACTCCCCCGGCGTCTTCACCGAGCTGTGGGAGCACATCAGCGGCAGGGCCGACGCCGTCCGCCACGCCGCGGGCACGATCAGCGCCTCCCTCCACCGCTGGATCCTGGACCCGGCGACGGGCAAGGTGTCCGAGGAGCCGCTGGACGACCGCAACGTCGAGTTCCCGACGCTCAACGAGCACCGGCTCGGCCTCGGCAGCCGCTACCTCTACACGGTCGGCGACGACCAGATCGTCAAGTACGACCACCACAGCGGCGCCGCCGCCACCCTCGCGACGGGCGGCGCGACGGGCGAGGCGGTGTTCGTCCCCGCCGCGGGCGCGCGGGCCGAGGACGAGGGCTGGCTGCTGTCGATCGTCACCTCGGGCGGGGCCTCCCGCCTGCTCGTGGCCGACGCGCACGACCTGTCCGAGGTGGCGTCGGTACGGCTGCCGCGCCGGGTCCCGGCGGGCTTCCACGGATCATGGCTGGAGGACTGAGCATGGAGATCGTCGGCGCCGGCCGGGCGGACGGCATGGAGGAGGTCGGCGAGCTGCTCGGACGGGCATTCGCCGGCGACCCGGTGATCGAGTGGATGCTGCCGGAGGCGGCGGCCAGGCCGGGGATGTTCGCCGCACTGGCCCACTACATGCACGACGTGGTGGACGTCGCCCGCGACGAGGGCGGCGCGGTGGTCGGAGCGGCGCTCTGGGACCCGCCCGGCTTCGCACCCGACCTGGCCGAGGGCGGGCCGGCGTTGCTGGCGGCGATGGGTGACCGGGTGGCGTACGGCATGCTCCTGGACGAGACGTTCGCCCGGCACCGCCCGCGGGAGCCGCACTGGTATCTCGCCCAGATCGGCACCGACCCGGCGGTCCAGGGCACGGGCGTGGGCGCGGCGCTGCTGCGCAAGGGCCTGGCCCGGTGCGCGGGGCTGCCGGTCTACCTGGAGAGCAGCAAGGAGTCGAACATCCCCGTCTACGAGCACTTCGGTTTCCGGGTGACCACGGAGATCAAGCTGCCCGACGGCCCCGCGGTGTGGGGCATGCTCCGCCCGGCCGTCCTCTGAACGGAGGACAACGGGGTCGATCGGCCGTAGGTGTCGGGGGTCCGGACGGATCCGGATCCTGGAAGACATGGAAACCGCAGTGCAGGTCCGCGGGCTCGCCAAGCGCTACGGCGCTTTGGAGGCGGTCCGCGGCATAGATCTGGACATCCGCCGGGGCGAGACCTTCGCCTTACTCGGCCCCAACGGCGCCGGCAAATCGACCACCATCGAAATCCTCGAAGGGCTCAGGAAGCGCGACGGCGGCGAGGTCAGCGTTTTGGGAGCTGACCCGGGCCATCCGACCCGGGCGTGGCGCGCCCGCCTGGGCATCGTCCCCCAGACCGGCGGCGACGTGGCCGAGGTCTCCGTGCGCGAGATCGTCGCCCACTTCGCCCGCTTCTACCCCGCCCCGGCCGACCCCGACGAGGTCATCGACCGCGTGGGGCTGCCCGAGAAGGCGAAGGCCCGCGTCGGCAAGCTCTCCGGCGGCCAGCGCCGCCGCCTCGACGTCGCGCTGAGCCTGATCGGCAACCCGGAGCTGCTCTTCCTGGACGAGCCCACCACCGGCTTCGACCCGGAGGCCCGCCGCCGCTTCTGGGAGCTGATCAGGAACCTGGAGGCCACCACGATCCTGCTCACCACCCACTACCTGGACGAGGCCGAGGAACTGGCCGACCGGGTGGCGGTGATCGCGGGCGGGCGGATCGTGGCCGAGGGCACGCCGCGTACCCTGGGCGGGCGCGCGAGCGACGAGGCCACGGTCACGTGGGCGGACGGCGAGGAGCGCACGGCCACCCCGACCAAGACGATCGCCGGGCTGATGCGCCGCTACGACGGCGAGATCCCCGAACTGCGCGTCGCCCGGCCGACCCTGGAGGACGTCTACCTGCGCCTGCTGGAGGAATCGTGATCGCGCTGTCGAGAGCCGCCTTCGAACTCAAGATCTTCTTCCGCGCCCGCGACCAGGTCGTCTTCACCTTCTCCTTCCCGATCGTGCTGCTGGTGCTGTTCAGCGCGATCTTCGCCGGAACCTTGGACGGAACGCACGTCACGGTCTCGCAGCTCTACGCCGCGGCGCTGATCAGCGCGGGCATCCTCAGCGTCAGCTTCCAGAACCTCGCCATCAGCATCGCGGTGGAGCGTGAGGAGGGCGGGCTCAAGAGGCTGGCGGGCACGCCGATGCCGAAGAGCTCGTACTTCGCCGGAAAGGTGCTGAGCGTTCTGGTCATCGCGGCCATCGAGGTGGCGCTGCTGCTGGCCGTGGCGGTGTTCCTGTACGACCTGGAACTGCCCGCCGACCCGGTCGGCTGGCTGACCTTCTCCTGGGTGCTGGTCCTGGGGCTGGCGGCCGGCGCCCTGCTGGGGATCGCGGCCAGCAGCCTGCCCAGCTCGGCCAAGTCCGCGGCGGCGGTGATCACGCTGCCGTTCGTGGTGCTGCAGTTCATCTCCGGGATCTACATCCCCTTCACCGAGCTGCCGCCGTGGCTCATCGACGTCGCCTCGGTCTTCCCGCTGCGCTGGGTGGCGCAGGGCTTCCGTTCGGTGTTCATCGGCGACAACGGGGTGGCGCTGGAGATGGCCGGGTCGTATGAATTGGGCAAGGTCGCCCTGGTTCTGGGCGCGTGGACGGTCGGAGGTCTGGCGCTGTGCCTGATGACGTTCCGGTGGAAGAGCCGGCGCGAGGGGTGAGCACCGCGGGCCCCAACGTGTGGGAGAGCCTGCGCGGCTGGGAGCTGCTGCTGGTCGTCACCACGTTGATCCCGGTGGTGTTCGCGCTGGCCGGCGACTTCACCACCAGGGAGAAGGTGATCGTGGCCGGCTGCCTGCTGGCCACGATCCCGGCCTATGTACTCGTCGGCCGCCCGGCCATCGTCGCCGAGGACCGGCGCGGGAGCGTGGTCTACGTGGCGCTGCTGGTCATTCTGTTCACCCCGGCAGCGCTGACGATCCCGGCGATCTCGTTCTCGCTGTTCGGGCTCTGCTCCATGTGCTACCTGGCGCTGCCCGCCAAGGGCGCGACGATCGCCAGCCTCGTGCTGTGGACGGGGCCGGCGATCACGGTGGCCGACCGGGAGGATCCACTCGGGTCGGCCTTCAACCTGATCGTGGTCATGACCGTGGTGGTCTTCTTCTCCGGGACCATGGGGCTGTGGATCGAGCGGATCACCAAGCAGAGCAAGGAGCGGGCCGCTTTGATCGAGGAACTCGAGGCGAGCAGGGCCGAGGTGGCCAGGCTCTCGGCCGAGCGCGGGGCGCAGGCCGAGCGCGAGCGTCTGGCCGGGGAGATCCACGACACGCTGGCCCAGGGGTTCACCAGCATCATCATGCTCGTGCAGGCCGCCCAGCGGCAGCCGGATCCGGCGCGGCACCTGGCGCTGGCCGTACGGACCGCCCAGGAGAACCTCGCCGAGGCGCGCGCCTTTCTCTCGGCGCTCGCGCCCGCGCCCCTCGACGACGCCTCGCTCGTCGAGGCGCTGCGGCGCATCACCGAACGCACGGGCGACGAGATCGGGGTCGGCGTGCGCTTCGAGGCGTGCGGCACGGCCAGGCCGCTGTCCACCCGCACCGACGTGGTGCTGATCCGCGCGCTGCAGGAAGGGCTGGCCAACGTGCGCAAGCACGCCGCCGCGCGGGCCGTGCGCGTGGGTCTGGAGTACGGCGAGAGCCACGTGCGCCTCAGCGTGTCCGACGACGGACGGGGGTTCGGCGCGGAGAACGGCGGCTTCGGCCTGCGTACCATGCGCGGCAGGGTCGAGCAGGCGGGCGGCACGCTGACGCTCGCCAGCGAACCGGGCGCGGGGACGACGCTGACCGTGGAGGTACCGGCGTGATCAAGCTCCTGATCGTGGACGACCACCCGGTGGTCAGGGAGGGCCTGCGCGGCATGCTGGACGGCGACCCCGGCCTCGACGTGGTCGGCGCGGCGGCCTCGGGCGACGAGGCGGTCGTGCGGGCCCGCGAACTGGCCCCCGACGTGGTGCTCATGGACCTGCGCATGTCCGGCGGCGACGGCGTGGACGCGACCGGCCGCATCCTGGCCGACCGTCCCGGCACCCGAGTGATCGTGCTGACGACGTACGAGAGCGACCACGACATCGTGCGCGCGGTCGAGGCGGGGGCGGCGGGTTACCTGCTGAAGGACACCAGTGCCGAGGACCTGCTGGCCGCCGTGTACGCGGCGGCGAGGGGTGAGACGGTGCTGTCGCCGTCGGTGGCGACCAAGCTGGTGACGCGGCTGCGCGCCCCCGCCGCCCCTGCGCTGACCCCGCGCGAGGCGGAGGTGCTCGCGCTGGTGGCGCGCGGGCTGACCAACGCCGAGGTGGGCCGCCGGCTGTTCATCAGCGAGACCACGGTCAAGACGCACCTGCTGCGCGTCTTCGGCAAGCTCGGCGTCTCCGACCGCACCGCGGCGGTCACGACGGCCATGGAGCGCGGTCTGTTGTAAGTGCTGATTTACCGGCCTATCGTGGCGCCCATGACGACGCTGACGTTCGACTCCCTGAACCCGGCGACCGGCACGGTCGTGGGCAGCCACCCCAACCAGGGACCGGAGGCGGTGCGCGCGGCCGTCGGCCGGGCGGAGGCGGCGGCCGCCTGGTGGGCGGGCCTGGGCGCGGCCGAACGGCGCCGCAGGCTGCTCGACTACAAGGCCGTCATCACGCGGAACCTCAGGCCGCTGGCCCAGCTCGTCCACGAGGAGACCGGCAAGCCGGTGGGCGACGCCACGCTGGAGATCGTGCTGGCGATCACCCACATCGACTGGGCGGCGCGCAACGCGGCCAAGGTGCTCGGCCGCCGCAGGGTCTCGCCCGGCATGGTCGGCCTGAACCTGGCCGCCACCCTGGAGTACCTGCCGCTGGGCGTCGTCGGCGTGATCGGCCCGTGGAACTACCCGGTCTTCACGCCGATGGGCTCCATCGCGTACGCGCTCGCGGCCGGCAACGCGGTCGTCTTCAAGCCCAGCGAGCTCACCCCCGGCGTCGGCGTACGGCTGGCCGAGCTGTTCACCGAGTCGGTGCCCGAGCACCCGGTCCTGCAGACGGTCACCGGCCTGGGCGAGACCGGCGCGGCCCTGGCCGGCGACCCGAGGGTCAAGAAGATCGCCTTCACCGGCTCCACGGCCACCGCCAAGCGGGTCATGGCGGCCTGCGCCCAGAACCTCACGCCGATGGTGGCCGAGTGCGGCGGCAAGGACGCCTTCATCGTGGAGGCCGACGCCGACCTGAAGGCGGCGGCCGACGCGTGCCTGTGGGGCGCGCTGACCAACGCCGGGCAGACCTGCGTGGGCGTGGAGCGGGTCTACGTGGTGGACGCGGTGTACGAGCCGTTCATGCGGGAGCTGGCAGAGCGGGTGAAGTCGGTCAGGGCGGGCGAGGACTACGGCCCGATCACCATGCCGGGGCAGTTGGCCATCATCAGCCGGCACATCGACGAAGCCACCAAGTCCGGAAAAGTCGTGACCGGTGGGCCGGAGTCGGTCCGCGCGCCGTTCGTGGACCCGGTCATCGTCGAGGACGTGCCCGAGGACTCCCCCGCCGTGCGCGAGGAGACGTTCGGCCCGACGATCACCGTGCGCCGCACCCGTGACGCGACCGAGGCGCTGGAGCTGGCCAACGCCTCGGCGTACGGGCTGGCCGGCACGATCTTCTCCAGGAACACCCGCCGGGCCATGGAACTGGCCAGGCTGATGCGCAGCGGAATGACCGCGATCAACTCGGTCATCTCCTTCGCGGGCGTTCCCGCGCTACCCTTCGGTGGGGTCGGTGACTCGGGGTTCGGCCGCATCCACGGCGCCGACGGACTGCGCGAGTTCGCCCGTCCCAAGGCCATCTCCCGGCAGCGCTTTGCGATGCCCGGGATGAACCTTACGTCCTTCTCCCGGGGCGCCGATGAGCTTGAGCGGCTGATCAGGCTTGTCACGTTCTTGCACGGACGACGTAAGAGGTGATCTGCCCGCTCTTTCCGAATACAGATCATCCGTCCATAATTATGTGCTCTGGGGGCCACGATCATGTTGGACGGGTGGAATGTGAACCGGTCTTACCGGGGAATGTCGGCTGAGCAAAGACTGGCCGACAGACGCGAGCGGCTGATGACAGCCGCGTACACGCTCTACGCTAAGCCGGGCTTCTCGGCTACCACGATCGAAAGGCTGTGTTCTGAGGCGCGGATCTCCAACCGGGCGTTCTACGAATGTTTCGGCGGGCGCGAGGAACTCCTTCAGGCGCTGCACGAACGTTGCGTCGAGGAAAGTCTCGCCGTCGTCGCCAAAGCGTTGCAGGATGCGCCTCAGACGCTTGACGGGAGAATCGGCGCGGGAGTGCGGGCCTATATGGAATTCGCCACGGCCGACTGGCGCCGCGCCCGCATCATGCACCTGGAGGTGCGCAGGTCGGGGGATGTGCTGGCGGCCTCGCGGCAACGCGCGGTGGCCTCCTTCGCCCGGCTCGTCGAGGAGGCGTCCGCCGAATTCCCGAAGGCGGCGAAGATCGATCGGCATCTGCTGGCGCTCGGCGTGATTGGAGCGCTGCAAGAACTTCTCATCGAATGGATCCTGGCCGAGGAGCCGACGGAACTCGAGGAGCTGGTGCGGGTCGCCGTTCACATCTCTGGACGGGCACTCGGTGCGTCGTGAGCATTTGATGACAGACCGTGATTCCATGGCGGAGTGCGCCGGGGGAAATTCACGCCGCTAATCGGCGTCTGTGTGGCTTTGGGAACGACGGCGTGCGGCAACGTCACGGCACTGCCATTGCCGGACAGGCTTGGTTTGACCGCACCCGTCAGCCCCCGGCCCAGTGAAACGACTTCGCGAAAGTCGTCCACCGGCCGGAGTGCGTGGTGCGCGGAGAAGAGTTGCCGCCTGCGCGCGGGAGAACGCCCGCCGCAGTTCGTGGTGATCTCTTTCGACGGGGCGGGCGTGGACGGCCAGGACTGGTTCCCGGTCTTCCGCAGGGCCGCCGAGCGCAACCTGGCCAAGCTGACGTTCTTCCTGTCGGGCGTCTACCTGCTGCCGGCCGACCGGCGCGAGCTGTACCGGCCGCCCGGCCGCCCGCGCGGCAGCTCCGACATCGGCTTCCAGCGCCCCTCGCGCATCGCCGGCCAGGCGGCCGAGCTCACCGCCGCCTGGAACGCCGGCCACGAGATCGGCACGCACTTCAACGGCCACTTCTGCGGCCCGACCGGCGTCGCGTCGTGGTCGGCCGCCGACTGGCGTAGCGAGATCGAGCAGTTCTACGGCCTCGTCGAGAACTGGCGGCGCAACTCCGGCCGCACCGACCTGCCCGACCTGCCCTTCCGCATCCGCCAGGCGGTGGCGGGCGGCCGCACACCCTGCCTCCAGGGCGACCGGCAGGCGATGTTCACCGCCTTCAGGAAGTACGGCTGGCGCTACGACGCCTCGGGCACCGGCGAGGTGCGCTGGCCGCGCAGACGCCACGGCCTGTGGCAGTTCCCGCTGCCCAGCATCCCGCTGCCCGGCGGCCGGACGCGGGTCCTCGGCATGGACTACAACTTCTACACCGTCCACAGCGGCGCGAAGACCGGCTCACGACAGCACTGGCGGCGCTGGGAACGCCAGACCGCCGCGGCCTACGTCGGCGCGGTGCGCCGTTCCATGCGGGGCGACCGCGCGCCGGTCTTCATCGGCAACCACTTCGAATCGTGGAACGGCGGCATCTACATGCGCGCGCTGCTCACGCTCATGGACGAGGTCTGCACCCGCAACGCCGTCAGGTGCGTCTCCTTCGAGCAACTGGCCGACTGGCTGGACGCCCAGACGCCCGCGACCCTGGCCAGGCTCCGCGCCGAGGTGTAGGCGGCGCTCAGGCCACCGCGGCGGCGGGCACTTCCACGTGCAGGACCCGGTTCAGCCGGGTCACCGCGAGCACCCGCATGATCCTGGGCGGCACCGCCCGCAGCACCAGGCGGCGTTGCGCGGCGAGCGCGCGCCGATGCGTGCCCACGAGCACGCCGAGGCCGGTGGCGTCGATCATCTCCAGCTTGGAGAGATCCACGATGAGATCGCCCGTGCCGGAGTCGACCGCGTCGTGCAGCCGCGGGCGTACCCCTGCCGAGGTCCCGGCGTCCAGCCGAGAGCCGATCCGCACCACCTGGGCTCCAGGCTTCCCCCGGACGCGCATGCCACCTCCTCTGCTCACGCTCCGCGATGATCGTCACGCAACGTCGTCCAACCCGGTCGAGCGGGCACTGGTAAGAGAGAACTACCCGCTCAGCGAGGTACTACCGCTTTCAGCACGAATTCCCCATCACCATTCGGCAACGCCGTCAGCTTCCCGCCCACGGCGGACAGCCGCTCGTTCAGGCCGTTCAGCCCGCTGCCGAGGTCGAGGGCGCGCCTGCGGGCCACGCCGTCGTTGCGCACCTCCAGCGTCGCGTCGTCCCCGGTGAAGCGCAGGGTGATGACGCAGAAGCCGGCCGTGGAGTGCTTGAGCACGTTGGTCGCCGCCTCACGGACCACGTACGCGAAGACCTTGGCCACATCGTCCGGAACATCCCGGTAGGGCAGGTTCAGCTCGCAGCGCACGCCGGCCGCCTCCAGCACGCTCCTGACGCTCAGCAGCTCCGCCGGCAGATCCAGCTCCCGGTAGCCGCGCACCGCCTCACGCAGCTCGCGCAGCGCCTTCCTGGTCAGGTCGCGGACCTCGGTCATCTCCGCCTTGGCCGCCTCCACGTCGCCGTCGGCCAGCCGTACGGCCAGCTCCGACTTGACCGCGAGCGCGGAGAGCTGATGCCCGACGAGGTCGTGCAGGTCGCGGGCGAAGCGCAGCCGCTCCTCCGTGACCGCGAGCCGAGCCTCCGCCTCCTTGCCCGCGTGGGCCTTGTCGGCCAGCAGCCAGATCCACACCCACATCCGGTTGGACAGCGGGGTCATCAGGCAGATGAGCAGGTAGGTGAAGGCGGCCATGAAGATCCCTCTCCACGCCGGGGTGCCTTCGGGGACGAACAGCGTGTGTCCGGCCAGCGTCCAGACGGCCGCCAGCGCGCTGACGACCAGCCAGCCGCCGGACAACAGCAGGATCATGGTCCGCCGCGAGACCCCCACCACCGCCACCGACAGCCAGGCCATCGGCACGAAGCCCCAGCCGATCACGTCGGCGCCGGCCAGCGCGCAGGAGCCGAAGGCCAGGGCCCCGGAGATCACGATGTCACGCCGCGGATAGCGACGCTCGAAGACGGCGTCGCTGATGCGCAGGTAGAGCCAGCTGAAGACGACCGTCATGAGCAGCGCGGGCCCGATCTGCCACCACGCCGTCCGCCCCATCCCCAGCGTGGCGGCGGAGTTGAGCAGGATGACCAGCCACATGGCGCCGAGCGTCGAGTTCAGCACCAGGCGGGTCAGGCGGCGGGCCCGCGTCAGCTCGTCCATCTACTTCGCGCGCAGCACGTCGCCGAGTTTGACCTTCGCTCCGGTACGCAGCACCGCCCGCTCGTAGATCTTGGCGCCGAGGGCGAGCATGCCCACGACCGCGGCCACCATCAGCACGGCCGCCAGCGACACCTGCCAGACGGGCACGTCGGCGGCGGCCAGGCGCACCGGCATGACGATCGAGGAGAACGGCGGGATGATCGAGACGACCTGCGCCACCGTGCCGGTCGGCTCGTTGGCGGCGAAGAAGCCCACGAGGTAGGTGACCATGATGAGCATGGTCATCGGGGTCAGCGTGTTGCCGACTTCCTCCTGCCGCGACACCAGGGACGCCAGGGAGGCGGCCATCGTGGCGTAGAAGGCGTACCCGAGGACGAACCACACCAGCACCCACGTCACGATCATCGGCATCCCGGGCGGGAAGTCCATGGCCAGACCCGAGGCGAACGCGGCGGCGAGGCCCGCGGCCAGCGTCACGACGAGGTTGATGACGCCGATCACGCCCAGTCCGACGATCTTGCCGCCGAGCAGTTGCCATGGCCGCAGCGAGGCGAACAGGATCTCCACGATCCGGCTGCCCTTCTCCTCGACCACGCCCATGGCCACCATCATGGCCTGCCCGATGACGAGCATGAACAGCAGGACCACCAGGACGGTCGCGATGCCCGCGCGGGCGGCCTCGTAGCGGGTGTCGGCGCCCACCGACTCCATGGCCAGCGGCGGGATGTTCACACCCGCCGCGCCGAGCCGCGCCTCGCGGTTGACGCTCTGCAGCAGGACTTCGAGCTCGGTCTCGATCTTGCCGTCGGTCAGCACCTTCGTGCCGTCCACGAGCACCGCCTGGACGTCGCCGTCGAGCAGCGCGGTCTTGGCGGCCTGCGCGTCGGGGAAGCTGCGCCACTCGAACTCGATGTCCGGGGCCGCCGCCTTGAGCGGGAGCTGCTGGGAGTTGACCGTGCCCAGCGCATAGGTGTCGGGGCGGTCGAAGAGCTTGGGGGCGAAGGCGAGGGCGGCCATGATGACCACGGTCACGACCAGGCCGATGACGAAGGCCTTCGACCGGAGCTGGGTCGAGATCTCCCGACGCGCCACGAGGAGCAGGGAGTTCATGCCACGGCCTCCTTGAAGATCTCGGTGAGGGTGGGGCGCTCGACCCCGAAGTGCTCGACGTGTCCCGCCTTGACGGCGCGGTGCAGGATCTCCTGGTCCTCGCCGGCCTCGACGAGCAGCACGTGCCGGTCGCCGTTGACCGTGAGCCGCCCCGGCAGGCCGTCGGCCCAGCCCGGCTGGGCATCGCGCACGACGACGCGCAGCGTGGTGCTCTCGGCCGCGCGCAGGTCCTCGACGGTGCCGCTGGCCATCATGCGCCCGGCCGAGATGATGCCGACCGCGTCGCACAGCCGCTCGACGAGTTCGAGCTGGTGGCTGGAGAAGATCACCGGCACGCCGCCCCTGCACCGCTCCTGCAGCACTCCGGCCAGCGCGTCGACCGCGATCGGGTCGAGGCCGGAGAACGGCTCGTCGAGCACCAGCACCTCGGGGTCGTGGACCAGCGCCACGGCCAGTTGCACGCGTTGCTGGTTGCCCAGGGAGAGCGCCTCGACGGCGTCCGCGCGCCGCTCGGTGAGCGTCAGCCGCTCCAGCAGCTCGTCGGTGGCGCGGCGGGCCTTGGGCTGGCTCAGCCCGTGGAGCCGGCCGAAGTACTCGACCTGCTCGCCCACCCGCATCTTCTGGTAGAGGCCGCGCTCCTCGGGCATGTAGCCGAAGCGCCGCCGGTCGGCCGCGCCGAGCGGCTTGCCCTGCCAGGCGACCTCGCCGGCGTCGGGCTTGAGCACCCCCATGACGATCCTCATGGTGGTGGTCTTTCCGGCGCCGTTGGCGCCGACGAACCCGAACATCTCGCCGGGCCGTACGGCGAAGCCCACCCCGTCCAGGGCGACCTTGTCCGCGTACCGCTTGCGCAGCTCCCTTATCTCCAGCATGCGTCTATGGTGCTGGCTGCGCGGTTCAACCAGGTAGTCGTGGAAATCACGGGCTGGAAATGCAGGGTGAGTGCGCATCCGATGACATTTGTCATCCCGCGGGGCGACCCGATCGGGGATGATCTAGTCGTAGTTCCTGGGAGCGGGGGGCAGGAGTGACCATTCGCGGCGGTGACACCTCGCGGCTGCGCCGGATCAACATGGTCCAGACGCTACGCGCGCTGCGCGGCCGGGGCCCGGTGGGGCTCACCGACCTGGCCAGGCACGCCAGCCTGTCGCGCCCGACCGTGGAGAGCCTGGTCGAGGACCTGCTGGCGGCGGGCTGGCTCAGGGAGCTGCCGCCCGAGACCGGCCAGATGGGGCGTCCCGCGCGGCTGGTCGCCTTCCACGCCGCCGGCGGCCACGTCCTGGGCGTGGACATCGGCTCCTACAGCGTCCGCGCCACCGTCGCCGACCTCGACGGCGCCGTCCTGGCCGCGCGCACGGAACGAGTGAGCCCGCAGGGCGGCGCCCCGGAACGGCTCGCCGCCACCCGCGCCTGCGCCGCCGGCGCGCTGGAGGCGGCCGGCGTGGCGCCCGGCCAGATCCTCGCCTACTGCGCGGGCACCACCGGCGTCGTGACCGACGGCGGCGTGGTCAAGCTCTCCACCGGCCTGCCCGAATGGACGGGCGTCGACCTCGCCGGCGAGCTGGGCGGCCCGTTCTCCTGCCCCGTCCTCGTCGAGAACGACTGCAACCTCGCCGCGCTCGCCGAGCACTGGGCCGGCCAGGCCCGCGGCGTGGGCGACCTGGTGTTCGTCCTGTCCGGTGTACGCACCGGCGCCGGCCTGATCATCGACGGCCGGCTCCACCGGGGCAGGCGCGGCTCGGCCGGCGAGATCGGCGCGCTGCCCCTGGTCGGCTGGCACCGCGCCCCCTCCCACCTCACCGGCTACCCCGGCCTGCCCCAAGGCACCTCCCCCGAGGAGGCGGCGGCCGTCGTCTTCGCCCAGGCGCGCACCGGCGACCCGGCCGCCCGCTGGGCGGTCGAGCAGTACGCCCATGACCTGGCCGAGGGCATCGCCGCCCTCGTGCTCACCGTCGATCCCGACCTCGTCGTCCTGGGCGGCGGCGTCTCCCGATCCGGCGACGTCCTGCTCGAACCGCTGCGCCGCCATTTGGACCCGCTTTGTCTGGAGCCCCCGGTTGTGGCAGTCTCCGCACTTGGTGACCAGGCGGTGGTCATGGGCGCGGTACGCCACGCGCTCGACCACGTCGACGCGCGCCTGTACGACATCGATCAACCCCTGCCGAGGCCAGCCACATGACCGCCCGTTTCCACCCCGACGGCTTCCCGCTCCGCTTCACCCACCCCGACCTGCCCGAGCACCCGTTCCTTCTGCAGGAGGAGACCGACCGCTGGCACACGCCCGCCCACCGGTGGGGCAGCGGCTTCGCGATCACCTCACGCGGCTCGGGCCGCTGGAACGCCGCCTCCGGCGCCCACGAGCCCGTCCCCGGCCTGACGCTGACCATCGCCAGGACCACCGGCGAGCCCGCCCTCACCGAGACCTACACCTGGCTCAACACCGGCGACGCCCCGGTCACGATCGGCTCGCTGGCCCTCTCCCTGCCGATCAGGGACGTCTACGACGACGCCGAGGACGCCCTCACCCGCGCCTGCCACGCCCACGTCTGGACCGGCGGCGCCTGGTCCTGGGTGCTGGCCCAGCCGATGAGCGGCGAGGGCCCGGTCCTGGGCACGATCGTGCGCGAGGGCGCGCTGTGGGCCTACTCGGTCGAGTCCAGGAACATCGGCTCCGGCTCCAACGTCCGCGGCCACATCCTGCTCCACGTCACCGACCACGCCAGGAACCCGGAGGCGTTCGGCGGGCAGCCCGAGCTCACGCTGGAGCCGGGCGAGGGCTACACGCTGCGGCTGGAGACGGGCTTCCACGACGGCGTCGAGGCGTTCCTGGCCGCCACCCGGCCGCCGGTGGCCATCGACCGGCTGGTCGCCGAGGTGGGCGAGCCGCTGCTCGTGGGCGATCGGGAGATCACCTCGCACGAGCACGGGCCGGTGCACGTGGAGGTGCCGGGCGGCAGCCGTACCACCGTGTTGTTCCACGCGCCGCGACGCGAGCTGGTCGAGCGGCGGGTCGCCCGCGTCCTCGCCGACCACCGCCCCCTGCACCTCGGCGCGCCGGAACGCCACGCCTTCGTCCCCTACGACAACGCCACCGGCCTCACCCAGCCCGCCAACGGCTGGGGCGACTGGACCGACGGCGCCGAGCGGCTGGCCATGCCCACGCTGCTCCAGCAGGCCAGGCTGCGCGGGTGGGGCGAGGCGGCGGCGATCGACGAGGCGCTGCACGGCTGGGCGGACTTCGCCCGCACCTGGCTGGTGGAGGAGGACGGCACCGTCCGCCGCGGCAGCCACTTCACCGAGCGCGTGCCGCGCCTGTACAACTTCCCGTGGGTGGCCCACTTCTTCGCCGACCAGTTCAAGCTGTACGGCGAGGCCGCCGACCTCGACCTGGCCGCCCGCGTCATCGAGCGCGCCTACGCCCTGGGCGCCATCGACCACCTGCTGCTCGGCTTCCCCGAGGTGATCCGCCAGGTGGCCGGGCAGCTCGACGAGAACGACCAGCCGGCACGGGCCGCCGAGCTGCGCGACCACCTCGCCAAGCACGCCGCCCACTTCGCCCGCCTCGGCCACGCCCTGCCCAGCCACGAGGTCAACTACGAGCAGTCGATGGTGGCGCCTCTGGTGACCCTGCTCGCCGCCGACGGCGGCCACCCGCAGGCGCTGGAGCGGGCGCTGCGCTGGCTGCGCGCCTTCGGCGGCCCCCAGCCCCACGTACGGCTGCGCGACATCGGCATCCGGCACTGGGACGGCTTCTGGTTCGGCCGCGACCGGCTCTACGGCGACGTCTTCCCGCACTACTGGAGCGTGCTGACCGCGGTGGCCCTGTCGCAGGTGGGCGAGAAGGAGAGCGCCGAGGCGATCTTCCGCGCCAACCTGGTCAACTACACCGCCGACGCCGCGGCCACCTGCGCGTTCGTGATGCCGAGCTGCGTGGAGGGGCTGCCCGCGCACCGGGCCGACCCGCTCGCCAACGACCAGGACTGGGCACTCACCCTGTGGCTCCGCAGTACGGACGAAGAGTGAGATCCTGGGGACCATGACCCGAGCAGACAAGGACAAACCCGTCGTCCTCTCCAAGATCTACACCCGCACCGGGGACGACGGGACGACCGCGCTCGCCGACATGAGCCGCGCCCCCAAGACCGACCCGCGCCTGGCCGCCTACGCCGACGCCGAGGAGGCCAACGCGGCGATCGGCCTGGCCCTGTCGTTCGGCACGCTGGCCCCCGAGATCGCGCAGGTGCTTGGCCGCGTCCAGAACGAGCTCTTCGACCTGGGCGCCGACCTGGCGACGCCGGTGGTGGCCGAGCCCGAGTTCCCGCCGCTGCGGGTCGAGGCGTCCTACGTCGCGTGGCTGGAAGAGCAGTGCGACGCCTTCAACGACCGGTTGAAGCCGCTGCGCAGCTTCATCCTGCCC
Organism: Nonomuraea sp. NPDC050790; assembly: GCF_044456745.1. Lineage (NCBI taxonomy): Bacteria > Bacillati > Actinomycetota > Actinomycetes > Streptosporangiales > Streptosporangiaceae > Nonomuraea > Nonomuraea sp. NPDC050790. The sequence goes on along the minus strand of NZ_JBITGF010000012.1, from coordinate 125,639 downwards.
GGCGGCGACCCGGCCACCGCCCAGCTCCACGTGGCCCGCGTGACGGTGCGCAGGGCCGAGCGGACCGCCTGGGCGGCCATGGAGGTCCACGACGACATCAACCCGCTGGCCGCCAAGTACCTCAACCGGCTGTCGGACCTGCTGTTCATCCTGTGCAGGATCGCCCACGACGGCTCCGAGATCCTCTGGAAGCCGGGCGGCACCCGCTAGGCGACGTCGAGGTAGGCGCTGGGCGGAGCCGACTCCAGCCAGGCCAGGAAGCCCGTCAGGGCGTCGGCGCTCATCGCCAGCGACACCGGGCCGCAGTCGATGGCGTACAGGTCGTCGTCCAGCGGACGACGGTCGGAAACGACGAGGCCGCGCCTCGCGATCGCGTGGCGCGGCCTCAGTCGCACACCGATGAGCGGGATCCAGTGGAGCTCCCCGTCGGCGTAGCGGGCTACCCCGCTGCGCCAGGAGCCGGACCCCTGCCGCAGCCGGCAGGGCACGCTCCCGCGCGTGCGCGCGAGCACCAGCCCGCGCAACACGATCAGGGCGGCGAACAGCAGCACGCCGATCAGTACCGTCAGCGCTGCCGCCATCGCCGCCCCCAAAAGATCAGACGTCCTCGCCGGCCGCCTTCAGCCGGGCCCGCGCACGCTTGGCCTCGACTGCCGCGTCGGCATCCTCCTGGTTGCTCTCGATCGAGGCCTGAGCCCGCTCAAGAGCATCGCGGGCCGCCGCGACGTCGACCTCGGAACCGAGCTCGGCCACCTCGGCGAGCACGGAGACCTCGTCGTCGGCCACGGAGATGAAACCCCCGTGGACGGCGGCGATCAGATCGCCCTCGCCCTCCCGCTTCACGCGCAGCACGCCGCCCTCGACGAGGACGCCGAGAACGGGTGCGTGTTGCGGCATAATACCGATCTCGCCGTCGACGGTCTTGGCAATCACCATGTCGGCTTCGCCCGACCAGATCTCACGCTCTGGCGAGACAACCCCTACGCGTAGCTTGGCCACGTTAGGTTCCCTTCCGGTCTCAAGATGCCGGTATCAGCGCCTGCTGACACCGGCATCGTCGGGCGATCAGCGCTCGAGTTCCTTGGCCTTCGCCACGGCCTGCTCGATGCCGCCGACCATGAAGAACGCCTGCTCGGGAAGGTGGTCGTACTCGCCGGCGCACAGCCCCTTGAAGGAGGCGATGGTCTCGTCCAGCGGCACGTTCTCACCCGGCTGACCGGTGAACGCCTCGGCGGCGTACATCGGGTGGGACAGGAAGCGCTCGATGCGGCGGGCCCGGTTGACCGTGACCTTGTCCTCTTCGGAGAGCTCGTCGATACCGAGGATCGCGATGATGTCCTGCAGCTCCTTGTACTTCTGCAGGATTCGCTTCGTCTCCTGGGCCACCGCGTAGTGCTCGTCGCCCACGATCTGCGGGTCGAGGATGCGGGAGCTGGAGTCGAGCGGGTCCACCGCGGGGTAGATGCCCTTCTCCGAGATCGGCCGCGACAGAACGGTCTGCGCGTCGAGGTGCGCGAACGCGTTGTGCGGCGCCGGGTCGGTGATGTCGTCCGCGGGCACGTAGATCGCCTGCATGGAGGTGATCGAGTGACCACGCGTCGAGGTGATGCGCTCCTGGAGCACACCCATCTCGTCGGCCAGCGTGGGCTGGTAACCCACGGCGGACGGCATGCGGCCGAGCAGCGTGGAGACCTCGGAACCGGCCTGTGTGAAGCGGAAGATGTTGTCGATGAACAGAAGCACATCCTGCTTCTGCACGTCGCGGAAGTACTCCGCCATCGTCAGCGCCGACAGCGCCACGCGCAGACGGGTGCCCGGGGGCTCGTCCATCTGGCCGAAGACGAGCGCGGTGTCCTTGAGGACGTCCGCCTCCTCCATCTCCAGCCACAGGTCGTTGCCCTCACGGGTACGCTCGCCGACGCCCGCGAAGCAGGAGGTGCCACCGAAGTTACGCGCGACTCGGCGGATCATCTCCTGAATCAGAACGGTCTTGCCGACACCGGCGCCGCCGAACAGGCCGATCTTGCCGCCCTGCACGTACGGGGTCAGCAGGTCGATGACCTTGATGCCGGTGACCAGCATCTCGGTGCGCGACTCGAGCTGGTCGAAGGCCGGGCTGGGACGGTGGATGCCCCACTTCTCGGTGATCTTCAGCGAGGAGGTCGGCACGTCGAGCGACTCGCCCAGCGCGTTCCACACGTGACCCTTGACGACGTCGCCGACGGGCACCGAGATCGGCTCGCCGGAGTCGGTGACGGCGGAGCCGCGCACCAGGCCGTCGGTGGGCTGCATGGAGATCGCGCGGACCAGGTTGTCACCCAGGTGCTGGGCGACCTCCAGGGTCAGCGTCTTCGTCTCGCCGCCGAGGGTGACCTCGACGTTCAGCGCGTTGTAGATGTCGGGCATCGCCTCGACGGGGAACTCCACGTCGACGACGGGACCGTTGACACGCGCCACCCGGCCCGTGCCCGTCGTGGTCTCAACAGTCTCTGCAGTCATTTCACTCTTTCCCCGCTGCGGCGTCGGCCAGCGCGTTGGCGCCACCGACGATCTCGCTGATTTCCTGGGTGATCTCGGCCTGGCGAGCCTGGTTCATCTGCTGCGTCAGAATCCGCATCAGCTCGTTGGCGTTGTCCGTCGCGGACTTCATCGCGCGCCGGCGCGCGGCCTCCTCCGAGGCCGCCGACTGCAGCAGCGCGGTGAAGATGCGGGACTCGACGTAGCGCGGCAGCAGCGACTCCAGCACGTCGCCCGCGGTGGGCTCGAACTCGAAGTACGGCGGGATGGTGTCCGTCGCCGAAGCCTCGGTCTCCTCGATCTCAAGCGGCAGGATGCGCTTGACCACCACGTTCTGGGTGAGCATCGAGACGAACTCGGTCGAGACGATGTGGATCTCGTCGATCCCGTTGTCGTCCTTGAACGACTCGATCAGCTCGCCCGCGATCTCCTTGGCGTCGGCGTAGGACGGCTTCCTGGAGAAGCCGACCCACTGGCCGCCCATGTCACGCGAGCGGAAGGAGTGCCAGGTGACACCCTTGCGGCCGGTCACGAACGGGATGACCTCGAGCCCGCGTCCCGTCAGCAGCCCGCGCAGGGCCTCGGCCTCGCGCAGCACGTTGGCGTTGAAGCCGCCGCAGAACCCGCTGTCGCTGGTGACGATGAGCACGCCCGCCTTGGCGGGGTTCTCCTTCGCCACCGTCAGAGGATGGTCGACGCTCGACGCGTTGCTGACGACGCCGGTGACGGCGCGAGTGATCTCACGCTCGTACGGCAGCGCCGCCTGCATCCGCTGCTGCGCCCGCACGATCCGTGAGGAGGCGATGAGCTCCTGGGCACGCGTGATCTTGGCGGTCGAGGTGACCGACTTGATCCGCCGCCGCAGCAGCCTTAGCTGGGCACCCATGGCCTACTTCTTCTCCGCCGGCCGGACGACCTTCTTGATCTTCTCCTGGCCGACCTCGTCCTCGCCCAGCGGCGCGACGGGCTCGTCCTTGATCAGAAGCTCACCCGAGGAGGTGGTGAAGCCCTTCTTGAACTCCGTCACGCTGTCCTTGAGGGCGGTGACGGTGTCGTCGGACAGCTCGCGGGTCTCCCGGATGCTGTCGAAGATGCCCTTGTGCGCGCTCTGGATGTAGTCCAGGAACTCCGACTCGAAGCGGCGGATGTCCTCGACCGGGACCTCGTCGAGCTCGCCGGTGGTGCCGGCCCACACCGACACGACCTCGCGCTCCAGCGAGAACGGGCTGTACTGGGGCTGCTTGAGCAGCTCGACCAGGCGCAGACCGCGCTCAAGCTGAGCCTTGGAGGCGGCGTCGAGGTCGGAGGCGAACGCGGCGAACGCCTCCAGGTCGCGGTACTGCGACAGGGCCAGACGGAGCGTGCCCGCGACCTTGCGCATCGCCTTGGCCTGCGCGGAACCACCGACTCGGGAGACGGAGATACCGACGTTGATGGCGGGGCGCACACCGGCGTTGAACAGGTCGGTCTCGAGGAAGACCTGGCCGTCGGTGATGGAGATGACGTTGGTCGGGATGAACGCCGAGACGTCGTTGCCCTTGGTCTCGATGATCGGCAGACCGGTCATCGAGCCGCCGCCCATGTCGTCGGAGAGCTTGGCGCAGCGCTCCAGCAGGCGGGAGTGGAGGTAGAAGACGTCGCCGGGGAAGGCCTCACGGCCCGGCGGGCGGCGCAGCAGCAGGGAGACCGCGCGGTAGGCGTCGGCCTGCTTGGTCAGGTCGTCGAAGACGATCAGGACGTGCTTGCCCTGGTACATCCAGTGCTGGCCGATGGCAGAACCGGTGTAGGGGGCGAGGTACTTGTAGCCGGCGGCGTCGGACGCGGGAGCGGCCACGATGGTCGTGTACTCCAGCGCGCCCGCCTCCTCCAGGCGAGCCCTGACCTGCGCGATCGTGGAGCCCTTCTGGCCGACCGCGACGTAGACGCAGCGCACCTGCTTGGTCGGGTCGCCCGAGAGCCAGTTGTCGCGCTGGTTGAGGATGGTGTCCACGGCGATCGCGGTCTTGCCCGTGCCACGGTCGCCGATGATCAGCTGACGCTGGCCACGGCCGATCGCGGTCATGGCGTCGATCGCCTTGATGCCGGTGGCGAGGGACTCCTTCACCGGCTGGCGCTGGACGACCGAGGGCGCCTGGAGCTCAAGGGCGCGCAGGCCCTCGGACTCGATGTGGCCCTTGCCGTCGAGCGGGTTGCCCAGGGGGTCGACCACGCGGCCGAGGAAGTTGTCGCCGACGGGCACGGACAGGACCTCGCCCGTCCTGCGGACCGTCTGGCCCTCCTCGATCTTGCTGAAGTCGCCCAGGATAACGACACCGATCTCGCGGGTGTCGAGGTTCAGTGCCAGGCCGCGCGTGCCGTCCTCGAACTCGAGCAGTTCGTTCGCCATCGCCGAGGGAAGGCCGGAGACGTGGGCGATGCCGTCGCCACAGTCGACGACGGTCCCGATCTCCTCGCGCGCGGCGCCTTCCGGTTCGTACGCCTGGACGAAGCGCTCAAGCGCGTCCCGGATCTCGTCCGGCCGGATCGTAAGCTCCGCCATCTCTTCTCTGTCTCCTCTTATCGCCTAGCCGGCCAACCGGCGGCGGACTTCTTCGATTCGTCCCACGATGGTGGTGTCGATGATCTCGTCGCCGATGCGGACCGAGAATCCACCGAGCACACGCGGATCCACCTCGACGTTCAGGTGCACGTCGCGGCCGTAGGAGCCGCGCAGCCACGCCGTCAGGCGCTGCTTCTGCTCCTCACTGAGCGCGACGGCGCTGCGCACCACCGCGACCAGGCGCTGCCGCTGCTGAGCGACAAGCTGCCCGAACTCCTCGAGGCCACCCTCCAGGTTACGTCCTCGCGGGTGCACTGCCAGCTGTGTGACCAGACGCAGCGTGGACGGCGCGACCTTGCCGCCGAGCAGGCTCTGCAGCAGTTGCTGCTTGCCCTCGGCGGGGGCGGACGCGTCGGTGAGAGCGCGGCGCAGGTCGGGGTTGGCGGCGACGATGCGGCCGAAGCGGAAGAGCTCGTCCTCCACCTCGTCCAGCTTGCCCTGTCCCTCGGCCTCGGCGGCCGCGGCGACCACGCCGAGCCGCTCCAGCACGTCGGTCAGGTCGCCGGCGCGCGACCACCTGGCCGCGACCGCGGCCTCGGCCGTGTTCAGGCTCGCCTCGCTGACCTTGCCCTGAAGCAGGCCGCGAAGGGTCTCCGCCTTCTGCCCCGCGGGCCTGGCCGGGTCGGACAGGGCGCGGCGCAGGCCGTGCTCACGGTCGAGCAGGTCGGCGACCGCGAACAGCTCGTCGGAGAGCGTGCCGAGGTCGGCGCTGCCGGCCGCGGCGTTGAAGCGCTCCTCGACCTCGGCCAGCGAAGACCTGCTCAAGCCCCTCATTACCGCACCGCCGTGGAGTTCTCGAGCTCGTCGAGGAACCGGTCGACGGTACGGCGCTGCCGGACTTCGTCCTCAAGGGACTCGCCGACGATGCGTCCGGCCAGATCGGTCGACAGGCGGCCGATCTCGTTGCGGAGCGAGGCGAACGCCGCCTGGCGGTCGGCCTCGATCTGGGCGTGCGCCGCCTCGACGAGACGCCGGGCCTCGGCCTGCGCCTCCTCGCGGAGCTCGGCCTTGATCTGCGCGGCCTGCTCACGAGCTTCCTCGCGCAGACGGGCCGCCTCGTGCCTGGCCTCGGCAAGCTGGTCGCGGTACTGCTGCTGCAGCGCCTGCGCCTCGGCCTGAGCCTCCTCCGCCCTCTTGATGCCACCTTCGATGGCGTCGGTCCGCTCGGCCAGAGTCTTCTGGATGCGCGGGGTGAGGACCTTGATGAGGAAGAAGGCGACGACGGCGAACGCGAAGATACCGACGACAAGCTCGTACGTGTGCGGAAGGAGCGGGTTGTAACCCTCCTCCGCAGCGAGGAGCGTAGCTGCCTTAGTCATGGGTGCAGCCTTTCGTCAGAGGGCCTTCGGATTACTTGATGCCCTGGAAGATGAACGGCGCGACCAGACCGATCAGGGCCAGGGCCTCGGTGAGGACGAAGCCCAGGAGCATGTTCTGGCGGATCAGGCCGTACGCCTCCGGCTGGCGGGCGATGGCCTGCACGCCCTGACCGAAGATGATGCCGACGCCGATGCCGGGGCCGATGGCGGCGAGACCGTAACCGATGGCGGTGACGTTGCCGGAGACCTCAGCGAGAACGCTCATTGCTGTTTTCCTTTACTGGACGGCCGGTGAAGCGGAGTATCACCGGTCTCGGACTGTTCCGGTATGTGGTTCTCAGTGCTCCGCGTGCAGCGCGCCGCCGATGTACATCGAGGCCAGCATCGCGAAGAGGAATGCCTGCAGGAACTGGATGAACATCTCGAAGCCGGTGAAGATGATGGTCATCACCACACCCAGCACGCCGATCGGGGCGCCCAGCGGGGTCAGCTTCTCGAACAGGAACCAGAAGCCCACCATGCTGAAGAAGGCCAGCAGCATGTGACCGGCGAACATGTTGGCGAACAGTCGCACCGCGTGCGTGAAGGGCGCGATGATCATGTTCGAGAGGAACTCGATCGGGGCCAGCAGGAAGTAGATCGGCTTGGGCAGTCCCGGGGGGAACATCATGTTCTTGAAGTAGCCGATGGCACCCTGGTGCTTGACGCCGAGGTAGACCTTGAGGATGTAGATCGAGATCGCGAGCACCGCGGGGAAGGCGATGTGCGAGGCGACGGGGAACTGGATGAGGGGCACGACGCCCATCAGGTTCCAGACGAGCACCAGGAAGAAGATGCTCAGCAGCAGACCCATCCAGCGGTCGGCGTCCTTGCCCAGGAAGGGTCGGGCGACCTGGTCGCGCACGAACATGTAGCCGTACTCGGCGACGTTCTGGACACCCCGGGGCACGATCTTCGGCTTGGCGAAGGCGGCCCAGCAGAACCAGATCACGATGATCGAGCTGAGGACCGCGAGGAGAACCGGCTTGGTGAACCAGGCGACCCCGGGAATGATCGGGGCAAGGTCGAACAGTGACTCGGGCGTCGGCGCCCCGAACTCGCCAGGAGTGTCGGCGGCCAGGACCGTCAGCGCATTCACGCGGCGTCCCCTTCAACGTCGTAGTGGATCACAAGGGTTTCCTCAGCGAAGCGATCGCCGGGTGGGATCAGCGACCGTACTTGCGGTAGACCAGGTAGACGGCGAGCGCGACCCCCACGACAATGCCTATGGGGAAGAGCGCGGACGTGCCGAGCCAGCGGTCCAGCAACCAGCCCGCACCGCCGTAGATCGCCATCCCGGAGAGAAGGTAGCTGGGAATCGACCACGCGGCGTTGGCGAAGTCCTGGCCGTCGTCCTCGGGCCGGCGCTTCTTCTCTTCGCTCATCGCGCGCCCGACGATAGCAGGCAAGCGGAGGACTAGTCATATCGGACCCCGCCCTTTGCCGTGCTCATGAGTCGCCCTGGCCCGGCACTTTGGCCTCGGGGTCCACGTAGAGCATCTTCGTCTTCATGAACGCCCTGACTTCCGCGGCGGTCCACACGATCGTGCAGATCACCACGCTCCAGGCGAAGGCCTGCGGGTTCCACGCGGTGGTGTCACCGAACGTGGAGAGCATGACCATGATGACGACGACTTTGACGAGGTAGCTGACCATGGCCGCGGCGGCCATCATGTGCGGGGAGATTCTGGCGGCGTAAGAGACGACCACCACGCTGATGCTGAAGAAGACACCGACCAGCGCGAGCCCGACCAGGGCTCCGATGGCTCCCTTACCCCCCGCGACGAAGAAGGCCACGATGGCGGCAACGGCGCCCACGACCAGCGTGGGCAGCGCGGCGCTTTTGAGTACGCGCACGTCGTTGGCCTGCATCGGTGCTCCCGTAGCGAGTTATCAAGCGAGCGTTTGCTACCCCCAGAGCCGGTGCTTCCAGGGGGCCTTGCTCGTGAAAGATATCACAAGCTCACGGAAGGCCGCTTTTACCTGCCGTTTCTAGTTCGCGATCATGAACCGCCGGGGAACGCCTGGACGGTGTTGCGCTCCTGGGGCGGGGACGGGCGGCGTACCTGCCGGGTGACCTCGTCGAATGGCTGGATGGCGGGCATCGGGCCGGTCGGCGGGCCGTCGTCGTCATCGTCGGACCGGCCGCGCGCGGCGGCGTGCGCGCCGCCGCGTCCGCGGAATCGGGGCAGCGCCATCATCACCAGCACGCCGAGTGCGAGCAGAATCACAATCGGGAAGAGCAGGATCGGCACGCCGAAGACCGACATCGTCACCAGGCCGAAGGCGAACAGGATCGTCCACGCGTACATGATCAGCACCGTGCGGCGCTGCGAGTGGCCGATGTCGAGCAGCCGGTGGTGCAGGTGGCCCCGGTCGGGCGCGAACGGCGACATGCCCTGGGAGGTGCGTCTGACCACGGCGGTTATCAGGTCGGTCAGCGGCAGGACCAGCACCGCCACCGGCAGCAGCAACGGCACCAGCGTGCCGAACTTGTTGATGCCGTCGAAGGAGAACGGGTCGAGCGGGGTCACCGTGATGAGCGAGCCGGCCAGCACCAGGCCCAGCAGCATCGCGCCGGTGTCGCCCATGAAGATCTTGGCCGGGTGGAAGTTGTGCGGCAGGAAGCCGAGACACATGCCGATGAGGATCGCGGTGATGGCCGCCGTGGTGTTGATGCGGTTCTGCTCGATGGCCTGGTCGAGGAAGATCGAGTACATCCAGGTGGCCGCGGCGGCGATGCCGACGATGCCGGCCGCCAAGCCGTCGAGCCCGTCGACGAAGTTCACCGCGTTGATGGCGACGACCACGATGAGGATCGTCAGGACCGCGCTCAGGTTGTAGTCGAGAACGTACGCGCCGCCCCAGCTGTCGGGCAGCGGGATCGAGGTCAGGCGCATGTCGAAGAAGACCATGACGCCCGCCGCCGCGATCTGGCCGCCCAGCTTGATGAAGGGGTCCATGCCCCACCAGTCGTCCAGGAACCCGGTCAGCGTGATCAGGCCGCCGGCCACGATCAGCGCCAGCGTGGTCTGCTCCTGCGACAGCACGTAGCCGGTGCGGTTGAGGTTGCCGGCCACGAGCAGGCCGGCGACCAGGCCGAAGTACATGGCCAGACCCCCGAGGCGCGGGGTCGGCGTGGTGTGCACGTCGCGCTCGCGAACCTCGGGCATCGCTCCGATGCGGATGGCGAAGCGACGGACCAGCGGCACGAGTAGAAACGTCACCGCCGCCGCGACCAAAGCCATGAAGAGGTATTCGCGCACGGGCATCAGTTTCCCTGATCATCCGGCCTGCTGTGGCCGGAAAACGACACAGAACAGCTTATAATTCGCTGAGATAAGGCTGATGTATAACCAGCAGCTCCGAGACCCGTCTCCGCACTTCAGCCACGGTGTCCGGATATCTCACCGCCTGCGCCACGAGTGTTGCCACCTCTTTCAGCTCCTCGGGCCCCATGCCCTGCGTGGTGACGCACGGCGTGCCGACCCTGACTCCTGACGTGACGGCAGGTGGTTCGGGATCATACGGGATCACGTTGCGGTTCAGGGTGATCGATGCCGCCGCGCACCGGCTTTCCGCCTCCGCCCCCGTCACGCCCAGCGGGCGCAGGTCGATCAGCGCCAGATGACTGTCGGTGCCGCCGGACACCGGGCGCATCCCCTCGGCCGCGAGCGTCTCGCACAGCGCCCGCGCGTTGGCCACCACCCGCCTGGCGTAGTCGGCGAACTCCGGCCGCAGCGCCTCCCCGAACGCCACCGCCTTGGCCGCCACCGCGTGCATCAGCGGCCCGCCCTGCACGAACGGGAAGACCGCCCGGTCCACCCGCGCGGCCACCTCGCGGGTGCAGAGGATGCCGCCGCCGCGCGGTCCGCGCAGCGCCTTGTGCGTGGTGAAGGTGACCACGTCCGCGTACGGCACCGCGCTCGGGATCACACCCCCCGCCATCAGCCCGATCGTGTGCGCCACGTCGGCCAGCAGCCAGGCCCCGACCTCGTCGGCGATGCCGCGGAAGATCGAGAAGTCCACCAGGCGCGGATAGGCCGTGGCGCCGCAGACGATCACCTTCGGCCGGTGGCGCAGGGCCAGCGCCCTGACTTCGTCGTAGTCGATCAGTTCGGTGTCGCGCCGCACGCCGTACGCCACGACGTCGAACCATTTTCCGGAGAAGTTCACCTTCGAGCCATGCGTGAGGTGGCCGCCGTGCGGCAGCGCCATGGCCAGCATGGTGTCGCCCGGCTGCAGCAGCGCGGCGTACGCGGCCAGGTTCGCCGAGGCACCCGAGTGCGGCTGGACGTTGGCGTGCTCCGCCCCGAACAGCTCCCTGGCCCGCGAGATCGCCAGCCGCTCGGCCCGGTCCACGACTTCGCAGCCGCCGTAGTAGCGGCGTCCCGGGTAGCCCTCGGCGTACTTGTTCGTGAGGGTCGAACCCAGGGCGGCGAGCACGGCGGGCGAGGTGAAGTTCTCGCTCGCGATGAGCTGGATCCCGCCGCGCACCCGGTCGAGCTCGTCGAGCAACACCTGGGCGATCTCGGGATCCCGCTGCTGCAGCAGGCCGAAGTCTGGCCCGTAGTAGGGCATTTTCTCAATGTACGCCCGTTTCCCTCACCTGACGCGGGGCCCCCTGGCACCACGCGCCGGATCGCCGTCAGGAGAAGGCGTGCGGCGCCCCCGCCGAGCTCGGCACCCAGCGCGGGGTGTCGGCGGCCTCGTCGCTGATCGAGGTGAGCACCGCCTGCCGGTAGAGGGCCAGCCTGGAGCGCCATTCCGCGAGGTCCTCGACGTAGCGGGAGCCGACGGGGGCGTCCCACGTCTGCGGGCTCCTGGCGAGCTGGTATGCCTTGTCCAGCGCGGTCGTCAGCGACTCCAGCAGCGGCATGACGGACTGCCAGGCCGTCACCAGGCGCTGGTACTCGGGATTGAACTCCCAGGCCCTCGGCTGACCGTCCAGGGCCCCGGAGGCGGCGGCGGGCGGGGTCTCGCCGGGCTGGCGTGGCTTGGGGGCGGGCGGGTCCACGTACATCAGCGACTCCTCTCGCCCGGCTCCACCGCACCCGGCGGGCCGTCAGGCCGAATGTCCTCAGGCACCCACTCCCCCTTGCCCCACTCCCCCTCGGGCACCTCCACGCCCGGCATCTCCATGGGCTGGACGTCGCGCACGTTGTCCATGAGCGTCTTGAGCGCGGCCGGGTCGATCGGCTCGGCGTCCACGGACACCACGTCACTGCCGTCCTCGGCCCACTGCTGCACCCCAGCCCCACCGGCCGCCGGAGCGCTGCCGTTCCCTCCGCCACGATCACCCGCCGGAGCGCTGTACTCGGCCCCGGTCCGATCACCCGTCGGGGTGTTGTTCCCGGTCCCGGCACGGTCGCCCGCAGGCGACCGATCGCTCGCCGGGGTGTTGTTCTCTGTCCCGGTACGGTCCCCCGTCGGGGTGCCGTTCTCTGTCCCGGTCCGATCACCCGCAGGGGTCCGGTCGCTTGCCGGGGTGCTGTGGTCGGTGCCGGTACGGTCCCCCGCCACGGTGTTGTTCTCGGTTCCCGTACGGTCGCCCGCCGGAGTGCCGTAACCGGTTCCGTTGCGGTCGCCCGTCCCGTTCTGGCCGCGGTCACCGGAGGTCTCCGGGGTGGCCGGGTTTCCCTCTGCCCGGTCGGCCGGGGTGGTGCCGTTGCCGTCGGTCCTCGGGCAGTCGCCCTGTCCGCCGGAGGGCGCGTCACCGACCGGCAGGGACGGTGCGGCCGGGGTACCGGAGGCGTCGGCGGTCCCCGGCGAATAGCCCACCGGCGGAGAGGGCGTGGCCGGGTTCCCCGAGGCGTCGCCGCTCACGGGCGCGTCTCCGGCCGGCCCGGCGGGGGTGTCCGGCGGCGGCGTGGGCGGTATCTCCACACCGGGCAGGTCCATGGGCTGGACGTCCCTGATGTTCTCGATCAGCGCCTTCAGCGCGGCGGGGTCGATCGGCCTGGCGTCCGCGGAGACCACGTCGCTGCCGTCGTTCGCCCAGGTGCTGAGGCCACCGGCGTCGACCGTCTTGCCGCCGGGCTGGATCTGGCCGGGGGTGGTGTCGCCGGACAGCGAGGGGGTGTCCTGGGGCTGGATGTCGTCGATGTTCCTGATCAGCTCCTCCAACTCCTCCGCCGTGGGCGGATCGAGGGGAACCTGCAGGACCTTCACCCCGTCCACCTCGACCACCTGCGGCTTGGTCGGGTCGAGGGGAGGCTCGGCGCCCCGGTCGCGCCTGCTGTCGCGCTCGTCCTTGGGCTCGTCGCCCTTGGGCTCGTCGCCCTTGACCGGGTCGTCCTTCTTGTCGTTCTTGTTCTCGTCGGTGGCGCTGACGTCGTCGCCCTTGCGATCCGGCTTGTCCTCCGTCTTGACGTCGGGCTTGTCGTCCGTCTTCACATCGGGCTTGTCATCCGGTTTGTCGTCGGTCTTCGCATCCGGTTTGTCGTCAGTCTTGGCGTCCGGCTTCTCATCCGTCTTGGCGTCCGGCTTGTCACCGGGCTTGTCCTCGGGCTTGGACTCCGGCTTGCCGTCCGGCTTCTCGTCCGTCTTGCGATCGTCCGGTTTGGGATCGTCGGTCTTGCGATCGTCGGTCTTGGGATCGTCCGCCCTGGGGTTGTCGTAGCGCGAGCGGTCCTGCCCGCGCTCCTCCTTGGGGTCGTCCGCGGAACCGGTGGGCGTCTTGGCGCCGTCCTTGGGCTCGGTCTTGCCCTCGTCGTTCCCGCCCAGCACCCGCACCGGGTCCTTGCCCGCGTCCGCCCCCCGAGGCGCGTCCTCACGCTTCTCCAGCACCGTCAGCCGGGCGTTGACGTCCTTGGACATCGTGTCGATGGCGTCGGCGACCTGACCCGGGCGGTGCATGGCCCGGGTGGCCAGCCCCGCCCCGCTCATCACCTGGGTGACCCGGCCCTCGATCGTGCGCAGTTCCCCCGCCGCCTGCTTCACCTCGGCCAGCAGGTCACGCACCAGCTTCGGGTCCATGCCATCGAATTTGCCCATGGGCGAGCCACCTCCGGCCACCACGGTAGGCCCGCCGTGGCCCCTGTGACCCGCGTGATAAACAGCGGGTATCGCTGGGATCAGCCGTCGGTGGCGACGTACCCGACAATTCCCCGCAACTTCTCCACGGGGATCGCTCCGGCCCTCAGCAACCGCGGCACCGCGGTGGTCAGGTCGAGGATGGTGGAGGGCGTGTTGTCGTTGGTCGGCCCCGCGTCGAGGTAGACGGCCACGGACTCGCCGAGCTGGTCCTCCGCCTCCTGCGCGGTCGTGGCGGCGGGCGAGCCGGACCGGTTGGCGCTGGAGACCGCCATCGGGCCGGTCTCCTTCAGCAGGTCGAGGGCGATCGGGTGCAGCGGCATGCGCAGCGCCACCGTGCCCTTGGTGTCGCCGAGGTCCCACGACAGCGCCCGGTTGGCCTTGCACACGATCGTCAGCGGACCCGGCCAGAAGGCGTCGATGAGGTCCTGGCCGTAGGGGCCGAGGTCCTCGACCAGGGCGTTGGCCGCGCGTACCGTGCCGACCAGCACGGGCGGCGGCATCTCGCGGCCACGGCCCTTGGCCTCCAGCAGCGCGGTCACGGCGCTCTGGGTGAAGGCGTCGGCACCGATGCCGTAGACGGTGTCGGTGGGCAGCACCACGAGCTCGCCCCTGCGTACCGCGGCGGTCGCCTCGTTCAGGCCCTCGGCCTTCTGCTCGGCGTCCGAGCAGTCAAATCGTCGTCCCACGCTCTGTCGGCCTCTCTGCGTTCCCGATGGGCGATGCTCGCCCGCATCCTAGTCCTGGGCGAGCCTCGCGGTGACGAACCTGTCCCGCCGGGTGAGATCCTGGCGCAGGCGCACGTCCCGCCAGCCGTTGTCCTCGGGGAAGGTCAGGTAGACCGCCCTGCCCTGCTGGTCGGCGTGCTCGACGGCGACCCAGCCGCCCGGCCTGAGCAGGCGGCGGGCCGTACGCTCGACCGCCCGCACCTCGTCGAGCCCGTCGTCGCCGGTGCCGTAGAGCGCCCGCGCGGGGTCGTAGTCGCGCACCTCGGGGTCGCGCGGGATCGCGCCGGGCGGGATGTAGGGCGGGTTGGAGATCACCATGTCGACGGTGCCGTTGAGCTCGGGCAGCGCCCCCGCGAGGTCATCGGGCTGCAGGTGGACGCGGCCCTGTCCGTGCTCGGCGATGTTGCGCTTGGCCCAGGTGTACGCGCCGGGGTCGACCTCGACCGCGTGGACCTCGGCCAGCGAGACCTCCTGGGCGATGGACAGGGCGATCGCGCCCGATCCCGTGCCGAGGTCGACGACCAGCGGCTGAGCCACGTCCATGGCCCGCAGGGTCTCGATCGCCCATCCGGCCATGACCTCGGTCTCCGGCCGCGGGACGAAGACGCCTGGGCCGACCTCCAGCTCCAGGTAGCGGAAGTAGGCGTGGCCGGTGATGTGCTGCAGGGGCTCGCGCGCCTCGCGCCTGGCGATGCCCTCCCAGAACAGGGCGTCGAAGTCGGCGTCCTTGACCGTGTGCAGCTCACTTCTGCGCACGCCGTGGACGAACGCCGCGATCTCCTCCGCGTCGGTGCGCGGCGACGGCACACCGGCCTCGGCCAGCCGGGCCGTAGCGTGTGCGATCTCGTCCAGCAGGAATGTCATGAGTGTTGTGCGAGCTTCTCCGCCGTTTCGGCGTCGATCAGGGCCTGGGTGACGGCGTTGAGCTCGCCGTCGAGGACCTGGTCGAGGTTATACGCCTTGAAGCCGACGCGGTGGTCGGAGATGCGGTTCTCCGGGTAGTTGTAGGTGCGGATGCGCTCGGAGCGGTCGACGGTGCGTACCTGCGACTTGCGCTCGGCCTGCGCGGCGGCGTCGGCCTCCTCCTGGGCGATGGCCAGCAGGCGGGCGCGCAGGATGCGCAGCGCCGACTCCTTGTTCTGGAGCTGGCTCTTCTCGTTCTGGCAGGAGACGACCACGCCCGTGGGCACGTGGGTGATGCGCACCGCGGAGTCGGTGGTGTTGACGCTCTGGCCGCCGGGGCCGCTGGAGCGGTAGACGTCGATGCGCAGGTCGTTGGGGTCGATCTGGACGTCGACCTCCTCGGCCTCGGGGTAGACGAGCACGCCCGCGGCGCTGGTGTGGATGCGGCCCTGGGACTCGGTGGCGGGCACCCGCTGGACGCGGTGGACGCCGCCCTCGTACTTGAGTCTGGACCACACGCCCTCGTCGCCCTTGGCCCTGATGCCGACCGTGACGTCCTTGTAGCCGCCGAGGTCGGAGTGCTGGGCCTCGATGACCTCGGTCTTCCAGCCCAGGCGCTCGGCGTAGCGCAGGTACATCCGCAGCAGGTCGCCGGCGAACAGCGCCGACTCCTCCCCGCCCTCGCCGGCCTTGATCTCCATGATGATGTCCTTGTCATCATTGGGATCGCGCGGGATGAGCAGGTGGCGGAGCTTCTCCTCAAGCTGCGGGACGCGGGCCTCGAGCTCGGCCGCCTCCTCGGCGAACGCCTCGTCCTCGCCGGCCAGCTCCTTGGCGGCGACGAGGTCCTCGCGCACGCCCTCCAGCTCGCGGTAGGTGCCCACGATCGGGGTCAGGTGGCGGTAACGCTTGCCGAGCGTGCGGGCCTTGGCCTGGTCGGCGTGCACGGCGGGATCGGCGAGCTGCGTCTCCAGCTCGGCATACTCCTTGAGCAACTCGTCGAGATTCACCGTGCGTCCTTCGTCTGTGTCCGTGCCGGCCCCATCACCAAGAACGCCGACCCGCCGCACGTCGGGGTGCGTCGGGCCGGCGTCGGTGAAGCTACTTGGCCTTCTTGCCGAAGCGCTGCTCGAAGCGCGCCACCCGGCCACCGGTGTCGAGGATCTTCTGCTTGCCCGTGTAGAACGGGTGGCAGGCCGAGCACACGTCGGCGTGGATGACGCCGTTCTTCGCGGTGCTGCGGGTCGTGAAGGAGTTGCCACACGTGCAGGTCACCTGCGTGACGTGGTACTCCGGGTGGATGTCGCTCTTCATGTGAGTCCTTTCGGGGTGCGGTCGCCGGGTCGCCATAGGTGCTCTGCGCGCGGTCGCACACTGGATGTGGTGCGCGCGGCGGGAACCGGTACCGCTTCGGTTCAGCTACCAGTGTGCCAGACGTTGCAACCAACCCGGGCCACCAGGCATTCCCCCGATCTTGATGCCGAACTCACTCCCGTCACACTAGGCTCCCGCGCATCAATCATTCGTTTTCATCCCATAAAGGACATCAACCGAGATGATGAGAAAGGTGCGGTCGCTGCTCGCGACCGCCACGGGGGCCGCCGTTCTCCTCGCAGGCGCGGGATTCACAGCCACGGCTGCCACCGCCGCCACCTCCCTGACCGCCCGCACCGCGGCCGGGGACATCACCGGCGTCTCCGCCGGCAACACCTACGTGCCCGGCGAGGGCAGCGTCCAGGCCGGCATCAACTTCACGGTCAGGGACCCGCTGGGCACCGACCCGAACACGACGGTCCCTGCGAGCGTGACCGCCGAGATCTCACCGCCCGGCAAGGGCGCCCGCTCGGTGAGCGTCTCCTACAGCCAGCCGTCCAAGGGGAGCGACGGCAAGCTGCCCACCTCGGCGGCGGGCACGGGATCGTTCAGCATCTCCAGCGACGACCCGGCCGGCGACTGGTCGCTGACGTTCAGGGTCAGCCGGGGCGGATCGGTCAGCACCGACTCCTTCACCGTCAACGTGACGGGCAAGAAGCCGAGCATCAGCGCCTCCGTGACGCCCGACCCGGTCAAGCTCAAGAAGGGCCGCGAGGTCCAGGTCGACGTCCGCGCGCGGGTCAAGGACGCTTCCTCGGTCAGCGCCCGCCTCGTCAGCGACGACACCAGCGAGTACTACGACCTCGGCACGCTCAGCCAGGACAGCTACGGCGTCTACACCGGCAGCACGTTCTTCAGCGACGACACCGAGCCCGGCGCGTGGACCCTGGAGGTCAGCGCGACCCGCGGCGGCGAGACGTTCAAGGGCGAGGTGGCCTTCACCGTCGACGAGCCCGCGGGCGGCGTCTCCAAGAAGGCCAAGTCCAAGGTCACCCTCTCCGTGCAGAAGAAGGGCACGAAGGTCAAGCTGTACGGCAAGGCCACCCGAGCCGGCAAGGCGTACAAGGGCAAGATCCTGGCCGTCTACTACAAGGCCAAGGGCGCCAAGTCGTACAAGCGGATCACGTTCGTGAAGACGGACAAGGCCGGCAAGTACGGCGCCAAGGTCACCATCAAGAAGGACGGCTACGTCAAGGTGAAGGTCTCGGGCACCAGCAAGACCAGGAGCGCCTGGTCCCCGCAGAAGTTCGTGAACGTCAAGTAGCGTGACCCACGGCCCGCGCCCCGGCGCGGGCCGTCTCAGCGTCCGAGATAGGCCAGCACCGCCAGCACCCGGCGATGGTCGTCGGTCGCCTGGCCTAACGAGAGCTTGGCGAAGATGCCGGAGATGTGTTTCTCCACGGCGCCTTCCTTGACCGACAGCCGGGCGGCGATGGCGGTGTTGGACCGCCCCTCCGCCATGAGGGCGAGCACCTCCCGCTCGCGCGGCGACAGCGTCTCCAGCGGCGTGCCCCTGCGCTGCCTGCCCAGCAGTTGCAGCACCACCTCGGGGTCGATGACCGTGCCGCCCGCCGCCACCTGCCGCACCGCCGCCAGGAACTCGGCCACGTCGGAGATCCGCTCCTTCAGCAGGTAGCCCACGCCGGGACCGATGAGCTCGGCCGCGTAACGCTCCTCCACGTACTGCGACAGCACCAGGATCGGGAAGTCCGGCCGCCGCGCCCGCACCTCAAGGGCGGCGCGCAGCCCCTCGTCGGTGTTGCTGGGCGGCATCCGCACGTCCACGATCGCCAGGTCGGGTTCGTGCCGTTCGACCGCGCCGACCAGCGAGGGACCGTCGCCGACGGACTCCGCCGTCTCGATCCCGCCGTCGGCCAGCAGCCTGGCCAGCCCCTCCCGCAGCAGCACCGAGTCCTCGGCGATCACCACCCGCATGGGCCCATGCCTACCACTCGCACGGCAGCTCCGCGCGCACCAGCGTCGGACCGCCCACCGGACTGTTCACCACGAGCATGCCGTCGATGGTCGCCGCCCGGTCCGCCAGCCCCGCCAGGCCGCCGCCGTGGCGCAGGACGGCGCCGCCGATGCCGTTGTCCCAAATCTCGACCGTGACCATCTGACCGGCGCGCACCACCCGCACCGACGCCTCCGTGGCCGCCGCGTGCTTGGCCATGTTGGCCAGCGACTCGGCCACGATGTAGTAGGCGATGCTCTCCACGGCCGCAGGGGGCCGCTCGCCGACGTCCACGGCCGCGTCGACCGATATGGGCGCCCGCGCGGCCAGGGCCGACAGGGCGGCGTCCAGGCCCCGGTCGGTGAGGATCGCCGGATGGATGCCGCGCGCCAGGTCGCGCAGCTCGGCGATCGCGGCCCTGGTGCCGGTGTGGGCCTGCGCGATCAGCTCCCTGGCCTGCTCGGGGTCGTCGTCCAGCTTCGTGCGCGCCCGCCCCAGGTCCATGGCGACCGAGAGCAGCATCAGTTGCGCCCCGTCGTGCAGGTCCCGCTCGATCCTGCGCCGCTCGGCCTCGGCCGCGTCGATCCCCCTGGCCCTGCTGGCCCGCAGCCGCTCCTCCTCGCCGCCGCCCAGCAGCGTGGCGGCGAGCATCCCGTGCAGATGGCTCAGCCCCCGCACCGCGTACGCCAGCACGACGACCAGCACGAACCCGGAAACCACCGACAGCGCCCGCAACGCCATCGTGTCGACCAGCACCTCGCCGAATCTCATCACGCCCCGGAACGGCCCGACGATCAGCCCGAGGGACACGCTCCCCAGCACCACCACGACCACGAACTCCAGCAGGCTGAGCGGCCCGAGCAGCATGAGATACCCGAGATCCCGCCAGGTGGCAGGGTCGCGGAACAGCCATTTGAGATGGTTCATGACGCCCCGCTCGGGCCGCCTGCGGTAGGGATCCCGGATCCGCACCCCGAACGCCAGCCGCAGCAGCCGCCGTTCCAGCATCGCCGCCCCACGCCAGACCAGCACGGTCACCAGCAGCAGCGGGAACCCGATCCAGACCGCCATCATGACCACGGAGATCGTGCTCCCGAGCGCCACGACCAGAAACCAGGTCAACCCGAAGACCAGACTCACCAGCAGGTACGGCACCGCCCGCCAGGTACGCGGATCGACCAGAACCCCGATCGGCCCCAAGGGCCCCAAAGGCACGCGCTCACGCAACGGCACATCCACGGTCTCCAGCCTGCCCGGCCCGGCGACGCTCGGGAATGCCGCTGACGCCCGCTTCATGGTGGGGTTAACCCCCCTAAGAACCCGGCAACCAAGAACACCCCCGGACCCGGACAGGCTGGGTCACGGTGGCTGGGCAAGGCGCCTTGTCGCGGCGGGAAGGAAGTGCGGCGCCGGGCGCACGGGCGCGGCGGCGCGCGGGCGACGGCGGGCGGTGCTCTCGTGGGCTACGCCGTAACTTCAAGACCACACACGACGCGCGAAAACGCCGCGGGCGGCGGGGAGAACCCCGCCGCCCGCAAAAATGCCGCGCTAAGAGTGCGACGTTCAGTCGCGGTCGTTGCTCACCGTGGTCTTCTGGACCTGGAGGAGGAACTCCGCGTTGGACTTCGTCTCCTTCATCTTCTCCAGCAGCAGCTCCAGCGCCTGCTGCATGTCGAGCGCGTGGAGCACCCGGCGCAGCTTCCAGACGATCTGCAGCTCCTCCTTGGCCATGAGGATCTCTTCCTTACGCGTGCTGGACGCGTCCACGTCCACCGCGGGGAAGATGCGCTTGTCGGCCAGGGAGCGGTTGAGCTTGAGCTCCATGTTGCCGGTGCCCTTGAACTCCTCGAAGATGACCTCGTCCATCTTGGACCCGGTCTCCACCAGCGCGGTGGCGAGGATGGTCAGCGAGCCGCCGTTCTCGATGTTCCGCGCGGCGCCGAAGAAGCGCTTGGGCGGGTAGAGAGCGGTGGAGTCGACACCACCGGACAGGATGCGGCCCGACGCGGGAGCGGCCAGGTTGTAGGCGCGGCCCAGGCGGGTGATCGAGTCCAGCAGGACGACCACGTCGTGGCCCAGCTCCACCAGGCGCTTGGCCCGCTCGATGGCGAGTTCGGCGACGGTGGTGTGGTCCTCGGCGGGACGGTCGAAGGTGGAGTGGATCACTTCACCCTTGACCGAGCGCTGCATGTCGGTGACCTCTTCAGGCCGCTCGTCCACGAGCACGACCATGAGGTGGCACTCGGGGCTGTTGCGGGTGATCGCGTTGGCGATCGTCTGCAGCACCATCGTCTTACCGGCCTTGGGCGGGGAGACGATGAGGCCACGCTGGCCCTTGCCGATCGGGGAGACGAGGTCGATGATCCTGGTGGTCAGGATGTTCGGCTCGGTCTCCAGGCGCAGGCGCTCCTGCGGGTAGAGCGGCGTGAGCTTGTTGAAGTCCGGACGGCTGCGCGCCTGCTCCGGGTCCATGCCGTTGACGGTGTCGAGGCGGACCAGGGCGTTGAACTTCTCGCGGCGCTCGCCCTCGCGCGGCTGCCGGACGGCGCCGGTGACGACGTCGCCCTTGCGCAGGCCGTTGCGGCGGATCTGGGCCAGCGACACGTACACGTCGTTGGAGCCCGGCAGGTAGCCGCTGGTGCGCACGAAGGCGTAGTTGTCGAGGATGTCGAGGATGCCGGCGATCGGGATGAGCACGTCGTCGTCGCCGATGACCGGCTCGTTGCTGTCGAAGCGGTCACGGCCGCGGCCGCGGTTGCGCTCGCGGAAGCGACCGCGCCGGCCACGCCCGCGCTCGTCGTCGTCCGCACCGCCGCGGGGGTCGCCCCCACGCTGGTCGCCGCGGGAGTCACCACGGGAGTCGCCGCGGCTGTCACCGCGGGAGTCGCCGCGCTGGTCGCCGCGGGAGTCGCTACGGGTGTCACCGCGAGAGTCGCCGCGGCTGTCGCCACGCTGGTCGCCGCGGCTGCCCGCGTCCACCGTGCGCTGGTCGGCACGGCCGCCCTCGCCACGGTCGTTCCCCGCACGCTCGCCGCGCTCGCCGCCACGGTCGGCGCGGTCGCCACGCTCGCCGCGCTCACGACGCTCGCCACGGCTGCGGCGCTCCCTGCGGCTTTCCCGCTCGCCGCCGCGCTCACCGCGGTCGCCGCGCGGGTCGCCCTGCGGGTCGCTCTGGATGTCGCGCTGTACGGCCTCGCCGACCGGCTGCTGCTCCACTACGGCGGGAGCGGCCGCGACGACCGGCTCCACGGGGGCGGCGGCCACCGGCTCAGGGGCCGTGACCACCGGCTCTGCCGCCGGCGCGCTGGTCTCCTCGGTGCTCTTGGCCCGGGAGCGTTCCCTCCTCGCGCGGGTGGGCCGCTCGGCGGCGGGCGCCTCGGCCACGGCCGCCGGAGCCTCCGCGACGGGCGGAGCCGCCGGGACGCTGTCACCGGAACCGCCACCCTGCTTCTCCTGGATGGCCGCGATGAGCTGGCTCTTCCGCATGCGTCCGGTCCCGCTGATGCCGAGCTCGGCAGCGATCTTCTGCAGCTCGGGCAGCACCTTGGCGGACAGGCCGGTGCCGGAGCGACGCGCACGCGGCTTGGCCGCGGCACGAGTGGGGGTGTCGCCGGACGCGGGCTGCGCAGACGCGCCCGATGCGTCGGAGAGGAGTTCGGTGGTGTCGCTCAACTAAAAGGTCCTTCCCAGGGGTCGGGCGCCGGCTTTGCTGTACCGGGCGTCCCGGAGGTGCTGTCGATCCGGCGGGACAGACCGGGTCGGGATGCACGCTGCGATCTTCGGCCGCCGCGCAGGTCGGCCGCCACTATTGGGGAGGGGTTCGTCCAGGCCGCCACAGGACGGTGGCGCATGGAGGACACCCCCCAGATTGCTGTCGCCAGCCAGATGTCGAGGTGATTCGAACGCGCAGATCCCCATGGTCGTCGTCTCGTGCTGAACCAACCGGGTGTAGGTCCAAGGGAGACGCCGGGTTCCGGGGAGACAGCCGCGCTGCCCACGCCTCGCGACGTGCAGCATGAAGCAGCGATGTGTGGCTGACAAGCACGCACCCACCAAGGGGGCATCTGGTGCGGCTATCAGCCTAACATCACCAGCGCACACGGCTATTCCCTGAAGGTCTAAAGAGGTATCAGCGTGTCTCGGGGAACTGAACGTTCGCACCATCCGGGTCGACGTCCATTAGCTGGATGTGCCAGTCATTACCCACTTCTGGCGCGATCAAATCCTGTGTATCCGATGTGGAAAACACAAGAACCGTGGGCCCCGCTCCCGAAACGACCGCGGGCACGCCCACCGCACGCAGACGTTCTACCAGATCCGCGCTCTCGCGCATCGCAGGCGCGCGGTAGTTCTGGTGGAGACGATCTTCCGTTGCGGCCAGCAGCAGGTCGCTCTCCGGACGCAGGGTGAGCGCGGCGATCAGCAGCGCGGCCCGGCCGGCGTTGAAGGATGCGTCCTTGTGGGGCACGTCCTTCGGGAGCAACCCTCGAGCGGTCTCCGTGGACACCCGTGCCGATGGGACGAGCACGACCGGACGGATTCTCGCATCGGGGGTGACTTTCACCATATGCGGTGATCCCCCATGGTCGGTCCATGAAATCGTGAGATTTCCGGTCAAACACGGGGCGACGTTGTCGGGGTGGCCCTCCATCTCCGTGGCCAGGGCGAACACCTCGTCGTCCGACAGCGTCCGCGCGCCGTCCGGTGATGTTCGCTGAGAGCCGAGAGCGCGCGCGGCGAGGATGCCCGCGCAGATGGCCGCCGACGACGATCCCAGCCCGCGCGCGTGCGGGATCCGGTTACGGCAGCGCAGCCGGATCCCGGCGGGCTGCTCCATGCCCATCCGGTCGAACGTCTTGCGCATCGCCTTGACGACCAGATGGCCCTCGCCGAGGTCGAGTTCCCCCTCGCCCTGGCCTTCCACGACGACCTCGACGCCGTCTCCCGCGAGCTCGGCCTCGACCTCGTCGTACAGGCCGAGCGCGAGGCCCAGCGTGTCGAAGCCGGGACCGAGGTTCGCGGAGGTCGCGGGCACGCGAACAGTGATCAATGTGTTGTTTCCCTCAGGTCGCGTGGTCAGGCGAGGTTGAGCGCGCCCGCCGCGGCGTGGACGTCGATCGGGATCGTCACCGGGGCGGGAGCGCCGGAGATGGCCCAGTCGGGGTCCTTGAGCCCGTTGCCGGTGACCGTGCAGACGATGCGCCGGCCCGGGTCCACCAGGCCGTTGGCGTGGGCCTGCAGCAGGCCCGCCACGCTCGCCGCCGAGGCCAGCTCGACGAAGACGCCCTCCTCCTGGGCCAGCAGCTTGTACGCCGCCGCGATCTGCCGGTCGGTCACCGACTGGATGACGCCGCCGGAGTCGTCCCTGGCCGCCTCGGCGAGCTGCCAGGAGGCGGGGTTGCCGATGCGGATGGCCGTGGCGATCGTGTGCGGCCTGGTCACGGGCGCGCCGTTGACGATCGGGGCCGCGCCGCTGGCCTGGAAGCCGAACATGCGCGGACGCCGCGTGGAGACGCCGTCCTGCGCGTACTCCTGGTAACCCATCCAGTACGCGGAGATGTTGCCCGCGTTGCCCACCGGGATGCAGTGGATGTCGGGGGCGTCCCCGAGCGTGTCGACGATCTCGAAGGCGGCGGTCTTCTGGCCCTGGAGCCGGAAGGGGTTGACGGAGTTGACCAGCGCGATCGGGTACTCCGACGACAGCTTGCGGGTCATCTCCAGGCAGTCGTCGAAGGAGCCCTCGACCTGCAGCAGCGTCGCCCCGTGGACGAGCGCCTGGGCCAGCTTGCCCATCGCGATCTTGCCGCGCGGCACGAGCACCGCACAGGTCAGCCCGGCGCGCACCGCGTAGGCGGCGGCCGAGGCGGAGGTGTTGCCGGTGGAGGCGCAGATGACCGCCTTGGCGCCCTCCTCGACGGCCTTGCTGATGGCCATCGTCATGCCGCGGTCCTTGAAGCTACCCGTCGGGTTGGCGCCCTCGACCTTGAGGAAGACGTCGCAGCCGGTCAGCGCGGAGACCCGGTGCGCGGGCACCAGCGGCGTGCCGCCCTCCAGCAGCGTGACGACCGGCGTCGTCGTGGTGACCGGAAGACGCTCTCGGTACTCCTCGATGAGGCCACGCCACGACCTAGCCATGATGACTCCCTACCTGCGGTGTTGGGCACCGAGTGTACGGGCTCCCGGCTCGGGACGAGGAGCCGAGTCCACAGCGTGGACACCACTCCTTTTCATGAAATATTCAGCAACCCCGGCTAAGGTTTCCGGCCAGGGGGTCATCGACTATGAACGCGCGTCCTGCTGTGCGGCAGAACGACTTTTCACCGCTCACACCGCCTGAGCTGGGCGCCTGGTCGCCGTCGCTGTCGGTGAGCGTCGTGATTCCGGCCCATGGCGGGCCGTACCTGGAGTTCGCGCTGGCGGCGCTGGCCGCGCAGACCTATCCGGACCACCTCATGGAGGTCCTGGTCGTCGACGACGGCAGCAGCCCGCCGATCGAGCTGCCGGAGATCCGGCCGTTCAACACCCGCGTGGTCCGGGTCACCGACGGGTGGGGCATCTCCAACGCCGTCAACACCGGCGCGCTGGCCGCCGACGGCGAGATCATCCAGCGGCTCGACGCCGACATGGTGCCCTGCCGCGAGCACATCGAGGCGTTGGCCCGCTGGCACCACGTGACCGACTACCTGGTCACGATCGGGATGAAGCGCTTCGTCGAGCCGCCGCCGCTGAAGGCCGAGCAGATCTACCGGGCGGGACACCTGGAGGAACTGTTCGACCTGGACGCCGCCGTGGCCAGTTCGACCGAGGCCACGATCGCCAAGACCGATGGGCTGCGCAAGAGTCGCAACCCCTACCACGTGTGCACGGGGCCGACGCTCGCCCTTCCCAGGGAGATCTTCCACGCCGTCGGCGGCCTCGACCCGCACGTGCACCGCGGCGGCGACACCGAGTTCGCCTACCGGCTGGCGATGCACGGCGTCGTGTTCATCCCCGACCTGGCGGCCAAGGCCGTCCATCTCGGGCTGCCCGCGCAGCGGGTGGACAAGGACCGGGTCGTGCGGGCCGTCGAACCCGCCTTCGCGCACCGGATCCCGCTCCGCCGCGACCTGCGCAAGGATCGGGGGCGGCGGTGGCTGGTGCCGTACGTGGAGATCGTGTTCGAGATCGGCGACGCCCCCGCCGACGTGGTACGGCAGGCCGTGGCCTCAGCCCTCGACGGCAATCTGCAGGACGTCGTCGTCACGCTGGTGGCCCCGTGGTCCACGCTGCGCGACGAGCGCCGGTCCGTGCTGGGCGACCCGAGCTTCGAGCTGCGCATGATGCGTGACCTGTTCGCCTACGACGACCGCGTCCGCCTCATCGACGAGGCCGCGCCGACGCCCGCGCCCATCCCGTTCCGCTACCGGGGGCCGGTGGAGGTGCCGCTGCACCGGGCGACGTTGGAGCGGATGGTGGAGACGGCCCAGAAGGACCTCGACGGGGTGCTCGTGGTGGACGTGGGCGCCGGGCGCACCGCCCGCCTGGAGCGCACGTCGGCGTTGGCGCGGGCCGTGCTGCTGGCGGGCCGCTCGGACGACCCGGACGCCGTGATCGAGCACACCCACGGTGTACGGCAGGCCGACCCCTCCCGCTACTGGCCCCCACCCCCCACTCCCGACCCCACCCCCAAGGCCCCTGCCTCCACCCCCAGGGTCACGCCCGAGACCCCGGCCGCCGCCGAACCGCCGGCCGCCGCCGAGCCGCCGGTGCGGGCGGCCAAGCCCGCCGGTCCAGCCACGCCGGATCCGGCCCATGCTCCGGAGGAGAAGACCCTCCTGAACCGCCTCAAGTCCGCCCTCCGCCCCAACTGACCAGCCGCCCTCCACGCACGCCACCGCCCTGGCCGCCCTCCGTCAGGCCCCGGACGCCCTGAGGGCAGCTCTCGGAGTGCCCGCTCAGGGCGGCCTTCCCGGCCACTCACGGGTGTCGGGCTGTCCGGGTGCTTCGGGCGTCTGGGACTTCCGAGCGTGTCCGGGTGTTCCGGAGTCCGGGGTTCCGGAGTCCGGGGTTCCGAGGTCTGGGGGTTCCCGGTGTCTGGGGGTTCCCGGTGTCTGGGGGTTCCCGGTGTCTGGGGGTTCCCGGTGTCTGGGGGTTCCCGGTGTCTGGGGGTTGCGGGTGCCCGAAGGTTACGGGTGTCCGGGGTCTGGGGTTCCGGGTGACCAAGTGTTGTGTTCGGGGTTGTGGAGGGTGTTCCCCGGAGGGGGTGGGGTCAGGGGTGGGGGTTGCCGGGTTTTCTGGTCCAGGCGCGTTTCAGGGCGGCGGCGAGCAGGGCGCGGAGGCTGCGCTGGCTGCGGTTGGCCGCCATGAGCTGGCGGCGCAACGTTCCCACCTCACGCCGCAGGTCCACCGCGCTCTTGCGCCACTTGCCCGCCTCGTCGCGCCACTTGCCCGCCTCCTCCCGCCATTTCGCCGCCTGGGCGCGCAGTCGTTCGGTCTCCTTGGCCAGCCGGGCCGCCTCCGCCTGTGCCTCCACCCGGGCGCGCAGCGCGCCGCGGCGGCCCAGGGGTGCGGCGGGGGTCTGGGTGAAGCCGTAGCTCTCGCCCTCCACCCAGGTCACCCCGGACACGTCGTCCACGGCGTCGTCGAGGTCCTCCCCGGGCTCGGCCACGATGGCGGCCCTGGCGAAGGCGGCGGAGCGCTCCAGCCGGGCGCCGACCAGCCCGGCGGGTGACTCGCTGAGCAGCACGTTGACCAGTCCCAGGCCCTCTCCGGCGGCCAGGTCCAGCATGCGTGACAGGCCGTCCTCGGCGGGCGCCCATCCGGCGGGCAGGCGCAGGATCCAGGGCACCGCGGGGTCGACGGCGTCGGTGACGGCCAGCCGTACCCTCGGCTCGTGCTGGTAGTGGCCGTGGACCAGCACCAGGTCGAGGGCGGGGTCGCGCAGCGGCGCGCGGCGGTCGCGGCCGAGGGTGTCCCAGGGGCCGGTGAGCAGCACCTGGACGTCGGGGACGGTTCCGGCGAGGATCGCGTCCACGGTCGTGCGGACGGTCTCGTAACCGGCGGTGCCGTCCACGACGACAGCGACAAAGGGGACCTTCCACGCGCGGCCGGGGTGAGCGCGCAGCCAGCGGTAGGCGGGGATGCGGTCGGCGACGAAGGCGTGGCTGACCCGGTCGATGGGCGCCTTGTCGCGCATGCGCATGGTGAGGCCGAGGTGGTACGCGCGGGCCAGGGGTTCGGGGACGAAGACCGCGCCGGCCTGCGCCAGCCGGTAGCCCATCTCGGTGTCCTGGCCGAGCACGAGGTCCTCGTCCATGGGCCCGGCGGCGGCGATGAGGCGGGCGTTGACCGAGGTGGCGCCGCCGACGTGCAGGCTGAAGGGGCGCTGCGGGTTGTCGGTGAGCCCTCGGGTGCGCTCGACGAGGTCGACGATCCACGCGTGCGGGCGCGCGGGCTCGAAGGCCTTCTCCAGGTCGTCGGGCAGTTCGGCGGGGACCTGCGCCTCGGTGAACCTGATGTACCCGGTGACGGCGAGGTAGGGGGCGCGGTGGTGCCAGCGCATGTGCGCCTCGATCGCGCCGGGCGTGAGCAGCACGTCGGAGTCGAGCCAGTGGACGACGTCGCCGGTGGCCAGCGCCAGCCCGGTGTTGCGGGCGGCGGCGCGGCCGGGCCGCGGGCAGGGCGCGAGCGTGGTGTTCTCCGGGCGCTCCGCGGGCAGGCGCAGCGGCGGGTCGCTGCCGTTGTCGACGACGATGACCTCGGTCAGCCGCGCCGGGTAGGTCTGCCTGGCCAGCGCCTGGAGGACGAGGTCGAGTTCGTGCTGCCCGCCGTACGCGGGGACGATGACGCTGACCTTGAGCGAAGGCTCCCATCGCGCGGGCGGTTCGAGCACGCGGTAGTCGTTGCCCCGTACTCTCATGCGGCTTCCATGAGCCTGCTCGGGCGGAAGCCGCGCCACTGGTTGGCGGCCACCTTCAGGAAGTGCGACAGGGGCAGTTGCCAGGTGTGCTCGTCGCTGAGCGTACGGCGCAGCACGTACCCGAGCCCGTGGGTGCGGTAGATCCGCGCCCCCTGAGCCTGGGCGGCCTTGAGGAACGCCTTGTCGACCGCCCGAGGCAAGGCCGGAAATCCCCCTAAAGACCGAAATTTCGCCGCGTCGAGGAGAATCGTGCCCCCCGCGACGTGATCCGCCCACACCTCGCTCGGGTACGCCGCCCCGCTGGCGAAGGTGGTGCGGCGGATGGTGGTGTTGAGCGGTTCGAGGTAGAAGAACTCGCCGGTGGCGCCCACGATGTCGGCCCCGGTGGCCCGCATGGCCAGCAGCAGGTCCGACAGATGCTCGGGGCCGTAGAAGTCGTCGTCGTCCCACTTGACCAGGTAGTCGCCTCCGGCGCGGCCCGCCGCCTGGTTCAGCACCTCGCCGAACGCCGCCTGCGACTCCACGCACGACACCGGCAGCGGCGCCGACTCCACGGCCGCGCGCACCGCCTCGTACGGCACGCCGTGCAGCCCGATCACCGCCTCGACCTCGACGTTGCGCTGCCGCGCCATCTGCGCCAGCGCCTCGGACACCAGATGGGGCCGCTTGGTGGACATGACCACGCTGACCTTGGGCCGAGAGGCGCAGGCGACCTCTCCGGCGAAGCTCGCGGGGAACTCCCCCGGCGTCCCCGCCAGCCGGGCCGCCAGGCGGCGCAGCCGTACGCTGTGCTCCTCGCGGCGCAGGTCGGCCACGCAGCGCAGGCCGCAGCCCGGCGCGCAGGCCAGCCACTCACGGTCGGTGAGCAGCTCCGCCAGCCCCGCGGGCACCCAGGCGGGCGCGCGCACGGAAGCGGGCACCCAGGCGGGCGCGCGCACGGAGGCCGGCCCCGAAGCCCGGCCCCGCGCGGCGGACGGCTCGCAGGAGGCGCGGGCGGCGGTCAGGGGCACGCCGGCGGCGGCCAGTCGGACGATCTCCCCCAGCGGCACGGGCCCGTCGGGCCACTCGACCTCCAGGCCGCGTAGCGGGCGCAGCGCGGGCAGGTCGAGGCGGCCGGGAGGGGCCGCGGGCAGCCCCTCTCCCTCGGCCGTCCAGCCGCGGCCGGCCCAGCGCAGGCGGGCCATTCCCTTCTCCGGCGTGCGCCGGAAGCCGCAGGGGGTGACGGTCATGAACGTGGCGCTCCTCGCCGGCGGGGTTCGAAGACGGCGCCTACCTTACGCCGCTTTTACCGTGCGACAGGAGGGCGACCCCCCATTCGTTACGGCACCTGCCGCAGGTCACGCCACAGCGGCTCCCAGAATCCGTTCAGGAACTTATGGCACGTTAACTCGTACCTGTTTATTAGGGTGTCAATAACCCCTGGTGCCTCTCAAGTCGTGACAAGGATAGATATGCGGATGCTCTCGACTCGCCGGACAGCGGCGACGGCCGCGATTCTAGGAGTTATCGCCCTTGCCGCGCTCCTGGTCACCGGCGTCTTCACGCTCGCCGCGGCGGCCGTCGCCGCGGCGCTGCTGGTCTCGCTGGCCGCCCTCGCCTTCCTGGTGCTGACCGTGCGCCGCCTCGACGGCAAGGCCCAGCGCATCGATCTTCGCGTGAAGAAGAACGAGAGCTCGCACGCCGCCAACGCCGCCGCGCTCAAGCGCATCGAGAAGCGGCTGGAGGAGCTGTCGGCGGCCATGGAGGACGGCGCGGCCCGCCGTACCGAGGATCTCAGCGCCATCCTCGTATCCCTCGGCGAGGACCGCGTCAACGCCATGACCCACGCCCGCGAGGTCGAGCGGCTACGCGAAGAGGTGCGGGCGCTGGGCTCGGCATGAGGCGCATCAGGCACAACGACTACGGGCCCCTGGAGCCCGCGGCCCTGGGGAACTGGCGGCCGGACAAGCGCGTCTCCGTCGTCATCCCCGCCTACAACCACCAGGAAGGGCTCGACCGCACGCTGACCGCGCTGGCCAAGCAGAGCTACCCGGCCGAGCTGACCGAGGTGGTCGTCGCCGACGACGGCAGCACGCCGCCCCTGGTGGCGGCGGGCGCGCGGGTGGTGCGGGTGGACGGGGGCTGGGGCCGCGGCGCGGCCCGGCAGGCGGGCGCGGCGGCGGCGAGCGGCGACGTCGTCCACTGGCTCGACGCCGACATGATCCTGGACGAGCGGCACCTGGAAGCGCACATGCGCTGGCACCACCTGCTCGACCACGCGGTGGTGATCGGCGACACCAGGTTCGTGAACGAGCTCGGCGAGGAGGGCACCCGCACCGAGTACACGACCAGGACGCTCGAGTCCACGCGCATGCTCCGTGACGCGGGCGCCAGCGCTTACCTGCTGCACACCGGCGCCTCCAGCTCCGTCCCCGCCGCGATGTTGCGTGCCGCCGGCGGCGTGGACGTGACGCTCAACATGGCCGAGGACACCGAGCTCGGCTACCGGCTGGCCCAGGCCGGGGCGGTCTTCATCCCCGATCCGGAGGCGAAGGGCTGGCACGTCGGGCCGTCCACCGTGATGCTGCGGGCCAAGGAGGTTCACCGGCACAACTGGTCGTTCCTGGGTGACCTCATCCCCGACCTGCGCTGGCTGCGCGGCCATCCTCGCCGGCGGTGGCGGGTGCCGTACGTGCACGTGGTCACCGAGGCCGACGGCTACGAGCGCACCCGCGCCACCGTGGACGCGGCGCTGGCCGGCACGCTCGCCGACACCGCGGTCACCGTCACCGGCCCCTGGGACCTGCTGACCCCCGGCCGGCACGCCGCCCTCGACGACCCGCACCTCGACCTGCGCCTGCTGCGCAACCTCTACGCCGCCGAGCCCCGGGTCGCCTTCGCGCTCGACGCGCCCGCCTCCGTGGCGCCCGCGCCGTTCCTGCTGCGCGTCCCCGCCGGATGGGCCCCGGGCGCCGACACGATCGCCCAGCTCGTACGGCAGGCGGAAAAGGACACCCTGGGCCTGGTCTGCGCCGCCCTGGAGGAGACCGCGGCCGGCGTGGTCGCCGCCCGCCTGGAGCGCACCGCCGCCTTCGCCCGCGCCGCCCGCCACGCGGGCCAGGCCGGCGACCTGGCCGACGACCTCGTCGACGAGATGTTCGGCGCGCTGTGGGTGAGCGGTGCCGAGTTCGGCTTCGCCACCGGCGACGACATCGAGCCGCCCGCGGGCGACCCGGCCAAGTGGCGGGCGCTGGCGACCAGGCGCGCCGCCGAGGCGAAGGAGCTGGAGGCGGAGGTGGCCCGGCTGAAGGCCGAGGTGAAGCGCCTGTCCGAGCAGCCCGCCGAGCAGCCGGAACCCGCGGCGGGCCCGCTGGCCGCCCTGTTCAAGCACCTGAGGAAGACCGGATGACCGGGCCCAGGAGGTCGCCATGATCGCTTCCCTCATCGCGGACATGCCGCAGGCGTGGGTCTTCGCCGTCGGCATCGACGAGGATGTCAAGGGCGTCGACCTCGACCGCGACCTGGTGGAGCCGCCCACCGGCAAGGAACGCGCGCCCGAGGTGCTGGTGCTCGCCCGCACCCCCGCCGACCTGCGCCGGGTCGCCACCCTGCACAAGCTTCTGCCCGACACGCGCCGCGTGGTCGTCGCCGTGCTGGACGCGCCGCCGTCGCATCCGGCGCCGGTGCCCACGCCCACCCCGGCCAACCGGTGGCGCTCGCTCAGCGACCTGCGGGTGTATCAGCCCAAGGACCGGGTCTGGGTGGTGGACGCGAGGTTCTCGGCGCCCACGCCGGCCGGCCGTACCGTGACCGCGACCGCGCGGGCCTTCGCCGGGCACCGCCTGGACGTGATCGCGGCCCCCGCGGCGGCGATCGCCGGGGTCGGCGCGGCGGCGTGGCGGCCCGGCGACCCGAACGCCACCCCCACCGAGGTCGGCGGCCCGGTGCCGGGACGCGTCGGCGCGCCCGGCAGCGACCTGGTGCTGCGCACACTCGACGACCCCGACGTGAACGCCGACTCGCCCTGGGAGGGCGAGTCCCCGTGGGAGGGCGACGAGACGCCGGTCGAGCGGCCCACGCTGCGCGCGGCGAGCTGGGAGCACCTCGGCCGGCCCGGCGGCGCCGAGCTGCCGCTGGCCGATCCCGAGGTGCTGGCGGAGCCGTCCATGATCCCGCCCGTGGACGAGCGGCTGGTCAACCCGCAGGGCTTCGTCACCACGCCCTCGCGTGGCATGGCCGCGCTGACCGAGCGCGACGGCCGCTGGTCGGTCGTGCTCGAAGGCCGGGTCGTCACGGCGTTCGCCGAGTCTGGCGGCGTCACCGACTCCGACGTGGCGCGGCTGCGGCAGATCAGGGGCGTCGAGGTCGACTGGCAGCACGCCCACAGCGGGCCGCTGGCCGCGGTCCGGGTGCTGGCCGGGCTGGCCGCGGCGGGGGTGCCGGTGGTGTCGCCGTCGGTGCCGCGCTGGGCGGGCGCGCTCGGCGAGCCGCTGGTGCGCCTGATCGAGGCTGGTCCCGACCTCGCCGACCAGCTCACGCGCGAGGAGCACAGCATCAGGCTGCGCCGTACGGCACTGCGCACCCAGGGCGTGGCCGCCCGCTGGGAGCAGCTCGGCGCGCCCGCGCCGGTGCCGCCGCTGACCTCGGTGCTGCTGGCCACGCGGCGCGCGGACATGGTCGGCTTCGCGCTCGCCCAGATCGCCAGGCAGCGCGACGCCCAGTTCGAGGTGATCCTGGCCCTGCACGGCGTGCCCGCGGGCCACCCCGACGTGGCCGAGGCGATCGCCGCCTTCGACGGCTCCGTCACCGTGTACGAGGCTCCCGCCGACCAGATCTTCGGCGAGGTGCTGAACGAGGCGGCGGCCAGGGCCTCGGGCTCGTTCCTGCTGAAGATGGACGACGACGACTGGTACGGCCCGGACTTCCTGTCGGACCTGCTGCTGGCCCACTCCTACTCGGGGGCGCAGGTGGTCGGCACCGTGCCCGAGTTCGTCTACCTGTCCTCGATCGACGTCACCGTGCACCGCAGGCAGATCACCGAGCAGATCTCCAGCTTCGTGGCCGGCGGCACGATCCTCGTCGAGCGCTCGGCGTTCCAGGCCGTCGGCGGGTTCCGTCCGCTGCGCCGTTCGGTGGACACGCAGTTCCAGGAGGCGCTGCAGGCGGCGGGCGGGCAGATCTACCGCACCCACGGGCTCGGCTACATCCTCCACCGCGGCCTGGCCGCCAACCACACCTGGCAGGAGCCGATCGGCACCTTCCTGCAACGCAATCGCCACCAGTGGCGCGGCTTCCGCCCGTGCGCGCTGATGGAACTGGAAGGGAGCGCCCGGGTATGAGCAGGGACGTCGCGCGTGTCCGGCGCAACGACTACGGGGTCCTGACACCGCCCGCGCTGGGCGCCTGGACGCCCGAGCTGACCGTCACCGTCGTCATCCCCGCCCACGACCGGCAGGAGACGCTCGACCTCACGCTCGCCGCGCTGGCCGCCCAGAGCTACCCCGCCGGCCTGCTCGACGTGATCGTCGTGGACGACGGCAGCACGCCGCCGCTGCGCCTGCCGGACCTGCGCCCCGCCGCCACCCGGCTCCTGCCCAGCGCTCCGGGCGGTTGGGGCCGCGCCTGGGCCCTGCAGACCGGCATCGACGCCGCCACCGGCGAGGTGATCCTCGTCCTGGACGCCGACATGGTGCCGCACCGCGCCCACGTCGAGGCGCAGGCGCGCTGGCACCACCTCGCGCCCTACCTGGTCGTGCTCGGCTGGATCGACTTCACCTTGGGCGCCGACCTGCCCGAACCGGCCGAGGTGCGCGAGGCGCTCGACGCGGGTAACGAGCACAAGCTGTTCGAGCTGTCGGCGCTCCGCCACGACTGGGCCGAGAAGATCATCGAGGAGCACGACGGCCTGCGCACCGCGCCGAACGCGCTCGCCGCCCGCGTCCACGTCGGCGCCACCGCCTCCTACCCCGCCGCGCTGCTGCGCGCGGTCGGCGGGCTCGACACCTCGCTGGTGCTCGCCGAGGACACCGAGCTGGGCTACCGCCTGTCCCAGGCGGGCGCGGTGTTCGTGCCCGACCAGGAGGCGCGGGCCTGGCATCTCGGCCTGCCCACCGCGATGCGGGACTGGGCTGCGCTCAAGCGCTACAACGACCCGTTCGTGGCCGACCGCGTGCCGCACCGGCGCTACCTGCGCGTCAACCAGGGCCGCCAGTGGCTCGTCCCCTACGTCGAGTGCGTGGTGGACGGCGAGCACGCTTACGAGGACGTCCGCGCGAGCGTGGACGCCCTGCTCGCCGCCTCCCTGCCCGACGTGCGCGTCACCGTCACCGGGCCGTGGCGGGAGCTGGGCGCCGGCCGTCGCAGCCCGCTGCGCGACCCCGACCTGGACCTGCGCCTGATCCACGCCACCTTCGAACACGACCCTCGCGTACGGCTCGCGCCGCCCAGCGAGACGCCGCCCGGCGAGGCGCCACCCAGTGAGGCGCCGCCCGGCGAGACGCCGCCCAGTGAGGCGCCCCCCGGCAAGGCGCCCCCCGGCGAGGCGCCGCCCGGCGTGCCCGCCCCCTACCGGCTGACGGTCCCGCCCGGCTGGATGCCCGGCCAGGAGACCCTGCGCCGCCTGACCGAGTACCTCGACGAGCACGACCTGGGCGCGCTCTGCGTCGCGCTGGCCGAGGAGAGCGACGGCGTGGTCGTGGCCCGCCTCGAACGCACCGCCGCCCTGTCCAGGGCCGCCCTGGTCGCCGGCCCGGACGAGCACCTGGACGACGTGCTCCACGAGGTGTTCGGCGTGGAGTGGGTGGACGGCGAGTCGTGGGGGTTCGCCCGCCGTCCCAAGGTCTACCCGCCGCGCCGCCCGCCTCTGACCGAGGTGGAGCAGCAGGCGCTCCAGCACGAGAAGGAGCTCACCCGGCTGCGCCGCAGGGCCGCCGCGCTGCAGGCGGAGATGTCGCAACTGCGCAGGGAGGCGGGCAAGGCCGAACGCGACGCCACGCGGTGGCGGGAGAAGGCGGAGGCGTGGCGTCAGGAGGCCGTCCGCCTGACCAGGGAGAAGGAGCGCACCGTGCTGAAACGCGCGGTGCGCAGGGTCCGCGACCTGACCTTTCCCGACCAGTAGCGGCTCAGGTGTGGCCGTTCTCCCAGGCCCACGCGGCGATCCCGACCCGGTTGCGCACGCCGAGCTTGCGCTGGACGTTGGCCACGTGCGTCTTGGCCGTGCCCGCCGAGATGAACAGCTCGGCCCCGATCTCCGGGTTCGACCGGCCCTGCGCCACCAGCCGGACGATCTCCAGCTCGCGGTCGCTCAGCGTCTCCCCCGCCACCCCGGTACGGCCCCGCTCGGGCGTCAGGTGGCGCAGCAGCCGTACGGTCACCGACGGGCTGATCAGCGCGTCGCCCGCCGCGGCCGCCCTGATGCCCTCGGCCAGCAGCCCGGCTCCCGCGTGCTTGAGCAGGAAGCCGCAGGCGCCCGAGCGCAGCGCGGTGTGCACGTACTCGTCGAGGTCGTAGGTGGTCACGACGATCACCCGGACGGTGTCGGACAGCCGCCTGGTCAGTTCGAGTCCGTCCATGCGCGGCATGCGGATGTCGGCCACGACCACGTCGGGGGCGAGCCTCCCGGCCAGCTCCAGCGCGGCGACGCCGTCCGGCGCCTCGCCGACGACCTCCAGGTCGGGCTGGGCGTCGATGATGGTGCGGAAGCTCCGCCGTACGGCGGGCTGGTCGTCGGCCACCAGGACCCTGATCGTCACGTCCGTCCTCCGGGGAAGGCCACCTTCACCAGCCATCCGCCGTCTCCCGACCGGCCGGCGCCGAACGTGCCGCCCAGCGCCTCGACCCGCTCGGCCAGCCCGGCGAGGCCCACGCCGGGGCGCGCGCCCGCGGGCAGGCGCGGCGGTGCGGGCGCGCCCGCGCTGTCGAGGGCGCTGTCGGCGACCGTGAGCACGGTGGCGCCCGCCTCGTCCACCACCCGGATCGCCACGCTCGACCCCGCGGGCGCGTGCTTGCGGACGTTCGTCAGCGCCTCGGCGACGATGCGGTAGACCGTGGTGGCCACCTCGCGCGAGAGCGTCCGCGGCGGCGCCAGTTCCAGCTCCGTCCGCGGGTATCCGGCCTCGGCGAAGCGGCGTACGAGGCCGGGCAGGTCGTCAAGGCCGGGCAGCGGCTCGGCGGAGGCCGGTTCGCCCTCCAGCTCGCGCAGCATCCGTACGGTGCGGTCCATGGAGGCCAGCGCGCGCGTGCCGTCCTCCTCGATGGCCCGCAGCGTCGCCGCCGCCTCGCGCGGTGCGCTGTCCAGCAGGATCTGCGCCGCCTGCGCCTGCAGGACCATGGCGCTGACGTCGTGGGCCACGAAGTCGTGCAGGTCGCGGGCGAGCTGCACCCGCTGGGAGCGCCTGGCCTCGCGCACGGCCCGCTCGCGGCGGCCGTCCAGCACCCGCAGGTACGCGCCCAGGCCGACGGCGCCGGCCGTACCGAAGGACCAGAACAGCCCGAACGCGACCGACTCCGTCACCGACCGCGTGGGCACGACCTGCAGCGCCAGCAGCGCCTCGGCGACGGCGGCCACCGCCACCGCGGGCACGCCGCGCGGCAGAGGCGCCCAGCGGACCGTCATCGTGATGAGCGTGAGCACCGCCAGCGTGTGGAAGTAGGTGGCGGGTCCGGCCTGCCCGACCGGCTCGCGCAGCCACACCAGCGTGCACGCCGCGCCGGCGACGCCGACGAGCGCGGTGAGCGGCGCCAGCCACGGCCGCGTCGCGGGCGCCCATGCGACGGCCGCGCTCGCCGCGACCACCGCCGCGAGCGCGGGCAGCGCGATCAACGGCTCGGGGAACGGCGACCTGAGCGCGACCGGCCAAATGGCGCACAGGAGCACCAATGCGCAGGCCAGCACCCGTTTCATGTCCGCCACTCTAGCCACGGCTTGGTGCGGGCGAATCTGCCGATCGGCAGATGTCCGCGCGGCCGTCCCGCTCCAGGCTGGCAAGCATGAAACGACGACTGATCCTCTACGGCGCGCTGATCTGGAGCGCGGTCTACGGCGCGCTCGGCTTCTTCTGGTGGTCGGGCGGCGCCGGCTTCCCCTTCGGCGACCCTGGCGCCTCCGTCGGGATGAGCCTCTTCCAGGGGGCGACGGCGGGCGCCATGGCGCCGGTCATCGCCTTCGCCTGTACGGCCGGCGTCCTGGTCGCGGCGGCGGCCCTGTGGTGGCCGCGATTCCCCTCCCCGGCGGTCGCGGCGTACGGGTGGGTGGCTGGAGCGGCCCTGCTGTTCGTGCTGCCCGACGTCCGGCTGCTGCAGAACATGGCCTACGCCCTGGGCGGGTACGTCGGGCTGGTCGACTGGCCGGTGCTCAACCAGCTCGTGTGCGTCGTGGGCGGGGCCCTGTGGGTAGGGGTCGCGCTGGGCTCGGTGCGCGGGGGCGCGGCCGCCTGGCCGTGGCGGCGGATCGGGCGCTGGGCGACGGCCGTGGCGGTGCTGGCGCCGCTGCCGTACGGCCTGCAGCGCGCGGCCTGGTCGGCGGGCATCCCGCTGGGCGTCGACCAGGCGTTCGTGGACACCCTGCTGGCCGACTACGCGGCCAAGGGCCTGAGCGTGCTCCAGAGCTACCTGCTCCCCCTGCTCTGCCTGGGCGGCGCGCTGCTCACGCTCGGGCTGGCGCAGCGGTGGGGACGCGTCTTCCCGCGCTGGGTGCCGGTGCTCGGCGGGCGGGCGGTGCCCGAGGCGACGGCGGTCGTGCCCGCGTCGCTGGTGACCGTGGCCGTCACCGTGACCGGGCTGACCTCGTGGCGCGGCCTGCTGTCGGAGGGCATGGACTGGTCGGTCGGCGGCGTGGGCCTGTTCTTCCTGCCCTGGGGGCTCTCGCTGGGCGTGGCCACCGTGGCCTACCACTACACGCGAGGTCACGTCACGGCAACGCCGTCCGCCCTGATCCGCCCGCAGCCCGATCTGCGGCCATAATGGCGGGACGGCCGGGGGTTTGCGGGGTGCGGAGAGATGACGGCGTTACTCGTGCGCGGCCCGGCGGGCTTCATCCGGCTCGAACCGGGGCAGCGGCTGCTCGTCGGCCGCGAAGGTGACATCGCCATCGCCGACGCCCGTGTCTCCCGCCACCACGCCGAGGTCGTCCACGAGTCGGGCCGCTGGATCCTGCGCGACCTCGGCAGCCGCAACGGCACCTTCATCGGCCGGCACCGCATCACCACCGTCCACGTGGCCGTCCCCTGCACGGTACGGCTCGGCGGCGCCGACCACGGCCCCCGGCTGGACCTCGAACCCGAGCCCGTCCACCAGCCGACCGGCCCGGCTCCCCAGGGCACCCGCCCCACCTGGGGCGGCCCGCCGGTGGACGGCGCCACACAACTGGGACGGCCCGCCGCGCAGCCGCGCCCGAGCCGGAGCCCGGAACGGATCCTCCCGCTGACCGGCGTGATCCGCATCGGCAGGGCCGCCGACAACGACCTGGCCTTACCCGACGACCTCCTGGTCTCGCGCCACCACGCCGAGATCCACCCCTCCCCCAACGGCCCGTACGTCAGGGACCTGCGCAGCCGCAACGGCACCCACGTAAACGGCCACCGCGTCACCGACGCCTACGTCCAGCCGGGCGACCTGGTCTCGGTGGGCCACTACCAACTGGTCGTGCACCGCGACCACGTGGCGGTCCACGCCGACACCGGCTCGGTGTCCCTGCGGGCGGAGGAGCTGACGGTCAAGGCGGGCTCGGCCGTACTGCTGGACCGGGTGAGCCTGCGGCTCGACGCCCGCAGCCTGCTCGCGGTGGTGGGCCCGTCGGGCGCGGGCAAGTCGACCCTGCTCGGCGCGCTCACCGGCGCCAGGCCCGCGACGCACGGCCGCATGCTGTACGAGGGCCGCGACCTGTACGCCCACTACGACGACCTGCGCCACCGCATCGGCCTGGTCCCGCAGGACGACATCCTGCACAAGGAGCTCACGGTCGAGCGGGCCCTGGGCTACGCGGCGGCGCTGCGCTTCCCCCAGGACGTGACGCGGGCCGAGCGCCGGGCCCGCATCGACGAGGTGATCGACCAGCTCGACCTGGCCGAACGCCGAGGGCTGCGGATCGACCGGCTGTCCGGCGGCCAGCGCAAGCGCACGAGCGTGGCGCTGGAGCTGCTGACGAAGCCGTCGCTGCTGTTCCTGGACGAGCCGACCTCCGGGCTGGATCCGAGCCTGGACAAGGAGGTCATGAACACGTTGCGGTCGCTGGCCGACGACGGCAGGACCGTGGTGGTGGTCACGCACAGCGTGCTGCACCTGAACGTGTGCGACCGGGTGCTGGTGCTGTGCCGGGGCGGCAAGGTCGGATATTTCGGGCCGCCGGGCGAACTATTGGGATTTTTCGGGGCGACGGAGTACTCGGAGGTCTTCAAGAAGGTCAGCGACGAGCCCGACCTGTGGGCCGACCGCTTCCGCCGCTCCGCCTACTACTCGCGCTACTGCGGGGCCGCCTCCGGCCAGGGGCTCGACGGCCACACCGTGACGCCTCCGCCCGCGCCGCCCAAGCAGAGCATGGGGCGGCAGTTCGCGATCCTCGCCCGGCGCATGTTCTCGGTGATCCGCTCCGACAAGCTGGCGGCGCTGTCGATGATCGGGCTGCCGATCGTGCTGGCGCTGATGACCCGCGTCGTGGAGGGCTCCGCCGGCCTCGCGCCGCCCGGCGGGAAGATCGGGCGCAGCGAGGAGGCGGGCACGCTGCTGATCATCCTGGTGTTCGGGGCCGCGCTGATGGGCCTCATCGGGGCGATCAGGGAGATCGTCAAGGAAGGTCCCATCTACCGCCGGGAACGCTCGGTGGGCCTGTCGCCGGTGGCGTACCTGCTGTCGAAGGCCGCGGTGCTGGGCGCGATCAACGTGGTGCAGGCGACGTTGTTCGTCACGCTGGCCATGATCGGGCGCGAGCCGCCCGGCGATCCGCTCATCTTCGGCTCGGGCAGCGTGGAGATCGTCGTCGTGGTCTCGGCGGTGGCGTTCACCTGCAGCCTGCTGGCGCTGCTGGTCAGCGCCCTGGTCAGCACCAACGAGCAGGCCATGTTGATCATGGTGGTGCTGGTGATGGCCCAGTTCGTCTTCATTGGCAAGCTCATCGAGGTCGTCGGCAGGACCGGCCTGGAACAGCTCACCTGGCTCGTCCCCACCCGCTGGGGCTACGCCGCCGCCGCGGCCACCGTCGACCTGCAGAAGATCGACATCGCCAAGCCCGTGGACGCCCTCTGGGACCACGATCCGGTGGGCTGGCTCCGCTCGATGGCCGTCCTGCTGCTCATGGCCCTCGTCCTGGCCCTGGCCACGCGCCTCGCCCTGCGCCGCTACGAAGCGGGATCCCGCTGAACCACAAGGTCATCCCCGGCCAATAGTATGAAGTTCAACAAAAGCAATGAAAGGGCGCGTAATGGACGTCGAGCAGACGGCCCTGCCGGGGATCGGACTGCGGCACGAGTTCACCACCCAGTCCGGAAGGCGGATCGGCGTCGTCTCGCACCGCACCGGCCGGCGGGACCTGGTGATCTACGACAAGCACGATCCCGACCAGGCGTGCGAGGCGGTCAAGCTCAACGACGAGGAGGCCGACGCCCTGTGCGAGCTGCTCGGCGCGCCGCGTATCGTGCAGCGGCTCAACGAGCTGCACCGGCAGGTCGAGGGCCTGGTCAGCGTCCAGTTGCCGATCATCCAGGGCGGGCCGTACGCCGGCCGTCCCATGGGTGACACCCAGATGCGCAGCCGCACGGGCTCCTCCATCGTCGCGGTCGCCCGCGACGGCCGGGTGGTGGCCAGCCCCGGACCCGACTTCGTGTTCGCCGCCGGCGACGTGGTCGTGGTCGTCGGCACGCCCGAGGGCACCTCCGCCGCCGGCGACCTCCTGGCCGCGGGGTAGGCCCGCGGGTGCACGCAGGGATCCTTCTTCTCGAACTCGGTGCCGTCATCCTCGGTCTCGGCGTGCTCGGCGCGCTGGCCCTGCGCGGCGGCATCTCCCCCATCCCCCTCTACCTGATCGCGGGCCTGGCCTTCGGCACCGGCGGCATCCTGCCGCTGGCCACCAGCGAGGAGTTCATCGAGGTCGGCGCCGAACTCGGCGTCATCATGCTGCTGCTCACGCTGGGCCTGGAGTACAACGCCGACGAGCTGGTCACCAGCCTGCGCGGCAACCTGCGCGGCGGGCTCGTGGACCTGGTGCTCAACGCCGCGCCGGGCGCGATCGCCGCCCTGTTGCTCGGCTGGGGCCCGGTCGCCGCCCTCGCCATGGCGGGCGTCACCTACGCCACCTCCTCCGGCATCACCGCCAAGGTCCTGTCCGACCTGGGCTGGATCGGCAACAGGGAAACACCCGTGGTGTTGTCGCTGCTGGTCTTCGAGGACCTGACGATGGCCCTCTACCTGCCGATCCTCACCGCGATGCTGGCCGGCGTGAGCCTCGTCAGCGGCGCGGTGACGGTGGCGATCGCGCTGGCGACCGTGAGCGTCGTGCTCGTCTTCGCCCTCCGGTACGGCCGGCTCATCGAACGCTTCGTGGCCAGCCCCAACTCCGAGGTCCTGCTCCTGAAGGTGGTCGGACTGGCGCTCCTGGTGGCCGGGATCGCCCAGCAGCTCCAGGTGTCGGCGGCGGTCGGCGCGTTCCTGGTCGGCATCGCCTTGTCGGGAGAGCTCGCCCACGAGGCCAGGACGCTGCTGGAGCCGCTGCGCGACCTGTTCGCCGCGGTGTTCTTCGTCTTCTTCGGCCTGCAGACCGACCCGGCCGCGATCCTCCCCGTGGCGGGGCTGGCCGCCGGCCTCGCCGTGATCAGCATGATCACCAAGCTCCTGACCGGCGCCTACGCCGCCCGCCGCGCGGGCATCGCCAAGGCCGGCCGGGCGCGGGCGGGCATCGCGCTGATCCCGAGGGGCGAGTTCAACATCGTCATCGCCGGGCTCGCGGTGGCCGCGGGGGTCCATCCGGACCTCGGGCCGCTGGCCGCCGCCTACGTGCTCATCCTGGCGGCCTTCGGGCCGCTGGCCGCCAAGATGGTCCAGCCGCTGATCACCGCGATCGCCCGCCGTACGTGAGAGCGCGGGGAAGGGCGGCTACTCGTCGCCCTCCACGCGCATCACGCTGGCCACCGCGCGGACGATGTCGAGCTTGCGCAGCCCCTCCATCGTGGCGGTGAGCGCGGCGTCGGTGGCGCGGTGGCTGACGATCACGAGCTGGGCGTCGTCGCCGTGCCCCTCCTGGCGGACCGTCTGGATCGAGACGTCGTGGCGGGCGAACTCCTCCGCCACCCTGGCCAGCACGCCGGGCTTGTCGGCCACGTCGAGCGCCACGTGGCAGCGGGTCACGGTCTCGCCCATGGGGTGCACGCTCAGCGAGGCGTACGTGGACTCCTCCGGCCCGCGCGCCCCCGCCAGCCGGTTTCTGGCCACGGCCACCAGGTCGCCCAGGACCGCGGAGGCCGTGGGCGCCCCGCCGGCGCCGGCGCCGTAGAACATGAGCTGCCCGGCCGACTCCGCCTCGACGAACACCGCGTTGTACGCCTCGCGCACGCCGGCCAGCGGGTGGGTGCGCGGGATCATCGCCGGGTGGACGCGCACGCCGACGCTCTGGCCGTCGTCGGAACGGGCGCAGATGGCCAGGAGCTTGATGACGTACCCCATGGCCTTGGCGGAGGCGACGTCGGTGGCGGTGATCTCCGTGATGCCCTCGCGGTGCACCTGCTCGGCGGTCACCCTGCTGTGGAAGGCCAGCCCGGCGAGGATGGCCGCCTTGGCGGCGGCGTCGAAGCCCTCGACGTCGGCGGTCGGGTCGGCCTCCGCGTAGCCGAGCGCCTGCGCCTCCTCCAGCGCGTCGTTGAACGAGGCGCCCGTGGAGTCCATCTTGTCGAGGATGTAGTTGGTGGTGCCGTTGACGATGCCGAGCACCCGGTTGACGTGGTCGCCGGCCAGCGACTCGCGCAGCGGCCGCAGCAGCGGGATCGCGCCCGCCACGCTGGCCTCGAAGTAGAGGTCGCCGCCGCCGGCGCGGGCCGCCTCGTGGAGGGTGGCGCCGTCCTCGGCCAGCAGCGCCTTGTTCGCGGTCACGACCGACTTGCCCTTGGACAGGGCCGCCACGATCAGCGAGCGCGCGGGCTCGATGCCGCCGATGACCTCGACGACGACGTCCACGTCGTCGCGGGTGACGAGGGCCTCGGCGTCGGTGGTGAGCAGCGCGGGGTCGACGTCGACCTCCCGTTTACGCCCCAGCCTGCGTACGGCGACGCCCGCCAGCTCCAGCGGCGCCCCGATCCGGGCGGCCAGGTCGTCGGCCTGCTCGCGCATGAGCCTGATGACCTGCGAGCCGACGACGCCGCAACCCAGCAGCGCGACCTTCACAGTTGCCCCCTCAGCAGATCGTCCTCGGTCTCGCCCCGCACGATCACCCGGGAGGCCCCGTCGGCGACGGCGACCACGGCGGGCCTGGGCAGATAGTTGTAGTTGCTGGCCAGCGAGCGGCAGTAGGCGCCGGTGGCGGCCACCGCGATGAGGTCGCCCGGCGCGAGGTCGGCCGGGAGGTAGAAGTCCCTGATCACGATGTCGCCGCTCTCGCAGTGCTTGCCGACCAGGCGGCTGAGCATGGGCGCGGCGCCGCTCTCGCGGTTGGCCAGCACCGCGGTGTACTCGGCGCCGTAGAGCGCGGTGCGCACGTTGTCGCTCATGCCGCCGTCGATGCTGACGTAGGTGCGGAT
Source organism: Nonomuraea sp. NPDC050790 (assembly GCF_044456745.1). Classification (NCBI taxonomy): domain Bacteria; kingdom Bacillati; phylum Actinomycetota; class Actinomycetes; order Streptosporangiales; family Streptosporangiaceae; genus Nonomuraea; species Nonomuraea sp. NPDC050790. Next base: position 81,581 of record NZ_JBITGF010000012.1, on the reverse strand, counting down.
GCCCTCGACGTCCTTGACGGTGCCGACCTCGTAGAGGGTGATGCCGCCGGGTCCGACGATCGTGCGGCCGGGCTCGACCGTGAGCGTGGGCACCGGCAACCCGGCGGCGGTGCAGACCTTGGCGACGATCTCGCGCAGGCCGTCGGCCAGTTCCTTGATGTCGGGGGCCTCGTCGCCCTCGACGTAGGCGATGCCGTAGCCGCCGCCGAGGTCGAGCTCGGGCAGCACGACGCCGTGCTCGTCCTTGATCCGCACGAGCAGGTCGGCCAGGCGGCGGGCGGCCACCTCGAAGCCGGCGGTGTCGACGATCTGCGAGCCGATGTGGGAGTGCAGGCCGACGAGTTCGAGCTGGGGCAGCGCGAGGATGCGGCGGACCGCCTCGGCGGCGGCGCCGGTGTTGAGCGACAGGCCGAACTTCTGGTCGTCGTGCGCGGTCGCGATGAACTCGTGGGTGTGCGCCTCGACGCCGGTCGTCACCCTGATCATGACCTTGGGGCGCTTGCCCAGCTCGGCGGCGAGGTAGCCGACCCGGGCGATCTCCTCGTAGGAGTCGACCACGATGTGGCCGACGCCGACCTCCAGGGCCCTGGTCAGCTCGGCGACGGACTTGTTGTTGCCGTGGAGCGTGATGCGCTCGGGCGGGAATCCGACGCTCAGCGCGACGGCCAGCTCGCCGCCGCTGGCCACGTCGAGGCCGAGCCCTTCATCGCGCAGCCACCGGACGATCTCCTTGCACAGGAACGCCTTCCCGGCGTAGTGCACCTCGGAGCCGGCGAAGGCGGTGGCGTAGTCGCGCATGCGCGAGCGCACGTCGGCCTCGTCCAGGACGTAGAGCGGCGTGCCGTGCTCGGCGGCGAGATCCCGCACGTCGATGCCGCCGACCGTGAGCGCGCCCTCGGTCCTGCTCGACGTTCGCGGCCAGATCGCGGGATTGATCCGGTTGAGGTCGGCGGGCGCCAGCGGCGGGCGCTCGTGGGGCAGCATCTCGGCGTGCCGGTCCCCTGCGGGATGGGCGAATCGACTCACCCAAAGGAGGCTATCGGAACGCGGGATCGCGCTGGACACCGTGCCCACCTGTCGAGACGCGCTGAGCAGGAAATTGTAGAGTTTTTACACGTTTTCGCGCCCTATGGCGCGAAATTTCAGATTCTGTCGGGCCCAGGAAGGACTTCCTGTACAGCCAGCGCCAGCCTTACCCGGGCCGCGTGCACCGGGGAGGCCGGTTCATCCCCCTTGGGGAGCGGGGCCGCCTGTTCATAGGCGTCGTGGTAGGCCAGCGCGAGCCGTACCAGAAAGGCCGCCCATCCCGGCTCCGCGCTGACCCGGCGACCCGGCAGCTCGGCCAGCACGCGCAACACCGCACGGTCGCGCGCCCCTGACAGCCCGGCAGGATCAAAACCGTCGGACCCCACGGGCTCGTGGCGCACTTCCAGGGCGGGGGCCGCACGGACGACCGCCACCGCCCTGGCGCGTGCGTAGCGCACCACGAAGCCGGGGTTGTCCCAGGTCAGCGGCGTCTGTGGCCACCCCTGGTCGGGCACGGGGAACACCTCGGCCAGCACGCCGGCGGGCTCGGGCAGCACGATCCGCAGCAGCCCGTTCGGCAGCGCCGTCGCCCCGGGCACGGTCGCGGCCAGCTCCACCGGGTCGATCCGGCGGCGCAGCGCGGCGGCCGACAGGTAGACGGCCTCCGCCGCCCAGTCGCCCTCGGGCGCGGGCGGCTCACCCAGAAGCTCCGCCAGCCGCCCGGGGGTCATCACGCCGCGTTCCCCGGAGATCATCACGCGAGCTGCCCGGAGATGAGCTGCCCGGGGGTCATCAGATGAGGGCGTGGGGTTCGGCGGAGCCGTACTCGATGAGCTGGGCGGCGCCCAGGAGCCAGCGGTCCTCCTCGCGCACCCGCACGTAGCCGAAGCGGTCGGCGGAGAAGACCTTCACCCCGTCCGTGCGGCACTGGCGCATGAGCACCTCGTCCCAGCCCTCGGTCAGGTCGGGGAAGCCGAGTTCGCGCAGCGCGTTGCGGCGGGCGAGCAGGGTGGCTCCGGCGATCTCGGGCGTGTAGGTGTACTCGGCGTCGGGCTGCTTCAGCAGCGTCGCCTGCGCGTTGCGCAGGTGGGCGTAGAAGGCGGCCTTACCCACGATGTCCGCGGTGCAGAACAGGAAGGCGCGGCTGAGGTCGGACAGGTAGTGCGTGCCGTAGACGTCGCGCGGGTCCATGACCGCGACCAGGTCGGACTCGCACAGGTCGAGCCCGTGGTTGAGCATGCCGCCCGTGGACAGGGCCGGGTCGAGGTCGCGGAAGACCACCTCGGCGTCCTTGATCACGTCGCGGGCGCGCTCCCCCGCTCCCGGCGGCCCGAACAGGATGAGCTGCGTGACCCCGCTCTGCCTGGCGACCTGGGCGAGCGCGTGCTCCAGCAGCGAGGAGTCGGTGACCGGCAGGATCACCGAGACGTTCAGCGTCGCGCGGGCGCTGGGCAGGCCGACGCGCTCCAGCAGCTCGTCGACCCGCTCGGTCATCGTGCCGCCCGCGTAGGCGCGGCGCAGCGCGGCGTGCGCGCGGCGGGAGTCGGGCTCGGGGCCGATCGAGGTGCCGCAGGCGGCGATCTCCGACAGCCGCCACGGCGGCGTGCCCGGCGGCACGTCCACCGCGGCCGGCCAGCGGTAGGAGGTCAGCACGTCTGGGTACGACAGGTGCGGCGGCAGCAACTGCTCCAGCGTGAGCACCCGGTCGACCCGGCCGCCCGACAGCGGCAGCGGGTTGTGCACCCTCGGCTGCACGCCGAACGCCAGCCTGGGCCAGCCGCTGGCCGAATCGACGCTGAAGCGGTGCTCGAACAGCGCCGCGGCGGCGGCGTAGCCGGACGGGTCGCCCTGGGTGTGCCAGAAGACCGTGCGGATGCCGCGCTCCGCGCACCAGTCGAGCAGCGCGCGCAGGCCCTCGCCGGGCTCGCCGGCGATCTCCTCGGCCCACGGGCCCTCGGTGACCGACTCGAACACGAGCAGGTGGGGCACCTCGAGCGGCAGCACCCTGGCGAAGTCGCGCGGGGTGAATCCGGTCGTCTGCCGCCACTCGTAGCGCAGCAGGGCCTCGGCGTGCGGGTCGGCGATGACGGCGGCGGTCAGGTGGGGGCGCGTGTTGGGGCCGGTCGGGATCCTGAACGGCTTCAGCCGGAACGAGGCGCCCTCTATCGTCCTGGTCGCGGCCGTGGCCTGGAAGGCGGCGCCGGGACGGTCGGCCTTCTGCTCGGCGGCGACCGGCTTGCGCTTGGGCGCGACCGGGCGGGGAGCGGGCTTGGCGGCGCCCTTGATGCCCTTGGCCAGGCGCACCGGGTTGGACTTGCCGGACTTCAGCGCGTCACCGAGCCGGTTCCAGCGGGCGACCTTGATCGAGGACAGCTTCCACTGCGCCACCTCGGCCTGGTAGCGCTGCTCGGCCAGTTCCTTGCGCAGCTTCTCCCCGTCGGCGCGCTCGTCGTCGAGCCGGTCCTCCAGCTCGGCCACCCGCGCGGCCAGGGTCCTGGCCTCCTGGGCGCTCTCCTCGGCGGCGGCGAGCTTGGCCTGGGCCGTGTCCAGCAGCCGCGCGAGCTCGGCCGCGTGCTCGGCCTGGGCGACCGCGTCCCGCAGCGCCTTGCGCGTGCTTTCCAGCTCCGTCATCGGCCGTCCTCCAGCAGGCCAACGACAATGTGGCCGGATCGATTGGCTCGCTCGCTGCGCTCGCTCACGAGGCCAAAGGATACCCTTCAACCGGTAAGCGGCAGGAAGGGATGGATCCGGTGCAGTTCAATGTGCGGCCCTACGTCTGCGGAGCCCTCGGCCGGATCGATCCCGCCGTCGCGGCGAAGCTGGCCGCCGCCGGCCCGCGCTGCCGCCCCGCGCTCCAGACCGCCCACGCGGCGCTGTTCAGCACCGCGCCGCTGCCGCCCTACCACCGCGCCGAGGGCGAGTTCGCCTTCTCCTGGGGCGAGCGCAAGCCGCCCGGCAAGGACACGTGGATGTCGGTCGCCGAGACCTACGAGACGCCGGGTCTCGTCGGTGCGGGCGAGCGGGTCACGCTGCACGCCGGCGCGCTCGGGCTGGTCGACCTCTATTACGTACGGCTCGGCGACGCCGTCTACTTCTCCTCCCTGATCGCCCCCCTGCTCTCGCTGGTCCCGGTCGAGCTCGACTGGGACGCGTGGGCCTCGATCCTCCAGGTGACCTTCCCGCTCGGGGAGGCCACGCCGTACCGGCGGATCAAGCGGCTGCCGGGCTCCAGCGCGCTGGTGTTCACGGGCGAGCGGCTGGCCACCGAGCGGCGGCTGCCGCGCTGGCTGCGGCGCGAGCCGTACGAGGCGTGGACCAGCGCGGACGAGATCCTGGAGATCCTGCACGAGGTCTACAAGGACTACGAGGGCCGGCGGCTGCTGGTCCCGGTCAGCGGCGGCTACGACTCGCGGCTGCTGGCAAGCGTCGCCGTGGCGCGCGGGTTCGACGTGGAGTCCTGGACGACCAGCCCCGACGACGGCACCGACACCGACATCGCCTTCGCCAAGGCGATCACCCGCGAGCTCGGCATCCCGCACCGCGTGGTCACGCAGGACCCCGCCGCCTATCCGGCCGACGCCCTGGACGTGGCGCGCAGGCTGGAGTTCCTGACGCCGCACCACGCCTGGTACGCGCCGTTCGCCAAGGAGGTGCACGGCGCGGGCCGCATCCTGGTGGACGGCCTGGCCGGCGGGCCGCTGCTGAAGAACTTCATGGTCAGCGGGGCGGCGCTGGAGGCCACCTCGCAGGCGGAGCGCTCGGCGGCGGTGCTCAGCTCGCTGTCCCTGGGCGCGCCCTCGCGGCCGTTCCTGTCGGAGGCGGCGGCGGCCTGGATGGCGCAGACCGTGGGCGAGCAGTTCGCCGAGTCGACCTCGATGCTCCACGGGCACCGGGCGGAGCTGCCGCTGTCGGTGCTGCACACCAGGACGGTGCGAGGCATCGCCCGTTCGGCGGTGAACCTGGTGGGGCCGGAGGCCTCGTTCGCGGCGCCGTTCATCCACCCGGACTTCTTCGACGCGGCGCTGTCGGTGGGCGTGGCCCGCAAGGACAAGGGGCGCTTCTACCGCGAGCTGCTGCACGCGGCGAGCCCGCGCGTGGCGGCGCTGCCGTCCACGAACGTGGTCAAGCAGCCGCTGCGGCGGGTGCCGCTGCGCTCGACGGCGGCGCCGGCGCGCGAGTACTCGCACCGGATGCTGGCCACGGTGGCCGAGCGGGTGCCCGCTCTGCTCTCGGAGGAACTGCACGAGGTGATCGGCGGCGGGCCCGACGCGCTGACGCGGTTCAACGGCTGGAACGACCGGTTCTGGGTGCGTGGCCTGGTGCTGTTCGGCGCGTGGCTGCGCGATTTCGGGCACGACGCGGGTGAACTGGAAGCCCCGTTCTAGAGAACGCTAAGTAACGAGGCGATTACACCGCGATCTCGTGGGTATTACATGCGGCACAGCACAAGCGGGTTCCGGAAGGCCGACGGGCTGGTAGTGTTCGGCCCGTAAGCGCCGCGAACAAGCGGGCACCGGGTCACAAATCCGGGCTCGCTCAGGGCATGGGGTTCGCAGGGATGACGACTCCAGGCGGCGCGGTCACCACAAAACGCCGGGGTAACCGGTGACTTCGTCCTGCCCACATCTCCTTCTGTGAGCGACACATGATCAACGCATCCCCAACACCTGAGCAGGTGTCCGAGACGTTCGTCTCGGAGGACCCGCACTGGTACAAGCGGGCTGTTTTCTATGAGGTCCTCGTCCGGGGTTTCAAGGACTCCAACGGCGACGGCACCGGCGATCTGCGCGGCCTGGTCGAGAAGCTCGACTACGTGCAGTGGCTCGGCGTCGACTGTCTCTGGCTGCTGCCGTTGTACGAGTCGCCGCTGCGCGACGGCGGCTACGACATCTCCGACTACATGAAGATCCTTCCGGACTTCGGGGACCTCGGGGACTTCGTCCAGCTCATCGAGTCGGCGCACGCCCGTGGGCTCCGCATCATCACCGACCTGGTGATGAACCACACCAGTGACCGCCACCCGTGGTTCCAGGCCTCCCGGCACGATCCCGAGGGCCCTTTCGGCGACTTCTACGTCTGGTCGGACGAGCCCAGCGGCTACCCCGACGCGCCGATCATCTTCATCGGCGCCGAGGAGTCCAACTGGACCTACGACCCGGTGCGCAAGCAGTACTACTGGCACCGCTTCTTCCACCACCAGCCGGACCTCAACTACGACAACCCGGCGGTGCAGGAGGCGATGCTGGAGGTCCTGCGCTTCTGGCTGGACCTCGGCATCGACGGCTTCCGGCTGGACGCGGTGCCGTACCTGTTCGAGAGGGAGGGCACCGGGTGCTCCGGCCTGCCGGAGACGCACGCGTACCTGAAGAAGGTGCGCGCCGAGGTGGACCGCCTCTACCCCGACCGCGTCCTGCTGGCCGAGGCCAACGGCTGGCCCGAGGACGTCGTGGAGTACTTCGGCGACCCCACCACCGGCGGTGACGAATGCCACATGGCCTTCCACTTCCCGCTGATGCCGCGCATCTACATGGCGGTCAAGAAGGAGGCCCGCGAGCCGATCTCCGAGATCATGTCGCGGACCCCCAAGCTGCCCGACCACGCCCAGTGGGGCATCTTCCTGCGCAACCACGACGAGCTCACGCTTGAGACGGTGACCGAGGAAGAGCGCGACTACATGCACTCCGAGTACGCCAAGGACCCGCGCATGCGCGCCTACCTCGGCATCCGGCGGCGCCTGGCGCCCCTGCTCGACAACAACCGCGACATGATCGAGCTCTTCCACGCCCTGCTGCTGTCGCTGCCCGGCTCGCCCGTCATGTACTACGGCGACGAGATCGGCATGGGCGACAACATCTGGCTGGAGGACCGCGACTCGGTCCGCACCCCGATGCAGTGGAGCCCGGACCGCAACGCCGGCTTCTCCACCGCCGACCCCGGGCGGCTCTACCTGCCCGCGGTCATGGACCCGATCTACGGCTTCCAGGCGGTCAACGTCGAGGCACAGCAGAAGCACGAGGGCTCGCTGCTGCACTTCACCCGCCGCATGCTGCAGATCCGGCGCAACCATCCGGTCTTCGGCACCGGCGCGTACACGGAGATGTGGTCGTCCAACTCCAGCGTGCTGACGTTCGTGCGCGAGGAGGGCGACGACCTCATGCTGTGCGTCAACAACCTGTCGAGGTTCCCGCAGCCGGTCGAGCTGGACCTGCGGCGCTTCAAGGGGATGACGCCGGTGGAGGCGCGGGGCGGGGTCCCGTTCCCGCAGATCGGCGAGCTGCCCTACCTGCTCACGCTGCCGGGCCACGGCTTCTACTGGTTCGCGCTGAAACACCTGTGAGCCCGTCGCCGTTCGGATACCCTCTGTGACATGACAACGGACACGGCATCGCGTGTCGATGCTCCCGAGATACGAGTGAGCTCGCTTGAGGAAACGCAGTACGACCTACGGCGTTCCTCGGTCAAGACGGAGCTCGGCGTTGATCGCATCCTCGACCATCTCGGGCTTGAGCAGGTGACTCAGGCCGAGGTGGATGAGGAACTTGGCGGAAGGTGACGCCTAGCGGGCGGTTACGGGTACCTGGGCCCGTGCCGCCCGTCTGGCGGGGATCAGCGCCACCGCCAGCGCCGCCCCCACCGCCACCAGCACCGCCACCACCATCGTCGTGACCGAGGGCGGGTGGCCGATCCCGGCGCCCACCCCGCTGGTGTGACCCTGAAGGTCGATCAGGCCGGTCACCACCGAGGCGCCCACGGCGGTCCCCGCCAGCACCCCCAGGATCACCAGCAGCCCGGTCCCGGTCACCAGCGTGGCCATGAGCTGGCGCGGCGTCAGCCCCATCGCCTTCAGCACCGCCAGGTCGAGCGCGTGGTCGCGCAGCCCGAGTGCGCTGGCGGTCAGCAGGTTGGCCAGCCCGATCAGCGACAGCACCAGGATGAGCGCCACGATCAGCACCCGGATGACGGTCAGCCGCTCGGCCGGGTTCACCACGCGCTGCACGTCGAGCCCCTCGCTGGAGGCGGCCAGCAGCCGCGTGCGCACCTCGCCCGGGTCGGCGCCGTCCTTCAGCACCAGCGCGTAGAACTCCGGCGGCACCGTGTCCTTGGCTTCGAGGCTGTCCAGGCCGACCGAGAGCACCTCGCCGTCCAGGTCGGGTTCCACGGTCCTGCCGACGATGCGGACGATCAGCGGCGAGTCGCCGACGGTCAGCCGCACCCGGTCGCCGATCTTGGCCCGCAGCAGGTCGAGCAGCCCCTGCCCGGCGACGGCCTCGCCCGGCTGGGCGTACATGCGCCCCTCCACCACCGGGAAGGGGTACGGCTCCGCCGAGTTGCCGATCGCCCGCACCCGCACGGACCTGGCCTGGCCGGGCGCCAGCGCGTTGACGTCGGCGCCCTGGTAGACGGTGGCCACGCCGCGGTCGGCCTTGGCCAGGCGCTCGGCCGAGGCCGACTCCAGCTTGCCGGGGCGGACGTGGAGGGCGGCGTGCTGGCCCACCTGGGCCGGGTTGCGCTGGAAGTTGTCGAGGGTGGACCACACGCCCAGGCCGATGGTGATCATCATCATGGGAACGGCCAGGCCGAACACCGTCATGAACGCCGGCACGCGGCGGCTGAACGCGTCGCGGGCGCCGAGGACGAGGGCGGGCGGCAGCCGTACCAGGAGGGCGAGGCGGGCCAGGCGCGAAAGGCGGCCACGCGGCGGCGCGGAGGGGGCGGCGGGGATCGGCGGGGTGCGCCCGCCCCGCCAGGCGGGCAGGCCGACGGCGGCCAGCACGAGCAGGGCGGCGCCGGCGACGATGAGCAGCACCGGCACCGGGGCGATCGCCGAGGGGCCGAGCAGGACGGCGATCACCGCCATGCCCACCACGGTGCCGAGGGCGATGCCGACCAGGCCGAGCGCCCCGTGCTCGACGACGAGCACGCCGGCGACCTGCGCCCGGGTAAACCCCATCGACTTCAGCGTGGCCAGGTCGCGCAACTGGCCGAGCACCCTGCCGCCGGCGGCGTTGGCGAGGGCCAGCGCGGCGGCGACCAGCCCGACCACGCCGAACAGCGCCAGCAGCGTGCCCAGGAGCCGGTTGTCGAGCTCCATGGCGGCCCTGACCTGCCGCCAGGTGTAGACGCGCTGGAGTTTGTCCTCCAGCATGACCACGACCCGCTGGGAGACGACCTGGGTGGCCTCGGGGTCGGCCAGGCGCAGGCCGGTGACGTACTCGCTGCGCCCCAGGGCGGGCTCGATGCGGTCGAGCAGGTCGGGCAGCACCCAGGCCAGGCCGGGTGTCCACTCGGGGTAGAAGCCCTGCTCGGCGGTGTCGGCGATGCCGCGCACGTACAGGGTGTGGCGGGCGCCGCTGAGCGCGGTCACGGTGACCGGCGCGCCGAGCCGCAGCCCCAGCTCGCGCGCGAACGAGCGCTCGACCACCACGCCGTCGAGCTGGCCCTGGTCGAGCCAGCGGCCCTCGGCCACGACGGGGTGCGCCACCTCGGGCGCGGTGGCGGGCAGCGCGCGCAGCGCCGCGGGCTCCTTCTTGCCGTCCTGCACGACGCTCACGGCCGCCGAGCGGTACGGCCCGGCCACCTGCGTGACCCCGTCGATCTCGCGCAGCTTGACCGCCTGGGGCACCTGCTGCGTGTGGATCCACACATGGGCGCCGTCGGTCTGGGAGAACAGGCTGCGCCAGGGGTTGGTGCCCTCTTCCAGCAGGGTCGCGGCGGTGATCAGCGCGGCGACGATCCCGGCGACGGCCAGGACGGTCAGCACGGCCTGCCCGCGCCTGGCCCGCAGGTCCGCCCTGACCCACCGGCTGCCCGCTCGGTAAATGCTCACCTGAGCTCGATGACCTCCCCGGCGTTGCCCTTGCGGCGCCGGGCGATGCGGCCGTCGTCGACGATCTCGCCGTCGAGCAGGGACACCACGCGGTCGGCGAGGCTGGCGACGCGGGCGTCGTGGGTGACCATGACGATGGTCTGGCCGTCCTTGTGCACCTGTCCGAGCAGGCGCAGCACGTCGCGGGTGTTGCGGCTGTCGAGGTTGCCCGTGGGCTCGTCGGCCAGCAGGACCGTGGGCTGGTTGGCCAGTGCTCTGGCCAGCGCGACCCGCTGCTGCTCGCCGCCGGAGAGCTGGGCGGGGGCGGCGTCGGCGCGTTCGGTGAGGTTGAGGGCGCCGAGCAGCACCTCCCTGCGCTCGCGGGCCTCGCCGGGCGTGGCTCCGGCCAGCAGGGCGGGCAGTTCGACGTTGTCGGCGACGGTCATGCTGGCGACCAGGTTGAAGAACTGGAAGACGAAGCCGATCTGGCGCCGCCGCAGCACCGCCCACGCCGACTCCGACAGCGTGTCCACGCGCTTGCCGCCGAGCCAGACCTCGCCGCTGGTACGGGTGTCGAGCCCGCCCAGCATGTGCACGAGCGTCGACTTCCCCGACCCGGACGGGCCCATGATGACGACGAACTCGCCCTCGTCCACCTGCAGGTCGACGCCGCGTACGGCGGGCACGGGCACGCCGCCGTCGGAGTAGATCTTGACGAGGTTGACGGTCTTCAAAAGGGTCATATCAGGTCCTCCTGGCAGCGCTGCAGCCAGTCGAGGTCGGCCTGCAGGTGCAGCATGGCTCCCTCGATCAGCAGCGTAGCGACCCGGTTGGCCGGGTCCGTACGCTCCAGGAGGTCGTTGAGGTCGCGCATGAGCGCGAGGTAGTGCCGGCGCTGGCGGCTGATCAGCGCCATCTGGTCGGAGACCCCGGTGAGCGGCGCGAGCACGAGCTTCATGAAGAACTCGTCGCGCACCCGCGGGCCCTCGGTGGGCTCGTCCACCCACTGGGTGAGGGCCTCGCGGCCCTCGGCGGTCAGGTAGTAGACCTTTTTGTTGGGCCGGTTGGACTGCTCGACGTCGACGGCCCTGACCAGCCCGTCCTTCTCCAGCCGGCCGAGTGTCACGTAGATCTGGCCGATGTTGGGAGAGGGGTAAGCGCTGCCGAAGGTCAGCTCCAGGGCCTGTTTGAGCTCATACCCATGGGCAGGCTCCTTGGCCAGGAGCGCCAGCAGGTGCAGCCGCACCGCCCCACCTCCCGTACGTTACGCATGCGTTACGGAGATAACCGTTGACCATCAGATTACAGGTGTGCATAACATGAATGCATCTACCTAACACGTATGTAATCCTAGAAACGTGGAGGTAACAACGTGCGTCGTTTGATGCCGGTGCTGCTTGCCGCTCTGCTGACGGCAGGATGCGCCGCGTCCGGCGACGACGGCGGCGGCGAGCCGGAGACGGGCGGGATCGGCCCGATCACCTTCGCCGTCGGGCGCGAGGGCACGACCTACTTGCAGCCACTGCTGGATCGCTGGAACCAGGCCCACCCGGCCGAGAAGGTGACGCTGATCGAGCTGCCAGAAGCGGCGGACGAACAGCGTGCCCAGATGGTCTCCAACCTTCAGGCGCGCAGCGACAGGTATGACGTGCTCGTGCTGGACGTCGTGTGGACCGCGGAGTTCGCGGACAACGGCTGGATCATCCCCTTGGAGCGCGGGGCCTTCCCGCTCGACAAGTTCCTGCCGCCGGTCGTGGACACAGCGGTGTACAACGGCAAGCTCTGGGCAGTGCCGTACACGAGCAATGCGGGCTTGTTGTTTTACCGCTCTGACCTGGTGAAAAAGCCGCCCAAGACCTGGGCGGACCTCCGGCGGCGAGCGATTGATGTTACGAAAAAACACAATATTGGTGGCTATGCCGGGCAGTTCCTCGCGTACGAGGGGCTGACCGTGAACTTCTCCGAAGCCGTGGGTGGGCAGATCCTCAGCACCGACGGCCAGGAGGTGACGCTCGACAGCGCCAAGGCCAAGGCCGCTCTCGGCTTCCTCGCCCAAGGACTGCGCGAGGGCTGGATCCCGGACGACGCGCTGTCGTACAAGGAAGAGGAGTCCCGGCTCGCCTTCGAGAACGGCGACCTGGCCTTCTCCCGCAACTGGCCGCACGCCTACGGCTCGGCCAAGGCCAAGCTCGGCGACCGGTTCGCGGTCACCAGGCTGCCCGGCCAGAACGGACCGGGCACCAGCGCACTCGGCGGCCAGAACCTGGCCGTGAGCGCATACTCCAGGCATCCGAAGACCGCACGCGACTTCATCCACTACTTCACCAGCATGGAGACCCAGCGCCGGGTCCTGTCGGAAGGCTCGTTCCCGCCGGTGTGGACCGAGCTCTACGACGACCCCGAGCTGATCAAGCAGTTCCCTTATCTCCCGGTGCTCAAAGAGAGCATCATGGCCGCCAAGCCGCGGCCGGTCAGCGCCAACTACAACCAGCTGAGCCTGGTGATCGCCAGTACGGTCGCCAAGGCGCTCAGCCCGCCGTTCCCCGAGCCGAGCGACGCGGTCGTGGACTCGTTGAAGGCGGATCTGACGGAGTCATTGTCGACTCAGTGAGGCAAGACATGCGAAAGACAGCCATCGTTCTGGCCGGGCTCGCGGTCGCGGCCGCAGCCTGCGGCAACGCGCCGACGACCACCCCCACGCAGCCCGCCACGACGGGCGCCGCGACCTCCGGCGGCGCCAAGACCCTCCAGGGCCAGAAGATCGAGGTCGCCGCCAAGTGGACCGGCGACGAGGAGAAGTCGTTCCGCCAGGTGCTGAAGGCGTTCTCCGACAAGACCGGCGCCGAGGTGACCTACGCCTCCACCGGTGAGGACACCGGCGCGTACCTCGGCCCGCGCATCAAGGGCGGCAGCCCGCCCGACATCGCGATCCTGCCCCAGCCCGGCCTGGTCCAGCAGTACGCCGACGACAAGTCGCTCAAGCCCCTCACGCCCGAGGTCATCAGCCAGATCGACACGAACTACACCCCGTACTGGAAGGAGCTCGGCTCCGCGGACGGCCAGGTGTACGGCGTGATGGTGAAGGCCGCGCACAAGTCGCTGGTCTGGTACCGAACGGCCACCTTCGAGGAGGCCGGCGTGCAGCCGCCCACCAACTGGGACGAGCTGGTCAAGGCCGCGCAGACCATCGCCGACTCCGGCACCGCGCCCTTCTCCTTCTGCGGCGCCTCCGGCTGGACCCTGACCGACCTGTTCGAGAATGTCTACCTCAGCAGCGCCGGCCCGGAGAACTACGACAAGCTCTCCAAGCACGAGATCCCGTGGACCGACGCCTCCGTCGGCACCGCGCTGGAGAAGATGGCGCAGATCATGAGCAAGAAGGAGTTCGTCCTCGACGGCAACTCCGGCGCGCTGCAGACGCAGTTCCCCGACTGCGTCACCAAGGTCTACGACCAGAAGAAGGCCGCCATGATCATCGAGGCGGACTTCGTGGCCACCCCGGTCGCCCAGTCCGGCGAGAAGGTCGGCGAGGGCGCCAAGACCTTCCCCTTCCCCAAGGTCGGCGAGACCAGCCCGGTCGTGCTCGGCGGCGACATCGCGGTCGCGCTGAAGGACGCCCCCGGCGCGATGGCGCTGCTGGAGTTCCTGGCCTCCAAGGAAGGCGGCGAGATCTGGGCCAAGCTGCCCGGCTACCTGTCGCCCAACAAGAACGTCTCCCCCGACAACTACCCGGACGAGCTGACCAAGCAGCTCGGCCAGACGATCGTCTCCGCCGGTGACGCGGTCCGCTACGACATGTCCGACCTGGCCCCCAGCGCCTTCGGCGCCACCGACGGCAAGGGCGAGTGGAAGGTCCTGCAGGACTTCCTGCGCAACCCCGCCGACATCAAGGGCGCGCAGGCGAAGCTCGAAGACGAAGCCAAGAAGGCCTGGAAGTAGAGAGGTTAGGCCGTGACCGAACGGTTGGACGGCCCGAAGGCCCCGTCGAAGGACGGGGCCGCCTCCTCACGGGCTGACACCCCCAAGAAATACCGCCTCGGCCCTCCCCCCACGATCGCCATCGTCTTCTTGCTGCCGGCGGCGATCCTGCTGGGAATCTGGGTGGTCTACCCGATCGTCTACTCGATCTTCCGCAGTCTCTTCGACGCCACGGGCGGCGTGTTCGTCGGCCTGGAGAACTTCACCACGATCTTCACCGACCGCGGCACGCTGGTCACCATCAGGAACAACCTGATCTGGGTGATCGTCGCGCCGATCCTGGTCACCGTGCTCGGCCTGCTCTTCGCGGTGCTGACCGAGCGCATCAAGTGGTCCACGGCGTTCAAGCTGATCGTCTTCATGCCGATGGCGGTCTCGCTGATGGCCGCCGGCGTCATCTTCCGCCTGGTCTACGAGCAGGACCCCGACAAGGGCCTGGCCAACGCGGTGCTCACCACCGTGCACGACACGTTCTCCTCCAGCCAGGGCTACCCGGACGCGCGTCCCCGCGAGGGCGACGTCTCCCCGGTCGCGGCCAAGGACGGCGGGGTCGCCACCAAGCAGCCCGCGCAGGCGGGCCAGCCGGTGCTCATCCCGCTGGTCGGCATCAAGGCCAACACGATGCCCTCCAACGCGGCGCCCGCACTGGCCACGCCGCCACCGGGCGGCCTGTCGGGAACCGTCTGGTTCGACTTCACCCCCGGCGGCGGGGGCAAGAGCGGCGCGGTCGACCCCCAGGAGAAGGGCCTGCCCGGCATGACCGTCGAGGCGGTCAAGGACGGCCAGGTCGCCGCGACGACCACCACCGCCGACAACGGCACCTTCCGTTTCGACGGGCTGGCCGCCGGCTCCTATGAGGTACGGCTCCCGCAGACCAACTTCACCGCCCCCTACCGCGGCCTGAACTGGCTCGGCGAGGCGCTCATCACCCCCGCGATCATCGGCGCGTTCGTCTGGGTCTGGGCCGGGTTCGCGATGGTCCTCATCTCGGCCGGACTCGCCGCCATCCCGCGCGACGCCCTGGAGGCCGCACGCATCGACGGAGCCACGGAGTGGCAGGTGTTCCGCAGGATCACCATCCCGCTCCTGTCCCCGGTGCTGCTGGTCGTCTTCGTGACGATGATCATCAATACCTTGAAGGTGTTCGACCTGGTCTTCATCATCGCGCCGGCCTCGGTGCAGCCACAGTCGAACGTGATCGCGCTGGAGATGTGGCGCGTGTCGTTCGGCGGCGGCAACAACCAGGGCCTGGGCAGTGCGCTGGCGGTCTTCCTGCTGGTGCTGGTCCTCCCCTTCATGATCATGAATGTCCGCAGGTTCAGAAGGGAGGAGCGCTGATGGCCACGGCCACCGCCACCGCCGAGCGGCGTGTCGAAGCGGGCGCCCCCAAGCGCGGGCTGCTCAGCCGGGGCGTGGACAAGGTGGGCGGCGGCGCCGTCCAGGTCGTGATGATCCTGATCGGCCTGTTCTGGCTGGTCCCGACGCTCGGCCTGCTGGTCGTGTCGATGCGCTCCGTCGCGGTCAACAACGCGGAGGGCTGGTGGACGATCTTCACCAAGCCCGCGGAGCTCACGCTGGCCAACTACACCAACCTGCTGGCCACCGGGTTCACCGCGTCGTTCTGGAACACCATCGCCATCACGGTGCCGACCACCATCCTGGTCATCGGCATCGCGGCCATGGCCGCCTACGCCTTCGCGTGGATGGAGTTCCCGGGGCGCGACCTGCTGTTCCTCATCGTCGTCGGCCTGCTCATCGTGCCGATCCAGATCGCGCTCATCCCGATCGCCTCGTTCTACGGCAGCACCGGGATGTTCGGCTCGATCCCGAGCGTGGTGCTGTTCCACGTGGCCTTCGGCCTGCCGTTCGCGATCTTCCTGCTGCGCAACTTCTTCGTCGGCATCCCGGCGTCGTTGCTGGAGGCGGCGCGGATGGACGGGGCGCCGGAGTGGAAGATCTTCGTCAGCATCGTCTTCCCCCTCGGCAAGCCGGCGATCGCCTCGCTGGGCATCTTCCAGTTCCTCTGGGTCTGGAACGACATGCTCATCGCCCTGGTCTTCGCCAACCCCGAGTCTCAGCCGATGACCAAGGCGCTGCAGTCGCAGATGCGGCAGTTCGGGAACAACATCGACATCCTGTCGTCCGGCGCCTTCCTGTCGCTGATCATCCCCTTGATCCTCTTCTTCGCCTTCCAGCGCTACTTCGTGCAGGGCATGATGGCGGGTTCGGTCAAGTAGGGCTCCCCTGGGATCCGGGTCACCCGGATCCCAGGTGTGTGATCGTTTTGGTACCGCTTGTGCCCGCGTTTGCGGCGCAAGCCGTACCAGAGCTGGATAGGCTCAACGGCCATGGCAGGTCGTCCCCTGAACGAAGTCGTCGAAGCCGGTTGGGCCGCGGCGCTCGAGCCCGTTTCCGAGCGCATCTCCACCATGGGTGAGTTCCTCCGCAAGGAGATCGCGGAAGGCCGGCAGTACCTCCCCTCGGGCGCGCACGTGCTGCGCGCCTTCAATCAGCCCTTCGACGAGGTCAAGGTGCTGATCGTGGGGCAGGACCCCTATCCCACGCCGGGCCACCCCATCGGGCTGTCCTTCTCGGTCGCGGCCGACGTACGCCCGCTGCCGGGCAGTCTCCTCAACATCTACAAGGAGATGGAGAGCGACCTCGGCCTGCCCAGGCCCGCCAACGGCGACCTCACGCCGTGGGCCGAGCAGGGTGTGCTCCTGCTCAACAGGGTCCTGACCGTCATGCCGGGCAAGCCCGCCTCCCACCGCGGCAAGGGCTGGGAGGAGGTCACCGAGCAGGCCATCCGCGCGCTGGTCGCGCGCGGCAAGCCGATGGTGGCCATTCTGTGGGGCCGCGACGCCCGAAACCTGGCGCCGATGCTGGGCGACGTGCCGCGGATCGAGTCCGCGCACCCGTCCCCGCTCTCGGCGCGCAGCGGCTTCTTCGGCTCGCGGCCGTTCAGCCGCGCCAACGAGCTGCTCGTCCAGCAGGGCGCGGCGCCCGTGGAGTGGAAGCTGCCCTAGCGGACCACGGCGAGGGCGCGCCTGCGCCGCCAGATGTTGTCGACGGCCAGCGCGCCGCCCTCGCTGAAGGCGATCACGAGGCTGAACGCGGCCAGCGCGAGCACGAACTCGTAGCCGCCCTCGGCGACGGAGAAGCCGTTCTTGAAGTGGACCAGGACGATGGCGCCGAGCATGTCGACGGCCAGCAGGGTTCCGACGATCGGCAGGGCCGCGCCCAGGATGAGCGCGATGCCGCCCCCCACTTCCAGTACCGCGACCACGGGCGCGGCCACACCGGGCAGCGGGACGCCCAGCGATGCGAAGAACCCGGTCACGCCGGCGATCCCCTCGCCGGTGAACTTCTGCAGGCCGTGCACGAGGAAGACGGCCCCGAGCACCACGCGTCCGATCAGCAGGGAGAACGGCCGAATCTGGTCGATCATGTGAAGTCTCCTTTCCGGTGTGGCTCAAGCCTTCCGTTCCAGGCGGGAGCGCGGGTCGGGCGCATGGGTGGTCTCCGATCATCCGAAAGGATGGTCCGGGCATCTCGCGATCCTGGTACCAAGAAGGGATGAGCGTGCTTTCCCTGCGGCAGCCGATGACCTTCGAGGACGGCTTCCCCCGAGTCGTCCACCTGGGCTTTTACCTCACGATGGCGGCCTGCACCGTCCGGATGTTGTCCTACGGCGGCGGCCTGTCGCAGCTCGACGTGATCCGGCTCGTCGCGGTGGCGGCTTTCTGTTCCCTTTATGCCGGGGGCGTGGCGTGGGCCAAGCCGGGACGCCAGCAGTTCGCCTGGCTCGGCACCATGATCGCCGCCTGGACGCCACTCACGCTCACCACGCCGTGTTTCAGCTGGTCGGCCATCCCGCTGTTCTTCCTGGTGCTGATCGTGTTGCCGATGCGGCTGGCCGTACCCGTGGTGGGGTATCTCGCGGCGGTCGCCGCGGTCGTCGGCGAGTTCCACGCGCGCACCAACTGGGACCCCGCCCCGCTCATCGCGCCGATCGCGATCGCCATGATGAGCATGTTCAACTACCGGCGCCTCCACAACGAGAACGTCCGCCGCCAGGAGCTCATCGACGACCTCATGCGGGCCAGGGACGCGCTCGCGGAGTCCGAGCGCGCCGCCGGCGTCCTCCAGGAGCGGGTACGGCTCTCGCGCGAGATCCACGACACGCTCGCCCAGGGCCTGTCCAGCATGCACATGCTGCTCAACGCCGCCGACCAGGAGTGGGACGCCGACAACGGCAAGGCCCGCGCCCACGTGCGCCAGGCCGCGGTGGCCGCCCGCGAGAACCTCGCCGAAGCCAGGCGCTTCGTCCACGACCTCGCCCCGCCGGCCCTCGACGAGCGCTCCCTGCCCGAGGCGATCCGCAAGATCGCCGACGGCGTCAAGGTGCGCGTGGAGGGCACGCCGCGCAAGCTCGACCCCGGAGTGGAGGGCGAACTCCTGCGCATCGCCCAGGGCGCCCTTGCCAACGCCGCCCAGCACGCCCGCGCCGGCACCATCGTGGTCACGCTCACCTACCTGCCCGACACCGTCACCCTCGACGTCATGGACGACGGCATCGGCTTCGACCCCGCCCGTCCCAACGCCGGACGCGGCCGCGGCTACGGCCTCAAGACCATCCGCCAGCGCGCCGAGTCGCTGGGCGGCACGGCCACGGTGGACAGCGTGCCGGGAGAGGGCACCGTCGTCGCGGTGAAGGTGTTCGCATGAGGATCCTGCTGGTCGACGACCACCCCGTGGTCCGGGCGGGCCTGGCCGCCATGCTCGCCGCACAGGAGGATTTCAACGTCGTCGGCGAGGCCGCCGACGGAGAGGAGGCGGTACGGCAGTGCGCTTACCTCGCCCCCGACCTCGTCCTGATGGACCTCCAGATGGGCGAGGGCATCGACGGCCTGGAGGCGACCAAGCAGATCGCCGCCCTGTCCGGGGCGCCCAAGGTCGTGGTGCTCACCACGTACGACTCCGACGCCGACATCCTGCGCGCCCTCGAAGCCGGGGCCGTCGGCTACCTGCTGAAGGAGTCGCCGCCGGAGGAACTGTTCGCCGCCCTGCGCACCGCGGCCGGCGGCGAGACCGCCCTGTCGCCGCCCGTGGCCTCCCGGCTGGCCCAGCGCTTCCGCAGCCCCCAGCTCGCGCTCAGCCAGCGGGAGATCGAGATCCTCGAACTCCTCGCGGCCGGGCGGTCCAACCGGGAGATCAGCAAGGCCATGTTCATCAGCGAGGCCACCGTGAAGACCCATCTCGCCCACGTCTACGACAAGCTGGGGGTCGACAGCAGAACCGCGGCCGTGCGCTGCGCCGTGGAGCGGCGCCTGATCCGGCTGTAACCCGTAGAGTCTGCTCCATGAGTGATGAAGGTAAGTTCCTGCGTCTCACGGTCGAGCTGACCGTGGAGGTGCTCGACGTTGACGCGCTGCAGGCCGCGGCGCTGAGCGAGATCCGCCATGAGGACGCCGACCTCACGGACGAGGAGCGCAAGGAGCAGGCCGAACTGGTCAACGCCGACGAGACCGGGGCCACCGCGCTGCAGTGGCTGATCGAGCCTGACCATGTGCTGTCGCTGGTCAACCACATCGACGAGGTCGAGCCGCGGGAGGCCGTTCTTGGTGTGGAGCCGTCGGACGGGCCCAGTGAGGACGAGGAAGAGCACGACCACGAGCACTGAGCACCATCGGGGAGCCGCCCCAGACCGGCGGCTCCCCGCCGTTCCACCCTGAACGTCGACCCGGTGCTTTCGGGCGGATGGGGCGTTCGTAGGATCGGGAAGGGCCGAGTCCATGGGAGGTCTGTCGGTGATCGTGGCATTTTCCATCACGCCGCTGGGAGTGGGCGAGGGCGTCGCGGAGCCGGTGGCCCGTGCGGTCAAGGTGGTACGGGACAGCGGGCTCCCCAACCGCACCGACGCCATGTTCACCACGATCGAGGGTGAGTGGGACGAGGTGATGGCGGTCGTCAAGCAGGCCGTCGACGCGGTGAAGGAAGTCGCGCCCCGGGTCAGCGTGGTGCTGAAGGCCGACATCCGCGAGGGCGTCACCGACGGGATGACCAGCAAGCTGGACTCCCTCGAACGCCACCTGACCTGAACCACGCACAAATCGGGGTGTCCGGGGTTTTCTCCCTGCGCTGAGCGTGCTAGAAATCGCGAATGCGGACTCCCCTGGCGGTTCCGATCGTCATCGGAGCCTTGGCGTTGGCGTTCACGGCGAGCGCGGTACTGGCGCTCGTCCAGGTGTTCACGGCCACGACCAGCATCAGCCCGACCATTCCGGCGGACACGCTCCCCACCACGCCCCTGGAGCTCTCCCCCACGTCGGCGCCGCCAGGCGACACCTTCACAGGTGCGCCGCTACCGAACGACACCTTCACGGGCGCGCCAGTGCCGAACGACACAGGGCTGCCGCAGGGCACCACCCCACCGGGATCACCCCAGACCGGGACGACCCAACCGGGCCTCAACCAGCCGGGTGTCCCACAGAACGGGGTGCCGCAGAACGGCGTCCCACAGAACGGGGTTCCGCAGAACGGGGTTCCGCAGAACGGGGTGCCGCCATCCGGAGTGCCGCAGGGCGGGTTTCCGGAGTCCGGGTTGGGCGGGCCTGAGTCGGTGCCCGGGTTCTGAACCACTTGGCCGGTCAGGCGGATCTCGTGACGGCGGCCGGCCCCGCACCCGAGTCGTCAGCGTCTCCCTGGACAGGCCCCAGCCCTGTGCGGCGGGTGGTGGTGGGGGCGGCTTTGCCGTAAGAGATGATCCCACCCACAAACGCGATATGTCTTGACCCACCGAAACACGCGACATATCGTGTCCTCCGGACGGCTATCGCGATATTACGCGACTGCAGGCATCTCGGAGGTGGAAAAGGGTGGAGACGGAAGAGCGGGTGCCCGTTCTGGTGGTGGGTGCCGGGTATGCGGGGCTCAGCGCCGCGATGATGCTGGCGTGGCACGAGGTGCCGGTCATTCTGGTCGAACGGCATGCGAGCACGTCGATCCAGCCCAAAGCGTTCGGCGTGGGGCCGAGGGTCATGGAGCTGGTGCGGTCGGTGCCGGGGATCGAGTCGCAGCTCACCAGCATTTGGGCGGGTATCGGCGACGAGATGCGCATCGCCATCGCCGGAAGCCTGACCGACCCCCACCCGAAGATCATCGTGGACACCTCGGAAGGCGACCTCGACTCCGTGCTCGACATCACGCCGGTGCCGGAGGTGGGGGCGCCGCAGTCCGAGGTGGAGCGGGTGCTGCGGGCCAAGGCGGAGGAGTTCGGCGCCGACCTGCGCTTCTCCACCGAACTCATCTCTCTCGAACAGGACGCCGACGGCGTCACCGCAGTGATCGCCTCCGGCGACGAGGTGAGCACCATCCGCGCCGACTACGTCGTGGCCGCCGACGGCTACCGCAGCCCGTTGCGCACCGCCCTGGGCGTGCCGACCAGCGGCAAGGGCCAGCTCAACGAGCTCTACTCGATCATGTTCGACGCCGACCTCAGCGGCATCGTCCGCGACCGCGAGGTCACCCTCTGGTACCTGCAGCCCGCCGGCTTCACCGGCGTGATCGTCACCGGCACCGGCGTCGGCAGCCACGTGTTCGGCGTCTACTACGACCCGGCGACCGACCCCGGCTTCCCGGAAGAGCGCTGCAAGCATCTGGTACGGCAGGCCGTCGGCGTCCCCGACCTCGACGTCACCATCCAGGACACCACCAGCTTCGCCTTCGCCCACATCCTGGCCGACACCTACCGGGCGGGCCGCGTCTTCTTCGCCGGCGACGCCGCCCACACCATGCCGCCCACCGGCGGCCAGGGCGGCAGCACCGCGCTCCAGGACGGCCTCGACCTGGCCTGGCGCCTCTGGCTCGTCATCACCGGCCAGGCCGGACCGGACTTCCTGGACACCTACGACGCCGAACGCCGCCCCATCGGCGCCCTCACGGCCGACGGCCAGTTGGCCAACATGGCCATCCGCATGCCGTCCGAACGGACACAAGACGTGCCCCCGCCATCAGCGGACCCCCTCGCCGTCATGATCGGCTACCGCTATCACTCGACCGCGATCCTGACCGAACCCGGCGACGACCGCGCCATCCTTGAAGACCCCCGCACCGCCACCGCCCGACCCGGCAGCCGCGCACCCCACATCCTGCTCGACTGGGACGGCCACCCGATCTCCACCGTCGACCTGTTCGGCACGGGCTTCGTCCTGCTGGTGGGGCCGGACGGCCGCGCCTGGGAGGAGGCGGCCCGCAAGCTGAGCGACCGCCTGTCCCTGCACCTGACCCCGCTGATGATCGGCGGCGAACTCAAGGACATGGAGGGACGCTGGCAGGAGCGCTACGGCGTCACCGACACCGGCGCCGTCCTGGTCCGCCCCGACGGCTACGTAGCCTGGCGCGCCCCATCCCTCCCCCCCTCCCCCCAAACCACCCTCCACGAAGCCCTCACCAAAATCCTCAGCCGCTAACCGACTGCCACCCCACCCGCGGCGAGACCAAGCACCCACCCAGGCCTTGGGCGCCTCATCCCACGGACGACACGAGCCCATGGACGACATGAGCCGTGGACGACACGGGCTGCGGTGCAACGCGAGCTGTGGACGACACGGGGCTGTGGCGACACGCGCGAGGGCGAGGGACGCGCCGAGGGGGCGAAGGGGCGCCGGGCGCGTGGGCTGTGGCGATACGAGCGAGGCCGAGTGGGGCAGCAGGTGGCAGCCGCATAGGCGGCCGAACGGGTGCCGGGCACGCGGCGAGGGGTTGCCCACGCGGAGGCAGGACAAGAGGCGCGTGAGGCTGAGCCGGGAGGCGTGAGGCCACCCCGAGGGGGCGAAGGGCCGTACAGGGGCAGGCCCACCCCCGAGGGGCGAACGGCCGGGCCGAAGCGGTGGCAGGCCTAACCCGAGGAGCAAGGGCCGGGCGTGGGTGGTCGAGCCCGAAGGCGGAGGGCCGGGCGTGGGACGGCCGAGGGGTGGGGCCGCCGCGGGGGGTTAGGCCGGAGCGGGGGCGGGCCTAACCCGAGGGGTAGAGGCCGGGGTGGGATTCCGGAGGGCAGGCCGGAGAGGGGTGGGCAGGGGGTGGTTAGGAGGGGTGTTTGGCTACGGCGGCCCAGCCTAGGGGGGCGAAGCGGCGGAGGAGGTGGGGGGCGATGAAGTGGTCGGGGGTGATGATCTCGTAGGCGCCGAAGAAGCGGCGGATGTCCGCCACCGTGCGCGGGTACACGCCTGAGCTGGCGCGGGAGTAGACCTCGCGTACGGAGTCCGTGTCGGTGCTGCGGTCCTCCTGCATGGACATGTGGGAGATCACCATGTGGCTGCCCGGCGGGAGCATGGCGCGCAGGCGGGCTACGTCGTCGTAGGGGTCTTCCAGGAAGTGGAGGACGGCGACCATCAGGAGTGCCACCGGCTCGTCGAAGTCGATCAGCTTGGTGGCGGCCACCCTGTCGCGGATGGTCTCGGGTTCGCGGAGGTCGGCTTCGATCATGGCCACGGTGGGGGTGTTGGCGAGCAGGGCGCGGCCGTGGACGCAGACGATCGGGTCGTTGTCCACGTAGACCGTGCGGGCCGTCTTGTCCACCGAGTGGGCCACCTCGTGGACGTTCTTCTGGGTGGGGAGGCCGGCGCCGATGTCCACGAACTGGCGGATGCCTGCTTCGTCGGCCAGGTAGCGGACGGCGTTGCCCAGGAACTGGCGGTTGAACTGCACGCCTTCCCGGGACTCGGGGAACGACTTGAGGATCTGCTCGGCGGCCTCACGGTCGGCGGCGAAGTTGTCCTTGCCACCGAGCATGTAGTCATAGATCCGGGCGACGTTCGGCGTGTGGACGTCTATGCCCGCGGGAGCCCGCTCGCTCATCGTTCTCCTCCCGTACCGGCCAAGTGCACCGGCAACCCACATTGGCGCAGAGACTATCGCACGCCGCCGGATCCGTACTCCCCGCCCTTATGCGGCCATGACCGGCCTCAGGCGGGTGGCGCCCTGGGTGGAGCAGAGCCAGTCGTTCACGGTGCCGGTGAAGTCGGAGGGCGGGCCTACCTTCAGGCAGGTGATCGGTCCCGAGCCGGGCGCGGGGCCGACCTTCAGGCGGCGGATCGAGCCCGGGCTCTCGCAGGGCGTCAGCCGGACGCCGAACGACTGGCGGTCGGAGAAGAGGGCCTGGTCGTGGATGCGCAGGTGGTCGTCGATGGTGCGTTCGCGGGCCTCGGGGTTGGCGGACAGGAACGCCAGGTGGTCGGTCAGGAGGCGCTGGGCCACTGCGCGCAGCAGGTTGACGGCGCAGAGGTTGTGGGCGCAGGCGGCGCCGTCCAGGGTGATCTCGGGGAGGGCGAAGCGGCGCAGGCCGCGCGAGGTGACCCGCAGGCAGTCGCAGGCGTGGGTGTCGGCCGGGTTCCAGGGCGGGCAGGTGGCGGTGTCGTGGACTTCCACGTTCCAGCCCAGCCAGTCGTCGGCCAGGCGGAACGTGGACGGCTCGCCGGCGCAGCGGGCGCATGAGGGGAGTGCGAAGCCGGCCAGCGGGTCCACCACCAGGCCCGTGCACTCCTCGGCGATCGCCCGCGCGGCGGCCCGCGCGACCTGGAGGCTCGTCGGCAGTGTCTGCGGGGGAGCGGTGCTGGTGACCAGGACGTGCTGGCGGGTACGGCGCAGCAGCCTGCGTTCGTCCTCGGTGAGGTCGACTCCGCCGGGGCGCCACTGGGCGGTGCTGTGGGACAGGGTTAGCGTGGTGCCCAGTGCCGCCATCGCGGCTCTTCTGTGGGGTCTGCCGATGCGCCACGGCAACATGCCCTCGATGTCGAAGCGCAGCCGTTCGATGGCTACCACGAACAGCGCGGTCAGGGACGCGGGCACGGGAAAGGTGATCTGCACGAGGGGCCTCCGGAACGGAACGGTGAGGCCCTCAGAGTGCCGAGGGGAGGCGCCGGCCCGGGGACACGAACGGGATTCTGGGGAAAGGGCAGCCCCGCCAAAATACTGTGGAAAACAAGCCAAGGTCCCGCCGTGGAAACAAGCCAAGGTCCCGCTGTGGAAGACAAGCGAGGGCCCCGGCCGGACGACACCGGCCAGGGCCCCGAGCGATCGGTCCGGGACTACTTCCTCATCCCGACCGAGGTCCAGTCACGGTCGGAGAACCCGAACGCGCCGTAGTTGGCCAGCCCAGCCTTGGCCGCCACGATGTTCGGCCGCTGGAACAGCGGCAGCACACCGGCCTGGTCCCAGATCAACTGGTCGACCTTGTTGCCGAGCTCGACCGCCTTGGCCGGGTCGATCTCCGAGGCCGCCGCGTCCATGGCGGCGTCCAGCTCGGCCGACCCCACCCGGGTGAAGTTGTTGTTGAACAGCTTCGAGTCCGGCGGGTTGCCGTAAAGCTGGAACAGGTTGCCCAGCGGGAACGGCGTGCCCTCCCACACGAACGGCGTGACGTCGAAGTCACCCTCGTTGATCCGGTCGAAGAACTTGTCCGGAACGGCCGCGTCCAGGGTCACCTTGACCCCGATCTCCTTGAGCATGGCCTGGGTGAGCTCACCCTCCTGCTTCGCCACGGCCAGGTCGGCCGAGTACATGAAGCGGATGTTCAGCTCCTTGCCGTCCTTCTTGCGGACGTCGCCCTCAAGCTTCCACCCGGCCGCGTCGAGGAGCTGCTTGGCCTTGTCGGGGTTGTAGGTGTTCAGCCCGCCCGAGTTGTCCTGGTAGCCCTTCTGGGTGTTCACGTAGACGTGGTTGTCCTGGGGCTGCATCGGCCAGTCGAGGCCCTGGAGGTCCGACTGGAGGATGGGCGTGCGGTTGATGCCCATGAAGATGGCGTGCCGGACGTTCTTGTCCTTCAGCGCCTCGGAGGCGCCGTTGAAGGTGAAGTGACGCCAGATCGGACCGGCGGCCTTGCGCATGTCCACGCCGGCGACGTTCTTGGCCTGCTGGTACTTGGCGCCGTCCGCGCCGATGACCACGGCGTCGATCTCGCCGTTGGCGAAGGCCGGGACGTGACCGGACAGGTCGATGGCGCGGAAGACGACCGAGTCGAGCTTGGCCTTGCGGCCCCACCACTTGTCGTCGCGGACCGCGGTGACGGTCTTCGCGGTCTGGTCGATCTTGTCGAGCTTGAACGGCCCGGCGGTGACCGGGATCTTGTTCAGGTAGCCCTTGTTGAAGTCCTCGGGCGTCTTGTTGACGGACGCCGGGTAAAGCGGGCTGAACAGACCCTGCCAGGCCGGCCAGACCTTCGAGAACTTGACGACGACGTCCTTGTCGGTCGCGCCCTTGTCCACCGCCTCGATACGGTCGTAACCGTCAGGCGAGGAGATCAGGTAGTCCTTGTTCTTGCCGTTCAGGGCGGTCCACTGGGCCTCGAAGTCCTTGTAGCTGATGGGCTCGCCGTCGGACCAGGTGGCCTTCTCGTTGATCTTGTAGGTGACGGTCTGCTTGCCGTCGACGACCTCGGACTTCCATTCGGTGATGTAGTTCGGGTCGTTGGTGACCTGCCCCTTTTCATCGGCGACGCCGATGAACGGCATCATCGGCGACATGGCGTCACGGACGTCACCCTTGGTGCCCTGCGTCTGGTTGTAGTTCCACTGCGTCTGCCACGACTGCAGCGCCAGCTTCACCGTGCCGCCGTCCGGCACCTGCTCGTACGGCGTCTCGTTGATGGCCACCTCCGGCAGCGCGGCGGCCTGCTGCTGGGCCTGCTGCGACTGCTCCGCACTGGGCTTCTTGGCATCGCCGCCACCACCGCCACAGGCCGCGACGGCCATGGCGAGGACCGCGAGTCCTGCCGCTGCCCGGTAACGAACCTTCACTTTTCCTCCTGATCGTCCGAGGCCGTGATGACCTCGATCTCCTCCGCGTAGTGGCAGGCGGCACCGTGGTCGACGGCGTTCGCGAGCCGGACAACTGAGGGCTCTTCCTCCACACACCGCCGCCGCTCGGCCTCGCTGAGGCGGGCGAACTTGGGGCAGCGGGTGCGGAACCGGCAACCCGATGGCGGGTCGGCCGGGCTGGGCAGGTCACCTTCGAGCAGGATGCGCCTGCGTGTGCGCTCCATCTCGGGGTCGGGCAGCGGGATCGCTGACAGCAGCGCCTGCGTGTAGGGGTGCGCCGGGTGGTCGTAGACGCTCTCGACGGTGCCGATCTCGGCGATCCGGCCGAGGTACATGACGGCGACGCGGTCGGCGAGGTGCCGTACCACGGCCAGGTCGTGCGCCACGAACAGATAGGACAGCCCGAGCGTGTTCTTCAGCTCCTCCAGCAGGTTGATGACACCGGCCTGGATGGAGACGTCGAGCGCGGAGACCGGCTCGTCGAGCACGAGCAGCTTGGGCTCCAGGGCGAGCGCGCGGGCGATGCCGATGCGCTGGCGCTGCCCGCCGGAGAAGTGCTGCGGGTAGCGCTCGGCGTAGCTCGGGTCGAGGCCGACCAGCGTGAGCAGCTCCGCCACGCGCTGGTCGACGTTCTTGCGGCCGTGGGCGCGCAGCGGCTCGGCGATGATGTCGCCGACGGGCATGCGCGGGTCGAGCGCGGCCATCGGGTCCTGGAAGACGATCTGCAGGTCGCCGCGCAGCGCCTTGCGGTCCTCCTTGCCGAGCTGGGCGCTGTCCTTGCCGAGGACGACGATGCGGCCGCTCTGCGGCGGCTCAAGCTGCATGATCTGCTGGAGCGTGGTCGTCTTGCCGCAGCCGGACTCGCCGACCAGGGCCAGCGTCTCGCCCTCGGCGATGTCGAAGCTGATGCCGTCGACGGCGTGCACGGTGCCGACGCGCCGCTTGAAGACCGCGCCCTTCATCAGCGGGTAGTGCCGGATGAGGTCGTCGAGCTGCAGGACGGTGGCCCGCTCCTCGCGCGGCACCCGCACCACGTCGCTCGGCGGGATCACCGGGACGGGGAAGACGTCGGCGCCGGTCAGCCCCTTGTGCTCGATCTCGCGCGAGCGGATGCAGGCCACGTGCCTGCCGCCGGCGATCTCGGTGAGCGGCGGCTCCTCGTCGTCGCAGGCGTCGATCTTCATCGGGCAGCGCGGCGCGAACGGGCAGCCGGGCGGCAGCGCCGCCGGGGAGGGCGGGTTGCCCTCGATGGGGACCAGCGGCCCCTCCTCGCCGTCGATCCGCGGGATCGACGCCAGAAGCCCCATCGTGTACGGCATGCGCGGCCGGTAGTAGAGATCGTCCACCGGCCCCTGCTCGACCGGCCGGCCCGCGTACATGACGAGCACCCGGTCGGCCATGCCGGCGATGACGCCCAGGTCGTGGGTGATCATGACGATGCCGGCGCCGGTCTCCCGCTGCGCGGTCTTGAGCACCTCCAGCACCTGGGCCTGGATCGTGACGTCCAGGGCGGTGGTGGGCTCGTCGCAGATCAGGAGGTCGGGGTCGTTGGCGATGGCCATGGCGATCATCGCACGCTGGCGCATGCCGCCGGAGAACTCGTGCGGGAACGACTTGGCCCGCACGCCGGGGTGCGGGATGCCGACCAGGTCGAGCAGTTCGACGGCCTTGCGGGCGGCCTTGTCCTTGCCCACCTTCTGGTGGATGCGGACGGCCTCGGCGATCTGGTCGCCGATGGTGTAGACGGGGGTGAAGGCCGACAGCGGGTCCTGGAAGATCATGCTGATCGTCTTGCCGCGTACCTTGATCTGCTCGTCCTCGGACATGCCGAGCAGTTCGCGGCCGTGCAGCTTCACCGAGCCGCTGACCACGGCGTTGCGCGGCAGCAGGCCCATGACGGCCAGCGAGGTCACGGACTTGCCCGAGCCGGACTCGCCCACGATGCCGAGCACCTCGCCGCGCGAGACGGAGTAGTCCACGCCGCGGACGGCCTCGATGCCGCCGGGGAAGGTGACGGTGAGGTCCTTCACCTCGAGGATGCTCATGAGGTGCTCCCGGGGTCGAGCGCGTCGCGCAGGCCGTCGCCGATGAGGTTGACGCTGAGCACCAGCGCCACCAGGAGGCCCGCGGGGAAGAGGAAGAGCCACGGATAGGAGATGACCGTGCTGGTGCCGGAGCCGTCGGCGATCAGGGTGCCGAGGGAGACGTCGGGCGCCTGGACGCCGAAGCCGAAGAACGACAGCGAGGTCTCGCCGATGATGGCGCCGCTGACGTTCAGCGTGGCGTCGATGATCAGGAGCGACGACAGGTTCGGCAGCACGTGCCTGAGGATGATCTTCCAGCCGGGGATGCCCATGTACCGGGCGGCCAGCACGTATTCACGCTCGCGCAGCGACAGCGTCATGCTGCGGACCACCCGGGATGTGATCATCCATCCGAACAGCGCGAGCAGCAGGACGAACAGCAGCCAGGAGCCGCCCTTGAGCCGCGGCGAGAGGATGGCGATGATCAGGAAGCTGGGCAGGACCAGCAGCAGGTCGACGCCCCACATGAGGATCCGGTCGACCCAGCCGCCGAAGTAGCCCGCGGCGGCGCCGACGAGGGCGGCGAGGCCGGTGGAGATCAGCGCCACGAGGAAGCCGATGACGAGCGACTTCTGCAGGCCGCGCAGCGTGTTGGCGAAGACGTCGCCGCCGGTCTGAGTGGTGCCCCACCAGTGGTCGGGCCCCGGTGGCTGCATGAAGGCCATGAAGTCCTTCTCCGACCAGTCGTAGGGCGCCACGAACGGGCCCACGTAGGCCAGGATCAGCAGGAGGAGCACGCCGATGAGGCCGTAGCGCGTCTGCTTGTTCTTGATCAGGCGTCGGAGGACGACCTTGCTACGCATCTGTTAGCTCACCCGGACTCGGGGGTCGAGGGCGGCGACCGCCAGGTCGGACAGGAAACCGGCCACGAGGACGCAGGCCGCCGCGAAGGTGCTGACGGCCGCGACGGAGTTCACGTCGTGCTGGTTGATCGAGTCCACCAGCCAGGCGCCCATGCCGTGCCAGCCGAAGATCTTCTCGGTGAACGTGGCGCCGGTGAGCAGCGTGCCGAAGGCGAAGGCGAAGTAGGTCGCGGCGGGGATCAGCGCGGTGCGCAGCGCGTGCCTGAACAACGCGGTACGGCGCCGCAGCCCCTTGGCCATGGCCGTGCGGACGAAGTCCTGGCCGAGCACGTCGAGCATCATGTTCCGCTGGATCCGGCTGTAGAAGGCGATCTGGCCCAGGCACAGCGAGATCGTCGGCAGGATCAGGTGGACGAGCCGGTTGGTGAACTGCTCCCAGCCGGTCAGCCCGGGTGAGTACTCACCCACGAACTCGATCAGCTTCGTCCCGGCGGCGTCGTTGAGCGCGGTGGCGGCCAGGATCAGCATCGTGGCCATGACGAACACCGGGACCGCCATGATCACGAACGAGGACACGCCGATCACCCGGTCGCTGAGTTTGTACTGGCGGACCGCGGCGAACGCGCCGATGAGCACGCCGAGCCCCGAGCCCAGGATCGTTCCGATCAGCAGGAGGCGCAGGCTCACGCCCACCCTGCGGCCCATCTCCTCGTTGACCGAGTCGCCTTCCCAGGTCTGGCCGAAGTCGCCCTTGACCACCCCGGACGCCCAGGTGCCGTAGCGCTCCAGGAGCGGCGTCTTGGGGTTGAGGTTGTACTGGTCGAGCGTCTTGTCGATGGTCGCCTCGGGGACGGGAGGGTTGCGTCCCTTGAAGTTGACCTGGGGGTTGAGACTCGACGCGGCGAGGAGGTAGGCCAGGCTGGCCGCGATCGCGACCAACAGCACGTTGATCGCCAACCTGCGCAGCAGGTACTTGCCCATCACCCTCCGTTCGCGCTGAACGGGGGCCGGATGGTCCTGGGGTGGAGAGATCGCCCCCGCAACGAAAAGGCCGTTTCGCGTCGTGAGAAATCACTTGACGCATCAGTCACGGCCGATGCGCAGAATATCTGGCGAAACGTAACAGTCCGCAACGGGGCAAAGTTACGGTCAGATCACCGAACGGTAGATCACAACCGACTGTCCGGGGACCTGTAAACCGTTTGGACCTGCGGAAACAGCCTCTTCAGAGGCCAGTAGAACACCCCCTCCACGGAGGGGCAGTGTCACAGAATCCGGACAAAAATTTACGATTACGCAAAGTGATCCCCGCCACAGGATCATCCATCGGTCAAGGGGCCCCATCTCCACCCGAACCCGGTCCAGACGGGGGTCGGAGAGCTCGGGAAGCGCCTTCCGCAGCGCGATGAGATCCCGGTACCAACTCAGCAGCGTCCAGTGCTCCTCGTCCTTCAGCTCGCTCCAGTCGAGCTTGGACTTCAGGAACGCCTCCTCCGACGAGGGGTCCGGCGCGTCCCAGACGTACCCGAAACCCTCGAACTCCCGCGCCCTGCGCACCGACTCGCCCTCGCGCAGCGAGGGCTCCACGTGGTCGGAGAAGAACAGGAACGGCGAGCGCGCGCCCCACTCCTCCCCCATGAACAGCATCGGCGTGTACGGCGAGGCCAGCAGCACCCCGGCCCCCAGCTTCAGCGCGGTCATGGGCAGCCGGTCGCCCGCGGGACGGTTGCCGATCTGGTCGTGGTTCTGCAGGCAGCAGACGAAGCGGTGTCCAGGCACCCCGCGCGCGGAGGCGCCGTGGGAGCGGCCGCGGAAGGTGGAGTAGCCGCCGTCGTGGACGAATCCCGAGGTCAGCGCCTTGGCCAGCGACTGGAGTCCGGCGAAGTCGCCGTAGTAGCCGTGGTCCTCGCCGCTGACCGCGCAGTGCAGGGCGTGATGGACGTCGTCGTTCCACTGCGCCGTCATGCCGAGCCCGCCGGCCTCCAGCGGCGTGACCATGCGCGGGTCGTTGAGGTCGGACTCGGCGATCAGCGTCAGCGGGCGGCCGAGGGCGCACGAAAGGGCGTCGACCTCGGCCGACAGCTCCGCCAGCAGGTGTGTGGCGCGGCGGTCGTGCAGCGCGTGGACGGCGTCCAGCCGCAGCCCGTCCACGTGGTAGTCGCGCAGCCACTGCAGCGCGTTCTCGATGAAGTAGCGGCGCACCTCGTCCGAGTCGGGCCCGTCCAAGTTGACCGCCTCGCCCCAGTAGCTGCCCTGGGTGCCGGTCAGGTAGGGGCCGAAGGGGTGCAGGAAGTTGCCCGACGGGCCGAGGTGGTTGTAGACCACGTCCAGGATGACGCCCAGGCCCTTGCCGTGGCAGGCGTCCACGAACGACTTGAAGCCGTCGGGGCCGCCGTAGGTCTCGTTGACGGCGTAGAGGTCGACGCCGTCGTAGCCCCAGTTGCGCCCGCCGGGCACGGGGACGATCGGCATGACCTCGACGAGGTCGACGCCCAGCTCGACCAGGTGGTCGAGCCGCTCGATCGCCGAGGCGAAGGTGCCCTCGGGGGTGAAGGCGCCGACGTGCAGCTCGTAGATGACCGAACCGCGCAGGTCACGGCCGGTCCACTCGTGGTCGCTCCAGGTGTAGCGGGCGTGGTCGTAGACCATGCTGGGGCCGAAGACCCCCTCGGGCTGACGGCGCGAGCGCGGGTCGGGGTAGGGGCCGCCGCCGTCCAGCACGAAGGAGTACGGCGTGCCGTGCCCGGCATCGTCGGCATCAACACCCCACCAGCCAGACTTCCCCGCCCGCAAGGCTCGTCGCCCGCTGGGCAGCTCGATCTCGACCGTCGTGGCACGAGGCGCCCACACGTCAAATCGCATCAGGTTCGCTCCCTGCTCATTTGTCGCTCACCTTCCTCATTCGCTCCGCGGAGTCCCTCCTCCGTCGGGCCTCCACTCCACTCACTGCGTCAGGTTCGCTCCAGGAGGGCGACGGGGTTACGGCACAGCAGATGCGCCAGGGGGATGCGGCCGGTGTAGCGGCAGCCGGTGAGCAGGTCGTGCCAGGATCCGGGCGGCAGCATGAGCGTCGTGGAGCCCCAGCCGCCGCGGCGCGCGAGCCGTACCGGGAGGCGGGTGGCGACCGCGACGGCGCCGCAGCCGCGCGAGAACGCGATCGCGTGCTGCTCCGCCTCGCCCATCGCGAACAGCGGCCGGTACGGCGCCGCCGCCTCCAAGCGGCGGCGCAGGCGCAACGCCTGGCTGGTGAGCAGCAGCTTGGTGGCGTCCCAGCCGTTCGCCGGCCGGCGGCCGAAGTCGACGGGCCGCCGGTTGTCCGGATCGACCAGGGAGAAGTCGGTCATCTCATTGCCCTGGTAGACGTCGGGGACGCCGGGCATCATGAGCTGCACGAGCTTGGCCCCGAGCGAGTTGGCCATCGCGTACGGCTCGATCATGGCCGCGAACTCGCCCACGGGAAGCTGCGTCGCCTGGAGCGCGAACTCGCGCAGCCCCTTCTCGTAGGTCGCGTCCGGCCTGACCCAGGACGTCCGGGTCTTGGCCTCCCTGGCCGCCTTCAGCAGGTGGTCGGCGAAGCGCTCGGGCGTGATCGGCCAGGCGCCGAGCAGGTTCTGCCAGGCCAGGTAGTCGAGGTGCGGGTCGAAGCTCAGCGCCGCCGACCAGTCCGACACCGCCCGCGCCCACTCCTCCGGCAGCTCCGACAGCACCGCCAGCCGCGCCCGCACGTCCTCGGAGCGCTTGGTGTCGTGCGTGGACAGCGTCGTCATCGTGTGCGGCCGCATCCCGGCGCAGAACTCGTGGAACTCCTTGACCTCGATCCCGAAGACGTCCGGCTCCCCGCCCACCTCGTTGAGCGCGGCCAGCGGGTACCACCGGTACAGCGCCGTGTCCTCCACGCCCTTGGCCATGACCGGCCCGGTCGTCTGCTGGAACCTGGTGACCACCTCGGCGGGGCCGTACAGGATCTTGTGGGCGAGGTCCCTCGTCTTCGGGGTGGCGATCTCCTCGATCAGCTCGACGGAGGCGGGCGGCGGCGGCTCGCCCGGCGTGACGTAGGCGCGGTAGACCGGCATGGCGGCCAGCAGCTCGGCGACCTCGGCGGGATCGGAGCCCGCGGCCCGCGCCAGGCGCTCGACCTCGGAGGTGAAGAACAGCTCGATCACCTCGCGCTTGGAGCGCTCGACCACCGAGCGGTAGTCGGCGCTCTGCCCGGTTCGCCGGACGAACAGGCTGATGAGCGGATCCGCCCCGGCCTGGTCGACGAAGAGGCGGGTGATCCGGTTCAGCACCTCGTATCCGGTCGTGCCGTCGCAGGCCCAGTCGTCGGGCAGCCGTTCCTCGCCGATGAGGATCTTCTCCACGACCGTCCACACGCCGCCCGAGCGCCGGCGCAGCGACTCCAGGTAGCCGCGCGGGTCGGCCAGCCCGTCGGGATGGTCCACCCGCAGGCCCTCGACCAGCCCCTCGTCGAGCAGCCAGAAGATCACCTCGTGCGTGGCGAACAGCACCGCGGGATCCTCCACCCGCAGCCCGATCAGCGACGACACGTCGAAGAAGCGCCGGTATCCGGGCCCCTCGGTGTAGGGAACCAGCCGGTAGTGCCCCGGATAGGGATATTCGTGCTCGTAGTAGCGCAGCACATCGCCGTCGATCCGGGGCTCGGCGCCGTCGCCCAGCACCGGCAGAGCCACTTTCCCGCCGACCCACTCGATGTCGAACCAGTCCGCGTACGGCGAGGCCGTCCCGTCCTTCAGAACGGACCGGAACTGCGCGTTCTCGGTGTTCATGTGGTTCGGCACGATGTCCATGACGATGGCCAGATCGTGCGCGGCCAGTTGCTCGGCCAGCTCCCGCAGGCCCGCCGCGCCGCCGAACTCCGCCCTGATGCTGGAGTGGTCGATCACGTCGTAGCCGTGCAGCGAGCCGGGTGTCGCCTGGAGGATCGGGGAGAGGTACACGTGGCTGACGCCCAGCTCCCGCAGGTAGGGGGCGATCTCGGCCACCTGCGCGAAGCCGAACTCGGGCGTGAGCTGGACGCGGTAGGTCGAGGTCGGCTTAGACACGGCGCAGCACCCGCACGCTGCGGCCGGTCACGGCCACGTTCTCTCCGGCCCGGCACGTCGCCACGCCCACGCTGATCGGCATCGCGGTATCGATCTCGGTCTGCCACATGTCGCCGTAATCCTTGGGGACGGTGAATCGGATGGTGTCGTGGTGCGCGTTGAACAGCAGCAGGAACGAGTCGTCCCTGATCGTGCGGCCGCGGCGGTCGGGTTCGGTGATGGCCTCGCCGTTCAGGAAGACCGCCAGCGACTTGGCGAAGCCGGCCTCCCAGTCGCCGTTGGTCATCTCCTCGCCCGCCGGGGTCAGCCAGGCGATGTCGGCCAGGCCGCGGACCGGCCGGCCGTAGAAGAAGCGCCGGCGGCGGAAGACCGGGTGCTTCCTGCGCAGCGCGGCCAGCCGCTGGGTGAACTCCAGCAGCAGCCAGTTCTCCCGCACGTCCGACCAGTCGACCCAGGTCAGCTCGTTGTCCTGGCAGTAGCCGTTGTTGTTGCCCTTCTGCGTGCGGCCGAGCTCGTCGCCGTGGGAGATCATCGGCACGCCCTGCGACAGGAAGAGCGTGGTCAGGAAGTTGCGCTTCTGCTGCTCGCGCAGCGCTTCGACCTCGGGGCCCGCCTGGCCCTCGGCGCCGCAGTTCCAGGAGCGGTTGTCGTCGGTGCCGTCGCGGTTGCCCTCCTGGTTGGCCTCGTTGTGCTTGCCGTTGTAGGAGACCAGGTCCTGCAGCGTGAACCCGTCGTGGCAGGTGACGAAGTTGATCGAGGCGGCGGGGCGGCGGCTGTCGTCCTGGTAGAGGTCGCTGGAGCCGGTGAAGCGCGAGCCGAACTCCGGCAGCGTCGCCGGCTGGCCGCGCCACAGGTCGCGGATGGTGTCGCGGTAGCGGCCGTTCCACTCGGTCCAGCGGGAGGGGAAGTTGCCCACCTGGTAGCCACCCGGCCCGAGGTCCCAGGGCTCGGCGATCAGCTTGACCTGCGACAGCACCGGGTCCTGCTGCACCAGGTCGAAGAAGGCGCTCAGCCGGTCCACCTCGTGCAGCTCCCTGGCCAGCGTCGAGGCCAGGTCGAAGCGGAAGCCGTCCACGTGCATCTCCGTCACCCAGTAGCGCAGCGAGTCCATGATCATCTGCAGGACGTGCGGGCTGCGCATGAACAGGCTGTTGCCCGTGCCGGTGGTGTCCAGGTAGTGGCGCGGGTCGCCGTCCACCAGCCGGTAGTAGTGGGTGTTGTCGATGCCCTTCAGGCTCAGCGTGGGCCCCAGGTGGTTGCCCTCGGCCGTGTGGTTGTAGACGACGTCCAGGATGACCTCGATGCCCGCCTCGTGCAGCGCCCTGACCATCGCCTTGAACTCCAGCACCTGCCCGCCGCGCTGGCCCTGGCTGGAGTAGCGGTTGTGCGGGGCGAAGAACCCGATCGAGTTGTAGCCCCAGTAGTTGGTCAGCCCGCGCTGCGTCAGGAAGTCGTCGGTGACGAACTGGTGCACCGGCATCAGTTCCAGCGCCGTCACCCCGAGCTTGGTCAAGTGGTCGAGGATCTCCGGGTGGCCGAGCGCGGCGTAGGTGCCGCGGATCCGCTCGGGGATCTTCGGGTTGGTGATCGTCAGTCCCCTGACATGCGCCTCGTAGATCACCGTGTCGTGGTACGGCGTGGCCGGCGGCCGGTCGTGTCCCCAGCCGAAGAACGGGTTGACCACCACCGACCTCGGCATGAACGGGGCCGAATCCGCCTCGTTCATCGTCTCCGGGCTGCCGAACATGTACCCGTAGACCGCCTCGTCCCAGGTCACCTCGCCCTCGATCGCCTTGGCGTACGGGTCGAGGAGCAGCTTGGCCGGGTTGCAGCGCAGGCCCTGTGCGGGGTCGTGGGGGCCGTGGACGCGGTAGCCGTACCGGTGGCCGGGTCCGACGCCTGGCAGGTACCCGTGCCAGACGAACCCGTCGCACTCGCTCAGCCGTACCGCGCTCTCCTTGCCGTGCTCGTCGAAGAGGCAGAGATCGACCCGCTCGGCCACCTCGCTGAAGAGCGCGAAGTTCGTC
Organism: Nonomuraea sp. NPDC050790; assembly: GCF_044456745.1. Taxonomy (NCBI): domain Bacteria; kingdom Bacillati; phylum Actinomycetota; class Actinomycetes; order Streptosporangiales; family Streptosporangiaceae; genus Nonomuraea; species Nonomuraea sp. NPDC050790. Next base: position 44,979 of record NZ_JBITGF010000012.1, on the reverse strand, counting down.
CCCGCCCCGTCGTAGGTCGCACCCAGCGGGTAGGGGTCTCCCGGCCAAAGCTCGATCATCGACGCTCCCTCGCGATCCATCCCATGTTCCGTTCCCCCGCCTCCGGCGACAAGGGCGGGGAGCACCGACCTACCCGCAAACCACCACCACCACGCCCATTCCCCAGATCCCACGTCGAGGTATTACGACCGCATACCTCCCGACCGGCGGCAGGTACGGCAGGCGGCGGCCCCCGTCTCCGCCACCGGCGGAACAGGGGTCGCGGCGAAGACCGGGCGGGCACGTCCGCAGGCCAGGTTTCGGGGCTGTTCTGGGGGCAATGTGCCGGTCCCATGGGCGGATTCAAGAAATTCCTGCTGCGCGGCAACATCGTCGAGCTGGCGGTGGCGGTCATCGTGGGCGCCACCTTCAGCGGGCTCGTCCAGGCCCTGGTCGCCGATCTGATCACGCCGTTGATCGGGGCGGTGACCGGCGGTCGTGAGCCGGACTTCGCGAAGTACTCCTTCACCGTCAACGGCAGCGTGTTCAAGTACGGTGACTTCCTCAACCACCTGCTCGCCTTCCTCATCATCGCGGCCGTCGTCTACTGGCTGGTCGTCATGCCGATGTCCCGGCTGGTCAGCCTGTTCGAGCGGGATCAGGCGGTCACCACCCGGCAGTGCCCCGACTGCCTGAGCGACGTCCCGGTCGAGGCGCGGCGGTGCGCGCACTGCACGGTGGAGTTGGTTCCGCAGTCCGAGCAGCCGTGACGCCACGCGGAGAAGCCACGGCCAGCAAGCGGATCTTGCGCCCTATGCTGGCGAATGCCCCGACTGAGGCGATCGTCCGGTTAGATGGGCGAGGTGAGTGTTGAGCTGATGCTCTGGCGGGAACCGGAGCCGATCACCCGAGATCACGCCCGTAAGGCGTACCTGGCGGCGAAGAAGGACGCGCCGGGCGGCACCCTGCCGCCGTACGCCGAGGAGTTGCCCGGGAAGCTCACGGCGTACGCCGCCGGCCACGTGCTGGTCACCATGGACCTGGAGTCCATGGACGAGATGTCCGGCCAGGTCTTCGCCGTCGCCGGCGCCCACGGCCTGGTCTGCTACGACCCGCAGCGCGACCTCGTCCACAACGCGGGACCGCGCGGCGCCTATGCGGGCATGCAGTTGCACACCGGCGACGGGATGATCGTCACCGATCCGGACCTCGGGCTCGTCCACGACGTGCTCGCCACGCTCTCCGCCCAGAACCCCTTCGCCGCCCTGGTCAACTTCGGGCGCCACTTCATGCAGGTCTCGCCAGAGTCGGGGGGATATGAGCTGGAGTACAAGGAGGGCGGGACGCTGCGCCGTACGCTGGTGCCCGACCTGGCGCAGATCCAGCGGGCCTTCGACGAGTACGCCCGCGACGAGCGCGGATTCCTGACCCGCCTCCCCTGGTCGTCCTAGATCACCGAGCGGAACAGGCCGGGATCCACGTTGCCTCCCGACAGCACGACCACGGTACGGCCCGCCGGCGCCCGGCCCGCGAGGTAGGCGGCGGTGGCGGTGGCGCCACTGGGCTCGGCCACCAGCCGCGCGGCCCTGGCCAGGTGGCCCATGGCGGCGCGGATCTCGTCCTCGGAGACGGTCACGATGTCGTCCAGCCGTTCCCGCAGGTGCGCGAAGGTCAGCTCGGACAGGTCGGCCCGCAGCCCGTCGGCGATCGTCCTGAACGTCCTGGCCGGCTCCCACGACACCGGCCGCCCCGCGCGCAGGCTCTCCAGCGCGTCGGCCGCCAGCTCCGGCTCCACCCCGACGACCGCGGCCGACGGCCTGAGCGCCTTGACCGCCGAGGCGATCCCCGAGGCCAGCCCGCCCCCGCTCACCGGGACCAGCACCACCTCGACGTCCGGCAGATCCGCCACGATCTCCAGCCCGATCGTCCCCTGGCCCGCGATGACCGCCGGGTGGTCGTAGGGCGGCACCATCGTCATCCCCCGCTCCGCCGCCACCTTCTCCGCCGCGCTCACCCGCCGCTCCGGCGGCACCACGACCAGCTCGGCCCCGTGCCCGACGATCGCCTCCGCCTTGACCTGCGGCGTCCCCTCCGGCACCACCACGACACACGGGACACCCAGCTTCTTGGCCGCGTACGCCAGCGCCTGGCCGTGGTTGCCCGAGGAGTGGGTGACCACGCCGCGCCCGTCGGCGAGGGAGACGGCGGCGTTGTAGGCGCCCCTGATCTTGAAGGAGCCGACCCGCTGGAGACTCTCCGGCTTGACCCACACCTCGCCCATGGGCACGAGCGGGGTTCTGACGGCTACGGGGGCGATCCGCTCGGCGGCGGCTTGGATCTCGTCGAGCTCGACCAGTTTCACGTCCATGCCTTCCATCATGGTTCGCGAGCCAGCCGATCTCCGAGCCAATCCGCGTTGACCACCACCTGACCAGGTTCGACCACGACCCTGGTCAGCGGGAGCCCGGCCAGCGGCGCGAGGTCGATCCCTGCCTGCACGCCCCTGATGTCCAGGGTCTGCAGCCGGGTGAGGTCCGCGAGCGGGCTGAGATCGTGAACGCCTGGGCAGGCGCTGAGGCACAAGTTGGTGAGATCGCGGTATCTGGCGATCGTCCTCAGATCCTCCAGTTCCACGATCTCCCTGAGGCTGAGACGATCCAACGGCAGGTATCCCAAAGCCTCCATATCCGCAGGCAATGGCACCTCGGCCAGGTCCAGCCGCCTCAGCATGGGCGCACGCTGGGCGAGGTCGCGTGCGCTTTCCACCAACCTGGACCCTTCAAGCCACAGGTGCTCCAGGTGATCGAGCGGGGGAAGTTGCTCCCACCGGGTCAACCCAGCAGCTTGGGTGAGCGCCAACCTGTGCGCTTCGCGCAGTGTGCGGAGCGGCGCGTAATCGGTGATCTGGGCCAACCCGAAGAGCGTCACATCAGTCAGTTGGGGCAGGCTGGCGAGAAAGGCGAGATTCTCAAAGCAGTTGTGACCGAGTGCCAGGCTTTCGAGGGAGGTGAAGGAACGGAGCGGTGAAAGATCGACGACTTGACGGAATCCGAGAGCGCCAAGCGTCGTCAGCGAGTCCCGGTGCCGGAGAAGCGGGCTGAGATCATCCTTCAACGCGCTCAGGGTGAAGATCCCCCGCTGGGGCTGTATGCGGTCGAGCGCCTTGAACTGCCCCTTCGTGTGAATCCACAGCAACCGAGGTGTCAAGGCCGTCCTCGACAGGACGTGCTCCGCATACATGTCGGGGTCGAAGTAGCGCCATCCCGTGAGCAGTTCGGAAAGCACCACCTCACGCGTATCCCCCGCGTATCCGGCCAGCATCTCCAGCGCCCGCGGCCCGTTCACCAGCCACGCCGTCCGCACGGTGGCCCGCGCCGCCGCCACGCTCAGCCCCGACAGGTCCGCAGGCAGCCAGTGGAGCACCGCCTCCCCCGCCATGGCCAGGGAACGGGCGGCCTTGGAGCTTCGGGGAGGCACCAAGTCCTGGACACACGCCTCGATCCGCTCCCGCAGCTCCACCGGCACCGAAGGCATCGTCTCCAGGCAGGCCGTCACCACCAGCTTGAGCCGCCGCGCCTGCCGGGGCTCGGTGTCGACCCTCCGCAGCAGCCCGCGCAGCAACTCCGTCCTGACCGGCCCATTGGCGTGCCCCGCGGCCAATACCACCACGTCACGCCACTGGTCCCGGTGCGCCCAGGTGACGAGGGGTTCGATGTCGCCGTCCTCCGCCGCCGCCCGCGCCGTCAGGTACTCCTGCAGCGTCCGGTGCACGAAGTCGATCCGCCCCTCCGTGGCCTCCCTGATCACGCCGCAGCGGTCGAGCAAATACTCCAGCACCGCCTCGCCGGACATCCGCACCCGGGGCATCCCCGCCACCACCCTGCCCACCCGGGACACGGCGGCGGGCTTGGCCAGTTCGACCCGGTTGCTGATCGAGAGCTGCCACGCCAGTTCCTGAAGAATCTGCGTCTTCTGGGCGCGGTCGAGGTGCATGGCGCCGTAGCTGGGGATGGAGCGTTCGGCGTCGCGCCGTTCCAGGAGCATCTCCAGGGCGGCGCCGTACAGGCCCATGCGGTCGGGCGGGAGCTGGGCCTCGCGGTCGAGGTTGAGCGCGCACAGCATGGAGGCCAGCAGGGGCGTGGCGGCCAGCGAGCGCAGGTGGGTGGAGTTCTCCAGGCGGGTGAGCAGGCGCTCCTCGTAGGCGGGGAGCTTCTCCGGCGCGCAGGGCAGGTCGTGGCCGGTGCGGATGGCGGTGTGCCAGTGGCGGACGAGCGCGGTGGTGTCGCCCGGGGTCATGCGTTCGAGGAAGGCGGAGACGAAGCCGTCGTCCTCCAGCCAGCGCGAGTCGGCCGCCGCCGGGCGGGAGGTGACCACGACGCGGATGCCGGGGAACTCCGCGAGCAGGCCGCGCAGCCAGGGGCGGATCGCCTTGCGCTGGGATCCGGTCAGCTCGTCCACGCCGTCCACCAGCAGCAGCGCCCGGCCTGAGGACAGGCGGCGGTGGACCCAGCCGGTCGGCATCAGGCCGGCGAGGGGCGCGGCGGAGCCGTCCAGGAAGTGCTCGGGGCGGGGCAGCTCGCGGTCGGCGTAGCTGCGCAGCTTGACCAGGAACGGCGTGGTCCCGTTGCAGTCCGACAGGTCGGACTCGAAGGCGCTGCGGGCGGCGGTGATGGCCAGCCAGCGCAACAGCGTGCTCTTGCCGCCGCCCGCCTCGCCGCGCAGCAGCGTGCGGCGGCTGCGGCCGAGCGCGCTCTCCACCCGCATCGTGGCCGGCTCGCGGCCGCCCGCGTGCCAGGCGTCGAACGGGATCTCACGCGCGGGCGGCAGCGCGGCCGAGACGGACAGGCTGATGTAGGCCACGCTGAGCGAGGTGCGCGGGGTGAAGCGTTCGACCCGCACGCCGATGAGGTCGAGCGTGTCGAGGGTGCGGCTGACGTGCTCCAGGTAGCGGCGGGCGAAGGCGGCGTCGCGGTCGGTGCCGTCGGGGGCTTCGAGGGTACGCGCGGGCAGCCGGTCGAGGATGAGCGCCACCTGCTCCCCCAGGCCGGACAGGCGGGTCAGCGTCTCGGTCGCCGCCCGGGGCTGGAACTCGGGCAGGTGCCTGACGATCCGGACCAGGCAGTCCAGGACCTCGTCGAGGACGGTCTCGTACAGCCTGGCGGCGGGCTCGTCGAGGTCCTTGGGGCGGGGTAAGGAGCGGGCCAGCCGTACCGGATCGGTGTCGGCGGCCAGGAGGGCGGCGTCGGAGAGGTCCGCGCGGGACAGGGTCGCGACGATCTCGGCCAGGACGGTCTCGCGGGCGTTGTCCTCCAGGCCGGGATACTCGTGACCGGCCAGTTTGAGCACGCGGGCGGTGACGGAGTCGGCGATGTCGGCGAGCTGGCGTTCGGCCTTGCGACGCACGAGCTGGTCGGGGAAGCGCGACCGCATGAGGTCGAGCAGGGGGAGGCTGCGGCTGTCCGCCGTGGACCTGGCCGCCAGCCACGTACGCGCCGCGCGGTCACCGACCGCCTTGCCCACCGCGAGAGCCGCCGCTTCCAAGGCCACACATGGAAGTATGCCGAATCATGAGACAGCTCTACCCGGCCATCGAACCCTATGATTCCGGCCTTCTCCCGGTCGGAGACGGCAACCAGGTCTACTGGGAGGTGTGCGGCAACCCGGACGGCAAGCCCGCGGTCATGCTGCACGGCGGCCCGGGCGGCGGGTGCACCGACAAGCACCGCCGCCAGTGGAACCCGGAGCTGTACCGCATCGTGCTGTTCGACCAGCGCAACTGCGGGCGCAGCCGGCCCCACGCCAGTGACCCGGCGGTCTCGCTGGAACACAACACCACCTGGAACCTGGTGGCGGACATGGAGAAGCTGCGCGAGCACCTCGGCATCGAGCGCTGGCAGGTGTTCGGCGGCTCGTGGGGCAGCGCGCTGGCGCTGGCCTACGCGCAGAAGCACCCCGAGCGCACGACGGAGCTGGTGCTGCGCGGCATCTTCACCCTGCGCCCCCGTGAGCTGCACTGGTTCTACCAGGAGGGCGCCTCCCACCTCTTCCCCGACCTGTGGGAGGGGTTCGTGGCGCCGATCCCGGCGGAGGAGCGCGGCGACCTGATGGCCGCCTTCCGCAGGCGGCTGGAGAGCTCCGACCCGGCGGTGCGAGTGCCGGCGGCGCGGGCGTGGGCGCAGTGGGAGGGCTCGACGGTGACGCTGCTGCCCGATCCCGAACTGGTCGCGGAGTTCGGTGAGGAGCGGATGGCGCTGGCGTTCGCGCGCATCGAGAACCACTTCTTCACGCACGGCGGGTGGTTCGAGCCCGAGCAGCTCATCCGCGACGTCGGCAAGATCCGCCACCTGCCCGCCGTGATCGTGCAGGGCCGCTACGACGCCTGTACGCCGATGGCGACCGCCTGGGACCTGCACAAGGCATGGCCGGAGGCGGACTTCCACGTGGTGAACGACGCCGGGCACGCCTCGACCGAGCCGGGCATCGTGGACCGCCTGGTGGAGGCGACCGACCGGTTCGCCCGTTAGGCGGCGAGGGCCTGCCGGTCGCGTACCAGACGGACCAGGGGTGTGACGGCGCCGACGCACAGCAGCGTGACCAGCGGCGCGATCACGAGGCCCAGCGCGAACCCGGCGGCCACGTCGTGCGGGTAGTGGGCGCCGACGAACACGCGGGAGAACGCCATGATCGCCGCCAGCGGCAGCACGACCCAGGCGAGCGCGCGCCAGGCCAGGACGAGCGCGCCCGCGGCGCCGGCGGCGATCACGGAGTGGTTGCTCGGGAACGACCAGTCGCCGGCCGGCGGGCAGGCGGCCACGGTGGTGACGCCGCGGCACGGCCGTTCCTCGCGCACGATCAGCTTCACGACCTCGCTCACGCCATAGGCGACGACCACCGCCAACGGCCCGACCAGGGACAGCGCCAGCTCGCGCGCGGGCGCGCGGCGGGCCCGCCACCAGCACAGCACGAACAGGGCGGCGAACACGAAGAGCCCGGCGTCGGTGCCCACCTCCGCGAAGGTGTGCACCCAGCCGGGCGTGCCGAGGGCGAAGTCGACGATGTCGCGGTACAACACATGTCCAATCGGTGAAGAAACGATGGACACGACCTTAATGATCTTACCGCGTGGTTTCGTCGGCCCTTCGGCCGATACGCATCGGCCGTTCAGCCGATGAGGGAGCCGATCGGGGTCAGGCGGTGCCGGTGAGGATGCGGGCGAGATCGAGCCGGCGCTGGGTGAGCTCGCCCTCGGTGATCAGTCCGGTGTCGAAGGCGGCCGTGGCCGCGTCGTTCTCCGCCACGTAGTAGGCGGCCATGATCTCGCTGCGCAGCGGGGTGAAACCGCGCTGTACGCACTCGGCGAAGACGCTGACCTTGCCTTCGAGGGTCTCGCGGGAGATGGTGCAGTCCATCTCGCGTGCTTTGAGCTGTTTCACGGCTTCCCTGAGGGTGACCTGCCCGCCGAAGCCGTTGAATTCCGTGTCTGGTGTGATCTTCACGTCGCGTGCGCCTCCAAGTCATCACAACGTCTGATGGAAGCCGCGTATTCCCAGCTCAGAACGGGTAGAGAGGGATGCGTGATCGGTGCGCACGTGATCGTCGGCTACACCGGCGACGCTGGAGGACGGGACGCGCTCGCGCTGGGGACCGCGATCACGCAGGTCACCGGCGGTGAGCTGACGGTGGCTACCATCTACCCGCCGGGCAGCCCCGGCCAGGCGGTCGAGGCGCAGGCGAACCTGGCCCACGCCGCGGGCGAGCTCGGCGAGCGGCCGGCGGAGTACATGGCGTTCGAGAGCCGCGGGGCGGGGCGCGGCCTGGCGGTGCTGGCCAGCCGGATCAAGGCGGACCTGATCGTGGTCGGCTCGGCCGGCGGCGGGCAGCACGGCCGCATCGCGATCGGCAGCACCTCCGACCACCTGCTGCACCTGTCGCCCGAGGCGGTGATGCTGGCCCCGGCCGGCTACCGGCCGCCTGACGCGCCGACCCGGCTGACGCTCGCGTACGTGCACCGGCCGCAGTGCGACGAGGCCGTGGAGCGCGTGGCCCAGGCGGCGCTGCGGCTCGGGGTCCCGCTGCGGCTGATCACGCTCGACCTGCGCACCGACGACGCCGGCCGGCTGCGCGACGACCTCGCCCTCGCGGTACGGCTGGCCTGGGAGGGCACCGGCATCGAGGCCGAGGCGGAGGTCGCCGAAGGCTACGACGTGGCGGCCGCGATCGGGGCCGTCGAGTGGCCGCCCGGCGACCTGCTGGTCTGCGCGAGCAGCGAGGACGCGCAGGCGCACCGGGTCTTCCTGGGCGAGCTGGCGATGAAGGTGCTGCGCGCCTCGGTCTGCCCGGTGGCGGTGCTGCCGCGGGGGTTCAACTGAGCCTGGCGCGGGTGGCCGCGTAGAGCTCCAGGTAGCGATCGGCCATGACGGCCGGGGTGAAGCGGGTGCGTGCCTCGCGGCGGCACTCCTCCGGGTCGAGGTCGTCGACGCGCAGCAGCCACTCGGCCAGTTCCTCCTCGCCGTCGGCCAGGAAGCCGGTACGGCCGTGCTCGACCAGTTCGGGCAGGCAGCCCCGGCGCAGCCCGACCACGGGGACGCCCAGGGCCAGGGCCTCGACCACGGCGGTGCCGCCGGGTTCGTCCCATTGCAGGGGGAAGAGGGCGGCTCTGGCGCTGCCGTAGAGCTCGTCGCGGGTGTCGCCGGCGACGCCGCCGACCCAGCGGACCAGCTCGCCGTCCAGGTAGGGGGCGACCTGCTCGTGGTGGTAGCGCACGTCGGGGTGCCCGTGGAGCGGGTGTTCCGGGTCCTCCAGGACGCGTTCCAGCTCGGCGGGGCCGCCGAGGCCGCTGACCGGCCCGGCCAGCACCAGTGGAAGGCCGAGCTTCTGACAGACGCGGGCGGCCAGGTGCTGGCCCTTCAGCGCGCAGATCCTGCCCATGACCGCGACGTGCTCGCCGCGCGGGAAGCGCAGGTCGCGCTCGGCCAGCGGGGTGGCCAGGTGCGCGGCGCCCACGGCGGCGGCGCGCAGCGCGGCGGGCGCCCTGGTGAGCTGGTCGTGGGAGACGCCGTTGACGGCGATCTCCTGCGGCCAGGCGCCGTAGAAGCGGGGGTGCTTGCGCAGGTCCCAGTGCAGGGTGTGGAGCACGGGCGGGCCGCCGAGCGCCGACAGGACCGCGGGCCCGACCACCTCCAGATGGTCGTGGACGAGGTCGATGTCGTCGCGGCGGCGCAGTTCCTCCGCCACCCGCGCCTGGTGGGCGTGGGCCAGCCCCATCACCTGGTTGTACGGCTTCTGCAAATGGGCGAACTGCCCCTCGGGGAAGGCCGAGACCAGTTCGTCGGCCTCGATCGTGCTGGCCCCGACCGTGGCCAGCACCACGCGTACGCCGCGCTCGCGCAGCGCGGGCACCAGCGTGGCCACCACGTTCTCGATGCCGCCGTATCCGGGTGGCGGCACCTCCAGCCAGGGTCCCGCGTTCATCAGGATGTTCACGCGACGTCCTCCTCGATGGCCAGGGAAGCCAGCGGCGGCCGCTCGGCCACGCCCACGTCGGCGCTGGCCGTACGGCGTTCGGTGTCGAACTGGAGCAGGGCGTGCGCGGGCGGGGCCGCCGACACCACGCGGCCCTGGCGTTCGAGCCGGGTCCACGCGGTGATCATGATCTGGGCGGCCATGCGGCCGAGCGCCGCCGTGGACTGGTGCGCGTGGGTGCGGCAGCCCAGGTCCACCTGGGCCATGGCGTCGAGGCCGGCGAGTTCGAGCAGGTCCACGAGCAGACCGAGTTCCACCCCGTACTCGGTGGCGAACGGCACACGTTCCAGGACCGTTCTGCGGGCCGCGTACTCGCCGCCGAGCGGCTGGATGAAGCCGGACAGCTCGGGCCACCACAGGTTGAGCAGGGGGCGGGCGACGAGTTCGGTGACCCGGCCGCCCTCGCCGCGCCGCCCGTTCAGCGGCCGGTCGTAGGCGCCCTTGACGAACTGGACCCCCAGGTCGAGCAGCAGCGGGCCGAGCAGGCCGGTGACGAAGCCGGAGTGGAAGTCGCGCAGGTCGGCGTCGACGAAGACGACGAGGTCGCCGGAACTGGCGGCCAGTCCCTTCCAGAGCGCCTCGCCCTTGCCCGACAGCGGCGGCAGGTGCGACAGCACCTCGTCCTGGTGGACGACGGTGGCGCCGGCCGCCGCGGCCACGGCGGCCGTGGCGTCGGTGGAGCGTGAGTCCACGACGACGATCTCGTCGACGAGGTCGGGCAGGTCACTCCTGATCACCGAGACGATCCGCCCGACGGTGCGCTCCTCGTCACGGGCGGGTAGAACCACGCTCACCGTGGTCGCCCCCTTGGCGGCCACGAGTGTGTCCGGCGACCAGTCGGCGGCGCTGCTCGTGCGCCGCCGATACCAGTCCCGGACCCGCGGATCCGTCTGCATGTGCTCACCCCGATCGTCTCAGGTCACGGTTGGCGACACATGCCCTGTCGATAGGAGCTCGAACATTTTCGTTTGTTCATCGGCGGATGTGGGATATGCCATCCTGTGTCGCCAATAACTCGAATCGGCATCATAGGTGCTGGAAATGTGGCCGCCCGCCACGCAGACGTGCTCTCAGCATTCCCCGACGTGACGATTGCCGGAATCGCCGACGCGGTTCCCCATAAGGCCGAAGCACTGGCCTCTCGGTATGGTTCCCCGTCGTACGGGGATCATGCCGACCTGCTGGACGCCGGCGGGCTGGATGCCGTCTACGTGTGCGTGCCGCCTTTCGCGCACGGTAACCCGGAAACAGATGCCCTGTCGTGTAATCTTCCGCTTTTCGTGGAAAAGCCGTTAGCGATTGATCTAGAGACGGCCGAAAAGATCTCCGCAGAGATATCCCGCCGCGGCCTCCCCTCCGCCGTCGGGCACCACTGGCGCTACCTCGACATCCTGCAGAAGGCCCGTGACCTGCTCGCCGGCCGTCCGGTACGGCTGGCCCTCGGCCACTGGCTCGACAAGGTGCCGCCGGTGGGCTGGTGGCTGCGTACCGAGACCTCGGGCGGCCAGATCGTGGAGCAGGCCGTCCACGTGCTGGACCTGGCCAGGATCCTGGTGGGCGAGGTAGCGATGGTGCACGCGGTGCCGTCGGAGGGCGCCGAGGACGGCGAGATCGACCGGGCCACCGCGGCCGTGCTGCGTTTCACCGGCGGCGCCGCGGGCACGCTGGCCGCCACCAGCCTGTGCTCGGGCAAGCAGCGGGCCGGGCTGGAGGTGCACGCCGAGGGCGTCACGCTCGACCTGGGCGAGGAGCGGCTGGTGGTCGACGGGCGCACGGTGATCGAGGACGGCGGGATGGCCAAGACGCTGGTGGACAGGGAGTTCGTCAACGCCGTGCAGGGCAGACAGGCTGACGTGCGCGTGCCGTACCACGAGGCGCTTCGGACCCATCGCCTGGCGCAGGCGGTGGCGCGGTCGGCGGCCACGCGGGAGCCGGTGGTGCTGGATGGCTGAGGTCCTCAGCATCGACGGGCCGGGGCGGGTCAGCCTGATCTCGGAGCCGATGCCCATGGCGGCGCCCGGCGGCTTCCTGGTGGAGACCGTCTACAGCGGCATCTCCGCGGGAACCGAGCTGACCTACGTCAAGGGCACCAACCCTTACCTGAACACCTCCTGGGACCCGGTGCTCGGGTTGTTCGGCACGGGCGGCCCGGTGATGGAGTACCCGGTGCGCGGCATCGGGTACATGCAGGTGGGCATGGTCGTGGACAGCCGCACGGACGCGGTCGCCGTGGGCCAGATCGTCGCCATGGCCTACGGGCACCGCACCGCCTACGCCGCCGACCCGCGGCGCGACCGCTTCGTCACGCTGCCCCACGACCTCGACCCGCTGCTCGGGATCTACGCCGCGCACATGGGGCCGATCTGCGCCAACGGCCTGCTGCACGCGGCGCACGACCTGCTCGGCCCCGACGTGCGCGACCTGCGCGACGGGGTGCGCGGGCGGCGGGTGGCCGTGATCGGGGCGGGCGTGGTCGGGCTGCTGGTGGCGGCGTTCGCGGCGGGCGCGGGAGCCGGGACCGAGGTCGTGGTCATCGACGAGACCCCCGCGCGCCTGTGCGTGGCCGCCGCGCTCGGCGTGCGGACGCTCCCGGCCGAGGACGCGCTGACGCTCAAGCACCGCTGGCGCCACGGGCCGAACGACCACGGCGCCGACGTGGTCTTCCAGTGCCGCGGCCAGGAGCGCGCGCTGGCACTGGCGCTCAAGCTGCTGCGCCCCCAGGGCAGCGCGATCGACCTGGCCTTCTACACCGGCGGCGCGGGACAGGTACGGCTCGGCGAGGAGTTCCACCACAACGGCCTGAGCCTGCGCTGCGCGCAGATCGGCCGGGTGCCGCGCGGCATGTCCCACGCCTGGGACCGCGACCGCCTCTCGCGCGAGACGGTCGAACTGCTGCACGGCATCGGCCCGTGGCTACGTGAGCACGTGATCACCGACGTCGTCCGCTTCGGCAAGGCGCCCGAGTTCCTTGGCGACCTCGCCGCCCGCCGCAGGGAGTCCCTCCAGGCCGTGCTCTGCCGCGACGTCCAGGACGAGCGCGGCTGACCAGCTGAAGTCGCGGCAGCCGTGCCCAGCGCGGGTGAACGGGTCGAAGTACTCGCGAAAGCCCGACCGCGCGACCGCGCCGATCATGCCGTCGGCCAGCGTCTGCGCCAGGTCGGGACGGCGGTGCCGCAGCCCCTGCCAGAGCAGCCAGGTCAGGTTGAGCCAGCTCGGCCCGCGCCAGTAGCGGGCCGGGTCGAACTCCGGGGTGCCCGGGGCGTAGCTGGGCAGCAGCCCGTTCTTGATCTCGAAGCGGTCGAGCGCGGTGCCGATCAGCGCGTTGGCGATCTCGCGCGGCAGGTCGGGCAGCATGAGCGGGATGAGCCCCGCGGCGCTCTGGGAGCGGATCGGGCAGCCGGTGCCGGCGTCGCGGGCGTGGAAGAGGCCGTCGTCGTAGAGGTGGGCGATCATGGCGGCGGTGATCTCGGCGGCCTCGCGGTGGTGCGGGTCGGGGTCGCGGCCGATCGCCCTGGCGATGCGCGCCAGTGACGTCTCGGCGATGCCGTACGCGGCGTTGAACAGCGGATCCTCGACCGCGAAGGCGCCCGCCCTGCGGTAGCCGGTGTCGCGGTAGGCGCGGGCCAGCGCGGTGTAGCGCTCGTAGTCGCGGTCGGTAGGACGCTCGTCGGCGTTGACGTGGACGAGGTCCCTGCGCCGCGCGCCCATGGGCCCGGCCTGGACGGCGGCCAGCGGCGCGTCCCAGGCGGGGCTGTTGTCCATGCCGGACTCCCACGGGTGCACGATCGAGATCAGGCCGTCCGCGGAACGGCGTGCGGTGCGCAGGAAGTTCTGCTGGGCCACGAGCCGGGGGTAGATCCGCCGCAGGAAGGCCGGATCGGGATCGGCCAGGTGGACCCGCCAGGCGGCCAGTGCGTGGACCGGTGGCTGAACAATGCCCGAGGTGGCCGCGCCGGAAGGCGCGCGGACCTCCCAGACGTCGGGCCCGGGGAAGTAGGCGCCATCGGGCACCTCCGGGTTGAAGACGATGTGCGGCACGCGCCCGTCCCGCCACTGGGCGCCGAACAGGGACAGCAGCTCGGACCTGGCCCGCCGCGGCGACCAGCGGGCGTTGCCGATCGCGACGAACGCCGAGTCCCAGCTCCACTGGTGGGGGTAGAGCCGCCGCGAGGGCACGGTGTAGCTGCCGTCCCAGTTGGCGACCAGGACCCGCACCGCCTGGCGGATCACAGGAACTTCCTGACGAACGCCGCCGTCTGCGGCAGCACGATCTCGGGCTCGCCGCGCAGGCGGCACTCCAGCGCCAGATAGCCCTCGTACCCGGTGGCGTCGAGCGCGGCGAGCTGGGAACCCCAGTCGAGGTGCCCGGTGCCGGGCTGGTTGCGGTTGGACTCGCTGATCTGCATGTGCGCGAGGTACGGCGCCGCCTCCACCAGCGAGCGGCAGGGGTCGTCCTCCTCGATGTTCATGTGATAGGTGTCGCCGACCACCTTGATCGCGTCCATGGAGCAGTAGGACACCGCCTCGGCCAGGGTGTTGACCATGTGGTTCTCGTAGCGGTTGAGCGGCTCCAGCATGATCAGCACGCCGTTGCGCTGCGCGTGCTCGCCGAGCACCCCGAGCGCCTCGGTGAGCACCTCGCGATCCTCCCTCGGGCTGCGCGGCGGCTCGAACGGCGGCAGCCGCCGCGAGAACTGCCCCCACGAGGCGGGCGTCATGACGCCGATCCCGCCCAGCTCCGCGATGACGGTGAGCTGGGAGCGCAACTGCTGGATGGCGTCGGTGCGTCTGGCCGCGTCGAAGTCGCCGATGAAGTGCGGCATGTCCACGCAGACGGTCGGCATCACCACCCCGTCGGCGAGGGCCCGCTTCAGCTCGGTCAGCCGCCCGGCGAAGTGGAAGTCGCCCTTCCCGCGCAGCTCGATCGCGTCGAATCCGGCATCGACCGCGAAGGCGAACTTCTCCTGCAGGCTGCGCCCCGGCAGGAGCTGCTCCTGTACGGCAAGCTTCACGCTGGCTCCTTGAACTTGAAGACGAGTTGGAGCACCTCCGACGGGCGGCGGTCGATCAGCTCGAAGGCCGCCGCCGCCTGGGCCGCGTCCATGACATGGCTGACCAGGTCGCCGGTGTCGACCTCGCGGCGGTGGACGAGCTCCATGAACGTGCGCTGCAGCCGTTCCACGTCCCAGCGGTGCGACAGCCACGCGGCCACGCCGCCGATCTGCGAGGAGACGAGCTGCACCTGGTTGTGGTGGAACTCCTCGCCGAGCCGCAGCCCGAGCCCGTCGCCCTGGTAGAAGCCGGCCGCGACCACCCTGCCGCCCCTGCGGACGGTCCTGATGGCCTCGTGCAGGCCGGCGTGGCTGCCGCTGAGCTCGATGGCGACGTCGGCGCCCACGACCCGCTTGCGCATGAACTCGGCCACCGAGCCCTCGCGCACGTCGTAGGTCTCGGCGGCGCCGAAGCGGCGGGCGAGTTCGAGCCGCTCGGGGATGGCGTCGGCGGCGACCACGCGGGCGCCGCTGAGCACGGCCAGCCGGGTCGCGAGCAGGCCGATGACGCCCTGGCCGAAGATCGCGATCTGGTCGCCCAGGTGCAGGTCGGCCGCGTGGACGGCGTTGAGCGCGATGGCTCCGACGCGGGCGAACACGCCGGTCAGCGCGTCGGCGCCGGGCGGCATGAGGTGCCCGGCCAGCCGTTCGGCGGGCACCACGGCCTCGTCGCGGTGGCCCCAGACGCCCCAGACGACGCTGCCCACCTGCGGCTCGCGCACGTCGGGGGCGGCCTCGACGACCTCGCCCACCTCCTGGTAGCCCCAGCCGGTGAGCGGGTAGGCGTGTGTGCGGCCCTCGACGAAGAGTCGCTGCTCGGTATCCCACTTCCTCGTGAGATACGGGTTGGTGCCGCGGTAGGCGGTGAGTTCCGTTCCCGCCGAGACACCTGAGTAGATCGTGCGGACCCGCACGCTGCCCGGCTCCAGCTCACCGGTTGGCTCCAGACTGACGCGGACTGCACCTGGCCCTTGGATGGTGATGACGTGCATTCCCCACACTTACGCTTTTTGATCAAACAAAAGTCAGAGGTTTAGTGCTTGTTTGCACGCGATAGTTGTGCCTTTAGCACTCGTAAGTCTACGACTTCTGTTGGAGGTAGCCGATGAAATTGGGGTTCCTGACAGCGTGTCTTCCGGAAAGCAACCTTTCCGACATCGCACGCTGGGCCGTCGACCAGGGGTTCGAAGCCCTGGAGGTGGCCGGATGGCCGGCAACGGACAACCGAAATCACATCAGAGTAGAGCGATTCGATGAGATCGAATACGAGCGGGTCAGGCGAATCTTCGCGGACACCGGACTCGCCCTTTCCTCGATCGCCTACTACGAGAACAACCTGCACCCAACCGAAGGGCCACAGGTGAACGCGCACGTCAGGCGGTGCGTCGAGGCGGCGGCGGCGCTCGGCTGCCCGACCGTGGGCACGTTCGTCGGCCGCGACGCCGGGATGACCGTCCACGACAACCTCAAGAAGGCCGAAGACGTGTTCGGGCCGCTGGTCGAGCACGCCCGGGGCCTCGGGGTCGATGTGGTCATCGAGAACTGCGTCATGAAGAGCTGGCACCCCGACGGGTACCCGGGCAACCTGGCCTACTCCCCCGAGCTCTGGGAGTGGATGTTCGGGCTCGGGCTCAAGCTCAACTACGACCCGTCCCATCTGGTGGCGCTGGGCGTGGATCCGGTGGCGGCGGCGCGGCCGTACGTGTCGGAGATCGCGCACGTGCAGGCCAAGGACACCGAGATCCTCGCCGGCCGGATCGACCACACCGGCTTCCACGGCCCGATCAGCGGCGACAAGGGCTGGTACCGCTTCCGCGTGCCCGGCCGCGGGCAGGTCGACTGGACCCGGGTCATTGACGCACTTCAGGAAGGCGGGTACGACGGGGTGGTGTCGGTCGAGCACGAGGATCCGGTGTGGAGTGGGAGCCCGGCGAGGGTCCGTACCGGTCTCGGCATCGCCTATCACACGTTGCGGCCGCTCATCGTGGGGTAAAGGCGGCCTACCCCCTTTCGCGGGGGGCCTTGCCGGACACCCGGCGTCATGCCGCTCGGAGTGCCGGGTGCAGACCGAGGAGCGAGCCATGCCAGGAAAGGCAACCGCCGTTCTCAGCGCCGCCGCGCTGGCCGCGGCCATGACCGCCTGCGGGGACGGCGGCGGGGGCAGCCGGCCCGCCGCCGCCACCGAGATCACCGTCTGGACCGAGGAGAACCTCCCCGACCGGATGGACGTACAGAACAAGATCGTCACCGAGTTCACGCAGAAGACCGGGATCAAGGTCAAGCTGGTGCCGGTGGCCGAGGACCAGTTCAGCCAGACGCTGACCGCGGCCGCCGCCGCCGGCGACCTGCCCGACGTCATCGGCGCGCTGCCGCTGGCGGCGGTACGCGAGATGGAGACCAACGAGCTGCTCGACACCGACACGCCGGGCAAGGTCGTCGACCAGCTCGGCCGTGCCGGCTTCTCCAAGCGCGCCCTCGACCTCAGCACCGCCGACGGCAAGCTGCTGGCCGTGCCCAGCGACGGCTGGGCCCAGCTCGTCCTCTACCGCAAGGACCTGTTCGAGAAGGCCGGCCTGGAGCCGCCGGACACCTACGAGCGGCTGCAGGCCGCCGCCGCCAAGCTGCACGGCGCCGACGTCGCCGGCATCACGCTGGCGGTCGCGCCCAAGGACTCCTTCACCGCCCAGAGCTTCGAGCACGTCGCGCTGGCCAACGGCTGCGAGCTGGTGGACGGCTCCGGCAACGTGGCGCTGAACTCCCCCAACTGCGTGCGGGCCCTCACGTTCTACTCCACGCTGGCCAAGCAGTACTCGGTCAAGGGCAAGCAGGACGTCGACTCGACCAGGGCCACGTACTTCTCCGGCAAGGCGGCCATGATGATCTGGTCGTCGTTCATCCTGGACGAGATGGCCGGGCTGCGTGCCGACGCGCTGCCCTCGTGCGCGCAGTGCCGTACCGACAAGGAGTGGCTGGCGAAGAACACCGGCGTGGTGACCGCGCTGAAGGGCCCGGACGGGACCGCGCCCGCGCAGTACGGCGAGATCGTCTCCTGGGCCATCACCCGCGACGCCGCCAAGGACTCGGCGGCCAAGTTCGTCGCGTACATGATGAACGAGGGCTACGAGCGCTGGATGGGCATGGCGCCCGAGGGCAAGTTCCCCACCCGCACCGGCCACGCCGACGCCTGGGCCAAGCTGCCCGCGGGAGTGGACACCAAGAAGCCGCTGTCGGAGATCTACCCGGCCGCGACGCTGGAGGCGCTGCGCAAGAGCCCCGACACCTTCGGCCGCTGGGGCATCCCGCAGGGGCAGGGTAAGCTGGTCGGCGCCACGATGGGTGAACTGCCCGTGCCCAAGGCGCTGAGCGGGATCGTGGAGGGCTCGCTGACGCCGGAGGCCGCCGCGGCGCAGGCCAAGGCGGACGTCGAGAGCATCAAGCGCGGGATCCGCCAGTGAGGGGGACGCTCAGGCAGCAGGAGGGCAGGGCCGGGCTCGCGCTGATCTCGCCCACGCTGGTGGTCACGCTGGTCGTGGTGGTGGTGCCGCTGTTGTGGGCGATCATGCTGGCCTTCCAGGACGTCCGGCTGATCAACATCAGGCGGGTCGGCGTCTTCGGCCACTACACGCTGGAGAACTTCACCTACGTGATCTCCGAGCCCGGCTTCTGGACGGCGCTGGTCAACACGCTCGTCTACACGGTGGCGGGCACGGGGCTGTCGATCGCCGTCGGGCTGGTGGCCGCGCTCGCGCTCCGCGACAGGTTCCCCGGGCGGACGATGGTCAGGGCGTCGATCCTGGTGCCGTACGTGGCGCCGGTCGTGGCCGTGGCCTTCCTGTGGGAGGTGATGCTGAACCCGCAGTACGGGATCGTCAACACCTGGCTGAGCGAGCCGATCGCCTTCCTGTCGCAGGCCCGCGGCACCTTCCTCGGCATCGACGTGCCGGTGGCCCTGCTGACGGTGATCGCCTTCGAGGCGTGGCGGTACTTCCCGTTCGCGTTCCTGTTCATCCTGGCTCGGCTGCAGGCGCTGCCCAAGGAACTCGACGAGGCGGCCGTGGTCGACGGCGCCACGCCCACGCAGCGCTTCCGTTACGTGATCATGCCGCAGCTCTGGCGGATCATCGCGCTGCTGTCGGTGCTGCGCTTCGTCTTCACCTTCACCAAGTTCGACGACGTCTACCTGCTCACCGGCGGCGGCGCGGGCACCGAGGTGGTCTCGGTGCGCGTCTACAACTTCCTGACCGCCCGCGACGACATCGGCGCCTCGGCCGCGCAGGCCATCGTGCTGGCCGCGGTGCTCGTCGTCTTCCTGGTGATCTACCTGCGCTTCTTCTCGGGAGGTGCGCGTGAGCAGGGATAGGTTCGAGCGCGCGCTGCTTCGCGCGCTGCGCCCGCTGGTGATCGCCTTCCTGTTCGTGATCACCGCGTTCCCGTTCTTCTACATGGTGATGCTGTCGGTACGCGACATCCAGGAACTGATCCTCGAACCCGGATCGCTCTGGCCCAACGCCATCACCCTGAGCACCTACGCCGACGTCCTGACCCGGCAGGGCTTCCTGACCTTCATGGGCAACAGCGCGATCATCGCCGTCTCCTCGGTGGCGGTCACGCTGGCCATCTCCATCCCGGGCGCCTACGCCGTGGCCAGGCTGCGCTTCTTCGGCCGCAGGCAGGTGCACTTCCTGTTCCTGGCCGTCTATCTCTTCCCCGCCATCGTGCTGGCCATCCCGCTGTTCGTGCTGTTCACGATGATGGGACTGCGCGGCTCGCTGCCCGGACTGATCCTCGTCTACATCGCCCAGACGGTCCCGGTGACCGTCTACATGCTGCGCAACTACTTCGAGACGGTCCCGCAGAGCGTCGAGGAGGCGGCGGCCATCGACGGCTGCTCCCGGGTGGAGACCATCTGGCGGGTGGTGCTGCCGCTGTCCAAGCCGGCCCTCCTGGCGACCGGGCTGTACGCCTTCATGATCGCCTGGAACGAGTTTCTGTTCGCCCTCCTCTTCCTGGTCGAGCGGCGGGAACGGTGGACGGTCTCGCTCGGCCTGTCACAGCTTGCGGGCAGTATCGAGATCCCGACCACGGTTCTCATGGCAGGATCGGTGGTTCTGACACTCCCCATCGTGATCATCTTCTTCGCCGGCGAGCGGCTGCTGACCGAAGGACTCACCGCCGGGGCGGAGAAGGGATAGGCCATGCTGACGGCAGGGCAGATGCTCCAGCTCATCAGGAACGGCTCCTGCCGGACGCGCAAGGAACTGATCGAGTTCACCGGCCTGTCCCGTTCGACGATCACCGACCGGGTCGACCGGCTGATCGAGGCCGGCTACATCCACGAGTCCGGCGTCGCCATCTCCGGCGGCGGACGGCCGCCGTCGGTGCTCGACATCGACGCCACCAACCGGTTCGCGCTCGTGGCCGACCTCGGCGCGGGGCACGCCCGGGTGGCGCTGACCGACCTCGCCGCCCGCCCGCTGGCCGAGGAGCACACCGAGATCCGCATCGAGCTGGGCCCCGAGCCCGTGCTGAGCTGGGTCCGCCAGGCGTTCCAGCGCCTGCTGGACCGGACCGGGCACGCCCGCGACCGGGTCTGCGGCATCGGCGTCGACCTGCCGGGCTCCGTCGACCACACCTCGGGCCGCGCGATCAGGTCGTTCCTGATGCCCGGCTGGGACGAGTACCCGATCGCCGAGGCCATCGGGGCCGGCTTCGACGTGCCGATCCTGGTGGAGAACGACGCCAAGGCCATGGCGCTCGGCGAGTGGTGGCGGCACTGGCGCGAGACGCCCTCGCTGCTGCTCATCAAGGTCTCCACCGGGATCGGCGCGGGCATCGTCATCGACGGCCAGATCTACCGGGGCGTGGAGGAGGCCGCGGGCAACATCGGCCACGTACGGCTGCGCGAGAGCGACGACCGGGTCTGCACCTGCGGCTCGCGCGGCTGCGTCGCCTCGCTGGCCAGCGGCCACGCCCTGGCCGCCGACCTGGGGCAGGTCTCCAGCCGCGACGTCGTCAGGCTGGTGCAGGCCGGTGACCCGACGGCCATCGCGCGCACCCAGGAGGCCGGCCGTACGCTGGGGATCGTGCTGGCCACGGCGGTGAGCCTGCTCAACCCCGGGGTGCTGGTGCTGGCCGGCGACATGGCCGAGACCCGGGAGCACTACCTGACGGGCATCAGGGAGAGCGTCTACCGGCGGAGCCTGCCGTACACCACGCGCAACCTCGACATCGTGACCAGCACGCTCGGCGACCGCGCGGGCGTCGTGGGCACGGCGGTGATCGTGACGGAGCACGTCCTTTCCCCCGACGCCGTGGACGCGGCCCTGGGGTCGTCGCAGCTCGCCGACCGCGCCTAGCCTCCGGTACGGCCCAGCACCGCGCCCAGCAGCGAGGGGGCATCGGCCAGCGACGGCCCGTACCACGTGAGCAGGCGCCCGCTCACCAGCGCGCACGGCAGGCCGGGGAACGACTCGGGCCCGTCCTCGGCCGAGAAGGCGTAGGGCTCGTCGGGCAGCACGACCAGGTCGGGCGCGGCGGCCACCAGGTCGGGCAGCGGGATCTTGGGATAGCGCTCGGCGTGGTCGGCGTAGAGGTTGTCGACGCCGAGCCGCCGCAGCACGTCGCCGGTGAAGGTGCCGCTGCCGACGACCATCCAGGGCCGCCGCCAGATCGGCACGACCGCGCTCCTGCGCGGGTCCGGCTCCGGCAGGTCCCAGGCCGCCCGCGCCGCCTCCAGCCACGGCGGCTCCCCGGTACGGCAGGCCAGCTCGAACATCCTGGCCAGCGAGGTGAACGCCTCCTCGACCGTCCTGATCACCGTCACCCAGACCGGGACGCCGGCCTCGCGCAGCGCCAGGATGTCCGGCTCGCGGTTCTCCTCGAAGTTGGCGAGGACGACGTCGGGACGCAGCCGGACGATCGCGTCGAGGTCGGGGTTCTTGGTGCCGCGCACGCGGGCCACGTCGAGGCCGGCCGGATGCGAGCACCAGTCGGTGGCGCCGACCAGCGCCTCGGGCACGGTGGCGGCGACCGACTCGGTCAGCGAGGGGACCAGCGAGACGATCCGCCGCACCTGGTCCGGCACGGCCGCAGGGGCGCCGGTGTCGTCGCTCAGCACACCGCCGAGTATCGCGCATGCCGTTCCATAGCGCGGTGATCCCCTCCCGGACGTTATGGCCGATCTCGCGCCATGTCACGGGTCGAATACGTAGGATTCTCGGCAAAGGCCGAAATACTTGTGATCGGGGGATCACCGGTTGGAGCAGAGGGGTTCGAGGGGCTTCGATCCGAACAAGCCCAACGCCGCCCGGCTGTACGACTACTACCTGGGCGGCAAGGACAACTTCCCGGCCGATCGGGCGGCGGCGGAGAAGATCCTACGGGTGGCCCCCGAGCTGAGGGCCGCCGCGCGGGCCAACCGCGCCTTCCTCGGGCGCGCGGTGCGGCACCTGTCGGCGCAGGGCATCACGCAGTTCCTGGACATCGGCACCGGCCTGCCGACCCAGGGCAACGTCCACGAGGTGGCCGCCCCCGGCTCGCGGGTGGCGTACGTGGACAACGACCCGGTCGTGCTCGTGCACGCGCGGGCGCTGCTGGCCCTCGACAGCGACACCACCGTGGTGCGCGGCGACCTGCGCAGCCCCGAGGAGATCCTGAAGGACGGCGAGCTGGGCATCGACTTCGGCCGCCCGGTCGGCATCCTGCTCGTGGCGGTGCTGCACTTCATCGCCCGCTCCGACGACCCCGGCCGGATCATCGCCACGCTCAGGGACGCGATGGCGCCGGGCAGCTTTCTGGTCCTGTCCCACGGCACCAGCGACGCCCGCGCGGCGGCGGTGAGCAAGGGCACCGAGGTCTACCAGAACTCCGCCAGCCCGCTGACGCTGCGCAGCAGGGACGAGATCGAGGGGCTGTTCGACGGCTTCGCGATCGAGGAGCCGGGAGTGGTCTGGCTGCCGCAGTGGCGTCCCGACGAGACCGACATGATCGACTTCCCCGGGAACCCGGAGAAGTCGCTCATCCTCTGCGGAATCGGCCGGAAGACCTGACCCCTTAGGCGAGGGCCTTGAGGGCGCCCTCGTAGTCGGGCTCCTGCGCGATCTCCGGCACGAGCTCGGAGTAGACGACCTTGTTCTCGCCGTCGAGCACGACGACCGCGCGGGCCGCGAGACCGGCCAGCGGACCGGTCTCCTGCGCCACGCCGTAGTCGGTCAGGAACTCCCTGCCGCGCATCAGCGAGAGCGTCACCACCTTGTCCAGGCCCTCGGCGCCGCAGAAGCGGCCCTGCGCGAACGGCAGGTCGGCCGAGACGCACAGCACGACGGCGTCCGGGTGCTCGGCGGCGACCTGGTTGAACCGGCGCACCGACGCCGCGCAGACGCCGGTGTCGACGCTCGGGAAGATGTTGAGGATCTTGTACTTGCCGTCGAAGTCGGCCAGCGAGACGTCGGACAGGTCCTTGCCCACCAGCTTGAAGCCGGGCGCGCTGTCACCGGGCCGCAGGAACGTGCCGCCGACCGTGACCGGGTTGCCCTTGAACGTGATCTCGGACATGAAAACCTCCAGTTAGCTGTGCTCCCCAGCAGGGGATCATATGCCCTTCAGATTCCGGAGGTTCGACCTGGCCAGGTCCACCATCTTGCCGACCCCGCCGGACAGGACGATCTTCCCCGCCGCCAGCGCGAAGCCCTTCATCTGCTCGGCCGACACCTTCGGCGGCATCGACAGCGCGTCCGGGTCGGTGATCAGGTCCACCAGGTAGGGGCCTTCGGCGTCGAACGCCTTGGTCAGCGCCGCGCGGATCTCCCCCGGCCGGGTCACCGTGATCGACGGGATGCCCACGGCCGCGGCCACCGCCGCGTAGGAGACCTGCTCGTGGTCGGTGCCGAAGTCGGGCAGGCCGTCCACGAGCATCTCCAGCTTCACCATGCCGAGCGAGGAGTTGTTGAACACCACCGTCTTGACCGGCAGGTCGTGCAGCTTGACCGTGATCAGCTCGCCGAGCAGCATGGCCAGCCCGCCGTCGCCGGACATGGAGACGACCTGGCGGCCCCGGTCGGCGAAGGCGGCGCCGATGGCGTGCGGCAGCGCGTTGGCCATCGAGCCGTGCTTGAAGGAGCCGATCACCCGGCGCCGGCCGTTCGGGGTGAGGTAGCGGGCCGCCCAGACGTTGCACATGCCGGTGTCGACGGTGAAGACCGCGTCGTCGGCGGCCAGCTCGTCCAGGATGCTGGCCGCGTACTCGGGGTGGATGGGCGCGCGGTCCTTGATGTCGCGTGTGTACGCCTCGACCACGTGCTCCAGCTTCTTGCAGTGCTCGCGCAGCATCTTGCCGAGGAAGCGCCGGTCGTCCTTCTGCTCCACCTTCGGCAGTACGGCCCGCAGCGTCGCCGCCACGTCCCCGTGCACGGCCAGGTCCAGCGGCGTGCGCCGCCCGAAGACGGCGGGGTCGGCGTCGATCTGCACGGTCTTGCCGGCCGGCAGGAAGTCGGAGTAGGGGAAGTCGGTGCCGACGAGCACGACCAGATCGGCCTCGCTCATGGCCTCGTAGCAGGCGCCGTAGCCCAGCAGGCCGCTCATGCCGACGTCGAAGGGGTTGTCGTACTGGATCCACTCCTTGCCGCGCAGGGCGTGGCCGACGGGCGCGTTCAGGCGCGCGGCCAGTGACATGACCTCGTCGTGGGCGCCGCGCACGCCCGCGCCGCAGAACAGCGTGACCTTCTCCGCCTCGTTGAGCAGGCCGGCGAGCTGGTCGACCTGGTCGGCGGGCGGGTGCACGACGCCACGCCTGACCAGCATGTCGTGCCGCCCGACCGGCTCGGCGGCCTTCTGGTGGGCCACGTCGCCGGGCAGCACGACGACGCCGACGCCGCCGAGCCCGATCGCGTGCTGGATCGCGCTGCGCAGCACCTTCGGCATCTGGGACGGCCAGTTGATCGCCTCGCAATAGACACTGCACTCGGTGAACAGCCGCTCCGGGTGGGTCTCCTGGAAGTAGCCGGTGCCGATGTGCGTGCTCGGGATCTGCGAGGCCAGCGCGAGCACGGGCGCGCCGCTGCGCTGGGCGTCGTACAGGCCCTGGATCAGGTGGGTGTTGCCGGGGCCGCAACTGCCCGCGCACACCGCCAGCCGCCCGGTCACCTGGGCCTCGGCGGCGGCGGCGAACGCCCCGGCCTCCTCGTTGCGCACGTGTGCCCACTCGATGGAGCCGGAGCGCCTGATCGCGTCCACGATGGGGTTGAGGCTGTCGCCCACGACCCCGTAGACCCGTTCCACGCCGGCCTGGATCAGGACCTGGACAAACTGCTCAGCAAGGGTCGCCATGCCCCGAACCATGACCGAGTTGGGGACGGCCTAAACGTTGCGCCGATACTGTCCGCCCGCCTCGAACAGCGCGTCGGTGATCTGGCCCAGCGAACACACCCTGGCCGCCTCCATCAGCGCCGCGAAGGCGTTGCCGTCCGACATCGCCGCCTCCCGCAGCCTCGCCAGGGCCGCCGGGGCCTCGGCGCGGTTGCGCTCGTGGAAGGCGTGCAGCCGGTCGAGCTGCGAGCGCTTCTCCTCCTCGGTGCCGCGGGCGAGCTCCAGCTTCTTGTGCGGCTCCCCGCCGTCGTCGCCGTTGCGGAAGGTGTTCACGCCGATGATCGGCAGCGAGCCGTCGTGCTTGCGGGTCTCGTACAGCATCGACTCGTCCTGGATCTTGCCGCGCTGGTAGCCGGTCTCCATCGCGCCCAGCACGCCACCGCGGTCCGACAGCCGCTCGAACTCCCGCAGCACCGCCTCCTCGACCAGGTCGGTGAGCTCGTCGATGACGAACGCGCCCTGCAGCGGGTTCTCGTTGCGGGCCAGGCCCCACTCGCGGTTGATGATCAACTGGATGGCCATCGCGCGGCGCACCGACTCGGCCGACGGCGTGGTCACGGCCTCGTCGTAGGCGTTGGTGTGCAGGCTGTTGCAGTTGTCGTAGATGGCGATCAGGGCCTGGAGCGTGGTGCGGATGTCGTTGAAGTTCATCTCCTGGGCGTGCAGGGAACGGCCCGAGGTCTGGATGTGGTACTTGAGCTTCTGGGAACGTTCTGCGGCGCCGTACCTCTCCTTCATGGCCACCGCCCAGATGCGGCGGGCCACGCGCCCGAGCACCGAGTACTCGGGGTCCATCCCGTTGGAGAAGAAGAACGACAGGTTCGGCGCGAAGTCGTCCACGTTCATGCCGCGCGCCAGGTACGCCTCGACGTAGGTGAACCCGTTGGCCAGCGTGAAGGCGAGCTGGCTGATCGGGTTCGCCCCGGCCTCGGCGATGTGGTAGCCGGAGATGGAGACGGAGTAGAAGTTGCGCACCCGATTCTGGATGAACCACTCCTGAATGTCGGCCATCATCCGCAGCGAGAACTCCGTGGAGAAGATGCAGGTGTTCTGCCCCTGGTCCTCCTTGAGGATGTCGGCCTGTACGGTCCCCCGCACCGTCGCCAGCGTGGCGGCCCTGACCGCGTCGGGGTCGGCGTCAGGATCGCGCTCCAGGGCCTGGTCCACGGCGGCGTTGAGGTAGAAGGCCAGGATCGTCGGAGCGGGGCCGTTGATGGTCATGGAGACCGAGGTGTTCGGGGCCGACAGGTCGAAGCCGTCGTAGAGCACCTTCATGTCGTCCAGGGTCGCGATGGACACGCCGCTGGTGCCGACCTTGCCGTAGATGTCCGGGCGCAGGTCGGGGTCGTGGCCGTACAGGGTCACCGAGTCGAACGCCGTGGACAGGCGGGTGGCCGGTTGGCCCTCCGACAGCAGCTTGAAGCGCCGGTTGGTGCGGAACGGGTCGCCCTCGCCGGCGAACATCCGGGTGGGGTCCTCGTCGTCGCGCTTGAACGGGAAGACGCCCGCGGTGAACGGGAAGCGGCCGGGCAGGTTCTCGCTCCTGAGGAAGCGCAGCAGCTCGGCGTGGTCCTCGAAGCGCGGCAGGGCCACCCGGGGGACGCGGTTGCCCGACAGCGTCTCGCGCCACAGCGGCGTGTGGATCTCCTTGTCGCGGACCTTCACCACGAGCTCCTCGGCCTGGTACGCCTCCTTGGTGGCGGGCCAGGCGTCGAGCAGGGCGCGGGAGCCGGCCGACAGCTCGGACTCGGCCCGGCCGAGCAGCTCGTCCAGGCGCGAGCCGTCCTCGCCCAGCATGTCGCGCACGGCGGCGAGCTGCTGGCGGCGGCGGGCCACCTCCATCTGGGCCAGCGTCTCGGCGTGGTAGGCCCGCACGCTCTCGGCGATCTCGGCCAGGTAGCGCACCCGCGCGGGCGGGACGATCGCGGCCGACACCTGGGAGGTACGCCCCTCGACCCTGGCCAGCAGGCCGGGGCCCGTCTGGAGGCCCTTGCCCACCAGCAGCTCCTTCACGTGCTGGTAGAGGGCGGTGACGCCGGCGTCGTTGTAGCGTGCGGCGATGGTGCCGAAGACGGGCATGTCATCGGGCTTGGCGCCGAACGCCTCGCGGTTGCGCACGAGCTGGCGGCGCACGTCGCGCAGGGCGTCCTCGGCGCCGCGCCGCTCGTACTTGTTGATGGCCACGGCCTCGGCGAAGTCGAGCATGTCGATCTTCTCGAGCTGGGAGGCGGCGCCGAACTCGGGCGTCATCACGTAGATGGGCACGTCCACGTGGGGGACGATGCCGGCGTCGCCCTGGCCGATGCCCGGCGTCTCCACGATCACCAGGTCGTACCCGGCGGCGCGGCAGGCGGCGATCACGTCGTCCAGGTGCTCGGGGACCTCCGCGACCGCGCCGCGGGTGGCCAGGGAGCGGAAGTAGGTCTGGGCACCCAGGCTGTTCATCCTGATGCGGTCGCCGAGCAGTGCGCCGCCGCCCCGCCTGCGGGTGGGGTCGATGGCGATGACGGCGATGCGCAGCTTGTCGTCGTTGTCCACGCGCAGGCGGCGGACCAGCTCGTCGGTCAGCGACGACTTGCCCGAGCCGCCGGTGCCGGTGATGCCGAGCACGGGCGCGCTGCGCTGGGCGCCGCGGATGCCGTCGAGGAGCTCCTGGCCGGCCCTGCCGGACTCGATCAGCGTGATCGCCCTGGCCAGGGCGGCCTGGTCGCCGGAGAGCACGGCTTCGGCCGAGGGGGCGTCGCCGAGCTCGACGTCGCACTCCTCGATGAGCTTGTTGATCATGCCGGGCAGGCCGAGGCGCTGGCCGTCCTCGGGCGAGAAGATGCGGGTGACGCCGCGGGAGTGGAGCAGGTCGATCTCGTCCTGGACGATGACGCCGCCGCCTCCGCCGTACACCTTGACGTGTCCCGCGCCGCGCTCGCGCAGCAGCTCGACGAGGTAGGAGAAGAACTCGACGTGGCCGCCCTGGTAGGAGCTGATCGCGACGCCCTGGACGTCCTCCTGGATGGCGGCGGTGACGATCTCGTCCACGGAGCGGTTGTGGCCGAGGTGGATCACTTCCGCGCCCTGGGTCTGCAGGATGCGGCGCATGATGTTGATCGCGGCGTCGTGGCCGTCGAACAGTGCCGCCGCGGTCACGAATCGGACAGGGTGGGCCGGAACGTGCACGCCAGATCACTCCTTCGTGAGGGGCCTCCCCTACAAACTACTAGGACGTCCTACTAAATGCCCAGCGTCGCAGGTAGCGCCACACTCAGAGGCGTTCGTACGGCCGGCGTCCCCGCACCCGCGTGTGGGTGTGGCGGATCGGCGGCGGCCCCTCGTGGTACCGGTGGGGCACCCGTTCCTGGACGGGTGGTTCCGGTGGGGGCTCAGGGGTTGGCGCGTTCCATGGGACGAGGTCGCGAAGGACCCTGCGGTGCGTGCCGCGGCGGCGGCCGGCCAGGCGGAAGCTGACCACGACGGTGGTGACGACCATGAAGGCGAGCAAAGCCTGCGGGGTGCCGAGGAGGTCGAGCGGGGAGTCGTTCGCGGGGGTCTCGGTGTAGGTCTTGAGCTCGGGGGCGTAGGTGGTGGGCTGCTCGGTGGGCTGGAGCTTGCCGGCGACCATCTTCTCCTTCACCACGCGGGGCAGGCCGTAGCCGACGACTTTCTCCTGGTCACGAAATTTCCGCTTTAACCAGACTTTGTCGACGTTTGCTTCGATGGTTCGGATGTGGGTGCCTTCGACTTTTTCCACGATGCCGACGTGGTCGATGCCCTTGTAGCTCTTGCCGCCGCTCCAGTCGTAGAAGACCAGGGCGCCGGGCTCGGGCGTACGCGACCACGCGCCCTGCTTGATGAACCAGGCGGCGTGCGAGGGCGTCCAGGCGAACTGGCCGACGAACTCGCCAACACCCGCCTTCTCCGCGGCCCACGCGATGAACATGTCGCACCACGGCGCGTTCTTGTACTGGGGATCCTGGAGGCGATCCGCGTACCATTCGCCGAACTTGGTGTGCTGGCCGCCCTTCTCCCGGTATCCGAGCTCCGGGCGGACCTTTTCCAGAAGACCTTCAGCGATCGGGTCCAGGACGACTCCTCCCAGATAACCGGCAGATCACGATGGACTGTAATAGCGCCTTCGTGATCGCGGGCCGTACATCCGGAAGATAGTCACTGGGGTGGCAAAATGTGGCTTTTGTGGCGCAGGTGACTAGCTACCCGCACCCACGCGATGGACCTTTTCGTCACCCTCACCGGGGGAGACGACGTCGGCCACGATGACGGTCACGTTGTCCGGCGAGCCGCCCTGGTTGGCCAGATCGATCAGCCTCTGGACGGCGAGGGCCGGGTCGGCCACAGTGGTCAGGATCTCGTGCAGGATCTCGGGCCCCAGGACCCCGGTCAGCCCGTCGGAGCAGAGGAGGTAGCGATCTCCAGGATCGGCCTCGCGCAGCGACATGTCCGGCTCCGCCCTGCCCTCGCTGCCCAGCACGCGCAGCACCATCGAGCGGCGCGGGTGCACGGCGGCCTGGTCCTCGGTAATCCGCCCTTCGTCCACCATGGACTGCACAAGTGTGTGATCCTTGGTGATCTGGTAAAGAGCACCGTCGCGAAGCAGGTACCCACGGGAGTCACCCAGATGAGCCAGCGCGAAGCGGTAGCCGTCCCACAGCGTGGCGGTGACCGTGGTGCCCATCCCCCTGCGCGCGGGGTCGATGTCGGCCAGTTCGACCAACCGGCGCGCCGCCTCGTGCACGGCGCCCTCCAGCGCGGCCTCCAAGTCGGCGCCCGTCTCGGGAAGCGACGCATCCAGCTCGCGCATGACGGCGATCGCGGCCGAGCTCGCCAGCTCTCCGGCCGCGTGCCCGCCCATGCCGTCCGCCACGACGAGCAGGCGGGCGCTCGCGTAGCCCGCGTCCTCGTTCTGCTCTCTGCGGCGGCCCACGTCTGATCCCGCGGCATAGCGGATGTTGTGCTTCATACCCTGCAGTAAATCATTGGTTGAAAGACTTCACAAGCAGATGCGCTGAAGACTCTTGTGAACTACTGTGGGCCTCATGAGCCACGACCCCACCGTCAACGCCGGGGACATCGCCCGGCTCGCCGGTGTCGGGCGTGCCGCGGTCAGCAACTGGCGCCGCCGCCACGACGACTTCCCCCGGCCGGTCGGCGGAACCGCGAACCAGCCGCTGTTCCTGCTGCGCCAGGTCGAGGCGTGGCTGCGGCGCTATGGGAAGTCCTACCAGGTATCACTGGCCGACCGGGTGTGGCAACGCCTGAAAGCCGCCGGAGATTTGCGCCTGGGCGAGCTCGTCGCCGAGGCCGGCGCGCTGCTGACCGGAGGCCGGAGCGCGCTCGACGCCGAACTGGCCGAGATGATCACCGAACTGGCCGACCGGGAAGGCGCCGCCGCGGCCTACGACTTCCTGTGCGAGCGCTACCTGGAGGCCCACTCCCGCCAGCTCTCCGTCACCCGCGACGAGGTGGCCGCGCTGATGGTACGGCTGGCCGTACCGGAAGGCGGGACCGTGCTCGACCCGGCCTGCGGCGTCGGCACACTCCTGCTGGCCACGGCCGGCGCCGTACCCGGGCTGCGCTACCTCGGCCAGGACCTCAGCGGCTCCTCCGCCCGCATCGCCCACGCCAGGCTGCGGCTGGCCGGCCACGACGCCGAGATCGTCGCCGGCGACTCCATGCGCCACGACGGCTTCGCCGCCGTCAAGGCCGACGCCGTCGTCTGCGACCCGCCCTTCAACGAGCGCGCCTGGGGTTACGAGGAGCTCACCGGCGACCCCCGCTGGGAGCACGGCCTGCCGCCGCGCGGCGAGTCCGAACTGGCCTGGGTGCAGCACTGCCTCACGCACGTGCGCCCCGGCGGCACGGTCGCGATCCTCATGCCGCAGGCCGCCGCCAGCCGCAAGCCGGGCCGCCGCATCCGCGCCAACCTCCTGCGCGCCGGCGCCCTGCGCGCGGTGATCGCGCTGCCCGGCTCCGACCTGTGGCTGCTGCGCCGTCCCGCGCCGGGCGAGCGGCCGCCCTCCGACGTGCTGATCGTGGACGCGGCCGACGACCTGTCCGCGGTCGAGGCCGCCTGGCGCGCTCATCTGGAGGACCGTTCCGACCAGACCGTACGCATCATCGACCTGTTCGCCGACGAGGTGGACATGACGCCGGCCCGGCATCGGCGCCGGGAGGATCTGGGCAGGGCCTTCACCGAGGCGCGGGACCGGTTCCTGGCGGCCTCCGCCGTACCCCCCGATCTGAAGGTCCTCGACCAGCCGCTCGAACGGCCCGTCACCACGGTCGGCGACCTCATCAAGGAGGGGCTCGTCGCGGTGCTGCAGGCGCCGCCGCGCATGACCGCCGACGGCGGCGAACTGCCCGTCCTGACCGCCGACGACGTGGCGCAGGGCTCGGCGCCGTCAGGGCGCACCACGCCGTCGAAGGGCCTGGTCCCGGTGCGGACCGGCGACGTCGTGGCCTCCTACTCCAGCGTCCGCGTCGTCGGCGAGCCCGGCGGCGTGCTCGGCCCGCACCTCACGCTCTACCGCGTCGATCCGCGCCGCCTCGACCCCGACTTCCTCGCCGGCTTCCTGCGTGGCGCGGGCGGCCGCGCCACGACCGGTTCCAGCCGCTTCGACGCCCGCCGCACGCGCCTGCCCCGCGTCTCCATGGAGGAGCAGCGCGAGTACGGCGCCGCCTTCCGCCAACTGGCCGAACTCGAAGACGCGCTACGCGAGGCCAGCGCGCTGGGGCAGTCCTTGATCCGGCTGGGTCTCGACGGCTTGATCGACGGGCATCTGCACCCGTAGTCCTGACGGTGTAGTTTTTTCCCGAAAGGCTGCGGGGAGGGGCGAATGGTCATCGGCGACCGCTATGAGCTCGACGACCTCCCACTCGGGCAGGGCGGCATGGGCGCCGTCTACGCCGGACACGACCGCCACCTCGACCGCAGGGTCGCCGTGAAGCTCCTGCACATGCGCGGGCTCAGCGCCGACGACGAGGAGCTCGAACGGCGTTTCATCCGCGAGGCGCGCATCCTCGCCCGCCTCGAACACCCCGGCGCGCCCGTCCTGTACGACTTCGGGGCGCACGAGCAACGGCTCTTCCAGGTCATGCAGTTCATCGAGGGCGTCACGGTGGCCGACGTCGTCAGCGAGCACGGGCCGCTGCCGGTGCCGTGGGCCTGCGCCATCGCCGCCCAGGCCGCCGCCGTGCTGTCCGCGGCCCACGCGCTGACCATCTGCCACCGCGACCTCAAGCCCACCAACCTCATGCTCTGCCCGGACGGCAGCGTCAAGGTCCTGGACTTCGGGCTCGCGATGCTGCGTGAGGCCGATCTTGGACAGTTCACCCGGATCGGGCAGATCCTGGGGACTCCGGCCTACATGGCGCCGGAGCAGATCCAACGCGGACTCGCCGACCCGCGCAGCGACCTCTACTCGCTGGGCTGCGTCCTGCACGAGATGCTGACCGGCCGCCAGCTCTTCACCGGACCCACCGACTACGTGGTCTTCGAAAAGCAGGTGAAGGAGGCGCCTCCGGCCATACCGGGGCTGCCTTCTGAACTGGCCGCC
Source organism: Nonomuraea sp. NPDC050790 (assembly GCF_044456745.1). Taxonomy (NCBI): domain Bacteria; kingdom Bacillati; phylum Actinomycetota; class Actinomycetes; order Streptosporangiales; family Streptosporangiaceae; genus Nonomuraea; species Nonomuraea sp. NPDC050790. The sequence goes on along the minus strand of NZ_JBITGF010000012.1, from coordinate 12,500 downwards.
ATCCTCGCCGCCCTGCTGGAGAAGAGGCCGGAGTCGCGGCCGGCCGATGCGGACACGTTGTATCGGCGGCTTGAGCCGCTGGCCAAGGGGCTGCCTATGCTGCCCGGCTTCCTCGCCCCCGACCCCAGTCCTGGTCGCATGTACGCCCGCATAGTAGGCCGGGCCCTCACCCCCTGACCCCTCTCCTCCACAGGGCTCGCGCAGCCGTACCGATGAGGTTTTGTCGGTGCCCTCGTCGATAGTGGTGACCATCACAGTCCCCCGAGGAGACTTCCACCATGACCGAGCCGACCGTCGCCGAACAGGGCACGCGCTGGCTGCGCGGGCCGCTCCGCCCGTTCCAGCACGGCCAGTACCGCCTGCTGGCGGGCTCGCTGACCGCGTCCATGCTGGGCGAGGGCCTGTGGCTGATGGCCATGGTCTGGCAGGTGATCGCTCTCGACGGCAAGGCGGGCGAGCTGTCCATCGTCTCCACCGGCGCGGCGGCGGGCATGGTGGCCACGGTGCTGCTGGGCGGCGTGGTGGCCGACCGGGTCCCGCAACGCCGCGTACTCCTGACCACAGAGGTCGTCCTGGCCACCGCCGCCATCGTGATCGCCGCCCTGGCCCTGACCGGCGTGATCGACATCTGGCACCTGGCCGTGGTGGCGTTCGTACGCGGCATAGGCAGCGGCTTCTACTACCCGGCCTACTCCGCGATGCTCCCGTCCATCGTCCCCGCCGACCACCTGCTGGCCGCCAACGGCGTGGAAGGCGTCCTGCGCCCGGTCATCATGCAGGCCGCGGGCCCGGCGATCGCGAGCTTCCTGGTGGCCGCCCAGTCCCCCGCCGCCGCCCTGGCCGTGGGCGCGGGCACCCAGGTGGTGGCCACGATCTTCCTGGTGCTCATGCGCCCAGTCCCCCTACGCAGAGACCAGAGCGAAGACAAGAGCCACCCCATCAGATCCATGGCCAAGGACCTGCGCGACGGCTTCGTCTACATGGTGAGAACCCCGTGGCTCCTGGCCACCCTGCTGTTCGCCTCGCTGATGATCCTGGTCACGATGGGCCCGATGGAGGTCCTCATCCCCTTCGCGGTGAAGGACGGCGCAGGCGGCGGCCCCAAGGAACACGCCATCGTCATGGCCGCCTTCGGCGTCAGCGGCGCCCTGGCCTCCCTCGTGATGGCCTCCCGCAAGCTCCCCAGACGCTACCTGACCTCCATGAACCTCATGTGGGGCCTGGCCTGCCTCCCCTTCATCCTCATCGGCGTGGCCTCCGACATCTGGCTGATCGTGCTGGCCGCGTTCGTCCTGGGCGCCATGTTCAGCGCCCCCATGGTCATCTGGGGTACGTTGCTGCAGCGCCGCGTACCCCCCGAACTCCTGGGCCGGGTCTCCAGCCTCGACTTCTTCGTCTCCCTGGTCTTCATGCCGGTCTCGATGGCGCTGGCCGGCCCGGTAAGCGTGGCCATCGGCCTGACCCCGACCTTCATCCTCGCCGGCATCCTGCCGCTCCCGATCGCCATCATCGCCATCCTGCTGGCCCGCATGCCCGCCGACGAACTAGCCCATCCCCTGGACCAACCCACCACCCCCACCCCCCAACCCACCACTCCCTAACCCACCCCGGCCGCCCAGCCAGCCCACCGCCTCCGGTGGCCCCTTCCACCCGCCAACCCACCAGCCAGCGCAACGCCCTCCGAGGCTCTGCCCCTGCCTTCGCCAGTGCCCTGCCCCGGTACAGCCCGCATGTCCCTGCCGTGCCAGTGGCTGGCGCGCTCCGAGGGCTCCCACGCCGCGCCGTTCCGCGGGCAGGCGCGCTCAAAGGCCCGGCTGTTCGGGGCGCTCCAGAGTCAGAGGTCCTCCACGGCCCGATGCCCTCCTCTCGGTCCTCAATCCTGAGGCGGAACGGGAGGCCGGGGGGCTGGAGGTTGGGGTTATTTGGGTGGGGTTGGGTCGGAGGGGGCGTTGTCGAGGTAGGCCAGGACGGCAGCGACACGGCGGTCTACCCGGTCGGTCTGGGCCAGGCCGAGCTTGGCGAAGATGTTGCGGATGTGCTTGTGCACCGCCCCCTCCGAGATCACCAGCTTGTCGGCGATGGCCATGTTGCCGAGTCCCTGGGCCATGTGGGCGAGGACTTCGCGTTCGCGGGCGGTGAGCTGGTCGAGGGGGTCGCGGCGGCGGGCGAAGAGCTGGGCGACCACGTCGGGGTCGATCGCGGTGCCACCGTCGCCGACGCGGCGCAGCGCCTCCAGAAACTCCTCGACCTTGCCCACCCGCTCCTTCAGCAGGTACCCGATGCCGCTGGTGCCTCCGGCCAGCAGATCGGTGGCGAACGCCTGCTCCACGTACGCCGACAACACCAGCACGCCCAGCTCGGGATGCAGCCGCTTGGCCTCGACCGCGGCCTTGATGCCCTCGTTGGTGTGGGTCGGCGGCATGCGTACATCCACGACCGCCACATCGGGCCGATGCTCCTCGACAGCGGCCAGGAACCCCTCCGGCTCCCCCGCGGCCGCCACCACCTCGATGCCCTCACCTGTCAGCAACAAGACCAGGCCCTCGCGCAGCAACGCGTCGTCCTCGGCGATCACGACTCGCACGGCAACTCCACCTCGATCACGAACGGCCCTCCGTCGGGGCTGGTCAGGGTCATCCCGTACCAGTATGAGCGGCGCGCCCCCAGGCCCCCGACGCTACACCGGCACAAGCCCGCGCTTCCGCCCACAAGAGCGCTGCGGGGGCCGTCCGGATGACGGCAAGCAGGTCGTCACGGGAGGGGTGGCGCGGGCGTGCTGGCGCGGGAGGGTGTCGGCCCTGTGGGTCGTGGCGCGGGAGGTTGTGGCGCGGGGGTGCCGGCGCGGGGTGCTGGCCCTGGAGGTTGTGGCGCGGGAGGTTGTGGCGCGGGAGGGGTGGTGCCGGGGCACGAGGGTGGAGCGTGGTTGCCGGGGTGGGGTGCGCGGAGGTGGTCGTGGCGTGGGGTTGGGGTCTTACTGCCTGCACTACCTTGACGTGGGTAGCTTGCGGGATTCCTGCTGCTCAGGGTGCTTTCTAGGGTTTTGGTATGAACAGCATCAACCCTGGTAAGTGGCGGGCCGTGCTCTGGATGGTCCTGACGGTGAGTGTGGTGGTCAATGTGATCACCGGGAGCCTTCTCGGCGGGTATACGGCCGTCAGCATCGTGGCTGGGTGTGTGGCTGTCGCGTGCATTGGTGGGCTCATCGTCAGCCATGTCAGGGGACGCAAGGCATGAGCCACGTTGTCACTCTCACCTCGGTCACCAAGCAGTATGGCGAGCTCCGTGCGCTGGACGACGTGTCGCTTGGCTTTCCGCGGGGCCGGTTTCTGGCTGTGATGGGGCCTTCGGGGTCGGGTAAGAGCACCTTGATCCAATGTGCGGCGGCGCTCGACCGGCCCACGTCCGGCTCGGTCACGATCGGCGGCGTCGATGTCGGCAAGCTGAACGAGACCAAGCGCACCATCCTCCGCCGCGAGCACATCGGCTTCGTCTTCCAGTCCTACAACCTGCTGCCCGCGATCACCGTCGAGGAGAACCTGACGTTGTCGCTACGGCTGGCGGGCAGGCGTCCCGATCGGGCCTGGATCGGTGAGCTGGTGGAGCGGGTGGGGCTTCAGGATCGGTTGCGGCACCGGCCGGCGGAGTTGTCGGGAGGGCAGCAGCAGCGGGCGGCGATCGTTCGCGCGCTGGCCGGGCGGCCGGACGTGGTCTTCGCCGACGAGCCCACGGGGGCGCTCGACCTGCGTAGTGCCGCCCAGGTGCTGGATCTGTTGCGGGGGCTGGTGGACGACCTTGGGCAGACCGTGGTCATGGTCACCCATGATCCGGCCGCCGCCGCCCGTGCGCACGACGCGCTGGTCATGGCGGACGGGAAGGTGGTGGACGTCCTGGCCGCGCCGTCGGCGGAGGATCTGGCCGCGCGACTCACCCGACTGGCTCGGGGCGGCGCAGCCGGACAGCCCGCCATGCGATCCGCCACTCAACCCGCCGTACAGCCCACCGCTCAGCCCGCCGCTCAACCTGGCGCTCAGCCCACCGCTCAGCCTGGCGCTCAGCCCACCGCTCAGCCTGGCGCGCAGTCCGCCGCTCGGCCTGGGGCGCAGTCCGCCGTACCGACTGTGGGGGGTGGGTTGTGATCAGGACGGCGCTCGCGATGTCGGGGATCGGCGGGCTGGTCGTGGCGTTCTTCGCGGTGTTCGGGGGCATGGCGCTGGTCACGGGGACCGGGGTGATCATCGAGTCGGGGCTGCGTTCTGACCTCACGGGTCAGCGGCTTGTTCGCGCGGATCTGCTGGTCTCCGCCCCGCAGAGCCTGCCGCAGAAGGAGGACCTGCCCCTCGCACTGCCCGAGCGGGCCGTGGTGCCCGCCGATCTGGCCGGCGAACTGGCCCGTCTCGACGGCGTCGCCTCCGCCACGGGCGACGTCACCTTCCCCGCCACACCGCTGACGCTGGGCACCGCCACACCGCGGGGCACCGCCACACCGCTGGGTGGTGGGCATGGGTGGGGGTCGGCCGTGCTCGCGGGGAGTGCGCTGGTCAGTGGGCGGGCGCCGCGGGCCCACGATGAGGTCGTGGTGCCCAAGCATCTGGGCGTACGGCAGGGCGCGACCATCGAGGTGGTAGCCGGAGGACATCGAGGCGAATACCGGGTCAGCGGCCTCGTGGAGGGGCCTGACCTGTACTTCCAAGACAACAGGGCCGCCGAGCTGGCCGGGCGGACCAGTGGGCCGCGGGCGGGCACCGTGGATCTGGTCGCGTTGCGTGCCGCCCCGGGCACCGACCCCGCCGACCTGGCCGAAGCGGTCAAGCGAAAGCTCGGCGGACGGTACGAGGTCCGCACGGGACCGGCCAAGGGAGACGCCGAGTCCCCCGGTACGGCCGCCGCCCGAGGCATGCTCATCGCCCTCCCCAGCTCGATCAGCGGCATCAGCATGCTGATCGTCGGCTTCGTCGTCGGCGGCGGCATCTCGTTGTCGATCACCCGCCAGCGCCGCGACCTGGCCCTGCTGCGCGCGGCCGGCGCGACCCCGCGCCAGGTGCGCAAGCTGGTCGCGGTCCAGGGCCTGACCGCCGCCCTGGCGGCGCTGATCCCGGGCGCGGCCGCCGGCTACTACCTGGCGGCCCACTTCGGCGACCTGCTGATCCACCTGGGCCTGCTGCCCGCGCGCCTCCCGCTGACCTACAGCCCGATCCCGGCCGCGGCTGCGGCGCTGGTCCTGCTCGGCGTGGTACGGGTGTCGGCCTGGGCGGTCTCGATCTCGGCGTCGAGGATGCCGGCGGTCGCGGCGGTGCGTGAGGCGCAGAGCGAGCCGCGCCGGCCGTCGGCGGTGCGGTTCAACGCCGGCCTGCTGATCATCGTGGCGGGTATGGGCCTGTCCACGATGCCGTTGTTCCTGCGCGGCGAGATCGCGGTGCTGGGCCCCGGCCTGGGCGCGTTGCTGGCGGTGGTCGGGCTGGCGCTGGCGGGTCCCAAGCTGGTGCAGCGGTCCACGGGTCTGCTGGTCAGGATCCTGCCCGCGCGCGTGTCCCCACCTTTGTGGCTGGCGGTGTCCAACACCCACGGCTACGCCCTCAGGACCGCGGGCGCGGTGGCCGCCCTCGGCATGGTGATCACGCTGGCGACCAGCAACGCGCTGACCCACACCACCGTCATGCGGGCGACCGCCGAGGAAACGGCGCGCACGCTCAAGGCCGACGCGGTCATCACCGCGCCCGCCTACGGTGGCATCCCGCGCGACCTGCTCGACGAGGTACGGGCGCTGCCCGGCGTGAGCGCGGCCGTCACCGCCTCGGCCACGACCGTCATCGGGCGCGGCCTGGCCCTGGGCGACGGCGCCGAGTCGGGCACCTCGCGCGCCGCGATGGTCCTCGGCCCAGAGGCCCGCGACCTGGTCGACCTGGACGTCACCAAGGGCAGCCTGGCCGATCTGACGGGTGCGGCGATCGCGATCGACGAGCGATCCGGCGAGGTGGGCGAGCGGCGCGACCTCGTGCTGGGCGACGGCGCCAAGGTCGAAGCTCGCGTCGTGGCCACCTACAGCCGCGCGCTCGGCCTGGGCCCGATCGTGCTCGCCCGCGACCTGGTGGCCGGGCACACCACCACGGATCTGGCCTCGTCGGTCTTCGTGCGCACGGCCGACCCGTCGGCGCTGAACCGGCTGTCCGAGCGCTGGCCCGCGCTCACCCTGGCCTCCGCCGCCACCTCGCCACAGGCGGGCGAGACCTCGGCGCAGTTGTGGATCAACATCGCGGTGCTGGCCGTGCTGCTCGGGTACGTACTGGTCTCGGTCGCGAACCGGCTGGTCGCCACCACCGCCTCACGGGGCGCGGAGCTGACCGCGATCAGGCGGCTCGGCGCGACGCCCGGCCAGATCCGCGCGATGATCCGCTGGGAGGCGCTGCTGGTCGCGCTGACGGCGTCGGCGGCGGGCCTGGTGATGAGCGCGGTGCCGCTGTTGTTCCTGAGCATCGGCTTCCTCGGCCGCCCGTGGCCGGCCGGCCCGCTCTGGCTGGCTCCCGCGGCGGTGGCGGTCGTGTGCGTGGTGGTCGGGCTGGCCTACGACCTGCCCGCCCGGCGACTGGTACGGCGCAGCGAACGCGTGACCTGAGGCGGGGTGAAAGCGCTCCCAAAGACACTGGGCAACCGGCGCCACCTGGGCAAACAGCCGCAGAGTTGTGAGAGAGCGTTCTCTTTTGTCGCTCGGATCGTTATCTAGCCTCCCTTGACGAGCTGCGGTGAGGGACGAGATAACTCTGAGAGAGCGCTCTCTCATCGTTCCCAGGAAAGCCTTGGAAGGTTTCCATGACCCCTCGTCTGCGCCTGCTCGCCGTACCCCTGATGCTCGCTCTCACCGTCACCGCCTGCGGGGGCGGCGGCGAAACCACCGGCACCGCCGCCTCCGCGAAGCCCACCGAGAAGGTCAAGCTCACCGTCGGCCTCTTCGGCGACTTCGGCTTCAAGCCGCTCTATGAGGAGTACAAGAAGACGCACCCGAACGTCGAGATCGTCGAGCAGGTCACTCAGTTCAACGACCACCACAACAACCTGGTCAAGCGGCTGGCGACCAACGCCGGGGCGGCCGACATCGAGGCGGTCGAGGTGGGCTACGTCAGCACCTTCACCGCGCTGCCCGGCAAGTTCCACGACCTCAAGCAGTTCGGGCTGGACAAGCGGCAGGCCGACTACCTCGACTGGAAGTGGCAGCAGGGCATCAGCAAGGACGGCCAGCAGGTGCTGGGGCTCGGCACCGACGTCGGCGGGCTGGCCATGTGCTACCGCAAGGACCTGTTCAAGAAGGCGGGGCTGCCCACGGACCGCGCCGAGGTCGCGGGGCTCTGGCCCACCTGGGAGTCCTACATCGAGACCGGCAAGAAGTTCGCGGCGGCGAACGTGGCGGGGGCGAAGTTCGTGGACTCGCCCGGTGAGATCTTCCGCGCGATGGTCAACCAGGCGCCGGTCGGCCTGTACGACACCTCCGACAAGATCATCGTGGACTCCAACCCCGACGTGAAGAAGGCCTGGGACCTGTCCAACCAGATCTCCCAGAACAACCTGTCGGCCAAGCTGGCCGCCTTCTCCCCGCCGTGGAACACCGGCTTCGCCAAGGGCTCGTTCGCCACGATCATCTGCCCGGCCTGGATGACCGGCTACATCCAGGAGCAGGCCGCGAACGCCTCCGGCAAGTGGGACATCGCGGCCGTGCCCGGCGGCTCCGGCAACAGCGGCGGCTCCCACCTGATGCTGCCCAAGCAGGGCAAGCACGCCAAGGAGGCGGCCGAGCTGATCGACTTCCTCACCTCCAAGGAGAACCAGGCCCGGGTCTTCAAGGAGGAGGGCACCTTCCCGTCGATCCCCGCGCTCTACGACGACCCGTCGATCCAGACCTTCACCAAGCCGTTCTTCGGCGACGCCCCGATCGGCAAGATCTACTCCGACGCCGCCAAGGCGCTGAAGCCGCAGCACCTCGGCCCCAAGGAGGCCGACGTACGCACCGCGATCGGCAACGGCCTCGGCCGGGTCGAGCAGGGCAAGCAGTCGCCCGACGAGTCATGGGCGCAGGTCCTCCAGGACGTCGCGAAGATCAAATGAGCGCCATCTCGCTGAGGGCGCTCTCCAGGAGGCGCAGACGGCACGTCGTGGACATGAAGGTGTCGCCGTATGCGTACGTCGCCCCCTTCTTCCTGCTGTTCTGCGCCTTCGGGCTCTTCCCGCTCATCTACACCGCGTGGGTTTCGCTGCACGAGTGGACGCTGTTGTCCGACGTGCACACCTTCGTCGGGCTCGGGAACTTCGGCACGCTGCTCGGTGACGCCTACTTCTGGAACGCCACCTTCAACACGCTGTCGATCGGGATCATCTCGACGGTGCCGCAGTTGCTGCTGGCCATCTGGCTGGCGCATCTGCTGAACCGGCCGCTGCGGATGCAGACGTTCTTCCGCATCAGCCTGCTGCTGCCGAACGTGACCAGCGTGGTCGCCGTCGTGGTGATCTTCAGCCAGCTCTTCGGCCGGGACTTCGGGCTGATCAACTGGGTGCTGGGCTGGTTCGGGGTCGGCACGATCGACTGGGCCGCGGGCACCGCCACCTCGCACATCGCCATCTCGGTCATGATCATGTGGCGCTGGACCGGGTACAACGCGCTGATCTTCCTCGCGGCGATGCAGGCCGTATCCAGGGAGCTCTACGAGGCGGCCACCATCGACGGCGCGTCGAACCTCACGCAGCTCCGCAGGATCACGGTGCCGATGATCCGGCCCACGATCGTCTTCGTGGTGATCGTCTCGACCATCGGCGCGATGCAGATCCTGGCCGAGCCGCTGCTGTTCGGGGGCTCCAGCGTGACGGGCGGCCCCGACCGGCAGTTCCAGACGCTCTCGCTGTTCGTGTACGAGCACGGCTTCACCAAGTTCGACTTCGGATACGCCTCCGCGGCCTCCTGGGTCATGTTCGTCTTCGTGGTCCTGGCGGCCGGGCTCAACTACCTGCTCACGCGCCGGATGAAGGGCGGTCTGTGATGCGGCTCAGGTACCTGACGCTCATCGCGGTGGCCTTCTTCTCGGCCTTCCCGCTCTACTACAGCGTGGTCGTGGCCTCGCGGCACAACTCGGCGCTGGCCGAGGTGCCGCCGCCGCTGCTGCCCGGCGGCAACTTCTTCGCCAACGTCTCGCGCGTCTTCGACACCGTGCCGTTCGGGCTGGCGCTGGCCAACTCGGTGCTGGTGGCGGGGGCGATCTCGGTGGCGGTGATGTTCCTGTCGACGCTGGCCGGATTCGCCTTCGCCAAGCTGCGCTTCCGCGGCAGGAACGCGATGCTCCTGATCACGGTCGGCACCATGATGGTCCCGGCCCAACTCGGGATCATCCCGCTCTACATGCTCATGGTGAAGGTCGAGTGGACCGGCACGATGTACGCGCTGATCGTGCCCGCCCTGGTCAACGCGTTCGGGGTGTTCTTCATGACGCAGTTCCTGGAGCGCGCCCTGCCCAACGAGCTGCTGGAGGCGGGGCGGGTCGACGGCGCCACCACGTGGGGGCTGTTCTGGCACGTGGTGCTGCCCGTGGCCAGGCCGGCGATGGCGGTGCTCGGGATGCTGACGTTCATGTCGGCCTGGAACGACTACTTCTGGCCGCTGGTCGTGCTGACCCCCGACAACCCCACGGTGCAGGTCGCGCTCTCGACCCTGGCCAGCGGCTACGTCAACGACTACGTGCTCGGCCTGGCGGGGACGGCGATCGGCACGCTGCCGCTCGTCCTGGTCTTCGCCGTGTTCGGCAAGCAGATCATCGGTGGAATCATGCAAGGAGCTGTTAAGGGATGATTTTCCCGGAAAACTTCGTCTGGGGCGCCGCCACGGCCTCCTACCAGATCGAGGGGGCGGCCAGGGAGGACGGGCGCGGCCAGTCGATCTGGGACACCTTCTCGAGAACGGCGGGCAAGGTCGTCGGCGGTGACACCGGCGACGTCGCGTGCGACCACTACCATCGTTACGCCGACGACGTGAAGCTGATGCGCGAGCTCAACCTGGCCGCCTACCGCTTCTCCATCGCCTGGCCCCGTGTCCAGCCGACCGGCTCGGGCCCGATCAACCAGGCAGGTCTCGACTTTTACGACAGACTCCTAGATGAGCTGCTAAAGGCCGAAATTTCGCCGTATGCGACGCTCTATCACTGGGATCTCCCCCAACCCCTCGAAGACCAGGGCGGCTGGGCCAACCGGGACACCGCCTACCGCTTCGCCGAGTACGCGGCAGCCGTACACGCGCGGCTGGGTGACCGGGTCGAGCACTGGGCCACGCTCAACGAGCCGTGGGTCTCGGCGTTCCTCGGCTACGGCAACGGCGTGCACGCCCCCGGCCGCACCGACCCCGCCGCCGCCATGCGCGCCGCCCACCACCTGCTGCTCGGCCACGGCCTGGCGGCCAGGCAGTTGCGCGCCGCCGGGGCGCGCAGCCTCATGCTGGTGGTCAACGCCGCTCCGGTGCTGACCGCCGCCCAGGTCGCCGACCCCGCGGCGGAGCCGTCCGAGGCGGACGCGGCAGCCGTCCGGCGGATCGACGCGCTCCTCAACCGCCAGTTCCTCGACCCGGCGCTGCGCGGCGTCTACCCGTCGGAGGTCCTCGCGACCGCCGAGCGCAACGGCGGCGTCGCGCACATCCTCGACGGCGACCTGACGCTGATCAACGCCCCGATCGACCTGGTCGGCGTCAACTACTACAACCCCTGCCTGGTCGAATCCGCCCCCGGCACCCCCGCTGACCCGGCCTGGCCGGGCTCGGAGGACGTCGCCTTCACCGCCGCCGACGTCCCGAGGACCGCGATGGGCTGGCCCGTCGTCCCCGCGGGCCTGTCCAAGCTCCTCGTCCGGCTCGCGCGCGACTACCCCCAGGTCGGCCTCATGGTCACCGAGAACGGCGCCGCCTACGAGGACGTCGTGGAGTCGGGCCGCGTTCACGACGCCGACCGCCTCGCCTACCTCGACGGCCACCTGCGCGCCGTCCACGACGCCCTGACGCAGGGCGCCGACCTGCGCGGATACCTGGTGTGGTCGCTGCTGGACAACTTCGAGTGGGCCGAGGGCTACCGCCGCCGCTTCGGCATCGTCCATGTCGACTACGAGACCCAGGTGCGTACCCCCAAGGACAGCGCCCTGTGGTATCGCGACGTCATCGCGAGGAACGGACTGTAGATTCCTAGCGTGGCCCGGTGACCTCCGGCTCCGGCCGGAGGCCCGGTCTCGTCAGGGGGCCCGGTGCGTGCATACTGCCGGAAGCGATCAGTGTTCTCCGTGAGTGCGGCGAAGGGAGGATTGGCGTACCCCATCAGGGCGCCATACATCCGATGAAACGTCCGACGTTGGAGGGTGTCGCCGCGCGCGCCGGGGTGTCGCGGGCGACCGCCTCGCGGGTCGTCAACGGGCAGACGACGGTGGCGCCCGGGATCCGCGACGCCGTGCTGCGGGCGATCGACGAGCTCGGGTACGTGCCCAACAGCGCCGCCCGCAGCCTCGTCACTCAGCGCACCGACTCGATCGCGCTGGTCGTATCGGAGCCGCCCACGCGGGTCTTCTCCGAGGATCCGCTGTTCTCCACGGTGATCAGGACGGCCAGCGTGGAGCTGGAGTCGGCCGACAAGCAGGTCGTGCTGATGCTGGCCTCCTCGGCCAAGAGCCACGCGCGCGTGGAGCGCTACATCGCCGGCGGGCACGTGGACGGGGTCATGCTCATCTCCATGCACGGCGCCGACCCCCTGCCCGCCGCCGTCTCCCGGCTGCGCGTGCCGGTCGTCTCGTACGGCAGGCCGGCCGTACCGGTCGACATCCCGTTCGTCGACAACGACAACGTGGGCGGCGCGGAGTCGGCGGTGCGCTACCTGCTGGAGACCGGACGGCGGCGCATCGCGACCATCGCCGGCCCCCTGGACATGATCGCCGGACAGGACCGGCTGACCGGCTACCGCAACGTGCTGCGCGACTCCGACCGCCGTTCGATCGTGGCGGTGGGCGACTTCACCCGCGAGTCGGGCGCGACGGCCATGCGGCAGTTGCTCCACGACGATCCCGGGCTGGACGCGGTCTTCGTGGCCAACGACCTGATGGCGGTCGGCGCGCTGCAGTCGCTGCGGCAGGCGGGCCGCAGGGTGCCCGACGACGTGGCGGTGGTGGGGTTCGACGACATCGAGGCGGCCAAGTACACCGAGCCGCCGCTGACCACGGTCAAGCACCCGATCTTCGACCAGGCGGCGGCGATGGTCCGGCTGCTGCTGGCCCTGTTCGAGAACGGTCCCACCGACCCGGTCATCCTGCCGACCGAGCTGATCGTCCGCGAGTCCGCCTAAAGGGTGTTGCAGAAGTCGGTGTGTCGGCAGGTCAGGGCTGGATTCGTGGTTGCCGGGATCAGGTCGACACGGCGAGATTGTGCAGGTGGGCGACGGCTTGAACGGCGTGATGCAGGCCGGTGCCTCGCTGCCGGCAGTCGCGCAAGATCTTGTAGTTCTTCATCC
>NZ_JBITGF010000011.1:0-309340 GCF_044456745.1 Nonomuraea sp. NPDC050790 | reverse complement strand
CGTCACTGGGCCTCCCGACCGCTGAACGAACGTGATCAGCTCATCCAACCGGCAGGACCGTCCTACGCGCCAACCCGGTGATCGTTTCCGGTCACAGCACTAGAACTCGATCACGGCGAGGTGCGCATCCTCAACCTGGCTGACGAACTGGTCATCACCGACACCACCCTGCCGGACGCGGTCGAGGCCATCCTCCGCTGACATACCTCGCGACATCCGTGCGCTGAACCCACGAGCCGAACAGGCCCCCGGATGCCGAACCCACCTGAGTTCCCGCTGAAGAACCTTCAGTTCGCATGAACTCTGGGCTTTCAAGGCCCGGTGCTCGGGTCCGTGCGATGAGCCCCAAAGTAACGGAACGTGACCGACCGGTTGGCATACTGCACGACCCCACCAGCGCCCCGACCGCGCGGCCGCCGCACGTCACCCTCGCTGACCTGGGCCAGTCTCAGAAGTCCAACCGAGCGTGCGGGGCGACCGCGCGGATATCCGGACGGGCGAAGGCGCGGCGTGCCGGTCTTATCCCGCCGCGTCCGGACCGGAGTCCGGCGCGCGGCCGGGCGGCGCACACTCCGCGTAACCTGGCGCGGCATCGGTCGGGGCGGTCGGCCCCTCGGTCTCTGACTCGTTCAGAGCGATACGGGAGTCCGGGACTCGTCGGCAGCGCGCCCATCCCTCCCCCAAGCGGCGGAGGGACAGATGGGTGGCGTCGGCGATGTGGCGGCAGGGGTGTGCGCAGGACCCTTGACGCATGTTGCTGAAACTCATGACCGCGTTGGTCCTGATGGCCGCCCCAGCGCAGGCAGCCGAGCCTCCGGCCCTGCAAGGGCTCGCCACCCTGGTCGACGAGCACGTCGTCGCGACGATGGCCGAGGACAAGATCCCCGGCGTTGCGGTGACCGTGGTGGCCGATGGCGAGCGGGTGCTGCACAAGGGGTACGGCTGGGCGGACGCGGAGCGCCGGGTGCCGGTGGACCCCGAGAGCACCCGGTTCCTCATTGGCTCGGAGACCAAGTTGTTCACCGCCCAGGCCGCGTTGCAACTCGTCCACAAGGGCAAGCTGGATCTGGACGCGGACGTGAACACCTATCTGAAGTCCTTCAAGGTCGAGGGTCCCCCGGTCACGTTGCGCCATCTGCTCACCCACACGGCCGGGTTCGACGAGGACTATGTCGTGGGCAGCGGCGCGGACGTCCTGCCACTGGACGAGGCGCTGGCCGCGCACCAGCCGGCCCGCACTCGGCCGCCCGGCACCGGCGTGTCGTACAGCAACTACGGTGTGGCGCTGGCCGGATACGTGGTCCAGACCGTGTCGGGGATGGCGTTCGAGGACTACGTCAAGCGGCACGTGTTCGAGCCGCTCGGCATGAACGACTCGGTCATCGCCTGCGGCGGTCTGCGGGGCACCAAGGCTTACGTGATGGACGGGACGGCCACGCAGGTCAACTGCGCCGACTTCGCCGCCTCCGGCGCGGGGCCGGCCTCGACCGCCACTGACATGGGCGTCTATCTGCAGGCGCAGTTGTCGCGGGACGCGCGGCTCGGCGCCGGGATCGCGGCCGAGATGCAGCGCAGGCAGTACAGCGAGCATCCCCAACTGGCCGGGATGGGGTTCATGTGGGAGGAGCGGCCGTACAAGGGCCACCGGATGCTGTTCAAGGGCGGCGACATGCCCGGCATGCACTCCTACATGTTTCTCCTGCCCGAGCAGGGCGTCGGCGTCCACGTGATCTCCAACGGAGACGGGACCGGGCGGCACGGGCTGGACGGCTTCGCGCTGGTGGAGAAGATCATCGACCGGTACCTGCCGGAATCGGCGCCGCCGAAGGTCACGGCGCTGACGGGCGCGTCCTCCCGCGCCTACGAGGGCTGGTACCAGAGCAGCGGCGTCAGCCGCGGCAGCCTGCTCAAGGTCCAGGCGTTGACGGACACGCCCGTGCATGTCGTCGCAGCCGCCGACGGCAGCGTCGTCACCACCGGGCTCGGTGGTGGGCAGAAGCGCTGGATCCAGTTCGAGCCCGGTGTCTTCCAGCAGGAGGGCGGCTGGAGCCGCATCGCCTTCCCCGAGCCGGGTCAGCTCGCGCTCAGCGGCCAGACGATCGTGTTCGACCGGATCGGCTGGCTGGAGCACTCGTGGCTGCATCTGGGCCTGCTGGCGTGGGCGGCGCTGGTGTCGATGATCGCCGTGATCGGGTATCCCGTGGCGCTGGCCGTACGCAGGGGTCGCGGATCGGCGATGAGGGGGCCATGGGGCTGGCGGCTGGCGGCCTGGCTCGGCGGGGTCGCGGTGACGGTGTTCGTGGTCGGGTTCGGATCGCTGCTCGCCGACCAGGGCCGGGCGTTGCCGCTGGTCTTGCAGGGGGCGCCGCAACTGATGGCGCTGCTGGTGCTGGCGACGTTGACGGTGCCGCTGGCCGTCGCCTTGCTGGCGGGGGCGGTGCTCGCCTGGTGGCGGCGCTGGTGGCGGCCCTGGGCCCGGGTCGGCTACACGCTGGTCACGACGGGTCTGGTCGCCTTCGGCGTCGTGGCGGTCCTGTACAACATCGTCGGCCTGCCGTACACGTGAGTATGATTCGTCCCCTTATGTCAGCACTTAGCCGGATTCCTGCGCGGGTCGTAGATCTCACGATCGCCCTCCTGGTGCTCGCCGCGCATTCGGCGCCCTTCATGCTGACGATCCGGGAGCACGAACCGGTGACGGGCTACACGCTCGGGCAGTACCTACCCGCGCTCGGCATGGCGCTGCCGCTGATCTGGCGGCGGCGCGCACCGCTGGCCGTACTGGCGGTGGTGACGGCCGCGATGGGTGCCTACCTGTTCAACGACCCCGACACCGCCCCGCAGCCGATCCCGTACGCGCTGCTGGTCGCGATCTACACGATCGCAGCGTACGGCTCGCGCCAGGTCCGGGGCTGGGCGCTGGCCCTGCTCGGCACAGGGGCAGGTGTCCAGCTCGCCGGGTTCGTCCTGAATCCGCCGAGCGCGGACACCACGGTGCGGGCGCTGGTGATGTACGTCGCGGCCTGGGCCATGGGCCGGGCCACGGCCCACCGGCACACCTACGCCCGCCAGCTCGAACGCGACAAGCAACGCGAAGCGGAGCGGGCGATCGAGCGGGAGCGGGCGGCGATCGCCCGGGACATGCACGACATTCTCGGCCACGCCATCAGCCTGATCGTGGTGCAGGCGGAGTCCGGGCCGCTGGCCGTACGCTCCGATCCGGGGCGGGCGGAGGCCGCTTTCGACGCCATCGCCGCGACCGGGCGCGAGGCGATGGAGCAGGTGCGCCGCCTGCTCGGGCTGCTCGGTAGGTCCTCACCCGGCGCGCCGCCGACCGTGGACCGGATCGAGGCGCTGGTGCAGAGCGTGGACCGAGCCGGGCAATGCACGACCCTGACCGTCCACGGCACGCCGCGCCCGCTGCCCGCCGATGTGGAGGCCGCCGCGTACCGGATCGTGCAGGAGGCGCTCACCAATGCGGTCAAGCACGCCCGCGCGACAGTCGTGAACGTCGAACTGGCCTGGAGCCGGGACACGCTCATGATCGCCATCACCGACGACGGCCGCGGCCACACCGGCGGTGCGGGTCACGGCCTGATCGGCATCCGCGAGCGGGCTACGGCTTGCGGCGGGTCGGCCGCCTTCGGCCCAGGACGGGACGGGAACGGCTTCGCCGTCAAGGTCAACCTGATGGGAGCCGTCTCGTGACGATCCGTGTCGTGGTCGCCGACGACCATGAGCTCATGCGCGGTGGCTTCTCCCTGATTCTGGACAGCCAGCCGGACATCACGGTCGTCGCCGAGGCCGGCGACGGCGCCCAGGCCATCGCGGCGGTGCGCGAGCACGCACCCGACATCGCGCTGCTCGACGTCAACATGCCCGTCATGGACGGCATCCAGGCCGCCCGGACCATCTGCGCAGAGACCAGCACCAAGGTCATCATCTTGACCGTCTTCGATCAGGACGAATACGTCTACGAAGCCCTGCACGCCGGAGCCAGCGGCTTCCTGCTCAAGGACGTACGGCGCGACGACCTTGTCCACGCCGTCCGGGTCGTGATGGCCGGGGAGTCGCTGCTGGCGCCCGCGGTGACCAGGAAGCTGATCGACGACTTGGTCAGCCGCGCGGCCCACCCGCCGGTGGCGATACCGGGGATGGACGCCCTGACCAGCAGGGAGCGCGAAACCCTCGCCCTGCTCGGCCAGGGGCTGTCCAACCCCGAGATCGCGGCGGCCTTGATCGTGAGCGAGCACACCGTGAAGACCCACGTCAGCAACGTGCTGTCCAAGCTCGGCCTGCGCGACCGCATCCAAGCGGTCATCTGCGCCTACGAGTCCGGCCTCGTCCATCCGGGCCATTGGCGCCGCTGAGGGGGTGGCCCCGTGCACGACCTGTACGTGATAGTCAGCTCTTATCACGTACATGAGCGATCACGGCCGCGCGCCCACCTGGGGAAGGCCCTCCGGCGGGAGTGTACGACTCGAACACGTTATCCGGTACATCATCGGGAAACGGCGCACCCGGCCCGGCAGCTCGCTCGCGGCCAGAGCCGTCCGGCGGTGGCCGGCGTGAGCGCCGACGGCGCGCGCAAGGTGACCGCGCTGCGCGGTGACGGCGTCGAGTTGGCCGCGGCCGCCGAGTCGTTCCTCGCCTCCGCCCGGATCGCCAACCCCAACACCCACCGCGCCTACGCCTCAGCCATCGACCGCGTCATCGCGTTGCTCGGCCGTGACCGGCCGCTGGCCGAGGTCGCCGACGCCGAGATCGGCGCCGCGCTCACCGAACTGTGGGGGACGAGCGCGCCGGCCACCTGGAACCGCAACCGCGCCGCGATCACCTCCTGGCTGACCTGGTGCCAGACCAAGAAGCACTGGCCCGCCCCATCGGTGCCGGCCGAGGCTGAACGCCGCAAGGAAACCGCCGACGAGACCCGCGCCGTCGCCAAGTCCACCATCCACCGGCTGCTATCGCGCCGCGACATCCCGCTGCGAGAGAGAACGCTGTGGCGGATGCTCTACGAGACCGCAGCCCGCGCCGCGGAGATCCTCGCGCTGAACGTCGAGGACCTCGACCTGGAACACCGGCGTGCCCCCGTCACCTCCAAGGGCGGCGCGATCGAATGGGTGTACTGGGACACCGGCACCGCCCACCTGCTCCCCCGCCTGCTACGCCTGCCCGACGGCGGCTCGCGCACGCACGGCCCGCTGTTCCTGGCCGAACGCCGGCCCGTCCCCGCCCAAAGACCTCCGGCCGCCGACATCTGCCCCCACACCGGCCGCGCCCGCCTCGGCTACGACCGCGCCCGCGTCCTGCTCAACCACCACGCCGAACTCGACCTCCACCAACTCCGCCACTCCGCGGCCACCCACCTCGGCGACGCCGAAGTCCCCCTGCAGCTCATCATGGGCAAGACCCGGCACAAGAACCCCCGCACCGCCCTGCGCTACGTCAAACCCGGACCCGAGGCCATCGCCAAGGTCACCGAGCACCTCGCACCTCGCCGCCGCACCCTGTGGGTGCCAGGAACCCGGCCACCCTACGCGGCCTGCGCATACTCGTGGATCAGCCCACCGAGACGGTCACGGCGGACGACCTCGATATCGGCCTCGACCGGGTCGGACAGGGACCGAAGAGGAGCGGCATGGCCCAGGGATCGGTGTGGCCGGTGCTCGTTGAAGTGAGCCTCGTACTCAGCCAGCACTCGTCGTAGATGGCGGGCGTTGACGATCAGCATCCGGTCGAGGAGTTCCCGACGCAGCCCACCGATCCACCGCTCGACGTAGGCGTTCGCCTGCGGAGCCCGAGGCGGCGTCTTCACCACCTGGATGCCCGCGCCAGCGAACACCTCATCGAACGCGGTGGTGAACTTCGCATCCCGGTCCCGGATGAGGAAGCGGAAGCCTTCGGCCCGATCTCCCAGCTCGACCATCAGGTTCCGGGCCTGCTGAGCGATCCAGTGCCCGGTGGGGTGATCGGTGGCGCCGAGAAGGTGCACTCTCCGGGTCGAGATTTCCATCACGACCAGGCTGTACAGGCGTTTGAGGAGCACGGTGTCGCAGTGGAAGAAGTCGCACGCCAGGATGCCGGAGGCTTGGGCGCGCAGAAACTCGTTCCAGGTTGGTCCCGTGCGTCGCGGCACCGGGTCGAGGCCCGCATTCTTCAAGATGAGCCATACGGTGGAGGCACCGACCCGGCATCCCAGGCCGGCGAGTTCACCGGCGATCCGGCGATATCCCCACAGTGGGTTCTCCCGGGCCATCCGAAGGATCAGTGATCGCACTGAAGGCCGTGTCGCAGGCCGCCCCTGTCTGCGGCGCTTGAACGTCCAGCGTCTCCGTACCAGATCAGCGTGCCAGCGCAGCAGTGTGCCCGGCGTCACGAACAGCCGCAGGCGGTCGGCTGCGGGCAACAGACGGGCCAACACGCTGATCACCGCCCGATCCGCCCACGACGGTCGCGGTCGGGCGACCTGGCGGCGTAGCACCGCGAGCTGATGCCGGAGCACGAGAATCTCCACGTCCTTCGACGCATCCGAGCGCACCAGCAGCATCAGCCAGCCCGCGAGCTGGAGGAAGATCAGATAGAGCAGCCGCAACGCCATGAACAACGATCATGCACAGTGAACGCTCACGCGCCAAACCGCAGGTCACCTCGCTGGCCGAGTTTCCGGCACCCACAGGTTTTACACGCGGTTGGGCGGGCCTGGAATCAAGCTGGAGATGGGTCGCCCTCGACCCCGTCTGTCATGACCTTCCCTTGCGCTTCCGGCGGGTCTGGCTTGACCTGAGGGGGCACGGGGGCACGCGCACATGCCTACCGTAGGTTCGCCCGCGTGCCGGACGCGTGCCGAAGAGCACTGTGCGAGCACTGACTCGGCCATTTTCGGCCGTCAGAAGAAGGTCGAGAATCGAGAAACCCCAGGTCAGACGCGGTTTTTGTGGGTAGGGCGCCCGGGGCTCGAACCCGGAACCTACGGATTAAAAGTCCGCAGCTCTGCCAATTGAGCTAACGCCCCTTGCAACATGCAGCGTACCGAGGTTACCCGTCAGTACGCGACCAGGTTCCCGCCGGTCACGATAACGGCCGGATGCCGCACCGGCCAACCGGCGACGGTGCGGCACAGGCGGGTCAGCGGTAGGCGGACAGGCCGGTCAGGGCTTCGCCCAGGACCAGGGTGTGGATTTCCTGGGTGCCTTCGTACGTCAGGACGCTTTCGAGGTTGTTCATGTGCCGGATCACCGGGTATTCGAGGGTGATGCCGTTTCCGCCCAGGATCGAGCGGGCCTGGCGGGCGATGTCCAGGGCGGCGCGGACGTTGGCCAGCTTGCCGAAGCTGATCTGGCGGGGGGTCAGGGTTCCGGCGTCCTTCAGGGCGCCCAGGTGGAAGGCGGTCAGGGAGGCCTGGGCGGTCCCGACGTACATCCAGGCGAGCTTTTCCTGGGTGAGCTGGAAGGCGCCGATGGGCTTGCCGAACTGGACTCGGGTCTTGGCGTAGTCGACGGCGGACTCGAGGCAGGCTCGGGCGGCGCCCACAACGCCCCAGAGGATGCCGAAGCGGGCTTCGGACAGGCACGACAGCGGGCCCTTCAGGCCGGCGACCTCCGGGAGGACGGCGCTTGACGGCAGGCGGACGTCGTCGAAGTACAGGGACGAGGTCACCGATGCCCTCAGGGACAACTTCTTGTGGATCTCGGGGGCGGAGAAGCCGGGCGTGTCGGTCGGGACCACGAAGCCCCTGATGCCCTCGTCGGTCTGCGCCCATACGACCGCGACGTCGGCTATCGACCCGTTGGTGATCCACATCTTGGCGCCGTTGAGGATCCAGTCGGAGCCGTCGCGCTTGGCGAAGGTGCGCATGTTGGCGGGGTCGGAGCCGTGGTCGGGCTCCGTCAGGCCGAAGCAGCCGATCGCCTCCCCCGCCGCCATGCGTGGCAGCCATTCCTCCTTCTGGTCGGCGGAGCCGTACTTCCAGATGGGGAACATCGCCAGGGAACCCTGAACCGAGACGAACGACCGCAATCCGGAGTCGCCCGCCTCCAGCTCACGGCAGGCCACGCCGTAGGAGGTGGCGTCGGTTCCGGCGCAGCCGTACCCCTCCAGATGCATGCCGAGCAGGCCGAGCTCCCCCAATACGGGCGCGAGTTCGCGCGCGGGGAAGGTGCCCTGTTCGAACCAGTCGGCCACGTCTGGGAGGATGCGGTCGGTGACGAACGACGCGACCGTGTCACGGATCAGGCGCTGGTCAGGGTTGAGCCGATCGTCTATGCGCAGCAGGTCTTCCACGACGGTCCTCTCCTCGCGTAGGGGGCTACCAGGGTTCTACCAGGGGGAATCCCGATGTGCGAACGTCGGGTCCCGGGGCAGTCTGGATGACATGAGCGAATCGAACATCAAGCAGCTTCGTCGGACCAACAAGGGCAAGATCGCCGGTGGTGTCTGCGCCGGTGTGGGCGAGTACGTCGGGATCGACGCCAACCTCATCCGGATCGGGCTCGCGATCGCGACCCTGTTCGGCGGTCTGGGCGTGGGCCTGTACGCGATCGGCTGGCTCCTCATCCCCGAAGAGGGCAGGAACGAGTCGATCGTCCAGGACCTGATCGGCAAGCAGCAGGCCAAGAAGCAGAACGACGACGTCTGGCAGCAGTGATCAGGCGGTGGCCCGGGCGCGCACCCGGGCGGCGAGGTCACCGCGGGACTCGGTCCAGACCATGGCGAGCACGGCCGCCGAGGTCACTCCCATGACCCCGGCCAGCGCGACCACCGGCTCCGGACCGAGTCTCTCCGCGGCGAATCCGCCGATCAGGATGCCTATGCCCTGTACGGCCATCAGCCCCGACTGCACCAGGCCGAACGCCTGACCCCGGCGTTCGGCTGGAACACACTGTACGAACGCGGCGTTGGCCGCGAGCTGGTACGCGCCTCCGATACCGGACAGAACCCACAACCCAAGCACGACGGCCAGCGGCGGCCGCATCGCCGACAACACGAGCGGAGCGCAACTCAGCATGGCCATCCACCCCATCATGCGCAGGCGCCCGGATGGCGTGACGAACCTGCTGAAAAGGAACCCGCCCAGCACCGTGCCCGTCGGCATCGCCGCCATGAGCAGGCCGGTGACGACGGCGACCGGGAGCTCCGAGGTCAAGGTCGCCGCATAAGGGACGGCGATGCCCTCGGGAAGCACGTAGAAGCCGCACAGCCACGCGAACAGCACCAGCGTCCGCAACTTCCTGTCACCGAACACGAGCCCGGCTCCAGCCCGGGTCATGGTCCACATGGATGGTTTCGCCCCTTCGCGGGCCGCGGACGCGCGCCGCCGTACCCCTGAGACGAGGATCAGCGCGGAGGCGAGGAAGGTCGCCGCGTCGAGAGCGAGCGCGCGGTACGGCCCCAGCGTCGCGATCAGCGCCCCACCCGCGGCGAACCCGAGCATCTGGACCGCCTGGTTGGTCATGTTCTGCAGCGCGGAACCGGCGACATAGCGGTCACCGACCAGGATCTCGGGCAGCAACGCCGCCCGCGCGGCCGAGAACGGCGCGCTGAGCAGCACGACGAAGAACACAAGACCGCACAGAACGGGGAACGGCATGCCCGGCACGGCCATGCCCGCGACCAGCACCGCCCGCAGGACGTCACACGTGATCATGACGCCGCGCCGGGCGAAGCGGTCGGCGAGCCCGGCGAGCAGCGGGCCGCCGAGGATCGAGGGCAGGTAGGTGAGCGCGTAGACGGCCGCGGTGGCGGCTGCGGACTTCGTCCGGTCATATACCAGTACGGCCAGCGCCACCTGGGCGAGCTGGTCGCCGAGCAGGGACAGGCCCTGCGCGTACCAGAGCGCGCGGAACTCGCGTATGGCGATGACCTCGCCGTACGTTGCCTGTCGCTCGACGGCACGCCTGTGCCGCCCCGGAAGCCTGGCCCCCATAGGACTCCGCTGCGCCTGACTCAGTGTGTTCGGTATGTCACCTAAGGTGCCCGATCACCTGGCACGCCGCAACCGAAAGCTTCCAAGCCCTTGCAAACTGTAATCACCAAGGACGATATGTCGGTCTACCAGCCAAGCTCGTGAAGTCTGGCGTCATCAATCCCGAAATGGTGGGCGATCTCGTGCACGACGGTGATCTGGACCTCCTCCACGACGTCGTCCTCGGTATCGCAAATCTGGCAGATGGGATTGCGGTAGATCTCGATCCGGTCGGGCAAGACTCCTGCGTACCAATCGCCGCGTTCGGTCAGGGGGATACCGGTGTACAGCCCGAGGAGGTCGGGCTCCGGCGGGTCATCGACCACCACAACCACGACGTTGTCCATGAGCCTGGTCAGCTCCGGCGGAATCGTGTCCAATGCCTCGGCCACGAGTTCCTCGAACTTCTCCCGCGGAACCTCGATCACAGTTGCCATTCTGCCCTGTCCATCGGGTAAGCAAGAAAGCGTATGAAGTACCTGAAGTCCAGATGGGTCAGCTCCGTCGCGGTTCTGTTCGTCGCGGCGGTAGGAGCGTGGCTGGGCGTAATCCTCAGCGGTACGGTCCCCGCGCAGATTGGCCCGGTAGAGACGGCCATGTCCCTCCGACCTGCCTGGAAGGGCGAGACGATCGTCGACGCCAGCCCGCTCGGCACGCTCACCTTCCGCACCCACGACGCGCCGCTGCGCCTGCGCATCACGCTGGAGAACATCGACCAGGAGCAGGCCAGAGCGCTCATCGAGGATCCCCGGCTGGCCGACCGGCTGCCCGCCATCCTCGAACGCGACCTGCGCGAGGGCGTGACCGTCCTGCTCATCCGCTCCCTGCTGTGCGCGGGGGCGGGCGCGCTGGTGGCCTCGGTCCTGGTCTTCCGGCGCCCGAGAGTGGCGCTGACAGGGCTTCTGGTGGCATCCGTGGCATTGGCCGGAACCGGCACGGTGGCGGCCGCCACGTTCAAGCCGAACTCGGTGCTCGAACCACGCTATTCCGGGATCATCGCCGCGGCGCCGTCCCTGGTGGGGAGCGCGGAGTCGATCGTGACCAAGTTCGAGTCGTACCGCGCCCAGCTCACCAAGCTCGTCACGAACGTCTCCAAGTTGTACGACACCGTGCGCGACCTGCCCGTCTACGATGCCGATCCCACATCCATCCGCGTACTGCACGTTTCCGACATCCACCTCAACCCCATCGCCTGGAACGTCATCCGCTCCATGACCGACCAGTTCAAGGTGGACCTCATCGTGGACACCGGGGACATCTCCGACCATGGGAGCAAGCCGGAGAACAAGTTCGTGGAGGAGATCGGCAAGCTTGGCGTGCCGTACGTCTTCGTGCGTGGCAACCACGACTCGGCCATCACGCAGAAGGCCGTCGCCAAGCAGAAGAACGCCATCGTCCTCGACGACAACAGCGCCGAGGTGAACGGCCTGCGCATCTACGGCGTCGGCGACCCGCGCTTCACGCCCGACAAATCCGTACCCGTCAACCCGGACCTGGGCCGCCTGGAGCAGTTCGGCCGCTCCCATGCGGTACGGCTGGCCCAGCCCCCCGACCTCGTCGCCGTCCACGACCCGACGATCGCCAAGGGTTTCTCCGGATACGCGCCGATGATCCTCGCCGGTCACTCCCACCAGAGATCGACCACCGTCCTGCCCTCCGGCAGCCGCGTCCTCGTCCAGGGATCCACCGGCGGAGCCGGCCTGCGCGCCCTCGAACACGCCGAACCGACCCCCGTCCAGGCGTCCGTTCTGTACTTCGACAAGAAGACCAGACGCCTCCAGGCCTGGGACGATGTCACGCTCGGGGGCCTCGGCGAGCAGTCGGTGCACATCCAGCGTCACGTGGAGCAGAACCCTCGACGTATGATTTCCCCAGAGCCAACGAACGCCCCGTCGCCAGCGGGATCGGTCACAGGCACGACGACGCCGGCCGCCGGTCCGCCACTTTGGCATGAGGGGCAATCGTCCCCTATGCTTCAGAGGTCTCCGACGGAAGACGTCAGGAACAGGATGCGAATCCTGAGCCCCCATCGTCTAGCGGCCTAGGACACCGCCCTTTCAAGGCGGCGGCACGGGTTCGAATCCCGTTGGGGGCACGGCTTCACCGGAAAACCGGCTGGTCGAAGACCACCGAAACACTGGTAAGCTAAGCGAGGCCGCAAGGCCGAGCGAACAAGGTCCTGTAGAGCAGTTTGGAGTGCTCGCCACCCTGTCAAGGTGGAGGTCGCGGGTTCAAGTCCCGTCAGGACCGCTCTGGGTCAGGTAGCTCAGTTGGTACGAGCGTCCGCCTGAAAAGCGGAAGGTCGGCAGTTCGACCCTGCCCCTGACCACCCTTATTGAACAGCAAGAACGCCCCGGTCATGTAAATGGCCAGGGCGTTTTTTGTTGTGCGGCTATCGAGCGGAAAGATGGCATCCATGACGGGTCTGATCTGCTTGCGATAGAACGTCTCCGTCACGACGGTGTTCGTGTGGCCGACCAGGCGTGAGATCAGCTCGATCGGCACGTCGTGGGCAGAGCGCCGCCGAGCTTCCGGCGCCAACGGTGGCAGCAAGGGTCCGAGCCGGCCACTTATGGCGAATCGGACGACGAGGTCAAGGCTTGGGCCATGCCGACAGTGAAGCACTGCGACGGCCGGGCGGGAGGTTTTCGGGTGTAGGGGCAGCACTACCAACACATGGGTGGTGTCGTGACTGTGGTGGCCGTGGGTGGCGCGCGAGGGTTCAGGTATGGCTTCCGACCCCCGAGGAGTACCGATGATGCGCCGCCTGCTGGCTCTCGTGATCGCCGTTCCCGTCGCCCTGGCGCCTGTGGCGCCTGCTCTGGCCGCTGCGCCCTCTCCACAGGATCGGCTCGATCGGTTGACCGACTCGGCTGCGCTGCCTGGCGCGGTGGCTTATGTGCGGGGGGCTCGGGGGGAGCACGTTACTTTCCGGGCGGGTACGGCTGAGCGGGGGGCGCGTAAGACCATGCCCGGGGCGGATGGGCGGTTTCGGGTGGCCAGTGTCAGCAAGGCGGTCATCGCGACCACCGTCGTGAAGCTCGTCGAGCAGGGGAAGGTGGGGCTGGACGACGCTGTGGAGACCTATCTGCCCGGCGTCGTTCGGGGGGAGGGGATGGATGGGCGGGAGATCACCGTCCGGATGCTGCTGCAGCAGACCAGCGGGCTGCCCGACTTCACCCCTGCCGCCGACTGGTCGAAGATCGGCAAGCAGGATCTGCTCAAGCTGGCCTTGTCGCTGGAGGCCACTCCTCGTGGGACGTTCGCCTACTCCAATACCAATTATCTGGTTCTTGGGAAGGTCATCGAGGCGGCCACGGGGCGGGATTTCCGGGTGGTCAGTCGTGATCTGGTGCTCCGGCCGCTTGGCATGCGGGACACCTACTGGCCGGCCAAGGGTGAGAGCGGGATCCGGGGGAAGCACGCGCGGTTTTACGCGGTGCATCCGCTTCGGCCCGCGGAGGGGGTGGTGGACGTGACCCGGTTGCCTGGGTACGAGTTCGGGGCCAGCGGGGGGCTGGTGTCCACGCCGCATGATCTCGACCGGTTCTGGCGGGCGCGGTCGGTGACGTCGGACGGGTTCGTCAAGGTGAACGAGGCTGGGTGGCCCAAGGGGTCGCGGTACGGGTACGGGCTGATGGAGATCCCGCTCAGCTGCGGCAAGATGTGGGGGCATGCCGGAGATATCCCGGGGACTTCGACGTTCAGCGGGCGGGATCGGGCGGGGCGGACGGCGACGGTGTACGTGACGGGGTCGGCCAACGGTGGCAAGCCTCGGGAGCGGCTGATCGCTGCCTTTGACGCGGCCCTCTGTGGAGGTGGGCGGTAAGGGGCCCGCCGTTGCCAAAAACGCCGGTCTGCGAAGGGCTCCGGTCGGTGAGGGGCTCCGGTACGTGAAGGGGTTCGGTATGTGAAGGGTGCGGACTGGGGGGCGTGTGAAGGAGCTTGGGCGGCTGGCTGCGCAGCTTGAGGGGATCGTGGGTGAGTTGCGTGGGCTGCCCGTCGAGGTGGAGCGGCTGGAGAGCAGCGAGGAGGTCAGGGGGCGGATCGCGGAGCTGGCCCGGACGTCCTGGGAACTGCGGGCCATGCAACCGGTCGGCGCCAAGGACAAGGGCCGGGAGGAGCAGCGCAACCGGCGTGACGTGCTCGACGCGCTGGAGCGGGGCATGGCGATGCGTACGGTCGTGCATGCCAGCGTTCTGGACGATCCGCGTAAGGTGGCCAGGCTCAGAGAGCTGCACGCGGCGGGGGATCTGCATCGCGTCGTCGATGAGCCGATTCAGCAACTGCTCGTCTTCGATCGGGCCGTGGCCTTTCTCCGGATCACGCCGGTCGCCGGGTCGCCTGGCGCCCTGCTGATCAGGCAGCAGAGCATGATCAGCATTCTGATCGATCTGTTCGAGCAGACCTGGGCCAGGGCCAGGGAGGTCACCGAGGCGGTGCCCAAGCTGAGCCCGCGGGAGCGGGAGGTGCTGGGGCTGATCGCGGAGGGACGGTCCAACAGCGCCGTTGCCCGGGCGCTGTCGATCTCCGAGGCGGCCGTGGGCAAGCACGTGGCCGGGGTGTTCGCCAAGCTCGATCTGCCCGCGACCGACGACGTCAACCGGCGGGTGCTGGCGGTCCTGGCCTACCTTCGGGGGGCGGTCAGGTAGGGCGAGCACTACCCGAGCCTCGGTCCAGCCCCCGCGCGGGTGCGGTACGGCGCGGCCTTCAATGAAGGTCATGCAGCGTATGTCTGGATTGCTGGTGGGCGCCGTCTTCGGCGCGGTGTTCGTGGTAGTCAACGCCCAGGAGCCGCTTGGCGGGGCGGTTGCGGCTGTTCTGCGGGTCCTCGCCTGCCTCGCCGCCGCCGGGGTGGGGGCGATGTGGTTCATGGCGGTCAAGAGAGCGCGTACCACGAACACAGCGCGTACCGCGCCGAGGGGGGGAATGTTCGGGAAGGGGTATCTCGTCGTCGTGGCGGCCGAGGTGGTGCTGTTGTTCGGGGGGCTGCGGGTGCTGACCGCCTGGGAGGTGCCCGTCCAGGCCAACGTGGCCTGGGTGGCGTTCGTCGTCGGTGTCCACTTCGTCGCCCTGGCGCCGGTCTGGAAGGACTGGACCATCGCCGTGCCCGGCGCGGTGCTCACCGGGCTCGGCGTGGCGGGGCTGGTCATGGCGGGGACGGCGGGCCTGGCGTGGGTGCCGTTCGTCAGCGGGGTGTTGTCGGGGGTGGTGCTGCTGGCGGGGAGCCTTACGTCTGGGTGGAGGGAGCTCCGGCTCGCACCGGCAGGCGTTCCAGGCCGTGCATGAGCATGCCGGGCCGCCAGGCCAGCTCTTCCGTACGGCAGGCCAGCTCAAGGCCGGGGAAGCGGTCGAGCAGATGCCTGAAGGCGATCTCGCCCTCGACGCGGGCCAGCGGCGCCCCCAGGCAGTAGTGGATGCCGTGGCCGAACGCGAGGTGCTGGCCGGGCTCGCGGGTGACGTCCAGCTCGTCGGCCCGCTCGTACTGCCCGGCGTCGCGGTTGGCCGAAAGCAGGGAGACCAGGACGAGCGCCCCGGCCGGGATGTCCGCGCCGCCGATGGTCACCGGTGCGGTGGTGAAGCGGTAGGTGGAGGTGCTGAGCGGGCCGTCGAAGCGTAAGAACTCCTCCACGGCCTGGGGGATCAGCGACGGGTCCGCGCGCAGGGCGGCGTGCTGGTCGGGACGGCTCAGCAGCGCGAGCATGCCGTTGGCGATCAGGTGCACGGTCGTCTCGTGCCCGGCGACGAGCAGCAGCCAGGAGGTGCTGACCAGTTCCGAGGGGGTCATGCCTTCGGCCTGGACCATGGCGCTGATCAGGTCGTCGCCGGGGTTCTCGCGCTTGGCGGCGCACAGCTCGGCCAGGTAGGCGATGGTGGCCTGGGCGGCGGCGACCACCTCGCCGGGGTCGAGCGCGGAGCCCTCGATCGTGGTGTTGGACCAGCGGATCACCTTGGGCCAGTCGGGCTCGGGGATGCCGAGCAGCTCGCCGACGACCATGGCGGGGAGCTGGACGGCGTACTCCTTGATCAGGTCGAAGTCGCCGTCGAGGCCGTCGAGCAGGCCCCGGCTCAGCTCCTCGATCCTGGGGCGCATCGCGCGTACCCGACCGGCGGTGAACGACCTGACGACCAGGCGGCGCAGGCGTTCGTGGTCGGGCGGGTCGGAGAAGAGCATGTTGTCCGGGACCACGGCGGCGGCGCCGCTGCTGTCGCCGCCCTCCATCTCGTTGGCCTTCATGATGTGGGGATTGCGGTGGAAGTCCTTGCTCAGGCGCGGGTCGTTGAGCGCCGCCTTCACGTCCGCGTACCTGGTCACCAGCCAGACGCGGACGCCCTGGGAGGTGATGGTGTGGGCCACGGGCTGGTCTTGCCTCAGCTTGGCGTAGACGCCGTGGGGGTCGCGCAGATACTCCTGATCGAACACTTTGTTGATCACGGTTGTCCCTCCGCGGTAGAGATCTCACTCTATGCCCGGGGCTGACACCGCGAAGGCGTCGATCGTGACACGTTCAGTCGTGGAGGGGCAGGGCGGCCAGGTCGGTGCGGGAGGCCACGCCCAGCTTGGGGAAGGCCTTGTACAGGTGATGGCCCACCGTGCGCGGGCTGATGAACAACTGGGCGGCGATGTCGCGGTTGGACAGGCCCTGCGCGGCCAGCCGTACGATCTGCAGCTCTTGCGGGGTGAGCGCGGCGAGCACGCCCGGGGCGGCGCGGCGGATCGTGAGTCCGGTGGCGTGCAGTTCGGCGTCGGCGCGTTCGGCCCACGGACGGGCGCCGACGCGGTCGAAGCGCTCCAGCGCCGCGGTCAGGTGCGTGCGCGCCTCGCTCTTGCGGCGGGCGCGGCGCAGCCACTCGCCGTAGAGCAGTTCGGTGCGCGCGTGCTCGAACGTCCTGCTGTCCTGCTCGTGCAGGTGGAGCGCGGCGCGGAAGTGCGGCTCTGCGTCGGGTTCGAGCAGCGCGGCGCACCGCTCGGCGAGCGCGCCGACCGCGGCGCGCCGCAGTCGTCCCGCCAGCTCACGGAAGCTCTGGTACGGCCCCGCCGCCCGCTCGGGACTGCCCAGCCGCACCGCCGCCTCCACCAGGTCGGGGGCGCACCGCTGGCCGGGCAACTGGTGGCGCGCGGGCCCCTCGGCCACGCGTTCCAGGTGTTCGAGCGCCCGCTCGGCCCGCCCGTGGGCGAGGTCGAGCAGCCCGAGCGCCCAGCCGGCCCGCGGCGCGCCCGGCGAGAAGATCTTCTCGCCGGCCGGCGACCGGGTCCGCGCGGCCAGGTCGCGGCAGCGTTCCTCGTCGCCCTCGACGGCGGCGAGGTAGGCGAGCACGCCGGCGGACAGGCTGCTCCACTGCCACTGGCCGGTGTCGTCGGCGATGGTGACCGCCTCGGTGGCGCTGCCCGCGGCGTCGCGGTGCCGGCCGAGCGCGCTCTCGGTGATCGCCAGGTGGTACAGGGCCGGTGGCAGCAGCCCGATCTTCCCCTGCGCCCGGCAGCCGGCGGTGACCTCGGCCATCAGGTGGTACGCCTGGTAGTCGAGGCCGGCGATGAGCCCGAGCCCGGCGATGTGCATGAGGTGGAGCGGCCCCGCGCGCCCGCGCCGGGCGGCGGCCACGACCTCGGCCATGGGCGGCAGGCCGTCGGTGGAACGCTCCAGGGCCAGCGCCACGATCCAGTCCTGGACCAGCCGGAACGCCCCCGCTCCCCCGCCGATGGCGTCGAGCTGGTCGGCGGTGCGCGCGACCATGTCACGGTCACCGGCGAACCAGGCGTTGCCGACCGCGTCCATGAGCGTGGCCAGCGCGGCGTCGGGATCGTCGGCGCCGCCGGCCGCGACCTGGCCGATCAGGACGAGGTTCGCCTGGCGGAAGGCACCCTGCCCGGACAGGGCGGCGGCCTGGGCGCGGGCCAGCCTGCGGCTCAGCGGCGCGTCGCGGGTCTCGGGGCGGGCGCGCTCGGCCAGCGCGCGGGCCGCGTCCAGGTCGCCCGCGGCCAGCGCGGCCTCGGCGGCCTGGACGAACAGCCTGCCGCGCGCGTGCGGGCTGAGCTCGGCGGCGCGCTCGTAGGCCGCGGCGGCGGCGGAGTGGCCGTTGCGGGCCGCGGCCTGGGCGGCGGCGCGCTCCAGCTCGTCCGCGGCCCGCTCGTCGGTGCCGGTGGCGGCGGCGGCCAGGTGCCAGGCGCGCAGGTCCGCGCGTTCGGTGCCGGCCAGCGACTCGGCGAGCGCGCGGTGGGCGTCGAGGCGCTGGTCGAGGGTGGCTCCCCGGTAGACGGCCGCGCGGACCAGGGGGTGGCGGAAGGCTATGCGCCGGTCGGCCTCGTCGAGGCGGATCAGGCCGGCCTCCACGGCGGGCGGCAGGTGCCGTACGTCGTGGGGGGAGGCGCGCAGGACGACGGCGAGATCCCCGCTGTCGTCGGCGGCGGCGAGCAGGAGCAGGTCGCGGGTCGGCGCGGGCAGGCGGGCGACCTGGCCGTGGAAGGCGGCCTGGAGGCGGTCGGTCAGCGGCAGGGGGCCCGGGGTGTCCGCGTCGAGGGCGAGGGGCAGTTCGATGAGGGCGAGCGGGTTGCCCGCGGCCTCGGCGAGCACGCGGGCGCGCACCTCGGGCGCGAGCGTGGCGTCGCGCTCGTCGACCAGGGCGGCGGCGTCCTCGGGCCCGAGTCCGGTCAGGGTGAGCGAGGGCAGCCCCGGCGCGGCGAAGGCGGGCCGGCCGTCGCGGGCCGCGAAGATCATGGAGGTGGACTCGGCGCCCAGCCGCCTGGCCGCGAACAGCAACGCCTCGGCGGAGGGCCGGTCGAGCCACTGCGCGTCGTCGACCAGGCAGAGCAGCGGCGCCCGCGTGGCCAGCTCCGACAGCAGCGACAGGACGGCGAGTCCGACGAGCATCCGATCGGCCGGTACGGCAGGCCCGAGCCCGAACGCGCTCTCCAGCGCGAGCCGCTGCGGCGCGGGCAGGAGGGACAGCCCGTCGAGCGCCGGCCTGAGCAGGAGGTGGAGCCCGGCGAACGGCAGCTCCGCCTCGGACTCGATCCCACAGCCCCGCAGCACCCGCAGGCCCGCGGACTGGATCCCGTCGTCGCGCGGCGCGCGCAGGTCCTCGGCCGCGGCGGCGGCGTGGTCGAGCAGTGCCGACTTGCCGATGCCCGGCTCGCCGCGCAGGACCAGCGTGCCGCTGCCGCCTTCCCTTGCGGCGCGGACGATGCGGTCGACGGCGGCCAATTCCGCGGCGCGGCCGTGGAGCACGCTCACGCCTCGGTCTGCGCGGCGGCCACGATGCGCTGGAGTGCGGCGGCGTGGCGCTGGAAGGCGCGGCGGCCCTGGGGCGTGAGCCGTACGTGGGTGCGCCTGGCCCTGCTCTCCTGGCCCTTGCGCACCTCGACGTATCCGGCGCCGGCCAGCGCGGACACCTGCTTGGACAGCGCCGAGTCGCTGGTGCCGACGGCGTCGCGCAGGAAGGCGAAGTCCACCCAGTCGGCCGGGGCGAGCAGGGCCAGGACCGACAGCCGCGCGGGCACGTGCAGGAAGTCGTCGAACTCCGGGTCCATCAGCGGTTCCTCCTCATGATCGCAAGGATGGCACGGCGGAGCAGGGGCGTGGTGGCGAGGTAGACCACGGCGACGGCGGCGGCGCCCACGGTGGCCTGCGACCACAGGCCCTGGGCCGGGAGGCCGAGCAGGCCGTGGGCGGCGACGCGGCCGGCGGAGAAGACCAGGACGAGCCCGGCGAACCAGCCGGCGTGCAGCAGGTAGTCGGCGCCCGCCGGCTTCCTGCGGGCGGTGGCCCTGTGTTCCCGCACGATGCCGGTGGCCGCGTACAGGCCGAGGCCGAGGACGAGGGCGACGAGGTTCCACGGGCTCGGCAGGTCGATGCCGGCGAAGGCGGCGAACAGGCCCAGCGCGGCGAGCAGCACGTACGGCCCGGCCGTGGCCTGGCGGGCGATCTCCTGGCGCGTGGAGTCCTGGCCGCGCCGGATGTCGTCGAGGGCGGAGCGGGCGTCGTACTCGTTCATGGCTTTCCTGTTCTTCTGACTGCTTTCCTGAGAGGAAAGTACCATGAACTTTCCTCAGAGGAAAGTCGTCGAGGTTGCGGACGATCCTCTCCGTAGACATCGCGGTGATTTATCTCGATAATTCGGGATAACCCGGCGCGAGCCCCCAGCCTCGCAACCCTGTTTTTCCGTCATGTCCTGTGACCTGCCGCGACAAGAAGCGGCAGAAGGGTTGTCCGCCAATGAAGCGATCGTCCCTGAGGCGAGCATCGTCGCGCCTCCTCGTGCTGGCCGCATCCTTACTGCTTGCGCTGGCCGGCGTCCTGGTCGTCCAGACCTCGGCCCAAGCAGCCAACCTCCTCGTGAACCCGGGCTTCGAGTCAGGAGCCCTGTCCCCCTGGTCGTGTACCGGCGGCCTCGGGTCGGTGGTCTCGACGCCCGTGCAGTCCGGCTCGAAGGCGCTGGCGGGCGCCGTGAGCGGATCCGACAACGCCAAGTGCAGCCAGTCGGTGAGCGTGCGGCCGAACACCGCGTACACGCTGAGCGCCTGGGTACGCGGCAGCTACGTCTACCTCGGCGTCACCGGAGGCAGCCCCCGCTGGACCTCCTCCACCGCGTACACGCAGCTCTCGGTCTCCTTCACCACCGGCGCGAACCAGAGTACCGCCGAGATCTACCTGCACGGCTGGTACGGCCAGGGCACCTACTACGCCGACGACGTCAGCTTCGACGGACCCGGCGGCCCGACCCCGACCGTCAGCCCGACCCCCACGATCAGCCCCACCCCCACGATCAGCCCCACCCCGACGATCTCCCCCACCGTCTCGCCCACGCCGACGCCGACCGACACCACCTGCCCGGTGAAGTCGCGGCCCACCGGCAAGGTCCTGCAGGGCTACTGGGAGAACTGGGACGGCGCGATCAACGGCGTGCACCCGCCCTTCGGCTGGACCCCGATCACCGACCCGCGCATGAAGGCGCACGGCTACAACGTGATCAACGCGGCCTTCCCCGTCATCCGCTCCGACGGCACGGTGCTGTGGGAGGACGGCATGGACGTGACCGTCAAGGTCTCCACCCCGGCCGAGATGTGCCAGGCCAAGGCGGCGGGCGCGACCATCCTGATGTCCATCGGCGGCGCGGCGGCCGGCATCGACCTCAGCTCCAGCACCGTCGCCGACCGGTTTGTGGCGACCATCGTGCCGATCCTCAAGCGCTACAACTTCGACGGCATCGACGTCGACATCGAGACCGGCCTGACCGGCAGCGGCAACATCAACACGCTCTCGACCTCGCAGGCCAACCTCATCCGCATCATCGACGGCGTGCTCGCCCAGATGCCGTCGAACTTCGGCCTGACCATGGCTCCGGAGACCGCGTACGTGACCGGCGGCAGCGTCACCTACGGCTCGATCTGGGGCGCCTACCTGCCGATCATCAAGAAGTACGCCGACAACGGCCGCCTGTGGTGGCTGAACATGCAGTACTACAACGGCAGCATGTACGGCTGCTCCGGCGACTCCTACTCCGCCGGGACCGTCCAGGGCTTCGTCGCCCAGACGACCTGCCTGAACAACGGGCTGGTCATCCAGGGGACGACGATCCGCTTGCCGTACGACAAGCAGGTGCCGGGACTGCCCGCGCAGCCCGGCGCGGGCGGCGGGTACATGTCGCCCTCGCTCGTCTCCCAGAGCTGGAACAGCTTCAGCGGCCAGCTCAAGGGCCTGATGACGTGGTCCATCAACTGGGACGGTTCCAAGAACTGGACGTTCGGTGACAACGTCAAGGCGCTGCAAGGGAGATAGTTAACAGAGACGAACCGTCTCGTCTCTGATAATGTCGATCTCGTGACCCGCCGCAACGAGGCCGCAAGGCAGGCCATCCTCACGGCTGCCTACGACCTCGTGGGTGAGATCGGCTATAGCAAGCTGAGCGTCGAGGGCATCGCGACCCGGGCCGGGGTGGGTAAGCAGACCATCTACCGCTGGTGGCCGTCCAAGGGCGCGGTGCTCCTCGACGCTCTGCTGCTGACCGTGGGCGGCCCGGCCGGCGACCTGCCCGACACCGGCGACCTGGAAGCCGACCTGCGCACGATCCTGTTCGCGACCGTGGATGAGTTCGCCGACCCCGGCGTCGACGCCGTCATGCGGGGACTGATCGCCGAGATCGCGCACGACCCCGGCCTGGCCGCGCTCTACGCCGAGCGGGTCGACGGGCCGGTGCGCGAGCTCAAGCGCCGCCGCCTGCGCGCGGCCCAGGAGGCCGGCCAGATCGACCCGGACCTCGACCTCGACGCCGCCGTCGACCTGCTGTGGGGACCGCTGCTCAGCCGCTGGCTGCAGCGCGCCGGCCCCCTCGACCACGACTTCGCGGCCAGGACGATCAGCATGGCGCTGTCCGGCATGAGCCGAAAGATGTAGGGCGGAATCGTCGGCCGGCAGGAAGATCCGCGCCGCACCCCTCGCTAGCGTTGGGTCCATGAGATCTGCCCGCAAGACCCTCCTGACCGGCCTCGCCACCTTCGCCCTCGGACTGGCCCTCTGGCTGTGGGGGCTGGACGTCGAGATCGTGATCTTCACCCCGTCGAAGGTCGGCATCGTGCTCATGGTGATCGGCGGCCTGGAGTTCCTCTACGGCGTCTTCAAGGCCACCCGCCCGCAGGAGCGCTAGCCCCGCTCGACCGCGTACTTCGTCTGGACCATGCCCGCCTCCAGCACCTTCGTCGACAGGTGACGCAGCGAGACGTCGGCCTCCAGCGGGCCGAACAGCGGGACGCCGGTGCCGATCAGCACCGGCACCGTGCTGATCGTCAGCTCGTCGATCAGGCCCGCGCGCAGGAACGACTGGATGACCTTGCCGCCGTCGATGTAGGCGGACCCGACGCCGCGCGCGTTGAGGCCCTCGACCACCTCGTCCAGGCTGCGGTAGATCGTGATCCGCGGATCGTCGGTCTCCAGGCTGGTGCTGAGTACCACGACGTCCAGCCCGTGGTACGGCCAGTTCTCCTCGCCGAACCCGAGTCCCGCCTCGTAGGTGCCGCGGCCCATCACGATCGTGCCGATGCCGGAGATGAACTCGTCGTAGCCGTACTCGCCCGTCGCCTCACCCCGGCTGATCAGCCACTGGAGGTCGCCGTCGAGCCGGGCGATGAAGCCGTCGACGCTGATGCCGATGAACACGCAAGACTTGAAACCCATGCCTTCGACCCTACGGACGGCGACCTGGGCGGGAATCAGTCGCGGTATAGGTAACCGGGCTGGACCGGCATCACGTAGCCGACGCCGCGCAGCGTGCGGATATAGGTGGTGTTCAGGTCGGCCTGGCTGAGCCGGGAGCGCAGACGGTAGACGGCCGACTTCACCATGTCCCGCCCGCCGGGCACGTCGCCGGTGCCCCACCCGGCCATCAGCAGGCGGCCCATCGACTGGGGCTCGCCCTGGTGGGTGGCCAGGTGGGCGAGGAGCTTGAACTCGACGAACGGCAGGTCGAGGCGGCGGCCCATGACGTAGGCGACGTGCTCGCCCAGGTCGAGGACGAGGTTGCCGGCCCGGAGACGCTGGGGGGCGGGGCGGGGCCGTACCGGGGGCTGGGGCTGAGACTGAGACTGAGGCTGGGGCGGCTCGGGGGTGGCCGCCCGCTCGGGCGCGGCCGCCCGGCCGCGGATCTTCTGAAACATCGTCAGCCCGTCCATGGTCGGCATGAGCACGTCGATTGTGTCAGTTACCAGGCTATTTCGGAAAGCCGCCCCCCGCCCAGGAGCCCCTAGGGTGAGGGTTCATGAGCTCACCCACTGCCCAGCGCCTGGGCGTCGTGCCGTCCGTGTTCGCGGTGGAACACCTCCCCCACGCCACCTTCCCCGAGGACGACGAGTGGATCGCGCTGGTGCGCGCTCCCGAGGGCCTGACCGTGGTGCGCGAGACCTGGCCGACCGGTTCCGGCGAGCGCTGGATCGGCCTGTACGGCCACGCCCGCGGCCTGCTGGCGGAGGTGGTGGGCCCGCTGGCCGAGGCGTCGATCCAGGTGTTCGTGGCCTCGACCTTCCACGCCGACCTGGTCCTGGTGCCCGAGCACCGCGTCCGGGAGGCCGTGGAGGTCCTGGAGCGGGCCGGGCACCGGGTGGACGCCAAGAACCTCGCCTAGCCCAGCGGGCGCAGGTCGGTGCGGGCCTGGCCGGTCTCGGGGTCGCGGGGGTAGGACAGGTGCTGGTGGACCATCAGCCACCCGCCGTCCCTGCGCTCGAAGACCCGCGTCGCGCGCGACCAGGTCTCGAAGCCCTCGCCGCGCACCACGTTGACGCACCAGGCCACCGCGAGGTCGTCCTTGGTCAGCACCGTCAGGCCGGGGTTGTCCAGGGTGACGTCCGGTGTCTCCAGGCCGCGCGCGCAGACCTCCCGCACGGCCTCGACGCCGCGGTACTCCAGCGGCGTCTCGTGCTCGTAGGAGACCACGTCGGCGGCGATGGTCGCCATCATGCCGTCGAGGTCGGCGGCAGCGGTCTGGCGGGACCAGGTCTCGTGCAGCTCCCGAATCTCCCGGTCGGCGTCGGCGGGCGGGCCGAGCGGGAAGGAGTGGTGCTCGTGGGTGACCACCCATCGGCCGCCCTTCTTGCGCAGGCCGAGCGTGAGCCGCAGCCGGTTGTCCGGGTCGGCGGCGAACTCCCGCTCGGTGCCGCAGCGCAGCAACGCGTGGGCGAAGGCCACGTCCTCGCCCGCCGTGACCTCCAGCGACTCGATCTCGAACACCGCCCCCGACGCCTGCCACTCGAAGAAGGGCGGCCAGGTCTCGCGGTAGGCGTCGATGCCGCGCACGCCCTGGTGGGGCGGCGGCACGTCGAACATGACGATGTCCTTGGCGTGGTCGGCCAGCACGCCGTCCAGGTCGCCGCCGTGCACGGCCTCGGCCCAGCGCTCGATCAGGGTGCGAATTTCCTGCTCGTCGGTCTTCATGGTTTCTGTCCCTTTCGCTTGTGCTCTCGGGACTACAACCCGGGTGGCGGGCCGAACTCATCGCGGGGCAGCGAGGTCGGCAGGCCGTACTCGGCGAAGTCGGCCTGGAGGAAGGAGACGACCTCGGCGATGAGCGGGCCGCGCAGGCGGAGGAGGTCCAGGCCGGTGGGGACGTAGGCGTCGCGGCCCGCGTCCCACATGTAGGTGGCGACGGCGATCTGGCCGTTGGCCTCGGCGGGCAGGATGCGCCAGTGGTGGGTCAACGGGCCGTCCTCCAGGAAGCCGCGGATGCCGGCGTGGCCCTGGTACCAGACGGTCAGCGGCGGCATCGAGTACTTGGCGTCGTCGGTGAGCATGGCCACGATCGCGGCGACGTCGCGGGCCTCCCAGGCGGTCAGGTAGCGCTGGACCAGCTCCCGCTGCGCGGCCTCGCCCAGCGTGTCGAGCGTGCGGCGCTGGCTGGTCTCCGGCAGCAGCTCCGACAGGACCTTCCTGGCCCGCTGCAGGGCGCTGTTGACCGCCGCGACCGTGGTGTCGAGCTGGTCGGCGGTCTCGCGCGCGGCGTAGCCGAGCACGTCGCGCAGCAGGAGCACCGCCCGCTGCAGCGGCGACAGGTGCTGCAGGGCCGCCACGAACGCCAGCTCCACGCTCTCGCGGGCCAGCGCCCTGGCCTCGGGCCCGAGCTCGGCCGTCCAGGTCATCAGCCGGTCGGGGTACGGCTCCAGCCACGCCTTCTCCGCCAGCGGCGCGCCGTCCTGGCTCAGATCGGCCGGCAGTTCCCTGCGCCCGCGGCGCTCGATCAGCGTGAGCGAGCGGTTCGTGGCGATCCGGTACAGCCAGGGGCGCAGGCCGCCCCGGTCCTCGAAGCGGGGCAGCGACCGCCACGCCCGGTCGAGCGCCTCCTGCACCGCGTCCTCGGCGTCGTGGAGGGAGCCCAGCATGCGGTAGCAGTGGGCGCGCAGCTCGTCGCGGAGCGGGCCGACGAGCCTGCCGAAGGCTTGGTCGTCACCGGCCCGCGCGGCGGCCAGGAGGTCTTCGGCCGTGGTCTCTTCCATGTCCCCATCCTCACCGGGCGGCGCGCCGTACCGCCTGCTTGAACTCGGGGCACTCCACGAGCGGGTCGTGATCGCAGACGGCGGCGTGGCGCAGGCTGTCGCGCAGGCGGGTGAGCTGCTCGACCCGCGCGTCCACCTCGCGCTCCTTGGCGGCGAGATGGGCGCGCAGGACCTCGTCGCCGGGACGGGCGCTCAGGAAGCGGGCGATCTCCGCGAGCGTGAAGCCGGCGTCGCGGGCGCAGGCGATGAGCGCGAGGCGGTCGAGGACGCCGGGGTCGTAGGCGCGGCGCAGGCCGTTGCGCCCGCCGGCGGCGATGAGGCCCTTGCGCTCGTAGAAGCGCAGCGCCGACGGGGCCAGACCGGAGCGCCGCGCCACCTCGCCGATGTCGAGTTCCATCAGACTCCTTGACTTGAAGCGTGGTTCAAGTAGGAGCCTAACCGGCATGAGAGTCCATCACCTCAATCTCGCTTCCATGCGCACCATCGACGCCACCGACGACTCCCTGCCGGCCGCCGCGGCCGTGTGCCACGCCCTTCTGGTCGAGACGGCCGCCTCCGGGCTCGTGCTGGTCGAGGCCGGGCTGGGCCAGGACGACGTGGCACGGCCCGGCGAACTGCTCGACGCCGAGTGGGCGGCGGCCGTCGAGCCCGCGCTCCGACCGGCCGAGACCGCCGTGCGGCAGGTCGCCGCGCTGGGTTACGACCCGGCCGACGTACGGCACGTCGTGCTCACCCACCTCGACGTGGACCACAGCGGCGGCCTGCCCGACTTCCCCTGGGCGCGGGTGCACGTGATGGCGGCGGAACTGGAGGCGGCGCTGGCGGAGGCGCCGAGCCGCCGCTACCGGCCCGGCCACTGGGCGCACGGCCCCGACTGGGCGACCTACCGCCCCTCACGCGAGAGCTGGTACGGCATGGCCGGCGCGGTGCCGCTGACCGGCCTGCCGCCCGACTTCCTGCTGATCCCGCTGGGCGGGCACTCCCGCGGCCACGCGGGCGTCGCGGTGCGCGACGGCGCCGGCTGGCTGCTGCACGCGGGCGACGCCTACTTCTACCACCGCGAACTGGACGAGGAGCCCGAGGTCCATCCGCTCATGGACATCCTGCAGAACTCCTCCCAGGTGGACGCCGAACTGCGCCTGGCCAACCGGGACCGGCTGCGCGCCCTGCGGCACGAGCACGGCGTGGAGGTCGTCTCGGCGCACGACCCGTGGGAGTACGCCAGGCACACATGAGCGTGCCCGGCGCGAAACGCGCCGGGCACGCCGTGGGACCCGGGTCAGGCGGGGGAATCCACCCGGGCCTTGGGTCAGCCGACCACGAGTGTCAGGCCGTAGGTTGACAGGATCTCGTTGACCGGCTGGTGATAGGTCGTCCCTCCGGAACTGCAGTTGCCGGAACCGCCGGAGGTGACGCCCTGGGCCTGGCTGCCGGAGATGAACGAACCGCCCGAGTCACCGGGCTGCGCGCACGCGCTGGTGCGGGTCAGGCCGGTGACGGTGCCCTGCGGGTAGCGAACGGTGGCGTTGTGCTGCTGGATGGTGCCGCAGCGCCATCCGGTGGTGGAGCCGGAGCGGCAGATCGAGGCTCCGACGGAGGCCTGCGTCGAGCCGCGCACGATGACGTTCTGGCCACCGGACCCGCGCACCCACGGACGGACCGTGTTGCCGGGAGCCGCGACCCACGCGTAGTCGTTGCCGGGGAACGACGAGCCCTGGAAGGTGCCCGTCGGGTTGGTGGTGCGGGCGCCGGTGCGGCCGCAGTGACCGGCGGTCACGAAGCCGGGCGTGCTGGCACGGGTCACGGAGAAGCCCACGCTGCAGCGGCTGGAGCCGATGTAGTAGGGGGCGCCGCCGATGATGTCGATGAACGGCTGGGGGCTCTCGGTCGTCACGGCGATCCGCACGGCGGTGCGGTCCACGCCCGCGGCGGCCACGAGGGCCTCCCCGGCTTCCTGCGTGGCGGCCTGGACGGCGACGGTGTTGGTGGTGACGTCGACGAACCACAGTGCGCCCGCGCCCTTGTCGGCGGCCGCGTCAAGCTGGTCCTTGACGGCGGTGAGCTGGGCAAGTGTCAGTGAGACGACGACAGGCTGGGCGCCCTGGGCTTCGATCGACGCGGCGGCGGCCTTGTCGGTGGTGGCGACGTTCAGCTTGGAGGCGTCGGCGTTCAGCCAGGAGCCGGCGTACGAGGCGCCGAGCTGGGTGGAGAGTTTGGCCTCTGCGGCCGCGGCGCGCTGCTCGTTGGCGAGCCGGGTGTGCACTTGCTGTTCGGTGAGACCGAGGTCCCGCTCCATGGCGTCGACCATGGCGGGCGGGGCCTGCTCCGGAGCGGCGGACGGGGGCTCTGCGTGGGCGGCGGTGACCGGACCCGCTAAACAGAGCGCCACGATCGTGGCCGTGACGAGTGCGGAGCGTTGACTCGACATATGCACTCCTTTTCGGGGGGTGCTGTCAAATTAACGTTTGCTGTACCGCCCTTTCCATCCCAAAGGGATCCTTATCAGGACGTTATGCAAGCGTGTTCCACGGCCTCTACCACGGGCGCGGCACCATCTTCGGCCGCGATCACGCCCGCGATTTCCTCCGCCCGGGTACGGCAGGCGCCCGCATCGGCCATCGCCCGAGCCAGCCGTTGCGGAGTGACCCGCCCGGCGAGCGGAGCCGGCGCCGCCCCCAGCAGCCACAGCCGCCGCGCCCACAGCGGCTGGTCGCCCCAGACGGGCATCGTCACCGCGGGCACCCCGGCCCGCAGCCCGGCCGCGGTGGTCCCGGCGCCCGCGTGGTGCACCAGCGCCGACATGCGCGGGAACAGCCACTCGTGCGGCACCTCTCCCACGCCCAGCACGCCGTCGGCCAGGTGCCCTTCCACACCGGTCTGCAGGACGCCGCGCAGCCCCGCCCGGCGCAGCGCGGCCAGGGCCAGGTCGGTGAAGCGCCCGGCGTGGCTGCCCGAGCCGACGAACACCGGCGGCGGCCCCGCGTCCAGGAACGCGGCCAGGTCACCGGGCGGCGCCCACCCGGGCCTGGGCGCCGGCCACCAGTAGCCGGTCACCTCCAGCCCGGTACGCCAGTCCGCCGGCCGGGGCAGCACGCTCGGGCTGTAGCCGTGGAAGACCGGCCAGCGGCTCGACTCGCGCCGCCGGTACACCGCCCGCGAGCTCATCGGCGCCAGCCCCAGCCGGGCACGCAGCTTCCTGGCGGAGCCGGAGTGCGCGGGCGAGGGGGCCGCGAACAGGAGCCGGGCCGCCGCCCGGTTGCCCCACCGGCCCAGCGAGCGGCGGAAGGCGCCCATGACCGGCGGGAAGTCGCCGGTCGGCTCGACGGGCTGCAGGTGGACGCCCATGCTCGGGATGCCCATGGCCTCGGCCACGTGGTACCCGGCGGAGGCGGACACGCCGAGCAGCAGCAGGTCGGCGCCGGCCGTGGCGGCGTCCACGATGCCGTCCACGACCCGCCCGGCGTAGGCGGAGAAGGCGGCCGGGTTCCGGGTGCCGAGCAGGGCGGCGGGGTCGCCGGGCAGCTCGCGGAACTCCAGCCCCGCGTCGGTGACCAGGCCCGCGTAGGGCGCGTGGGCGGCGATCGCCACCTCGTGCCCCGCCGCGCGGATCCGCGCGCCGAGCCCGGTGTAGGGGGCTACGTCACCCCTGGTGCCCACTCCTATGATCAGCACGCGCATGCTTTTACAATGCAAGCGCATGGTAAAGGAGTCAAGATGCCGAAGGTCGTCGATCACGCGCTGCGGCGCCGTCAGATCGCCGAGGCGGTGCATCGGCTCATCGACGCCCACGGCATCGACCGCGTCAGCCTGCGCGAGGTCGCCGCCGAGGCCGGTGTCAGCATGGGACTGGTGCAGCACTACTTCACGACCAAGGACGAGATGCTCCTGCTGGCGATGGAGCACCTGCACCTGCGCATCACCGAGCGGGTCGGCCAGGTGAGCGGTTCGCCGCGGGAGGTCCTGCGGGCCGCGATCCTGGAACTGCTGCCGCTGGACGAGGTCAGGCGGAGCGAGGCGCGGATCGGGACGGCGTACCTGGCCAGGTCCGTGGTGGCCGGGGACCTGGCCAGAGTGCTGCGGGACGGCCTGCCGTTCGTGCTGGGGTTCTACGCGGGCGTGATCGGCGCGATTCGGCCCGACCTGGACGCGGAGCGGGAGGCGAGCGCGCTGTTCGCCATGGCCCAGGGGCTGGTCCACCCGGCGCTGATCGGGTACTACGGCCCGGAGGCGGTGGAGGCGATCGTGGACGGCTGTCTGGACCGGCTGTTCGACGGCTAGAGCGGCAGCACGGCCACCGCCTCGACCTCGACGAGCTGGTCCTCGTAACCGAGGACGGCCACGCCGAGCAGGGTGCTGGGGGCCTCGTGGCCGCCCATGTACTCGCGGTAGACGTTCCACGCGGCGACCAGGTCGGCCCGGTCGGTGGAGGCGACGTACACGGTGGTCTTGGCGATGTCGGTCAGCTTGGCGCCCACCTCCTCCAGGGAGATCACGAGGTTGCGCATCACCTGGTGGGCCTGACCGGCCACGTCGCCCACCGCCACGGTCCTGCCCTCGGTGTCGAGGGGGCAGGCGCCGGCGACCCAGATGTTGCGCACCGGGGCGTCGGCGACCGCGGCATAGGCGTACTGGGCTCGCGTCAGGCGGTCGCTGTACTCAAGACGGACACTCATGATCTTCTCCTTTAGTCGGGCCAAACAGGCGAACGGCCCAGCATGGCGACGATGCGGTCGAGCCGGGCACCGTCCGTCCACGCTATCGCCGGAGCGAAGGAGGCGCCGGGCACGGTGCGAGCCCGCCCTCCCGGTACGGCTTCCGCCACCGGCAGCGCGGCCTCCAGCAGCTCCGGCTCGAAGTCCACGGTCAGTCCGAGCGTCCTGGCCACGTCCCAGGAGTGGACGACGTAGTCGATGAAGTGGAAGCCGATCGCCCGCGCCGCGGGGACGACCACGCCCAGCTCCGGCAGCGGAAACTCGGCCGCGACCGCGCCGGAGAAGGCGGCCAGCACGTGCTCGGCC
Organism: Nonomuraea sp. NPDC050790; assembly: GCF_044456745.1. Classification (NCBI taxonomy): domain Bacteria; kingdom Bacillati; phylum Actinomycetota; class Actinomycetes; order Streptosporangiales; family Streptosporangiaceae; genus Nonomuraea; species Nonomuraea sp. NPDC050790. The sequence continues at coordinate 278,385 of NZ_JBITGF010000011.1, read as the reverse complement.
GCCGCGCGGTAGGCAGCGGCCGGGTCCTCGCCCAGGTCGCGGGGCCGCCACGCGTCCAGCCCCTCCTCGCCGCGCGCCGCGGCGGCGAAGCCGTGGTGCTGGGCGGTCATGTGCGCGAGCAGGTCACGAAGGGTCCATCCGGCGCACGGGGTGGGCCGGTCGAGGTCGGCTACGCCCGCCCGGTCCACGAGCGCGACGCTCGTCCGGACGGCACGGGCGTCGTATTCGATAAGCATGCACCTATCATCTGCATGGGCATATCGTATGTCAATCGCTATCGTGAGAGGGTGACTGAACGCCGCGACCTCGCCGCGATGCTCCACCCGCTGGTCAAGGCCCTGATCGCCGCGGAGATCCGGGTGCTGGAACCGCACGGGATCTCCATGTGGGCCTACGTGGTGCTCAGCGCCCTGGACGACGGGCCGGTGCGTACCCAGGCCGCGCTCGCGGAGGCGGTCGGGGCGGACAAGACGCGCATCATCGGCACCCTCGACCGGCTGCAGGAGGCGGGGCTGATCACCCGCGAGCCGGACCCCGGCGACCGCAGGGTCCGGCTGCTGGCGATCACCGCGGCGGGCCGCGCGAAGCGGCGGGCGGCGCGCGCCGACATCCAGGCGGGCGAGGAACACCTGCTCGCAGCGCTGCCGCCGGGCGAGCGCGAGGTCTTTCTCCGGGCCGCCGAGACGCTGGCCCATAGTGTGGCCACGTGACCCAGGACCCCACCGAGATCAGCCACTGGCGGGCCCTCCGTCTCCTCCAGGCCCGCATGGACGAGGACATCGCCAGGTTCTACACCGAGGCGCGCATCGAGGGGCTCAAGCCCAGCTACGTGATGGAGCTGATCAAGCTGCACCTGCGCGGGCCCATGACCATCAAGGAACTGGCCTTGGCCGTGCGGCGCACCCACTCCGCGCTCAGCCAGAAGGTCGCCGCGATGCGCAGGGCGGGGCTGGTCGAGACCGTCACCGGCGCGGACGCCCGCAGCAAGCAGGTCGTGCTGACCGAACGGGCCGCCGGCATGATCGACCGGCTGATGGCCGAGTGGCGCGCGACCGAGAGCGCGCTGGCCGAGATCGAGGCGGAGATCCCCTACCCGCTGGGGCGGGTGGTCCAGGACATCGAGCGGGCGCTGGAGCGCAGGAGCTTTCACGACCGCATCGCGGAGAAGCTCGCCGCCGACCCCGCGTGGAGCTGAGCGGGACGGCGTGCTCGCCGCGCGGCTACGAGCGGCGCAGCAGGTACGTGTCCATGATCCAGCCCTTGCGCTCGCGGGCCTCGGCGCGCCGCCGCCGGATCTCCCCGGCCACCTCGGGCACCGGGCCCTCCACCCGGATCTCGTCGGGAGTGCCCAGGTATGCGCCCCAGTAGATGTGCCACTCCGGTCCCAGCCCGGCGAAGGAGCAGTGCGCGTCGAGCATCACCAGCACGTCGTCGGCCGGCGGTCCCTCGGCGGCCAGGCGGCGGCCGGTGGTGATCTGGACCGGGCGTCCGACCCGGGTGAGGCTGGTGCGGTGGGCCGCGGTCAGCGCCGCGACGCTGGTGATGCCGGGCACCACCGCGTACTCGAAGCTCACCCGGCCGGCCGCGAGGATCTCCTCGACGATGGCCGGCGTGCTGTCGTACAGGCCCGGGTCGCCCCACACGAGGAAGGCGCCGGTCTGCCCGTCGGGCAGTTCCTCCTCGATCAGCCGCTCGTAGACGGCGGCCCGGCGCGAGCGCCAGTCCTCGACCGCGCCGGTGTAGGCGGGCGTGGTGCGGTCCCGCTCGGGATCCTCCGCCACCACGATCCGGTACGGCTCCCGCCCATGCTCCTCGATCAGCCGGTGCCGGAGATCGGCCAGATCGTGCTTGACCGCCCCCTTGTCCAGGACGAAGAAGACCTGCGCGGCGGCGATGGCCTTGACGCCCTGCAGCGTGAGGTGGTCGGGGTCACCGGCGCCGATGCCGATGATGAGGATGCGTTTCACCGGAGAGAGTCTGCCTTCGGAGGGGATGTCGGGCGCGATTACGATATCCCCGGTCAGGCAGAAGGAGACGTGTGAACCTGTTCGAGCAAGGTGACGGTTTTGCAGCGTTCTGGGAGGAACGTCACCTCTGTACGCTCACGACCGTCCGACCCGACGGCACCCCGCACGTGGTCCCGGTCGGGGTCACGCTCGACCTCGCGACCGGCGTCGCCCGGGTGATCACCTCGGGGACGTCGCGGAAGGCCAGGTACGCCGCCCAGGGCGCCCAGGTCGCCGTCTGCCAGGTGGACGGGCGCCGGTGGTCCACGCTGGAGGGCCGGGCCGTACTCAGGGAGGAGCCCGAGCAGGTCGCCGACGCCGAGCGGCGCTACACCGCCCGCTACAAGCCGCCGCGCGAGAACCCGGCCCGCGTCGTCATCGAGATCCACGTCACGCGCGTGCTGGGCAACGTGTGATCACCGTCGTCGGCATCGGCGCGGACGGCTGGGACGGCCTCGCGCCCGGTTCGCGGGCGGCCGTGGAACGCGCCGAGGTGATCATGGGCAGCGCCCGCCAGCTCGGCACGCTGCCGCGGCTCGCCGCCGAGCGCGTCACCTGGCCCACGCCGTTGCTGCCCGCGCTCGAAGGGCTCGTCGAGGCGTACCGAGAGCGCGAGGTCTGCGTGCTGGCCAGCGGCGATCCGATGTTCTTCGGGATCGGCTCGACGCTGGTCAGGCTGCTCGGCGCCGACCGCCTCACCGTGCTCCCCCACGTGTCCTCGCTGTCGCTGGCCTGCGCGCGGCTCGGCTGGCCGGTCGAGGGCGTCGAGGTGATCAGCCTGGTGGGCCGGCCGTCGGCGGCGCTCAACGCCGCCCTCGCACCGGGCCGGCGCGTGGCCGTGCTCGGCTCGGGACGCGACTCGCCCGCCGAGGTCGCCGCCCTGCTCACCGCGCGCGGATACGGCCGCAGCACGCTCACGGTCCTGTCCGATCTGGGCGCGGCCGCCGAGTCCCGCCTGGACGGCGCCGCCGCCACCTGGACCGGCGCGCCCGGCTCCGCCCTCAACGTCATCGCCGTCACCTGCCGCCCCGACCCCGGACTGGAGCCGCTGGCCCGCGTGCCCGGCCTGCCCGACACCGCGTTCGAGCACGACGGGCAGCTCACCAAGCGCGAGGTCCGCGCGGTGACGCTGTCGCGGCTGGCGCCGCTGCCCGGCGAGCACCTGTGGGACGTCGGCGCCGGCGCGGGCAGCATCGCGATCGAGTGGATGCGCTCCCACCCCTCCTGTACGGCCAGCGCCGTCGAGAGCCACCCGGCCAGAGCCGCCGCCATGCGGAGGAACGCCGACACCCTGGGCGTACCCGGCCTGGAGATCGTCGCCGCCCGCGCGCCCGAGGGCCTGGCCGGACTGCCCGAGCCCGACGCGGTCTTCGTCGGCGGCGGGCTCACCACGCCAGGCGTGCTGGAGGCGTGCTGGGCCGCGCTGCGGCCCGGCGGCCGGCTGGTGGCCAACGCGGTCACGCTGGAGTCGGAGGCGCTCGCCGTCCGCCGGCAGGCCGAGCACGGCGGCGACCTGGTACGCCTGTCGGTCCAGCGGGCCGGACCCGTGGGCGGGTTCACCGCGTGGCGGCCGATGATGCCGGTGACCGTGTGGTCGGTCACAAAGCCCAGCGGAGAGGACGCGCCGTGACCGTGTGGTCGGTCGCGGCGCCGAGCGGGGAGGACCTGCCGTGACCGTGTACTTCATCGGGGCCGGGCCCGGGGCGGCCGACCTGGTCACCCTGCGCGGGCTGCGGGTGCTGGAGCGGGCGCCGGTGTGCCTGTACGCCGGTTCGCTGGTGCCGCGCGAGCTGCTGGAGTCCTGCCCGGCGGGGGCGCGCCTGGTGGACACCGCGAACCTGACGCTCGACCAGATCGTCGCCGAGTTCGAGGCCGCGCACGCCGCCGGGCACGACGTGGCCAGGCTGCACTCGGGTGACCCGTCGGTGTTCAGCGCGGTGGCCGAGCAGATGCGGCGGCTGGACGCGGCCGGGGTGCCGTACGAGGTGGTGCCGGGGGTGCCCGCGTTCGCCGCCGCCGCGGCGGCGCTGGGCAGGGAGCTGACCGTGCCCGGCGTCGGGCAGACGGTGGTGCTGACCCGCGTGTCCGGCCGGGCCACGCCCATGCCGCCGGGCGAGGACCTGGCCACGCTGGGGACGAGCGCCGCCACGATGGTGCTGCACCTGGCCGTGCAGCGGATCGACCAGGTGGTCGAGGAGCTGTTGCCGTCCTACGGGGCCGGGTGCCCGGTGGCGGTGGTGGCGCGGGCCAGCCGGGAGGACGAGCTGATCCTGCGCGGAACCCTGTCCGACATCGCCGCCCAGGTGAAGGCGGCCGGGGTCAGGCGGACTGCGGTGATCGTGGTGGGCCGCGTGCTGTCGGCCTCGGAGTTCCCCGACAGCCATCTGTACAGCGCCGCACGGGAGCGCCCGTGACCCCGCCCGCCGCTGCGACCAGGCGCCCGGCCGGGGTGCTCATTCTCGGGGGTACGGCCGAGGCCAGGGCGCTGGCCGCCGAGCTGGTGCCGACCGGCAGGCGGGTGGTGTCGTCGCTGGCCGGGCGGGTCTCCAACCCTCGGCTGCCCGTCGGTGAGGTGCGCGAGGGCGGCTTCGGCGGGCCCGAGGGACTGGCCGGGTGGATCGCGGCGGAGAACATCGGGCTGCTCGTGGACGCCACCCACCCCTTCGCCGAGCGGATGACCGCCTCGGCCGCCTCCGCCGCCGCCCTGGCCGGGGTGCCGCTGCTGGTGCTGCGGCGTCCGGGCTGGCGGGAGGGGCCGGGCGACCGGTGGCGGCGGGTGCCCTCGCTGGCCGCTGCCGCCGCCGAGCTGGGGCGTTCGTTCCCCGGCGGACGGGTGTTCCTGACGACGGGGCGGCGGAGCCTGCCGGTGTTCGCCGGGCTGGACTCGATGTGGTTCCTGGCCAGGTCGGTGGATCCGCCCGCGCCGCCGGTGCCCGCGAACACGCACGTGGTGCTGGACCGCGGGCCGTACACGGTGGAGGGTGAGCGCGCGCTCGTCGGCGAGCACCGCCTCGACGTGCTGGTCACCAAGGACAGCGGCGGCGCGATGACGAGCGCGAAGCTCGTCGCCGCCCGGGAGCTGGCACTCCCGGTGTTCATGGTGGATCGGCCGCCGCTGCCCGAGGGGGTGCGGCTGGTGGAGAGCGTGGACGAGGCCGCCGCCTGGGTTCAGGCCGGGTAGCGGCGCGGGGTGTAGACGGCGCCGCTCTCGCTCACCCGGGTGGTCGAGGAGCCGATGATCAGCAGGCAGCGCATGTCCACGTCGGCCGGGTCGAGCTCGGCCAGGGTGGTGACGGTGACCGACTCGCGCGGGCCGCCGACGTCGCGGCCGATCACGACGGGCGTGCCGGGCGCGCGGTGCTCCAGCAGCAGGTCCCGCGCGGCCCCCACCTGCCAGGTACGGCTGCGCGAAGCCGGGTTGTACAGGGCCAGCACCAGGTCCGCCCGCGCCGCGGCGCGCAGCCGTTCGGCCACCACCTCCCACGGCTTGAGCAGGTCCGACAGCGACAGCACGCAGTAGTCGTGACCCAGCGGCGCCCCCACCCTGCCCGCCACGGCCTGCGCGGCGGTCAGCCCCGGCACCACCCGCACCGGCACGTCCGGGAAGTCCGCCGCCGCCTCCAGCACGGCGCTGGCCATCGCGAACACGCCCGGGTCGCCGGAGGAGACCACCGCCACCCTGGCTCCCTCGCGCGCCATCTCCAGCGCGTGCCTGGCCCGCTCGGCCTCGACCCGGTTGTCGGTGCGGTGCCGGCGCTGGCGCGGGTTGGGCTGGACCCGGTCCACGTAGGGGCCGTAACCGACCAGGTCGGTGGCGGCGGCCAGCGCCTCCTGCGCCTCGGGTGTGAGCCACGGCCGCCCGGCGGGCCCGAGCCCGACCACGACGACCTCGCCGGGCCCCTGCCCCTCGGCCCGCTCCGGCACGAACGTGTGCTCGGGGCCCTGGCCCTCGGCCCGCTCGGGCACGAACGTGTGCTCGGCCGGGCTCGGCAGCAGCGCCAGCGAGAAGTACGGCACGCCCTCGGGATCCACGTCCTTCAGCGGCGCGACCCGCTGGGCGTCCATGGTGGCGCGCTCCACGTACCAGGCGTCGTCCAGCCGTCCGGCCTCGGCCAGCGCGTCGCGTACCTTCTCGAACGTGCGGCCCAGTTTCAGCACCGCCGCCGAGTCGGTGGCGCGCAGCCGCTCGGCCAGCACCTCGCCCGGCAGCGTGCCGGGCAGCACGGTCAGCGTCTCGTCCCGCTCGACCAGCGGGCGGCCGAGCACCGCCGACGCCCCGCTGATCGAGGTGACGCCGGGCACCACCTCGGTCGGGTAGCGGTGGGCCAGGCGCTTGTGCATGTGCATGTAGGAGCCGTAGAAGAGCGGGTCGCCCTCGCTCAGCACCACGACCGTCCGCCCGGCGTCGAGGTGGGCGGACAGCCTGGCGGCGCACTCCACGTAGAAGTCGTCCAGCGCGCCCTGGTAGCCGCCGGGGTGGTCGGTGGTCTCCGTGGTCAGCGGGTAGAGCAGCAGCTCCTCGACCTGCCCCTCCCGCAGGTACGGCCGCGCGATCGAGCGGGCGATGCTGCGCCCGTGCCTGGCGGCGTGGTAGGCGATGACGTCGGCCTCGCCGATCAGCCTGGCCGCCTTCACCGTGATCAGCTCCGGGTCGCCCGGCCCCAGGCCCACGCCGTACAGGCGTCCGGTGTTCTCCATCACTCCACCTCGCTCGCGATGGCGTTGACCGCCGCCGCCGTCATCGCGCTGCCGCCGCGCCTGCCGTGCACCACGAGGTGCTCCAGCCCGCTCTCGGCCAGCGCCTGCTTGGACTCGGCCGCGCCGATGAACCCCACCGGAATCCCCAGCACCGCCGCCGGCCTCGGCCCGCCCGCCGCGACGATCTCCAGCAGCCGGAACAGCGCCGTGGGCGCGTTGCCGATCGCCACGACCGCGCCGTCCAGCCGGTCGCGCCAGAACTCCAGCGCCGCGGCGCTGCGCGTGGTGCCCATCTCCTCGGCCAGCTCGGCCACGCCGGGCGCGCCCAGCGTGCAGATCACCTCGTTGTCCGCGGGCAGCCTGCGCCTGGTCACGCCGGAGGCGACCATCATGGCGTCGCACAGGATCGGCGCCCCCGCCCCGAGCGCCGCGCGCGCCCGCCCGACCACCTCCGGCGACCAGCCGAGGTCGCCGACCAGGTCGGTCATCCCGCACGAGTGGATCATCCGCACCGCCACCTGGGCCACGTCGTCCGGGAGGCCCGACAGGTCCGTCTCGGCGCGGATGGTGGCGAACGAACGCCGGTAGATCTCGGCGCCGTCGCGTATGTAGTCGCTCACTTCTGCCTTTCCTGGTATCCGTCGCCGGTCGCGACCATCTCGATGACCGGGCCCTTGGGCAGGCCGCAGCGGCGTTCGCAGCCCGCCCAGTGCACCGGGAGGTCCGGGCGGTGGATACGGGTGGCCACCCACCGGGCGGCGTCGTGCTGGACGTCGGCCAGGGACTTGGCGCAGCCGGGGCTGCCGGTGCACGCGCTCACCCCGGTCCACGGGGAGTCCGGGTCCGTGACCAGGCCGGATCCGGTCAGGTCGGGGATCTCGGGGAGGTCGAGGAGGACGACGGTACGCCACGGCGTGAGCCGTACCTGGGCGTCGAGGGTGGCGAGCAGGCGCGCCTGGGCCGCGGTGAGCCGCCCGAGCGGGACCACCGCCTCCACCGCCACCCGCCCGCCCGGCACCACGACCACCCCGGCCCCACGCGCCCGCTCGGGATGGAGCGGCCGGGCGGAGGCGGGGTTTGGCCGGGCGGAGGCGGGGTGGGGCCGGGCGGAGGCAGGCGGGGCGGAGGCGGGCCGGGCGGAGGCGGGCCGGGCGGAGGCGGGCCGGGCGGAGGCGGGCCGGGCGGAGGCGGGCCGGGCGGAGGTGAGTCTCGCGGCGATGCGGGCGGGGCCGTCGGGGAGTTCGGCGATGCGCCAGGCGCCGCTGTCGCCGCGCTCGGCGAGGAAGGCGGCCGCGGCGGCCAGCAGGACGTCCACGCCCGCGCCCGGCATCGAGAAGGGCGTCCCGGCCAGCAGGACGCCGTCCTCGACCAGCGTGACGTCGGCGCCCAGCGCGGCCACGTCGCCGGTGCCGTCGTCCAGGGCGAACAGGAAGCGGCCGGGCAGCTCGGCCAGGTCGGGGCGGGCGCACAGGGCGCGGTCCAGTTCCTCCACGAGCGGATGGGTGGCGAAGCCGGTCAGCCGCCCGCCGAGCGGGGAGGCGACGATGTTGCGGACCCGCTCGTGCGTGGGCGACGGCAGCAGGCCCACGGCGGCCATCCGGCCGGCGAACAGCGCGGGAGACTCCAGCGCGCGCACCTGGACGTTGGCGCGCGAGGTCAGCTCGATCCCGCCGGTGCAGAAGGCGGCCAGTTCACGGAGCTGAGCTGGGGTGACGGCCCCGCCGGGCAGGCGGATCCTGGCCAGCGGACCGTCCGCGGCGGCGTGCGTCTGTAGCGCCCCCGGACAGGCATCTGGGCGGAGACGTCCGGAAAAGTCGGCTATGGACACGATGAGGATGGTAACGCCCAGTAGGCTCATCCTTAGGCGACGGCAATGGGAGGAAGCCGGTGAGAAACCGGCGCGGTCCCGCCACTGTGACCGGGGAGCGAACCCCACCACAGGCCACTGCCCGGCGACGGGTGGGAAGGCCGGGGTGAGCGTCGATCCGGGAGCCAGGAGACTCCTGCCGTCGCGACACCTGCGAACGGGGCGAGGACCCCGAGGGAGGACTGCGGCGTGCCTGGCGTTCTGCTGCTCTCTACATCCGACACCGACCTGCTGAGCGCGCGCGCGAGCGGCGCGGACTACCGCCTCGGCAACCCCGCGAGGTTGCTCACCGACGACCTGCCCGCGCTCGTGGACGGCGTCGACCTGATCGTGGTCCGGCTGCTCGGCGGCCGGCGCGCGTGGGAGGAGGGCCTCGACGCGCTCCTGGCAGGCCCCCGCCCGGTCGTCGTGCTCGGCGGCGAGCAGGCCCCCGACGCGGAGCTGATGGAGCTGTCCACGGTGAGCGCGGGCGTCGTCGCCGAAGCGCACGCCTACCTCGCCCACGGCGGCCCCGCCAACCTCGCCGAGCTGCACCGCTTCCTGTCCGACACGGTCCTGCTGACCGGGTACGGCTTCGCCCCGCCCGCCCCCATGCCCTCCTGGGGCCCGCTGGAACGCGAGTCCAAGGCGGTCGAGGGACCCGTGATCGGCATCCTGTACTACCGGGCGCACCACGTGGCGGGCAACACCGGGTTCGTGGAGTCGCTGTGCCAGGCGATCGAGGAGTCTGGCGGCCGGCCGCTGCCGGTGTACTGCTCCTCGCTCAGGACGGCCGAGCCCGCCCTGCTCGACGTCCTGCGTACCGCCGACGCCCTGGTCGTGACCGTGCTCGCGGCGGGCGGCTCGCGACCCGCCACGGCGGGCGCCGGCGGCGACGACGCGGCCTGGGACGTCGGCGCGCTGGCCACCCTGGACGTCCCGATCCTGCAAGGGCTCTGCCTGACCAGCGGCAAGAAGGAGTGGGAGGACAACGACGACGGCCTGTCCCCGCTGGACGCCGCCTCCCAGGTGGCCATCCCCGAGTTCGACGGCCGGATCATCACGGTGCCGTTCTCGTTCAAGGAGATCGACGAGGACGGCCTGACCGTCTACACGGCCGACCCCGAGCGGGCCCGCCGGGTGGCGGGCATCGCCGTACGGCACGGCCTGCTCCGCCACACTCCCCCGGCCGAGCGCCGCCTGGTGGTCATGCTGTCGGCGTACCCGACCAAGCACTCCAGGGTCGGCAACGCGGTCGGCCTGGACACCCCGGCCAGCACGGTCGGGCTCCTGGCCAGGCTCGCCGAGGCCGGCTACGACCTGGGCGAGGGCTTCCCCGGCGTGGCCGAGCAGGATGGCGACGCGCTCATCCACGCGCTGATCGCCGCCGGCGGCCAGGACCAGGACTGGCTGACCGAGGAGCACCTGGCGGGGAACCCGGTCCGCATCCCCGCCGCCGACTACGAGCGCTGGTACCGCACGCTGCCCGCGGACCTGCGCGCCGGCATGGAGCGGCACTGGGGCCCGCCGCCGGGCGAGCTGTTCGTGCACGAGGGCGACATCGTGCTGGCCGCGCTCCAGGCGGGCAACGTGGTGGTCATGGTCCAGCCGCCGCGCGGCTTCGGCGAGAACCCGATCGCCATCTACCACGACCCCGACCTGCCGCCCAGCCACCACTACCTGGCCGCCTACCGCTGGCTCTCCACGGGGGGTGGGCCCCTCGGAGAGGGGGGTGGGAGCGACACAGCATTTGGGGCGCACGCCATGGTGCACGTGGGCAAGCACGGCAACCTGGAGTGGCTGCCCGGCAAATCGGCCGGGATGTCGGCCTCGTGCGGCACCGACGCGGCGATCGGCGACCTGCCGCTCATCTACCCGTTCCTGGTCAACGACCCGGGCGAGGGCACGCAGGCCAAGCGGCGGGCGCACGCGGTGCTGGTGGACCACATGGTGCCGCCGATGGCCAGGGCCGAGTCCTACGGCGACATCGCCCGGCTGGAACAACTGCTGGACGAGCACGCCTCCATCGCCGCCATGGACCCGGCCAAGCTGCCCGCGATCAGGGCCCAGATCTGGACGCTGATCCAGGCCGCCCGGCTCGACCACGACCTGGGCCTGTCCGACCGGCCGCACGACACCGAGTTCGACGACTTCCTGCTGCACGTGGACGGCTGGCTGTGCGAGGTGAAGGATGCGCAGATCCGCGACGGCCTGCACGTGCTCGGCCAGGCGCCGGAGGGCGCGGCCAGAGTCGGCCTGGTGCTCGCGATCCTCCAGGCCAGGCAGATGTGGGCGGGCAAGGAGGCGCTGCCCGGCCTGCGGCAGGCGCTCGGCCTGGCCGAGGACGGCAGCGCGTCGCTCAAGGACGTGGACCGGGTCGAGGCCGCCGCCCGCGCGCTGGTGGAGGCGATGGAGGAGCGCGGCTGGACGCCGGACGCCGCCGCCGAGGTGGCGCCCGACGCCGAGGTGGAACGCGTGCTCCGATTCGCCGCCACCGAGGTGGTGCCCAGGCTGGCGCGTACCACCGACGAGATCGACCACGTCCTGCACGCGCTCGACGGCGGCTACGTCCCCGCGGGACCCAGCGGCTCGCCGCTGCGCGGGCTGGTCAACGTCCTGCCGACCGGGCGCAACTTCTACTCCGTCGACCCCAGGGCGGTCCCGAGCAGGCTGGCGTGGGAGACCGGCCAGGCCATGGCCGACTCGCTCCTGGAGCGCTACCGCGGCGACACCGGCGAATGGCCCCGTTCGGTGGGCCTGTCGGTCTGGGGCACCAGCGCCATGCGCACCGCGGGCGACGACGTGGCCGAGGTCCTGGCGCTGCTGGGCATCCGTCCCGAATGGGATGAGGCCTCCCGCCGCGTCACGAGCCTCGCGCCGATCCCGCTGGAGGAGCTCGGCCGCCCCCGCATCGACGTGACCGTCCGCATCAGCGGCTTCTTCCGCGACGCCTTCCCGCACGTCGTGGCGATGCTCGACGACGCGGTACGGCTCGCCGCCGGCCTGGACGAGGACGACGCGGACAACTACGTCCGCGCCCACGTCAGGCAGGAGACCCACGGCGACGAGCGGCGGGCCACGATGCGCATCTTCGGCTCGGCCCCCGGCGCCTACGGGGCCGGCATCCTGCCGCTCATCGACAGCCGCAACTGGCGCGACGACGCCGACCTGGCCGAGGTGTACGCGGTGTGGGGCGGCTACGCCTACGGCAGGGACCTGGAGGGCGTGCCCGCGCGGGCCGACATGGAGAGCGCCTACCGCAGGATCGCCGTCGCCGCCAAGAACGTCGACACCCGCGAGCACGACATCGCCGACTCCGACGACTACTTCCAGTACCACGGCGGCATGATCGCCACCGTCCGCGCCCTGACCGGCAAGGCCCCCGCCGCCTACGTCGGCGACAGCACCCGGCCCGACGCCGTCCGCACCCGCACGCTGTCGGAGGAGACTTCCCGGATCTTCCGCGCCCGCGTCGTCAACCCGAACTGGCTGGCCGCGATGCGCAGGCACGGGTACAAGGGCGCGTTCGAGCTGGCCGCCACCGTCGACTACCTGTTCGGCTACGACGCCACCACCGGCGTCATGGCCGACTGGATGTACGACAGGCTCGCCGCCGCGTACGTGCTGGACGCGGAGAACCAGGAGTTCATGGCCAAGTCCAACCCGTGGGCGCTGCACGGCATCGCCGAGCGCCTGCTGGAGGCGGCCGAGCGGAGCATGTGGGAGCACCCGGATCCGGAGATCCTGCGCGGCGTGCAGGAGGTCTACCTCAAAACCGAGGGCGACCTGGAGGACGACACCAGCCGCTGAGCCAGCACCGGGCTGCCCGCCCAGTGCAGGTGCAGGTATGAGGCGGTGAGCAGGGCGTCGCCGTAGCCGTCGGCGCCGCCCGCCCACCGGTACAGCGCCCAGCCGCCCAGGTCGGCGGTGGTGCGGTGGAACTCGTGCGCACGGAACCGCTCGCCCGGCCGGGTGAGCAGCGAACGGCTGACCGCGGTGGCCTCCCGGTAGCCGAGCGTCAGGGTTTCGGTCATGCGGGCCTTGCCGGGGACCCTTCCGCACATGTGGCGGCCGTCGAGCTCCTCGCACAGGTAGAGCAGCCCGGCGCACTCGGCGGCGATCGGGCCGTCGAAGGCGGCGACCTGCCTGCGCAGCGGCTCGTTGGCGGCCAGTTCGGCGGCGTAGACCTCGGGGAAGCCGCCGCCGATGATCACCGCGCCGGTGCCGTCGGGGAGCTGTTCGTCGTGGAGGGGATCGAAGACCGCGATCTCTGCTCCGGCCGCGCGCAACAGCTCGACGTGCTCGGTGTACCCGAACGTGAACGCCGCCCCACCCGCGACCGCCACAACCGGACCGCCCAAGACCGCCAAACCCACCGAACCCATTGGATCCACCGAACCCATCGGACCTACCGGACCCACCAAATCCGCCGGACCCACCGGCCCACCCAGCCCCGCCGGATTTTCCGGTCTTGCCGGTTTTGCCGGACCGGGAATTGCCGGGGTTGTCGCGGTTGCTGGGTTCCAGGGGGTGTGGGGGAGGGTGGGGGCGGTGGCGGCGAGCCGTACCAGGGCGTCGAGGTCGCAGGAGCGGGACACCAGTTCGCCCAGGCGCGCCACCGCGGCGACCGCCTCGGCCTCGCGCTCCGCGGCCGGGATCAGGCCCAGGTGGCGGGAGGGCGTGGCCACGGCGTCGTCCCGGCGCACCACGCCCAGGACCGGCACGCCCGCCGCGCCCAGAGCGGCGCGGCACAGTTCCTCGTGCCGGTCCGAGCCGACCCGGTTGAGCACCACGCCGCCCACCCGCACCCTCGGGTCGAACGTGGCGAAACCATGCACCACCGCCGCCACCGAACGACTCTGCCGCGCCGCGTCCACGACCAGCACCACCGGCGCGTCCAGCAGCCTCGCGACATGGGCGGTCGAGGCGAAGTCCGTCTCCCCCTTGCCGTCGAACAGCCCCATCACGCCCTCGACCACCGCCACGTCACAGCCCGCCGCGCCGTGCAGGAACAGCGGCGCCACCCGCTCCTCCCCGACCAGCCACGGGTCGAGGTTGCGTCCGGGCAGTCCCGTGGCCAGAGCGTGGTAGCCGGGGTCGATGTAGTCGGGGCCGACCTTGTGCGGCGAGACCCGGAGCCCGCGCGCCCGCAGCGCCGCCATGAGCCCCGTGGCCACCGTCGTCTTCCCGCTGCCCGACGACGGCGCCGCGACCACCAGCCGCGGGATCACCACTCGATGCCCTTCTGCCCCTTCTGCCCGGCGTCCATGGGATGGCGAACCTTGCCCATCTCCGTGACCAGGTCGGCCGCCTCCAGCAGCCGTTCCGGCGCGTCCCTTCCGGTGATGACCACGTGCTGGTTGCCCGGCCGTCCCGCCAGCGCGGCGAGCACGTCGTCCAGGTCCAGCCAGCCCCACTTCAGCGGGTACGTGAACTCGTCCAGCACGTAGAAGCGGTAGGACTCGGCGGCCAGGTCGCGCTTGATCTGCTCCCAGCCCTCGCGGGCGTCGGCGGCGTGGTCCTCCTCGGTGCCGGGACGCTGGATCCACGACCAGCCCTCGCCCATCTTGTGCCAGCTCACCGTGCCGCCCTCGCCCGACTCGCCCAGCACCCGCAGCGCCCGCTCCTCGCCGATGCGCCACTTGGCCGACTTCACGAACTGGAACACCCCGATCGGCCAGCCCTGGTTCCACGCCCGCAGCGCCATCCCGAACGCCGCCGTGGACTTCCCCTTGCCCGGTCCCGTGTGCACCATCAGCAGCGGCCGGGTACGCCGCTGGCGCGTGGTCAGCCCGTCCTCCGGCACGACGTTCGGCCTGCCCTGCGGCATCTCAGCTCGCCTTCCTGTGCTCGCGGACCACCGTTCCCAGGTCGGACAGCTCGTCCAGCGGGACCACCTCGGCGGCCAGGCGGGCCGCCAGCCGTACCGCGAGGCCAAGGCGGACCGGGCCGCTCTCGCAGTCGACGACCACGCACGCCACGCCCCTCAGCAGCCCGGCCGCGGCGTCCACGTCACCGCCCGCCGTCGCCCGCCCGTCGGTCACCACCACGACCAGCGGACGCCGGTCGGGATCGCGCAGCCGCTCCACCCGCAGCACCTCCGCCGCCCTGGCCAGCCCCTCGGCCAGCGGCGTACGCCCCCCGGTCGGCAACGACCGCAGCCGCGCCGCGCCCGCCTCCACCGACGACGTCGGCGGCAACGCCACCTCCGCCCCTCTCCCCCTGAACGTCACCAGCCCGACCTTGTCCCGCCGCTGGTAGGCGTCGAGCAGCAGGCTGAGCACCGCCGTCTTCACCGCGGTCATCCGCCTGCGCGCGGCCATCGAGCCGCTGGCGTCCACCACGAACAGCACCAGGTTGCTCTCCCTGCCCTCCCGCACGACCTCGCGCAGGTCGCCGCCGCGCAGCAGCAGTCCGGGCCCGCGCCGCCCCCGCTCCTTCTGGTACGGCGCCGCCGCCAGCAGGGTCGCGGGCAGGTGCAGATCCCGCACCCTGCCGTGCGGCACCCGCGCCCCGGTCGCCCTGCCACGCGGCGTACGCGCCCGCGACCGCCGCCCCGACGCCCCCGCCCCAAGCCCCGGCACCTTCAACACCGGCACCCGATAAGGCGCCCCGACCTGAGCCACCACCCCATGGCCCAAGCCCGCCTCCCCCCGGTCAGGCTGGGAGTCCTGCCCTGGCCCGCCCTCCTGGCCGCCGTGGGAGTCGTGCCCGCCCCCCTCTTGGCCGGGCGGAGGGTTGTGTCCCGCCTCCCCCCGGCCAGGCTGGGAGTTCTGACCTGGCCCGCCCTCCTGGGACTCCTGTCCGGCCTCTCCCTGGTCGGGATGGGAGTCGGGGCCGGGATCTCCCCGGTCGGGTGGGGCGCCGGGGCCGTCGGGTGGGGTGTCGTCCGGGTCGTCGTCGCCTCGGTGGCGGTCAAGGAGGTCCTCCAGCAGGTCCTCGTCCAGCCCCGGCGCGTCGAACGGGTCCCTGCGCCGCCGGTGTGGCAGCGACAGCCGCGCCGCCACCCGGACGTCCTCCTCCGTCACCCGGTCCCGCCCCTGCCACGCCGCGTGCGCCATCGCCGCGTTGGCCGTGACCAGGTCGGCGCGGAGCCCGTCCACCTCGAAGCCCGCGCACACCGCCGCGATCTGCCGCAGCCGCGCGTCGGGCAGCACGACCCCGCCCAGCAGCGCCCTGGCCCGCAGGATCCGCTCGCCGAGCGCGGCCTCCTGGACGGTCCACCTGGCCACGAACTCCTCGGGCGAGGCGTCGTAGGCCATGCGCCGCCGTACCACCTCGGCCCGCTCGTCGGGGTCGCGCGACGCCTTCACCTCGACCGTCAGCCCGAACCGGTCGAGGAGCTGGGGGCGCAGCTCGCCTTCTTCCGGGTTCATGGTGCCGACCAGGAGGAAGCGGGCGGCGTGCCGTACCGAGACACCCTCGCGCTCGACGTAGCAGGTGCCGAGCGCGGCGGCGTCGAGCAGCAGGTCCACGAGGTGGTCGTGCAGGAGGTTGACCTCGTCCACGTACAGCACGCCGCGGTGCGCGCCCGCCAGCAGACCCGGCTCGAACGCCTTCACGCCCTCGGTCAGCGCGCGTTCCACGTCGAGGGAGCCGACGAGGCGGTCCTCGGAGGCGCCGACCGGCAGTTCGACGAGCGCGGCGGGCCGTCGGTGACGTCGTTCGCCCGGGTCGTGCGGCCCGTCGGGGCAGTCGGGGTCGGGCGCGGCCGGGTCGCAGGCGAACCGGCAGCCCTCCACCACGTCCACCGACGGCAACTGGGCCGCCAGCGCGCGGACGATCGTCGACTTCGCGGTGCCCTTCTCCCCGCGGACGAGCACGCCGCCCACCCGGGGCGAGACGGCGTTGAGCACCAGCGCCAGCTTCAGGTCGTCGAGCCCGACGACGGCGCTGAACGGGTAGGTGGCGATCAAGAGGTGACCTTCCGATGTTCGAGGGCGTCCCGGTTGACGTGGGCGACCCGCCAGCCGCCGCGCGTGGCGGCCAGCTCGGTCGTGGACAGTGGCGCGAGGTCGAAGCGGACGGCGTGCGGCGGTTGCAGTCCGAGCGCGTGCCCGAGCGCGGCGCGGATCGCACCGGCGTCGCAGATGACGAGGAACGGCCGCCCGCGCCGCCCGTCGAACCTGGCCCGCGTCTCGTCGAGCCACCCCGCGACGCGCGCCGTCATCGTGTCGAGGCTCTCGCCGCCGTGGGGCGCCGCGCCGGGGTCGGCGAGCCAGCTCGCGAGCGCGTCCGGCTCGTCCTGGGCCACCCGCGTGTACGGCAGGCCGCTCCACCGCCCGTGATCCGCCTCGGCCAGCGCGTCGACCACGATCGGCGCCAGCCCCATGGCCGAGGCGGTCTGCAACGCGGCCACGGACGGCGCGACGAACGCCGCCCCCGCCTGCCCCGCCGTCATCATCTCCCCAAGCCCCGAGCCGGATCCCGGGTGGCCGAGCCCCGGGTGGCCAGGTCCCGCATGGCCGGGCTCCGGGTGGCCAAATCCCGGGTGGCCGGGCCCACGGTGGCCGGATCCCGAAGGGCCGGGCTCCGGGTGGCCGGGGCCCGCGAACGAGGCGGTTCTGGCCAGGTCGGGGGTTCCGGCCAGGAGGGCGGCCTTGGCCAGGCTGGCGGGGTCGGCCTGTTCCGGTGCCGGGAAGCAGGCTGTCCGCATGCCAGGGGTGCTGGCATGCCGTACGAAAAGCACTCCGCTCAGCTCGGCGCGGCGGCTGGAACGGCGGCGGAGGCACGGCGGGCGGCACGCTCGCCCGCCCACGCGAACAGGACGCCGAACGCCGCCCAGAACACGAGCTGCGTCCCCAGCGACGCGAGCCGGAACTCCCACAGCAACGTGGCCGGAAAGCCCTCGGGCACCTCGTCGACACGCGGCAGCAGCAGGAAGGCGGCGACCACCGGCACCAGGAAGCTCACCACGGTGACGCTCCAGCGCGCCCACGGTCCGCCGCCGGCCCTGCGGCCGCCGGCGACCGCGACGGCGACGGCGGCCAGGCCGACCAGCAGCATGACCACGTAGAGGAGCGTGCGGCTGCCGATCGTGTGGGGGTCGCCGACGGCGGGCGGGTTGGCGGGATATTTCAGGAACGGCAGCAGGACGATCGCCAGGTAGGCCGTGCCCGCCGCCGCCAGCGCGAGGGCCGGGTCCGACCTGGGGCCGACCCGGCCGCGCAGGCCGGCCAGGACCAGGCCGAAGACGCCGCCGACGGCCAGGCCGTAAAGGCCCGTCGCGAGGAACAGCCCGGCCTTCTGCGCCGGCCTGCTGACCTCGGCCTCCCCGTCATGATGATCGTCGGCGGGCGCCGGCTGGGCCGCCGCGGCGGCCTCCTCCAGGGCGATCGCGCTGTCCACGTGGGGCTCCCCCGCCACGAAGGCGAAGGCGCCCGCGATCAGTCCGGCCAGCAGGCCCAGGAGCAGCCCTCTGACCACAAAGGTGCGCACCATGGTGCTGCCCGGCCCTAGTGGCAGGGCACGCCGAGCAGGTGCCGCCCGTCGTGCATCAGCTCGTGCAGGAAGGTCCCGGTCTGCGAGACCGCGCCGTTGTCCATCAGCACCAGATAGGCCACCAACAGGAACAGGGGCACGGTCAGCAGCCAGGGTCGCAACCGGGGAAAGGGTATGGACGTGGAAGTGGTCCCACCGCTCATCAATGGCCTCCTCAGGGATGACGCGTCCCAACAGGTGAGGTCACGGCCGTCAGGCGACCTGGCTCCCGGGATCTACGTCCCGGATACAGTGGCGCGTCCGCACCGGCATCTCACCGGATTTCCCCTGATAGCCGTGAAATCTACCGGAACGTATCCTTTCCTCCCGTTCCCGTCAACAGCCATGTGATCTTCAGAGGTGAAACGCTTTACCTACTAGTTCAGTTGCCATTGCGATCGTGACGATCTACGTTGGGCTGAATGACAGACGAGCTGGACCGGATGTTCGCCGAGTTCCACGGGGAGATCGCCCGACTTCAGGGACTCCAGCAAGAGATCGAGCAGGTACGCGGCCGGGGTGAGGCCGCCGAGGGGCGCGTCGTCGCCGAGGCCACCATGACCGGCGCGCTGGCCGGGCTCACCATCGACCCCCGCGCCATGCGCCTCGGCTCCGACGAACTGGCCGCCGCCGTGCTCCAGGCCGCCGCCGCGGCTGCCCGCGACGCCGGCTACCAGGCCCGGGCGCTCGCCGAGCCGTTCACCCCCGACGTGCTGCGATGAAGATCAACCCGACTCGCGCCTCCATCTACGGCTTCGGCGCCCTCGGCATCACCGCCTTCGTCTTCCAGATGCTCGCGGTCGACTACCCCGACGGCGACCCCGGCCGCGCCCGCCAGGCCCGCGACACCTGGGTACGGCTGGCCGAACGCGTGGAGCAGAGCCCAGGCAACACCTACCCCGCCGCGGAGTCGGTCTGGCGCAACAACAGCGGCGAGGGGATCGACGGGTTCAAGCGGACCGTCACCACGGGCCTCTACCCGATCCCGCAGGCCAACGGCTACCCCGGCAAGCTGGCCGCCGCCTGCCGGGCGAACGCCGAGGCGTGCGAGGAGTTCGCCGAACTGGTCGAGACCGCGCAGCACGCCTACTGGACGATGGCCCTGGCCAACCTCGCCAGCTTCATCTTCATCACCACGTTCCCGTGGCAGGCGGGGGCGGCGTACCAGATCACGCAGTTCCTCATGCGCAGGGCGCAGGCGAAGCTGCTGTCGAAGCTCCTGGAGCACGCGATCGCGCGGATCGTGCTGGCCAAGATGACCGAGTACTCGATCGGCAGCGCCTTCTTCGCCCTCGGCGACGTGAGCGTGGTCGCCGGGGTCAAGGCGGCGCGCGGCGAGGACCCCGGCTCGCTGAGCGACAACGCCCGGCAGGCGCTCAAGGAGTTCGCCGCCTCGGTGGCCTTCTACGGCGCCTTCGACGCGGCCATGCCCGCGGCCAGGGCGATGACCAAGAACCTCGACCTGCAGTACTTCATCGGCCGCATGGCCGGCGGCTCCGTCGGCTACGGCCCCAGCTACGACGCCATGAACGGCCAGGGCGGCGAGGACCTCGTCCCGACCTGGAAGGAAACGCTGGGCCGGATGCTCCTCTACTTCACGATGGCGCACAAACCCGCGGGGTGACCATGGACATCGGCCGCAACAGGCTGCGCACCGCCGCGCGGTCCTACGACAACGAGCGCCTGGACCTGGACGAGCACGTCCAGCGGGCCAGGGCGGAGCTGAACGCCATCGGCGCGTTCTGGGGCGGCACCCGCGAGGGCGTCCTGTTCTTCAAGGGCGAGGGCGGCGGCCGAGGCTACGAGGCCCACACCGACCAGATTGCCAAGGGCCTGCACAACCTGGACGAGGCCCACGAGCAGCTCGCCGAACGGCTGCGCCTCATGGGCGACCTCGTCCGGTTCGCCAACTGGGAGAGCATCGCCGACCTCCTTTCCAGGCTGCCGGAGCCGGAGGAGAACCCCAAGGTGTGGGGCTCAGCCGGAGAGCCCGAGTAGGAACGCCGCCGGGACGGCCGCGACGGTGAGCGCCACCGCCCACCACCGCGGCGCCGCGCCGGCCTGCCTGAGCACGCTCACCCCGAGCGGCGCCATGGCCACGACCAGCCCGAGCACGGCGAGCAGCGACGGCAGGTCGGTGCTGCCCTTGAGCACGCCGAGCGGCAGCCCGATGGCCAGCGCCAGCGCGACGCACTGGACCGCGCCGAGCACCCCGGGCCCGAACGCCCTGGCCCGGAAGGCGCCCACCGCCAGCACGATCCAGCCCGCCATGATGGCGACGTTGACCGCCTTGAAGACGTGGAAGGCACCGTAGGTGGTGGCCACCGCCTTCTGCGCGGCCTCCAGCCCGAGCGCGTCCACCATGCGGAACGCCAGATGACCCGCCCCGGCGTGGAAGACCCGGCCGAACAACCCGAGCACCACCAGCGTGACGCCCCACCGGGCGCAGCCGGGATGCGTGGCGGCGACCCGGCGGCCCACCGCGACCGTCGCGGGCCACAGCAGCACGAGACCGGCGGCGAACAGGCTGTACGACAGGGTCATCGCGCCGGGCTGCCCGGCGTAGGCGGCGAGCTGGCCGGGGAAGAAGTCGTCGTGGCCCATCCGGGTCAGCAGGCCGGCGAGGAGCAGGATCGGGCCGAGCAGCAGCCCGGCGGCCTCGACCCACGGGCCGGGGAGAGCATGTGTCCGCGTCATGCCGATCATTCAATCCGCGCAGGTCAACCGGCACATTGGCACAGAGTCGAGTATTGCGGGTACACCTAGCACTACCCCCCGGCCGGTCGTTGGGGGATGGATGCGGGACTGGTTCGCACGGGAGATCGTGGACACGGGGAAGCTCCGGCTGTTCTGCTTCTTCGTGCTGTTCCTGCTCACGTTCCTGTTCATCAGGTTCAGCGTGCGGATGATCAGGAAGCAGGTGCGGTGGTGGCCGGGGAACGTCACCCCCGGTGGCATGCACATCCACCACGTGGTGTTCGGGCTGGTCTTCATGTGCCTGGGCGGGATCGGGGGGCTGGCCGTACAGGATGGGAGTTCCGCGCTCGCGGCAGTGACCGCGTCGGTGTTCGGCGTGGGGGCGGCGCTGGTGCTCGACGAGTTCGCGCTGGTGCTGCACCTGCGCGACGTCTACTGGACCAGGCAGGGACGGCTGTCGGTGGACACCGTGTTCATGGCGCTGGCGCTGTGCGGGCTCGGGCTGCTCGGGATCAGCCCGCTGGAGGCCGACGAACTGCTCGCCGGGGCGGACCTGTTCGACGGCGGGCTCGTCGTCGGCGTGAACATCCTGTTCGCGCTGCTCAGCCTGAGCAAGGGCAAGGTCTGGACCGGGCTGATCGGCGTCTACCTCACCCCGCTCGCGCTGGTCGGCGCCATCCGGCTGGCCAGGCCGGGCTCGCCGTGGGCGCGCTGGCGCTACAAGGCGGGCTCGCGGAAGCTGCGGCGGGCCGAGTGGCGCGAGCGCCGGATCAGGGAGCCCGTCGAACGGCTCAAGCACACGATCCAGGACGCGGTCGCCGGGCGGCCCACCCCCTGACGTACGGTGGTCACCGATGAACGACGAGGATCTGCTGGCGACCCGCTTCGAGGCGCAGCGCGGGCACCTGCGTGCCGTGGCCTACCGCATGCTCGGCTCGCTCGCCGAGGCCGAGGACGCGGTGCAGGAGACCTGGTTCCGCCTCAGCAGGACCGACGTGCGCGACGTGGCCAACCTCGCCGGGTGGCTCACCACCGTCACCGGCCGGATCTGCCTCGACATGCTGCGCTCGCGCGAGTCCCGGCGCGAGGATCCCGTCGGCGAGCGGCTGCCCGACCCGCTCGTGAGCGTCGGCGACCACGTCGACCCCGAGCACGAGGCCCTGCTGGCCGACTCCGTCGGGCTGGCGCTGCTCGTGGTGCTCGACACGCTGGCTCCGGCCGAGCGGCTGGCGTTCGTGCTGCACGACATGTTCGGCGTGACCTTCGACGAGATCGCCCCCATCGTCGAACGCTCCCCCGCCACCACCCGCCAGCTCGCCAGCCGGGCCCGCCGCCGCGTCCAGGGCGCCCGCGTCGCCCCCGACCCCGACCTCTCCCGGCAGCGCGAGGTCGTCGCCGCGTTCCTGGCCGCCGCCCGCGAGGGCGACTTCGGGGCGCTGGTCTCCATGCTCGACCCGGATGTGGTGCTGCGCGTCGAGGGCGGCGACGTGCCGCCCGGTACGCTGCGCGTGGTCCGCGGGTCCAGCGAGGTGGCGGGGCAGGCGCTGGCGTTCCGTACGATGTCGGAGCACTTCGTGCCGGTGCTGGTCAACGGCGCCGCGGGCATGCTGTCCGCGCCGAACGGCAAGCCCAGGGTCCTCGCCGCGGTCACCGTCTCCGGCGGGAGGATCGTGGCCATGGACTTCCTCGCCGGGCCCGAGCGGCTGCGCCTCCTGGACATACACCTGCCCTGAGCCCCGGCTCTGGGCCGCGACCTGGTCGCGGCTTTGGCGCGGCCTGGGCGCGGCCCGGGCGCGGCCAGGGCGCGGTCACCAGGACATACGCTGACCCCGGCTGCCAGCCTCGCGGGCGGGGAGGACGTACGATCAGCGGGTGACCGAAAAGACCGAAACCGTACCTGGCTGGCTCGCTCCCGAAGAGCTGGAGTCGATTCGCGGACGCATGCCGATCCTCTACATCGACGCCGTCCCCGTGCGAGTCGACGAGACCGGTGTGGTGACCCACGTCGGCCTGTTGCTGCGCATCAGCTCCGACGGCGAGGTCAGCCGGGCGCTGGTCTCCGGCCGGGTCCGGCACCACGAGCGGATCCGCGACGCGCTGCTGCGGCATCTGGAGAAGGACCTCGGGCCCGTGGCGCTGCCGAACATCCCGATCTCGCCCCAGCCGTTCACGGTCGCGGAGTACTTCCCGACGCCGGGCGTCACGCCGTACCACGACCCTCGGCAGCACGCGGTCTCGCTGGCCTACATCGTCCCGGTATCCGGTGACTGCCGGCCGCGGCAGGACGCGCTGGACCTGGTCTGGTTCACCCCCGAGGAGGCGGCCTCCCCGATGGTTCAGCAGGAGATGGCCGGCGGGCAGGGCGTACTGCTGAAGCAGGCACTGGCTCATGTGGGACGCTTGACCTGATTTGTAAGCGACGCGTCACTCTGCGCTTAACTCGGAGTCACGTTGCCCTGTCAAGCTCGGTCTCATGCGACGACTGGGCTTCATCATCGTGACCGCGTTGACGACCCTGACGACCCTCGCGCCGGCGGTCTCCGCTGCCGCCGCCGCCGACCCCACCAACGTCGCCCACCGGGGCGCCTCCGCCCATGCCCCAGAGAACACCATCGCCGCCTTCCAGCTCGCCGGCCGGCAGGGCGCCGACATGTTCGAGCTGGACGTCCGCGAGACCAAGGACCACCAGCTCGTGCTCCTGCACGACCCCACGCTGACCAGGACCACCAACGTCGAGAGCGTCTTCCCCGGCCGCTCGCCGTGGCGGCTCGGCGACTTCACCCTGTCCGAGGTGCGCAGGCTCGACGCCGGCTCGTGGTTCGGCTCCGGCCACTCCGGCGAGCGCGTGCCGACGCTGGGCGAGACGCTGCGCAAGCTGAAGGGCAGCGGCATGGGCCTGCTCCTGGAGATCAAGGACCCCGGCCTCTACCCCGGCATCGAGCGCCGCGTGGCCGCCGAGCTGCGGAACAACTCCTGGTGGCTGCAGCCGGGCCGCCTGGTCGTCCAGTCGTTCGACTGGCGCTCGATGCGCACCTTCCACCTGCGCATGCCCCGCGTCCCCGTCGGCCTCCTCGGCACCCCCGCGGTGAGCGAGCTGCGCGCCCTGTCCACCTACGCCACCCAGATCAACCCGCCCTACCAGAACGTCACCCGCGCCTACGTCCGCCGCGTCCACAGGCTGGGGATGCAGGTGTTCACCTGGACCGTCAACGACCGCGCCACCTGGCGCCGCATGAACGCCCACGGCGTGGACGGCATCATCACCGACCGCCCAGGAATGTCCTGACTCACTCCTGGAACGGGATGCGCCGCGCCCGCATGATGTCCGTGCCCTGCCTCAACGTCCTCTCCGCCTCTTCGGTACGGCCCAGCCGCCGATAGACCTGTCCGAGCACGATGGCGATCCTGCCCCGGGTGAGCTCGTCATCGTGCGCCAGGCCGGCGGCGGACTCCAGCGTCTGGGCCGCCTCCCCGTCCCGACCGGCGGCGGCCAGCGCACGCCCGAGCTGAAAGGTCAGCAGGGCCTGGCCGCGTGTGTCCCCGAGCGCCTCGTGGGCCCGCACCCCCTCCTCGAACCGCTCGGCCGCCGCGCCGGGGCGGCCCCTGGCCAGTTCGAGCAGGCCACGCGTCTCAACCATGACCGCCCGCACCGCACCCGCATCGTCTCCCGCGCGCCCCGCTTCGTGCTGCTCGACGCCCGCTTCGGCTGGTTCGGCGTCCGCTTCGTTGTGCTCGACCCCTGCGGCGGCCCTGTCCAGCTCTGCCGTGGCAGCCGAGTAGTCCCCGAGCTCGATCAGCGCCCTGGCCGTCTGGTCGCGCATGCCCGCCTCGGCGGCCCGGTCGCCCAGCCGGTGCGCGGACAGGGTCCCGAGCCTGCTGGTCTCCAGCCAGTCGGCGTAGTGCTTGCGGTTGGCATACAGGGCGGACATGGCCTCGGCGCTGCGCCGTACCAGATCGTCCCAGCCCGCGGTGGAGGCCTGCCGCAGCAACGCCAGCAGGTTGCCCCGCTCACTCTCCAGCCAGTCGAGCGCCTCGCCGGGGCCGTCGAACACGCCCGGCTCCCCCGGCCGGCCCACGACCAGGTGGTGCGCCGCGGTCACCATGCGGGAGTACCAGGCCACCGCCCGCCGCAGCGCCTCGTCCCGCTCTGCCGCGGGTTCTCCTTCGGCGGCGTGGGCCGCGTGCCTCCGTACCAGCTCGTGCAGCCGGTAACGCTCCGGCAGCGCCTCCACCACTAGGTACGTCTCCAGGAGCGTCCCGATCAGCGGCCGCACCTCGCCCCCCGCGAGCGCGCCGGCCAGCGCGGCGGTGAAGTCGCTCCCTGGCAGCAGCCCCAGCAGCCGGTAAAGGCGCGCCGCGTCCGGCGGCAGTCCGCGATACGCGGTCTCGAACACCGCTTCCACGACGGGTTCCCTTCCGCGGCGAACCGACCGGGGCGTTGCGGACCCCGATGGTCGCCACGGAAGAAGTCTCGCGTTCCCCCACGATCAGAGCAAGACCAGCCGAACAGGCCACCCGTCCACGAGCTCGCCGACGCCTTCGACGTCGAGGTAGGTGGCCCGCTGCCCGGCGCTCCTGAAGTCGGCGGCAACAGCGCGCTTTTCTCGCGTCCAGGCATGGCTTCCCGGGATGGTTCAGCGGGACAGGCGGCGCAGGACCAGCTCGAACGGGCCGCGGTGCCCCACTCGGCGCATCCAGTCGGCCAGCACGATCGAGAGGAGCCAGGTCCCGATGCCGATGGCGTGGGCGGCGGCGGCTCCCATGGTGCCGGCCAGGTTCAGGGTGAAGGGGTAGAACAGGGCGACGAACACGACAGACTGGAAGAGGTAGAAGGTCAGCGAACGCCTGCCCAGGGCTACCAGCGCGGTCGTGACCCGGCCCCAGCCGCCTTCGGCCGCCCTGCCGCTCTCGTCGCTCCCGAGGACGGCCTCTCTGCCGATCCTTGCGTTGATCTTGATGGCGATCAGGCCGACGGCGGCGGCCAGTCCGATGCCGCAGGCGAAACCGGTGAGCGTGTGGGCGATCGCGGGCACCCAGGTCGCGTCGGTCTTCCAGGCTCCGATCGCGATCAGCGCCATCGGGAGCCGTCCCACTACCGCCAGCCCGAGGAAGGAGATGGTGACGCGGCGGAGCAGGGCCACGTGCTGCTCGGGGTTGTCGAGGATCCGGCGCCTGGCGGCCCAGATGCCGATCGCGATGCCGGGCAGCACGAGCAGGACGGTCGCCGGCACCTTCGCGGGCCACAGCATGAGGTGGATGAGCACCTGCGAGAGGAAGTCGTCCTTCATGAGCGACGGCAGCGTCTCCGGGTTGCCGGCCGCGGCGGCGGCGTGCGCCCGGACCGTCTGCCAGGCGATCACGCCGGTCGCGGGCACCGAAGAGATGGCCGCGGTCCAGAGCAGGACCGAGTCCCGGGCGCGCACCATGGCCGCCGTGATCAGGAGGGCGAGGCCGTACGTCGAGATGATGTCGATCGGCACCAGCAACGTCGCGTGCAGGAACCCGATGACCAGCAGCCAGAACCCGCGACGGCGCAGCAGCTTGCGCACCGACGGCCACTCGGCGCCGGCCGCCAACCGGCTTCGGGCCAGTTGGCCGAGCCCGTAGCCGAACAGGAAGACGAACATCGAGCGTGCCAGGTTGTCCGCCACGAAGACCGTGAGGAAGCGGCTGACGGTGTTGAGCGCCTGGGGGCCGAGGTTGGGGTTGGCGACGAAGACGGGGGCGTGCGCCAGCGCGATCAGCAACAACATGAGGCCGCGCGCCAGGTCGGGCGCCAGGGACCGCTTGGTGCCGCCCCTGATGGCAGTGGGTTGGACGAGCATGGGTGATGTGCTCCCTTTGGGGGTGAACGAACAGGCTGATAAGAGGGCTCGTCTCGGCCGCGTGCGAGGGATCGCGGCTGGGGTGTACGCCGCGTGGGCCGACTGCCCTCGGCTGCTACTAAGCGTTGGTGACTACCGGTATAAAGTAACACCGACTACCGGTAGATAGCAACACCGAATAGCTGCCGCGGACACCGTTGGCGGCGAAGGAGCGGACGGCGGCCCGTGAACTCGATTCCCGACTCGCGTGAAAGACGAGCGACACTCCTTCCTTGAAAAGGCCCAACCACATGCCGCTCAGTACGAGCCTGTCTGACGCCGCCCTGATCGAACGGTCGTGGCGAGATCCCGAGACCTTCGCCCTGCTGTTCGACAGGCACGCGGGACACATCCACCGCTACGTGGCCCGGCGGCTCGGTGACGACACGGCCGACGATGTCGTCTCCGAGACGTTCCTCGCCGCTTTCAGACAGCGCCGGGACTACGACACCACCCGTCCGGAGTCCCTTCCTTGGTTGTACGGCTTCGCGACCAACTTCATCCGCCGGCATCAGCGTGCCGAGATACACCGTTACAAGGCGTACTCGAAAGTGGGCGTGCTTCCCGACGCCGACGACGCGGTGGAACAAGCCCTCGGGCGGGCGAGCGCGCATGCCGTACGCCGGCCTCTTGCCCAGGCGCTCGCCTCGCTCAAGGACCGCGACCGCGACGTCCTTTTACTCGTGGCCTGGGCCGACCCCACCTACGAGGAGGTCGCCCACGCCCTGTCCATCCCGATCGGAACCGTCCGTTCGCGCCTCAACCGTGCGCGGGCCCTCGTCCGCGACGCCCTCGGCAGCACCGACCCCACGACGGAGCAGAACTCATGAACGAGCGGACCGACCTGACCGACCTGACCGAACTGCGCGACCTGTTCGCCGACCAGCCACACCCCACGGCCGATCGCCTCGCCCCCGCCCGTGCGGCCCTCCTGGCCGAAGCCCGCACGAAGCGGCCGCCTCGGACCCGCCGGGCCGGCAGGCGGCGTGCGATGCTGGCGGGCGGCATGGTCGCGGCGATGAGCGCAGGCGTGATCGCCGTCCAGACGTTCAACTCCTCCACACCCGCGAGCGCCGCCGAGGTCCTGAGGCTGGCGGCTGAGGCCGCGACCGCCGGCCCGTGGCCGCAACCCCGCGACGACCAGTACCTCCACTACGAGCGGATCGCGGAGACGCGCAGCGAGAACGGGGTTGCCAACGTCGGTCCGCGCCACGTCACGGGCGAGGTCTGGGAGTCGGTCGACGGCTCCCGCCCAGGACTGCTCTGGCACAAGCCGCCGAAGACCCGGCCGCAGGCCCCCGAATACAAGGAACTCCTGACCCGGTGCCCCGAACGTGGCGCGGGGCGCCCCGCCTACGCCGACCTCCGAAAGTGGCCGACCGACCAGGAGCGACTCCAGCACAAGCTGGCCGAACGCGGTACCAGCTTGGCCCCCAGCCACGACACAGTGACCCAGACCTGGAACGGCATCCTCAACATTCTCGGCAGCCCGGTCCCACCCCAACAGCAGGCAGCCATCTTCAGGATCGCGGCGACCCTGCCGGGCATCGAGACGGAGGAGCTCAAAGACGCCACCGGCAGATCGGGCATCGCCGTAACCCGAGTGGACAACCGAGGACCCGGGGGCGCCATCTCCCGCGAATCGCTCATCTTCGACACGACTTCCTACGTGCTCCTGGGCGGTCAGGAACTCGTGCCTGGACAAGGGCGCGAGCTCTGGTCCATGACCCGTCCGCGGATCACCGACGCACTCCCGGCCTGGTCCAAGTCGTTGAACCGGAGAGGCTGCGCGTGAGCCCGCATCCACTGGCTTCAAGGGCGAGGCCTGGGCATACGCACCGTTTGGCCAGCTCAGCGTGGCGTTACAGAAAGTAGGCGATCAACTGCATGGGGTGAAGGCTTGGGGACGTTCCTCCCCACGACAGAAGGGAAACCTCATGCGCCCGATCCCCCTCCTGCTGGCTGCGGCTGCCGCGACGCTCGCGTTCGCCGCCACCGGCCCCGCCGTCGCCGCACCAGGCGTCGTGTTCCTCCACGCGCCGAGCGGCGAACAGAAGACCGTCGAGAACCCGGCCGCCCTCAAGTGCCATGTGGGCACCGGTCCCGGTTCCCTGGTGCGCAATGCCACCGCGGGCACCATCCTGGTCTTCCCCGACTCCGCCTGCCGGACCAGGATCTTCAACCCGGTCGAGCCCGGCGAGGTCCGGGTGGACGACGTCGGCAGCTTCATGGCACTTGACTGACCGATGACACCGGATCAGGCGACCAAGGCGAGGGCGGCCGCCTGATCCGGCTGTACGGTCCTCGCCTGGCTCGCTCTCGGGAACGCCGCTGGTTTCGGGTCGCGTCGCCGCTGGCTCAGGACAGCGCTCCGGACGCCTCCGGCTCTGTCTCGCGACCTGCGCTCTCACAACCCAAGGGCTCGCGGATGTAGGGCATGTTGGATTGGGTGACGGGCTCCCCAAGGCACGTGCCACCGCATGGCCTCCAGAACAGCCTGCGCCACGCCGGATCCGCCGAGATCCCTCGTGTGGTTGTCCTGCGTGGGATCCAGCCTCGCGCCGAGCATCTGTTTGAACAGCTCCGACTCCGAGCACTACGCCGCGAAGGCGGTCGCGGCCCGAGGGCTTCAGGGTTTGAGAGGGTCCAGTTGTCGCGGCGCAGAGTGGCGGGCCCGGCGGCTTGCTGCCGGTGCCACGACGGGAATGGTCTTGAACGCGCCCGCGATGACAATCTCCTGGCCGCCCGCCAGATCTCCACCGCCAGAGGAGCCACCCACCTGGCGGCTTACCTAAGCCTTCTGAACGAGTTTCGTTCGCTTACCTTCAATGAGCACTATCAGTACGTGTGCCAGCGCTACCTCGTGAACACGATCCAAAGCTCGGCATCTCCGGCCTGCCTCCTGCAGCGCGGGAGGCGGTGTACGACGTCGCCTACTTCTACCAGAACTTCATCGCCTTCCAGGCTGTCGGAATCCTGGACAAGAGACTCCTGGCAATGATGAACATGCGTACTTTTCTGGTTTGGGAGGCGATCAAACCGTTCGTCGAGCGTGAGCGTGAAATCACTCACGAGACCGGACCACACCTGCTTCGGATTCTCCAGGTCTACACCGAGGAACAGGGCAACCGTGTTTACGTGAACCCCGCGTCACTTTTCACGAACCGCGCTGTCTTCGAACCGGTCGCGCCGTCGCCTCGGCAGGACCCTCGGTCCGTCGAGCGCGAGGATTGATCCCCCGGGCGGGCATTCGGCTTGTGGCCGCACTGCGCTGTGTTGGGATTGGACCCGGGGCTCGCCACGGCACGTGCCATCGTGCGGGCGATAGCGGGAATGAGGCGCGCGGAGCGAAGCGGAGCACCTTTGTGCGGGGCGGGATCCAACTGGTTGACCACCTCGCCGGGCAACGGGCGGGCCTCGATAAGACGCGCGGAGCGAAGCGGGGCACCTTGCCTGACGGCCGTACATAGGGCGGATGTCCGATACCGCTGGGTGGGCGTGAAATCTAGCGTTTGAGCGGCAAGGATTCCCGCTTCGAGGAGCGACATGAACACCGCGATAGCCGTCCAAGGGCTTCACAAGAGCTTCGGCAAGGCGCACGCGCTCGACGCGCTCGACCTGACCGTGCGGGTCGGTGAGGTGCACGGGTTTCTCGGGCCCAATGGCGCAGGCAAGTCGACCACCATCAGGATCCTGCTCGGGCTCATGCGGGGCGATTCCGGGTCCGTGCGGTTGCTGGGGGGCGATCCCTGGAAGGACGCGGCCCGACTGCATCGGCGGCTGGCCTACGTGCCGGGTGATGTCGATCTCTGGCCCTCGCTCACCGGTGGCGAGGTGATCGATCTGCTCGGACGGCTCCGCGGGGGGCTAGATCGCCGGCGGCGGGACGAGCTGCTCGAACGGTTCGAGCTTGATCCGCGCAAGAAGGCCAGGACCTACTCCAAGGGGAACCGGCAGAAGGTCGCGCTGGTGGCGGCCTTCGCCTCGGATGCCGAGCTGCTCATTCTGGATGAGCCCACCTCCGGTCTGGACCCCTTGATGGAGGCTGTCTTCCAGCAGTGCGTGGCTGAGCAGAAAGCGCTGGGGCGCACCGTGCTGCTGTCGTCGCACATCCTGTCGGAGGTGGAGGCGCTGTGTGACCGGGTGAGCATCATCCGCTCGGGGCGCACCGTCGAATCGGGGACTCTGCCCGAACTCCGCCACCTCCTCATGACCCATGTCTCCGCCGAAATCTCGGGCAAGGTCCCGGATCTGCCTGCCGCCCACCACCTCACCACCAACGGCCGGCACATCAGCTTCCAGGTCGACGACCACGACCTCGACAAGACCATGCTGGCCCTCGCCCAATCCGGCATCGTCAGCCTGACCAGCACCCCGCCGTCCCTTGAAAACCTGTTCCTGCGCCACTACGCGCCCGAGAAGAGCAACTGACCATGCACGGCACCTGGACTCTCATCAAGCTCGTCCTCCGCCGCGAACGCCTCATCGCCCCCGCCTGGATCGTGCTGCTCGCCGTCCTCGCCGCCGGCCAGGCCAACCGGTACGCCCAAAGCTTCCCCACCGCCCAGTCCATAGCCGACTTCGCCCGCGAGATGACCGCCAACAAGGCGCTCACCGCCTTCGCCGGCCAGGTCTACTCCCCCACGATCGCCGGCATGGCCGTGTGGAAGAACGCCGACGCCATCTACACGATCATCGCCCTGATCGCGATCCTCACCGTGGTCAGGCACACCAGGGGCGAGGAGGAGTCCGGCCGGGCGGAGCTGGTCGGCGCGGGGGTGGTCGGCCGGCTGGCCCCGCTCACGGCGGCGCTCGCCGTCACCGCGACCTCGATGCTGCTGGCCGGGATCGTCACCGCGTTCTCCATGGCCAAGCTCGGTTTCGACGTCGCCGGCTCGATCGCCTTCGGCGCCGCCATCACCGGCGTCGGCCTGGTCTTCACCGGTCTCGGCGCGCTGGCCGCGCAGCTCACCGAGGGCGCCAGGGCCGCGATCGGCCTGGCGGCGCTGGGGCTCGGGCTGTCGTACCTGCTGCGCTTCGTCGCCGACGGCGGCGCGGGCACGGCGGTGAAGTGGGCCTCGCCGCAGGGCTGGTCACACCTGGTGGAGCCGTACGCGGCCGACAACCTCGCCGCGCTCCTGCCGAGCCTGGCCCTGACGCTGGCCGCCGTGACCGGCGCGTACCTGCTCAATGCCCGCCGCGACCTCGGCCACGGCATCCTCGCCCAGCGCCCTGGGCCCGCCCACGCGCGCCGGCTGTCATCACCGCTGGCCCTTGCCTGGCGGCTGCAGCGGGGACTGCTGACCGGCTGGAGCGTCGGCTACGCCGTCGCGGGGCTGGTGCTCGGCGCGCTGGCCAGGTCGATCCCCGAGGTCTCCCGGCAGGGCGCCTCGGTCGAGGAGTTCCTGCGCCGCTACACCGCCTCTCCCGAGGCCGGAATGACCGACGCGTACCTGTGGCTGATCAGCCTCTCCCTCGGCTACGTCGCCGCCCTCTACCCGCTGCTCGCCCTGCTGCGCCTGCGCGCCGAGGAGGATTCGGGCCGCGCCGAGCTGCTGCTGGCCCACCCCGTGAGCCGGCTGCGCTGGGCCTGGAGCCACCTGGTCTTCGCGCTGGCCGGGCCGGTCGTCATCCTCGGTCTGGCGGGCCTGGCGATGGGCCTGGCCGCGGGCGACCCGCTGGCGGTGCTGCCCGGCACGCTGGTGCAGGTTCCGGCCGTCTGGGTGCTGGCCGGGGTGGGCGTGCTGGCCTTAGGGATGCTGCCCAAGGCCGCCGCCGCCGTGAGCTGGGCCGCGTTCCTGTTCGTCAACCTGTTCGGCGAGGTGCTCGGCCCGATCGTCGGCATCGACTACTGGGTCGCCAAGTACTTCGTGCCCTTCCCCAACCTGCCGATGGTCCTGTCCGGTGAGGCGTTCAGCGCCGTTCCGCTCCTGGTCATGACCGCGCTGACGGCCGCGCTCGCCGCCGCCGGCCTGACCGCCCTGCACCGCAGGGCCCTGGCCTGAGTACGTCAGGACTCCAGGTAGGCCAGAACCGCCAGCACCCGGCGGTTCTGGTCGTCGGAGGGCGGCAGCCCGAGCTTGGCGAAGATGCTGGAGGTGTGCTTGCCGATCGCCTTCTCCGTGACCACCAGCCGGGCGGCGATGGCGTGGTTGGACAGCCCCTCGGCCATCAGGCCCAGCACCTCCCGCTCGCGCGGCGTCAGCTCGCCCAGCGGCTCGTCCTGCCTGCGCCGGGTGAGCAACTGGGCGATGACCTCGGCGTCCATGGCGGTGCCCCCGGCGGCGACGGTACGCACGGAGTCGACGAACTGCTCCACGTCGCCGACCCGGTCCTTCAGCAGGTAGCCCACGCCACCGGAGCGGTCGGACAGCAGTTCGTGGGCGTAGAGCTGCTCCACGTACTGCGACAGGATCAGCACCGGCAGCCCCGGCACCCGGCGGCGGGCCTCCAGGGCGACGCGCAGGCCCTCGTCGGTCTGGGTGGGCGGCAGCCGTACGTCGATGACGGCCACGTCGGGGCGGTGTCTGAGCAGGGCGGCCAGCAGCATCGGGCCGTTGTCGACCGCCTCGACCACCTCGAAGCCGTGCGTGGACAGCAGCCGGATCAGGCCGTCCCTGAGGAGGGCGAGATCTTCGGCGATGACGACGCGCACGGCAGCTCCATGGTCAGTTCGGTCGGCCCACCGGCGGGGCTGGTGACGGTGAGGGTTCCGTCGAAGGCGGACAGGCGGCGTTGGATGCCGAGCAGGCCGGTCCCGGTCCCGGGGTCGGCACCGCCTCGGCCGTCGTCGCCGACGGTGAGCCGGATCCGGCCGGCGGCGTGGCGCAGCCGTACCCAGGCGTGGGTGGCCCCGCTGTGGGCGGCCACGTTGGAGAGGGCCTCGGCGGTGGCGAAGTACAGCGCGGACTCCACCGGCGCGGCGGGACGGCCGGGCAGGTCGAGGTCGAGCTCGACCGGGATCGGGCAGAGCAGCGCGGCGGCCTGGATCGCCCCGGTGAGGCCGCGGTCGGCGAGCACCGGCGGGTGGATGCCGCGCACCAGGCCGCGCAGGTCGTCGAGGGCCTGGGCGGCCGAGCGCCAGGCTTCCTCGACGAGTTCGCGGGTCTGGGCGGGGTCGGTGCTCTTTCTGGCCAGGCCGAGGTTCATGCGCATGGAGATGAGCCTGGCCTGGGCGCCGTCGTGCAGGTCGCGTTCGATCCTGCGCAGCTCGGCGGCCTGCGCGTCGACGGCGGCGGCGCGGGAGGCGGTCAGCTCCCTGATGCGCCGCGCCTCGTAGCTCTCGCCGAGCAGCGTCTTGGCGAGATGGTCCTGGACGCGGACGGAGGTGTAGGCGCTCAGCGCGCTCACGATGACGATCGCCGCCATCGCCAGCGAGAACGCGACCGTCAGGTCGGGCGACGGATACACGACGGTCGTGTCGAACATGATGACCTCAAGCATGGACAGCATCGCCCAGACCACGAGGGCGCTGCCGGGCCCGACCACGCCGTGAGCGGCCAGCCAGGCGATGACGCGCAGGTCGCCGGGGTCAGGCTCGGTCACCTTGCCGATCCTGCGCGCCGCCCGCAGGATCGGGCGCGGCGCGAACGGCAGCGCGACCAGCAGCCCCAGCGCCGCCACCCCGGTGACCACGTTGGCGACCGCCTGGACCACCCAGCCCCGCCGTTTCCGCTCCACCCCTGAAGTCTGCCTTCTCCCCGCCCGTGCGTCGGTAGGCCTAGACCTACCCCAGGAGGGGGAGTGCGCCCATGGCCCGGACGCGGGCGCGGCGCGAGCCTGGACGGGTGATCGAGATACACGGGCTCACCATCAAGTACGGCGCCGCCGTCGCGGTGGACGACCTGACCTTCTCCGTGAAACCCGGCCAGGTGACCGGCTTCCTGGGGCCGAACGGCGCGGGGAAGTCGTCCACGATGCGCGCGGTCGTCGGCCTCGAAGCCCCGCACGCGGGCATCGCGCTGGTGGACGGCCGGCCGTACGGCTCGCTCGGAAGGCCTTTGGAGCAGGTCGGCGCGCTGCTGGACGCGGGCGCCGTGCACGGCGGGCGCACGGCGCGCGCGCACGTGGCGTGCGTGGCGCGCGGCAACGGCATCGGCGCCCGGCGGGTGGCGGAGGTGCTGGAGCTGGTGGGCCTGTCGGCGGTGGCGGGGCGCCGGGTCGGCGGGTTCTCGCTCGGCATGCGGCAGCGGCTGGGCATCGCGGTGGCGCTGCTGGGCGATCCGGGGGTGCTGATGTTCGACGAGCCGGTCAACGGGCTGGACCCGGAGGGGATCCGGTGGATCCGCGGGCTGCTGCGCTCGCTGGCCGGTGAGGGGCGGACGGTGCTGGTCTCCAGCCATCTGATGGGCGAGATGGAGCGCACCGCGGGCCACGTGGTGCTGATCGGGCGGGGGCGGCTGCTCGCCGACACCTCGATGGCGGATCTGGTCGACCGGTACGGGTCGCTGGAGGACGGCTACATGGAGCTGACGGAGGCGAGCGTGGAGTTCGCGGCGGGAGGACGGGCATGATCGGCGACGCGATCGCGGCGGAGTGGCTGAAGTTCCGCACGCTGCGCTCCAACCTCTGGCTGCTGGCGGCCTCGCTGCTGTCGGTGCTGGTCAGCGTCGGTGTGGCGGCCATGGTGGTACGCGGCTTCGCCGGGCAGGACGCGGCGGAGCGGATGCGGTTCACCAGCGTCGGCGACGGGCTGGGGCCGGGGCTGCCGGTGGCGTTGTTCGTCATGGGCGTGCTGGGGGCGCTGTCGGTGACGGCCGAGTACGCCACGGGGCAGATACGGACGAGCCTGGCGGTGGTGCCGAAGCGGCACGTGCTGCTGCTGGCCAAGGTCCCGGTGCTGCTCGGGGTGGGTCTGACGGCCGGGCCGGCACTGGCGTTCTGCATGCACTACGGCGCGATGGCGGTGCTGGGCGAGCACGCCGGGCACGTGCTGCTCGACGGGCAGACGCTGGGCACGCCGCTGTCGGAGCCCGCGGC
Organism: Nonomuraea sp. NPDC050790; assembly: GCF_044456745.1. Classification (NCBI taxonomy): domain Bacteria; kingdom Bacillati; phylum Actinomycetota; class Actinomycetes; order Streptosporangiales; family Streptosporangiaceae; genus Nonomuraea; species Nonomuraea sp. NPDC050790. Next base: position 242,815 of record NZ_JBITGF010000011.1, on the reverse strand, counting down.
GCTGCGCGGCGTGCTGCTGTCGGGCGTGGCCATCGGCCTGGTGACGCTGGTGGGGCTCGGCCTGGGCGCGCTGGTGCGCTCCACCGCCGGGACGCTCGTCATCCTGATCATGATCGTGCTCGTGCTGCCGACGGCCGCCGCCGCCATGCCTCGGCCGTGGAACGCGCGGATCGGCTCGGTCATGCTCGACCGCCTGGTGGGCGACGGGCTGCTGCCTCCGGCCTCGGCGCTGGCGCTGCTGCTGGCCTACCCGGTCGCGGCGCTGAGCGCGGGCGCGGTCGCGATCGCGCTCAGGGGCCGCCGGGCGCATCCGCTGATCGCCGGTCTGGCCTGCACCGGCGTGCTCCTGGCCACGGTCGTGGTGACGCAGCCCGCGCAGGCGTCGGCCTTCGCGTGGAAGCCGTGCCAGAAGGAGCTGGAGTGCGGCTCCGTCCAGGTGCCCGTCGACTGGGACCGGCCCAGCGGGCGGAAGATCACCCTGCCTCTCGTACGCCTGCCCGCCACCGGCGCCCACCGCAGGATCGGCACCGTCTTCGCCCTGCCCGGCGGCCCAGGCGGCTCGGGCATCGAGGACCTGGAGAAGAAGGGCGGAGCCTTCGCCCAGCTCCGTCAGCGCTTCGACGTGGTCAGCTTCACCCCGCGCAACGGCCTCGACCTGGGCGTCTTCTCCCTTGACTGCCTGCTGGGAGGCCCCTGGATCCGGCTGCCCGCGAACGAGGCGGACTTCCGCCGCCAGGCCGCGGTCAACCGGGCGGCGGCCGACGAATGCCGCGCCAAGGACCCCGAGCTGTTCGCCAACCTCGACTCGGCCTCCGTGGCCAGGGACGTCGAGGCGATCAGGATCGCGCTCGGCGAGGACCGGCTCAGCTTCCTCGCCACCTCCTACGGCGGGGTCACCGCCACGAACTACGCCCGCCTGTTCCCCGCGAGGGTGCGCGCGATGGTCATGGACGGCTCGGTCAACCTGCTGAACGAGCGTCGCCTGCGCCACCAGGTGATGGAAGGGCAGTTGGCCAGGTTCGCCGCGTGGTGCGCGGGCAGCGCCGAGTGCGTCCTGCGGGGCCAGGACGTGCTCAGGGTATGGCGGGAGGTGACCTCGGTGACGGCGCGCATCCCGGTCAGGGGGCGGCAGGTCACCTACGACGGCTTCGACGTCCAGATCGCCGCCGGTCCGCACTTCATCTCCCCCGGCGAGGACGACTTCCGCTGGAAGGAGCTGGCCAAGGCCATCAAGCTGGCCAGGGCGGGCGACGCCTCAGGCTTCGCCGACTACGTCAAGGCGGGCACTGGCAGCCTGAAGCCGCCGTCGCCGGTCGGCATGAACATGACCCACTGCCTCGACGGCATCGGCTTCCGCGACTACGCCGACTTCACCGCAGCCAGGAGCCGCAACGAGCGGATGGCGCCCGGCTACCCGCAGCACCAGCTCTGGCACGGCCTGGCCTGCCCCGGCTGGCCGGTGCCGGCCACGAACCCGCCCAGGCCGCTGCCGTCCGAGGGGCTGCCGCCGCTGCTCGGGGCGGCGAGCTGGACCGAGCCCGACGTGGACGAACTGGTCCGGCAGGTGCCCGGCTCCGCGACGATCCGCTTCGACGGCCACGGGCACGGCCTCTACCTCAGCGCGGAGCCCTGCGTCATCGGGCACGTCAACAGGTACCTGACCTGGCTGAAGCTGCCCCCGCCCGGGGCGGTCTGCCGGTCATGACCAGCGGCGCAGGAGCGCCTCGGCCCCGGCGAAGTCGGCCACGACGGCGGCGGCCGGGCGCTCCTCGCGCACCATGCCCGCCGCCTGGCCGGCGTAGATGTAGGCGGTGTCGTAGTCGCCCGCGGCGCGGGCCTCCCGGAGCCGCGCCGCCGCCTGCTCGTCCCGGGCCAGCTCGTCCTCCCTGCCGTGCCAGGTGTCGAAGAAGCGGTTGCGGAGGGCGCGGCCGCCGTACTCCCAGGGCCAGGACAGGCGCTGGGCCACGTCGAACACCCGCCCGTAGGCGGTGTCCTCCTCGCCCGCCTCCAGGATGCGGCGCTTGGCCTGGCCGGTCCCCTGCGCCTCCGTACAGGCCAGGAACGCCGTCCCCGCCCAGGCGCCCTCGGCGCCCGCGGCGAGCACCGCCGCGAGGCCCCGCGCGCCCGCGATCCCGCCCGCGGCCAGCACGGGCACGCCGACCGCGGCCAGCACGCTCTGCAGCAGCGGCAGCGTGGCGACGTCGTCCCTGCCGTGCCCGCCGCCCTCCCCGCCGCGCGCCACGACCGCGTCCACCCCGGCCCGCTCGGCCTCGACCGCCTCCCGGGTCGTGCCTGCCTGGGTGACGACGACGATGCCCGCCGCCCGCAGCCGCTCCACGTAGGGCGCGTAGTCCCCGAAGCTCACCGAGACCAGGCTGGGCCGCGCCGCGATCACCGCCTCGACCTGCGCCGGGTTGCCGGGGAGCGTCCAGGCCATCAGCCCGATCCCGAACGGCAGGCCGCCCGCTCCCGCGATGCCCGCCTGCTCCGCGATCCACTCCGGTGAGTCGGCGGGGCCCACCCCGAACATCCCCAGGGCGCCGGCCCGTGAGACGGCCCCGGCCAGCCGTCCGCCACCCGCCCCCGCCATGGGCGCCCCGACCAGGGGCACCTCCAGCCCGAACCGCTCCGTGACCCAGGTACGCATCCACCCAGGCTAAAGGGTCAGCAGGGCGGTGATCCTGGCGCGTTCGGCCTCGCCGGTGTGCTCGTGGTCGCGCCGGCGCGAGCCCAGGACCGGCAGGTAGCGGCGGGCGGCGTCGGTGTCGACGTCGTCCAGGAAGGCGTCCAGGATGTCGGGACGCAGGTCTTCCAGCGCCGGGTCCAGGGGAGCCGAGGCCAGCACGATCCAGGTCGAGGCGACGTCGGCGGCGGCGGCGCCTCTGGCGGCGTCGGCCCAGTCGATGACCGTGGGCCCGTCGGCGGTCAGCAGCACGTTGGCCGGGTGCAGGTCCAGGTGGAGCAGGCGGTTGCCGGGGCAGCCGTCGGCGGCGGGCAGCCAGCCGGGGGCGCGGATCGAGCCGAGCCTGGCGAGCAGGCCGGCGAGCAGGCGGCCGTGGGCGGGCAGGTGGTTCGGGTGAGCGCGGGCGTCGTCGGCCACGCTCACCCCGTCGAGGTGCTCCATGAGGATGTCGGGGCCGTCGGCGTCGTACACCTCGGGAGCGGGGAAGCCGTGCCGTCGCGCGTGCCGCATGATCGACGCCTCGCGCTCCAGGCTGCGGCCGTCGCGGGCACGCCGGATGACCTTGCCGGAGCCGGAGGCCAGGATGTGGCAGTCACGGCCGGAAGCGATCAGGTTTCCCGCATGCATGCCATTAAGACTAAGCACATCACGACAAAGTCCGCACTGGCCAGAAATTGCGGTAACTAGTGGTCAGTAGCCGGGCCCACCTGCCCTGATGTCCGCTATTGGCGGGGAACTTCCTGCCATAAGCCACCTTAGTGATATGGAGCTATGGTGGCGGCAACAGCGGATTAAATCGCATTCAACTGCTTATTGGGCTGCATTCAATAAGGCACCTGAGGAGGTGCGCGTTGCTGGAAGTAGTCGATCTTGTCAAGCGTTATGGCCCGGTCACCGCATTGGACGGTTTCACCCTGAGCGTCGCGTCCGGCGAGATCGTCGGCCTGGTCGGTCACAACGGCGCGGGGAAGACGACCTTCGTCGAGATCGTCTCCAACCTGCTGCGTCAGGACAGCGGCCACGTGACCATCGACGGCCTCCCGCCGGCCGCCGTGCGCGGTCAGGTCGGTGTGGCCCCCCAGCACATCGCGTTGTACCCCACGGTGACGGTCCGCGAGCACCTGGTGTTGTTCGGCCGGCTCGGCGGACTGCGGCGCGCGGCGCTGGACACCGCCATCGACGACCTCGCCGTATTGCTCCGCCTCACCGACCTCATGGACCGGCGCACCGGCCGGCTCTCGGGCGGGCAGCAGCGGCGTATCCAGGCCGCGACCGCGTTGATCCACCGCCCGCGGATGCTGCTGCTGGACGAGCCGACGGCCGGCGCCGACCTGGAGACCAGGCAGGCGATCCTCGACGTCGTCAAGCAGCGCGCCGGCGAGGGCGCGGCGGTCGTGTACACCACCCACTACCTCCCGGAGATCACCGAGCTCCAGGCCACGATCGCGGTCGCCCGCGACGGCCGCGTGATCGCCCGGGGCACCTACGACGAGCTCATCGAGGGCCTGCCCGGCGAGGTGCGCCTCACCCTCGACAACGAGGAGGAGATCAGCGTCTCCACCACGGAGCCCACGGCCACGCTCATCGACCTGCTCAACCGGGCCGAGCGCCCGGTCAGCGCGGTCGACCTGCGCAACCCGTCCCTGGACGACCTCTACCACTCCCTGGCGGCCCGCGATGCTTCTTGACGCCGCTCCCCGCGCGGGGGGCACGTTCAACCGGATCTCCGCCATCGCGCGGCACAACTGGACCGTCCGCCTGCGCGACCCCGGCCAGATCATCAGCTACATCGCGATGCCGATGGTGCTCATGCTGGTGCTCAAGCCCCTGTACGTCCGGGCGCTGGACGCCGGCTCCACCCAGGTGGCCACCGGCCTGATGGTGATGTTCTCGGTCTTCGCGATCGGCCTGGCCGGCAACTCCATCCTGTCGGAGCGCACCTGGCGCACCTGGGACCGGCTGCGGGTGAGCAGGGCCCCGGCCGTCGAACTGCTCGTCGGCAAGACCTTCCCGATCTTCCTGGTCATGGTCCTGCAGCAGACCATCCTGGTGATCTACGGCGTGCTCGCCATCGGCCTGCCGATGCCCGCGGAACCCTGGTGGGTGGCGCTGGCGATCCTCATCTGGGCCTTCGCGCTGCTGGCGATCGGCGCCGCGCTGGCCACGCTGGTGCGCAGCCACGGCGAGCTCAGCGTGATCTCCGACGTGGGCGCGCTGACGCTCAGCTCGCTCGGCGGCGCCCTGGTGCCGCTCAGCATCATGCCGGAATGGGCGCAGATCGCCGGCCACGCCTCCCCCGGGTACTGGGCGCTGTCGATGCTGCAGGCCGCGGTCGCCGGCAACGAGTCCGCGATGGTGCTGCCCGCCTCCGTCCTGCTCGCGATCGGCCTGCTGGCCGGCGCCTTCGCCGCCCGGCGGCTGGCCCGCGGCTGGAGCCGCGGCAAGTTGATGTAAGGGCCCGACCAGAAGCACAAGCCAATTCCGTGAAGAGGGGCATGTTGATGGACCAGCACCACTCACCGGGCGACTCCGACGTCGCGATCATCGGCATGGCCGGCCGGTTCCCAGGGGCCTCCGACGTGGGGACGTTCTGGCGCAACATCAGCTCGGGCGCCGAGTCGTTCACGACGTTCACCGACGAGGAACTGATCGAGTCCGGCGTCAGCCCCGCGACCTTCCAGCAGCCGAACTACGTGCGCATCCGGCCGATCCTGGAGGAGATCCGCGGGTTCGACGCCGGGTTCTTCGGTTACAACCCGCGCGAGGCGACGCTGGCCGACCCGCAGCAGCGCATCTTCCTGGAGTGCGTCTGGGAGGTGCTGGAGTCGGCCGGGTACGCCCCCACCGACGGCCGGGGCAGCGTCGGCGTGTTCGCCGGCATGAACATCAGCGGCTACCTCCTCACCCGGCTCGGCGCGTTCAACATGGGCATCGACACCTCCGCCCTGATGATCGGCAACGACAAGGACTCCCTGGCCACGAACGTCTCCTTCCGCCTGGACCTGAACGGCCCGAGCGTGTCGGTGCAGACGTTCTGCTCGACCTCCCTCGTGGCGGTCCACCTGGCGGGCGAGAGCCTGCGCCGCGGCGAGTGCGACATGGCCATCGCCGGCGGCGTCTCGGTGCGCATCCCCGACCGCATGGGCTACCTGTGGGAGGAGGGCGGCCAGGAGTCGCCCGACGGCCACGTGCGCACCTTCGACGCGCAGGGCCGCGGCAGCATGTTCGGCGACGGCGCGGCCGTGGTCGCCCTGAAGCGGCTGGACGACGCCGTGCGCGACCGCGACACCGTGCTGGCGGTGATCCGCGGCTCGGCCATCAACAACGACGGTGCGATCAAGTTCAGCTACCTGGCCCCGAGCATCGACGGCCAGCGCCGCTGCGTGTCGGCCGCCCTGAAGCGGGCGGGCGTGGATCCCAACGACATCTCCTACGTCGAGGCGCACGGCACCGCCACCGAGGTCGGCGACCCGATGGAGGCCGCCGCGCTCACGCGGGCCTTCGGCCAGACGAAGAAGAAGCAGTACTGCGTGCTCGGCTCCATCAAGCCGAACGTCGGCCACCTCGACCGCGCCTCCGGCGTCACCGGCCTGATCAAGGTCATCCAGTCGCTGCGCCACGAGCTCATCCCGGGGACGCTGCACTACACCTCCCCCAACCCGGAGATCGACTTCGACAACAGCCCGTTCCGCGTGACGGCCGAGAACACCCCGTGGCCGCGCGAGGCGGACCGCAGGCGCATCGCCGGCATCAGCTCGCTGGGCATGGGCGGCACGAACGCGCACGTCATCCTCACCGAGGCGCCGGTGCCCGCGCCGCGCAGGCAGCGCTCGCGCCGCTGGCAGATCCTGCCGGTCTCGGCCAAGTCGGCCGCCGCCGCGGAGAACTCCTGCGCCAGGCTGGCCGAGCGGCTGCGTGAGAACGACGTGGACCTCGGCGACGTGGCCTACACCCTGCAGATGGGCCGCAGGGTCTTCAACCACCGCAAGATCGTCATCGCCGACTCGACCGGCGAGGCCGCCTCCCGGCTGGCCGACCCGGCCGGTTCGCTGGGCCGTAGCGACGCGACGGTCGGCCGCAAGGCCGGCTTCCTCATCGCGGGGGTCGGCGAGCAGTACCCGGGCATGGTCGCCTCCCTGTACGCCGAGGAGCCCGCCTACCGAGCCGACGTCAACGAGTGCCTGGCGGTGCTGGGCCTCACCGAGCCCGGCCAGCTCTCCGACATCTTCGTGACCCCCTCAGGCGAGAGCGAGGACACCGCCGGCGACCTGGCGAGGCTGCTGGGCCGCGCCGGTCCCGCGCCCGCCTCGGCCACCGAGGCGCACCTGGTCCAGCCGGCCGTCTTCGTCGCCGAGTACGCGCTGGCCCGCCAGTTCATCCGCTGGGGCGTGCGGCCCGAGGTCATGGTCGGCTATAGCCTGGGCGAGTATGTGGCCGCGTGCCTGTCGGGCGTGCTGTCGCTGGAGGATGCGCTGAAGCTGGTCGCCTACCGGGCCAAGCTGATCACCTCGCAGCCCGAGGGCGCGATGCTCGCCATCGCCTCCGACGAGCGGCGGCTGAAGACGGTCCTCGGCTCGCTGTTCACCGACGAGCTGGACGTGGCGGTCAGGACCGGCTCGCAGGTCGTGCTGGCCGGACCGGTCGAGGCGGTCGAGGCCGCCATGGAGAAGCTGCTGGAGGTCAAGATCGGCCATCGGCGGCTGGAGACCACCCACGCCTTCCACTCCCGGATGCTGGCCCCGGTCGCCGAGGAGCTCACCGCCTGGATCGCCGACAACATCACGCTCAACGCGCCGCAGATCCCCTACGTCAGCAACGTCACCGGCGAGCTCGCCACCGCCGAGGTCGTCACCGACCCGGGCTACTGGGCCCGCCACATGTGCGAGACGGTGGAGTTCGGCGCCGGGCTCGAGCACGTGCTGAGCATCCCCGAGCTGGCCCTCGCCGAGATCGGCCCCGGCCAGTCGCTGGGCGCGCTGACCCGCGGCCACGCCTCCTGCGACCGCAACCAGTGGCCGCTGATCGTCACCACGCTGCCCGCCGCCGGAGACCGCCAGGACGCCGGCGCCGCCCTCGCCACCGCGCTGGGCCGCCTGTGGCTGACCGGCGTGCCGGTCGACTGGGAGGTGCTGCACGACGACGAGGGCTGGCGGCCCGGCCGCGTGCCGCTGCCGACCTACCCGTTCGAGCGCCAGGACTACTGGCTCGACATCGACCTCAACTCGCCCATGATGGGCGGGGGCGGCGGCGCCGCGCTCTTCGACGAGAGCGACCCGACGAGCATCGCCAAGGCGTTCCCGCGCCTGCCCGACACGGAGTGGATCCACACCCCGGTGTGGAAGCAGACCGCGCACCGTCCCGCCCGCGCCGACGAGGCCACCCGCTGGCTCGTCTACACCGACGACGGCGTCGCCGACGCGCTCGCCGCGCGGCTGCGCGCCGAGGGCCGCGAGATCGTCCTGGTACGGCCCGGCGACCACTATGCCAGCGACGGCGACGTGCTGACCGTCCGGCCCGGCTCCCCCGAGGACGCCGTGTCCGCCCTGCGCGAGCTGAACAGCCGGGACTGGCAGCCCGAGCGCGTCGTGCACCTGTGGAACGCCGAGCACGGCCCCGACCCGATCGACGACTGCCTGCGGCGCGGCCTGCACACCGTCGTGGCCTTCGCCCGCGCCGCCGGCGACCTGGGCCTGCCCGGCTGGTGGCTGGACATCGTCACCAGCGGCAGCCACCACGTGCTGCCCGGTGACCGCATGACGCCGGAGCGCGGGACGCTGCTCGGCCCGGCCAGGCTCATCCCGGTCGAGTACCCGAGGGTGAAGACCCGCCTCATCGACATCGACGCGGCCAGCGCCCGCGAGGTCGTCGCCGAGCTGCTCACCGAGCCGACCGACCAGGTCGTCGCGCTGCGTGGCGGCCGGCGCTGGATCCCCGACTACGAGTCGCTGGACGCCGCCTACATCGAGGCGGCGCCGCCCGCGGCGACGATCCGCCAGGGCGGCGTCTACATCGTGACCGGCGGTCTCGGCGGCATCGGCCTGGCCATGGCCGAGCGCCTGGCCGAGGACTTCCAGGCCCGCCTCGTCCTGCTCGGCCGTACCCCGGTGCCGCCCCAGGACCAGTGGAACCAGATCCTGGCCTCGGAGGGCACCGCGAGCGAGGTGCGCCGCCGCCTTGAGGGCCTGCGCCGCCTGCAGGCGGCGGGCATCGAGGTGCTCACCGTCGCAGCCGACGTCTCCAAGCTGGACGACGTACGGCGGGCCGTACGCGAGACCCTGGACCGCTTCGGCGAGCTGAACGGCGTGCTGCACGCGGCCGGTGTGCCCGCGGTGGGCCTGATGCAGTTCAAGACCGGCGCCGACATGGACCGCGTGCTCGCGCCCAAGGTGGCCGGGACGCTGGCCCTGGCCGAGGTGCTGAAGGACGTGCCGGTGGACTTCCTGGCGCTGTTCTCCTCGACGACCTCGGCGACCGGCGGCGGCGCCGGCCAGGTGGACTACTGCGCGGCCAACGCGTTCCTGGACTCCTTCGCCTTCAGCGACGCGCTGCCGGGCGTGGCGCTCGCCTCGATCGACTGGTGCGAGTGGGAGTGGAACGGCTGGACCGACGGCCTGGAGAACTACGACGAGGGCTCCAAGCAGTACTTCGAGTGGTACCGAGGCGAGTTCGGGTTGTCGTTCGACGACGGCTGGAAGACGCTGCGGCGCGTGCTGGCCAGCGGCCAGCGGCACGTGGTGGCCTCCACGCAGGAGTTCGCGCCGCTGGTGGCGATGAGCCGCCGCTCGTCCATCGAGAGCCACCAGGCGACGGTCAAGAAGATCCGCGACGCGTTCGGCCGGCACCCTCGGCCGGACCTGTCGACGGCCTACGTCGAGCCGCAGAGCGAGACCGAGACCAAGATCGTCGAGGTCTGGGAAGAGGCGCTCGGCCTGGAGCAGGTCGGCATCCATGACAACTTCTTCGAGCTCGGGGGCAACTCGCTGCTCGGCATGGAGATCATCGCCGACGTCCGGAAGGCGCTGGAGCTGTCGTACCTGCCGCCGCACATCCTCTACCAGGCGCCCACCGTGGCCTCCCTGGCCGAGGCGGCCACCGCGCAGGAGAGCGGCGAGGACGAGCAGGACGACGCCAAGGACCAGCAGCGCTCCAGGATCGCGCAGCGCCGCAACATGCTCAGGAGTGGGAGGAACAACGTATGACGGAGACCACCGACTATGACTCAGCCATCGCGCTGATCGGGATGTCCGGGCGGTTCCCCGGGGCGAGCGACGTCGATGAGCTGTGGAGCAATCTGCTGGCCGGCATCAAGGGCCTGCGGAAGATCACCGAGGAGGAGCTGAGCGAGTCGGGCGCCGAGCCCGGCACGCTCGCCGACCCCCGCTACGTCCGCGTCGGCGGGCCGGTGGACGACCTGGCGATGTTCGACGCCTCCGTCTTCGGGATCAACCCGCGCGAGGCGGAGTCCATGGACCCGCAGCACCGGCTCTTCCTGGAGTGCTCGTGGGAGGCGCTGGAGGCCGCCGGCTACTGCCCGACCGACGTGCCGGGCCAGGTGGGCGTGTTCGGCGGATGCGGTTTCCCCGACTACATCGTCAAGAACATCAACCACCTCATCTACCAGCCGGGCGGCGCGCTGCTCATGGCGGTCGGCAACGAGCGCGACTCGCTCGCCTCCCTGGTCGCCTACAAGCTGGGCCTGCGCGGCCCGGCGATCTCCGTCCAGACGTTCTGCTCGACCTCGCTGGTCTCCGTCCACCTGGCCTGCCAGAGCCTGCTCACCTACGAGTGCGACATCGCGCTGGCCGGTGGCGCCTTCACCCCGCTGCCCCAGCCCTCCGGCTACCTGTACGAGCAGGGCGGCATCATGTCGCCCGACGGCATCGTGCGCAGCTTCGACGCCGAGGCCGGCGGCACCGTGATGGGCAGCGGCGCCGGCGTGGTCGCGCTGAAGCGCATGTCCGAGGCGCTGGCCGACGGCGACGTGATCCACGCGGTGATCCTGGGCTCGGCCGCCAACAACGACGGCCGCATGCGGGCCGGCTACACCGCGCCGGGCGTGGAGGGCCAGGCCGAGGTGATCGAGTCGGCGCTGGGCGTGGCCGGCGTCAAGCCGGAGACGGTCGGCTACGTCGAGTGCCACGCGACCGGCACGATGCTGGGCGACTCGATCGAGCTCGCGGCCATGAACCGCGTGTTCCGTACGAGCCGTGACACGCCGTGCGTGCTGGGCTCGGTCAAGCCGAGCCTGGGCCACCTCGACCGGGCCTCGGGCGTGACCGGCCTGATGCGGGCGGCCATGAACCTGAAGAACGAGCTGCTGCCCGGCACCCCCAACTACCAGACGCCCAACCCGGCGCTGGCCTCGGCGCAGGACCGCTTCACCGTCCTGACCGAGCACCAGCCGTGGCCGGAGGGACCGCACCCGCGGCGGGCCGGCGTCAGCTCCTTCGGGCTGGGCGGCACGAACGCCCACGTCGTCCTGGAGCAGGCGCCGCCCCGCGAGGAGCGGCCGGCCCGGCCGGGCCCGCACCTGCTGGTGTACTCGGGCGGCGACGACCAGGCGCTCACCGACGTGACCACCCGGCTGCGCCACTACCTGGAGGACAACGACGGCGTCGACCTCGCGGACGTGGCCTACACGCTGCAGGTCTCGCGCGGCGGCTTCGCCAAGCGCAGGGCGATCGTGGTCCGCGACCGCGACGACGCGATCGCCGCGCTGTCCGACCCGTCGCGCTGGATCGACGGCAAGACGCAGCGCCGCCACGCCAAGGTCAAGCTGGTACGGCCGGCCGCCGAGGTCCCCGAAAGCTGGTGGACCGAGCTGCGTGCCGCCGCGGCCAAGCTGGCGACCGGGGAGGCGGCGGCGAAGCTGCGGGCCGTACCGGACGAGCTTGGGGCCGACGCCGAGAACGAGCGTGAGGCGGCGCTCACCGCCTTCGCCTACAGCCTGACCGCGCTCGGCATCCGCACCCTGCGCGACGGCAAGGAGCAGGCCAACGGCGTCGAGGAGCTCGTGGTCGAGCCCGACGGCGACCTGAGCGCCGAGGAGTGGATCCTGGCCGCGCTGGCCCGGCTGTGGCAGGGCGGCGTGACCGTCGACTGGCCCGCGCTGCACAAGGGCGAGGGACGGCGCGTGCACCTGCCGACCTACCCGTTCCAGAAGCGCAGGTTCTGGGTCAAGCCGCTGCCCGGCCAGGCGCAGGCGCCGGTCGCCGAGGGCAAGAACTTCGACCGCTCCCAGTGGACCTACCTGCCCACCTGGAAGCAGCGGCCGCTGTCCACCACCGACCTGGACGAGAAGCTCAGGCTGGCGGGGCCGTGGCTGGTGTTCTCCGCGGACGCGCGCGGCGAGGCGCTCGTCGAGCGGCTCAACCAGGCCGGCGCCGAGGTGACCGCGGTACGGCCCGGCGAACGCTTCGAGCAGGACGACGCCGGCGACTTCACCATCCGGGTGGACAAGTCCGACGACGTCGCCGAGCTGATCTACTCGCTCGTGGCCGGGCCCCGCGCCATCGTGCACGGCTTCAGCCTGGCCAGCCCCGAGGCGGGCGGCGACCCCGTCGAGCACTTCAACGCCGAGCAGAACCGCGGCTTCTACTCCGTGCTCGCGCTGGCCAGGGAGCTGGTGGACAACACCGGCTCGGCCCCGCGCGCGGAGCTGGTGCTGCTGACCTCACAGGCAGTGGGCGTGTCCGGCGCCGACCTGCGCCACCCCGAGCACGCCACGCTCGCGGCGCTCGCCCCGAGCCTGGCCCAGGAGAACCCCAGGCTGCGGGCCAGGCACATCGACGCCGACGAGGTCGCCGAGGAGTCGCTGCACCTGCTGGCCGCACAGGTCCTGGCCGCCTCCGTCGCCCAGTACGAGGGGCCGATGGCGGTGCGCGCGGGCGAGACGTTCGTGCGCTCCTACGACCAGCACCCCATCGACGAGCCCGAGGGCGAGGCGCGGCCGATCCGCGACGGCGACACGGTGCTCATCACCGGCGGACTCGGCGACGTGGGCCTCGTGCTCTCCCGCCACCTGGCCAGCACGTACGGCTGCCGCCTCGTGCTGACCGCCCGCTCCCCGCTGCCGCCGCGCGAGGACTGGGACGCCTACCTGGCCGAGCACGACGGGGACCGTACCTCGCGGCACATCCGCAACATCCGCGACCTGGAGGCGAGGGGCGCCACCGTGCTCCCCCTGTCGGCGGACGTGGCCGACGAGGAGCAGATGGCGGCCGTGGTCAAGGCCGCGGTGAGCCGCTTCGGCACCATCGACGTCGTGGTCCACGGCGCGGGCGTGCAGGACGGCGCGTACTTCAACTTCGCCCACCTCATGGACCGCCAGCAGTGCGACGCCCACCTGGCCGCCAAGGTCACCGGGTTCCACGTGCTGCAGAAGGTGCTGGGCGAGCGCTGCCCCGAGCGCCGGATCACGCTGTCGTCCATCGCCTCGGTGCTGGGCGGCATGACGCTGGCGCCGTACGCGGCGGCCAACGCCGCCCTGGACGCCTACGTCAGGCAGGCCAGGACCGCGGGCGAGGGCCGGTGGGTCACCGTCGACTGGGACACCTGGGCGATCGACCCCGACCGGGTCGAGGGCCACAGCGAGGCCGTGGTCGGCTACGCGATGGCGCCGGCCGAGGGCGTGGACGTCTTCGAGCGCACGCTGTCGGCGGCCGACCGCGCCGGGCACTTCGTCATCTCGACGGGCTGGCTGGAGACGCGGCTCGCGCAGTGGGTCACCGGCGACATCCACGACACCGACGGCGACTTCGACGAGCAGGAGCGCCACCCCCGGCCCGAGCTGAACAACCCCTTCGTCGAGCCCGCCCCCGGCACCGAGACCACGCTGGCCGACATCTGGTCGCGGGTCCTCGGCATCGAGCCGATCGGCGCGCTGGACAACTTCTTCGAGCTCGGCGGCCACTCGCTGCTGGCGATCGAGCTGACGACCCGCATCCGCCGGGCCGTGAGCGCGTCGATCCCGGTGACGGGACTGCTGGAGTGCCCGACCGTCCGCCAGCTCGCCGCCCTTCTCGACGCGAGGGACGAGGATGAAGCAGCCTGAGTACCTGCGGACGGTACAGGCCTTCGCCCGCCGCGAACTCCTGGGCAAGGACGCCTACCTCGACTCGCTGGCCGAGGCTCCGCTGCCGCTCTACGAGCGGTTCGCGGAGACCGGCCTGGCGAACTGGTGGCTGCCCGAGGAGAGCGGCGGGCTGGGCCTCGGCCTGGAGGAGAGCGTGCGGATCACCGCCGAGCTGGCCTACGCCGACGCGGGGGTGGCCTTCACGCTCTTCATCCCGGTCCTGACGACGAGCATGGTCTCCTGGTACGGCAGCGCCGAACTGAAGGAACGCCACCTGAAGCCGCTGGTCAACGGCGGCTACGCGGCGACCCTGGGCAGCGAGCACGCGGCCGGCAGCGAGCTGGCCAGGATCACCACCACGGCCCGCCGCGAGGGCGACGACATCGTGCTCGACGGCGAGAAGGCGTTCTCCACCAACACCGGCTTCGCGAACTTCCTCGTGGTCGTCGCGCGGGCCCAGGACGACCCGGCGGGCTACCTCGCCGTCCTGGTCCCGCGCGAGACCCCCGGCGTCAAGGTCGACAAGCGCTGGGACGTGATCGGCCTGCGCTCGTCGGCCACCTACCAGGTCTCCCTGTCGGACGTGCGCGTGCCGTCGGCCAACGTGCTGCGCGGCAACGGCCTGCGCCTGCTGGAGATCGGCCTGAACGCCAGCCGCATCCTCATCGCCACCACGGCGCTCGGCATCGCCCGCCGCATCCGCGACGTCTGCATGGAGTACGGCAAGGCCAAGCAGGTCAAGGGCGCCCCGCTGGCCAACAACGCGGTCTTCGCCGCCAGGCTCGGCCAGTTCGAGATGCAGATCGAGGTCATGGCCAACCAGTGCCTGGCGGCGGCGCGGGCGTACGACGAGGTCGCGGCCAGGCCGGACGCCGGCGAGGAGTTCCTGCGCGTCGGCACGCTCAAGCAGGCGCTGACGACGAAGATGTTCTGCGGCCAGACCGGCTGGCAGATCGCCTCGGCGGCGTCGGAGATGTTCGGCGGGCTCGGCTACACGCACGAGTCGGTCATCGGCAAGCTGATGCGCGACATGCGCTACGTCTCGATCGTGGAGGGCGGCGACGACGTCCTGCGCGACCTGGTCTTCAGCCGGTACGTGGTGCCGGTGTCGAAGCGGTCGTGACGGTCCGCCGTGCGGCGGTGGTCGTGACGAGGGCCGCGGCGTAGCCGGGCGCCACGTCCAGCCACCGCACCGGCCACTCGCCGTCAAGGGAGCGCGAGCCCACCAGGGCCGCGCTCCCTTCGCGTGCCGGGGTGACCCGGGTGTCGCGCAGCCCGGCCAGGCCGACCCCGGTGGCCTTGATGTAGGCCTCCTTGGCGGTCCACAGCCGGAAGAACTCGGGCGCGCCCGCGGCGCGGACACGCTCGACTTCCTCCGGTTGGTACATGCGCGCGGCCAGCTCCATGATGTCGGCGTCGGGGCTGATGCGCTCGACGTCGACGCCCACCCGCCGGCCCCCGGGCGCGACCGCGATCAGCGCCCACTCCCCCGAATGCGACAGATTGAAGTCCAGACCGTGCTCCAGGCCGGGCTTCAGGCCGGGCTCTAGGCCGTTCTTCTGGCGGGGCTCCAAGCAGGGGCGGCCGCCGGGTTCCGTGGTGAAGGCGAGCCGCGCGGCCGGTACGCCGCACAGCTCGCCCAGGACCTGCTTGAGCGTCGAGCGCGCCACCACCCAGCGGCGGCGTTCGAGCGGGTCGGCGAAACGCAGCGCCCGCTCACACTCGGCCTCGGAAAGGGCCGACCAGCCGGGCATGCCCGGCCGGTCGAGGTGAACCTTCCACACCCTCACACCCACGGCCGCAGCGCCTCCGCGAGGATGCGGTGCGTGAGCATGGCCTGCTCGAAGACGGCGAAGTGGCCGCCGTCGAAGGGCCGCAGCACGAACGCCGCCGCCGTCTGGTCCCGCCAGCCGATCACCTTCGACTCGGCGATGCGCGGGTCCCTGGTGCTGGGCAGCGCGGTGATCGGCAGGTCCAGGGGCGGCTCCTGCGCGTACTTGTAGGTCTCCTTGATCGTGAAGTCGGCCTGGATCGCCGGCAGGATCATCGCCATGGCGCCCTCGTCGTTGAGGAGCCACTCCGGCGTGCCGCCGAGCCCGCGCAGGAACGTCACCAGTTGCGGCCTGGTCATGGTCCGCACCGGCTGGCCGTCCTCGTAGGTGACCTGCGGCGCGTCGCAGCCGGAGACGAACAGGTGCACCGGTTCCGGACCGCCGCGCCGCCGGATCTCCCGCACCAGCTCGAACGCCACGAGCGCGCCGAGGCTGTGGCCGTAGAGCGCGTAGCGGCGCCCCGCGGCGTTCAGCTCGACGTCGGCCAGGACGACGTCCGCGAGGTCGGAGACCAGGGCGCCCATCCGCTCGTAGGCCGGCTCCTTGTGCCTGGCCTCGCGGCCGGGCGGCTGCACCGGCTGGACCGCCACCCCCGGCAGCTTGCGCTGCCAGAGGCGGAAGGCCGAGGCCGCGCCGCCCGCGTGGGGCAGGCAGTACAGCGGGAGCGCGCCGGGCTCGGCGCCGGTCTGCGTGCGGAACGGCAGCCAACGGTTGAGCGCGTCCGTGCTCATCACGTCGTTGACGGTCATGGGGGACGCCTCATTCCACGATCTCAAGCTGCACGTACGACGGCGGCGGCTGGACCGCGCTCAGGTCGGCCTCCAGCACCACGTGCGCGCCGTCCCTGCTCACCTCCCGGAACCCGGCGAAAGCGTAGGTGACCTGCATCATGCGGTTGCGGCCGGTCTCCACGAAGTCGGCCCGGACCGCGACCCCGGCCTCGGCGGCCAGGCGCATGATGTGGTTCAGCAGGACCATGCCGACGCCGCGCGACATCACCCGGCACGACATGAGCATCATGTTGAGCCGCCAGACCTCCTCCCCCTTCTCCACCAGGGCCAGGCCGATCTTGCCGTAGCTGCCGAACTTGTCGGTCAGCGAGGCCACCAGGACCAGGTGGTCGGGCGACTCGCGCAGCGCGTCGAGCTCCTCGTAGGAGTAGGTGCGGCCGGTGGAGTTGAGCTGGTTGGTGCGGACCGTGAGCTCCTCGGCCCGCTGCAGGTCGTCGCGGAGCGCGGGCGCGATCGTGAACGACATCTCCAGGCTGGCGAGGAACTCCTCGTTGGTGCCGACGAACTCGCTCTCCAGCTCGTCGCGGGCGATCTGGCCCTGGTACATCTCGCGGCGCAGCGCCGACTCGTCGGTGACGAAGCGCGGCTGGAACTCCGGCCGCTCCAGCGCCTCGTGCAGCTCCAGGATGTCCACGCAGGTCACCTGCGGCACCTGGTGGGCCACCTCGGCCAGCTCGAACGGCTGGTCGTCGACGAAGGCGAAGGCGTCCAGGCCCAGGTTGAGCGCCTTGGCGATGCGCTGGATGGACTCCGACTTGGCGTTCCAGCCGATCTGCGGGAACAGGAACATCTTGTCCAGGCCGAGCACGCGCAGCTTCTCCAGCGCGGTGTCCCGGTCGTTCTTGCTGGCTACCGAGTGGAGCACGCCCTTGCGGTCGAGCTCGTGGATGGCCTCCACGACGTGCTCGCGGACGTACACCTCGTCGTCCTCCAGCAGGACCCCGTCCCACAGCGTGTGGTCGAGGTCCCAGACGATGCACTTGATCCGCCCCTGAACGGGTTTCTCGGGGAGGAGTGCGACGGTCTCTTGCACGGTCATGGCTTCTCCCGATCTGCCTGACCAGCGATGGTCATGCGCTGGATCTCGTTGCTGCCTTCGATGATCTCCATCACCTTGGCGTCCCTGTAGAAGCGCGCCACCGGGTAGTCGGGGGTGAACCCGTTGGCGCCGTGGATCTGGACCGCCTCCGAGGCGTGCTTCGCCGCGGCGGTCGAGGCGAAGTACTTGGCGATCCAGGTGGCCATGAGCGTGGCCGAGTCGCCCGCGTCCTTCAGCCGGCCGGCCTCGGCCAGCAGCAGCCGGGCCGCCCGCGCGTCGGTGACCATGTCGGAGAGCTTCGCCTGGATGAGCGGGAGGTCGCGCAGCGGCTTGCCGCCGACCTCGCGCTTGGCGGCGTAGGCCGCGCTCGCCTCCAGGCAGCCCTGGACGATGCCGACCGACCCGGCCGCCACGCTGTAGCGGCCCAGGTCGAGGGTGCCGGTGAGCACCATCCCCGCGGTGAAGCCGCTCGGGCCGAGCAGCGCCTCCCGCTCGACCTCCACGTCCGCGAAGGTGATCTCGGCCAGCATGGACGCCCGGGTGCCCAGGATCTCCTCGATCGGGCGCACCCGGACGCCGGGGGTGTCCTTCGGCACCAGGAAGGCGCCGATGCTGGAGGCGGTGCGGGCGAAGACGAGGAACACGTCCGCTCGCTGGCCGCCGGTCGTCCACTTCTTGGTGCCGTTGATCACCCAGCCGCGGTCGGTCTCCGTCGCGGTGGTGGTGATGCCGGAGGTGTCGCTGCCGGCACCCGGCTCCGACAGGCAGAAGGCGCCCAGCGCCGCTCCGCTCGCCAGCGCCGGGCCCCACTGCTCGCGCTGGGCCGGGGTGGCCCAGCGCTGCACGGTCCACGACAGCATCGTGTGCACGGTGAGCAGGCTGCGGACCGAGGAGCAGCCCCGGCCCACCTCCTCGTGCACCTCGCCCAGCGTCACCATGTCCATGCCGGCGCCGCCGTACTGCTCGGGCAGGAAGGGGGCCCACAGGCCCGCCTCGCTCGCCTTGCGGATCAGGTCCTCGGGCACGCGGCCGTCGAGGTCCCAGGCGTCGGCGTGGGGGACGATGTGCGCGTCGACGAACTCGCGGGCCGAGCGCCGGTCGGTGACCCTGCTCGTGGTCACGCCGCCACTCTCGCCAGCCTGTCGACCAGCTCGGCCATCGAGTCGGCGGTGCGGAAGTTGTCGATGCGCAGCTCGTCGTTGGGGATGGTGACGCCGAAGGTCTTCTCGACGAACATCACCAGCTCCATCGCGAACAGCGAGTTGACGAAGCCGAGCGCGAAGATGTCCTGGGAGGCGTCGAGCTCGGCCTGCGGGAAGCGGCCACGGACGAAGTCGAGGATCTGGCCCTGAGCGGTGTTGGACATGGTGGTGAACCCTTCTCAGTTGTAGGTGTAGAAACCGCGGCCGGACTTGCGGCCGTGCAGCCCGGCGTCCGTCATCTGCTTGAGCAGGGGGCACGGCCGGTACTTGCTGTCCGCGTAGTGCTCGTAAAGCACCTCGACGGAGTAGAGGATGGTGTCGACGCCGATCAGGTCCGCGGTCTCCAGCGGGCCCATCGGGTGGCCGAAGCAGCTACGGAAGACCTCGTCGACGGACTCGGCGGTGGCCACACCCTCGTGGACCAGGTACGCCGCCTCGTTGACCGTGAGCATGAGGACCCGGTTGGAGACGAAGCCGCAGGCGTCCTTGACGTCGATGGCCTTCTTGCCCATGGCCTTGAGCAGGTCGCGCGTACGCTCGACGGTCTCCGCCGAGGTGTGGAAGCCGGGGATCAGCTCGCAGGCGGGCTTGGCCGGCACCGGGTTCATGAAGTGGACGCCGACCACCTTGTCGGGGCGCCGGGTCACCGAGGCCATCTTGGTGATCGGGATGGCCGAGGTGTTGACCACGAAGACCGTGTCGGGCCCGCAGACCTGGTCGAGCTCCTCGTGGACGGCCCGCTTGACGTCCCAGTTCTCGGTGACGTTCTCGATGACGACCTCGGCCTTCGCCGCGCCGCCGACGCCGACCGACGTGGTGATCCTGGACAGGATCTCGTCGGCGTCCAGCGCCGGTCCGCCCATGAGGCGGCTCATCCGCGCGTTGCGCGAGATGGTCTCCAGCGCCTCCTTGAGGATCTGCTCGTCCTTGTCGACCAGGACCACGTCGTGCCCGGTCTGCGCGAGGTTCTGCGCGACGCCGACGCCCATGACGCCCGCGCCGATTACGCCGATCAAAGCCATGACATTCCTTTCGTTACCGGCCACGCCTGCGGGCGGCCGAGGCTTCGAGTCCTGATCTGCGGAGTTGGGCGCGCACCTGGCTGCCGCCTTCGGCGCCGCCCTCGTTCTGGGTCTCTCCCGAGGCCATCGCCTCCACGGTCCGGGCCAGCGCGGCCACCGTGGGCGCCTCGTAGAGGATGTGCGGAGGCAGCTCCGCCAGCTCGAACGCGCGGCGGACCGCGGCCACGACGGTGACGCCGAGCAGCGAGTTGCCGCCGAGTTCGAAGAAGTTGTCCAGGACGCCGACCCGCTCCAGCTTGAGCAGGTCGCACCAGATCCCGGCGATCTTCTCCTCCGCGGGGCCGGTGGGCTCCTGGTAGGAGGTGACCAGTTCGGGCCTCGGGTGCCGCTCGCCACCGCCCTCGGCGGCGGTGACCGCCTCCAGCGTGAACATCGAGCTGCCCTCGACCAGCGTCGGGAAGTCCTGGGTGGAGACCACGACGCGGGGCTCGCCGCTGGCCAGCACCCGCAGCAGCGAGCGCCAGCCGTCCTCGAACCCGATGCCGATGCGCGCCCGGTTCTTGCGGAAGAAGTCCTGGAGCCCCTCGTCGTAGCCGGCCAGGCCGGCCTCCCAGGCGTTCCAGGTCCACTCGCCCCAGTCGACCGACACGACGCGGCGGCCGGTGGCGGCGAGGCGGTGGGCGCAGGCGTCGAGGTAGGCGTTGGCGGAGCAGTAGTCCACCTGGCCGGGTCCGCCGCCGGTGGCCGAGGTGATCGAGGAGAACAGGACCAGGAAGTCCAGCTCCACCTCGTCCCGCTCGCCCAGGCGCAGCGCCTCGGTCAGCGCCCGCATGCCGGCGATCTTGGGCGCCATCACCTCGTCGAGCTCTTCTGGCCGCTTGAACTGCATGAGGCCCATGCCGGGCACGCCGGCCGCGTGCAGCACGCCGTGCAGGGCGCCGAACCGCTCGCGGGCCGCCTCGGCCGCGCGCGTGACGGCGGCCGCGTCGCCGACGTCGCCGACGACCACCTCGACCTCGCCGCCCGCCGCCTCGATCGCCAGCACCCGCTCGACGCGGTGGCGGACCGTCTCGCCCGCCTGCTCGGCGCCGCCCAGGATCGCGGCCCAGCGGGAGCGCTCGGGCAGGCCGTTCCTGGCCAGCAGCACCAGCTTGGCCCGCGACTCCTTGGCGAGTTGCTCGGCCAGGCCGAGCGCGATGCCGCCCAGGCCGCCGGTGATCAGGTAGACGCCGCCCTCGCGCAGCGGCTCGGCCTCCGGCAGCGGCATGCGGTCGTAGCCGGGCACCCAGCGCCTGCCTCGGCGCAGCGCCACGGTCCTGGCCGACTGCTCGCGCAGCAGCTCGGCCACCAGGTCGCCCGGCTCGTCGCGCTCGGCGTCGACGAAGCGGGTGCGGACGTTCGGGTACTCCAGCGGGATCACCAGGCACGGACCGATGAGCTGGGCGCCGTCCGGGTTCGTGACGTCCTCGCCGAGCACCTGCTGGGTGCCGGTGACCGCCACGTCCAGCGACCAGCCGTCCACTCCGGACTCGCCGGCCGCCCTGGCCAGGGCGACCAGCGAGTGCGGTCCCTGCCCGTGGCCCGGCGTCTCGTCGAGGCCCCACAGATGGACCACCCGGTCCAAGGGGCGGCCGGCCGCGCGCAGGTCTCTGAGCAGGGACGCCGTGTCGGCCACGTTGCCGGGCCTGATCGTGTAGCCCTCCTGGGAGGCGGTGTAGGCGTCGCCCGGCCGTACGACGGAGACGGGTCTGTCCGTGGTACGGCGCAGCTCGTCCACCACGCGCTCGGCCAGCCCGTCACGGGCGTAGACCAGCCAGGAGGCCGGCTCGACCCGCGGCGCGGCGGTGACCTGGCGCCAGACGGGCTGGTAGAGCCACTGGTCCTCGGGCAGCTTGGCCAGGCTCGTGATCGCGTCGAACAGCGAGCCCTCGGCGATCGCGTCCTCGACCGTCTTCTTCCTGCTCTTGCCCGCCGGCGGGTCGATCCAGTAGCGCAGCCGCTGAAACGGGTAGGTGGGCAGCGGCACCCTGCCGGGCAGCCCGGCGGGGTCAGCGCCCTCGACGCGGCCGTGGTAGGCGTCCCAGTCGAGGGTGACGCCGCCGAGCCACAGGCGGGCCAGGCAGCCGGCGAACACCTCGTCGTCGGGGCGGCTGTCGCTCGCGGCCGGCAGTACGTGCGAGATGAGCGGCCAGCGCTGCGGCGGGCAGCCCGCGCCGCGCACGAGCGCGCCGAGCGACTGGCCGGGCCCGATCTCCACGATCGCCAGCTCGGGGTCGGCCAGCAGGCTCTCCAGCCCGGCGGCGAAGCGCACGGTCTCGCACATGTGCCTGGCCCAGTAGCCGGGGTCGCGCACTTCCGCGCCGGCCACCTCGCCGGTCAGGTTCGACACGTACGGCAGCGCCGGCGCGTTGAGCCGCACGTTCTTCTTCACCCAGTCGGTGAGCTCGGCCGCGATCGGCTCCAGCATCCTGGAGTGGAAGGCGTGGGTCGTCTGCAGGGGCCGGCACGGCACCTCGGCCGCCCGCAGCCGCTCGGCCAGGGCGTCCACCGCCTCGCCGGGCCCGGCGACGACCGTCACCTGCGGCCCGTTCACGGCGGCGACGTCCAGACCGTCCAGACCGTTCCCGCCGTTCTGGCCGTTCACGCCGCTCAGGCCGTCCAGTGGGAAGCGGCGGCGCAGGTCGGCCTCCGGCAGGGAGACCGCCAGCATGGCGCCAACGGGCAGCCCGGCGATGAGCCGGGCGCGGTGGACGACCAGCTTGAGCGCGTCCTCCAGGGACAGGACCCCTGCCAGGGTCGCGGCCACGTACTCGCCGAGGCTGTAGCCGAGCATGATCCGCGGCTGGACACCCCAGTCCATGAGCGTGCGGGCCAGCGCGTACTCGACCGCGAACAGCGCCGGCTGCACCAGCTCCGTGCGCTCCAGCCGGGCCGCCCGCTCGTCGGTGGCGCCGCCTCGGCCGAGCAGCGCGGCCAGGCCGGGGGCGCCGCCCCGCTCGCCGGTCAGCAGGTCCGCCAGGTCCAGCTCGGGCAGCCGCTCCAGGCAGGCGTCGAGGTGGGACCTGAAGACCGGCTCGTGCGCGTACAGGCCGCCGACCAGGCCCGGGTACTGCTCGCCGACGCCGCCCAGCAGGAAGGCGACCTGCCGTCCCTGCACGGTGTCGACCCGGTTCAGGACTCCGGTGCCGGTCAGCTCCTCCGCCGCCTCGGCGACGGTGGCGGCGACCAGGGCCCGGCGGTGCTCGAACGTCTTGCGTCCCACCTGAAGGGTGTACGCGACGTCGGCGAGCCGGGCCCCGGTCGCCTCGGTCAGGTGCTCGCCGAGGCGTCGACACGCCTGGTCCGCCGCCGTGGCATTGCGCGCGGACAGCGGGAGCACCTGGTACCTGCGCGGGGACTCGGGGGCGGTGTCCCTGGCAGGCGCCTGTTCGACGACGAGGTGCACGTTCGTGCCGCCCATGCCGAGCGAGTTGAGGCCGGCGATGCGCGGGCGCCCGTCGCGGGTGCGCCACTCGGCCAGCTCGGTGTTGACGTAGAACGGGCTGTCGTCGAAGTCGATCTCGGGGTTGGGGCTGGTGTAGTGCAGGCTCGGCGGGATCAGGCCGCTGTCCAGCGCGAGCGCCGTCTTGATCAGGCCGCTGGCGCCCGCCGCCCGGTCGAGGTGGCCGACGTTGGTCTTCACCGACCCGATCGGGCAGTACCGCTTGTCGCTGGTCCGGCCGAAGGCCCTGGTCAGCGCGGCCACCTCGATCGGGTCGCCGAGCTCGGTGGCGGTGCCGTGCGCCTCGATGTAGCTGATGTCGTCGCCGGTGACCCCGGCGTCCTCCATCGCGTCGGAGATGACCCGCGCCTGGCCGACCACGCTGGGCGCGGTGTAGCCGACCTTCAGCGCGCCGTCGTTGTTCATGGCCGCGCCGCGGATGACCGCCCACACGTGGTCGCCGTCGCGGATCGCGTCCGGCAGCCTCTTGAGCAGTACGGCCGCCGCCCCGTCGCCGAACATGCTGCCCCGCGCCTGCGCGTCGAACGTGCGCACGTGCCCGTCGGGCGACTCCTGCCCGCCCGGCCCGAACTTGTGGCCCACCCGGTCCGGCACCCGGATCGAGACGCCGCCGGCCAGCGCCAGCTCGCACTCCCCGGCCCGCAGGCTCTGCACCGCCATGTGCGCGGCCACCAGCGAGGTGGAGCAGAACGTCTGCACCGCCACACTCGGCCCGTACAGGTCGAACAGGTAGGAGACCACCGTGGTCAGGGCGTCCTTGTCGTTGCCCATGATGACCTCGAAGTCGCTGAAGTCATCGCTGTCGGCGCCCAGCAGGTGGTCGCTCATGCGCAGCAGGTAGGTGCTGATGTTGGCGCCGCCGAACACGCCGACCCGGCCCCGGTGCTCCGGCGCGGCGTACCCGCCCTGCTCCAGGGCCTCCCAGCAGACCTCCAGGAAGGCGCGTTGCTGCGGGTCGGTGATCGCGGCCATGCGCGGGCTCATCCCGAAGAAGGCCGCGTCGAACTCGGCCACCTCGTCCAGCACCGGCCGCGCGGGCACGTAGGCGGGGTCGCGCACCAGCTCGGGGTCCACGCCCGCCGCCACCAGCTCCTCCTCGGAGAAGAACGTGATGGACTCGACGCCGTCGCGCAGGTTGCGCCAGAACGCGCCGACGTCGGACGCGCCGGGGAACCGCCCGGCCATGCCGACGATCGCGATGCGCCGGTCGTCGTCGTCCTGACTGGGCGCGGCCCGCTCGGCCACCCTCGCGGACGCACTCGCGGGCGTTCTCGCGCCCGTCTTCGCGGCCGTGTTCGCGGCCGCTTTTGCGCCCGCGGTGGGCAGGGCCGCGCCGCGCTCGTCGAGGATCGCCGCCAGCCGGTTCACCGTCGGCGCCTCGAACAACATCACCGTCGGTACGGCCACGCCGAACCGCTCCTTCACCAGCCGGAGCATCTGCAGCGCGACCAGCGAGTTGCCGCCCAGGTCGAAGAAGTTGTCCCTGGTGCCGACCGGCTCGACGCCGAGCACCTCGGACCAGAGCTCGGCCAGGCCGCGCTCGGCGTCCGTGAGCGGCGGACTGTAAGGCTGCGGCAGCTCAGGCCGGGGAAACCGGTCCCCCTTGGGCGCCGAGGAGACGGCCGCCGCGGCGCGCGGCAGCCGGTCGTCCAGCCCGCCCGCGGCCACCACCAGGCCCGGCTCGGGCGCGGACAGCAGCCGGTCGAAGGCGGCCATGCCCTCTTCCGTGCTCATCGAGTGCGCCACCATCGCCGCGCCGAGCCCGCCGCCCAGCCGCTCCAGCGACACCGCCCAGGTGTCCCACCCCGCCGCCACCCACGTGGTCGGGGTACGGCGGGCGTCGACCCGGTGGGCCAGCGCGGTCAGGGCGGCGTTGGCGGCGGCGTAGCTGCCGAACGTGATGCCGCCGAGGATCGCGGAAGTGGAGGAGAACAGCACGCAGAACGCCGGAGGGCGCTCCATCTCGTCGAAGACCCGCTCCAGGACCTTGGCACCGGCGACCTTGGCGGCGAAGTGCCTGTCCACGGCGCTCTGGTCGAGGTCGCGCAGGGAGACGAAGGTGTCGGGGGTGCTCTCGGCGGCCAGGTGAACCACACCGTCCACCCCGTCGAGGACGGCCCGCATGGCGACCGGGTCGGTGACGTCCACGGCCGGCGTAACCACCTCGACCCCCCGCCCCCTGAGCCGCTCGACCCCAGCCAGCCGCGGATCACCGCTCTGTCCGTTGCCGGTCTGCCCGTTGCCGGTCTGCCCGTTGCCGGTCTGCCCGTTGCCGGTCTGTCCGGTGCCGGTCTGTCCGGTGCCGGTTGGCAGGCCGGAGCGGCTGGTCAGGACGAGGCGGGCGGCGCCGGAGGCGGCAAGGTGGTCGGCCAGCAGGAGCCCGACCGGGCCCAGGCCGCCGGTGACCAGGTAGGTGCCGCCCTTCTTGACGCCTGTCGGGGTTTCGGGGCTGGGCCGTACCGGCTCGAAGTCGCGCACGAGGCGGCGGCCGTCGCGGTAGGCGGCCAGGACCTCGCCCTGCGGCGCGGAGAGCTCCGCGACCAGCAGCGCGGCGGACTCCTCCGCGCCGAGGCCGGGCGGCAGGTCGACGGCGCGGCAGTCGAGGTTCAGGTACTCCTGGTTGGCGACCAGCGGAAGCGTCGCCACCGCCGCCTGGGCGGGCGAGGGGCTCTCGCCCGGCAGCACGGCCTGGCCACCCGAGGTGACCACGATGATCCGGGTGTTGTCGCCGCTCTCGGCCCAGCCGTCCAGGAGGGCGGAGACGGGCAGCAGGGCCTCACGGCCGTCGCTGTCGCCGTCGGTGTGGTCGAGCATGCGCAGGTCGATCACCACATCAGCGGCCCCCGGCCCAGCGCCCACCTCGACGCCGGCGGTACCCGGCCCAGCGTCGAGCACGACGTCGGCGCCTGTGGCGCGCAGGGTTCTGGCGAGGGAGTCGGCCACGCCGCCGCGGTCGGCGACCAGCACGGCCCGCCCGACCGGCGCGGACGCCCCGGCCCCCGGCGCGGACGCCCCGGCCCCAGGAGCAGACGCCCCGGCCCCCTGCGCGGACGCGCCCGCCACCGGGGCGGCCGTCCACTTCGCGGCCATCACCTGGACGTGCGGCACCGGCTCGGCGGAACCGGTACCTCCGGCGGCGCCCGTCCCGACAGCCGCGCCCGTACCCCCGGCCGCGCCGATACCGGCAGCCGTGCCGTTCCGCCCGGCCGGGCTCGTCGCGGTGCGGCCGTCCGTCCCCGCGGCGGCGCCGGCCACCACGCGGGCGTCCGCAGCGCCGTGCAGCCCCGCGCCGGGCGCGTCGACCCAGTAGCGGGTCCGCTGGAACGGGTACGGCGGCAGCGACACCTTGGCCACCGGCCGGTCCTGCTGGTAGGCGGCCCAGTCCAGGGGCACGCCCGCCAGCCACAACCGCCCGACCGCCTCGGTCAGCACCTTGCCCGCGGGCCGCTGGTCGCTCTCGGCGGGCAGCGACTGCACGATGAGCGGCCACCGCTCGCGCGGGCAGTCGCGGTGCCCGCGCACCATCGCGCCCAGCGACGGCCCGGGGCCGATCTCCAGCAGCGCGGCCTCGCCGTGCTCCAGCAGCGTCCCGATGACCTTGTCGAACTGGACGGGCGCGCACATGTGCTCGGCCCAGTAGCCCGGGTCGGTGACCTGCTCCTCGGTGGCGGGCGCGCCGGTCACGTTGGAGACGTACGGCAGGCGGGGCGGGTTGAGCGTGATGTTGGCGCCGATCCACGCGGTGAGCTCGCCGCGGATCGGCTCCATCATCCGGGAGTGGAAGGCGTGGGTGGTGGCCAGCGGACGGCACGGGATCGACTCGGCTTCGAGCAGCGCCCGCACGGCCTCCATGCCCTCGGGCTCGCCGGCGATCACGGTCAGCTCGGGTCCGCTGACGGCGGCGACATCCACGCCGGGCACGGCGGCGATGCGCGCCCGCACCTGCGCCTCGCCCAGGGGGACCGCGCTCATGGAACCGGCGGGCAACTGGTTGATCAGCTTGGCCCGGTGGGCGACCAGCGCGAGCGCGTCGTCCAGGGAGAGCACCCCGGCCAGGGTCGCGGCCACGTACTCGCCGAGGCTGTATCCGGCCAGGATCGACGGCTCGATCCCCCAGGAGCGCACGAGGCGCGCCAGCGCGTACTCCACCGCGAAAAGCGCGGGCTGGAGCAGGTCGGTCGAGGTGGCGTCGGAGGCCTCCGCGCGGCCGAGCATCCTGGCCAGCGCGCCCGCCTCGCCGGTCACGCGGGGGCGGAGCATGCCCGCGAGCGGGTCGGCGCCGTCCATGATCCCGCGCAGCGCGGTGCGGCAGCGGTCGAGCGTCTGGCGGAAGACCGGCTCGGTGTCGTACAGGTCGGCGGCCATGCCCGCGTACTGCTCTCCGGTCCCGGCGAGCAGGAAGGCCACGGGCCGGTCGTCGCGGGTGTCGGAGCGGGCCAGCACGGCCGGCTCGCGCAGCCCGGCCACGGCCTCGGCGACGGTGCCCGCGACCAGCATCCTGCGGTGCCCGAACACCTGGCGGCCCGACTGGAGCGTGTGCGCGACGTCGGCCAAGCGGCTGGCGTCCTCGCCCTCCAGGTGGGCGGCCAGGCGGCCGGTCATCGCGTCCGCGGCCTCGGCGGTGCGCGCCGACCAGACGAGCAGCTCGGCCCTCGGCGCCGCCTCGGGCCGCGGCACCTGCGGCGCCTCCTCCAGGACCACGTGGGCGTTCGTGCCGCCGATGCCGAAGGCGCTGACCCCCGCCCTCCTGGTACGGCCGGCCGCCCGAGGCCAGCGGCGCAGCTCGGTGACGACCTCGATCTCGGCCTCGCCGCTGCTGAGCTGCTGGTTGGGCGTGACCAGGTTGAGCGTGGGCGGGATCTCGTCGTTGCGCAGCGCCAGCGCCGCCTTGATGAGGCTGGTCACCCCGGCCGCCCGGTCGAGGTGGCCCAGGTTGGTCTTCACGGAGCCGACGAGCAGCGACTCGCCGCGGAAGACCTGCTGGATGGCGGCCAGCTCGGCGGCGTCGCCGAGCGCGGTGCCGGTGCCGTGCGCCTCCACGTAGTCGATGTCGGCGGGCGCGAGGTCGGCGGCGGCCAGCGCCTCGGCCATGACCGCGGCCTGCCCCTGCACGCCGGGCGCGGTGAAGCCGACCTTCTTGCCGGCGTCGTTGTTGACCGCCCAGCCGCGGATGACGGCGTAGATCTGGTCGCCGGCCTCCAGCGCGTCCTCCAGGCGGCGCAGCACGATGACGCCGACGCCGCTGCCGAGCGGGCTGCCGAGACCGGCGGCGTCGAAGGCGCGGCACTCGCCGTCGGGCGGCGCGATGCCGCCGGGCTGGTAGACGTAGCCGACCCGGTGGGGGACGTTGACGGCGACGCCGCCCGCCAGCGCCATGTCGCACTCGAACCCGGCCAGGCTCGTGGCCGCCGCGCAGATCGCGACCAGCGAGGTCGAGCAGTAGCTCTGGACGCCGTAGCTGGGTCCTGACAGGCCGAGCGTGTGCGCGACGCGGGTGGTCAGCGAGTCCTTGTCGTTGGCCAGGCCGAGGGCCAGGTGGCCCATGACCTCGCCGATGCCGCCGGGCAGCAGGTTGTTCTGCATGTAGGAGCTGTGGGCGCAGCCGCCGAAGACGCCGATGGAGCCGTCGAAGCGGGTCGGGTCGCAGCCCGCGTCCTCCAGCGCCGCCCAGCTGTGCTCCATGAACAGCCGGTGCTGCGGGTCGAGGATCTGCGCCTCCTTGGCGCCCAGCCCGAAGAACGAGGCGTCGAACAGGTCGATGCCCTCGATGACCGGGTTGGCCTTGACGTAGGTCGGGTCCTGGAGCTGCTCCTCGGTGACACCCTCGGCGCGCAGTTCCTCGTCGGTGAAGCGGGTGATCCCCGATCTGCCCGCCCTGATGGCGGACCACAACTCGGCGACGCCGGGCGCGCCCGGGAACCTCCCGGACATCCCGACGATCGCGATGTCGGTGCCGGCGCTCTCGTCACTCACGGTTCTTGTCCCTTCCGGTGCTGGGCCTTCCGCTTGCGGACCGGGCGCGGCGCCGCCGCTGACCCCTCGCCGAGCTGCTGGTCAGTACTTCCTGCGTGGCCGAATCGCCGCCGTCGACGGCCGCGGCGAACGCGGCCACGGTCGGGTGCTCGAACAGCACGGCCGGGGCGATCGGGACGCCGAGCTCCTTCTCGATGGCGAGCACCATGGCCATCCCGACCAGGGAGTTGCCGCCGAGGTCGAAGAACGGGTCGTGCACGCCCACCTGGGCGATGCCGAGGTAGGCGCCCCACATCTCGGCGATCAGGGCCTCCCGCTCGTTGCGCGGTCCCGCGTAGTCGGTGCGCAGTTGCGGGCGGGGGAAGCGCTCGCCACGCGGTACGGCGGAGGCGGCGCCGATGAGGTTGTCGATGTCGAGCATCGCCGTCCACTCGCGGACCACGTCCCCGAGCGGCTGCCTGGCGGCCAGCACGTAGCCGTGGCCGCCCTGGATGATCGTGTCGAGCAGTTCGTTGCCCGCCTCCTCGGCGAAGCCGTACCGCTCGCGATAGGCGCGGACCCGCTCGGCCAGGCCGCCGGTGCCCTTGAAGTTCTCGGCCTGCCAGTCGTCGTGCAGCCAGGGGCCCCAGGAGATGGCGACGACCCTGGTGGAGGGGGCGGTGGCGGCCAGGGCCTCGCCGTAGGCGTCCAGGACGCTGTTGGCGGCGCAGTAGTCGCCCTCGCCGATGCCGCCGAACGCGGTGACGGCCGAGGAGTAGAGGACCAGGAGTTCCGGGCGCTCGTGTTCCGGCGTGCCGGGGCCGACCAGCTTGGCCAGCGGGCCCATGGCCAGGACCTTGGGCGCGAGCACCGCGCGGGCCTCGGCGACGGTCCTGCGCTGCATCAGTCCGCCCGCGGGCAGTCCGGCCGAGTGGATCACGCCGTGCAGCGCGCCGTAGTGGTCGCGCACGTCGGCGATGGCCCGCTCGAACTGCTCCGCGTCCCCGGTGTCCGCGGCCACCAGCAGCACCTGCGCGCCGGCCGCCTCCAGCGCCGCGACGTCTCCCAGCGTGCGCTCCGTCCGGCTGCCGGGCTCCGGCGTCACCCCCCTGTCCAGCGGGGTACGGCTCAGCAGCGCCAGCTTCCTGACCCCGGTCCGCACCAGATGCCTGGCCAGCCCCATCCCGAGCCCCCGGGTGCCGCCGGTGATCAGGTAGACCCCGTCGGCCCGCCAGGGAGACTCCCCGGCCTGGGGCGCGGTCGGCACCTCGGACCAGGCGCGCAGCCAGCGGTGGCCGCGACGCCATCCGGCCAGGGCGTCGCTGCCGCCGACCTCGGCGACCAACTCGGCCGCCAGTTGCCCAGCCACCAGTTGCCCGACCGCCACTTGTCCGACCGCCAGTTGCCCGGCCACCCGGCCGTCGGCGGGGGCATCGGCGGGGCCGTCGGCCGGGCCGTCGGCGGGGGCGTGGGGGTCGAGGTCGACGCCGGTCCAGCTCAGTTCCTTGAACTCGTGCTGCACCGCCCGCCCGAACCCGTGGGCCAGGGCCTGCTGGGGCGCGAGCGCGTCCCCGCCGAGGATCTCGGTGGCGCCTCTGGTGACGGTGAGCAGCCGGGAGCCGGGGGTGACGTTCATGGCCTGGGTGGCCAGCAGCAGGCTGTCGAAGCCGTGGCCGATGGCCGCCGCCAGGTCGTCCCGGTCGGACAGCAGGCTCCACAGGTGCGCCACGTGCACGGGCCCCTCGGGCAGCCCGCCGAACAGCTCGGCGTAGTGGGCCGGGTCCGTGGGATCGATGGTCACCCGCCTGCCCTCACGACGAGCGGATGCGCCGCCCGTGTCCTCGCCGTGGGCTCGCGGGCTCGCCTCGCCTTGGGCGAGCGGGGCGGGGAGGACCTCGATGACCGTGGTGCCGCCGGATTCCGCGAGGTCGGCGAGAGCCGTACCGGCGTGGCCGTCGGAGAAGACGACCAGCGGGCCCGGCAGCGAGAGGAAGGACGGGAGGGCGGGGCGGGCGGCGGCGCGCGCCCACGCGGGCACGAAGCGGAAGTCGGCCGGCTCGCCCGAGCCGGACGGCGCGGCGCCCGGCCTGACCACGGTGGCCGGGGCGACGTCCTGGCCGGGCTCGGGCCAGAAGCGGGTGCGCTGGAACGGGTAGGCGGGCAGCGTGGCCACGCCCGCGCCCGCCGGTCCGGTCAGGTCCCAGCGGATGGCGGCGCCCAGCTCCCACAGCCGCCCGGCGCTCTCCAGCAGCTCGGTCCTGGCGTCGCGGCGCTCGCCGGTCGTCCACAGCGCGGGCAGCGTGCCGAGGACGGCGGCGGGGGCGCCGCCGGCGAGGTTCTGGCGGACCAGCCCGCCGAGCGTCTGCCCGGCGCCCAGCTCGACGTAGACGTCGATCTCCTGGTCGACGCAGTGGCGCACGCCGTCGGCGAAGCGGACGGGGCTGACGAGCTGGTCGGCCCAGTACGTGGCGCTGACGGCCTGTTCTGCGGTGAGGGTGGCGCCGGTGAGGTTGGCGACGATCGTGGTGGCCGGCGCCCTGCGCGGCACGGTCTCCAGCAGGGCCAGCAGCTTGTCGCGGGCCGGCTGGAGCAGCGAGCTGTGGAAGGCGTGCGCCGAGCGCATCGGGCGGCAGGCCAGCCCGGCGGCCATCAGCGCGGCGGTGGCCTGCTCGATCTGGCCGGGCAGTCCGCTCAGGACCGTCATCGAGGGGCCGTTGAGCGCGGCGATGTCCACTTCGAGGTCGGGCAGGGCGGCGCGGATCCGCTCCTCGGACGCGGCCACGGCGACCATGCGGCCCGCGGGCACCGCGTTGATCAGGTGGGCCCGCTCGATCACCACGCGCAGGGCGTCCTCAAGGGTGAAGACGCCGGCGAGGCAGGCGGCCACGTACTCGCCGAGGCTGTAGCCGATCAGCATGTCGGGGGTGACGCCCCAGTGCGCGAGGAGCTTGGCCAGCGCGTACTCGACGGTGAACTGGAAGGGGTGCGCGATCGGGGCGTGGTCGAGCGGGTCGTCGGCGCGCTCGCCGGTGTCGCGGCCGAGCATCGCGGCCAGGTCGTCCTGCCTCGGCGCGGCGTCGGCCTCGAAGAAGGGGCGCAGGTCCAGCTCGGCGTGCGCCAGGACGAGCTCGGCGCACTCGTCCACAGCCTGTGCGTAGACGGGCTCGCTCGCGTAGAGCTCCTTGCCGAGGCCCGCGTACTGGTCGCCGACGCCGGGCAGCAGGAACGCGATCCGAGGGTCGTCCTTGGCCCGCGGCGTGGCAGGGCCCTCGGCCAGGGAGCGCAGGCGGGTGACCGCCTCGCGCAGGTCGCCCACGACCAGCAGTCGGCGGTGGTCCAGGTGGGCGCGGCCGTGCTGCAGGGTGCGGGCCACGTCGGCGGCGCGCAGGTCCCGGCGCTCGTCCAGGTGGGCGGCCAGCCGGCCCGCGTGCTCGCGCAACGCCGCCGCACTGCCCGCCGAGACCGGCAGGGCGTAGGCGGGGGCCGCGACCGGGTCGGCCTCGGGGGCGGGGGCCACCTCCACGACCACGTGGGCGTTGGAGCCGGACAGCCCGAACGAGCTGACGCCCGCCAGCCGCGGCGCCAGCTCCAGCGCCTCGGTGACCGGCTGGACGGTGCCGTCCTCGGGGATGGCGGTCGCGGGCCTGTCGAGGTTGAGGTTGGGCGGGACCACGCCGTTCTCCAGCACGAGCACGGTCTTGATCAGCCCGGCCACCCCCGCCGCGGCCTGGGTGTGGCCGATGTTGGTCTTGATGGCGCCCACCCGCAGCGGCCGGTCGGCCGGGCGCTCGCCGAACACGTCGTGCAGGGCCGACAGCTCGATCGCGTCGCCGAGCTGGGTGCCGGAGCCGTGCGCCTCCACGTAGTCGACCTCGTCGGCGCGGACGCGGGCGGCGGCGTGCGCGCGCGTGATCACGTCGACCTGGGCGCTCCTGCTGGGCGCGGTGAGCCCGTTGCTGCGCCCGTCCTGGTTGACCGCCGAGCCCCGGATGACCGCCCGGATACGCCGCCCGTTGGCCAGCGCCTTCGACAGCG
Organism: Nonomuraea sp. NPDC050790; assembly: GCF_044456745.1. Lineage (NCBI taxonomy): Bacteria > Bacillati > Actinomycetota > Actinomycetes > Streptosporangiales > Streptosporangiaceae > Nonomuraea > Nonomuraea sp. NPDC050790. The sequence continues at coordinate 209,683 of NZ_JBITGF010000011.1, read as the reverse complement.
GCTCCAGCACCACCAGGCCGCCGCCCTCACCCATGACGTAGCCGTCGGCGCCCTCGTCGAAGGTCTTGCAGCGGCCGTCGGAGCACATCATCATCCCGGCGCACGCCTGGATGAACATCGACGGGTGCAGCGTGAGCGAGCAGCCCGCGGCCAGCGCCAGGTCGCACTCGCCCCGGCGCAGGCTCTCGACGGCCAGGTGGACGGCGATCAGGGAGGAGGAGCAGGCGGTGTCCACGGTCATCGTGGGGCCGACCAGGTCGAGCTGATAGGCGATACGGCCGGCCGCCACGCTGGAGATCGCGCCCTGGCCCAGGTACGGGTCGGAGACCGCGTCCCGGCCCTGGAGCTCCATCTGGAGCCGGCCGTACTGGAGGGTGTCCATGTAGCCGACCATCACGCCGGTCCTGCTCCCGGCCATCCGGTCGGGGGCCAGGCCCGCGTTCTCCAAGCCTTCCCACGCCAGCTCCAGCAGCAGCCGCTGCTGCGGGTCCATGCGCAGCGCCTCGCGCGGCGAGATGCCGAAGAACTCCGCGTCCCATCCGGTCACGTCGTCGAGGAAGCAGCCGTAGCGCGTGTACATGCCGCCCGGCTTCTGCGGGTCCGGGTCGTAGTAGTCATCGATGTCCCAGCGCGCGGGCGGCACCTCGCCGACGGCGTTCCTGCCGTCGCGCAGCAGTTCCCAAAGGCCCTCGACCGTGTCGCCGCCGCCCGGGTAGCGGCAGGCCATGCCGACGACGGCGATGGGCTCGTGGCGCCGGTCCTCGGCCTCGGTGAGGTTCCGGCGCGCTTGGGCCAGTTCGACGGTCACACGCTTGAGGTAGGCGCGCAGCTTTTCCTCGGTCCCCATCGGGCGAACCTTTCCGGTAACGGGAGTCATGGGTCACAGTTCGTTGTCGATGAGCGCGAAGATCTCCTCATCGGAGGCGGCGTCGATCTTCTCGACCATGCCGTCGGCGTCGTGCTGGCCCGCGCCGTACCTGGCGAGGGCGGTCTGCAGGATCGGGACGAGCCGGCCGCGGATGGCCTCGCCCTCCCCGTTGGCGCTGGTGAGCATGGCCTCGACGCGCTCCAGTGCGCCTTCCAGGACGTCCTCGGGCGAGGGCGTCCTGGGAGCGAGCGTGCGGAACAGGTAGTCGGCCAGGGAGGTCACGGTCGGGTGGTCGAAGACGAGCGTCGCGGGCAGCCGCAGGCCGGTCTCGGCGTTGAGCCGGTTGCGCAGCTCGACTGCGGTGAGCGAGTCGAAGCCGAGCTGGCTGAAGGCGGTCCCGACGTCGATCTGGTCGGGGCTGGCGTGGGCGAGCACGGCGGCGACGTGCGCGCGGACGGTCGCGGTCAGCAGGCGCAGGCTTTCGGCCTGCGGGAGCGCCGCCAGCCGCTCGGCCAGCCCGCCGCCGCCCGTCGCCGTCGACGCGGTACGGCGGGGCGCCCGCACCAGCCCGCGCAGCAGGGCGGGCAGGTCGTCGTTCTCCGCCCTGGCCCGCAGCCCGGAGGTGTCCCAGCGGACCGCCACGACCACGGCCTCGTCGGCGGCCAGCGCCGCGTCGAACAACTCCAGCCCCTGAGTGGAGTCGAGCGGGGCGACGCCGGAGCGGGCCAGCCTGGCGCGATCGGCGGCGCCGAGCCCGCCGGTCAGGTCGGTGGAGGTGTCCCACAGTCCCCAGGCGATGGAGACGGCGGGCAGTCCCTCGGCCCTGCGCAGGTCGGCCAGCGCGTCGAGGTAGGTGTTGGCCGCGGCGTAGTTGCCCTGGCCGGCGTTGCCGAGGATGCCCGCCAGCGAGGAGAAGAGCACGAACACCTTGAGCTCACGGTCCTTGGTCAGCTCGTGCAGGTGCCAGGCGGCGTCCAGCTTGGGGCCGAAGACCCGGTCGATCCGCTCGGGCGTCAGCCCCTCGATCGTCGCGTCGTCGAGCACCCCGGCCGTGTGGATGACCCCGGCCAGGTCCTCGATCCCGTCCACCACCGAGGCCAGCGCCCGCCGGTCGGCCACGTCGCAGGCCAGCACCTCGGCCCGCGCGCCCAGCTCTTCGAGCTCGGCCCGCAGCGCGGCCGCTCCCGGCGCCTCGGGTCCGCGCCGCGACAGCAGCACCAGGTCACGGACCCCGTACCGCTCGACCAGGTGGCGGGAGACCAGCGCGCCCAGGCCGCCGGTGCCGCCGGTCACCAGGACCGTGCCGGAGCCGATGGCCTCGGGCTCGCCCGCGGTCCTGCGCGCCACGCGCGGGGCGAAGAGCTTGCCGTCGAGGGCCAGGACCTCGGGCTCGCCGGTCGACAGCAGCCGCTCCCAGTCGGTGAACCCGTCGGGCACGTGCGCCAGGACGAACCGGCCCGGCTGCTCGCTCTGCGCGGTGCGCACCAGGCCCCGGACCACTGCGGCGTCCAGGCCACGAGGAGCGAACACCACCTGGTGGTCGTCGCCGGTCACCGCGGCCAGCGCCTGGGCGGTCAGCTCGCGCGGGGTGCCCTCGGCCGGTGCGACCACCGTGAACGATCCGGCCGGGTCGGCCGTGGGCGCGATCTCCACCCAGTCCAGGCCGTACGGGGCCACCTGGGACGTCGCCGCCCTAGGCGCCGCCTGCCTGACGCGGAGGGAGCCGATGGAGAAGACCGGGTGGCCGGCGGCGTCCACGGCCTCGACGGCGGCGTCGTCGGCGCCGTTCGGCGTCAGCCGTACGCGCAGGAAGGCGGCCTGGGCGGCCGACAGGCGCACGCCGCGGAAGGCGAACGGCAGCCGCAGCGCGCCCTCCTCCGCCGCCAGCACCAGCGGGTGGAAGGAGGCGTCGAGCAGCGCGGGGTGGATGCCGAACCCGGTCACGTCCACCCCTTCCGGGGCGCCGACCTCGGCGAACAGCTCCTCGCCCGACCGCCACATCGCGCGCACGCCCTGGAAGGCGGGACCGTACTCGTAGCCCTGCGCGGCCAGGCGCTCGTAGTCCACCTCCACCGGCTGGGCGCCCTCGGGAGGCCAGACGGCCGCCCAGCCGGGAGAGGCGGGTCCGGTGACGGCCAGGGCGCCGGAGGCGTGACGGACCCAGGCGTCTCCGGTCTCGGAGAAGATCGTGATCGTCCGGCCGCCGTCGTCCTCGGCGGAGACGACGACCTGGAGGCGGGCGGTCCCGGCGAGGACCAGCGGCGCCTCGATGACCAGCTCCTCGACCAGCTCGCAGCCCGCCGCGGCGGCGGCCTCCAGCGCCAGTTCGGCGAAGGCGGCGCCGGGCAGCAGCACGCCGCCCTCGACCGCGTGGTCGGCCAGCCAGGGCGCGACCTTGACGGACACCTGGCCGCTGAGCACGAGCCCGCCGTCGGCCACGGGCACGACCGCGTTCAGCATCGGGTGGTCGGAGCCGTCCACGCCGGGGACGCGGCCGATCCGGGCGCCGCCGTCCAGCCAGTAGCGCTGCCGGTCGAAGGCGTAGGTCGGCAGGTCCACGTGCCGGAAGGGGGTGGCCGCGAGCGCGGTGGCCCAGTCGACCTCCGCGCCCAGCACGAACGCCTGGCCGAGCGCGAGGAGGAAGCGCCGCCAGTCGCCCGAGCCCCTGCGCAGCGTGCCGCAGATGCCCGCGGACTCGTTCATCTCGGTGACGTCCGCCTGGAGCACCGGATGCGGGCTCACCTCGACGAACAGCGGCGCGCCGGTGACCGACCCGATCGCCTGGCGGAACAGGACCGGGTTGCGCACGTTGTCGAACCAGTAGTCCGCCGTCAGCCGCTCGGTGTCGACGAAGCCTCCGGCCATGGAGGAGCAGAACTCGATGTCGGTACGGCCCGGCCGTACCTCGCCCAGAAGGGCGGGCAGCTCGTCGCGCAGGACGTCGATGTGCGGCGTGTGCGAGGCGTAGTCCACCGCGATCCTGCGCGCCCGGTAGGGCTCCTCCCAGGCGGCGGCCACCTCGTCGAGCGCGTCCACGTCACCGGCGATCACGCACCCGCCGGGCCCGCTGTCCACGGCGATCCACAGCCGCCCCTCGTACGGCGCGGCCAGCTCCCTGACCCGCTCGGCGGGCAGCGCGACGGAGAGCATCCCGCCGGTGCCGCCGAGCCGCTCGGCGATGACCCGGCTGCGGACCGCGACGATCCTGGCGGCGTCCTCGACCGACAGGACCCCGGCGACGCAGGCCGCGGCGATCTCGCCCTGCGAGTGGCCGACGACCGCGGCGGGCTCGACGCCGTGCGCGCGCCAGAGCTCGGCCAGCGCGACCATCACCGCGAACAGCACGGGCTGGATGACGTCGGAGCGGACCGGCTTCTCGCCCGAGCGCAGCACGTCCTCGACCGACCAGCCGGTGTGCGGCTTGAGCGCCTCGTCGCAGGCGCGCAGCCGCTCGCGGAAGACCTCGCTGGCCTCCAGGAGGTCGACGGCCATGCCGGCCCACTGCGAGCCCTGGCCGGGGAACAGGAAGACGGTGCGGGCGCCGGCGGCGGCGACGCCCTCCAGGAGGGCGGGGTGCGGGGTGCCGTCGGCGAGCGCGTCGAGCCCGGCGAGCAGCTCGCCCCGGTCCGCGGCGATCACGACGGCGCGGTGGGCGAACGTGGCCCGGCGGGCGAGCACGGGACCCGCGGCGGCCAGGTCGGCCGGCGGCGCGCTCGCGGCCCGATCGCGCAGCCTGGCGGCCTGGGCGCGCAGCGCGCTGTCGCTCTTGGCCGAGACGGTCCACACCAGCGGCGCGCCCGTCTCGGGGGCGGGCTCCTCGTCGGGGCCGCGCTCCAGGATCAGGTGCGCGTTGGTGCCGCTGACGCCGAAGCTGGAGACGCCGGCGCGCGGCGGGCGCTCGGCCTCGGGCAGCTCGACCTCCTCGGTCAGCACCCGTACGCCGCCCTGCGACCAGTCCACGTGCGGGGTCGGCTCGGCCACGTGCAGCGTGCGCGGCAGCACCCGGTGCTCCAGCGCCTTCACCATCTTGATCACGCCGCCGACCCCGGCCGCGGCCTGGGTGTGCCCGAGGTTCGACTTGAGCGAGCCCAGCCAGAGCGGCCGGTCGCCGGGCCGGCGGCGGCCGTAGGTGGCCAGCAGCGCCTGCGCCTCGATCGGGTCGCCGAGCGTGGTGCCGGTGCCGTGCGCCTCCACCACGTCCACGTCGCCGAGGTCGAGGCGGGCGTCGGCGAGCGCCTGCTCGATGACGCGCTCCTGCGCGGGCCCGCTGGGCGCGGTCATGCCGTTGCTGGCGCCGTCCTGGTTGACCGCGCTGCCGCGGACCACGGCCAGGATGCGGCGGCCGTTGCGGCGCGCGTCCGACAGGCGCTCCAGCAGCAGCACCCCGGCGCCCTCCGCCCAGGCCACCCCGTCGGCCGTGGAGGAGAACGCCTTGCAGCGCCCGTCGGGCGACAGCGCCCGCTGGCGGGAGAACTCCACGAACGGCACCGGCGACGGCATCAGCGTCACGCCGCCGGCCAGGGCCAGCGTGCACTCGCCCCGGCGCAGCGCCTGGGCGGCGAGGTGGATGGCCACCAGCGAGGAGGAGCAGGCGGTGTCGATGGAGATCGACGGGCCCTCCAGGCCGTAGACGTAGGAGACGCGGCCGGACAGCACGCTGGCCACGGAGGAGGTGAACAGGGTTCCCTCGATCGCCTCGGGCGAGCCGTCGAGGAAGCGGTTGGAGTAGTGCTCGTACATCACGCCCGCGTACACCCCGGTACGGCTGCCGCGCAGCGTCGCCGGGTCGATCCCGGCCCGCTCGAACGCCTCCCAGGTGGCCTGGAGGAACAGCCGGTGCTGCGGGTCGGTGCCGAGGGCGTGGCGCGGGCTGATCCCGAAGAACGCGGCGTCGAAGTCGAACGCGTCGGGGATGAAGCCGCCGTTGCGGGTGTAGCTCTTGCCGGTCGCGTCGGGGTCGGGGTCGTACAGGTCATCGAGGTTCCAGCCGCGGTCGTCGGGGAAGTCCCCGATGGCGTCGCGGCCGGAGCGCACGAGCTCCCACAGCTCCTCGGGGCTGGTCACGCCCCCGGGGAAGTGGCAGGCCATGCCCACGATGGCGATGGGCTCGTGGCGACGGCTCTCGTCCTCGGTCAGGCGCCTACGGGTCTCCGCCAGTTCGACGGTGGCGCGCTTGAGATAGTCGCGGAGCTTGTCCTCGGTACCCATCGCTCGGGCCTTTCCTGTCATGGTTCAGAGTTCCTTGTCGATGAGTGCGAAGATCTCCTCATCGGAGGCTGTGTCGATGTCGACGCCCTCGTCGTCGTCGGTGCTCGCGGTGCCCCCGAACCTGGTCAGGCCGCTCTGCAGAACGGCGACCAGGCGGCCGCGGATGTCCTCGCCGTTGTCCTTGGCGGTGGTGATCATTGAGCCGACGCGTTCCAGGACCCCGCGCAGCAGGTCCTCGGGCGACGGCGTGGCGGGCGCCAGGGTCTCGTGCAGGTGCTTGGCCAGCGCCGAGACGGTCGGGTGGTCGAAGACGAGCGTCGCGGGCAGCCGCAGGCCGGTCTCGGCGTTGAGCCGGTTCTGCAGTTCGACCGCGGTGAGCGAGTCGAACCCGAGCTGGTTGAAGGCGCTGTCCACGTCGATGTGGTCGGCGCTGGCGTGGGCGAGCACCGCGGCCACGTGGCCGCGGACGGTGGTGGTGAGCAACCGCATCGCCTCGGACTCGGTCAGCGCGGCGAGCCGCTCGGTGAGCCGCCCCGCGCCCTTCTTCTGCGACGAGGTACGGCGCGGCGTTCGCACCATCCCCCTGAACAGAGGCGGCAGGCTGCCGTCCGCGGCTCTGGCGCGCAGCCCGACCAGGTCCCAGCGGGCCGCCACGACCACCGCCTCGTCCCCGGCCAGCGCGGCGTCGAACAGGGCCAGCCCGTGCTCCGGCGCGAGCGGGGCGACCCCCGCGCGGGCCAGCCTGGCGATCTCCAGGTCGGTGAGCTCGCCGCCCATGCCGCCGTCCCAGAGCCCCCAGGCGATGGAGACGGCGGGCAGTCCCTCGGCCCTGCGCTGCTCGGCCAGCGCGTCGAGGTAGGTGTTGGCCGCGGCGTAGTTGCCCTGGCCGGCGTTGCCGAGGATGCCGGCCAGCGAGGAGAAGAGCACGAAGACCTTCAGGTCGCGGTCCTTGGTCAGCTCGTGCAGGTGCCAGGCGGCGTCGAGCTTGGGAGCGAAGACCCGGTCGATCCGCTCGGGCGTCAGCCCGTCGAGGGTGGCGTCGTCGAGGACCCCGGCCGTGTGGACCACGCCGGTCAGGTTCTCGATCCCGTCCACCACCGAGGCCAGCGCCCGCCGGTCGGCCACGTCGCAGGCCAGCACGCGCACCCGGGCGCCCAGCTCTTCGAGCGCCGCCGCCAGCGTCCCGGCACCTGGCGCTCCCGGGCCACGCCGCGACAGCAGCACCAGGTCGCGCACCCCGTGCCGCTCGACCAGGTGACGGGAGATCAGCCCGCCCAGGTCACCGGTGCCGCCGGTGACCAGGACGGTGCCGGAGCCCAGCGCCGCGTTCCCTTCCACGGACCTGCGCGCCAGCCGGGGGGCCAGCACCTTGCCGTCCGCCACCCGCACCTGCGGCTCGCCGGTGGCCAGCACCCGCTCCCAGTCGGCGAACCCGTCGGGCACGTCGGCCAGGACGAACCGGCCCGGCTGCTCGCTCTGCGCGGTGCGCACCAGGCCCCGCACCACCGCGGCGTCCAGGCCACGCGGCGCGAAGACCACCAGGCGCTCTTCCCCGGCCATCGCGGCCAGCGCCCGTGCGGTCAGCTCGCGCGGCGTGCCCCCGGCCAGCGGCACGACCGTGTACTCGGCCACCGGCTCGCCGGCGGGTCCCACCTCCACCCAGTCCAGCCCGTAGGGGGCGGGACCGGTCGAGGGTCCGCCGAGCGCGCCCGCGGCCACCGCGCGGATGCGCGCCGACTCCAGCGCGAACACCAGCCGCCCCGAGGCGTCGGCCGCCTCGATCGCGCAGCCGTCCTCGCCGTCGCGGGTCAGCCGCACCCGCAGGGCCGTCGCACCGGGCGACACCAGCCGCACGCCGCGGAACTCGAACGGCAGCCGCAGCTCCGTCGAGGGCGCGCCGATCAGCAGCACGTGGAACATCGCGTCGAACAGCGCCGGGTGGATCCAGTGGCCCGCCACGTCGAGCTCGCCCACCGCCACGTCGGCGAACAGCTCCTCGCCCGACCGCCAGAGCGCGCGCACGCCCTGGAAGGCGGGCCCGTACTCGTAGCCGGCGTCGGCCAGCGGGCCGTAGGCCACCTCGACCGGCTCGGCGCCCGGCGGTGGCCAGGTCGCCGCCCAGTCGCAGGCGGCGGGGGGCGCGGGCTCCGGTAAGAGGGTGGCGCGCACGTGGCGGGTCCACGGGGCGTCGGGGTCGCCTGCCGGGCGGGAGTGGACGCGGGCCTGCCGTACACCCTGGTCGTCGGGGGCGTCCGCGACGACCTGGACGGTCACGCCGCCGCGCTCGGCGAGCACGAGCGGCGCCTCGAAGACCAGTTCCTCGATCTGGCCGCCGGCCTCCAGCAGGAGGTCGGCGTAGGCGGCGCCGGGCAGTACGGCGGCGCCGTTGACGGCGTGATCGGCCAGCCAGGGCGAGTCGGCGAGCGACAGCCGGCCGGTAAGCACGCTCACGCCGTCGTCGGCCACGTCGAGCGCGGCGCTCAGCAGCGGGTGGGTGACCTCGCGCAGCCCGGTCGCGGTCAGGTCGGCGACCCTGGCGGGCGGGTCGAGCCAGAAGCGCTCGCGGTCGAAGGCGTAGGTGGGCAGGTCGACCGGGGCGCCGGGGCCGGTCAGCGCGGCCCAGTCGACGCGGGCGCCGATCACCCAGCCCTGCGCGAGGCAGGCGGTGAGTGCGTCGGTCTCGGAGCGCTGGCGGCGGCTGAGCGTCAGGACGGCGGCGTCGCGGCCGTCCAGGCAGTCGTGGGCCATCCTGGCGAGCACGGCCTGCGGGCCGATCTCCAGGTAGGCGTCGGCGCCGAGCGAGTCGAGGCGCTCGATCATGGCCTGGAACTGGACCGCGCGGCGGATCTGGGCCAGCCAGTACTCACGGTCGGCCCAGGAGCCGCCGTTGAGGTTGGTGGCGAACTCCAGCTTCGGCTCGGCGAACTCCACGTCCTCCAGCACGGCGGAGAAGGCGGCCAGCATCGGCTCCATGAGCGGCGAGTGGAAGGCGTGGCTGACGGCGAGCCGGTGGATGCGCCGGCCGAGCTCAGACCAGTGCTCGGCGACCTCCAGGCAGGCCGCGACCTCGCCGGAGACGACCACGCTCCTGGGCCCGTTGACGGCGGCGACGCCGACCAGGTGCTCCTGCCCGGCCAGCGACGAGGCGATCTCCTTGGCCGTGGCCTCGATCGCGACCATCGCGCCCGGGGTGTCGAGCCCCTGCATGAGGCGGCCGCGGGCGGCGATCAGCCGGGCGGCGTCGGGCAGCGACCAGACGCCCGCCGCGTAGGCGGCGGCGAACTCGCCCACCGAGTGGCCGGCGACGATGCCGGGCGTGACGCCGAGCGACTCCAGCAGCCGGAAGGCGGCCACCTCGAAGGCGAACAGCGCGGGCTGGGTGTAGGAGGTCTCGTTGAGCAGCTTGGCCTCGGGGGTGCCCGGCTCGGCCCACATCACCTCGCGCAGGGGGCGGTCGAGGTGGCGGTCCAGCTCGGCGCAGACCTGGTCGAGCGCCTTGGCGAAGGCGGGGAAGGCGGCGTACAGCTCGCGGCCCATCCCGTGCCGCTGCCCGCCCTGGCCGGTGAACAGGTAGGCCAGCTTGAGGTGCTCCTTGGCCTGGCCCTCGACGACCTCGGCCGGGGTCTCGCCGCGCAGGTGCGCGCCGAGCCCGGCCAGCAGCGCCTCGCGGTCGGCCCCGAGTACGGCGACGCGGTGCGTGAAGGCGGCCCTGCGCGTGACCAGCGAGTGGGCCACGTCCCCCGCGCCGGTCTCCGGCCGGTCGAGCACGAAGTCGCGCAGCCTGGCGGCCTGCCCGCGCAGCGAGTTCGCCGTCTGCGCGCTCAGCGCCCAGACCAGCGGTCCCGCTCCGGCGTGCGCCCCGGCGGGGGCGTCCTCCTGGGCGTACTCCTCCAGGACGGCGTGGGCGTTGGTGCCGCTGATGCCGAAGGCCGAGACGCCCGCGCGGCGTGGCCGCTCGCCGTCCGGCGTCCACGCGCGGGCCTCGGTGAGCAGGCTGACGTGGCCCGCCGACCAGTCCACGTGCGGGGTCGGCTCCACCACGTGCAGGGTGGGCGGCATGACGCGGTGGCGCAGCGCCATGACGGTCTTGATCACGCCGGCCACTCCGGCGGCGGCCTGGGCGTGGCCGATGTTCGACTTCACCGAGCCGAGCCACAGCGGCTGATCCGCCGCACGATTACGCCCATATGTGGACAAAATGGCCTGTGCTTCGATGGGGTCGCCCAGCTTGGTGCCGGTGCCGTGCGCCTCGACCACGTCCACGTCCGTCGTGGTGAGCCTGGCGTCCGCCAGCGCCTGCGCGATCACGCGCTCCTGGGCGGGACCGCTCGGGGCGGTCATGCCGTTGCTGGCGCCGTCCTGGTTGATGGCCGTGCCCCGGATGACCGCGAGGATCGGCCGGCCGTTGCGCCGGGCGTCCGACAGGCGCTCCAGCAGCAGCACCCCGGCGCCCTCGCCCCACGCCACCCCGTCGGCGGTCGAGGAGAACGACTTGCACCGGCCGTCGGGCGAGAGGCCCCGCTGCTTCGAGAACTCCACGAACGTGTCCGGCGGCACCAGCACCGTCACGCCTCCGGCCAGCGCCATCCCGCACTCGCCGTTGCGCAGCGCGCGTACCGCGAGGTGGACGGCGACCAGCGAGGACGAGCACGCGGTGTCCACCGAGACCGACGGGCCCTCCAGCCCGAACGTGTAGGACACCCGCCCCGACAGCACGCTCGGCGTGCTGGAGGTCAGCAGCAGGCCCTCCACCGACTGCGGGATCGCGCCGTGGGTGAACCTGGAGGAGTAGTCGTTGTACATGCACCCCGCGTAGACCCCGGTACGGCTGCCGCGCAGCGTCGCCGGGTCGATCCCGGCCCGCTCGAACACCTCCCACGACGCCTCCAGGAACAACCGCTGCTGGGGGTCGGTGGCCAGCGCGTTGCGCGGGCTGATCCCGAAGAAGCCGGCGTCGAAGCTCGCCACGTCGTGCACGAAGCCGCCGTGCCTGGTGTACGACTTGCCCGGAGCCTCGGGGTCCGGGTCGTAGACGTCCTCGTCCCAGCCGCGGTCGGAGGGGAATTCGCTGATCGCGTCCACCCCGGACAGCACCAGGTCCCACAGCTCCTCGGGGCTCGACACCCCGCCCGGGTAGCGGCAGGCCATGCCCACGATCGCTATCGGCTCGTGGCCGCGCGCCTGCGCGTCCGCCAGGCGCTGCCTGGTCTCGGCGAGTTCGACCGTGGCCCGCTTAAGGTAATCGCGGAGCTTTTCCTCAGTTGCCATGATCGGGTCCTTCCGCCATGCTCCGGTTGTCGATCAAGGCGAAGATCTCCTCGTCGGAGGCCGAAACGATCTTCTCGGCGGCGCCGTTCGCCGCAGTGCCACCGCTGCCGAACCGGGAGAGGGCGCTCTGCAGGATGGCCACCAGCCGTCCCTTGATCCCCTCGCCCTCCCCGTTGGCCGCCAGCAGCATCGACTCGACCTTCTCCACCGCGCCGCGCAGCGTGTCCTCGGGCGAGGGCGTCTGCGGGGCCAGGGACTGGAACAGGTGCTCGGCCAGCGCGCTGACCGTCGGGTGATCGAAGACGAGCGTCGCCGGCAGCCGCAGCCCGGTGTCGGCGTTGAGCCGGTTGCGCAGCTCGACCGCGGTGAGCGAGTCGAAGCCCAGTTCGTTGAACGACTTGTCCACGCCGACGCGGTCGGCGCCGCCGTGCCCGAGCACCGCCGCCACGTGCGAGCGGACCAGCCCGGTCAGGTGGTTGCGCGCGTCCGGCTCGGCCATGACGGCCAGCCGTTCGACCAGCGCCATCGGCCCGGCCGCGGGCGCCGCGCCGTTCCTCTCCGCGCCGCCCTTCTCCGCGGTACGGCGGGGCGCGCGCACCAGCCCGCGCAGGATCGAGGCGAGCTCCCCCGCCTCGGCCCGCTGCCGCAGGGCGGCGGCGTCCCAGCGGGCCGCCACCACCAGCGGCTCGGCCGCCGGGGCGCTCAGGACCGCGTCGAACAGGTCCAGGCCCTGCTCGGCGGTGAGGGCGGCGACGCCGGCGCGCGACATCCGCACCGCGTCGGCGCCGGACAGCTCACCGGCCATGCCCGTCTCCCACGCGCCCCAGGCCACCGACACCGCGGGCAGCCCCAGGGTGTGGCGGTGCTCGGCGAGCGCGTCGAGGAAGGCGTTGGCGGCGGCGTAGTTGGCCTGCCCCGCCGTGCCGATGACGCCGGCCACGGAGGAGAACAGGATCAGCGGGCGGTCACCGGCCAGCTCGTGCAGCCGCCACGCGGCGTCCGCCTTGGGGGCGAGCACAGTGTCCAGTTGCGTGGCCGACAGGCCCGCGACCGTCGCGTCGTCCAGGACGGCGGCCGTGTGCACGACCCCGGCCAGCTCGGGGATCCCGGCGACCAGCCTGCCCAGGGCGTCCCGGTCGGAGACGTCGCAGGCGGCGACCCTGACCTGGGCGCCCAGGCCCTCCAGCCGCCCGGCCAGCTCTGCGGCGCCCTCCGCGTTCGGGCCGCTCCTGGAGACCAGCACCAGGTCACGCACGCCGTGCCGCTCGACCAGCCGCTCGGCCACCAGCCCACCCAGCGCACCGGTACCCCCGGTGACCAGCACGGTCCCCTGAGCCAGCACACCCGCCAGAGCCGGGTTTCGAACCGGAGTCGAGGCGACGGCCGGGGTCTGGGCCTGAGCCGGGTTTTGAGCGGGGGCCGAGGCGACGGCCGGGTCTTGGGCCGCAGCCGAGGCGACGGCCGGGTTCTGGGCCTGAGCCGGGTTTTGAGCGGGGGACGGCGAGTGCGGGTCCGCCGTGCCCGGACTCGCCGGCGTCGCGCCCGCCGGACCCCCGGTCCGTCGGGTCAGGCGGGGAGCCAGCAGGACGCCGTCGCGGGCCCGCACCTGGGGCTCGTCGGTGGCGGCCAGCAGTTCCCAGTCGGTGAAGCCGGCGTCCACGTCGGCTAGCGCGAAGCGGCCCGGGTGCTCGGCCTGGGCGGAGCGGACCAGGCCCCACAGCGGGCCCGTGACGACCCCGGGTCCCCTGGTCACGAAGACCATCCGGGACCGCCAGAACCGCTCGTCGCCCACCCAGCCCTGCACGAGGTCGAGAGCCTGGTAGAGGGCGTCGTGCACGGAGTAGGGCAGGTCGTCGGCGTCCGGCTCGAACGGGACCAGCACCGCATCCGGCGCCTCCACGCTCATGTCGGCCAGCGAGGCCAGGTCGTAGTAGCGCTGCCCGCCGACCTCGTCGGCGAAGGCGTCGTAGCCGACCGTGGCCCAGGTGACGGCGGAACGCTCGGGTCCGGTCGTGGGCTCGTCCTTGGGCTGGGGCAGCTCGGTCCAGTCCACGCCGTAGGTCTCGGCCGCGGGCGCCAACCCGGTCCGCGGTACGGCACGCAGGGTCAGCGACCCGGCCACGGCGATCGGGGCACCGGACACGTCGTACACGGTCAGGCCGTGGCGGTCCTGGCCCTGGGGCGACAGCCGTACGCGGAGGGTGCGCGCACCGCCGGAGACCGCGTGCACGCCGCTCCACGCGAACGGCAGCAGCAGCGTCCCGGGCTCGCCCGCGGCGTCGAGCACGAGCAGGTGGAGCGCGGCGTCGAGCAGCGCCGGGTGCAGGGTGAACCGGTCGGCGCCGTCGCTGACGTGCTCGGGCAGGTCCACCTCGACGTAGGCGTCCTCACCCAGCCGCCACGCGGCCCGCAGCCCCTGGAAGGCGGGCCCGTAGGAGTAGCCACGCTCGGCCAGACGCTCATAGGCGTCGTCAAGGTCCACTTCGACGGCCCCGGCGGGCGGCCAGGCCCCCAGCGGCCCGCCGGCCGTCGACGGCTCGGCCGCGGTCGCGTGCTCGGAGGTCAAGGGTTCTGTCGTGGGGAGGGCGGCTGAGAGGGCGCCGGTCGCGTGGCGTGTCCACGGGGTGTCGGGGTCGCCCGCGGGGCGGGCGTGGACGGACAGGTCGCGGTGGCCGCCGGTGCCGGGGGCGGACACGGTCAGTTGGAGCTGGACCGCCTCCTCCGCCGACAGACGCAGCGGCGCCTCCAGCGTCAGGTCCTCGACCGAGGCGGCGCCGACGGTGGCGGCGGCCTCCAGCGCCAGCTCCACGAACGCGGTGCCGGGCAGCAGGACCGTGCCGTCCACCGCGTGGTCGGCCAGCCACGGGGCGGCGGCGAGCGAGAGGCGGCCGGTCAGCAGGTGCCCGTCTCCGGCGGCCAGCGGTACGGCCGCGCCGAGCAGGGGGTGGCGGCTGGCGTCCAGGCCGGTCGAGGAGACGTCGGCGCCGCCCGCCGTACCGTCGAGCCAGTAGCGCTGCCGCTCGAACGGGTAGGTCGGCACCTCGGCGAGCGGTCCGGCGCCGAGGGCGGCGGGCCAGTCGACGCGGGCGCCGAGGACGTGCGCCTGGGCCAGCGCGGTGAGCAGGCGGGCGCGCCCGCCGTCACCGCGCCGCAGCGTGCCCGTCGCGCCGCCGGGACGGCCCGCGGCGGTCAGCGTGTCCTGGACATGGCCGGTCAGCACCGGGTGCGGGCTCGTCTCGACGAACAGCGGCGTCCCGGCGAAGGACTCCACGGCCTCCTGGAAGCGGACCGGGTTGCGCAGGCTCGTGTACCAGTAATCGGCGGTCAGCTCGGCGTGCTCGACCGGGCCGCCCTTGTAGGACGAGCAGAAGGCGACCTGTCCGGCGCGCGGCTCGATGCCGGCGAGCGCGGTGCGGATCTCCTCGCGCAGCGCCTCGATGTGCGGGGTGTGCGCGGCGTAGCCGATGGCGACCCGCCGGGCGTTCAGGCTCTCGCCGTGCGCGGCGGTGAACTCCTCCAGCGCGTCGGCGTCCCCGCCGATCACGCAGCTCTCCGGCCCACTGTGTACGGCAGGCCAGAGCCGTCCCGCCCAAGGCTCGATCAGCTCGCCCGCCCGCTCGACCGGGACCGGCAGGGCGACCATGCCGCCACGGTCGCCGAGCCGCGTCAGCGCCCGGCTGCGCAGGACCACGACCTTGGCCGCGTCCTCCAGCGACAGGGCTCCGGCGACGCAGGCGGCGATGATCTCGCCCTGGGAGTGCCCGAGGACCGCCGACGGCTCGACGCCCAGTGAACGCCACACCTTGGCCAGCGCCACCATCACCGCGAACAGCACCGGCTGGATGACATCCGAGCCCTCCAGCTTGCCCTCGGCGCGCAGCGCGTCCTCGACGGACCAGCCGGTGTGCGCCCTGAGCGCGGCGTCGCAGCGGCGCAGCTCGGTGCGGAACACCTCGTCGGAGTCCAGCAGCTCGACGGCCATCCCGGCCCACTGCGAGCCCTGGCCGGGGAAGACGAAGACCGGCTGGACGTCACGGTCGGCGACACCGGTCACCAGCGCGCCATGGGGTTCGCCCGCCGCCAGCGCGTCGAGCGCGGCGACCAGCTCGGCCCGGTCACGGGCGACCACGACGGCGCGGTAGGCGAAGGCGGCCTTCCTGGCCAGCGCCCGCCCGACGGCGACCAGGTCGGAGTCCCCGCCCGCCACCTCACGCAGCCGTACCGCCTGGGCACGCAACGCACTCTCCGACCGCCCCGACAACACCCAGGCCACAGGCTCGGACCCGGCACCCAGCCCAGACCCCGGCACGGAGCCCAGCTCGGCGTTCTGGCCGGGGTGTTCGGTGGGCGGGTTCGTGCTGGGGGCCTGTTCGATGATCAGGTGGGCGTTGGTGCCGCTGATGCCGAAGCTGGAGACCGCGGCCCGCAGCGTACGGCCGTCGGGCAGCTCGACCGGCGAGGTCAGGAGGCGGACGTTGCCGGCGGACCAGTCCACGTGCGGGCTGGGCTCGTCGGCGTGCAGGGTGCGCGGCAGCACGCGGTGCTCCAGCGCCTTCACCATCTTGATGACCCCGCCCACCCCGGCGGCGGCCTGCGTGTGGCCGACGTTCGACTTGAACGAGCCGAGCCACACGTCGTCGTAGACCGACATGACGGACTCGGCCTCGATCGGGTCGCCGAGCGTGGTGCCGGTGCCGTGCGCCTCCACGACGTCCACGTCGGCGGCGGTGAGGCGGGCGTCGGCCAGCGCCTGGCGCATGACCGCCTGCTGGGCCAGCCCGCTGGGCGCGGTGAGGCCGTTGCTGGCGCCGTCCTGGTTGATCGCGCCGCCCCTGATGACGGCGAGCACCGGGTGCCCGTTGCGGCGGGCGTCGGACAGGCGCTCCAGCAGCAGCATGCCGGCGCCCTCAGCCCAGCCGGTCCCGTCGGCGCCGGCGGAGAAGGCCTTGCAGCGGCCGTCGCGGGCCAGCCCGCCCTGGCGGCTGAACTCCACGAACATCCCCGGCGTGGACATCACGGTCACCCCGCCGGCCAGCGCCATCGAGCACTCGCCGCGGCGCAGCGCCTGCGTGGCCAGCACGATGGAGACCAGCGACGACGAGCAGGCCGTGTCGGTGGTGAGCGCGGGTCCGCGCAGGCCGAGCGTGTACGCGATCCGCCCGGACACCACGCTCAGCGCGGTGCCCGTGAGCAGGTGGCCGTCGGCGACGCCGCCCGACTGGTGCAGCCGGGGACCGTAGTCGGGCGCCATCGCGCCCACGAACACCCCGGTCGCGGTGTCACGCAGCTCGCCCGGGTCGATCCCGGCACGCTCGACCGCCTCCCAGCTCACCTCCAGCAGTAACCGCTGCTGCGGGTCCATGGCGGCGGCCTCGCGCGGGCTGATGCCGAAGAAGGCGGCGTCGAAGCGGTCGGCGTCGTGCAGGAAGCCGCCGTGCCCGGTGTCGCTGGTGCCCGAGCGGTCCTGCCCGGTGGCGAACAGCGCGGACAGGTCCCAGCCCCGGTTCGCGGGGAACTCGGTGATCGCGTCGGCGCCCTCGCTGACCAGGTTCCAGAGGTCGGCGGGCGAGGCCACGCCGCCCGGGTACCTGCAGCCCATCCCGACCACCACGACCGGGTCGCCGTCGAGGTCCACCCGCTCCTCGGCCGCCGTCACCGGAGCCTCGTCGGCCAGCAGGGCGCGCAGGTGGTCGATCAGCTTCTGCGGCGTCGGGTGGTCGAACAGCAGGCTCGTCGGCAGCCGCAGCCCGGTGGCAGCGCGCAGCCGGTTGCGCAGGTCGAGCGCGGTGGCCGACTCGACGCCGAGGTTCTTGAACGTCCTGGCGGCCTCGATCCCCGAGGCGTCCTCGTGCCCGAGCAGCGCCGCCAGCGTGGACAGCACCAGCTCACGCACATCCCCGGAGAACCCCTGATCCGCGCCATAAGACGCCGCGGCGTCCGAGGACCGCCCGCCGTCGAGGTCGGCCGCGTGCGAGCGCGCCCCGCCGTTGAGCGCACCGGCGTGCGTCCCGCCGTTGAGCGCACCGGTGTGCGTCCCGCGGTTGAGCACGCCGGCCTGGGTTCCGCCGTTGAGACCAGCAGGTACGGCAAGCCGGTGGCGACGCCGCTGGAACGGGTAGGTGGGCAGGTCCACCAGGCGCCCGCCCCCGCAGGGACCGGCCCAGTCGACCTCGGCGCCCCCCGCGTAGGCCTCGGCCAGCGAGCGCATGACCCGCTCCGCCCCGCCGTCCTCGCGGCGCAGGGTGCCGACGGCGGCCACGTCACGTCCCGCGGCCTCGGCGGTCTCGCTCACCCCGGACACCAGCACGGGGTGCGGGCTGCACTCCACGAACACCCCGGCGTCGTGCTCCAGCGCCACCCTGACCGCCTGCCCGAAGCGGACGGGCCGCCGCAGGCTGGCGTACCAGTAGGAGGCGTCCAGGGAGGCGGTGTCGATGGGCCGCCCGGTGAGCGTGGAGACGAACGTGGTGCAGGTGGAGGCGGGCCGTACCGGGGCGAGGGCGGCGAGCACCTCGTCGCGGACCTGCTCGACCTCGGCGGAGTGGGAGGCGTAGTTGACCGGGATGATCCGGCTGCGGTGCTCGGGCAGCCGGGCCTTCAGCTCGGCCAGCGCCTCGTGCGGGCCGGAGACGACGAAGGAGGCGGGCCCGTTGACGGCGGCGACGGCCAGGTGGCGGGAGATGCGCGCCATCGTGGACTCGATCACGCCGAGCGGCGCGGCCAGCGACATCATGCCGCCCTTGCCGGCGATCCCGGCTATGGCCTTGCTGCGCAGGCCGACGACGCGGGCGGCGTCCTGGGTGGACAGGGCGCCGACGGCGGTGGCGGCGGCGATCTCGCCCTGCGAGTGCCCGATGACGAGGTCGGGACGCAGGCCGTGCGACTGCCAGAGCGCGGCCAGGCCGGTCATGACGGCCCACAGCGCGGGCTGGACCACGTCCACCCGGTCGAGGCCGGGCGCGCCGGGCTTCTCGCGCAGCACGTCCATGAGGTCGTAGTCGGTGAAGGGGGCGAGCGCGAGCGCGCACTCGGCGACCCGCTCGGCGAAGGCGGGCGAGCCGGCGAGCAGTTCGCGGGCCATGCTCGGCCACTGGGCGCCCTGACCGGGGAAGACGAACGCGGTGCGACCGGCTCCGGTGCCGGTGACGGCCGCCTCGTGCGGCAGGCCGGCGGCCAGCGCGAGCAGCGCCTCCCGCTTGGCGGCGCCGAGGACGACGGCGCGGTGCTCGAAGGCGGCGCGGCTGCGCACCAGGCTCCACGCCACGTCGGCGGGCTCGGCCTCGACGTCGGCGAGCTGCCCGGCCAGCTCCTTCAGCGCTTCCGGGGAGCGGGCGGAGAACACCCAGGGCGCGCCGCCGTCGGGCTCCTTGGGGGCGGGGTGCCGCCGGGAGCCGCCGATGCTGAGGCGCGGCGGCTCGGTGACGATCAGGTGGCAGTTGGTGCCGCCCATGCCGAACGAGCTGACGCCGGCGACCAGGCGGCGCGCGGACCACGGGAGCGTCTCGGGCACGACGCGCAGGCGCAGCGAGTCGAAGGGGATGTCCGGGCTGGGCGTCTCGAAGTGGAGGCTGGCGGGCAGTTCGCGGTGCTTCAGGCTCAGGATGACCTTGAGCAGCCCGGCGATGCCGGCCGCGCCCTCCAGGTGGCCGATGTTGGTCTTCACCGAACCGACCAGCAGGGGTTCGGCGGCCGGGCGGGCCTTGCCGTACACGGAGCCGAGCGCGGTGGCCTCGATCGGGTCGCCGACCTTGGTCCCGGTGCCGTGGAGCTCCACGTACTGCACGGCACCGGGCGCGACCCCCGCCTGAGCACAGGCCGACTCGATGACCTCGGCCTGCGCCCGGCCGCTGGGGACGGTCAGACCCTCGCCGCCGCCGTCGTTGTTGACCGCTCCGCCCAGGATCACCGCGTGGATGACGTCCCGGTCGGTCACGGCCGCGGCAAGGGGTTTGAGCACGACGAGCCCGCCGCCCTCGCCGCGTACGTAGCCGTTGGCCCGCGCGTCGAAGGTGTGGCAGCGGCCGTCGGGTGACAGCGCGCCGAACTCGCCGATGGCGTTGGTGGTCTCGCCCAGGAGGTTGAGGTTGACGCCACCGGCGACGGCCAGGCCGATCTCGCCGCGGCGCAGGCTCTCGCAGGCCATCTGGACGGCGACGAGCGAGGAGGACTGCCCCGCGTCCAGGGTGAGGCTCGGGCCGCGCAGGCCGAGCAGGTAGGAGACGCGGTTGGCGATCATCGCCCGGTTGGCGCCGGTGTAGCCGTGCCGGCCACCGGCCCGCAGGGCCGCGAAGTCGTTGGAGATCGCGCCCAGGAACACGCCGGCCGCGCTGCCGCGCAGCTCCGCGGGCAGCACCCGGGCGTTCTCCAGGGCCTCCCAGGCCAGCTCCAGCACGAGGCGCTGGTGCGGGTCCATGGCCGCGGCCTCGTTCGGGGAGATGCCGAAGAACGCGGCGTCGAAGCCCTCCACGTCCTCCAGGAACCCGCCGAAGCGGTAGTCGGCGGCGTTCGGCCACCGATCCGCGGGGGCCGCGGTGACCGCGTCCACTCCATCACGCAGCAGATGCCAGAACCGGGCCGGGTCGGCAGCCTGAGGGAGCCTGCAGGACATGCCGACGACGGCGATCCCAGCCAGCTGATTCGACTCACCAACCATCAATGCGCCACCTCAAGCCGGGGTATTGAATATTCGCGACTATTGGCCAGTAATTAAGACCCTAATCGCGGACTTTGCTGAGGCACATGGAAGGACGGTGGCACGTAGTTACCGCAACTCTTGGCCGCCCACCCAGAGTTGACGGTATGGGCACGGCTCGGCAATGAATGGCAACATGCCCGTAGAAGCTCCACTCAGTTTCGGCCAGTTGTTCAGCTGGCGGGATATCGAGCGGCACCCGCACGACTGGATCCACGAGGCGAACCTGCCGGCGATGTGGGACCTGCGCGGGCTGACCCTCGACCGGGTTACGGCCGCGCTGCGCGCCCTGGTCGAGCGGCACGAGGCGCTCAGGACCACCTACCACGTGCGGGACGGCGTGCCGTACCAGAGGGTGCACGAGACGGTGGCGCTGCCGATCGAGCTCGTCGAGCGCGACGGCGGCGACCAGCAGGAGGCGGAGCGCACCGCGGCCGAGCTGATCGGGCGGCCCTTCCCCATGGCGGGCGACCTCAACTGGCGCGGCCTGCTGGTCAGCGTGAAGGGCGAGCCGAAGTTCCTCGCGCTGTCGATCTCCCACCTGATCATGGACGCCTGGTCGGTGCAGCACCTGCGGACGCAGTTCCGCGCGCTGGTCGACGACCCCGGCGCCACCGCCGAGCCGGGCCCCGTCCCGCGCACGCTGGCGCTGAGCCAGCGCGAGCAGGAGTGGGCGGCCCGCCGCGCGGGCGCCGAGCGGCACTGGCGCGGCGTGCTGGCCGACGGGCTCATGGACGAGCTGCCGACGCTGCCCTCGCGCGCCTACCGCAACCGCCTGGAGGCGACTCTCCACTCGCGCCGCGTCGGCGGGCTGGCCCACGTGGCCGCCAAGCGGCTCGGCGTCACCGCGCCCGCCGTCGTCATGGCGCTGGTCGCGGCCGGCGTCGCCCGGCACACCGGCGCGGAGCGGGTCACGATGAGCCTGATGGCCTCCAACCGGTTCTCCGCCGCCGACCGGCGCGCCGTCGGCACGCTCAACCAGCTCGTCCCCGTCGTCCTGCCGGTCGACCAGGGCGCCACCCTCGCCGAGCACGTACGCCGCCTGCACTGGGCCGGCACCAAGGCATACCGGCACGGCAGCTACGACATCGACCGCATGGCCGAGGTGGCCGCCGAGTACGGCAGGCCAGAGCACGGCTGCTGGTTCAACCACCTGCTGCGCTGCTGGTTCAACTACCTGCAGATCGACGACAGGATCGCCGACCCGGCCGACGACAGCCCCGCCGAGCTGGTGTGGACGCCGCTGGCCCAGCAGTACGGCCAGCCGTTCCGCGTGCGTGTGCAGGTGCAGCGCGGCAGAACCTCGCTGCTGATGCTCTCCGACCCCGACGTGATCCCCGCCGACGGCATGCTCGACATCCTGCGCGGCGTCGGCCTCGGGGTGCAGCTCGCCGCCACCGAGCCGGAGGCCGGGCTCAAGGAGCTGTGGAGCGGCAAGGAGCTCGACCCGTCCCTGTTCCCGCGCGAGGCCGCCGGGCCGGCGCGCTAGCCACTTCCGGGAGATATGCCGTGGCACGGACCCTCTACCAGTGGTTCGCCGACAGCGTCGCCCGTCACGGTGACGCCGTGGCGCTGGAGGTGGCCGGAGACCGGCTCACCTATTCCGAGCTCGACGAGCTGGCCGGGCGGATCGCCGCCGGCATCCGCGGCGACGCGCCCCGGGTGGGGCTGCGGGCCGACAGGACGGTGCTCGCCTACGCCGGTTACCTGGCGATCCAGCGGCTCGGGCGCACGGTCGTGCCGCTGAACCCGGCCGCGCCGCAGGCCCGCAACGAGACCATCACCAGGGCGGCCGGGCTCGTGCCCGCCCCGCCAGCGCCCGCCGATCGGCCCGCGCCCGCGGGCGCCCAGGATCCCGACAGCCTGGCCTACATCCTGTTCACCTCGGGCTCCACCGGCGTGCCCAAGGGCGTGCCGCTACGCCACCGCAGCGTGGACGCCTACCTGTCGTACGTGATCCCGCGCTACGAGCTGGGTCCGGGCTGCCGGGTGTCGCAGACGTTCGACCTGACCTTCGACCTGTCGGTGTTCGACATGTTCGCGACGTGGGGCAGCGGGGCGACGCTGGTCGTGCCGCTCAAGTACGACCTGCTCAAGCCGGTGACGTTCGTGACCAGGCACGAGCTGACGCACTGGTTCTCCGTGCCGTCGGTGGTGTCGGTCGCGGCGCGGCTGCGCAGGCTCGGCACCGGCACGATGCCGTCGCTGCGCTGGAGCCTGTTCTGCGGGGAGCCGCTCACGTTGCAGCAGGCCCGCGCCTGGCACGCCGCCGCGCCCGCCAGCGTCCTGGAGAACCTGTACGGGCCCACCGAGCTGACCATCAGCTGCACCCAGTACCGCCTGCCCGCCGAGCGCGCCGACTGGCCGGAGCCGGCCAACGGGACGGTGCCGATCGGCGTGCCGTACCCGCACGTCGAGCACACCGTCATGGACGGCGAGCTGTGCCTGAAGGGCGTGCAGCGCTTCCCCGGCTACCTCGACCCGGCCGACGACGAGGGACGTTTCACGGGTGAGTGGTACCGCACGGGCGACCGCGTGGCCTGGGAGGACGGGCTGCTGGTGCACCACGGGCGGCTGGACCAGCAGGTCAAGATCGCGGGGCACCGCGTGGAGCTGGGCGAGATCGAGGCGGCGCTGCGCCGGCAGCCGGGCGTGAGCGAGGCCGTCGTGCTGGCCCTGCCCGGCGCCGACGGCGAGCTGGTCCTGGAGGCCGCCTGCACCGGCTCGGGCGCCGACACCGCCACCCTGCTCAGGGGGGTCGCGCAGGTCCTGCCGCGCTACATGGTGCCGCGCGCGGTGACCCTCCTCGACGAGCTGCCGCTCAACGGCAACGGGAAGATCGACCGCCGCGCCCTAGCCGATATGTACGACCAGCGCCTCCCATAGCGAGCCGACCGTGGCGAACGTCTCCTCGTCCAGGATGTCGTCGGGCAGCGCGACCGCGTAGCCGTTCTCGATGTCGACGAGCAACTGCACCACGCCCATCGAGTCGAGGCCGAGCCCGGCCAGCTCGTCGCGCGCCTCGAAGGCGCCGGAATCGGCGTACGGCAGGTGCGGACGCAGTATGCGCTGAAAGTCATCAGGTATTTCCAACATATGCCACCTCGCGATAAATCTGCCTACCACTAAGCGTCCCCTATTCTTCCGGCGAACCGCTAGTGGCAGCTTCTCGCTATCCCCTAGCGGCCACCGCGCGCCCATTGTGGGAACCCCAGAGAAACCCAATTCTGAAAGCGTGAAGACTGCGAAGCTGTGCTGGGGCCAGCGCTACATGTGGCTGCGATTCCACCAGCTACCCCCTGCTCACCGCCACGAGACGCACGTCGTGCTCAGGCTGGGCGTGCACGAGGGCATCACGCTGGCCAACTGCCGGGCCACGCTCACGTACCTGGCCCGCCGGCACGAGGCGCTGCGCACGACCTTCCACCTCGACGGCGACGGCGACCCCTACCAGAAGGTCGACCCCCCTGGACCGGTGCGGGCGGTCGAGGTGACCACCGAGCGGGACGGCACCCCGTCGCCCGCCGAGGTGGTCGAGGACCTGTCGAGCCGCCCGTTCGACCTGGAGACCGAGTGGCCGATCCGCGCCTGCGTGATCACCAGCGGCGGCGTGCCCAAGCAGATGGTCGTGGTGCTCAACCACCTGGCCGTCGACGTCTGGACGATCGGCGAGCTCAAGCGCGAGCTGCGGATGCAGCGCGCCGGCTTCGCCTCCCGCCGCCCGGCCGCGATCCAGCCCGTCCGGCACCAGCCGGCCGACCTGGCGCGCTACGAGTCCTCCGCCGAGGCGGCCGTGACCGCCGCCCGCGCCGTCGCGCACTGGGAGAACGAGATCGCCCAGCTCCCGTACGACCTGTTCGCCACCAGGCGCGCCCGGCCGGACGGCCCGCCGGCCCGCCACGCGACGCTCATCTCCCACGCGCTCCTTGCCGCGAGCCGCGAGCTGGCCGCCGCGCACCAGGCGTGGCCGTCGCTCATCCACCTGACCGCCTACACCGCGACGATGGCCGCCTACACCGGCAGCGAGACCGTCGGGCACCTGTCGTTCGTCGGCAACCGCGACTCCCACCCCTACGGCGACGTGCTCACCTGCATGTTCTCGCCGACGCTCGTGCGGGTGGACTGCTCGGGCGACCCCACGTTCGGCGAGCTGCTGACGCGCGTGGCCGCCGCGTTCGCGCGCGCCCGCGAGCACGCCTACCTGCCCTACGACGAGGTGGTCGAGCTGCTGTCCCGCGAGGGCTCCCGCCGCGCCCATCCGGTACGGCTGGCCTCGGAGTTCAACTTCATCAAGCAGGCCTCCCGCGAGTACAAGGGGGCCAGGACCGCGTACACCACGAACCCGGTGCCCGAGGCGTGGGCGCGCACCGGCACCGACACCTACGTCCGGGTGGACGAGTGGAAGGACGCGGTGGCGATCTCGCTGCACGCGGCCGCCTCGGTCATGGACGGGGAGGCGGTGGAGCGGTTCCTGCGCGGCTTCGAGTCCGTGCTGCTGGCCGCCCGCGACGACGCCTTCCGCCTCTCCGACGCCACCGCCCTGGCCGCCTTCCCACCCGCCGGAGCCCCAACCCCGTCGAACGCCTCTGGCCACGCGGGCGCTTCCGGCCACGCAAGCGCTTCCGGGCGCGGGGGCGCTTCCGGGCATGCGGCCGCGCGGCCGTACACCGAAATCTCGGACGCCGACCCGGCGGCCGAGCAGGATCTCGCGGAGATCGTCCGGCAGGTGAACGGCCTGCGCAAGACGGATCTCACGCGCAGCTACACGCTCGCCGGCGGCCGCGCCCTGCGGATCCCGCGTGTGCTGGCAGAACTCGGCACCCAGGGCTGGACCGGACTCGACGTCTGCCAGCTCGCCGGTCCCACGCCGCTCCGGGCGCTGGCCCGACGGCTCGTCCCCCTTTCCACGCAAGATCGGAACAGACTCGGAGTGGTCACATCATGAGCGTTTCCAAGAACCACGAGCTGGTGGCGTCCGAGCAGGAGCTCCGCGACGTCGTCAACCGCGAGCTGGCCGGTGCAGGCGCAGGCTCCGACCTGGTCATCATGGGTGGCCACTTCATGCTCTTCGAGAACGAGGAGGGCAAGCTGGTCTCGGGCATCATCGAGGAGCAGGACTCCGAGGTGATGAAGCGCCGCATCGCCGGCCGCGTCGGCATCTTCCCCGGCTACACCTGGCGGATGTCGGTGGACCTGCTGCAAAACCACCCCGAGGCCCGCCTGCTCCTGCTGATCAACGACTGGCAGTACGTGCCGCAGAACGGCCGGCCCGCGAGCGAGCTGCGCGCGGAGTACTACGAGGGCTTCAACCAGCTTCCCTCCTCCTACGAGAAGGAGCTGCGCACGGTCGGCCTGTCCCCCGACAGCATGCTGCCCAGCAGGAAGCACCCACTGGCCTTCCCCGAGACCTGGCTCAAGTACCGCTTCCAGAAGACCGCCGCCAAGCTCGTCAAGCAGGGCCGCCTGGAGAAGCGCTACCTGGAGTCGGGCGAGAGCAAGCCCGAGGTCTCCTTCCTCGACGACAACGGCAACTACCGCACGCTGATGAGCTGCGGCATCACCGGCTGCGCCGGCGAGATGACGGAGATGGTGGCCGAGGTCTACAACGCCGGCTACCGCACCCTGCTCGTCTTCGCCCCCGGCGAGTGCCTGAACCCGGTCGAGACCGGCGTCGACATCGCCCTCAGCCTGTACGGCCTGCCCGGCATGACCGTCATCATCACCGACCCGGGCGGCAGCGGGGAGATGTCGGCCGACGAGATCTTCGCGGGACTCGTCACGGTGTGCACCATCAGGAGCTGATTCCGTGAACATCATCTACCTGGACAACTGCGCCACCACACGCGTGGACGAGGAAGTCCTCGACGCGATGCTCCCCTACCTGCGCGAGGACTTCGGCAACCCGTCCTCGCCGCACGTCCTCGGCAAGCGCGCCCGCCGCGCCGTCGACCTGGCCGCGGCGTCGGTCGGCGAGCTGCTCGGCGCCGACCCGAGCACGATCGTGTTCACCTCGGGCGCGACGGAGAGCAACAACATCGCCCTGCTCGGCCTGTTCGAGCACGAGGACAGGGCGCCGGTCAACGCGGTCTTCTGCCCGACCGACCACAAGTCCGCGCTGTCGATCGGCCGCGCGCTGGCCGCCCGCGGCGTGGAGACCAGGACGATGGCGGTGCGCAACGACGGCCAGGCCGACCTGGCGGACCTGCGCGCCAAGCTCGACACCCACACCCGCGTGGCCACCGCGGCCTGGGTCAACAGCGAGATCGGCACCATCCAGCCGATCGCCCAGATGGCCGCGCTCTGCCACGAGGCCGGCGCGCTGCTGCACGTGGACGGCGCGCAGGCCGCCGGCCGCATCCCGGTCGACGTCACCGCGGAAGGCATCGACACCCTGTCACTGTCCGCGCACAAGCTGCACGGCCCGAAGGGCGTGGGCGCGCTGTACGCGCGCCGCGAGGTGCGCCGCAGGCTGCGCCCCGTCATGTACGGCGGCGGCCAGCACGAACTCCGCAGCGGCACCATCCCCACCCACCTCGTCGTCGGCCTGGGCGCGGCCTGCCGCCTGGCCCAGCGGCGCCTGAACGACAACTGGTCCGCCATCACCCGCCTGCGAGAGGTGGCACTGGGGGTGCTGTCGGCCAGAGTGCCCGGCTTCCGCTTCAACGGCGACCCGAACATCTCGGTCCCCCACGTCCTCAACGTGGTCCTGCCGGGGGTGCGCGGCGAGAGCCTGGTGGCCGGGTTGCACCGGGTGGCGTTGTCGACCGGCTCGGCCTGCAACTCCGACTCCCAGGAACCGTCCTACGTGCTGACCGCGATCGGGGTGTCGGCCGACGACGCCAACAGCTCGGTACGCATCTGCCTGAGCCCCCAGTTGTCGGAGGAGGACCTGGTAACGGGCTTGGAACTCGTCTGCGACCGCGCCCGCGGCCTCGCCGAGGTCGTCGCCGGCGCCTCCACCCACTACCGCTGACCCCGCGACCAACCCCCGCGGGGACACCACCCCGGAGGCCCACAACACGGCAGGAAAGGACGGCAACTCCACCGGAAGCGCGGCACCCCCGAGGGGAGACGCTGCCCGGCGGGATGTGCGGGCTCATCCCAGGATTTCGGGTATCCGGAGTCCGTCGGGTTACCCGGAGGTTCGGGTCGTTGTCCCCGTGGTTTCCCGGAGGTCGGGAGGCGGGCCCGAGAGGTGTGGGGCGGGTTCGGAAGGCGGGGTGTGAAAGGGCCCGACGCCGTAGGTGGGCGTCGGGCCGGGGAGGAGCGGGTTAGTGGCCGTTGGCGAGGAATTTGCGGGCGGCCTGGACGCCAGCCTGGAAGCGGCTCGTGGCGTCCAGGTCACGCATCAAGGTGGCGATGTGGCGCCGGCAGCTACGGACCGACATGCCGAGCTTGCGGGCCACCACCTCGTCCGTGTACCCCTTGGCCATCAGGGCCGCGATGGACTGCTGAAGGTCGTCGGCGACGTCGGCGTACCCCGCCTCGATGCCCTCCAGCGGCGTCGCCGTCTCCCACAGGTGGTTGAACAGGTCGAGGAAGAACTGCGCCACCCCCTGGTTGTGGACACGCGCCACGTTCGCCTCGCCGTCCGACACCCCGAAGAGCACCACCAGCGAGCGGTCGAACACGATGGCCGAGCGGGGAATGTGGCTGACGGTGTAGACCGTGGCCCCCGCCTCGGTCAGGCGCTTCATCTTCATCCGGGTGGCGAGGTCGGCCCGGTTGCGGTGCTGGCAGATGATGCGGACGGAGATGCCGCGCCCGAGCAGCGTCAGGTAGGTCTGGGCGAGCTCGTCCCCGTCGATCCCGCTGGACTGCAGCACCAGGACCTCGTCGCGGCAGGCGTCACCGGCCATCTTCAGGAAGCCGCGCACCTCCATGCTGCCCACCAGGTAGTCGATGGAGCCGCCGGGCGTGGGGCCGTCGCCGGCGTAGTCCTGGCGGAAGACGTCGATCCGCTCCCTGATCTGGTCGATCAGCTCCCGCCGCTGGTAGATCTCCCGCTCCACGAAGGACACGAGAGAGGCGGCGGCCACCTCGGGGTCGACGGGCAGGAACCGCTGGCCGCGCCCGTCGCCGGGCCGCAGCAGGCGGCTGCCGACGAGCTGGTCCACCGCCTCCCGCATCTCATGGATGCCGATGCCCAGGTCGGCCGCGGCCACCTCGACGGCCTCGATCGCACCCTTACGCGCCGCGTACCGGTAAACGGCCGCCACGTGGTCCCCCTCGACCGGCGCCCGTCCCGTGAAGAACGCACTCGTCGTCATGATCTACCTCCCCTGTTCTGCGAACTGCTCGGCCACCGAGATCACGTACTGGCCGTACGCGGACTTCTCCAGTGCGACGCCGAGCCGGTGGCAGGCCTCGGCGTCGATGTATCCCATGCGCAGGGCGATCTCCTCCAGACAGGCGATCCGGACCCCCTGGCGCTGTTCCAGAAGCTGCACGTACTGCCCGGCCTGCAGCAGGCTCTCGGGCGTCCCGGCGTCGAGCCAGGCGAAGCCGCGGCCGAGATCGACCAGCCTGGCCTTGCCGCGCCGCAGGTAGTCGCGGTTGACGTCGGTGATCTCCAGCTCGCCGCGCGCGGAGGGCGCGAGGTTCTTGGCGATGTCGACGACGTCGTTGTCGTAGAGGTACAGGCCCACGACCGCGCGATTGGACTTGGGTACGGCCGGCTTCTCCTCAAGCGAGAGCAGGCGGCCGTCGGGGGCGGTCTCGGCGATGCCGTACCGCTGGGGGTCGCTGACCGGGTAGCCGAACAGGACGCAGCCGTCCACGTCCCGGCACTCCTGGCGCAGCACGCCCTGGAAGTCGTAGCCGTGGAAGACGTTGTCGCCCAGGATCAGGGCCACGCTGTCGTCGCCGATGTGCCCGGCGCCGAGCACGAACGCCTCGGCGATGCCGTTGGGCTCGGGCTGTTCGGTGTAGTCGAGGCGCAGGCCGAGCTGGGAGCCGTCGCCCAGCAGCTTGCGGATCTGCGGCAGGTCCTCCGGGGTGGAGATGACCAGGATCTCCCGGATGCCGGCCAGCATGAGCACCGACAGCGGGAAGTAGACGAGCGGCTTGTCGTTGACCGGGAGGAGTTGTTTGGAGACGGCCAGCGTCGTCGGCAGCAGCCTCGTGCCGCGCCCGCCGGCGAGGAGAATCCCCTTCATCGTGGTCCGCCTTTCGCTCGGTACCACTGGACGGTCGCGGCCAGCCCTTCGGCGAAGGGCACCTCGGGCCGGTAGCCCAGACCGCGGATCTTGGTGTCGTCGAGCGAGTAGCGCCGGTCGTGACCGGGCCGGTCGGCGACGTGGTCGATCTGGTCGGGGCCCGCGCCGCAGGCCCTCAGGAGCAGGTGGGTGAGCTCGCGGTTGGTCAGTTCGGTGCCGCCGCCGATGTTGTAGACCTCGCCGGGCGCGCCCCGGTCGGCGACGAGGAGGATGCCCCGGCAGTGGTCGTCGACGTGGACCCAGTCGCGGACGTTGCGGCCGTCGCCGTACAGGGGGACCTTCTTGCCGGCCAGGAGGTTGGTGACGAACAGCGGGATGATCTTCTCGGGGTACTGGCGCGGGCCGTAGTTGTTGCCGCAGCGGGTGATGCGCACGTCGAGGCCGTGGGTGCGGTGGTAGGCGAGAGCCAGGAGGTCGGCGGCGGCCTTGGCGGCGGCGTAGGGCGAGTTGGGCTTCAGGGGGCAGGTCTCGTCCCAGGAGCCGGTCTCGATGGAGCCGTACACCTCATCCGTAGATATCTGGATAAATCGCCCTACTCCGGCGTCCAGCGCGGCCCGCAGCAACGCCTCGGTGCCCACGACGTTCGTCCGCACGAACTCCGCGGCGCCCGCGATCGAGCGGTCCACGTGGGTCTCGGCGGCGAAGTTCACCACGAGGTCGTGGCCGGGCACCAGCTCGGCCAGCAGCCCGGTGTCGCACACGTCGCCCTTGACGAAGCGCACCCTCGGGTCGGCCGGCACGTTGGCCGGGTCACCGGCGTAGGTCAGCTTGTCCAGCACGGTGACCCGCCCGGCGTCGCGGCCGAGCAGGTGCCTGACGTACGCGGATCCGATGAACCCGGCCGCGCCGGTGACGAGGGTGCGCATGGCGATCAGGTCCCCGCTCTCGTACGCCGGCTGAACAGGATGAGGGCGGCGCCCAGCAGCAGGGCGGCCATCGCCGACAGCACCCCCAGCTCCGGCAGCACCGCGAGCAGGCCGGTGCCCGGCCGCGACAGCGCGAGCAGCGCGTCCATGCCCCACGCGTGCGGGAAGAGGTGGCCGATGGTGTTGAGCGTCTCGCCCGCCGCCTCGCGCGGCCACAGGCAGCCGCCCAGCATGCCGAGCACGACGCCGAGCGACGGCCCGATGGCCGGGGCCTGGTCGGGGTTGTTGAGCAGCGTGCCGACGAGGATCGCCGCCGCCGTCGCCACCAGCGCGAACACGCCCACGACCGCGGCCACGCCCAGCGGGTCGCCCCACCGCACGCCGAAGGCCAGCGAGCTGACCACCACGATCAGCACCGCCTGCGCGATCGCGACCGCGAACCGGCTCAGTGCCTCGCCCATGAGTACGGCTCCGCGCCGCACCGGAGCGGTCAGCGCCCGCTGCAGCATGCCGAGACGTCGGCTCTCGACCATGGCGGCGGCCACGGCCATGGAGTTGATGAAGGTGAACAGGAGCAGGTTGGCGGGAGCGGTGTAGGCGAAGCCGCGGGGTTCGCCGTCGGGTGACTCGGTGTCGACCACGGTGACGCGGCCGGTCTGCGACCGCGCCTGCCGTACCTGGAGGGCGGCCTGCTGGGGGGTGGCGCCCGCGCGCTCGGCGGCGGCCGTCGCGGCGAGCACGCCCGAGGCGCGGCCGACGGCGACCTCGATCGCGGCTCGCGCGGCCACGCCGCTGCCGTTGTTCTCGGTCGCGACGAGGTCCAGGCGGGACGTGCCGGGGGTGATCACGAGTCCGGCGGCCAGCGAGCCCTCGCGCACGCCCGACTCCAGCCCCGGCTTGTCGGCCACGGGCGTGACCTCCAGGTCGGGGTGCCGGCGCAACTCGGCCAGCACCGCCGCGGTGACGGCGTCGGCGGAGGTGGCGGTGGCGGTGGCGGTGGAATTGGCGGTGGCGGTGGAAGCGGCTGGGGAAGTGGCGGCGGCTCCGGGCGCGACCACGCCGACGGACAGCCGCTCGCCCGTGGTGCCGCCGCCCAGCGCCATGCCGACGAAGATGATCGAGACGAACGGCATGACGGCCATGAAGAACAGGCCGGTCCTGTCACGGGTGTGGCGGCGCAGGTTGGCCAGCACGAGCGCCAGCACGGGGCGGGGCCTCATCCGAGCAGTCCCTTCTTGAGTCCCACGGCGGCCAGCCCGCCCGCGGTCAGCGCGATCGCGCACAGCACGCCGATCGGCAGCGCCACGCTGGCCAGGCCGTCGCCGGAGCCGGCCAGGCCGACCAGCGCGTGCGAGGTCCAGCCGTTGGGCGTGAACAGGGCCACGACCTGGAGGGCGTCGGGCAGGTTGGGGATCGGCACCAGGCTGCCGCCGAAGAACGCGGCTACGAACGAGACCGCCATGATCACGCCGTCGGCCTGCGCGTCCGTCTTGACCCGGCTGGCGACCAGCATGGTGATCGCGGCGGCGGCCAGCACGTGCGCGCACAGCACCGCGAAGACGGCCACGGGGTCGCCCCACGTGGTGCCGAAGATCAGGGTCGAGGAGAGCCAGGTCACGCAGACGCCGAAGAGCGCGAGCGCGAAGCCGACGACGGCCTTGCCCGCCACCGGCACCCAAGGAGCCAGCGGCCCGGCGCGCATCCGGTTGAGCGTGCCCAGCTTGCGCTCGGTGAGCAGGCTGCGGAAGGAGGCGCCCACGACGAAGAAGGCGAACAGCGCCGCCATGCCGGAGCCGTAGTAGACCGAGAGGTCCACCTTGCCCCCGGCCAGCGGGTCGCTCACGACGCTCAGCGGCTCGGCGGGGGCCGCGGCGAACCGCTCCGTCAGCGCCCTGGACTCCACCATCACCGCGATCCGCTCCACCAGCGACCTGGCCACGACGCCGGCCAGCGGCGACTCGGGCGAGGTGAGCACGGAGACCTGTCCGGAGCCGCCGGCGCCGACCGTGCGGCTGAAGTCGCGGCCGAAGACGATCGCGGCGCCGAGTGCGCCGCCGTCCACCGCCTGCCGCGCCGCCTGCTCGCTCGGCAGGTCGCGCAGCGTGAGCACGCCCTTGAACTGCTCCGCCGCGCCGATCTCGCGCCGCACCTCGGCCGGCAGCGGGCCGCGGTCGAGGTCAACGACGCCGACGGTCGCGCGCAGCGGCGGGTCGTCGCCGCCGAGCGCCAGCCCGAACAACGTGGCCAGCGCCACCGGCACGAGGACGGCGATGATCAGCGCGGTGCCGTCCCGCAACCGCGTACGCAGCTCCAGGGCGCTCACTGTCAGCAGGGGTCGCATCGTCGTCAGTCCCTGAGCGTGCTGCCGGTCAGGTGGAGGAAGGTCGCCTCCAGGTCGGGTTCGATGACCTCGGTGGCGGTGACGGTGGCGTACCCCTCCACGGTGGTGATGAGCGCGGGGAGCAGGTAGCGGCCGCCCTCGGCGAGCAGGCGCACCGAGTTGTCGCCGGTCCTGACCGCCTCCCGCACCCCCTCGACGGTACGCAGCTTCGCGAAGGCGGCGTCCACGTCGCCGTCGAGCACCAGCTCGATCTTGTCGGCGCTGCCGACCATGGCCACCAGTTCCTGTCGGGTGCCGTCGGCGACGATCTGGCCGTGGTCGATGATGGCCACGCGGTCGCAGACGCGCTCGACCTCCTCCATGTAGTGGGAGGTGTAGAGCAGCGCCATGCCCTCGGCGACCAGGCTCTCGACGCCGTCCAGGATGGCCTTGCGGCTCTGCGGGTCCACGCCGACGGTGGGCTCGTCGAGGATGAGGATCTCGGGGCGGTGCAAGAGGGCGGCGCCGATGTTGATGCGCCGCTTCATGCCGCCGGAGTAGGTGTCGAGCTTGCCGTCGGCGCGGTCGGTGAGCCCGACCAGCTCCAGCACCTCGTCCACGCGCCCGGCCAGCCGCCTGCGCGGCAGGCCGAACAGGCGGCCGAAGAAGCGCAGGTTCTCCCGCCCGGTCAGCTCGGGGTAGAGGGCGATCTCCTGCGGCACGTAGCCGATCTTGGCCTTGGCGCGCAGCGGGTCGGCGCCGAGGTCAACGCCGCCGACCGTGACGCTCCCCGCGTCGGGGCGCAGCAGTCCGACCAGCATGGAGATGGTCGTGGTCTTGCCCGCGCCGTTCGGGCCGAGCAGCCCGTACGCCTGGCCGGGCGCGATGGAGAAGCCGACCTCGCGTACGGCGACGACGTCACCGTAACGCTTGCTCAGCCCCTGACAGGACAGGGTCGCGGTCACAGGGTCCCCCCTTCGCCCTTGTCTGCGCGGTTGCCGCAGACGGTCTGGCGGTCCAGCTCGCAGCCGAGCTGGTAGTCGAGCGGGCTGTTGCCGGTGATCCGGTTCCACAGGACGTGGTTGTCCAGGGCGTCGTCGCCGCCCCAGTCCTTGGAGGATCCGATGGTGAAGGCGGCGCCCATGACCGACTCCCCGCTCGGGTGGTTGCCGTGGATGCGGTTGTCCACGACGCTCACCCGGTGGGTGCCGATCAGCGCCAGGCCGACGCCGGAGATCGGCGGACCGGCCGCGCCGAGCCCGTCGGGCTGGATGCCGGCGGCCAGGTTGTTGCCGAACAGCTCGTTTCCGGCCACCAGGCAGTCGCGTACGCCGCCCTCCGGCTCGCCTTCGTAGATCTGGTTGAGCAGCATGATGCCGATCGCGTTCCCGTGGCAGGAGTTGCGCGTCACCCGGGTCCGCGAGGAGTTGTCGACGAAGATGCCGAACGCGTTGCGGAAGACCTCGTTGCCGGCGACCTCGCCGCCCGCCTCCGGGCAGAAGCTGAGCGCGATGCCGCCGTACTGGGTGCCGGAGGCGCGGCAGCCCACGACCTCGCACCCGCTCGACTCGCGCAGGTAGACGCCCCACACGGCGTTGTCCACGGCCTCGACCTCGTGCACCGCGACGCCGGCGACCGTGTGGGCGTAGACGCCCGCGCCGGTGAAGCCGCGCACGGTCAGGCCGGAGATCCTCACGCGGGCGACGCCGTTGGCGCTGATGCCGCTCAGCACGCTCGCGTCGGCGTCGTGCAGCTTGGGGATGTCGGGCAGCACGTCGCCGCCCGGAACCAGGACCGTCCTGCCCATCCCGGCGCCGCGCAGCGTGACGTCGTCGTGCCTGATCCAGAGGGTCTCCTCGAAGACGCCGTCCTCGACGAGGATCTCGGCGCCGGGGCCCGCCTCGTCGAGCGCGCGCTGGATGGACTCGCCCGGCTTGACCACGTGCATCACTGGGTTCCCTTCCGACGGACGTAAACGATCGCGAGGGAGACGAACAGGCCGGAGCCGTGGCCCCAGCGGGCGGCGCCGCGCACCCGGCCGGCGTGGGGCGGGAGCCGTACCAGGGCGGCCTTCTCGCTGGCGCCGCCGACGGTGAAGACCGCGCGTCCGGGCAGGTCGAGCCCGGTGGAGGCGATCAGCTCCGCCGCGGCCTCGTCGAGCAGGCGGCCGGCCCAGCCGGACGGCTGCTCGCCGGTCTCCTGGAAGTCGAGCCAGCTGAAACCGGGCGGCCGCCCGCCCACGGCCTTGATGAAGCTCTCCTTGACCGAGAAGGTCGGCCCGCCGCCGCCCATGACGCGGTCGAACGTCTCGCCACCGCGCCGCGCGGCCACGGCGAGCCGGTCGGCGGCGACGATGTCGACCCCCAGGAGGACGGCGGGCAGGCTCATGCCAGGGCCCCCGCGCAGCGGCCGGCGAAGCCTTCCAGCGCCGCGGTGTACTCCTCGCCGCACTCGATCATCGGGATGTGGCCGCTGTCCTCGACGACCACGATCTCCACCGGGTAGTCGGCCAGCACCTCCAGCCACGGGTCCACGGGCGTCATGCGGTCGTGGCGGCCCCAGATGTAGATCGACGGGCAGGCCACCCGGTCGAGCGCGGGCTTGACCTGGTAGGTGCGGGTGGCCTTGAGGCTGCGGGCCATGCTGACCATCGACTCGGGTTGGCGCAGCATCTCGCCGACCTCGTCCTTGCGCTCGTCGGAGAAGGCCCGGGAGCGGTCGTGGAAGAGCGCGGCCAGCATGCGGTCGCCGAACTCCTGGCCGAAGGGCTGCACGCTGCCGCGCCGGTCGAAGCTGAGGCCGACGTCGGGGTCGGGGGTCAGGCCGGGGGCGCCGCTGACCACGATGCCGCGTACCCGGTCGGGGTAGCGGCCGGCCAGGTCGATGGCGACCAGCCCGCCGAGCGAGTTGGCGCAGACGATCACCTCGCCCGCGCCCGCCTCGTCACAGGAGGCCAGGAACGAGTCGCCGAGCCGCTCGATCGAGCCCGCCACCCGGCGGTCGAGCGCGCAGATGGCCTCGTTGGTGCGCAGCACCGGCCAGCCCTGCTCCGCAAGGCGGCGGTAGGGGTGCTCCCAGATCCAGCCGCCGGCGAACAACGCGGACATGAAGACGACGGCCGGCCTGCTCCCGCCGTCCAGCCGGTGCTCGGTCGTGAAGTCGGTCATCGGGGCTCCGTTCACAGTAGGGACGCGTCGTCGGGGATCCATCCGCAGCCGCAGGCCGTACCGGTGCCGACCGGCACGACCGACTCGCAGCTCGGGCAGCGGGCGTACTCCCGCGACTTGGCGGGGACCCAGATGCTCGTGTGGACGCGGGTGCACAGCCCGCTCTTGAAGAAGCGGCGCATGGCCCGCTGGTGCGGCCTGGCGTGCACCGCGCGCACCGATTCCGGCCGGTCGAAGGCGCTCAGGGTGTACTTGCGGTTGCCGACGTCCACGGTCGTGACGCCGAGGAAGCCGCGCGAGGCGCGCAGCGACTTGACGATCTCCACGCTGAGCAGGTCCACGTCGGCCGCCTCCGCGGCGTCGCGGATCTCCAGCCAGGTCAGGGAGAAGGCGCCGGGCCGGTCGGTGCGGTCCACCGAGGCCCGCGCGCTCACACCGAACTCGCGCACGTCATCGGCCTCCGGCACGAACCTGGCCGAGTAGCCGAGCGCCTCGGCCAGCGCCAGCCGGTCGAACGTGCGCCGCACCAGCCCGTCGCCCGTCACCAGGTCGGTGCCGGACACGCGGGCGGCGCCGCCCGTCGCGGGCATGCCCAGGTAGGCGGCGCGGTGGTCGGCGGTGAGCGTCCAGGAGACGGTCACCGCGTCCTCGTCGCCGGTCACCCGCTCGACCTCGAAGCGCAGGCCCTTGAAGCTGTCCATGAGGCCGCCGGCGTGCGCGGCCAGTTCCGCGCCGCCCAGCGGCCCGCCGGAGTCGGGGTCCTCGTAGCCGGTGACGCAGGCGGCCACCGCGGCCGGGTCCTCGCGCCGCCACGCGTCCAGGTGCTCCTCGGCGATCTTCCTGGCGTCCATGTCAGTCGTCCTCCGGAAGCTGCGCGGCCGCGACCGCGACCGCCAGCGCGTGGGCGTCGGTGTGGCTGAGCGAGATGCGGATCCGCTCCCCCGACCGCGCCCGCGCGGTCAGCTCCCCGCTCAGCTGTACGGCCGGCGGATGCCCGTCCATGCAGGCCGCCGACTGCCGGCAGGCGGGCGTGGGCCGGGGCAGCACCTCGACCGACCCCAGGAGCTCCGCGGTCGGCGGCAGGTCCAGCAGCCGCAGGACGGCGTACTTGCCGGCCAGCCGCCCCGCCCAGTGCTGCAGGGTCCGCCCGGCGCCCGACCTGAGCCGCTCGGCCGGGGTGTAGACGGCGTCCAGCGCCATCGCCCCGACCAGGTCCTGCGGCCTGGTGAGGTCGCCGAAACGGACGAGCGCGCTGCCCCACCGGTTCACGCCGCCACCTCCCTGGCGAGCCTGCGCAGCGCGCTCGGCTCGGCCATGCTGAGGCAGCGGGCGCCGGAGCGGCGGGAGAGCCCGGCCAGCACCTTGCTGTCGCCGACCTCGACGCTGGGGCCGAGCGCGTCGACCAGGGTCACCGTGCGCGTCCACAGGACCCGCCCGGTGAGCTGGGCGACCAGCGCCCGCCTGATGACGTCCAGGTCGGTGGTGAGCTCCGCGGTGACGTTGGGCACGACGGGCACCCGCGGCGGACGCATCTGGGCCGCCTCGACCGCGTCGCTCCACTCGGGCACGGCCGGGTCCATGAGCGGCGAGTGGAAGGCGTTGCCCACGGACAGCTCCACGATCTTGCTGGCCGAGGTGGCCAGCTTGGCCAGGCGGTCGAGCGCGCCCATGGCGCCGGAGACCACCACGTGGCCCGGCGCGTTCTCCAGCCCGACGACGAGCGGCTCGTCCGGGCCGGCGGCCCACCCGACCATCTCCTCGACCTGCTCGACCTCCAGTCCCATGACCGCGTGCATGCCGCCGATGACGTGCACCCGCGACATCAGCCGGGCCCGCAGCTCCACAAGCCGGGCGGTCTCGGCCAGGTCCAGGACGCCCGCGGCGTAGAGCGCGCTCAGCTCGCCGACGCTGTGCCCGGCGACCACGTGCGGCTCGAACCCCTCCTCGGCCAGCACGGCGTGCGTGGCCAGGTTGCAGGCGGTGACGGCGATCTGGGCGTGCTCGGTCGAGACCAGCCGGTCGAGCGGCCCGCGCGTGCAGATGGGTGAGATCGGCCGGGACAGCCGCTCGTCGAACTCGTCGAGCACTCTCCTGGCCACCGGGTTGCGCCGCAGCCACGCGCCCATGCCGACGCGGACCGTGCCCTGCCCGGGGAAGAGGTAGCCGACCATGATCTGCTCCTTAGAGGCGGCGCCGGGGCCGCCGCTCCGGCTCTGCGGGCTGCTCGGTGCCGAGGAAGCCCAGCAGGAGCTTGCTGACCGTGTCGGGGGCGTCGAGCGGGATGTAGTGGCCGGCGTCCTCGACGCGCTCGTAGCGCCACGGGCCCTTGACGAACTTGCCGGAGTTGGCCATGCCCTCCTCCAGCAGCGCCTTGTCGTCGGTGGACCAGATGCCGAGCGTCGGGGCGTAGATCGGCGGGAAGGGCCGCTGGTGGCGCAGCTCCGCCTCGGGCGAGCGGTTGGCGCGGTACCAGTTCAGGCCCGCGGTCAGCGCGCCCGGCCTGGCCATGTCGCGCAGGTGCCGGTCGTAGTCGCCCTCGCGGCCCATGATCTCTTTCCACAGCCGCCAGCCGTTGCGCTTGAGCAGCTCCTCGGCGGCCGGCGACTGGTAGAAGAGCATGTACCAGGAGGCCGCCCGCTGCTCCAGCGTCGGGTAGGAGAAGACGCCCGGGTGACCGACCGACAGCACCGCCAGGTGGTCGATGCGGCGGGGCATCAGGAAGGCGTACATCCAGGCGATCGCCGCGCCCCAGTCGTGGCCGACCACGTGCGGCTTCTTGACGCCGAGCTGGATGGTCATGGCGACGATGTCGTTGACGATCGTCTGCATCGTGTACGCCTCGACCTCCTGCGGCTTGCTGGAGTCCCCGAAGCCGCGCAGGTCCGGCGCGATCACCCGGAAGCCGCCCTCGACGAGCGCGGGGATCTGGTGCCGCCACAGGTAGGAGGAGTCGGGGAAGCCGTGCAGCAGGAAGACGGTCTCGCCCTCCCCCTCGTCCACGTAGGCGATGTCCACGTCGTTGACGTGGATGATCTTCTTCTCGGTCATGCCGACTCCCTGAACAACCGCTCGGCGAAGAACTCGCTGAAACCGAACTCGGGCACTTCCTCGGGGGCGACCATGTTGAGCAGGCCGGTCACCTGTGCGGCGAAGTTCTTCGCCATCAGCTTGCGCACCCTGCGCCGCCGCTCGGTGGCGGCCGGGCCGAACTCCACGTGCAGCCGGCTGATGATCTGGGCGCCGAAGTCCAGGCGGGACAGCCGGAACTCGCGCTCCTTCACGTACGGCTCGAAGACCGGCGGCGACCAGTCGTCGCCGTCCAGGAGGATCTCGCAGACGGTCCTGGCGTCCCGCATGGCGCACGACAGGCCGGTGCCGAGCACGGTGTCGGCGTTGCCCGCCTCGTCGCCGATCAGCACCACGCCCTCGGTCAGCGGCGGGCCCTCGGGCACGCTGGAGACCGACGGCCACACCGACAACGGGCCCGCCTGGCGCGACTCCACCACGGCGCGGCCCCGGTCGGGCAGGCACTCCAGCTCGAACGCCTTGAGGAAGCGGTCCATGGCGCCGGGGCCCCGGTACTTGCGGCTGTCCTTGGTGCCGAAGTTGAGGTACAGGCGGGCGCGGCCGTACCCCTGGGGGAAGACCATGAACATGACGTCGCCCTCGGTGCCCATCGCCTGCACGTCGGCGGGCCAGTCGTCCAGGCCCTCGACCATCACCCCGCCGCCCCAGTGGTGCATGTGGTTGCGCATGGTGATGCCGACCTGGCGGCCGACCGTGCAGCCTCGGCCGGTGGCGCCGAGCACGATCTTGGGCCGGATCTCCTCGCGGCGGCCCTCGGAGCTCATGTAGCTGACCGACGGCCGCGGGCCCGCGGTCACCTCGATCTTGGCCGCGTCCATGATCAGCGTGGCGCCGCTGTCGACGGCCTGGGCCGCCATCAGCTCGCAGACCTGGTGGTGCGGGAACGAGTACGGCCCGCCGATCCCCGGGATGAACCGGGTCATGTCCACGGCCTCGACCTCGTGCGGCTCGACCGCCTCGTCCCAGGTCATCCACTCGCGGATCTCCCAGGCGCCACCGGCTCCGAAGCAGTCGTAGACGCCCAGGCGCTGGGCCTCCCTGATGCCCCAGGGGGCCAGCCACTCGCCGCGTACCAGGTCGTTGTAGCTCTCCTGCTTCTCCAGCAGCACGACGGAGAGCCCTCCGGCGGCCAGCTTGCACGCCGCCGACGCTCCCGCGATGCCACCGCCGACGATCACGACGTCGGTCATGACTCCCACCTCTCCCAAAACGTGCGTTCCTTGGCGCTGACGCGATCGGCCGGGCGGAAGTCGGTGCCCACCGTGTAGGCGACCGGGATCATGCACACCTGCGTGACGCCGGACGGGATGCCGAGCAGCTCGCCGACCGGGCCTTCGTGGGCCACGTGCAGGCAGGTGATCGTGCTGCCGAGCCCTCTGCTGCGCAGCGCGAGCTGGAAGGACCAGATGGCGGGGAAGATCGACCCGTAGAAGATGCTGGCCCGCATGGAGCCGTGGGTGGAACGGTGGCCGGGGTCGTCGTCCTCTTTGGTCGCCATCCGCCTGCGCCACGCCTCGTCGATGGCCGAGATGTCCGGCGGCCGCCCCAGCACGCAGGGGATGACCAGGACGGGTACCCGGGCGATCGCCTCGGCCAGCGCCTGCGCCGATTCGTAGTTCTTGCGGGCCTGCCGGTCGGTGCGCCGCCGGCCGGCGTTGGTCCACATGTCCATGCGGTGGAACTGCCACGACAGCGTGGTCAGCTCGGCGATGCGCGCCTTGACGGCGTCGTCGGTGACGACCATCCACCGCCAGTTCTGGTGGTTGTTGGCGCTGGGCGCCTGGATGGCGATCTCCAGCGCCTCCTCCACCACCTCGCGCGGCACCGGCCGGTCGAGGTCGAGGCGGCGGCGTACCGACCTCGTGGTGGTCAGCAGGCGGTCGGTCTCCGACACGTCGAACGGCAGGCCGGTCATGATCTCCACGGGCGCGGTCATGCCGCCCCCAGGAGCACCGCGCCGCGCACCGATCCCGGCGACTCCGACAACACCAGCGCCCGCTCCACCGGCGCCCCAAGCTCCGGCTCACCCACGAACCCGCCTTCCAGGGCGGGCGCGCTGCCGTCACGCGACCCGTCGTGGGCGGGCGCGCTGCCGTCGGGCGAGTCCGCCGTCGTGCTCTCGTGGGCGGGGGCGATGCCGTCGCGGATCGCCAGGGCGCCCAGGGCCAGGTTGAGTGCGCCCGTGGCCGCCTGGCAGTCGCCCGCCAGCCGGGTGCTCGTGGTCAGGACCGCGTGCGGCAGCGCCTCGCGCACCGCCGCCGCCTCTCCCCCTGCGCCCGTGCCCAGGACGAGCGCGGACCCGCCGTCGTGCAGCCGGTCGAGACCGCGGGTGAGCGCGGGCTCGGGGCCGTGCAGCCGGTCGAGGTCGCGGGTGAGCCCGGGTCCCGTGAGGTCGC
Source organism: Nonomuraea sp. NPDC050790 (assembly GCF_044456745.1). Classification (NCBI taxonomy): domain Bacteria; kingdom Bacillati; phylum Actinomycetota; class Actinomycetes; order Streptosporangiales; family Streptosporangiaceae; genus Nonomuraea; species Nonomuraea sp. NPDC050790. The sequence continues at coordinate 168,593 of NZ_JBITGF010000011.1, read as the reverse complement.
CGGGGTGGTGGCCGGTCCCCAGGATCTTGGCGTACGGCGTGCCGTCCCGCCCGGCGCAGTGCTCGGCGGACTCAACCACGAAGGCCACCGCCCCCGACGCCTTGACCGGCTCGCCGGGCGGCTGGGCCGTACCGTGGGCGGCCTCGTCGGCGGCGACCACGAGCACGACCTCCGCCTTGCCCGCCCTGATCATCTCGACCGCGCAGTCCAGCGCGATCGAGGCGGAGGCGGCGCCGTTGCAGATCGTGGTGGTCGGCCCGCGCAGCCCGAGGGTCTGGCAGACCGCGCCGCCCGTGGCGTTGAGCACGACGTTGGAGAAGCTCAGCACCGCGGGCTTGTTGGGGTTGAGCGCGATGCTCTCGTCGAAGCCGCCGGTGCTCTCGGCCGATCCGGCGCCGGTCGCGAAGACCAGGCCGACGTCGTCGAGCGCCTTCCTGGGCAGCTTGAGCCCGGAGTCCTCCCAGGCCAGCCGGGAGGCGGCGATGGCCATGCGGGAGAGGTGGTTCATGTGCCGCCAAAGGGAGCGCGGCGCGAACGTGCGGCCTTCGAGCGAGGGCGCCTCGCCGGTGGCCTCGCGGCCGGTCAGGATGGCGGCGCTCAGCTCGGCGATGCCGGTGGCGGTCCCGAGAGCGGGTCCGAGGCCGGTGATGACGGCCTCGCGCCTCGGGAGCTCCTCGTACTCGCGTGGCGACTGGGGGGTGGTCAGCACCAGCGAGACGTTGTTGCCGCCGAAGGCGTAGTTGTTGGAGACGACGGTGTCGATGGGCATCGGCCTGGCCTTGTTGGGCACGAAGTCCAGGTCGCCGGGCTCGGCGTCGTCGTCGAAGCCGATGGTGGGCGGCGCGATGCCGTGACGCAGCGCCAGCACACTGGCCACCGCCTCCACGGCGCCGGCGGCGCCGAGCGTGTGGCCGACGTACGACTTGATGCTGCTGGTCGGGACCTGTCCGGCGCGCTCGCCGAACACGACCCGCATGACCTTGGCCTCCATGGCGTCGTTGGCGGGGGTGCCGGTGCCGTGGCCGCTGACGTAGCCCACGTCGGCGGTGGTGAGGCCGGCGTCGGCCAGGGCCCGCCGTACGGCGCTGGCGCCGCCTCGGCCGGTGGGGTCGGGGGCGGTGGCGTGGTAGGCGTCGGCCGACAGCCCGTACCCGGCGACCTCGGCCAGCGGCCTCGCGCCTCTGGCCAGGGCCAGGTCGAGCGGCTCCAGCAGGAGGAAGGCGGCGCCCTCGCCCAGGTTGAGGCCGTCGGAGTGGCTGTAGGGGCGGCAGGGTCCGGTGCTGAGCGCCTGGAGGCCGGCGAAGCCCGCGTACGTGCCGAACAGCAGCGGGTCGACGCCGCCGGCGAGCACCATGTCGGCCTCGCCGGTGAGGATCTTGTCCTTGGCGAGGCCGACGGCGTTGCCGCCGGCCGCGCACGCCGTGGACACGAGGATGCGGGGTCCGCCCAGGCCGAGTCGCTCGGCGACGACGTCCTGGGTGCGGTGCATGGGCTGGTACAGCCCGGCCGCGTCGGGGGTGGCCTGGCATTTGCCGAGGATGATGCCGAACCGGTCGGGGTCGTACCCGTTCAGGCCCGCCTCCTCGACCGCCTGCCGGGCCGCGATGAGCGCGAGCTGGGCGGTGCGGTCCAGGTCGGCGTCGGGGCCGGTGAGCTGACTGGTGATCCACTCGTCCGGGACCTGGCCGGCGTACCTGGCCTCGAACACCGCGTAGGCCTCGTCCGCGACCGGGGCGAGACCGCCCTGGCCGGAGAGGAGCCGCTGCCAGAACTCGGCCGGGTCGCGCCCGGCGGCGCAGATGATCCCCAGACCGGTGACGACGATGGGCCGCAGCGCCATTGCCTTCTCCTTCAGATGATCGGGATGCTCCAGCTCTTGGGCACGATGTACGGGCTGGTGAGCGTGGTGACCTCGGAACCGGCGACGGTGAACTCAAGACCGGCGGCGGCCAGGTCGGCGTCCACCCTGACCAGGCCGAGCGTGGTGCCCAGGCCGACGCTGTACACGGCGTGGACGACCTCGCCGACGTCCTCGCCGCCCGCGTACACGCGGGTGCCCGCGGTGGGCACGCCCTCGCCGCCGGTGAAGCCGACGGTGCGGCGGCCAGCGCCGGACTCGAACTGCTCCAGGACCGCGTCCTTGCCGACGAACTCGTCCTTGGTGACGTCGACCAGCCAGTTGGCGCCGATCTCGATCACGTTCGCGCCGCCGGTGACCTCGTGGCGGGGGATCGGCTGGCGCACCTCCAGCATGGCCAGCTCCAGGGCGTCCTGGCCGGCGGCCTGGGCGTGCTCCAGCGACTGGGTCCACAGCTCGCCCACGGCGCTCTTGGGCACGAGCATCTGGTAGCCGTACTCGCCGGTGAAGCCGGTGCGGGCGAAGATGATCTCCGCGTTGTTCCAGGTCGTGTCCACGACCGACTCGAACGGCAGCGCCGCCAGTTCCCCGTCGATCAGTCGGCCGACGACGCCCCAGGCGTACGGACCCTCAAGCCCGAGGACCGTCAGGTCGTCACGCTCGGTGATCTCGACGCCCTCGTCGTTGTGCGCGCGCAGGTGCTCCAGCAGCCGCGCACCGGCGCCCGCCGAGCTCTCCAGCAGGATGCCGTCCTCGCGGCCGAAGGCCAGGACCTGGTCGACGACCAGCCCGGACTCGTCCAGGACGAGGCTCATCATGCAGCGCTCCGAGGTGAGGTACTCCACGTCGCGAGCGAGCACCCGCTGCGCGAAGTCGATCGCCGCGGACCCGGTGACCTCGATCAGCAGGTGGGCGCTCAGGTCGAGGATCGCGGCGCGCTCCCTCAGCACCTTGTACTCGACCGACAGCGCGTCGGGCGCGGCCGAGAAGCGCCGCGGCAGGGAGGCGTCGCCCACGTCGCCGTAGACGGTGTCCTCCGGATGCAGGTTCGCGAGGACGCTAGCCATTCTTCACACCTTTCGGGTCAGCGATCGTGAGGTTTCCTTCGGCGGCGATCTGGCCGTCGACCCGGGCCGAGACCTTGTACTCGGCGAAGCCCCTGCCGCCTGCGGTGCGCTCGGCGCTCAGCACGAGCTGGTCGCCGGGCACCACGGGACGGCGGAAGCGCATCGACCTGACCCCGGCCAGGTAACTGATCTCGCTCGCGCCGGCCAGCGCGAAGACCACGCCGGCGAGCTGGGCCAGCGACTCGATGATCACGATGCCGGGCAGGACGGCCTCGTTCGGGAAGTGGCCCTGGAACCACAGTTCGGTGCCGGCCACGTTCTTGGTGGCGGTGCCCTTGACGCCGGGCTCCACCCGGGTGACCCGGTCGAGCAGGAGCATGGGCCAGCGGTGCGGGAGCACCGCCCGGATCTGGTCGTGGCCGAGGCCGGTCAGGACCGGCGCGGCCGTGGTGGTGGCGGTGGTGGTCATGACGCCCGCAGGGCGGGGTTGACCTCGTCGGCCAGGCGGGAGACCGATCCGAAGACGGCCATCTCGCTGTCGTAGAGGGCAACGCCGAACTCGGCCTCGATGGCCACGTAGAGCTCCAGCACGTCCAGGCTGTCGAGCTCCAGCCCGCGGCCGAACAGGGGCTGGTCGTCGGTGATCCAGTCGGGCTCGATCTCCAGGTCGAGCCGGGAGACGATCATCTTCTTGATCTGGGTGCAGGTCTGCTGGCGCTCGGCGGCCTTCGCGCGAAGCTCGTCGATGGTCATCTGTCCTCCTAGTAGTGACCGGGGTCAGCCGAGGCCGCCGCCGTGGGCGACGATCACGGAGCCGGAGATGTACGACGCCTTGTCCGAGGCGAGGAAGCTGACGATCGACGCGATCTCCTCCGGGCGGCCCATGCGGCCCAGGCGGATGCGCGACTCGTACTGCTTCCTGATGTCCGTGGGCACCTTGCGGGTCATGTCGGTGGCCACGAAGCCGGGGGCGACCACGTTGGCCCTGATCCCGTGGGGCGCGGCCTCGTTCGACAGGGCCGAGGTGAAGGCGATGATCGCGCCCTTCGAGGCCACGTAGTTGGTCTGGCCGGGGAAGCCTCCGTCGAGCCCGCTCGTGGAGGAGATCGTCACGATGGAGCCGCGCTTCTGGTTGCGCATCAGGCGCAGGGCCTCCCGGCAGGCCAGGAAGGTGCCGACGACGTTCACGTCGAGCGGGGTGCGGAACTGCTCCTGGCTCATGGTGATGAGGTAGCGGTCGAGGGTGAGGCCGGCGCTGGTCACGAGGACGTCGAGGCGGCCGTGGTCGGCGCGGACGCCGCGGAACATCTCCCGCACGGCGTCCTCGTCGGCGACGTCGGCCTGCACGGCCTCGGCGCTGCCGCCCTCCTCCTGGATCAGCGCCACGACCTCTTTGGCGTCCCGCTCCGACCTGGCGTAGTTGACGATGACATGGGCGCCTTCTCTGGCCAGATCGAGCGCGACCGCCCGGCCGATTCCGCGTGAGGCGCCCGTCACCAGGGCCACTGAGCCTTCGGCAAAGAGCATCTTCGTTCTCCAGGAATTCGACAGCACATTATCTGGATCTTCACTGAACAAGTTACTAAAGGGCGATATCACGCCTGTATCATCCAGTTATTAGCGCATTGACTGGGGAAGTTGGATATATCACCCTTGCTTCATGGACGAGCTCGACGTACAAGTTTTGGTCGTCGGCGGCGGACCGGTCGGACTGGCCGCCGCAATTGAGCTCTCGCGTCACGGAATATCGACGCTGCTCGTCGAGAAACACGCGGGCACCTCGATATTCCCGAAGGCCAGGCTCATCACCACCAGGACGATGGAGATCTTCCGCGCCTGGGGAATCGTGGCGGAGGTCGAGCGCACCGGAATGCCGCGCGAGGAGTTCCTCGCCGTGGGCGTCGGCAGCTCGCTGTCCTCCGACGACTTCGTACGCTCCGCCGCCGCGATCGAACGCGACGCGCCGCAGAGCCCCACCTACGCCTACCTGTGCTCCCAGGACCACCTGGAGGTGATCCTGCGCCGGCTGGCCGAGTCGGCGCCGTCCGCCGAGGTCCGCTACGGCACGACGATGACCGGGCTGCGCGACACCGCGGACGGCGTCGAGGCGGAGATCGAGGACGGGCGGAGCCGTACCCTGGTCCGCGCCCGCTACGTCGTCGCCGCCGACGGCGCCAGGAGCGGCGTCAGGGAGCAGCTCGGCATCGAGGTCGAGGGCCCGCCCACGCTCGGCCACATGATCAGCATCATGTTCGACGCAGACCTGGGCTTCTTGCCGCCCGAGCGCCGGGCCGCGCTGTCGTTCCTGCGCAACCCGCCGTGCGCCGTCGAGGCCGTGGACGGCGGCCGGCGCTGGATGGTGCAGACCGGCTACGAACCCGAGGAGGGCGGCAGTCCCGCCGACTTCACCCCGCAGGTCTGCCTCGACGCGGTACGCGGCGCCGTCGGCGTGCCCGACCTGCCGGTCGACGTCGTCGGCGTGATGCCCTGGCTGCAGCAGGCCAAGGTGGCGACCGGGTTCCAGAAAGGCCGCGTGTTCCTCGCCGGCGACGCCGCGCACGTGGCCACGCCGCAGGGCGGGTTCGGCATGAACTGCGGCATCCAGGACGCGCACAACCTGGCCTGGAAGCTCGCCGCGGTGCTCCACGGTACGGCGGGGCCGTACCTGCTGGAGACCTACACCGAGGAGCGGCGCCCGATCGCGGCCAGGACCGTGGACGAGAGCCTGAACAACGCGCTGATCACCTTCCACATGATGGAAGGGCACCTGTCGATGACCGAGGCGATCGAACAGCAGGCCGGCCGCCGCAGCTCGGAGGGCCTCGTACTGGGCTTCCACTACGAGTCCGCCGCCGTGGTCCCCGACGGCACCCCGGCACCCGAGCCCGACGACCCCTACCGCACCTACGTCCCCACCGCCCGCCCCGGGCACCGCGCCCCCCACACCTGGCTGACCAGCGCCGGCGACCACACCGGCACGGATGGCAGGATCTCCACGCTCGACCTGCTCGGCCCCCGCTTCACGCTGCTGACACCGGCCGGGAGTGGCTGGCTGCAGGCGGCGAAGGAGGCGGCCGAGTCGAGCGGCGTGGACATGGAGGCGGTCGAGATCTCCGCCGACGGGTCCGGCGGGCTGACCTCGCCGACCTGGGCGCGGGAGTACGGCCTGGAGGAGAGCGGGGCGGTGCTGATCCGCCCCGACGGTCACGTGGGATGGCGCTCGTGCGCCGGACAGCCCTCGCAGGAGGCGCTGCTGGAGGCACTGGACACGATCCTCGCGCGGTCGTGACCTGCACGGTCATGAAGAGCCAGGTCACGATGCGGCTGAACCGCATCGTGACGGGCCCCCTCATGACGGGCCGCATCATGGCGGACGGGCTCGTGCCGCGCCGCGTCCTGACGGACCGGGTCGTGGCGGGCCGGGTCCTGACGGACCGGGTCGTGGCGGGCCCCGTCGTGGCGGGCCGGGTCGTGGCGGGACCCGTCGTGGTGGGGGCGGGCGCGGGTGCGCATGCGGGCGGCCGCCAGGCGCAGTGACAGCGGGCTGCCCGACGTGGCGGCCAGAGCGCGGCCGCGGGCCTTGCCCACCAGCAGGTCGGCGAGCTGCCGCGCGTCGGCGGCGGGTAGCGGCCGGACGAACTCGCGGTGCGCCCCCTGCCGGGCCACCAGGTCGTCCAGCGGGTCCGTGCTGACCACGACGACCCGGCAGTGCGCGCCCCCGGGCAGCAGCGGCACGACCTGCTCGGCGTCCGTCACGTTGTCCAGCACCACCAGCAGCCTGCGCCGCGCCGTCCAACTGCGGTAGAGCGCGAGCTTCTCGTCGGCGTCGAGGGGCAGGTCGGCGGCGGGTACGCCGAGCGCGCGCAGGAACCGCTCGACCACGGTCTCCGGCTTGGCCCCCGCCATGTCGGCGAAGAGCTGCCCGTCGGGGAACCAGTCGATCCGCTCGTGCGCCCACCGCAGCACCAGCGCGGTCTTGCCCATGCCGGCGGCCCCGCTGACCACGGTCGTGGCGGGGGCGGCCGCAGGGTCCTGTCCGAGCGCCTCGTCCAGGGCGGCCAGCTCCCGCTCCCTGCCCACGAACGGCAGGATCTGCGGCGGCAGTTGCGAGGGCACGACCTGCGCGGGCAGCGGGGCGCGCGGCGCCGGACGCATGAGCGCGACCTCGTCCCGGAGGATCTGGTCGTGCAGGCGGCGCAGCGCGGGTCCGGGTTCGAGGCCGATCTGCTCCAGCAGGTAGCGGCGCGTCTCCTGGTAGGTGCGCAGCGCGTCGGCCCGCCGTCCCGCCCGGTACTGCGCCAGCATGAGCTGCGCGCGCACCCGCTCGCGGAAGGGCGACTCGGCCACCAGCGCCAGCAGCTCGGGGATCACCTGGTGGTGGCGGCCGAGCTCGATCTCCAGCTCCAGGCACGCCTCCATGGCCTCCAGGCGCGACTCCTCCATCCTGGCGACGTCGTAGCGCAGGCCCCTGATGTCCTCGAACGGGTTGCCCCGCCACAGCGACAGCGCCTCGCGCAGCAGCTTGACCGCCGCCTCGCGCTCGCCGTCCGCCGACGTCGTGCGCGCCCGCGCCACCAGCGCGCAGAAGCGCAGCCAGTCGATGCCGTCCGGCTCGGCGCGCAGCAGGTAGCCGGGGCTGGACGTCTCGATCACACCCGCCCCCAGCGTACGGCGCAGCCGCGAGACGCAGATCGCGATCTGCCGCCAGGCGCTGGCCGGGGCGGAACCCGCCCAGACCGTCTCCACCAGCCGGTCCACGCTGACCACCCGGTTGGCGTTGAGCAGCAGGCTGGCCAGGATCGCCAGCTCCCTGTTGGCGCTCATGTGCAGTTCGGCGCCGTCCTTGATGACCTTGAGCGGGCCGAGGACGCGGAACTCGAAGGGCCTGCTCATGCCGCGTACCGCTCTAACTCGTCGGCCGCTCTGGCCGTGCCGCCCGAGGCGCGGATCTCCTTCGCCATGGCGGCGGTGGCCTGCCGTACCCGGTGGTCGGACACGACCGCGAGCACGTCGGCGACCAGGCGCTCGGGCGTCAGCTCCGCGGGGTCGACGACGCGGCCGAGGCCGAGTTCGGCGACGCGGCGGGCGGGCGGCCCGTCGATGGCGGTGGCGGGGACGATGACGGTGGGGCGGCCCCAGTACAGGGCCTCCATGGCGGTGCCCATGCCGCCGTGGGTGACGGCCACGTCCGCGTGGCGCAGCACGCTCATGTGCGAGACCCAGCGGCGGACCTCGACGTTCGCGGGCAGCGGGCCCAGGTCCACGGCTTCCGGCACGGTGACCACGGTGTGCCAGGGCAGCTCGCCGAAGGCGCGCACGCAGGTGCGGAACAGGTCGGGACGGCTGCTGGCCACGGTGCCGAAGGTGAGCAGCGCGATCGGCCGGCCGTCGCCGGGCGGCGTCCAGTCGGACAGGAAGCTCCGCTCGCCCAGGCAGGGCCCGACGAAGGCGAAGCGCTCGTCGAAGGTCTCGCCCGCGAACTGGAAGGAGCGCGGCAGGTTGACCAGGCTGAAGTCCTGCACCTGCCACCACAGGTCGGCCGGCGGCACGTCCACGCCGTGATCCAGCGCGAGCGCGGCGGTCCTGGCCAGCATGTCGTCGACCCAGCCGGGCAGCGCGCCGCCGTCGCCGCCGTCGCCGTAGATGGAGGAAAGGTAGGAGAAATGCTCGTTCGACGCGAACACCGGAATCAGTTGTACGGCCGGCCGTTCCCACTTACGCGCCAGAATCCGCCCGGCGTGCAGCACGGAGATGTCATAGACCACGACATCGGCCTTTTCCGAACCGACGCTTTCCAGCATGACCCGGCTCTCGTCGAGAAAGAGCGAAATGAGCCCGAGCGGGTCGTCCTCGAGCCGGCGCAGATCGGCCTGGTGATAAATGGAGTCGTAGCCGACGACGGTCGCGCCCGCGGCGCGGACGACATCGGCCATGCTTTCACCGGTGACGTAGGTGACCCGGTTTCCCCGGCGCACCAATTCGGAGACCACGGCCAGGTTGGGAATCACATGGCCGTGATCGGGCTGACACATGAAGAGGTAATGCCGTGCCATACCAACAAAGCTAGTGAGGACGGGGCATAACGTGTCACCCCTAACCCGGTGATAGGGGTACCGCGGGTACGGGGCCCGGTGATTACGTTGAGTCATGGCCACTCGTGTCTGGGACTACCTGCCGGAATACGACGTCGAGCGGGACGATCTGATCGACGCCGTCGAGACCGTGTTCCAATCCGGCCAGCTCGTGCTCGGCGAGAGCGTGCGCGCCTTCGAGGCCGAGTTCGCCGCCTACCACGGCGCGCGCCACTGCACCGGAGTGGACAACGGCACCAACGCGATCAAGCTCGGCCTCCAGGCGCTGGGGGTCGGCAGGGGCGACGAGGTGATCACCGTGTCCAACACGGCGGCGCCGACGGTCGTCGCCATCGACGGCGTGGGCGCCACGCCGGTCTTCGTGGACGTTCACCGTGACACCTACCTCATGGACGTCGAGCAGGTGGAGGCGGCCATCACGCCGCGTACCCGCTGCCTGCTGCCGGTCCACCTGTACGGCCAGTGCGTGGACATGGCTCCGCTGGAGCGCCTGGCCGAGGCGTACGACCTGGTGATCCTGGAGGACTGCGCGCAGGCGCACGGCGCCAGGCACCACGGCCGCGTGGCCGGCTCGATGGGCAGGGCCGCGGCCTTCTCCTTCTACCCGACCAAGGTCCTCGGCGCCTACGGCGACGGCGGCGCGACGATCACCTCCGACGACGTCGTGGACGCCAGCCTGCGCAGCCTGCGCTACTACGGCATGGAGCAGACCTACTACGTGGTGCGGACACCGGGCCACAACTCCCGCCTCGACGAGGTCCAGGCGGAGATCCTGCGCCGCAAGCTGACCAGGCTCGACGCCTACATCGCCGGCCGCCGCGCGGTCGCCGAGCGCTACGAGCGCGCCCTGGGCGGCACCGACCTGGTGCTGCCCGCGACCGCCGAGGGCAACGAGCACGTCTACTACGTCTACGTGGTGCGCCACCCCCGGCGCGACGAGATCATCGAGGCGCTGCGCGCGTACGACATCCACCTCAACATCAGCTACCCGTGGCCGGTCCACACGATGACCGGCTTCGCCCACCTCGGCTACCGGCCGGGCAGCCTGCCGGTGACCGAGGAGCTGGCCGGGCAGATCTTCTCGCTGCCCATGTACCCGTCGCTGCCGGTCGAGGTGCAGGAGAAGGTCATCGCCGCCCTGCGCGAGGTGCTGTAGTCACCACTCGGGAAGCAGCCCGAGCGCGGCCGCCTCACCCAGCGTGGGGGCGGCCGCGTCGCGTTCCGAGAGGATGGGCGGCGTCCCGGCGGGCAGGTCGAGCGCGAGGTCGGTGTCGAAGACCGACAGCGTGAGCTCGTTCTCCCTGCGGTACTCGGCCGAGAGCAGATAGCAGACGACGGAGTCGTCCTCCAGGGCGGCGAAGGCGTGCCCCACCCCGGGCGGGAAGTAGACCGCGCGCCCGTTGGCGAGGCTCAGCTCGGCCGACTCCCACCGCCCGAACGTCGGCGAGCCCACCCGCAGGTCCACCACGAAGTCCAGCACCCGCCCCGCCGCGCAGTAGACGTACTTGGCCGTCCCCGGCGGGATGAGCGTGTAGTGGATGCCGCGCACCACCCCGCGCCGGGAGACGTTCCTGCTGGCCTGCGCGACCGGGAAGAGCCCCTTCCCGGTCGCGGCGATGAAGGCCCCCTCCTGGTACGGCGAGGCGAACGACCCACGCTCGTCCGGGAAGACCTGGGGGGTGAACTCGAAGGCGCCGGAGACGGCGAGCTCCCGATGGCGCATCACACGACGTGGACGTCGGGGACGTAGAGGATCCACCGGCCGCCCGCCTCGCGGAAGCCGGTCTCCTTGGCCATGATCTCCTCGGCGTGGTTCCAGGCGAGCAGCAGCGCGTAGTCGGGGTAGGGGTCGCGGAACGCCTCGGGCCCGAGCACGGGGATGTGCGAGCCGGGCGTGAGCCGTCCCTGCTTGGCGGGGGTGGTGTCGGTGACGAAGGTGAGCAGGTCCGGGCCGATGCCGCAGTAGTTGAGCACGGTGGCGCTCTTGGCGGTGGCGCCGTAGCCGTAGATGGTGGCGCCCTGGGCGCGCAGGCCCTTCAGCAGCGCCGTGAGCCGGTCGCGGTTGCCCTCGACGGTGGCGGCGAAGCGGTCGAGCGCGGACAGCCGGGTGATGCCCGCGGCCTCCTCCTCGGCCAGCATCGCGGCGACGCCGGGGCTCGGCGTCCTGGCCCCGGCCCTGGCGAGGGTGTAGCGCACCTCGCCGCCGTGGACGGGCAGGCGCTCGACGTCGACGAGCTCGAAGCCGTGGCGGGCGGCCATGCGGCTGACGGAGCCGGCGGCGAAGAAGTAGAAGTGCTCGTCGTAGATCTGGTCGAAGGAGGAGCGGGCCACGATGTCGGCCAGGTACGGGTCCTCGAAGACGAAGACGCCGCCGGGCTTCAGCAGGGTGTCGACGCCGCTGAGGATGGAGTCCATGTAGGGGATGTGGCACAGGGTGTTGGCCGCGTAGATCACGTCGGCGGGGCCGTCGGCGGCGCGTACGCGGGCGGCGGTCTCGGCCTCGAAGAAGTCCTTGGTGACGCGGACGCCCTTGGCGGCGGCCAGGTCGGCCACGCCGCCCGACGGCTCGACGCCGAGGTGCCTGACCCCGGCGTCGGCGACGACCTCCAGCATGGTGCCGTCGTTGCAGCCGAGCTCGACGACGAACGGGTCATCGCCGTTCAGCTCGGTGGTCAGAAGCCGCTTGGCCAGCGCGTGGAAGTGCTCGCGCATGACCGAGGAGCCGGAGGAGACGTAGGGGTAGCCCTCGTGGAACATGCGCTCCCTCGGCACCTCTTCGAGGAGCTGCACCATCGTGCAGCTCTCGCAGACGCCGACCGCGAGCCTGAAGAAGAACTCCTCGCGTGGGTCACCGGGTTCGACGAAGGCGTCGGAGATCGGCTGCCGGCCGAAGTCCGCGAACTCGCGGAGCCGGCCGGAACAGATGCGGCACGCCATGCGATCCTCCTGAAGGTTGCCGTCAGCGGCGGTACCTCACCCACACGTCACCGGTCTGCACGTAGCCGGTGAGCCGCACGACGACGGCGGCCTGGGTGGGCGAGACGATGGGCCTGTTGTGGACGGCGCCGAGGAGCCGGCGGGTCACCGCGTCGTCCTGCACCCACCAGTCGTAGGGGGCGATGATGACGACGTCGCCGAACCACGAGGTGATCTGCACGTCGACGGTCACCTCGCGGTACGCGCATTCGGCCCGGGTGAAGTCCACCCGTACCGTGCCGAACCTGTGTGCCTTCGTCGTGATGAGCGGCGGCACCACCCAGCGACCGTCCTGGCGGATCTTGCCGCTGCGCGTGTGCAGCTCCAGCACGTCGCCGGGGCGGGCGGCGGGCAGCGGAGCGGCCACCACGGTGGCGGGCACCAGCGCCGGGGGCGGCGGCCCTGCCTGGGGTAAGTCGGCGACGACCGCGTCCAGCTCGCCGAGCGTGCGCGCGCCGTAGGTGCGGTCCAGGCGCTCGTTCAGCTCTTCGAGGTCGATGCGGCCCTCGCTGACCGCGACCCGCAGCATTTCCGCAATTCGGTCGCGATCCTGGTCACTGGCTCGGATTTCCGGACGATCGGTCATGGCGTCCACCCTAAGAGCGTATGAATGGCCGGTCCCAGAGATAACCCCTATCTTCCATCGCTGAAAAGCAGGGGTTGAGGTGTTATGAGGGCGCATGCGAACTTCGGCGGTAAAGGCCCGTTGTTAGGAGACCGCCATTCTTGACGTCCTGAGCTGGTTCGAGGAAGTCGCCGAGCACACCGCGATGACGGTGGAGCGGCTTCCTCTCGAAGAGCTGGGCGGATGGCGCCGGTGCGAGAGCACGGGGAACATCCGCCACGACAGCGGCAAGTTCTTCACCGTCCAGGGGCTCGACGTGCGCTTTCCCGGCAGCCCCGTGGACGCCTGGACCCAGCCGATCATCAACCAGCCCGAGGTGGGCATCCTCGGCATCCTGGTGAAGCGCGTGGACGGCGTGCCGCACCTCCTCATGCAGGCCAAGAACGAGCCGGGCAACCACGACGGCCCGCAGGTCTCGCCCACCGTCCAGGCCACCAGGAGCAACTACACCCGCGTGCACCAGGGGCGGCCGGTGCCGTACCTGGAGCACTTTCGCGAGCCGAGCGGACGGGTGCTGGCGGACGTGCGCCAGTCGGAGCAGGGCGCGTGGTTCTACCGCAAGCGCAACAGGAACATGGTCGTGGAGACCGCCGAGGACGTCGAGGTGCTCGACGGGTTCCGCTGGCTGCCGCTGGGGCGGGTCCACGAGATGCTGGCCGTGCCCGACCTGGTGAACATGGACGCGCGCACGGTCCTGGCCTGCATGCCGGCGCTGGGGACGCCGGTCCCCGAGGGGGACGGCTTCCGCGCGGCGCTCGTCCGCTCGCGCGACCCGCGCCAGAGCGCCGCGCACGGGATCGACGAGGTGCTGAGCTGGCTCAGCGGCATCCGCTCCACCGTGGACATCAGCACCGAGCCCATCCCGCTCAACCGGCTGCGGCAGTGGCGCCGCGACGGCGGGCGGATCTCGCACGAGAGCGGCCGCTTCTTCGACATCATCGGCGTGCGCGTGGCCTCCAACGGGCGCGAGGTGAGCGGCTGGACCCAGCCGATGATCGAGCCGGTGGGCACCGGCGTCATCGCCTTCCTGGTGCGCCAGATCGGCGGCGTGCTGCACGCGCTGGTCCACGCTCGGGTGGAGCCCGGCTACACCGACGTGGTCGAGCTGGCGCCGACCGTGCAGTGCGTGCCGGAGAACTACGACCACCTGCCGCCCGCGGCCCGCCCGCTGTTCCTGGACGAGGTGCTGGGCGCGGGCCCCGAGCGCATCCGCTTCGACACCGTGCTGTCGGAGGAGGGCGGGCGCTTCTACCACGCCAGGAACCGCTACCTGATCGTGGAGACCGACGAGGACCCGGCGCCCGGCCATCCCGACTTCCGCTGGCTGGCCATGCACCAGGTCGTGGAGCTGCTGCGGCACAGCTACTACCTCAACGTCCAGGCCCGCACGCTGAGCGCCTGCCTCGACAGCCTCTAGCGCAGCCGCTCGATGACCCTGCCGAAGTCCTCCATGGCCGCCTCGGTCACGGTGAAGTAGGCGAAGCCGTACCGCTCGCTGTCGCGCAGGACCTGCTCGGCGAGCTGCGCGGGCGTGCCCACGAGCAGCGTCGGGACCTCCAGGAGCTGCTCGGGCGTGAGGTCGGGCGCGTAGCGTCGCAGGCTCTCCAGGCCCGCGCGGCGCTCGCGGGTGATGATCGTGGCCTTGGGCAGCAGGTTCAGCTCGGGCTCGCGCCCGCCGGCCTCGGCCCTGACGAAGGCGACGCGCTCGGCGAGCGCCGCGGCGTCCACGAGCGCGGTCCTGCCGTATTCGGCCCGGTACGGCGCGCCGGTGAAGCTGACCGTCTGGGCGCGCTGGGCGGCCAGGCGCAGGATGCGGTCGCCGTGTCCCCCGATCATCAGCGGCGGCGCCGACTCCCCCAGCTCCGCGTCGAGCTCCTTGACCAGGCTCTCCAGCCGGTCGGCGCGCGAGGCGGCGGTGCCGAACGGGATGCCGGCCTTCTCGAACTCGGCCTTGACGTAGCCGGTGCCGAGGCCGAGCTCCAGCCGGTCGCCGAGCAGCCTGGCGGTGGTGGCCACGTCCCTGGCCAGCACCGCGGGCAGGTAGAAGCTGGAGTTGAGCACGTACGTGCCGATCCTGGGTCGCGTGGTGGCCTCGGCGGCCAGCACGGCGCAGGGGAAGGGCGCCATCAGGTTCAGGTGGTCGGGGACGGCGACGACGTCGTAGCCGAGCGCCTCGGCCCGCCGGCACTTGTCCGTCCACTCGGTCCTGGAGCAGCCTTCGTCGATGAGCACCACGCCGAATCTGATCATGTCATCCCGATCCTCGCGATCGCGGTGACGATCAGGCCGTTGCGGATCAGCCACCGCCCCTGCCACCGCAGCCCTTCCGCCATGATGTGGGCCGAGAACGTGCCGCCGAACGGGTCGACGTCGATCTCGGCGTCGTAGAAGCCCAGCCACCGGTTCGTCATCGGGAACCAGGCCTTGTAGACGGACTCCTTGGCGCTGAACAGCAGCCGGTCCCAGCAGGGCCCGGGGTTGGCGGCCGCCAGCCTGCGCAGCATCTCGCGCTCGTGCGGCAGCGAGACGGCCTCGATCACGTCGTCGCCCACCGGGGCGTCGGGCTCGGCGTCGATGCCGAGCATGGCGGGCTTCCTGGTGAGCGCGGCGGCGCGGTACCCGGTGCAGTGGGTGATGCTGCCGGCGATGCCGGGCGGCCAGGTCGGCTCGCCCCGCGGGCCGCGCAGCACGGCCACCGGCGCCATCCCGAGCTTGCCCATGGCCCGGCGGACGCAGTAGCGCGCGGTCGCGAACTCCCTGCGCCGCTTCTCCACCGCCCGCCCGATCAGCGCCTCCTCCTCGGGGAAGAGCACGGTGCCTGGAGGATCGTCGAAGGTCTCGAAAGCCTCGACCTCCGGGGGGAGGATGTCCTCGATCACCCCGCCAACTTACCCATACACGGCAATTCGCCAATAGGGCAGCGAACATGATTGCGGGGCCGTACCCCCAAATTAGGGGTGCGTCCTATAGGGGAAGCGGAGCACGAGTTAACCCGTAATTTGACCGTTTTTTGAGGGATATTCGCTATCAAGGAGGATGCGCTATACGCGGTTGGGCCGGACGGGACCGGCCGTGTCCCGCATGGGGCTCGGTTCCCTGGCCCTCGCCGGCGCCTACGGCCACGCCGACCAGCACGAGGCGGCCGGCCTGATCCGCCGCGCGCTCGACGCCGGCGTGACGCTCGTCGACACCGCCGACTTCTACGCCGCCGGGCAGGTCGAGCGCGTCGTCGGCCGGGCCGTGGCGGGGCGCGAGCACGAGGTCGTCGTCTGCACCAGGGGCGGCGTCCGCGGTCTCGGCCGCCGGGTCGAGTTCGACGGCCGGCCCGAGTACCTGGAGCGGGCCTGCGAGTCCTCGCTCAAGCGCCTGGACGTCGAGAGCGTCGACGTCTACTTCCTGCACTGCCAGGACGACCGCGTGCCGATCGAGGAGAGCGTGGGCGCGCTGGCCGCGCTCGTGTCGGCGGGGAAGATCCGCCACATCGGCCTTTCCGGCGCCACGGCCGCGCAACTGCGGCGCGCGCACGCCGTCCACCCCGTCACCGCGCTAGCGGCCGAGTTCTCCCTCTGGGTACGGCAGGCCGCCGCCCCCCTCCTGGCCGAGGCGGACCGGCTGGGCGTGGGCATGCTCGCCGCCCGCCCGCTGGGCAGGGGCTTCCTCACCGGCCGGATCAGGTCCGCAGCCGTCCTCGGCCCGCACGACTGGCGCCACGGCGACGCCCGCTTCCTGCCGGGCCGCGACGTCCCCGCGCTGCGCCGGCTGGAGGCCGCGGCGGCCGAGCTCGACCTGGGCGCGGGCCGGCTGGCGCTCGGCTGGCTGCTGGCCCAGGACGAGCGGGTGGTGCCGGTGCCCAGCACCCGCGACCAGGTGCACCTGGAGATGAACCTGGCCGCGACCAGCGTCGCGCTCGGCCCGGAGACCCGCGACGAGCTGGCCGCGATCTTCCCCGACTACTCCCCCTCGCTCCTGCTCTGAGGCGCCAGCAGCGAGGCCGCCACCGCCTTGTTGACGGCGTCGATCCGCGAGACCGCGTTGAGCTTGACGAAGATGTTGCGCATGTGCCGCTTCACGGTGGCCTCGGCCAGGCCGAGGCGGCGGGCGATCTGGGCGTTGCTGAGCGCCTGGGCGGCCAGTTGCAGGACCTCCAGCTCCTTCTCGCTCAGCCCGCCGGAGGGCGGCCCCGACTCCACGTGCGCCAAGCTGTGCCGGGAGACCGCGAGCACGACCCTGGACGGGTCCTCGTGCACGCTCTTGACCGCCGCGATCAGCTCGTGCCTGTGGACGCTCTTGAGGAGGTAGCCGCGGATTCCGGCGGCCAGCAGCCGGGTGAGCAACTGCGGCCCGTCGTACATGCTGAGGATGATGATCTGGGTGCCGGGCGAGATCCTGCGTACCTTGCCGACGGTCTCGGTGACCTCGTCGCCGGGGATCTCGACGTCGAGCAGCAGCACGTCCGGCTTGGTGGCGCCGACCATGGCGACGGCGCCCGCCGAGTCGCCGGCCTCGCCGACGATGCCGATGTCGCCGCCCGCCTCCAGGATCTCCCGCAGCCCCTCCCTGAAGAGGGCGTGGTCGTCCACGATGCCGACGGAGATCAGCGCGCTACCCGGGGTCGTGGTCATCGTGGCGCTTCTTCAAGGGGATGAACACCTCCACGAGGCAGCCGCTGCCCGGGGCGCTGGAGATCGTGACCCGGCCGCCGAGCAGTTCGGTGCGCTCGCGCATGGAACTCAGCCCGACGCCGCCCTTGCCGCGCACGATGGCCGGGTCGAAGCCCCTGCCGTTGTCCTGCACGGTGGCGACCAGCTCGTGGGGCGCGATGTCCACGCGCATGAGGATCATCGTGGGCGCGGCGTGGTTGAAGGCGTTGCGCGCGGCCTCCCTGACGACCAGGAACGCCTCGTCGAGCACCCGGGCGTCGGCCCAGCCCTCGTCGCCGTTGACGTGGAGACCCACGGAGACCGTGTCGTCCTCGACAGCCTCCAGGAAGCCGAGCAGCGCCTTCTCCAGGCTCTTCAGCGGCACCTGGGGATGGAGTTCCGAGGTCATCTGGCGCAGGTTCTCCATCGTCTCCTGGATGGCCTGCTGGGCGACGCCCATCTTGGTGGAGGCGCGGGCGGCGTTGGTGACCCGGTAGACCTCGGCCAGCGCGAGCTGCTGGTGGGCGACGCTGATGCCGTGGCCGATGCGGTCGTGCAGCTCGCGGGCGATGCGCCGGCGCTCGTCCTCCTGCGCCTCGTGGACCTGGTTGAGCAGGAAGCCGTGGTAGCTCTCCGACGCCTCGCGGATCCGTAACGAGAGGCTCTCCTCCATGCCCGTCGCCACGAGCGTGAAGGACTCCGCCGGCGATTCCGATTGCACGGCGACCTCACGCGCCAGTCGCGTCATCGCTACCCGAAAGAAAAGTGAGCCTGCCTCAAGAGAAGCTTTCGGATGTACGCCGGTGGCTGCACGGCGGCTGCCCACTTCCCACGCGTGGAATTTATACAGGTTGTTAATCTGCACCTTTCCGGCACGGAGAGTAGCCGCGACATCGTCCAGGACGTAACGCGCGGTCATTAGGGCCTGTCGCTTGGCCTGCGGGTCCGTGTACAGAACGTTGCCGGCGGCGAGCAGGGCGGCCTCGAATTCGGCGAGGATTTCTTCCCGACAAGCGTCCACGATTCTCGCCGGGTCGCCCCCAACCCCGTATGCCGCATCCAAGGATGTCCCTTCCGCCCATGGGACCAAGCACTCAACTATCTCGCAGGCTGGCCATCCTGGCAACATATAACGTCAAATGCCGGATATCAGCGCGGTAATGTGAACCAGGTGTTGTGTGGCCATGAACGCGCGGTACGGCCGGCGTTGTTCGCTCCGGCTCCCCCCGGGTGGCAGCGCCCTGCCACCCGCGCGGACCACCGCGACCGCCCCCGCGGCCACCGCCAGGGCCACCCAGACCAGCTCCACCCCCAGCAGCAGGATCACCGCGAACAACGCCACGACCAGCCCCGACGCCGCCACCGACATGAACCACCTGGAGGCCCGCTCACCCCTGGTCACCACGATCGTGCGCCGTCCCGCCGCGGCGTCCCCCTCGAGGTCGGACAGATCCTTGGCCGGCACGCCCACGAGCGTCATCCACGCGATGGACGCGGCGGCGAACACCAGTAACCCGGTAGGGGTGGCGACCGCCTGGCCCCCGGCCGCCAGCGTGAAGCCCCCCAGATACGACAGCAACCCGGACAGCACCAGCACCACGACGGTCCCTCCCGAACTGCCCTTGAGCGGCAGCGGCGGGCCGGAGTAGAGGTAGCCCAGCACCAGGTTCGCCCCCACGATCAGCGTCATCGGGCCCGGCAGGTCGAGCGTCGCGGCCAGCGACAGCACCGCGGCCACACCCGCCACGAACAGGGCCGACCCCGGATCCAGCGCCCCGCGGGCGATCGGCCTGGCCGATCCGTTGACGCGGTCCTCGGTCACGTCGGTGACGCCGTTGAACAAGTAGATGGCGAAGATCGACAGGACCCACGCCGCGGCGCCCTGCAGCACCTTGAGCGGCTCCGGCGCCACCTCCACGACCGGCAGGGCCAGCACGACCCCGGTGAGGAAACGCAGCGCGGACACGGTCAGAACGGCGGGCCTGGCCTCGGCCACGCACATCGCCAGCATCGAAGGGATCGAACCTGTCGCGTTCCTTGACGCGGTAACTCCAGCCATGGCCGGATTCTTGCCCCCGCCACCCGCGCAGATAAGGGGGTGATACGAAAGTTGTAGTCCCCGATGATTCCTCGGATACCCGGCCTACAACCTCCCGGGAATCCGTCTTGCCGGGCCCTCCGCCGCACGGCTAGCTTCGGCTCGAGTCGACCAGACGCGACGATAGGGAATGTCATGCTGGATTTCAAGCTGCTCGGGCACGTAGAGGTGCGCGACGAATACGCTGGAATACTGGCACTGCGCGGACCGAAAATCCGCCAGGCGATTTCCCTGCTCGCGCTCAACGCCGGGCGCACGGTCGGCTTCGATCAATTCATCGACGAATTGTGGCCGTCCAGGACGCCGAAAGACGCGTTGAAGACCCTGCAGACCCACATCTATTACCTGCGCAGAATGCTCGGGCCCGCGGCGGGCGAATCCATCGTCACCAGGCCCGCCGGCTACGTGCTGCGCACCGACGCGGACCGCGTCGACGCCCTCGTCTTCCCCCGCCTGGTCGCCCAGGCGGGGCAGCAGGCCCGCGAGGGCAGGATCGCCGCCGCGGAACGGCTGCTGGAGCGGGCGCTCGGTCTCTGGACCGGCTCCTCCGCCCTGGCCGGCGTACCGCTCGGCTTCGTGCTCGGACCGCCCGCGACCGCGCTCGACCAGCAGCGGCTGCGCGCCCAGGAGACCTCCATCGACCTGCGGATCAAGCTCGGCAGGCACACGGAGCTGATCGAGGAACTGCGCGCGCTCGTCGTCGCGCACCCGCTGAACGAGACCTTCCACGCCCAGCTCATCACCGCGCTCACGCGCTCCGGCCGGCGCACGGACGCCCGGCGGGCCTACGAGGGGCTGCGCATTCTCCTGGACGCCGAGCTGGGCGTGAAGCCCACGTTCGAGCTCCCCGCTCCGCATTGAAAAGGCCTGCGAAAGGAAAACCGATGAAGGGTGTCGAGCGTTACGCCGGATTCACGCCCATCGACCTGGTCGACCGCACCTGGCCCGGGAATCGAATTCGCACCGCGCCGCGCTGGCTGTCCACCGATCTGCGCGACGGCAACCAGTCTCTCGCCAATCCGATGACCCCCGAGCGCAAGCTCATGATGTTCGAGCTTCTGGTGGATATGGGATTCACGGAGATCGAGGTCGGCTTTCCCGTGGCCAGCAGGAGCGACCACGACTTCGTGCGCATGCTCATCGAGCAGGACCGCATTCCCGACGACGTCCGCATCACCGTGCTCACCCAGGCCCGCGAGGAGCTCATCGAGCAGACGGTCGACTGCCTCAAAGGCGCGCCGCGCGCGATGATCCACATTTACAACGCCACCTCCCCGGTCTTCCGCGAGGTCGTCTTCGGCATGGACCGCGACGGCTGCAAGGAGATGGCCGTGCGGGCCACACGGGTGATGATGGACGGCGCCGAGCGCCGGCTGCACGGCACCGACGTGGCCTTCCAGTACTCCCCCGAGCTGTTCAACGAGACCGAGCTGGACTTCTCGCTGGAGGTCTGCGAGGCGGTCATGGACGTCTGGCAGCCCGGCGAGGGCCGCGGGATCATCCTGAACTTCCCGACCACGGTCGAGCGCTCGCTGCCCAACGTCTTCGCCGACCAGATCGAGTGGCTCGGCCGCAACCTGTCCAGGCGCGAGCACGTGTGCCTGTCCGTCCACCCGCACAACGACCGCGGCACCGGCGTCGCCTCGGCGGAGCTCGCCCTGCTCGCCGGGGCCCAGCGGGTCGAGGGCTGCCTGTTCGGCAACGGCGAGCGGGCCGGCAACGTCTGCCTCGTCACGCTGGGCATGAACATGTACGCCCACGGCGTCGACCCCGGCCTCGACTTCTCCGACATCAGCGCGATCCGGCGCACCGTCGAGGTCTGCAACGAGCTCCCGGTCCACCCGCGCCACCCCTACGGCGGCGACCTCGTCTACACCGCCTTCTCCGGCTCCCACCAGGACGCCATCAAGAAGGGCTTCGACGAGCTGGAACGGCAGGCCGTCGCGCGTGACCTGCCCGCCGGTGAGCTGCCGTGGCGGGTGCCGTACCTGCCGGTGGACCCCAAGGACGTGGGCCGCACCTACGAGGCGGTCGTGCGCGTCAACAGCCAGTCGGGCAAGGGCGGCGTCGCCTACGTGATGAGCGCGTGGCACGGCATGAACCTGCCCCGCGGCCTGCAGTCCGACCTGGCCGCCAAGGTGCAGGCGCACGCCGACACCATGGGCGGCGAGGTGTCGCCGAGCCTGATCGGGACGCTGTTCGCGCAGGAGTACCTGTGCCACGGGGACGTCGCCGCGACGACCGGCTGGCCCGCGCCCATCACCGCCTCGCTGTACGTGGACGGGGCCTTCGACCACTGCGGCCCGCGGGCCGACACGTTCAGGACGCTCGGCGCGCTCCTCGGTCCCTGGGGCATCCAGGTGCGCGTCGTCCACCGTACGGGCCGCTCCCTCGACCACGAGGAGCTCGCGCCCGACCAGCGGCTGCTCGGCGGCTGCTCGCGAGAAGAGACCGTGATCTACGCGGAGTGCGCGCTCGGCGACGAGGTGGCCTGGGGCGTCGGGATCGACGCCGACATCGCCACCGCCGCCTTCCTGGCCGTGAGGGCGGCCGGGTCGCGCCTGGTCCGCGAGACCCACACCAGCCGTGCCGTGAGCGTCGCCGCGGCGGGGCACTAGGAACGGGGAGAAGCGATGTCACTGGCCACCCTGCGTGCGCTGCTGGACGAGACGGTATCCGGCAAGGGCCGGATCGCGATGGTCACCGGCGCCATCGCCACCGGCAAGAGCAAGCTCCTGTACGGCTTCGCCGAAGGCGTCTTCGAGCAGGGCGCGCTGCCGCTCACCGCGACCGGCTCCCGCGCCGAGTCCGAGGTGCCGCTGGGCGTGCTGTCCCAGCTCATCCACAGCGCACCGCTGACGGAGGAGCAGCAGGAGACCACGCTCGGCCTGATCAGCGAGGACACCCGCGCCAAGCTCGGCATGGACCCGCGCTCCGAGGCCATCGAGCACATGGACGTCCAGGTCGTGGACGCGCTGGCCAGGGTCCTGCTCGACCTGTCGGAGCGCTGCCCGCTGGTGATCATGGTGGACGACGTCCACCACGCCGACCGGGGCTCGCAACTGTGCCTGTCCTACCTGGCGCGCCGGGTCAGGTTCGCCAAGATCATGCTGGTCTTCAGCGCCGCCGACCACAGCCCGCACCTGCAGAGCCTCTTCCACACCGAGGTCCTGCGCCAGCCCCACTGCCGCGCGGTGCGCCTGGGCCACCTGTCGGCGGAGGGCGTGGCCGAGCGGGTGGCCGAGCGCGCCGGGGCCGAGGCCGCCGAACGGCACGCGGTCACCTGCCACCAGCTCAGCGGCGGCAACCGGCTGCTGGCCGACGCGCTGCTGGAGGACCTCCAGGACACCGGCGCCCCCGCCACCCGCTACGGCGACGCCGTCCTGGCCTGCCTGCACCGGGCCGACCTGCGCATGCTGGTGGCGGCCAGGGGCCTGGCGGTGCTGGGCGAGCCGGAGCGCCTGGGCAAGCTGCTGGGCGAGAGCGAGCCGGCCACCGCCAAGGCGCTGATGGCCCTGGACGGCGTGGGCCTGCTGGACGAGGGCCGCTTCCGGCACGAGAGCGCCAGGTCGGCCGTGCTGGGCGAGCTGGACCCCGCCGAGCGCGTCGGCCTGCACCGCCAGGCGGCCGAGCTCACCTACGACGAGGGCGCGCCGGTGGCCGTGGTGGCCCAGCACCTGCTGAAGGCCGGGCACGCCGAGGAGCCGTGGGCGCTGTCGGTGCTGGAGGAGGCGGCCTCGCACGCGCTGCGCGACGACGGCGTGGAGACCGCGATCGAGTACCTGAAGCTCGCCTCGCGGGCCTGCGACGACGAGCGGCGGCGGGCCAGGATCGCGACCATGCTGGTGCGCGCCAAGTGGCGCATCGACCCCAGCACCCCGACCGGCCAGCTCGCCGAGCTCACCCGGGCCCTGCACAAGGGCAACCTGGGCGGCTCCGACGCGGTGGTGCTGGCCAAGGCGCTGCTGTGGCACGGCCACGCGGGCGACGCCAAGGAGGTGCTCGGCCACCTCGCCGAGCCCGACCGGCTCGACCAGGAGGCGGTGGCGGAGGTGGCCGCGGCCAGGCCGTGGTTCCGCGGCACCTACCCCTCGTTCCTGCGGCACCTGCCCGGCCTGACCCGCGAGCAGGCGGGCAGCGCCGCCTCGTCGCTGCGGGTGGGCCGCCGGATGGAGTCGGCGGAGGCGCTGGCGGGCGTGCTGGCCGAGGGCCCGAAGGAGGAGACGATCGCCACGGCCGAGCAGATCCTGCGCGGCTCGCACCTGGACGAGATGTCCATGGACACGGTCGAGAGCGCGCTGCTGACGCTCACCTACACCGACCGCTTCGGCAAGGCCGCGCCCTGGTGCGACGCCTTCATCGAGGAGGCGGCGGCCCGCCGCGCGCCGAGCAGGCAGGCGCGGCTGTCGGCCATCCGCGCCGAGATCGCGCTGCGCAGGGGCGACCTGTCCGCCGCCGCGCAGGACGCCACCCGCGCCCTGGAGATCATCCCCGCGGGAAGCTGGGGCGTGGCGGTCGGCAGCCCGCTCGGGACGCTCCTGCTGGCCGGCTCCGCAATGGGCCGCCTGGACGAGTGCCTGTCCCGCTTCGACGAGCCGGTGCCCGACGCGATGCTGGAGACCCGCTACGGCCTGCAGTACCTCTACGGCAGGGGCCGCTTCAACCTCGCGGCCGACCAGCCGAGGCAGGCGCTGCGCGACTTCATGCACTGCGGCGAGCTGATCCGCAAGTGGGAGATGGACGTCCCCGGCTTCCTGCCCTGGCGCGTGGAGGCCGCCGAGGCGCTCATCCAGCTCGGCCAGAGCGAGGAGGCCCGCCGGCTCATCGACGACCAGCTCACCCGCTGCCGCGGCCGGTCCAACCGGGTCCACGGCATCGCGCTTCGGGTGCTGGCCTCGGTCAGCGAGCCGCGTACGCGGCCGATGCTCCTGCGGCAGTCGAGCGACCTGCTGCAGTCGTGCGGCGACCGGTACGAGCTGGCCAGGGCGCTGTTCGACCTCACCGAGGCCTACCACGCCAAGGGCGAGGCGCGCCGGGCGGGCATGCTCGGGCGGCGGGCCCGCGTCCTCGCGGAAGCCTGCCACGCCGCCCCGCTGAGCCGGGCCCTGTCGCGCGGGCGCAGGACCGAGTCCGCGCCCGAGCCCGAGCACCACGGCGAGAGCCCGGTGCTCAGCGACGCCGAGCTGCGAGTGGCGACGCTGGCCGCGGAGGGCTTCACCAACCGCGAGATCTCCGGGAAGCTGTTCATCACGGTCAGCACCGTGGAACAGCACCTCACGCGGATCTTCCGCAAGCTCAGCGTCACCCGCCGCACCGACCTGCCGACGAGTCTGGCCCGTGAGCACACCTGAGCGGGTCTCACTCCGCGATGGCGGTGTGCATGACCCAGCGCAGGACCGGCAGGTCCTCGCCGTCGACGGAGGCGTTCTCGCCCTCGTGCCTGAAGTGCTCGTAGCCGGCGCCCAGCGGCAGCTTGAGCGTCTCCTCGACGGCGACGACCCGCTGGATGCGGCGGTCGGCGGGCAGATGGGGCGGACCGCCGAGCAGGATGACCTTGACCTGGGACATGGCTGGCTCCTTTCAGAGGGGGATGTTGGAGTGGCGCCCTCTCGACGGGGGCGCCTCGGCGAGAGCCTCGGCCAGGCGCAGCCGGGTGGTCTCCGGAGCGATGACCTCGTCCACGGCGCCCATCGCCAGGGCCCGCTGCACGCCGCCGGACACGCGCTGGTGCTCCTCGGTCAGGCGGGCCAGCAGCTCCGGCCGCGCCTCCTCGGGGGCCGCGGCCAGGACCTTGCGGTGCAGGATGCCGACCGCGGCCTCGGCGCCCATGACGGCCACCTCGGAGCCCGGCCAGGCGAAGACGCGCGTGGCGCCGAGCGAGCGGGAGTTCATGGCGATGTAGGCGCCGCCGTAGGACTTGCGGGTGATGAGCGTGATGCGCGGGACGACGGACTCGGCGAAGGCGTGCAGGAGCTTGGCGCCGCGCCGTACCACGCCGCCCCACTCCTGGTCGACGCCGGGCAGGTAGCCGGGCACGTCCACCAGGACGAGCAGGGGGACGCCGAGCGAGTCGCACATGCGCACGAACCGGGACGCCTTCTCGGCCGACAGCGAGTCGAGGCAGCCGCCCTTGCGCAGCGGGTTGTTGGCCAGCACGCCGACCGTGCGCCCGCCGAGGCGGCCGAGACCGGTGCACATGTTGCCCGCCCACTTGGGCTGCAGCTCCTCGAAGCCGTCGTCCACGATGGCGCGCACGAGCTTGCGGGCGTCGTACGCGCGGCGCGGCGAGTCGGGCAGCAGCGAGGCGAGGTCCCTGGGCTCGCTCAGCTCGGTGAAGTCGAAGGCGCCGTGCCGGGTGAAGAACCCGGCCAGGCGGCGGGTCCTGCGGTAGGCCTCCTCCTCGTCGGACACCGTGATGTGGGCGACGCCCGACTTGGGGCCGTGGGCGGCGGGACCGCCGAGCCCGGCCATGTCGATCTGCTCGCCGGTGACCGTTCTGACGATGTCGGGGCCGGTCACGAACAGGCGGGCGTCCTCGGTCATGACGATCACGTCGGTCAGGGCCGGGCCGTACGCGGCGGCGCCGGCTGCGGGGCCCAGGACGACGGAGATCTGCGGCACCACCCCCGAGGCCCTGGTCATGGCGGCGAACATGCGGCCCACGCCGTCCATCGACTCCACCCCGTCGGCGAGCCTGGCGCCGCCGGAGTGCCAGAGGCCGATCACAGGGGACCCCTGGAGCACCGCGACGTCAATGGCCTCGACGATGTGCTGGGCTCCCTCCGCGCCGAGCGCGCCGCCCTTCAGGGTGGCGTCGGTGCAGAAGGCCACCACGGGCGCCCCGTCGACCAGGCCGCGAACTGCGGTGACGCCGCTGCCGTCCTCCTCGTGCAGCGGCACGGCGGTGTCGGTGTCGAGCAGGCGGGAAAGGCGGACCGACGGCGCCCTCGTATCAGTGATTCGTTCTGACAGAACTGTCATCGCTGGAGATTTCCTGACGCTCGGCAGTGGTTAATGGCAAAAGTGCCAAGATCACAACGCCCTGCCAACCCTTAATGCCCGGTTGCCGATGACAGCTTGTTGCCGCCCTTTCTGCGCGTTGACCGGCCACCTATATAGGCGTTTCCATATCGTGATCTCACTTTTGGAGGACTGACGTGTCCCAATGGTCCTTACCGATCGTCTCCGCGCTTCTGGTCTCGCTGGCGGTTCCGCCGGGGGCCACCGCCCATACCCCGCAGACCGACCCTGCCGCGCTGGTCAACGTCTTCCACGGCACCAAGGAAGCCGCCCCTGACTTCGGGCACGGCGGCGGCGGAGGCATGACCTTCCCCGGCGCCGTCCTGCCGTTCGGCATGATGCAATGGAGCCCAGACACCGTCAGAGAGGCCGGCGGCGGATACGCGTGGGAGGACAACCGCCTGCGCGGATTCTCCATGACGCACATTTCCGGGCCGGGCTGCAACGGCGCCCAGGATTTCCCGATCATGCCGTTCTCCGGCGTCATCGGCCGCTCCCCCGCCACCAATGGCTGGGATTACGTCCAGACGTTCAAGCACGAGAATGAGAAAGGCCGGCCGGGCTCCTATTCCGCCACGCTCGACAGCGGCGTGGGCGTCGAACTGGCCGCCACCACCCGCGCCGGAGTCGGCCGCTTCACCTTCCCGACCGGCAAGCCGGGCACCGTGCTGCTCAACACCAGCGGCTCCATCAACGGCGTCGACGACGGCGAGACCAAGGTCAGCGGCAACACCGTCGAGGGCTGGATCCAGACCGGCGGCTTCTGCGGCCCGCCCATGCGCTACAAGGTCTACTTCCACGCCACCTTCGACCGGCCCATCACCGCGTACGGCACGTGGAAGGACGACGCCGTCATCCCCGGCGCCGCCCGCGTCAAGAACACCGGCCCCGCCCGGGTCGCGAACGCCGAGACCGTCGGCGACGGCGACGTCGGCACCAGCGGGCCGGGCTCAGGCGCCTACCTGCAGTTCGCCCCCGGCGAGAAGGTCCAGATGCGCGTGGGCCTGTCCTACGTGAGCCTCGACGGCGCCAGGAAGAACCTCGCCGCCGAGGTCGGCGCGCAGGGCCTCGACCAGATCAGCGACCAGGGCTTCGCCGCCTGGAACAAGCGGCTCGGCCAGATCCGGGTCACCGGCGGCGGCGAGGACCGCCAGCGCACCTTCTACAGCAACCTCTACCACGCGCTGCTGCAGCCGCACGTCAGCGACGACGTGGACGGCCAGTACCCAGGCTTCGACCACAAGCCCAAGCAGGTACGGCCCGGCCGCCACCACTACGCGCTCTTCTCGGGCTGGGACATCTACCGGAGCGAGGTCCAGCTCATCGCCCTGCTCGACCCGGCCGTCGGCGCCGACATCGCGCAGTCGATGTACGACAACGCCCAGGCCGTCGGCAACGTCTGGGACCGCTGGTCCCACCAGATCGCGATCACCGGCGTCATGGTCGGCGACCCCTACCACTCCATCCTGGCCAGCATGTACGCCTTCGGCGCCCGCGACTTCGACGCCCAGAAGGCGGTCCACGCGATGGCCGAGGCGGCCAGGCGGGTCGGCCCGCAGGACATCGGCAGCCCGCTGCTCGGCTACGACGAGCGCCCCGGCAACGCCGCCTACATGGGCCAGGGCTACGTGCCGATCGACCCCGCCACCACCCTGGAGTACACGATCGCCGACTTCGGCATCGCGCAACTGGCCGCAAGGCTCGGGCAGACGCAGATCGCGCAGGAGTTCACCGCCAGGTCGCAGAACTGGCAGAACCTCTACAACCCGGCCAACGCCTGGATCCAGCCGAGGGCCAAGGACGGCTCGTTCGTCTCGCCGTTCGACCCGGCCAGCATGCAGCTCTACGTGGAGGGCAACGGGGCGCAGTACCACTGGATGGTCCCGCACAACGTGAAGGGGCTGTTCACCGTCATGGGCGGCAACGCGCAGGTGCTGCCTCGGCTGGACGGCTTCTTCAAGAAGCTCAACGCCGGGCCGCACGAGCCGTTCGCCTACCTGGGCAACGAGCCGTCGCTGGGCACGCCGTGGCTGTACGCGTGGGCGGGCCGGCCGTACCGGACGCAGGAGCTCGTGCGGCGGGTGCAGCAGGAGCTGTTCCGGTCGGGGCCGGACGGGCTGGTCGGCAACGACGACCTGGGCGCCATGGGCTCCTGGTACGTGTGGTCGGCCATGGGGCTCTACCCCGCCATCCCCGGGCGGGCGGAGCTGATGGTCAACACGCCGCTGTTCGACAGCGTCACGATCACCAGGCCGCAGGGCGCGATCACCGTCAACGCCCCCGGCGCGGCGGCCAACCCCTACGTTCAGGCGCTCAAGGTGAACGGCGTCGCCACCGGCAAGGCATGGCTGCCCGAGTCGTTCGCGCAGCAGGGCGGGCGGCTGGACTTCACGCTCGGCGCCACGGCCAACACCCAGTTCGGCAGCGAGACGTGGAACGCCCCGCCGAGCTTCGGTGACGGCGTCAAGCCGTACCTGGCCGGGCTGAGCCCGGGCAGCGGGCCCGTCCAGCCGGGCGGCAGCTTCAGCAGCGAACTGGCCGTGCAGTCGGCCGGCCGGGCGCAGAACGTGGCCTGGACGGCCAAGGCCCCGGCCGGGATCACCGTCACCCCGTCCAGCGGCATCCTGCGGGTGCCCGCGGGCGGCAAGGCCACGCAGAAGGTGGTCGTCTCGGTCAGCGCCGGCACCGCGAAGGGGTTCCACGAGGTGGACATCCTCGCCGGTGACGTGATCGCGGGGCTGCGGCTCAACGTCGCCGAGCGCGGCACCGTGGCCTGGGCGCAGAACGGCGCCGGCATCGGCGACCCCGACCATCCGGGCATCGCCAACCTCGACGGCTTCAACTTCAGCTACTCCAACGAGGGGCTGGAGGCCAACGGGTTCGTGCCGGGCAAGCCGTACAAGTGGAAGGAGTTCAACTTCACCTGGCCGGACCGCAAGCCGGGCGAGTGGGACCACCTGCGGGTGGGCAGCGGTCCCGTCGAGGTGAAGGCGCCGCCCGGGGCCTCGAAGGTGGCCTTCCTGGGCTCGGCCACGTTCGGCTACCCCGAGGTGGACGTGACGATCACCTACACCGACGGCAGCACCGGCAGCGGCAAGCTGGGCTTCAGCGACTGGATCCTGGACTTCAGCAGCGCCGAGCCGCAGCACGGCAACGAGATCGTGGCCAAGCTCCCCAACCGGCTGTTCGGCGGTTCGTGGGCGTTCCAGCCGATCCCGTCGTACCTGTTCGCCGCCCAGCCGATCGCGCTGGACCCGTCGAAGCAGGTGCGCAGCCTGACCTTCGGACCCGTTCCCGAAGGCGCCATGCACCTGTTCACCTGGGCGTTCGCCTAGGTGGCTAGGAGGGGGCGGCGTCCAGGTAGACCCAGGCGCCGCCCTCTCTGACGAACCTGCTCACCTCGTGCGTCTGGCCCGCGACGCCCGCGTGGGTGTAGTGGGCGCGGAACTCCACGGTCCCCTCGGTGTGGATCGCGCTGCCCGCCTGGGTCGCGACGATCTCCAGGCGCTCCCAGCGCAGCCCGCGCTCGATGTCCACCCGGCCGGGGCGGGTGCGCGGATGCCAGGTTTTCAACAGGTAGGCGGAGTCGCCCACGGCGAAGGCGCTGTAGCGCGAGCGCATGAGCTGCTCGGCCGTCACCGCCCGCGCCTGGCCGCGGTGCAGCTTCCCGCAGCACTCGTCGTACGGCGCGGGCAGCCCGCAGGGACAGGGACGCTTGGCCATGGGCCCATCGTGTCAGGTGTAGAGGACCGCCAGGAACCTGACCAGGATCTCCTCCCGCTTGGCCGCGGGCAGCGCGTCCAGGATGCTGTTGACCACGGCCATCCCCGGCTGGCCCGCGCCGCCGAGATCCACCCCGACCGCCGCCGCCAGCTCGCCGAACTCCCGGTCGCCGAGCGCGTCCAGGTCCAGCCCCGCCACCATCTCGACCAGCCCGTCCGGGACCTGTGCGGGACCGCGTTCCCTGGCCGCCTCGGCGGACTCCGCGATCACCTGGAGCATCGCGTCCACGCCCTTGAGCGTGGCGCCGGTGACCGTGATGTGCAGGTTGGCGGGGATTCCGGCGTACGAGAGCTGCGGCTGGATGAACCACCCGCGCGCCCGCGCCTCGTCGGCCAGCACGAAGACGTCGATCTCGGCGGACGTGAACGCGATCAGCGACCCGGCCGGGTCGCCCAGCACCCGCAGCCCCGGGATCGCGGCCAGACCCTCGCGCAGCCGCCGCGCCGCCTCCAGCGTGTCCCGCCCCAGCTCCCGGTAGCCCTCGTGACCCAGCGCCCGCAACGTCGCCCACGCGCCGCCGAGCGGACCCGCCGACTTCGAGCTCTGCACGCTCGCGTTGATCACCGTGTATCCCGGCCAGGCCGCCGAGGCGAAGTACGCCTTCCTGCGCATCGCCGGATCGGCGAACAGCACCACCGAGGCGCCCTTCGGCGCGTACCCGAACTTGTGCAGGTCGCACGAGATCGACGTGACCCCCGGCACCGACAGGTCGAACGGCGGCACCTCCGCCCCCGCCTCCCGCAGCCACGGCAGCAGCCACCCGCCCACGCACGCGTCCACGTGACAGGGCACGCCCGCCGCGGCCGCCACCGCCGCGACCTCCGCCACCGGGTCGACCACCCCCTGCGGATACGACGGCGCCGACGCCACCACCAGCACCGTGTCCTCGTCGATCTCCGCCTGTACGGCCGCCGCCGCCACCCTGAACGTCTCCAGGTCCACCGGCACCGCCCTGACCTGCAGGCCCAGGTAGTGCGCCGCCTTGTGGAAGGCCGGATGCGCGGTCACCGGCGCCACCAGGTTCGGCCGCGCCCGACCCGCCGCGTCCCGCGCCGCCTTGACCGCCAGCATGATCGACTCGGTGCCGCCGCTGGTGAAGATCCCGTGCCCGCCGCCGAGCACCGCCGCCACCTCGCCGACGACCTGCTTCTCCATCTCCACCACGCTCGGGAAGGCCGTCGGGTCGAGGGTGTTGACCTCCAGCATCTCGAAGTAGGCGCGGGCCGCGGCCTCGTGCACCTCCGGCCTGCCGGTGTCGTAGACGTAGGCGGTCACCTGGCCGCCGCGCACCGGCAGGTCGTGCCGCCTCAGCTCGGCGATCTCGGCCAGCAGTTCCTCGGCGGTCCTCACACGGTCTCCTTCTGTACGGCGAGCCGGCCGTACCGGCTGATGAGGGGCAGGCTGAGCAGCATGAGGGCGGCCGGCAGCCCGGTGAAGCCGAGCAGCATGCCCGTCAGCGCCGGGCCGGTCTGCGCGGCGGAGGCGGAGGCGAAACCCGACAGCGCCAGCACCGCGGCGAACAGGCCGGGACCGAGGGCCAGTCCCGCCGTCTCCCCGGCGGTCCACAGCCCGGTGAACGCGCCCGCCTGCGCGTGGCCGGTGCGGACGGCGTCGGCGTGCACGGTGTCGGGCAGGAGCGAGAGCGGCAGCAGTTGCAGCCCGGCGTAGCAGAGCCCGGCCAGGGCGGTCAGCGCCAGCGTGGCGGGCAGCGAGCGGGCCGCGATCGCCGGGACCAGCCCGAGCGCCGCCAGCCCGAATCCCAGGGTGGCGGCGAAGTAGCAGCGCACGTGGCCGTAGGCGCGGGCCAGCCTCGACCAGCCCGGCACGGCCAGCAGGCTCGGACCGACCAGGCAGACGAACATCACCGAGGTCAGGCCGTAGTCGCCCAGCCGGTGCGCGGCCACGTACGGCGCCCCGGCCAGCATCACCGCGACCGCGAGCGCCTGCGTCACGAAGGCGGCCAGCAGCGCGAAGAACGGCCGGTTCCCCCGCGCCAGCCGGAACGCGGCCACCGGCCCGAGCTGGTGCGGACCCGGCCGCGAGACGACCCAGCGCGTGCCCAGTGCCGCCGCGACCAGCGCCGCCGCCATGACCGCGCCCACCGAGAGCCCCATGAACGCGTATCCGGCCCGGCCGCCGCCCGCCCCCTCCACCACCGCCGGTGCCAGCCCGCCGGCGACCAGGATGCCGGCGGTCAGGCAGACCACGCGCCAGGACATGATCCTGGTACGGCCGCGCTGGTCGTCCGCCATCTCGGCGGGCAGCGCGACGTAGGGCACCTGGAAACACGCGAACGCGGTGGCGGCCAGGAGGAACGCTCCTCCTGCCCAGGTCACGGCGTTCGCGGCGCCTTGGACCGGGACGGCGAACATCAGCGCGAAGGCGACGGGCAGCGCGATCGCGCCGGTCAGCAGCAGCTTGGTCCTGCGGCCCGTGCGGACGGCCTCCCGGTCGCTGGCCGCGCCGATCAGGGGGTTGAGCAGGACGTCCCAGATCTTGGGCGCCACCAGCACGGCGCCGGCGAGGGCGGCGGGGACGGCGAGGACGTCGGTGAGGTAGTAGAGCAGCAGGAGCCCGGGAACCGCCGAAAACACCCCCGTCCCAACCGACCCCACCCCATACCCCAGCAACCTCCCCCACCCAAGCCCCCCACCACCCAGGCCGCCCCGCACCGAGCCCGCACCGTCCGGGCCTTCCGGGCTCTCGTCATCCGAGCTGACGCGCTCCGGAGCCTGGCTGCTCGGTGTGGCTCCGTTCGGGTGGGTTTGTTCTTGGTCGGTCATGGGAGGGCGAGGGTGCGGTGGACGGTCTGGTGGAGGTGGGTGCGGAAGCGGCGCAACGCCACCCGGTCACCCGCGCCCCTGCGCTCGCCCTCGGCGTCCAGGACACCACCCTTGGCGAACCCGTGCACACACCAGATGACCGACCACATGGCCATCTCCACGTCCACCCCCGGGCCGATCACCCCAGCCGTGACGGCGGGCTCCAGGGCACGGGTGACCGCGTCGACGAGCGGGCGTACGTACTGACGCTCCAGGTCGGTCAGATCACTGGCGTCGGACAACCAGCGGTGCATCCACAGCGCGGGCACCTCGGGATGCTCGACGCAGAAGTCGAGGTAGTCGTCGACGAGCCGGTGAATGGCATCGACCGGATCCGCACCGGACAGCCGAGCCAGCGACGCCTCCAGAGCAGCGCGTTCGGCGGTGTGGGCGCGTTCCATGACGGTGAGGTAGAGCTCGCGCTTGCCGCCCACGTGGTAGTTCACGGTCGCGATGTTGAGCCCGGCCGCGTCGGCGATCTGGCGGGTGGAGGTGCCGTCGTAGCCGAGCGCGGCGAAGAGCTGCGTGGCCACCTTGACGATGTTCTCCTGCGGATGCATCCCGTCACGATATTCCGGACATACCCCTCAGTCAATCACTTGATGGAGCCCTCTCCACGCCCACACCTCGTCGGGTCGTCCGCCCCTTGGTCGCACGTCCTCCGGGGTCAGCCCGAGCCGGGTGGGCGTTGGTCGTCAGCGGGAGTTGGGGAGGGTGTCGAGGGCTTGTGAGAGCCGTTCCAGGGCGGCCAGGCAGGCGGGCCAGTCGTCGCCGAGGGCGTCCGCGATCCGCTTGGCCATCTCCTGGTGGGCGGGGCCGATGCGGCGTACGGCGGAGTAGCCCTCGGGGGTGGGGTGGAGGAGCTTCGCGCGGCGATGGGCCGGGTTGGGCAGGTACTCGGCCAAGCCCTTCTCCACCAGAAGGTCCGCTATGCGCTGGACGCTCTGCCGCGTGATGCCCATGGCGCGCGCGATGCCCGCCACCGGAAGCGGTTCACGCAGCACCGCGCCGAGCACCTGCCACCAGGCGGCGGTCAGCCCGGCCGGGCGGGCCAGTTCCTCGGCGATCGCGAGGAACTGGCCGTTGAGCCGGAACGAGGTGATCGCGCTGCCGGACAGCAGGTCAGCCTCCTCGGTCATGACTGCCCGGCCGCCTCAAGCGCCGCGAACGCCGAGCTGTCACTGTGCTTGAACAGCCGGAACCACGCCTCCAGCACCTCGGGCGTGTAGACGTTCAGCCGGGTGAAGATCTCGCGGGCGAACGCCTCGGGCTCGGTCGCACCGGCCGTGATCACGTCGCCGTCGGTCACGGCGTCGGCCTCGACGTACCGCTCCGCGCCCTTGTAGCCGGGAACCGTCGCGGTCAGGAACTCCAGCACGTTGCTGGTGTGCGCGCGATCGTCCAGCAGCCCCTGCCTGGCCAGCCCCACCGTCGCCCCGCAGATGCCCGCGACCGGCACGCCCGCCGCCACGAACTCCTTGGCCTTGCGCCCGAACCCGTCGAGCTCCCCGCTCACCCACGTGTCGGCGCCGGGCAGGATCAGCAGCGCGCTGTCCTGGGGAGAGAGCTGGTCGAGCGTGATGTCGGGCACGATCCGCAGGCCGCCCGCGGTGGTGATCGGGTCGAGGGTCTCACCGACCACGACGATCTCGAAGCCGCCGGGCTCGCGGTGCCACACACCGTTGCGGAGGTGGGTGGTGGCGTGCCCGGTCTCCCAGTCGGCGAGGGTGCTGTACACGGCGTGGTGAACTGTTTTGCTCATGACAGTATTCTGTCATTACGACAGCATGCTGTCAACACCTCCAAGGCAACCCCCACCCCACAACCCCGCGCCCTGCACAGGGGCCGCGTGTAGGCGGAAAGCGTGGCCAAGGGCGCCTGGCAAAGTCCGGGCGTGGGCCAGGAGTTCCTGGCAAGTCAGGGCGTGACCTGGAAGGCGGGTGACGTGAGGCAGGGGCTGAGTGTGGCCCCAGGATCGGAGCGCGACGCGGGCGGGCGTAGCGGTGACGTGGCGCGGGCGGAGGTGGCGTGTCGCCGTGGCTTGGCGGCAAACGCGGGAGGGGTTGGGGTGGGTGGGGGCGTGCGAGGATGGCGTGCATGGCAGAGATCGTCGGCGGAGGCATTCCGGTCAACGACGCCGAACGAAGGGTGATCGCCCACCTACGCGACCAAGCCCCAGCCGACTGGCTCCTGCTGCACAACGTCGAAGTCCCCAGAGGCGACGACCTGTTCGAGGTGGACCTGATCGTCCTCACCCCCCACTCCCTCGTGGTCGTCGACGTCAAGGGCACCCGGGGCCGGATCGAGGTCTCGGGCGGACGCTGGTTCCCCCAGCGCGGCGGCGCCGTAGGGTCGCCGGTCACCAAGCTCAGAGGCACCGCCAGGGCACTGAAGGGCCTGCTGGTCGACGCCCACCGCAGGCTCGAACGCGTCTACGTCGACAGCCTAGTGGTCCTGACCTCCCCCGACGCCGAGCTCACCGACCCCTCGGGCCGCGACGCCGTCAACGTCGCCCACCTCGACACCCTCATCCCCACGCTGGCCGACGTGTCCAGGGTGCGCCGCGGCGGCAGCCCCGACGTGCGCCCCTATCTGACCGCGATCCTGGACGCCCTCCACCAGTCGGTACGGCGCAGCACCGCCCCGCCCAGGTTCGGCAACTGGGAGGTGGAGGAGCAGTTGGGCGGCGACGCCAAGGTCACGGAGTACCGCGCCTTCAACGCCACCCTCCCCGGCAGCGAGACGGTCCTGCTCCGCGTCTACCAGGCCGACCCGCTGGCCGACCAGCAGAGCCGCGTCGCCGAACGCCAGCGCATCGCCAACGCCTACCAGTCGCTGACCCGCATCCCGCCCCACCCGAACGTGGTCCGTTCCCGCGACTTCTTCGCCATCGACGACGAGAGCCGCTTCGTCCTGGTCCTGGACGACGTGCACGGCCAGGCCCTCCACGTACGGCAGAGCGCCCGCCTCACCGTCATCCAGGACATGCTCCGCGGCCTGGCCCACGCCCATGCCAACGGCGTCATCCACCGCGCCCTGACCCCGGCCAGCGTGCTGGTGACGGACGAGGGCCACGCGGTGCTGACGGGCTTCGACTACGCCAAGCCGGGCGCCCGCGCGTACACGGTCGCCCACGAGCTGGGCAACGTCCTCGACATGCACTACGTCGCCCCCGAGTGCCAGGAGAGCCCGGACCGCATGACCCCGTCCTCCGACGTGTACGCGGCGGGTGTGATCGCCTACCAGCTCCTGACCGGCGGCCTGCCCGACGACCGGGACGCCAAGGACCAGGAGATCCCCGGCGTCGTGACCAGGATGCTCGACGACGCTCCGGCCAGGCGGCCCACCGCCGCGGACAGCCTGGCCTCCCTCGAAGGCATTCGTCAGGAATCCCGTCTCAGGCGCCTCTTCCGCCGCGTACTGTCTTGATCATGGATGTTTCACTGCGTCCTGTGCGCGAAGACGACCTACCCTTCCTCAATCTGCTGACCAACGACCTGGAGGGCTCGGGCGCCCACCAGTGGTACGGCTGGCACGACCCGCACCACCACCGCCGCCGCTGGGAGGAGAACGGCTTCCTCAACGACGAGGGCGGCTACCTGATCATCGCGAGAGCCGACGAACGGGCCGGATTCGTGTCCTGGCACAAGCAGCCGACCAGCAGGGTCGCCTACTGCTACGAGATGGGCCTCATCGTCGCTCCCGCGTTCCGCGGCCGGGGCTACGGCACCGACGCCCAGCGGCTGCTGGTCAGATACCTGTTCGACCACTCGACGGTGAACCGGATCCAGGCCGCCACCGAGCTGTCCAACCTGGCCGAGCAGCGGGCGCTGGAGAAGGCCGGGTTCACGAAGGAGGGGGTCCTGCGGGGCATCGGCTTCCGTGCCGGTCACTGGCAGGACGGGGTGCTGTACAGCATCCTGCGCGCGGACCTCAACTAGAGGCTGCGGCGCAGCGTGCTCGCGTGCTCCAGGTAGTCGTTGGCGAGATGGGTGCGTCCGGCCGAGCGGTGCAGTTCGCCGAGCATCTCGGTGGTCTGCGCCTCGCCGCTCCGGTCGCCGAGTTCCTGGAAGACCTCCAGTGAGCGTTCGAGACCGGCGGAGGCCGGCGCCCATTCGCCGCGTGCCACCTGGAGCCCGGCGAGGCTCTGCATGGCGTACGCGCCGCAGTGCCGGTCGCCGAGCGTCTCGAAGATGTCCAGGGCGTGCCGGTGGAAGGAGACGGCCTGCTGTAACCGGCCGATCTGCAGGCTGACGCAGCCTTCCCGGTGGGAGTCGCCGAGTTCCTGGGCCAGCCGCATGGCCTGGTTGAGCCATTTGCCGGCCTTGGCCAGGTCGCCGTTCCTGAGGCAGAGGCGGCCGATGGCCTGGCGGACGAACGCCTCGCCGTTCTGGTCCCCGGCGGCCAGGAACATCGCCAGCGCCCGCCGGTAGTGGCCGAGCGCCTTGGCCGTGTCGCCGCGGAACTGCCGGACGGCGCCGAGGCCGCACAGCGTGGTGGCCTCGGCCCTGGTGTCGCCGAGTTCGCGGAAGATGCGGCGGGCGCGGGTGAACCGGCCCGCGGACTCCTCGTACCTGTCCTGGTAGAGGCTGACCTGGGCCAGGCCCCTGAGCATGGCGGCCTCGCCGTACCTGTCGCCTGAGGAGCGCGCGGCGTCGAGGGCGAGCGCGTGCGTGCGGGACCAGGCGTCAAAGTGGCAGTGCAAGTCGAAGTAGGGGACCATCGCGGCGGCCAGCCCCCACGCGGAGGTCGCGAGACCGGCCTCGGCGGCCACGCGCACCGCGCCGACCAGGGTGTCGTGCTCGGCCTCGAACCACCCGGCCGGGTCGGCAGTCAGCCGGTCGAGCGTGCGGGCGGGCAGTTGCCAGCGCGGCGCCCGGTCGGAGGTGAGGCTGAAGACGACGGTGGGCAGGCGGGTCATGGCGTGCTCGGTGGTGGCCGTCCACGCCGCCAGCACCCGGCCGAGCGCGTCGGGGTCGGCGTGCCGCTGGAGGGCGTGGGCGCCGATGATGCCGGGCACCGCGTAGCGCGGCTGGCCGACGGGGTCGGTGCCGACGAGCCTGAGCAGGTTGGCGTCCACGAGCAGGTCGGTCACGTCGTCGGCGCGCGGGCGGTCGAGCACCGCGCCGACCACCCAGCCGGGCTGTGCCTGCCCGCCGAGCAGGCCGAGCGTGCCGAGGGTGCGCGCCGCCTCCTCCGGCAGCGCCGCGTAGCTGCGGTCGAGGCTGGCGCGCACCTCCTTGAGCTCGCCGAGCAGGTCCTCCTCCAGCCTTTCCCTCAGTACGGCCAGCGACCACCCGGGCCGGGCGGCCAGCCGCGCCCCGGCACTGCGCACGGCCAGCGGCAGCCCGCCGCAGGCGGCCACGATCGCGCGGGCGGCCTGCGGCTCCCTGGCGACCCGGTCGGCGCCCGCGATCCTGCCGAGCAGGCGCAGCGCGTCGGCGGGCGGCAGCTCGCCGAGGTCGAGCTGGAGGGCGCCGGGCAGTCCGGTGATCTTCCCGCGGCTGGTCACGATCACCGCGCAGCCGTTCCCTGGCAGCAGCGGCCGGATCTGGTCGGCCCCGTCGGCGTCGTCGAGCAGGATGAGCATCGGCCGCTCGGCCAGGACCGTGCGCAGCAGCGCCGAGCGCTCGTGCGCCGTGGGCGGCGGCGTCTCGACCCCGAGCGCGCGCAGCATCTCGGCGAGCACGTCGCCGGGCTCCCTTCCGGCCAGGTCGAGGTAGAGCTGCCCGGCCGGATACCGTTCCCGCAGCGCGTGCCCGGCGCGTACGGCCAGCGCGGTCTTGCCCGCCCCCGGCGGCCCCGACACGATCGCCACCCCGAACGGCGCGGCCAGGCCGGCGAGCTGCCCGTCCCGCCCGGTGAAGTCCGGCACGTCCGGCGGCAGTTGCCGTGGCACGGCGGGCGCGCTCTCGTCGGCGAGGATCGTCTCGTGGGCCCGGCGCAGGTCGGCGCCCGGCTCGACGCCGAGCTCGTCGACGAGCTGGGCCCGGATCTGCCCGTACGCCTTGAGCGCCTCCGCCTTCCTGCCGCCGCGGTGCAGGGTCAGCAGGAGTTGGCGCCACAGGTCCTCGCGGTAGGGGTGCTCGGCGAGCAGGCTTCTCAGCAGCGTGATGGCGCCGGAGTGGTCGCCGCTCTCCAGGCGGTGGGCGATGAGGTTCTCGGCGGCGCGCAGCCGTACCTCCAGGAGGGGTTCGAGGCGGCGGTCCCAAAGGGGGCTGCCGGGCAGGTCGGCCAGCGGCGCGCCGCGCCAGAGCGCGAGCGCGCCCGCGAAGTCGCCGCGGTTCACCAGGTCCTCGAACACGAGCAGGTCGAGCGCGCCGTCGGGCACGTCGATGGCGTAGCCGCTGCCGTCGCCGCGCAGGTGGCCGCCGCCGAGGTCGGTGCGTAAGGAGCTGACGTAGGTGCGGATGTTGGCCTGGGCCGAGCGCGGCGGACGCTCCGGCCAGAGGATCTCGACGAGTTGGTCGGCGCCCACCACGTGTCCCGCGTTCAGCAGGAGGGTGGCGAGCAGCATGCGGGGCTTCTTGCCGGAGACCCGCACGGGGTCGCCGGTGGACCTGACTTCCAACGGTCCGAGCACATGAAAAGTGACCGACATGACCGCATCCGCTCCTTTATGGAGACCTGACAGCCCTTTGTATCTGTTCTGGACGTTTCTTGTGCGGCTTATGCACACCCTGGTCTCAGAGATCCCAGAACCCCCCGAGAGGATCATCATGAAGCTCAGAGGAGCAGTGGTCGCAGGCGTCAGCCTCTTACTCAGCCTCGGCGCGATGCTGACCACGGGGTCAGCCGCGTCGGCCGACCCAGAGCCGTTCTCCGCCGAAGCGGAGATCCTTGCCACCAACTTCCAGCTTCCGTTCCCCTGCGGGCAGAGCTGGAACGGCAACTCCAGCGCCAGCAGCGCCCACCAGTCGTGGGAGATCGACTTCAACCGCGGCAGCACCGCGGACGCCGACCTCGGCGACCCCGTGGTCGCCGCAGCGTCCGGCACCGTGGTGATCTCCTCGCACCAGGGCTCGACCAACCGCTACGGCAACCTGGTCAAGATCGACCACGGCAGCGGCTGGGCCACCTACTACGCCCACCTGAACGTCCGCTCGGTCAGCGTGGGCCAGGCCGTCTCCCAGGGCCAGCAGATCGGCACCGTGGGCAGGACCAGCGCGCCGGGCAACAACATCAGCCCCCACCTCCACTACGAGGTACGGCAGGGCGAAGGCTACCCGGGCAACATCCGCAAGGCCGTCTTCAACGGCACCACCTTCGGCTACCCGGCCCAGACGCTGACCTCCAGGAACTGCGGCGGGTCCAGCAACCCGTACACCCCCGAGCAGGTCTGCGGCGCCGGCTACGGCGTCGTCGACTCGGCCGCGCTCGGCACCAGCGGCACCGTCTACCTGCTCTACAACAACTCCAACGGCTACAACTGCGTGGTCACGCTGAAGAAGGTCTCGCTCGGCAGCGCCACCCCGGTGACGGCCTACCTGGAAGTCCAAGGCAGCGCACGGATAACCGACTCCGGCAACTTCAGCTACTACGCGGGCCCGGTCAGGGCCGCCGCGCCGGGTAAATGCGTCAAGTGGGGCGGCAAGGTCGGAACCGCCTCCTACGACTCCCCCTTCGAGCATTGTGGATCATGAAACTGAGAATCCTCTTGCTGGCCGGACTGCTCGTGGTGTCCGGCCAGCAGGCCGCAACGGCCTCCGCTGAAACCAGCCCGCTCGCCGACGCCTTCGACAGGGCCGCCGGCGGTTACGACGTCCCGCGCGACCTCCTCGCCGCGCTGGCCTACGCAGAAACCCACCTCGACGGGCACCAGGGCGAGCCGAGCGCCAGCGGCGGCTACGGCATGATGCACCTGGTTCCCAAGGCGCTGGAGGAGGCGGCCAGGATCACCTCCACCCCGGCCGACCGGCTCAGGACCGACGACGCGGCCAACGTGCTCGGCGGCGCCGCCGTACTGCGGGCCAAGGCGGACGCGCTCGGCATGGACGCGAGCGCGCGCAAGGACCCGGCCAAGTGGTACGCCGCCGTCGGCGCGTACGGCGGCGCGAAGAGCACCGCGAACATCTACGCCGACGCCGTCTACGAGGCGCTGTCCAGCGGCTTCGAGGCCAACGGCGTGCGCGTCAAGGCGCAGCCGGTGCAGCCGGAGCGCGGCGAGGACTACACGCCGTTCGCCGCGGCGGCGGTCGACTACCCCGGCGCGCTGTGGTCGGCGGCCAGCACCGCCAACTACACGGTCGCCAACCGCCCGTCCAGCGCGGCCATCAACAAGATCGTCATCCACGTGGCACAGGGCTCCTACGCCGGGACGATCTCCTGGTTCAAGAACCCGGCGGCCAAGGTTTCCTCCCACTACGTGGTGCGCTCGTCCGACGGGCAGATCACCCAGATGGTGCGGGAGAAGGACATCGCCTGGCACGTCAAGGGCGCCAACACCAACAGCGTCGGCATCGAGCACGAGGGCTTCATCAACGACGCCTCGTGGTTCACCGACCAGATGTACCGGGCGTCGGCGGCGCTGACCCGCAACATCGCCGACCGCTACGGCATCCCGAAGACCCGCGCGAACATCGTGGGCCACGTCGAGGTGCCCGGCAACGACCACACCGACCCGGGTCCGAACTGGAACTGGACCAAGTTCATGAGCTACGTGACCGGCGGCAGCGGCAACCCGCACACGCCCGAGTCGGTCTGCGGCAGCGGCTACAAGGTGATCGACTCGCAGGCCCTCGGCAGCGCGGGCACGGTCTATCTGCTCTACAACGCGACCAACGGCAACAACTGCGTGGTCACGATCAAGCACACCGCGCTGGGCACGGCCACCGCGACCAGCGCGTTCCTGGAGGTCCAGGGCAGCCCCAGGACCACCGACTCCGGCAACTTCTCCTACTACGCCGGGCCGGTCAGAGCGGCCGCGCCGGACAAGTGCGTCAGGTGGGGCGGTTCGGCGGGCGGGACCAGCTACACGAGCCCGTTCGAGCACTGCGGCTAGCGGTCTTCTGAGGGAGCGCGGCGCCGACCCGGCACCGCGCTCCTTTTCTACGCGCGAGTTCAATGTGCGGGCCACTTCCGTCACTTCTAGGCCTCGGCCACGGACCTGGCCCAGGTGTAGTCGGGCTGTCCGGCCGGGCTCCGGTGGATCTCGCTGACCAGCCGCAACGCCCGCGGCACCTGATGGGCGGCCAGCCGGCCCGCGCAGTGCGCC
Source organism: Nonomuraea sp. NPDC050790 (assembly GCF_044456745.1). Classification (NCBI taxonomy): domain Bacteria; kingdom Bacillati; phylum Actinomycetota; class Actinomycetes; order Streptosporangiales; family Streptosporangiaceae; genus Nonomuraea; species Nonomuraea sp. NPDC050790. The sequence goes on along the minus strand of NZ_JBITGF010000011.1, from coordinate 126,398 downwards.
GCGAGGTCCTCCAGCGACAGCGGCGCGAGCGGCGCCACGACCGCGGTCACCCGATCGCCGGACCCGCCGACCACCACCGTGTCGTACACCGCCGGATGCGCCCGCACCACCGCCTCCACCTCCTCCGCCCGCACCTTCCCGCCACCGGTGCGGATCACGTTGGCCGCACGGCCCAGCAACGTGACACTCCCGTCCGCCTCGACCCTGGCCAGATCCCCCTGCACCGCCCACCTGCGCCCCTGACCGTCGTGGGGAAAGTCCGCGCCGTTCCAGTAACCGCGCGCCACCCGCCCGGTCCTGCCCAGCACGCCCTCCTCGCCGGGCGCGGCAAGCTCAAACCCGTCAGCCAGTACGGCGGCGCCATCCGCCAACCCGAACCCACCACCCACCGCCCGACCGGCCAACCCCTCCGAGTCAGCGCCCGTCGCCGCGGCGGCCGGACCCGGCTCCGCGGTGCCCAGCGCCTGGCAGGTCAGGCCCGACTCGGCGGCGGCCAGTGCGTCCACGATCGCCGCGAGGCTCGGCACCGCCGCCAGCAGCCCCGCCTTGACCTCCGCCGACATCGCCGCCGCGCCGGTCACCACCGCCATGAGCCCGGCCGGTTCACCGGGCCGCAGCGCCGCCAGCAGCGGCCTGGCCATCGCGTCGCCGGTCAGCAACATGACCTGGGCCCGCTCCGCCTCCGCCAGCCTGACCACCGCGCGGGGGTCGAAGCCGTGCCCGGTCCACAGGATGAGCGTGCCGCCCGTGGTGTGGCAGGTCCAGCTCAGCCACTGCCCGGCCGCCTGGGCGAGCGGCGCGCAGACCAGCGTGCGCAGCCCGGCCCCCGCCGCCGCGTTCTCGGCGACCTGCTCCGCCGAGGTGACCGGCTCGCTCACGAACGACCCCATCGCCGCGAAGAACACGTCCTCCTGCCGCCAGAGCACACCCTTCGGCCGGCCGGTGGTGCCCGCCGTGTAGATCAGGTAGTGATCGTCGCCGGACCGCTCCTCAGGTTCCGGCAGGCTGCGGGGAAGGGCCACCGCCCTCTCGTACGGCGGGCCGTACGCGATGGTGTTCGTGAACCACGGCACCCGCTCCAGCAGCCCCGCCTCGCCCACGAGCGCCGTGCAGCCGGAGTCGCGCAGCACGTGCGTGAGGTGCTCCTCGCGGCAGCGGTGGTCGAGGTTCACCGGCACCGCCCGCAGCTTGAAGCAGGCCAGTTCGCTCTCCTTCCACTCGGCCCGGTTGCGCGCGAGGATGCCGACCCTGTCGCCGCGCCCGACCCGCATGCCGCTGAGGTGGCAGGCGAACCTGGTGGCGCGTTCGTCCAGCTCGCGGTAGGTGAGGCGGCGCTCGCCCGCGACCAGCGCCGTCCGTTCCGGCACCGCCCGCGCCACGCCCTCGAACAGGTCGGCCAGGTTGAAAGTGCGGCTCACCGGTCAAGGTTGCGCAGGCCGTACCGCCTCTTGTCCAGACCCGTCAGATGGTGTCGATGATGTCCACGACGTAAAGGAGCGGTCCACCGCCCGGGACGCCGATGCCGCCCGTGGTGGCGGTGAAGCCCTTGGTGGCCGTGGCCGGGACGGTGACGGCCACGCGGCTGCCGACGGCCTTGCCGGTCAGCGCCTCGACCCAGCCGGGCGGTACCGCGCCTGGCACCAGCGTGAAGCCGCGCGGGCCGCCGCGGCGGTGGGAGGAGTCGAACACGGTCCGCGTGGGCCAGCGAGCGCCGACATACTGCACCACGATCTTGGCACCCCGCTCGACCATGGGCCCTGAGCCGTCGATGAGCGTACGCGAGGGCCCGGACGCCTGGAGGTCCGCCGGCAGATCGGGCACCCCTTTGCCCAGAAGACGGGCATCAGCCGGATACCCACCCAGAATGTCAAACACCACCACCAACGTCTCCCCACCCCCCGGCAACGGCGGAGCGACCCCGGACAACACCCCGCCACCCACCAGACCACTCTTTGGCAACGCCCCGCCACCCGCCAGGCCGTCCTTTGGCAACGCCCCGCCACCCGCCAGGCCGTCCTTTGGCAACGCCCCGTCGCCCGCCGGGCCCACCAGCATCACCCGGCTGCCCGCCGCGTGCCCGACCAGCGCCTCGCGCCAGGCTTTCGGCGCCTGTCCGTCGCCGGGCAGGACGGTGGCGGGCTGGCGCGTGTCATAGGTGTTCAGGTACGGCTGGTTGCCCTCCCACCGGCGTACCTCGACGTCGGTCACCACCACGTCGCCCGGCCGCGTCACCCGCCCCCCGCCCTCCCACAGCACGGTCACCCGAGGCTCGGGATCGGGCGGCCCGGTGGGCAGGCTGATGACCGGCCTGGTCCCGAAGGCGCCGGACACGCTCGGGGTAGGTGTGGCGAGCCCGCAGGAGGCGGCGAGCAGGACTGCGGCAAACCAGATCAGTCGCACACTTCGCTTCTTTGCCGCGATCACTCCAAGGGATTGGCATCTCCCCCCAAAACCACTCGGCCAACGCCCTCCCCGGATGCGGCATGCTGGGTGGGTGAGCAGGCCCAACCTCGCGCGGCGGGTGGCGGAAGCGGCCGAGATCGCGCTGACCCACCGCAAATACGTGACCTTCGTCGACGTCGTCACCGGCCTGCGCTGGCTGCACACGCGCCACGTCGACACCTGGCGCCAGGGCCGGGCCGCGACGCTGTCCGACCTGGCCGCCGTGGACGACGACCGCCTGCTCGACGCCGCCGCGCTCCTGCGCGAGTGGGCCGTGGGCAAGGGCCTGCGGCCGGTGGCGGCGCCGTACGTCTCCAGCAGCCGCGACCGCCGCGACCTGCGCTTCACCAAGGACGGCGACCAGGAGCCCTACCGCACACACTGGCTGTCCCCCGACCTCAGCGACGCCCGCGTCAAGCAGATCACCGAACGCCAGGCCAAGGCCCCCGACCTCGTCGCCGTGAGGCCCGCCAACGCGTGGACCTGCGCCGAGTGCGGCGACACCGGCGACTTCCTGATCATGGAAGAGGACCGCCCGCACTGCCTGACCTGTACCGACCTGGACCACCTGGTCCTGCTACCCGCTGGAAACGCCACCCTGAGCCGCCGCGCGAAGAAGGAGAGCGTCCTGTCGGCCGTGGTGGTCGAGTTCAACCGCCGCCGCAAGATCTACCAGCGCGTGGGCGTGCTGGTGGAGGAGTCCGCACTGGCGCTGGCCGAGGAGTCCTGCCTGGCCGACGAGGAGGTACGGCTGCGCCGCCGCGACCGCGACCGAGTCCGCCGGGCCGAGCAGGACGTGGAGTACCAGACCAGGATGGCCGCCGAGATAGCCCGCCTGTTCCCCGGCTGCCCCGCCGAACGGGCCCGCGAGATCGCCGAACACGCCGGCCAGCGCGGCAGCGGCAGAGTAGGCCGCTCCACCGCCGCGCGAGCCCTGGACGAGAACGCCATCACCCTGGCCGTGGTCGCCTCGATCCGCCACCAGGACACCGACTACGACCGCCTGCTCATGTCCGGCGTCCCCCGCCACGAGGCCCGCGACCGCATCCGCGACACCATAGCCGCCAAACTCACCGACTTCCGCCGCTGAACCCCAGGGGCTACACGCGCCGCTCCAACTGCCCGACTACCGCCTCCAGGAGCCGGTCGGAGAGATCGGACACCGCCCTGGCAAGGAGCGAGGCGCCGACCATCCTGCACATGCGAGGCATGCTCGCACGGCCGCGTGCAGAACCCCTGCGGGCGAGACGTGGGGCTGTCCCAGGCGTTTTCGCAGCGGGTGAGGATGTCCATGAGTTCGTCGACCGTCACGGGATAGCGTCTATCACATGCGCGATTGGCACGACATCAGGGACGAACTACGAAATTTCGCACTTAGCCTGCCGGAGACTCATGAAGACCATCCATGGGGCGAATCGGTCATCAAGGTGAACAAGAAGGTCTTCCTCTTCCTCGGCATGGACGAGCCTACCGAGAAGTGGGACCCGACCTTCGGCGTGAAGCTCCTGTCGGAGACCCACGGCCACGCGCTCACCGTCGAAGGCGCCCAGCCCAGCGGCTACGGCCTCGGCAAGGCCGGCTGGGTCACGGTCCCGTTCATGAGCGAACTGCCGGAGACCGAGATCCTGCTCGACTGGGTCGAGGAGAGCTACCGGGCCATCGCCCCGAAAAGGGCGATCAAGCTATTGGACGGCCAGTCGTAGCGCGAACCCGACGAGCAGCAGCCCCGTCACCCGCTCCACCCGCGCACGCACCCTGGGCCGGCGCAGCAACGCGCCCACCCTGTCCACGACCACGTTGTAGAAGCTGAACCACAGCGCGTAGAGCCCCGCGAAGATCGCCGACAGCAGCAACGGCGCCGCCCCCTCCATGAACTGCGGCAGGAACGTCACGAAGAACAGCAGCACCTTGGGATTGAGCAGGTTCGACAGGAACCCGTTGCGCACGTGCCGCGCCGCCGTCCCCGCGACGGGCCCGGCGGCGGCGGGCGCGAGGGCGGCGCGGGCCCTGAGCCCCTGCACGCCCAGCCAGAACAGGTACGCCACCCCCAGCCACCGCAACACCGAGAAGGCGGTGGGCGAGGCGGCGAGCAGGGCCGACAGCCCGATCGCGGCGGCGACGGCGTGCACCGCGAGCCCGAGCAGCCCACCGGCCATGGTGAGGAGCCCGGCGGCACGACCGTGCGCGAGCGAGCTGCGCATGATGAGCGCGGCGTCCGGCCCGGGAATCATGATCATGATCAGGGCGGTGACCGTGAAGGTCAGCAGCATGGCGGGGGTCTCCCGGGAACACTGGGGGCGCGCTCCCGCCAACCCGCTGGTGTGCAGGCCGCACGAGAACGCGGGTGAACACAAATATGCCTTGTGGGCGGACCTAATCTTAGGTGACGCGACAGGCCCTCACGACCCGACCCCCAGGTACGCGGCGATCGCCGCCGTGTCACCGGCGAACTCCCCGGCCGGCGCCGCGTACACGAACCGGCCCTTCACCATGCACCTGACCTCGTCGGCGACCTCCAGCGCCAGCCGGAGGTTCTGCTCGACCAGCACCACCGAGATCCCCGTCTCCCGCAGCCCGGCCAGCACGACGCCGAGCTCCTCGACCAGAAGGGGCGCCAGGCCCTCCGACGGCTCGTCGAGCAGCAGCAGGCGCGGGTTGCCGAGCAGCGCGCGGCCGATCGCCAGCATCTCCTGCTCGCCGCCGGAGAGCTGGTCGCCGCGGTGCCGGCGGCGCGCGGCCAGGGCGGGGAAGGTCTGGTAGATCCGCTCGACCGTCCAGTCGCCGGGAGCGCGGGAGATCGCCAGCGTCTCCTCGACCGTCAGCGAGCGGAACACCCGGCGTCCCTGCGGCACGATCCGCACGCCCGCCTGGGCGATGCGCCGCGTGTCCAGGCCGGCCAGCTCGCGCCCGGCCAGGCTGACCGACCCGGACCAGGGCTTGACCAGGCCCATCAGCGCGTGCACGAACGTGGACTTGCCGACGCCGTTGCGCCCCAGCACGGCCACGGCCCGGCCCTGGTCGAGTGTGAGGTCGGCGCCGTGGAGGACCTGGGCGGTGCCGTATCCGGCGGTGAGATCCTGGACGGTCAGCATCAGGTCCCCAAATAGGCTTTCTGGACCGCGCGGGAGGCGCGTACCTCCGCGGGCGTGCCGTCGGCGATCACCTGGCCGGCCGCGAGCACGGTCACCCGGGAGGCGACGGCGAAGACCAGGTCCAGGTCGTGCTCCACGATCATCACGGTGAGCTCGGCGGGCAGCGCGCGCACCAGTCCGGCCAGCTCCGCGCTCTCGGCCGCGGACATGCCCGCCGCCGGTTCGTCGAGCAGCAGCAGCCGGGGCCGCGCGGCCAGCGCCATCGCCACCTCCAGCCGCCGTCCCTGCCCGTGGGAGAGCGCGCCCGCCGTGCCGCCGGGCTCGACGCCCATCGCCGCGAGGTGTCCCGCCGCCTCCCGTTCGACCTCGGCGCGCCGCCCGCGCGGCAGCCACGCCCGCAGCCCCACCCCCTGTCTCGCGCGTACGGCGAGCGCCACGTTCTCCAGGCAGCTCAGCCCGGTGAACAGGCTGCTGTGCTGGAACGTCCGCCCGATCCCGAGCCGGGCCCTGCGCGCCTCGGACAGCCTGGTCACGTCCCGCCCGGCGAACTCGATCCGCCCCGCCGACGGCCGCAGCGCCCCCGCGACCGCCGCGAACACCGTCGACTTCCCCGCCCCGTTGGGCCCGATGAGCGCCCTGCGCTCGCCCGCCTCGACGGACAGGGAGACCCGGTCCACGGCGGCCAGCGCCCCGTAGCGCACGGTCAGCTCACGCAGCGCCAGCACGTTTCCTCCACAGCCCGGCGAGCCCCTCGGGCAGCAGGTAGACACACAGCACGAACAACGCCCCCTCGACCAGCAGCCACTTGTCGCCCAGCGCCCCCGAGGAGGCGTCGCGCAGCACGACCAGCCCGGCCGCGGCCAGCGCGGGCCCCGCCAGCGAGTTCCTGCCGCCGAGCAGCACCATGACCAGCAGCAGCACGGAGACGCCCACGCCCAGGTGGGTCGGGGCCACGAAGGTGTCCTTCTGCGCCACCAGCGCGCCGCCCGCCGCGCACACCGCTCCGGCCACGGTGACGGCGGCCAGCCGTACCCCTGGGACGGAGTAGCCGAACGCGGCCATCCGCGCCTCGTTCTCGCGCGCGCCCGCCACGGCCGCGCCGAGCGGCCCGCGCCGCACCAGCGCCAGCACCGCGAACCCGGCCGCGACCACCGCCAGCGCCCACCAGTAGAAGACCACGACGTACGGCATCGCCGACTCCAGCCCGAACAACGAGCTGACCGGAATGCCGTCCAGGCCGTTGTCCCCGCCCGTGACCCGGCTGGACCGCGTGGCCGCCTGGACCGCGACCTCCCCGATCGCCAGCGTGAACATCAGGAAGAAGAACCCCCGGGTACGCACCGCGAACCACCCGGTGACCAGCGCGAACACCACCCCAGCCAGCACCGCCGCGCCGAGCTGCACCACCGCCGACTCGCTGAGGTGCTTGGCCGTCAGCCCGGCGGCGTAGGCGCCCACCCCGAGAAAGGCGGCGTGCCCGAGCGACGGCAGCCCGGCGTGCCCGACGAGGAAGGCGAGGCTCGCGGCCATCAGCCCGTAGGCCAGCCCGCCGGTGAGCAGGCTGAGCTCATAGGCCCCCAGCACGAACGGCAGCGCCGCCAGCACCACCGCGGCAGCCAGGGGAAGTGCCCTCACCCGGCCCTCCCGAACAGCCCGGAAGGGCTCCACAGGAGCACCGCGGCCATGGCCGCGAACAGCAGGTACGCCGCCAACTCCGGCACCAGCGCCACCCCGACCGTCTGCACCTGCCCGACCAGCAGCGCCCCCGCCACGGCCCCGCGGACGGAGGCCAGCCCGCCGATCACGATGACGATCAGCGCCAGCACCAGCACCTCGCTGTCCAGCCCGGCACGCAGGTTGAGCAGCGGCAGCCCGAGCACCCCCGCGAACGTGGCCAGCCCGCAGCCGGCCAGCATGACCGATAATCGGACCCGGCCGACGTCCACGCCGATCGCCGCGAGCATGCCGGGATCGTCCACCGCGGCCCTGACCAGCGCGCCGGCCTTGGTCCGCTCGAAGACCCAGTACACGACCCCGCCGATGACCAGCCCGGCCGCGATCACCGCCACCCGGTAGACGGGATAGTCGCCCAGGACGCTGCCGTCGAGGCCGGCCGGCGGCGGGAGCGTGTGGAAGCCCCTGTCCACGACGCCGAGCAGAAACTCCGACAGCAGGATCGCCAGCCCCAGCGTGAGCAGGGCCTGGTCCAGGTGGCCCCGCCCGCGCAGCGGGAGCATCGCCGCCGACAGCGCGCCGCCGAGCGCCACCCCGAGCACGGCCACGAGCAGCGCGGCCCCCGCCCACATCCCCAGCGAGACCGAGGCGCCGCCGAGAAGCAGGTAGGCGACGTAGCCGCCGGCCATGTAGAGGGCGCCGTGGGCCAGGTTGAGCACGTCGAGCATGCCGTAGATCAGGGTCAGCCCGACCGCGAGCACGAACAGCAGCGCCCCGAACGCCAGCCCGTCGAACGCGTTGACGAGCAGGCTCACGAGGGCTCCGGCGCGATGGTGGCCACGACCTTGTTCACGCCGCCGGAGTACTCGCGGACGTACCAGTTCTGCACGGGATTGTGCTTGGCGTCCAGCGTGAACGTCCCGCGCGGGCTGGCGATCTCGCCCACCTGGCCCAGCGCCTGCGACAGGTCGCCGCCGCGCTTGGCCGCCTGGTCGATGAGGCTCATGGCGTCCCAGCTCTGCAGCGCGACCACCGACGGGTTCTTGCCGGTCTTGGCCTTCCACTTGGCGGTGAACGCCTGGTTGTCCGGGTTGTCCAGCGCGGGCGAGTACAGGCCGACGCTGGTGATGCCCTCGGCGTCGGCGCCGATCGCCTGCAGCACGTCCTCGTCGGTGATGTTCTGGCAGGTCAGCAGCTTGAGCTTCTTGTCGTAGCCGAACTGCTTGAAGTTCTTGGCGAACGTGATGGCCTCGCCGCCGGCGTAGAAGACATAGAGGAACTTCGCCTCCGCGGGGATCTGGCTGAGGTACGGCTGGAAGTTCTGGGTCTTGCCGAACGGGGTGAGGATCTCCTTCAGCGGCTCGGCGCCGCCGCCCTTGGCGTAGCCCTCGGCGAAGCCCTTCAGGGTCTCGGTGCCCGCCGAGTAGTCGGCGCCCATGAGCACCGCGCCGTCCTTGCCGTAGGTCTGCGCGGCGTAGCGGCCGGCGGCGTACCCGTGCATGTAGTTGGTGTAGGAGACGCGGAAGACGCCGGGGCCACCGAGCGCGTCGGCGCCGGCGTTGGCGATGACCACGGGCGTCTTCTGCGCCGCGGCCTCCTTGGCCACGGCCACCGCGACCGGGGAGGCGATCAGGCCGGTGATGACGTTCACCTGGTCCTGGAGGGTGAGCTGCCTGGCCTTCTGCTGGCCGGTCTCCGGGGTGCCGGCGTCGTCGGCGACGATCAGCCGCGCCGTCTTGCCGCCGAGCTTGCCGCCGTGCTCGTCGAGGTAGAGGCGCATGGCGGTTTCCATGTCATCGCCGAGCGCCGCGTACACGCCGGTCTGGGAGATGATGGCGCCGACCTTCACCACGGACTCGTCCGCCGCCTGCTGAGTGGCCGCGCCGCCGCATCCCGAGGCCAGCGCGACGGTCAGAGCGAGCAAGGCAAATCTCATCGGAGGCTCCCGCTGCCGCGTGCGTTTCCGAGATCCTCGCGCGTGCGGCGGCGGAAGGGAAGGGCGCTATCCCTTGCCCGGATGCAGCGCTCCGCAGTCTCGGCAGGTCCGCGCGGTTTCGTCGGCGTAGAAGGCGGCGAAAACCGGCGGCAGGTCTTTGACGATGTCCCGCACCTGGAGTTCCACCTCGTGCACCTTGGCCCCGCACTCCTGGCAGTACCACTGGAACGTCTCCAGCCGTCCCTCCTCGCGGATCTTCTCCACGACCAGGCCGACCGAGTTCGCCTCCCGCTGCGGCGAGTGCGGCAGGTTGGCCGGAAGCAGCCACATCTGACCCTCGCGGATGTGCACGGTGTCTGGGCCCTCCGGCGTCATCACGTTGAGGCGCATGTTCCCCTTGATCTGAAAGAACAGCTCCTCGTACGGGTCCACGTGGAAGTCGGTGCGCTGGTTGGGCCCGCCGACGACCATCACGATGAAGTCGCCGGCCTCCTCGAACACCAGCTTGTTGCCCACGGGCGGCTTGAGCAGGTGCTCATGCTCCTCGATCCACTTGCCGAAGTCGATGGGGGGCAGCATCTCGTCTCCTCACGTCACTCGAACACGGCCCGCACCGAGCCGAGCCCGTCGATCCGCACCTCGAAGGCGTCCCCCGCGACGGGCGCCACGAAGGGGCCCAGCGTCCCGGTCAGCACCACGTCGCCCGCGCGCAGCGGCGACGCCGAACGCCCCACCGCGCCCGCCAGCCAGACCAGCGCGTTGAGCGGGTGGTCCATGACCTGCGCGCCCGACCCCGACGACACCTCCTCGCCGTTGCGCGTCATCGTCATGCCCGCCGTACGCAGGTCGAGCCCGCGCAGGTCACGAGGGTCGTTGCCCAGGACGAAGGCGCCGCCGGAGGCGTTGTCGGCGATCGTGTCGGCCGGGGTGATGTCCCAGCCCTCGATCCTGGAGTCGGCCACCTCGATGGCGGCCAGCGCGAAGTCCACCGCCCTGATCACCTCGGCCGCGGTGAACGGCCCGCCCTCCAGGTCCTCCTTCAGCACGAACGCCACCTCGCCCTCGACCCTCGGCTGCAGGAAGTCCCCGATCGGGATCGGCTGCCCGTCGAGCCGGGCGCGGTCATGGAACAACATCCCGTAGTCCGGCTCGCCGATGCCGAACCGGCCGCGTACCTCCGCGTTGGTCATGCCGACCTTGCGCCCGACGATCCTGCGCCCCTCCTGGAGCGCGCGCCGCGTGTTGATCTCCTGTACGGCGTAGCCGTCCCGCACCGACCCGACCAGGTCGCGGACCGGCGGGCACGGCTTGCCCGACCGCTCCGCCTCCAGCAGCCGGTCGGCCGCCTGGGTGCGCACGTCCACCGCTTCGGACCATTCGTCGTGCATCAGAATCACTCCAGCCTTCCGGTGGCCTCTTGCCATCGTCTCCCCTGCGGGCGATCTACGCCAATTACCCTGCCCTCCATGCGAACGCGTACCGATCAGGCTCATGCCCACGACGGCTCCTTCGACGTCCACGTCTGGCTGCCCGGCTCCGGCCGGGGGCCGGGGATCCTGCTGTTGCAGGAGGTCTGGGGCGTCGGGCCGTACATCAGGAAGGTCGCGGAGGACCTGGCCGCGCTCGGCTACGTCGTGGCCGCGCCCGACCTGTTCTGGCGGGTGCGGCGCAACTGGCAGGGCGCGCACGACATGGCCGGCCTCCAGTCCTCGATCGAGGTGGCCAGCGAGTTCGACGCCGCCCAGGGCGTGGCCGACAGCGGCACGACGCTGGCGCACCTGCGGGCGATGCCCGAGGTGGAGGGCGGCGTGGGCTCGCTCGGCATCTGCCTGGGCGGCTCGCTGAACTTCGCGCTGGCCGCCGCCGAACCGATGGACGCGGTGCTGTCGTTCTACGGCTCGCAGGTGCCCGACTCGCTCGCCCTCATGGACCGCATCGACGCTCCCCTGCTGCTGGCCTTCGGCGGCGCCGACCCCTACATCCCGCGCGAGCGGGTGGCCGAGGTGGAGCGGGCCGCGCAGGGACGGGCCAACGTCCGGGTGTACGTGGACGAGCGGGCCGGACACGCATTCCACAACCATGAGGCCCCCGACTTCCACCACCCGGAGGCCGCGGCCGACCTCTGGCGGGTGGCCGTCGGCTTCCTCGGGGAGCATATTCCGGTCCACCCGAAATAGGCGTGCACGAAAGCTGCACACGGCCCCCACACACCCTGTCTGGTACGCCACTTCCCCGTACCCCACGATGAAGCGGTGACAGGGATCTTCACCATGTGGGGAAATGTCATCATCGCGACGCTTCTGACCGTTCCGGCGGCGGTGCTGGCGATCTTCCATCTCACGCGCGGCCGCGCCCGCCGCGCCCACCCCGCGCCCCTCCGCAGCGCGGTCGCCGACGTCGGCATCGTCATCGGCACCGCGCCCTGGATCTGGATGATCCTCACTCCCTCCGACCGCCGGAACACGGTCGAACCCGTCCCCTTCCGCGTCCTCGCCGACCTCGCCGCCGGGCCGTGGGAGACGGCGTTCGTGCAGGTTGGGGGGAACCTGCTGGTCTTCGCGGCGCTGGGCGGACTGCTCCCGGTCCGCTCGGCGCGCTTCACCTCCCTGGCCCGCGTCGCCCTCATCGCCGCCCTGGCCTCCACGACCGTCGAGTGCCTCCAGTACGGCCTGCGCCTGGGCCGCGACTCAGCCACCGACGACGTCCTCGTCAACACGGCCGGGGCCGTACTGGCCGCCATGATTACTCGCCGCTGGTGGGCACCCGTAATACCGGGCAGGATCGTTCCAAGGTAACGGCCCGCGAAAACCCCCGAAGATCACCACACAGGCACGATCCACTCAAAAGAAGCACGCGACCAACCTGCGTATCTGTGCGATCGTGGACAAGACGGGGCAAGTTCTCTGGAGACGCCAAACCCGGTTGGTGACAGAGGGTGGTCAAACGTGTCTGAATCCCCGGTACCCCACGAGCCCCCGATCTATCGGCGCATCGCCGACGGCCTCCGCGCGCGGATCATGGCCGGCGAATTGCGCGACGGGGATCGGCTACCGGGCGAGAACGCGCTCATGGCCGAGCACGACGTGGCACGCGCCACCGCGAGGCAGGCGCTCGCCGTACTCATCAACGAAGGGCTGGCGGTGCCCAAGCGAGGTTCGGGGGTCTACGTGCGCTTGTTCAAACCGATCCGACGACACGGCTCCCGCCGCCTGTCCCGCGAGCAGTGGGGCCAGGGACGGGCGATCTGGGACGCCGACGCCCGCGGCCGGCCGTTCACCGTCGACGAGGTGGAGGTGGCCAGGGAGAGCGCCACGGAGGACGTCGCCGCGGTCCTGGAGAGCGGCGAGGTCTGGGTACGGCGGCGGCGCTATTCGGTCGACAGCCGCCCCGTCCAGCTCGCCACCTCCTACTTCCCCGCCACGCTCGTCGAGGGCTCGGCCATCACGGTGGCCGACACCGGACCGGGCGGCGTCTACGCCCGCCTGGGCGACCTCGGCCTGCCCCCCGCGCACTTCACCGAGGAGGTGCGCGCCAGGATGCCCCGCCCCCGCGAGGCCGGACTCCTGGGCCTGCCGGGCGGCACCCCGGTCATCGAGGTCTGCAGGACCGCCTACACCTCGGGCGGGCTGCCGGTGGAGCTGAACGAGATGGTTTTGGACAGCGCGGCCTACGTACTTCAGTACGATTTCGATGCTTAGGTCAAGCCGAAATGTCTAGCGATAGGTTGACCTGTCCCTCACGATCATTGCCTTCTCTAGAGAGGTGCCGCATCGTCGGAGTGAAAGGAATCATCGCCTAGCAGCGGGTCCCGGGAAGGATGGTCATGTCCTTTGACCGGCACCTCGCGGAGATCGCCCGGGAGTTTCCGCACTGGACCATCTGGCGGAGCGACGCGGGACGCTGGTGGGCCACCCGGCATCATCCGCTCAGCGCCGAGCAGCGTGATGCCGGGTGCGCGATGACGATCGACGCCGACGACCCGGACGGTCTGCGTGACCAGCTCCGGGACCAGCAGAGGCGAGCGGGCATCCCGCCGCCCTCCTGACGCCTGGATCGTTCTCAGGCGACACGAGCAGCCCGGTGCCGGGTCCAGCGTCTCGGCGGCTCCGGCACCGGGCCACCAAAACGGGGCCAAGGTCGCGGAAGCCTCCGACCCTATCGGGGGCGGAGGCTTCCGCCCACGGAGTAGCGTCGGGCACATGCTCTTCGAACCGCGCCTGCGCGAAGGCATCGCCGACGGCAGCATCACGCTCGCCTTCCGGCGCTGGAAACGCAGCCAGGTCAAGCCGGGCGGCCGCTACCGCATGGGCGACGGGCGCATCGCCGGCGTCTCCTCGGTCGAGGTGGTCACCGACCTCACCGACGCCGACGCCCGCGCGGCCGGCTTCCCCGACGCCGAGGCGCTCCGCCGCGACCTCGACGCCCGCGGCGACGATCCCATCCACCGCGTCGAACTTCACCTGGCCGACGACAGCGACCCCCGCGACGCGCTGGCCGAGTCCGCCGAGCTCTCCCCAGACGACCTCGCCCACCTGCGCGCCCGGATGTCCCGCTTCGGCCCCTGGGCGCTGCCCGCGCTCCGCCTCATCGCCGAGCGCCCGGGGGTGCGGGCCGGCGACCTCGCCCCCGAGGTGGGCTTGGACCTCCACACGTTCAAGGTCAACGTCCGCAAGCTCAAGAACCTCGGGCTCACGATCAGCCTGGGCACCGGCTACCGCATCTCGCCGCGCGGACGGGCGTACCTGGAAATGACGCAGGCCCCCGCCGTAGCGGGGCCCGCGACAACCGTCGGTCACTTGCGCACGTCGGTCAACCCGCCGATGTTGACGTCGGTGTCGTCGCTCGCACGCTCCCGCGCCCGCTCGGGCTGGGGCTCCTCGATCGAGTCCGCCACGATCACCCGCACGTCCTCCTGCTCAGGCGAGGGTACGGCCGGCGCGTCCTGAGCCGGGAACGTGACCACCTCTTGGGCGGGCACCGTGTCGTGCGGTCCCGCCGACGTGTCATGCGGCCCGCCTAGCGTGTCGTGCGGCCCGGACGGGGTGTCGTGCGTGGCGGACAGCTCTTGGGCGGGCAGGGCGTCGTGCGGCGCGGACAGTTCCCGGGCGGGCAGCGTGAGCGCCTCGTCCGAGGGAACGGCCGGCGGCCCCTCCAGCAACGGCCCGGCGGCCGCCTCGTCCCGCATCAGGTCGCCCAGCACGGAGCTGATCTCGGTCAGGCGGCGCACCACCTCGCCATGGGTGTCGGTGAGGTAGCTGACCCGGCGCCCGGCGTGCTCGTCCAGCGAGGCGGCCCGCTGCTGCGCGGCCGTCAGCGTGGACTCCGCCTCCGCGCGGGCCGTGTCGAGCGTCTGCTCGGCCTCGGCCCTGGCCGCGTTCACGGTCCGCTCGGCCTCGGCCTGCGCCCCCTCGACCAGCCGCTCGGACTCGGTCGTGGCCGCGGTCATCGAGCGGTCGGCCTCCGCCCTGGCCTCGCGCAGGGCCTCCTCGGCCTCGGCCCGCGCGGTGGTCAGGGTCTCCTCCGCGTCAGAGCCGGCCTGGGCGAGCATCCGCTCGGCGGCCGAGGTTGCCTCGCCCACGCGGCGCTCGGCCTCGGCCTGGGCGGAGGTCAGGATGTTGTCGGCGGTCTCGCGGGCCGAGGTGACCATGTGGTCGGCCTCCGCCCTGGCGCTCTCCCGCACGCTGGCGGCCTCGCTGGCGGCGTCCTCCTTCTTGGCCGCCGCCTCCTCCTCGCCGAGCTTGAGGATCTGCGCCAGGCGCGGGCTCAGGTCCTCGTAGCTCTGCGGCGCCTCGACCATGCGCCGCCTGGCCTCGGCCAGTTCGATGCGACCCTGTTCCGCCTGGTCGATCGCCCGTGCCAGCCGCTCTTCGAGATCTCGGATTTGATTGCGGGTTCTCATCATGTAGTCGTGGACCTGACGGCGGTTGTAGCCGCGCATCACGACCTCGAAGGTGTCCTCTTGCATCAGATCGGGGATGCTCTCGTGCTGGTTTTTCATGGGGGTTACCTATGGTCTGCGTGAGGCGGGGGACTGCAATTTGTGAGTGTCTGACGACGAGACGTCAGGAATCGACTTTCCTGCCATCTGCCCACGTCCGCAACCGGAACGCCACACCTGGGGCAGGAATTACGATGTCCCGGGTGTACATAGCAGCGTTGGACAACGGGGCAGTTCCGGACATTCATCCCGAGGCGTACATAGCGCCAGGGGCCGTCGTGGTCGGCCGCGTCAGCGTGGGCCGGGCGGCCTCCGTCTGGTACGGCTCCGTGCTCCGCGGAGACGACGAGCGGATCGAGATCGGCGAGGAGTGCAACGTCCAGGACCTCTGCTGCCTGCACTCCGATCCCGGAGAGCCGGCGATCCTGGAGCCGCGGGTCAGCCTGGGCCACAAGGCGATGGTCCACGGAGCCTACGTCGAGACCGGCGCCCTGATCGGCATCGGCGCGATCGTGCTCGGCGGCGCCCGTGTCGGCGCGGGCACCCTCGTGGCGGCCGGCGCCCTGGTCGGTCCCGGCAAGAGGATCCCGCCGGGAGTGCTCGTGGCGGGCGTGCCCGGCAAGGTCGTGCGCGAGCTCACCGACGACGACCGGGCCACGTTCGCGCGTACCCCGGATTCCTATATGGCCAAGGCGATCAGGCACCGTTCGGCGTCCCCCCTCCGATCGTCATAACGGACATTCTGCCCCCTATTGCCGCCGACCGTGGCGGGCAGGCGAAGTACGATGGCCGCCGTGCACCCCTTGGACCCCTTCTCGGCCGTCGAAGCGGACGTGCGCGCGCTGGTGGCGAACCCGCGCTGGGCGGGGCTCCCCGACCATCTCAGGGCCGAGGCGCTGGCGACCACCACGGTCGTCACCCCCGACGGCGGGCGCTGGCTCTTCGGCGCCCACGCCCGCTGGTACCTCCACGACCCCGCCGACGGCCGCTGGCACCTGGCCGCGCCGCCGCGCGGCGTGCCCGTCCGGGCCGGCCGCCACGGCTCCCCCGTCCTGAATCCCGTCCTGCTCCCCACCGGCGCGGACTTCATCGCCCCCGCCGGTTCCACGCAGGCGTTCATCGGCCCCGACGTGCACCCCGACCTCACCGAGGAGATCCGGGTCCTGCTGCGCCGCGCGGGCCGCAAGTCGGAGATCGACTACCCGCTGACCTCCTTCAGGGACGTCTTCGCCGCCGACGTCCCGAGCACGGTCGCCGCCGTCTGGGGCACGATCATGTGGTGCGCGTACGCGCCCGCGTTCGACGGCAACGAGCGCCTGCTCACCATCTTCGGCGAGTACCTGCGCCGTCCCCTGCCCGGCGACGAGTGGGTCCGCTGGCTCACCCGCCCCTCCCTTGACTCCCTGGTCACGCTGTACGCGGAGCGCGTACGCACCAACCCGGCACGCCCACCCGCCCCCTACCCGTGGCGCACGGACCCCTCGCTCGAAGCCCCGCGGAACCCGGCGCCCCCGGGAGCGGGCACCTCAGGGCCCGCCCACTTCCGTTCGGGCACCTCAGGGCCCGCCCACTTCCGTTCGGGCACCTCAGAGGCCGGACACTTCCGTTCAAGCACCTCAGGGGCCGGACACACCGGAACGAGCGCCCCCGGGGCCGGACACTCCGGTTCGAGCCACCCCGGACACGACACCACCCAGCACTCCGCGAGCCCGGGCGGCGGGCCGGCCGCGGGGGCGCGCGGGAGCGGGGACGTGCCGGAGAAGGCCGCGCTGCGCCTGGTCGCGCTCATGGCCGACACCGCGCAGATCCTGGCCGACGACCCGCGCTTCGCCCCCCGCGCCCACGCCCTGCTGGCCATGCTCAAGCCCCTGCTCCACCAGCCCGGCCTCGACCACGCCGCGGCCCTGCGCGGCGACGACGCGGTACGGCGGGCCTGGCTCGCCCGCGTCCCCGCCGACCTGTCCAGGTGGCTCCTGCCCGACACCGACCCCGGCACGGCCTTCCGTCACACGGTCTACGACCTGGTGGAGTCGCTGGCGTTCACCTCCGACGCGGTCAGGGCGGCGGCGTCCTTCCTGACCGACCTGCCGGGGGCGGGCGAGCGCCTGCACGGCTGGCTGGACCACCGGGTCAGGCAGGCGTACGCCGAGCTGACCGCGCATGTGGCCGAGTACGGGGAGCACACCGAGCCGGACGGCTTCGCCGTGCCCGCGTTCCTGTGGACGGGGGCGACGGGCGGCTGGCCGTCCCGCGCGACCTCTCCGGCGACGGCGCGCGGGGTCCTGGTGGCGCCTCCCGACCGGGGTTCGGCCGCGGCGGTGCTGGGCGCGGCGTACGCGGCGGGGCTGACGTGGTGCGGGCTCACGGGGGCGCGGCTGCCGGAGGAGGGGCTGGCGGGGGCTCGGGCGATCGTCCGCAGGCTGGTGCACGAACGCGACGACATCCACCCGTAAACCACTAATACCGTAATTTCTCTCTTACTCCGCCTATATCGTTCTTTCTCCTGAGCAACCGGGCATTGGCTGAATTGTGATCTCAGAAACGGGAAATGATCCTGATGGGGCCCGGCGCCGCAGAAAGGAATGACCCCGATGGGCCATGTCGCCTGAAGGGCCCCGGGCCGTAACCTCGTAGAGGGTGTGGGCTGCGGAAGGAAGGACGACGCGGTGGGGCACGACGACCTGGACTCTCGGGTCCACGATCGTGTCGCGTTGGACGAGATTGCACTCTACGCCGAGGTGCTGACCGCCGTGGCCATCAGCGACCGGCGACTCACCTTGGCCGAGCTCGACGACGCGCTCGGATTGCGGACGACAGCGAGTCATTGAAATGGGCCAGTACAAGAGCTAGTCCCGGACTCCCCCGGGAGTCCGGGACCGCAGCGACAGGACTAGTCACTCCGACTAGGAACGAACCAGACGCGCGATGGCCGCGGACGCCTCCTTCACCTTCGCGTCCGCCTCCGGCCCCCCTGTGTTGATCGCGTCGGCCACGCAGTGCGAGATGTGCTCCTCCAGCAGCCCGAGAGCCACGGCCTGAAGCGCCCGCGTGGCGGCGGAGACCTGTGTGAGGATGTCGATGCAGTAGGCGTCGTCCTCCACCATGCGCTGGAGGCCCCTGATCTGGCCCTCGACCCGGCGCAGCCGCGTGAGATAGGCCTGCTTGTCTCCGCTGTACCCATGCATGGTCCTACGGTACCCGTAAGCGGTATCACCGGCGCGTTCAGCGAAGTTCGTCGATCAGCTTCTCCCACTGCTCGCCCACGCCGTCGGCCGAATGGCGGGCCGTTGACTCCAGCGCCCCGGCGGCCAGCGAGCGGCGGCGCCGTTCGTCGTCGATGAGCGCCAGCAGGGCCGCGGCGAACATCTGCTCCTCGCCCTCGGGCACCAGCACCCCGTTGTAGCCGGTCGCCACGAACTCACTCGGCCCCCTGGCCCCGTCGAAGGCCACCACCGGCACCCCGCAGCCCATGGCCTCCAGCACGGTCATCCCCAGGTCCTCGGTACGCGAGGTCGTGGCCACGATCGACGCCTTGGCGAACTCCCCGGCCAGGTCGGGCGTGGTGCCCATGAAGTACACGTGGTTGTGCAGATCCAGCTCACGCACCAGCGCGCGCAGCCGCCGCTCCTCGGGCCCGCCGCCGTACAGCCGCAGCCGCCAGTCCGGACGCTTGTCGGCCACCATCGCGAACGCCCTGATCAGCCGGTCGTACGCCTTGGCGGGCACCCACCGCCCGCCCGCCGCCACGATCCGGTTGTCCATCCGCGAGCGCGGCCAGGGCCCGCTCGGCAGCGCGTCGGGTACGGCCAGCACCCTCGGCCCGCCCTCGACCAGCCGCGTCCACTCCTCCCTGGCCGACTCGCTGGCCGTCACGACCGCATCGAGCCGGGGGTAGAACTTGCGCACCGGAGCGGGCACCGAGGGCCGGCCCCACTCGCGGGCGATGCGGAGGATCTCACGCGGGCCGTACCTGGCGGCCTGGACAGACAATCCTGGCCGGGTGGTGATCAGAACATCGCTCTTGAGCCCGCGCAACGCCCGCCACAGCGCCACCTCCGTGCGCATCTGCCCGCTGGGGAACAGGTGCCTGACGCCCGGCCTGACGTCCACCACCGAGCGGAGCCTGACCTTGGAGCCGACCGGGAAGAAGGGCTTCTCCTTCTGCCGCCTGATGCTGATCACCTCGACCTCGTGCCGCTCGGACAGGGCGGTGGCGAGGTTGAGGGTGGATCGGATGTCGCCGCGCATGCCGTACGCGGAGGGGAGCATCAGGCTGACCTTCACCCGCCCACCTCGATCCGCAGTTCGTCGTCGGCGGTGTAGCAGGGCCGGACGGGCACGCCGTCCACCTTGGTCGCGGGATAGTGCAGCCTGCGGCGTTTGCCGTCCACGTCGTCGAGGCGCGAGCCGAGGCGCAGCGGCTCGGGCAGGCCCTCGACCTCCAGCGACGGCTCCCAGGTGCCGGACGCCTCCGGGTCGGCGGCGATGACGTCCACCAGGGAGACCGCGGCGTGGAAGCGCACGCCCTGGACGGTGGCCCGCGCCGACAGCCGCGCCGCCGACTGCCTGCGGCGCAGCGCGAGGCTGGCCTCGTGCCGGGCGTCGTCGTCCTCCAGGCCGGTGAAGGCGAGCAGGCCCATCACCTCGAACCGGCCCTCCCTGAACCACACCGAGCGCACCTCCGCCACGGGCTCGGCCTCGTCGATCTTGAGCGCGAGGAAGCCGTTGCGGGTGCGGTAGGAGCGGTAGGCCAGGGTGCGCTTGCACAGCGCGTAGGTGTCGAGGTGGTCCAGCGAGAAGCCGGGGTCCACGCTCCTGAGCCTGGTCCTGGCACCGTCGTGGCGCAGGTAGGCGTCCCATCTGCCGGCGCTGAGACCCAGCGGCGCCAGCGAGACCGCGAGCGTGGCCTCGCGCGACCTGCCTCCCGGCTTGCCGAGCACCACGTCGCGCTCGACGCCCGTTCCCCGATGGCGCAGCACCAGTTCGGTGCCTTCATCGAGCGGGTCGTCGATCGCGAGTCGCAGGGAGAGCACGTCAGCCAGAGTGACTTCCGCGTCTGTGACGACGACGCGCATCGCGAGCCCCCTCCCCGTCGAATGAAGCCATGCGACGTTGAGGTTACCGTGATTTTCCCGTTATGTGGATGGCGGATTTCCGGCGCTTGACCGGTCTGACGTGCGAAACTCCTCCACAAAGCCTGTGGAGGAGTCCGACTTTCCCTCGTCAGGACGCGCCCTTGACCGACTTGATCAAGAGCTGCGCCACGTCCACGACTTCCAGCGACTCCTTCGCCTCGCCGCTGTTCTTCTTCTCGTTGATGGCGTCGCCGAGCATCACCATGCAGAAGGGACAGGCGGTCGAGACGGTGTCCGGGTTGGTGGTCAGCGCCTCGTCCACCCGCTCGGTGTTGATGCGCTTGCCGATGCGCTCCTCCATCCACATGCGGGCGCCGCCGGCGCCGCAGCAGAAGCCGCGGTCCTTGTGCCGGTGCATCTCCTGGGTCTGCACGCCCGGCACCTTCGACATGATGTCGCGGGGCTGGGAGTAGACCTTGTTGTGGCGGCCGAGGAAGCACGGGTCGTGGTAGGTGATCTTCTCCTCGATCGGCGTGACCGGGGTGAGCTTGCCGGTGTCGACCAGGTGCGAGAGCAACTGCGTGTGGTGGACGACCTCGAAGGTGCCGCCGAGCTGCGGGTACTCGTTGGCCAGCGTGTTGAAGCAGTGGGGGCAGGTCGCCACGATCTTCTTGACGCCCGCCTCGTTCAGCGTCTCGATGTTCTGCTGGGCGAGCATGTTGAACAGGTACTCCATGCCCAGACGGCGGGCCGGGTCACCGGTGCACGCCTCCATCGGGCCGAGCACGGCGAACTTCACGCCGGCGATGTGCAGGAGCTCGGCGACGGCCTTCGTGGTCTTCTTGGCCCGGTCCTCCAGCGCGCCCGCGCAGCCGACCCAGAAGAGGTACTCGGCGTCCTCGGGCATCTTGTCCTCGACCAGTTCGACCTCGAAGTCGAGCTCCTCGATCCAGTCGGCCCGCTTCATCTCGGACATGCCCCACGGGTTGCCCTTGTTCTCCAGGTTCTTCACCATCACCCCCGCCTCGGACGGGAACGACGACTCGACCATCACCTGGTAGCGGCGCATGTCGAGGATGTGGTCGATGTGCTCGATGTCCACCGGGCACTGCTCGACGCAGGCGCCGCAGTTGGTGCAGGACCACAGGACGTCGGGGTGGATGATGCCGTCCTCGCCGACCAGCGGCTTCTCCAGCAGCGCGAGCACGTCGGTGTCGGCGTGGCTCGCCTCGGCGCCCTGCAGCAGGTAGGGGGCGACCTTGAAGGCGTGGTCGCGCTGGTCGAGGATCAGCATCTTCGGCGACAGCGGCTTGTCGGTGTTCCACGCCGGGCACTGCGACTGGCAGCGTCCGCACTCGGTGCAGGAGTAGAAGTCGAGGAAGCCCTTCCAGGTCGTGTCGCCGATCTTGCCCCGGCCGAGCTTCTCCGGGTCCAGGTCCTCGTCCTCGAAGTCGACGGCCTTGCCGTCCACCCGAAGCTCGGAGGCGGCGCCGAGGCCGTCGGGGCGGCGCGAGAAGAGCACGTTGAGCGGCGCGGTGAAGATGTGCAGGTGCTTGGAGTTCACCACGATGACCAGGAACACCAGCATGAAGCCGATGTGCAGGAGCAGCGCGATCTCCTCCAGCAGCGCGCTGGCGGGAAGGACGTCGCCCAGGGCGATCGAGACGAACGCGCCGCCGGTGTAGGGCAGGTTGCCGTTGGCCGAGGCGGCGCCGCGGGCCAGGAAGAGCGTCCAGATGATGTTGAAGATCATGAACAGGACGAGCCAGGCGCCGCCCAGGTGCGAGCCGGAGAAGCGGGACTTGCGGCCCAGCGTCTTGGGCGAGTTCTTGATCCGGATGACGGCGAACGCGATGAGCCCGAGCACGCAGGCCACCGCGATGAAGTCCTGGAGGAAGCCGAGCGCCGACCACTGGCCGATGAGCGGGATGTGGAAGTTGGGGCGCCCGGTGATCGCGCCCTGGATGATCCCGCCGTACGCCTCGATGTAGACGGTCAGCAGGATGAAGAAGGCCCACATGACGAAGAAGTGGGCCACGCCGGACGGCGTCCACTTCAGCAGCTTCTTCTGCCCGAAGACCTCGACGATCTGGGCCTTCAGCTCGTCGGGTACGTGCGTCCTGGCGTACTCGACGCGTTCAGGGGCCGGTGGTCCCACGGTCGCGAGCTTGTACAGGAACAAAGCCCTGCGGCCCGCGACGGCCACCGCCGCCACGGTCATGACGAGCGCGAGCACGGCTACCCAGAGCACGGGTCCTCCCACAGACGGCGTTGGCTGCCAGCGTACGGTCGCCGGTCATCCACGCAATGACCAGGTCTCCCCAGAATCCTACCCGTGAGTAACATTCCGGGCCCAACGCGACCCACCCTAAGGTCAACCAGGCTTCTAGAACAATGCTCTAGCCTGTGAGATAACGCTGAATCGTCGGCGCCACCAGCGCCACCAGCTCCTCGTCGTCCGCGCTGGCCAGGGGCTCCAACTGCAGCACGTACCGCGCCATCACCAGCCCGAACATCTGCGAGAAGGCCGCCTCGATCCGCAGGTGCGGCACACCCAGCCCGTCGGCCACCCGGAAGAGCAGCGCGTTGGTCATGAACTCCCGCAGCATCGTCAGCGCCGCCTCGTTCGTCATCGCCGAGCGCAGCAGCGCGATCACCGGCTGACGGGCCTCGTTCTGCGAGGTCAGCGTGAGCACCAGGCGCACCAGCCGCTCGCCCAGCTCCTCCCTCGGCCCTTCCATGATCGTCGGCACGATCTCCTCGGGCCTGATCGGAAGCTGCATGGCCTCGGCGAACATGCCCTCCTTGGTGTCGAAGTAGTGGTGCACCAGGGCCGGATCGACCTTCGCCTCCCTGGCGATGCCCCGCACCGTCGCCTTGTCGAAGCCCTTCTCGGCGAAGACCGTCCGTGCCGCGGCGAGGATCTCGCCCCGCGTGTCCGCGGACCCCGGCCGGCGGCCGGGGCGGCGTTTGACGGTCATCTCCCCACCGCCAGGTAGACGCGCATCGGCACGCTCAGCATGCCGTCGGGGAAGTCGCGCCTGAGCTCGCCGCGCCGCCGCTCCACCAGCTCGTCGGCACGCTCGTCCGGCAGCGCCGCCACATAGGAGTGGGAACGCAGGTCGAGCAGGAAGTCCTCGATGCCGACCAGCCGGTTCCACGGGATCCAGCGCTCCTCGACCACCTCGAAGGCGGCGGCGATCGGCGGCACCGACCACTTCTCGTGCGCCGGGCCCCAGTAGCGCGGCACCTCGGCCGACAGCCGCGCCTCGTAGGCGGCCAGCCACTCGGCCTGTCGCGCGTCGGCGAGGTTCCAGCAGGCCGCGATCGCGCCGCCGGGGCGCAGCGCCCTGCGCGCCTCGGCGATCGAGACGGCCGGGTCCAGCCAGTGCCACGACTGGGCGTAGGTGACCAGGTCCGCGCTGGCGTCGCCCACGGGCAACGCGTTGCCGTCGGCCACGACCGCCGCGACGCCGGCCGTACCGGAGAGGCGGGAGACGAGGTAGGAGAGCATTTCCGCGCCGGGGTCCACGGCCAGCACCCGCGCGCCGCGGGCCCGCAGGGCACGCGTCAGGATGCCCGTGCCGGCGCCGACGTCCACGATCGTCGCGCCCGCGAGGTCGATCCCCGTGATCTCGGACACGGCGCCGTAGACCTCGTCGGGGTAGTGCGGGCGGGCCGCGTCGTAGGCCTCGGCGACCCGGTCGAACACCCTGCCGAGTTCACGTTCGATCATGTGCGCGCCGCCAGGTACAGCCGGGCGAAGGCCAGCGCTTCGGCCAGGTCGTCGATCCGCTCGGTCCGCGAGGCCGCCTTGCGGGTGTTGATCTCCAGGACGACCAGGCCGTCGTAGCCGTTCCTCGCCAGGCGCTCCAGCATCGGCGCGCACGGCTGGTTGCCGCGCCCCGGCACCAGGTGCTCGTCCTTGTTGGTGGTGCCGACGCCGTCGGCCAGGTGGAGGTGGGCCAGCCGGTCGCCGAGCTTGGTCGCCATCTCCATCGCGTCGGAACCGGAGACCGCGGTGTGCGACAGGTCCAGCGTGACGTGGGGGAAGTCGTAGTCGACCGGGTTCCAGTCGGGCGAGTACGGCACCACGTCGTTGCCGCGGGCGCGCAGCGGGAACATGTTCTCCACGGCGAAGACGATGTCGGTCTCCTCGCGCATGCGCGCCAGGCCCGTCTCGAAGTCGCGGGCGTAGTCGCGCTGCCAGCGGAACGGCGGATGCACCACGACCGTCTGCGCGCCCAGCCGCTCGGCGGCCTTCTGCGCCCTGACCAGCTTGGCCCACGGGTCGCGCCCCCAGACCCGCTGGGTGACCAGCAGGCAGGGCGCGTGGATGGCCAGCACGGGCACCTCGTAGTGCTGAGAAAGCCGCTCGATCACGTCGATGTCCTGGCTCACCGGGTCGGCGCCGACCATGATCTCGACCCCGTCGTAACCCAGGCGCGCGGCCAGTTCGAACGCATCGGGTGTGCGTTCGGGATATACCGAAGCGGTGGACAATGCGATCTTCGCATTGGGCACGCGGATGACGTCAGCCACGTTGCCAGCCTAAGCGGGGTGAGGCCACGGCGTGGCGCATGCGCCTACGGTTGACGCATGTCACGCATCGCCCACGGCGCCATCCCGAGTCCCAACATCTGGAACACGCCGCAGGTCTACGAGCTGGAGAACCGCGCCGTCGACCCGGACGGCGCGGCCGACGCGGCGATGCGGGAGATCCGTCCGTGGGACGGCGCGGTCGTGCTCGACGTCGGCTGCGGCACCGGCTACCACCTGCCCGCGCTCGCCGCGCGGGCCGCGAGGGTGATCGGCGTGGAGCCGCACGGCGACCTGGTCAAGCTGGCCCAGCGGCGCTGCGCGGGCCTGGCCGGCGTCAACGTGCACCGCGCCACCGCGCAGAGCCTGCCCGTCCCGGACGCGAGCGTGGACGTGGTGATCGCGCGGTGGGCGTACTTCTTCGGTCCTGGCTGCGAGCCCGGACTGCGCGAACTCGACCGCGTGGTACGGCACGGCGGCGCCGCCTTCGTCGTCGACCTGGACGCCACCCGCGGCGACTTCGGCCGCTGGTTCCAGCGCACCGTGCCCAGCTACTCCCCCACGGCCGTGGAGACCTTCTGGAACCGGCAGGGCTGGCTGCGCCGCGACCTCGACCTGCGGATGTCCTTCGCGAGCCGGGCCGACCTGGAGGCGGTGCTGCGCATCGAGTTCACGCCTGAGGTGGCCGCCGAGGCGATCCGGCGCACCCCCGGGCTTGAGGTGGCCTATCCGAACGTGCTGCGCTGGCGTACCTATTGACCTTGACGTTGGTGTCAACGTTTAGCGTGGAGGCATGCGGATCGGTGAACTGGCCAGACGGGCCGGCGTGAGCACCAGGTCACTGCGCTACTACGAGCAGCACGGCCTGATCAGCGCCCGGCGCTCCGCCAACGGCTACCGCGAGTACCAGGAGGACGACGTCCGGCTGGTCAGCGAGATCCGCACGCTGCTCACCAACGGTTTCACGCTGGACGACGCCCGGCCCTTCGTCGAGTGCCTGCGCTCCGGCCACTCCTCCGGCGGCGACTGCGCCGGCTCGGTGGAGGTCTACCGGCGCAAGCTGGAGGAGATCGACTCCGAGATCCGCACGCTGCTCGCCCGCCGGGCCGAGGTGGCCGCGCAACTCTGCTCAGGATGTGCCTTCAAGGGGGATCGATGATCACGCTGACCACGGACAACTTCGACGAGCAGGTACTACGGAGCGACAAGCCGGTGCTCGTGGACTTCTGGGCCGAATGGTGCGGGCCGTGCCGCATGGTCGCGCCGGTGCTGGAGGAGATCGAGGCCGCGCACGGCCTGACGATCGGCAAGCTCAACACCGACGAGCACCCGCAGATCATGGCGCGTTTCGGCGTGATGAGCCTGCCGACCCTGATCCTGTTCGAGAACGGGCAGCCGTCCAGGCAGATCATCGGCGCCAAGCCGAGGCGCCTGCTGGAGCGCGACCTGGGCCTCGCGTAGTTTCGCGACCTGGCCTCGCGTACTTGCGCGACCTGCGCGACCTGGCCTCGCGTAGTTTCGCGACCTGGCCTCGCGTACTTCCGCGACCTGGGCCTCGCGTGGTTTGTCGTTCCCGCCCGCTAGCCTGCTCCGCATGGCCAAGACTGCGACGGGTTATCGCTGCACCGAGTGCGGCTGGCGCACGCTCAAGTGGGTCGGCCGCTGTGGCGAGTGCCAGGCCTGGGGCACGGTCGACGAGGAGGGCGCCAAGGGCGTCCACGTGGTGCAGGCGGGGGCGACGACGGCGCCGGCCGTACCGATCGGGCAGGTCAAGGCCGAGATCGCCACCGCGCGCACCACCGGCGTGGGCGAGCTCGACCGGGTCCTCGGCGGGGGCATCGTGCCCGGCGCCGTCATCCTGCTGGCCGGGGAGCCCGGCATCGGCAAGTCCACGCTGCTGCTGGAGGCGGCGGCCTCCATCGCCCAGCGCGCCACCGTCCTCTACGTCACGGGCGAGGAGTCGGCCGCGCAGGTCAGGCTGCGCGCCGACCGCATCGGGGCGCTGCGCGACAACCTCTACCTGGCCGCGGAGACCGAGCTGTCCGCGCTGGTCACGCACGTGGAGAAGGTCCAGCCGCGCTTCCTCGTGGTCGACTCGGTGCAGACGATCGGCTCCGCGCAGACCACCGGCGTGCCGGGCGGCGTCACCCAGGTGCGCGAGGTCGCGGCGAACCTGGTCCGGCTGGCCAAGGAGCGCAACCTGGCGACCGTGCTGGTCGGCCACGTCACCAAGGAGGGCTCGATCGCCGGGCCCCGCACGCTGGAGCACCTCGTCGACGTGGTGCTCAACTTCGAGGGCGACCGCCACTCGCGGCTGCGCCTGGTGCGCGCGGTGAAGAACCGCTTCGGCCCGACCGACGAGGTGGGCTGCTTCGACCTGCACGAACGCGGCATCGAGGGCATCACCGACCCCACCGGGCTGTTCGTCTCCCATCGCAGCAAACCCGTACCCGGCACCTGCGTGACCGTGACCGTGGAGGGCACCCGGCCGCTGCCCGCCGAGGTCCAGGCGCTGGTCGCCCGCACCGAGGCGCAGCAGCCCCGGCGCACCACCTCGGGGCTCGACTCCTACCGGGTGCAGTTGGTGCTGGCCGTACTCGAACGCCGGCTCAACGCCAAGCTGGGCGGGTGCGACGTGTTCACCGCCACGGTCGGCGGGCTGAAAATCGCTGACCCCGCCGTTGACTTGTCCGTTATGCTCGCTGTGGCCAGTGCGGCGGGTGACAAACCGCTGCCGTCCGGCCTGGTCGCCCTCGGTGAGGTCGGCCTGGCCGGGGAGCTGCGGCCGGTCAAGGACGTCCGGAGGCGGCTCACCGAGGCCGCGCGGCTCGGGTTCACCCGCGCGCTCGTACCCGCCGGATCGCTTGAGGAATCGGGCGGCAAGCGTGCCGGACAGCGCTCGCTGGTCCCGGTCGGACCGGTGTCGTTCGCGCCCGGCTTCGAGGTCGTGCAGGCGGAGAACGTGTGGGACGCACTCACACACGTCACATAGCCCCGCTAAGCTGAAAGTTGACGTATCTACACGGGGGTCAGGTGCCAAACGACAGGAGTCTTGACGACCGTCGTCGCGAAGCCCTGGCCGCAGTGGCGCCGGGCACCCAGCTACGCGACGGCCTGGAGCGGATCCTGCGCGGGCAGACCGGCGGCCTGATCGTGCTGGGCTACAACGACTCCGTCGAGGATCTGTGCAGTGGCGGGTTCCTGCTCGACGTCGAGTTCTCGCCCACCCGGCTGCGCGAGCTGGCCAAGATGGACGGCGCGATCGTCATCCACCACGCCGAGGACAAGATCG
The DNA here is from genome assembly GCF_044456745.1 of Nonomuraea sp. NPDC050790. Lineage (NCBI taxonomy): Bacteria > Bacillati > Actinomycetota > Actinomycetes > Streptosporangiales > Streptosporangiaceae > Nonomuraea > Nonomuraea sp. NPDC050790. The sequence continues at coordinate 98,410 of NZ_JBITGF010000011.1, read as the reverse complement.
TCCGCGCCGCCGTCCACCTCGTGCCCGACCCGTCCATCCCGACCGACGAGTCCGGCACCCGCCACCGCACCGCCCAGCGCGTGGCCCGCCAGACCGGCCTGCCGATCATCGCGATCAGCAAGTCCATGCGCATCATCGCCCTCTACCTCGACGGCATCCGCTACGTGCTGGAGGAGTCGGCCGCCATCCTGTCGCGCGCCAACCAGGCGCTGGCCACCCTTGAGCGCTACAAGCACCGCCTCGACGAGGTCTCCGGCACGCTGTCGGCGCTGGAGATCGAGGACCTGGTGACGGTCCGCGACGTGGCCGCCGTGGCGCAGCGGCTGGAGATGGTGCGCCGCATCAGCGACGAGATCAAGGGCTACGTGGTCGAGCTCGGCACCGACGGCCGCCTGCTGTCGTTGCAGCTCGACGAGCTGGTGGCCGGGGTCGACTCGGAGCGCGAACTGGTCGTCCGCGACTACCTGCCCGCCCCGGCGGGCCGGCGCCACCGCAACTTCGCCGAGGCGCTCCACTCCCTCGACAACCTCACGGGCAGCGAACTCCTCGACCTGTCCGCGGTCGCCCACGTCCTGGGCCACAGCGGCAACGAGACCCTGGACAGCCCGGTCAGCCCGCGCGGCTTCCGCCTGCTGGCCAAGGTGCCCCGCCTGCCGGCGACGGTCGTCGACCGGCTGGTGGACCACTTCGGGGGGCTGCAGAAGCTGCTCGCGGCCAGCATCGACGACCTCCAGGCGGTGGGCGGCGTCGGCGAGTCCCGCGCCCGCAGCGTCCGCGAGGGCCTGTCCCGCCTCGCCGAGTCCAGCATCCTTGAGCGTTACGTGTAGCGGCTGTCTCTTCTGAGGTTGTCGCGGCCGGGCCACCTGTCGTTCCCTTCCACCACGCCGCGTGCCAGGAGCGGAGTTGTCACGGCGAGAAGTCCGTGAGCCCTCACGACCATCGCTCGACGGGCGCGCGCGGGCGGCGGCGGGGCGGGTGGGGTGGCTTGCCGTAACGGAAAGGCGCTAGCGGAGGTGGAAGACGACCAGGGGGCTCTTGAGCTTGCCCAGGCGGGCCACCGCGACGTAGGTGCCGGGGAGCGCGTTGGGGCGGGTGGCGGCGCACTCGGTGCGGGAGCGTTTGCGGTCCCAGTCCACCGTGCGGACGAACGGGATGCCCCGCTCCAGCTTCTGCGCCGTTCCCGTGTCCCCGCTCACGCAGTCGGCCGTCGACCAGATGCGGTCCTCGCCCGACGTGATCCGGATCTCCATGGCCCGCGGGCCCACGTCGGTCGTGCACATGACCTGGCCCGTGTTGACGAGCGTGGCCATCAGGTGGGGCATGGCGCCCGCGCCGTACACCTCCTGCCTGCCCTGAAGGCTGAGGACCAGGTCGCGCTCCTCGCACGGCGCGCCGGGTCGCTTCACCTTGGCCGGGGCCGGGGTGGCGGGGTTCTTCGTGGGGGACGGGGTGGGGCTTGGGCTGGCCGTACCGAGAGCGAGAGTACGCAGACCGGCCAGAAGCGGATCGGCCGCGGGCGGACCGCTCGTGGCGGTCTGCGCGCTGGAGCTCCGCTGCGGACCGCTGGAACCGCTGGAGCAGGCCCACGCCACGACGGCGACCACCACCAGCACTCCGACCAGCACGCTCATGCGCCGACGCCAGTAGACGTCGCCGCCATCGCCACGCATCGCATCCGAATCCATACGCACAGCATGGTAATTCTGTGGCCACCGAGGGTGACGACACGCCGTCATCCGCCATCTCCGCGTACGCTAAGGCGGGTGATCGAGCCGATCCTCCTCCACACCCCCGTTCTGGAGTGGTACGCAGAGAAAGCCCGGGATCTCCCTTGGCGTGCCGATGACGCGACGCCCTGGGGCGTGCTGGTCAGCGAGATCATGCTGCAGCAGACGCCGGTCAGCCGGGTGCTGCCGATCTGGCACGAGTGGATGGAACGCTGGCCCACCCCCAAGGCTTTGGCCGTGGAACCGCCGGGCGAGGCGGTACGCCACTGGGGCCGCCTCGGCTACCCGCGCCGCGCGCTGCGGCTGCACGCGTGCGCCAAGGCGATCACCGACGAGCACGGCGGCGAGGTCCCCTCGGACCACGCGACGCTGCTGTCCCTGCCCGGCATCGGCGAGTACACCGCCGCCGCCGTGGCCAGCTTCGCCTTCGGCGGCCGCCACGCCGTCCTGGACACCAACGTCCGCCGGGTCTTCGCCCGAGCCGTGACCGGCGACGAGTACCCGCCGACCGCGACCTCAGCCGCCGAGCGCCGCCTCGCCGAAGCCCTCCTGCCCGCCCTGGGCGCGCCCCGCTGGGGAGTGGCCGTCATGGAGTTGGGCGCCCTGGTCTGTACGGCCCGCAGCCCCCGCTGCGCCGACTGCCCGATCTCCCACGTGTGCACGTGGCGCCTGTCCGGCAAACCACCCCACGACGGCCCGGCCAGAAAGGGCCAGACATACGCCGGAACCGACCGCCAGTGCCGCGGCCGCCTCCTGGCGGTGCTCCGCGCCGCCCACGGCCCGGTCCCGAAGGCGGCGCTGGACGCGGTCTGGGACGACCACGTCCAGCGCGAACGCGCCCTGGACGGCCTCATCACCGACGGCCTGGCCGAACACCTGGCCGACGGCACCTACCAACTCCCCACCTGACGCCCGGGTCGCGCCACAGGCGCCCGAGCGAGGATCGGCGCCACGTCGTCCAGTGCGGCGAGCACGCGGCGCGGAATACGGCGTGGTCAGGCGATCCAGGCCGGGGTGCCGAAGTCCTGGCCGTCGGCCCCCGTCGCGCGGGCATCGCCCGGAGCGGTCACCACGGCGGTGTAGCCCTCGGCCTCGTCGGCCACGATGTGGCGGAGCGTGCGGGCGGGCATGACGACGGTGTCCCCCGCCCCCACCGTGAAGGTCTCCTCACCCAGCGACACGGTGGCACTCCCCGCGATCCAGGTCCACACCTGCTCGACGTCGAAGTCGTGCACCGGCCCCTGGCCGCCGGGCTTCACCTCCACCCGCCACAGGGACCGGCTGGCACCGCCCTGCGTGGGCGAGGCCAGAGTGGTCATGACACCCCCGGGCGTCTCGGTGACGCGGGCGTCGGCGTTGCGGACAAGAGTCATGGCGCTCACCTCGTGTAGAATAGACAACCAAGTTGTCCATAAAGGTAAACGAGGTTGTCTATCATGTCAAGCGAGCCTCCCGGTTTCGAGCTGCCGCTGCGCCTGTTCATGGGGTTCCGCGTGATCATCGATCAGCTCCACGCCGAGCTCGCCCGCCAGGGCCACCCGGACCTCCGCCCCATGCACGGCTTCGTCATGCAGGCGGTAGGCCCCCACGGCACCACCGCCGTCGAACTCGGCCGCACCCTGGGCGTCACCAAACAGGCAGCCGGAAAGACCATCGACACCCTGGAACGCCTCGGCTACGTGGAACGCAGCACCGACCCCACCGACTCCCGCCGCAAAACCGTCAACCTGACCGCGCACGGCGTGGACGCCCTGACCAAGTCCGCCACCATCTTCGACGACCTACGCCGCACCTGGGCCGACACCTTGGGCGAACACCGGCTGAGCGCCCTGGAACACGACCTCCGCACCATGACCCCGCCAGACTTCTTCCGCCTGGACATCCCCGGCTGGTTCGGCACCCTCTAACCCCACGCCCCCACGCTCGCCACAAGACCAAGCCCCCTGCCCACCCCCGAACACGACCCAACCGCCAGGCCCAGCACAACACGCCACAGCGGGCCGAGACAGCGCAACACGGAGCAGCACGGCGGCACCGCCGGGCAGACCAGCGCAGCGCGGCGGGCCGAGGGAAGCGGGCCCTCCGCGGGCCCGCCGCGGGCCCTCCGCGGGCCCTCCGCGGGCACGGACCGGCGTGAGCCCCAGCGGGGACAGAGCCGCACGAGGCAGCGCAGGCGGGAGTCGCGGAGTGGGGTGAGGGGCTCTCAGTACGGGAGAGCTCTGGGTCAGGCGGCTAGCTGGAGGCCGAGGCTGGTGAGGTTGGTGCGGGCCCAGTCGAGTTCTTCGGCCAGGAGGTTGACCAGGGCGCCGGGGCCCTTGGCGCGGCCGGGGACCACGAGGTTGTGGGTTTCGACCTCAATGTGGGCCGTGCCGTTCACCGCGCCGGACAGCATCGCCGTCAACGTGTCGTGCAGGACCGCGCCGGTGCTCGGGTTCTCGTCGGTGTGGTTGTGGACGTGGCCCAGCTTGACCACGGGGGCGCCGGCGGCGGCCAGGCCGCGTAGCGCCTCGCCGGGCTCCTCGGCGCCGCAGGCCAGGTGGCAGGCGTCCAGGCACACGCCCAGGTGTTCGGAGTCGATGCCGCACACCCGTTCCAACGCCTGCTCGGTCGTCTCCAGTACGCACCCGGGCCACGGCTCGAAGCCGACCCTGATGGTCTTGCCGGTGACGCTGTAGATGCCGCGCAGCTCGCGCGCCAGCCGTTCGAGACGCTTGGTGGCGATCGCGTGCAGATCGGACGGCCAGTCGCGCCGCCAGCCGATCGGAATGGTGGAGATGCTGCCGAACCGTACGTCCTCCGGCAGCAGGAACGCCAGGATCTTGGCCAGCGCCATCGTGTAGCGGTAGCGCTCGGGCTTGGCCCAGTCGGGGCCGGGGACCTCCTGGTTGCGTCCGCCGGTGCCGTTGAGGCTGACGACCTCGAGACCGCGCTCCTCCAGGGAACGGCGCAGCCGTACCAGCTCGATGCGGTCGGCCGTCAGATGGTCGGCCACGGCCGGGGACAGCCACAGCCCGATCCCCATGCGATCCACCCCGAGCCGCTTGCGCACGGGTACGGCGTAGCGGGTCAGGTGGGCGATCAGGTTCTCAAGGTCTTCCGCGGGGTGCACGCCTGCGTTGTAGGCCAGGTGAACGAGCGTTCCGTCGTCGTGACGCAGGCGCATCGGCTTCCTCCACGGCTTGCACTGGTGTTGTTCCGGTCGGCCGCCTCGGGAAATCGCGCGGACCCTGTCCGAGCATGTCGGCTCCCGGGTGGCCCACGCGTCCGCCCTGAGTTGATTCCTCACTACTCCCCAGGGAGCAGCCTCACGGTAGGCGCGCCTTCTTGTGGCGCACTTGGACGAGACTTGGCGACCTCATGCTCTACACAGTGTAGTACTACCTGCCGTGGTGAAACACCCCGTCCAACAAACGATTCGGAAACATTGCCGGGGCAAGGGTGCGCGCGTCACGGCGGGAAGCGGTGAGGCGGAGGAGCGTGACCCTGGAGGGCCGGTCACGCGCGACGGGGGTGGGGGCCGGCGGGCTTGCCGTACGGGATGGAAGGTCTTGCCGGCAACGCCCGCACAAGACCGGCCGGAAAGCACCGAGCCCCCCGCGGAGACCGCGGGGGGCTCGGAGTGACCCGGTCAGTTCTGGATGGGCGCTGCGATCGCCGCCGCCGAGTCGGGCACCTGGGTGGGCGCCGTCTCGCCGGTGAAGATGAACTTGGCGTTGTCGCCTTCGCCCTCGATCGTCACCTTGATGACCTGGCCCGCGCGCAGCTCGCCGTAGAGGATCTTCTCCGACAGCGAGTCCTCCAGCTCACGCTGGATGGTACGGCGCAGCGGCCGGGCCCCCATGACGGGGTCGTAACCGCGGTCGGCCAGGAGCTGCTTGGCGTCCTGCGCGACGTCCAGCGACATGTCCCGGTCCTTCAGCCGCTCCGACACCTGGGCGAGCATCAGATCGACGATCTTGATGATCTCCTTCGGCGTGAGCTGGTGGAAGACCACGATGTCGTCGACACGGTTGAGGAACTCGGGCCGGAAGTGCTGCTTGAGCTCCTCCTGGACCTTGGACTTCATCCGGTCGTAGTTGGACTCCGTGTCGTTCGACTTCGCGAACCCGACTCCGATGCCCTTGGAGATGTCCCGGGTGCCGAGGTTGGTGGTCATGATGATGACCGTGTTCTTGAAGTCGACCACGCGGCCCTGGGCGTCGGTCAGGCGACCGTCTTCCAGGATCTGCAGCAGCGAGTTGAAGATGTCGGGGTGGGCCTTCTCGATCTCGTCGAACAGGACCACGGAGAACGGCTTGCGCCGCACCTTCTCGGTGAGCTGGCCGCCCTCCTCGTACCCGACGTAGCCGGGCGGGGAGCCGAACAGCCTGGAGACGGTGTGCTTCTCCATGAACTCCGACATGTCCAGCATGATCAGCGCGTCTTCGTCGCCGAACAGGAACTCCGCCAGCGCCTTGGACAGCTCGGTCTTACCGACGCCGGACGGGCCGGCGAAGATGAACGAGCCACCGGGGCGGCGGGGGTCCTTCAGACCGGCGCGAGTACGCCGGATGGAGCGCGACAGGCCCTTGATGGCGTCGTCCTGGCCGATGATCCGCTTGTGGAGCTCGTCCTCCATGCGGAGCAGGCGCTGGGACTCCTCCTCGGTCAGCTTGAAGATCGGGATGCCCGTCGCCGTGGCGAGGACCTCCGCGATGAGCTCTTCGGTGACCTCGGCGACGACGTCCATGTCGCCGGCCTTCCACTCCTTCTCCCGCCGCTCGCGCTTGAGCTGGAGCTGCTTCTCCTGGTCGCGGAGGGCAGCCGCCTTCTCGAAGTCCTGCGCGTCGATCGCGGACTCCTTGTCGCGGCGGACGTTGGCGATCTTCTCGTCGTACTCGCGCAGGTCCGGCGGAGCGGTCATCCTGCGGATGCGCATCCGGGAACCGGCCTCGTCGATGAGGTCGATCGCCTTGTCGGGCAGGTAGCGGTCGCTGATGTAGCGGTCGGCCAGGCGGGCCGCCGCGACCAGCGCGTCGTCCGTGATCGACACGCGGTGGTGCGCCTCGTAGCGGTCGCGCAGACCCTTGAGGATCTCGATCGTGTGGCTGAGCGAGGGCTCGGCCACCTGGATCGGCTGGAACCGGCGCTCCAGCGCGGCGTCCTTCTCGAGGTACTTGCGGTACTCGTCGAGCGTGGTGGCGCCGATGGTCTGCAGCTCACCGCGGGCCAGCATGGGCTTGAGGATGCTGGCGGCGTCGATCGCGCCCTCGGCGGCGCCCGCACCGACGAGCGTGTGCAGCTCGTCGATGAACAGGATGATGTCGCCGCGGGTGCGGATCTCCTTGAGCACCTTCTTCAGGCGCTCTTCGAAGTCACCGCGGTAGCGGGAGCCGGCGACCAGAGCGCCGAGGTCAAGCGTGTAGAGCTGCTTGTCCTTCAGCGTCTCGGGCACCTCGCCCTTGACGATCTTCTGGGAGAGCCCCTCGACGACGGCGGTCTTGCCGACGCCGGGCTCGCCGATGAGAACGGGGTTGTTCTTGGTCCTCCGGGAGAGGACCTGCATGACCCGCTCGATCTCCTTCTCACGGCCGATGACCGGATCCAGCTTGCCCTCGCGGGCTGCCTGGGTCAGGTTGCGGCCGAACTGGTCGAGCACCAGGGACGTCGACGGCGCCGACTCCTGCGGTCCGCCCGCGGCGGCCGGCTCCTTGCCCTGGTAGCCGTGCAGTAGCTGGATCACCTGCTGACGCACACGGTTGAGATCGGCTCCAAGCTTGACCAGCACCTGCGCCGCCACACCCTCACCCTCGCGGATGAGCCCGAGCAGGATGTGCTCGGTTCCGATGTAGTTGTGGCCCAGCTGCAAAGCCTCACGGAGCGACAGCTCGAGGACCTTCTTGGCCCGCGGGGTGAAAGGAATGTGCCCCGACGGAGCCGACTGGCCCTGGCCGATGATCTCCTCGACCTGCTGGCGCACACCCTCAAGGCTGATGCCGAGACTCTCCAGAGCCTTGGCGGCAACGCCCTCACCTTCGTGGATCAAACCAAGAAGAATGTGCTCAGTGCCGATGTAGTTGTGGTTGAGCATCCTGGCCTCTTCTTGGGCCAAGACGACAACCCGCCTCGCTCGGTCGGTGAACCTCTCGAACATCTCGTCGCTCCTCACAGAGCGGTCAGTCAGGCCGGTTTAGTCCGGTCCCGTCATCCCGCATGCTAGCCCTGGCTCGGCGAACCGTGCCCACTGCCGCTGACACGCTCTATAGCAGAGACGTTCCCCGAGAGCAGGGCGTTCACCCTCCATCCAACTACCGTTCGGGGGTGGTGTGTTCCCGATACGCCGCAAGCGAACGAGGTTTAGGACGCCCTCGGCGAAGGGCCGGGAAATTACCGCCCGCCACGCGCACGGACCGCCACGGCGGGGCGCCGGACACATCCGTAAGCCGTACTTGACATCCTATGGCCTCCCGGCAAGCGGTTGGCATGCGATCAGCCAGCGACTCCGCACTGATCGGCATTCAGGAATCAAGGCCGCGTAAACCGCGAGTGCATCGGCAAATCCGGCTGCGGGGAGTGAGTACTCGCTCGGTACGGCGGAGCGAAATCGCCGGGAATCCCAGGCACCAAATGCGGCGCAATGGGCCCCCTGGTCCACGATGCGAGACGCTCAAACCAGGACAAAGACCGCCCTATAAAACGATCATGCGCTTATGGCAGTCGCCGGGGTTCTAGGCAACTGTCATAAGCGCATGGTCGAGCGCGACAGCGGTTAGTGCGCGGCTTCGTACTTCTCCACCACGGTGGAGGCGATTCGGCCGCGCTCGCTGACGGGCAGGCCGTGAGCCTTGGCCCACTGCCTGATCTCGGAGCTCTTCTCGCGGGTCATCGCGCGCTGCCCGCCGCGACCCCGACGACGCGTGGAGACGGCACCGCCGCGCCTAGCGTGCTGCACGAAAGGCGAGAGCGCATCCCTCAGCTTCTTGGCGTTAACGTCACTGAGGTCAATCTCATACGAAGCGCCGTCAATAGCGAAGCTGACCGTCTCATTGGCCTCGCCCCCATCGAGGTCATCGATGAGAATCTCCTGGATCTGCTTGGCCATCTACGCAATCCTTTCCCGGAGCATTGTTTCATTCGCCTGCCCAAACATATACCCGGAAAGGCGCTAAGACAATTCAGGGGACACGGATTCGGCTGACTCGCCGATCAGTTGTGCTTCTCGACCCGATCCTGGCGGTTTGGCCGGAGGCCCGTGAGGGTCTGCGGGGCGCCTTCAGCGCACGCCAAAGTCGAAGCCGCCGCCGGCTCCAGGCGGGGTCACGGCGGCCGCCAATGCTTCCGTATGGCCTTCCATTCGTGCTCGGCGGGCGCGCCGACGCGGGGTTTGCGCGGTGGCGGATATCCCGGGAACCGGCTGAACGCCTCGGGCGCGGCGCCGCGTGGGGCGGCCGGTTCGCCTACCACCGCCGTCGCCCGACCATAGCGCCACGCCGATGCCACCCGTGGGGCAGGTAGCCCCTGGGGATGACCTGGGCGACTGACAGCCTAATGCCAGTCTCTCCAGGCTCCTTACCGGATCAGGGGAAATTCTTGGGGCGTCAGGCCCGCCCGTGCTCGCGCGGATCTTTGACCACCCGCGTTCCGGCCAGCCTGTCATGTGGCCCGCGCAGTTGGGGCCGGTCGATGAGGATGAGCATCCCCACCCCGAACGCCACTACCGCGGCCACCAGATCGAGCACCGGAATGCCCATCAACATCGTCGGGCCCGGATACAGCAGAGCGCGTTTCAGCAGCCCGCCGGAGGTGACATCGGCGCCGCCCGCGGGAACCACGCGAATCCGCATGATCGCCTGTCCGAAGGTTCGCCCGCCCGCGGAATGCGACACGCAGTCGTAGACCGTATAGAAGAGCCCTGCGACGAACCAAGCGAAGACCTCGGGCAGCCGCCCGTCGAAGACCTCCAGCAGCCCTACAGACCGGAAGAACGTCCACAGCGCGATGAACAGAATGTAATAGAACACGCCGAAGACCAGAGCCTCAATGAGGCGCGCGACCAGCCGCTCCCACCATTCGGCGGTCACTGTGCGTTGGGCGGGCGCGGCCATAGCCTCAACCTCTCGACGGCCTATTGATCGGCTGTCTCCTCATTTTGGTACGGCCGGGCCCCACATGAAACAGGGGCCACCGGACGGCGGCCCCTGAATCCATGACCACGACCACTACTTGATCTTGACCACCACGGTACGCGCCACCTTGTCGGCGAACGTCTGCTGCAGCGGCTTGTCCCACAGCTGCGAGGCGCCGTTCAGCGCGACGAAGATGTAGCCGAGCCAGCCCAGGAACGGAATGCCCGAGATCAGGTATCCGCCCCACGTGACGCCGGCCCGCTTCAGCGCGGCGTCGGTGGGCAGCCCGCCGGTCGGCATGGCGCCGCCGACCTGAACGATCTTGATGCCCATGACGATCTTGCCGAGCGTCTGGCCGTTCATCTTGGTCATGATGAGCTCGTAGGCGATATAGAGCGCCCCGATCAGCACACCCGCGATGAGTCCGACGAGCACCGGGCCGAAGAAGCCCGACGTGGAACCGTCGAGGGAGCTGTACGTCGCCAGGAAGATCCCGGCCATGATCAGGCTGACCACCCAGTAGACGATGCCGAACAGCACACCGTCGATGATTCGGGCGACCAGGCGCTGCCACCACTCGGCCAGGGGGGCCGGCGCGCCGGGCGGCTGTACGCCCACCGGCTGACCGTACTGCTGGCCGTAGCCGGGCTGGTAGCCCTGCTGACCGTAGCCCTGGGGCTGCTGGCCGTATCCGGGCTGCTGGCCATAGCCGGGCTGCTGCTGGCCGTAACCCGGCTGGGCGTACTGCTGCCCGGACGGGGGCTGCTGGCCGTAACCGGGCTGCTGGCCGTAACCCGGCTGCGAGCCGGGCTGCTGACCGTAGCCGGGCTGCTGCTGGCCGTATCCGGGCTGGGAGCCTGGTTGCTGGCCGTACCCGGGTTGCTGCTGGCCATAGCCGGGCTGGGACTGGGGCTGCTGACCGTAACCGGGCTGCTGGCCGTAGTCGGGTTGCTGCTGGCCGTAACCCGGCTGCGAGCCGGGCTGCTGGCCATAACCAGGCTGCTGCTGACCGTAGCCGGGCTGGGAGCCTGACTGCTGGCCGTACTGCTGCTGGCTGTAGTCGGGCTGGCCGTATCCGGGTTGCTGCTGGCCGTAGCCAGGCTGCGAACCGGGCTGCTGACCGTAGCCGGGCTGCTGACCGTATCCCTGCTGCTGGCCGTACTGGGGCTGGCCATAACCGGGCTGGGAGCCGGACTGCTGTCCGTATCCCTGCTGGCCGTAGGGGTCACCGTCATGGCGGTAGCCCACGACCGTCACGTCCGGGTCGGGCTCGCCCTGTGCGTGGCCCGCGTTGTGCTGTCCGTATTCGGGGGTCCCGGAATTGTCGCCGGGATCGTCCTGTGGATACGGCGGCTGTCCGGTGCTCACCGTGTCACCTCGCTTCGAGTGTGCATGTGGCACATGTCAGGACACATGCCTTCGCTGCCCAACGTATCGACATAGGTATCTACAATCACCTTTCCCTTTGGTCGAGGTCCGAGTCAAACGACGGGAGGTGGAGCAACATCCTGGTGTTGCCCAGGGTGTTGGGCTTGACGTGCTCCAAGTCGAGGAACTCGGCTACACCCTCGTCATAGGAGGCGAGCAGCTCGGCATAGACCTCGGGGGACACCGGGGTGCCCTTGATCGGGTTGAACCCATGCGCGGCGAAGAAATCCACCGCGAATGTCAGGCAGAACACCCGCCGCAGGCCGAGTTCGCGGGCCGTACCGATCAAAGCGGTAACGATTTGGCTCCCGACCCCGAGACCGCGGACGTCGGGGTCGACGGCCACGGTGCGAATCTCGGCGAGGTCCTCCCACAACACGTGCAGGGCGCCGCATCCCACGACCTGCCCGTCACGCTCGGCCACCCAGAACTCCTGGACGTCCTCGTAAAGGGTGACCGTGGCCTTTTCCAGCAGGCGAGGCCCGGCTCCGGCATAGGTGTCGACCAGGCGCCTGATCGTCCGGACATCCGGCGTACGAGCTCGCCTGACGACGACCTCGATGTCGGGTACGGCCCGTTCGACGACCTGTTCCATGGCACTTCAGAGTACAGACGCAATTACGGCTGAACCCTATTTGCCCACCTACTTCCCCGAACATCTCACCTAGTGGACGAGCATGCCCGACCACAGGCGACGCCCCCTCGACCACCAGGCGAATACCCGATGACGAGCAATGATTCCCTCGGTGACGCCGATCCTCACGTACGTCCCATGCACCCGCAAAGTGCGCATAAAGTCGCTCTTGTACGGCGGAGCACGTGATCCCCCCGTGACACTTCGGTTGTGAAACCTCAACCGACTTGGCAGTTCTGGTTGAGCACGAACCAGGAGTGCACTAGTGTCCAGCGTCGATGTCACCCGCGCTTTGCGCGCGGCGGCACGCCTAATCCCCTCCCCAGGGGAGCCGGGGACCCGCCGGTGGCCTCAGGCCACCCCGGGGTGAATCCGAGCCACGGCTCGGTAGGGCTGCTCCGGCCCGAACCCGTCAGCTAACCCGGTAGGCGGCCACGAGAGGAGCTGGTTGGTGAAGCGCACGCGTAACCGTGAGGGGAAGCCCGCGGGCAAGCATGCCCGCCCTCCCGAACCAGGCATCAAGAAGCGGTTGGTCGTTCTCACGGCAGCCGTAGCCGCGGTGACGTTCGTCGTCACCCCCCTCGGTTCCGCAGCGGCCGACCCGAAGCCGTCGCTCAAGCAGTTGTCCGAGCAGGCCGAGAAGCTCCACCTGGAGATCGAGACGCTCACCGAGCAGTACAACGGCCAGCGGGTGAAGCTCAAGGACGCCCAGGAGGCCGTCGACGCCGCCAAGAAGACACTGGCCACGAGCGAGGCCGACCTCGCCGCCAAGCGGCACAAGGCGGGGATGCTGGCCCAGAGCGAGTACATGATGGGCGGCTTCAGCCGCGCCCTCGCCTTCGCCGCCTCCGGCGACCCCGACCTCTTCCTCGACCGCGCGGCGACCAGTTACGCGCTGGAGCAGCAGCAGGGCGAGCAGGTCAACCAGGTCACCCGGGCCAGGGAACTGGCCGCGAAGGCCCAGACCGAGGCGAAGACCCGCATCGACGCGGTCTCCAAGATCGTCAACGATCTGGAGGCGCGGCGCGACAAGATCAGCAAGCTGGTCAAGAAGGTCGAGAGCGACCTGTTCCAGCGCGCCATCGGCGAGGCCGGCCGTCCCGGGACCCGTGCGGTCCGGGTCAACCTGCCGATCATCGGCTCCGGCAAGGCGGCCGAGGCGGCCAGGTGGGCGTTGACACAGCAGCTCAAGCCGTACGTGTGGGGGGCCGAGGGGCCCAGTTCCTACGACTGCTCCGGCCTGGTCATGGCGGCGTACCAGCGGGTGGGCATCTCGCTGCCCCACTACACCGGCGACCAGTGGACCGCCGGCACCCGCATCTCCCGCGAGGAACTCCGCCCCGGCGACCTGGTCTTCTTCTACAACGACCTGCACCACGTCGGCATCTACGTCGGCGGCGGCATGATGGTCCACGCCCCCCAGACCGGCGACGTGGTCCGCCTGGCCTCCATCTCCCGCCGCCCCTGGGCAGGCGCCGTCCGCATCGCCGACTAACCCCCACGCGGTACGACGCGCGGGGCACGGCACACGGGTTGTCCGGCGCAGAGCACGGGGCGCGGCGTGCCCGGCGCGCGGCACATGGCACATGGCGCAAGAGTGCGGCCTAGAACGCACGGCGCGCACCGCAAGGCGTGGGGCCGCACGGCACATGCGCACGGCGCGGAGCGCGGGGTGTGCGGCGCACGGCGCGGGGGTGCGCGGCGCCCGATGTCCAGTGTCTGGCGCGCGGCACATTGCGTGCGGCGCGGTGCTGAGGTGCGGAGTACCGGGCGCGTGGGGCGGATCGCGGGGGGTAGGCACGGGTTTCGGGTGCCCTGGCGAACTGCTGGGCATGTGGCGCGCGGCGTTGGGTGTGTTGGTGGGTGGGGCCGCGGGTGTGAGGCCCGTGGTGGGTGGGGTGTGGTCGACCCCGCCGGAGAACCGGCGGGGTCGGGTCCAGCCCTGCTAGATCAGTTGGCGGCGGGCCGCCCAGGCCACTGCCTCGATGGCGGTGGCCACACCGATCCTGTCGCATATCCCGCGCAAACGGCGGCGTACCGTGCGTCCACTGATTTCCAGCCGACGCCCTACCCGATCGACCGTGACTCCCTTGGCCAACTCGGCAAGCAAGGCTAAATCGGCGTGGCTCAGCTCAACGCCCTCGGTGAGCACCTCCATCGGGAGCCCTCCCCCCAACAGCAGAACTCGCAGACGTATCGGACCGCGCAACGCGCTCGTCCCGCAGACGGTAAACGCATTCAGGAAAGGTCGTCAAGCTCGACAATTGCCCAGCTTGACCAGCAGTATTGACATGATCGAATCTATGTGAAGTACTCGCCATATGTCGTCACACTTCGGGGCACGATGAGCGATCTCACTGATCCTTACAAGGCCCCCGGGGAGCCGACGTTGACCCCCGCCGACGTGCTGGGATTCGATCCGTTCGATTCCGGGTTCCGGCGTGACCCGTACGGAAAGTATCGGGAGCTTCGCGAGCGTGGCGATTTATTTCACACCCGAGGCGGTTTGGTGGTAGCCACATCACACGAGCACGTCTCGGCCGTGCTGCGCGATGCCCGGTTCGGCCACGGGGCGGCGCCGGGCGAACCCGGCGGGCCGCAGGTCTCGTTTCTCCGGCTCGATCCGCCGGACCACACGCGGCTGCGGGCTCTGGTCAGCCGCGCGTTCACCCCCCGGATGGTGGAACGGCTCCGCCCCCGGATCGAGGCGATCACCGCGGAGCTGATCGGCGCCATGGGTGAGGAGGCGGATCTGGTGGCCGAGTTCGCCTATCCGCTGCCGGTTATGGTGATCACCGAGATGCTCGGGGTGCCGCCGGAGGACCACGAGCGCTTCCGCGGCTGGAGCGAGGCGCTCGCCCGCGGGCTGGACCCGTTGCTGCCCTCCGGCCAGGCCGGAACCTCCCAACGGGCCGGGCTCGAGTTCCGCGCGTACTTTCGCGAACTGCTGGCCGAGCGGCGGAAACGTCCGGGTGAGGATCTGCTCAGCGCGCTCGGCCAGGTCGAGGAGCTCACCGAGGCCGAACTGCTGGCCACCTGCGTGCTGCTGCTGGTCGCCGGGCACGAGACGACCGTCAACCTGATCGCCAACGGCGTGCTCCACCTGGCCCGGCACGGCCTGCTCCACCTGGCGTCGGAGGATCCGCGTCCGGTCGTGGAGGAGGTGCTGCGGTACGACCCGCCGGTGCAGCTCACGGCCAGGACGGCGCTGCGGGACGCGGAACTGGGCGGCCTGCCCCTGCCCGCGGGTACGCCGGTGCTGGCCCTGGTCGGATCGGCCAACCGCGACCCAGCCGCCTTCCCCGACCCGGACCGCTTCGACCCACGACGCTTCGACCCACGACGCTTCACCTCAGATCGGGGCGACCCAGGGCGGCATTTGGCCTTTGGGCTGGGGATTCACTTCTGTCTCGGCGCCACCCTGGCCCGCATGGAAGGCGAGATCGCCCTGCGAGCCCTGGCCAAGGCGGCGCCGGGCCTCAAGCTGGCCGAGGAGGCGCCGCCGTACAAGGAGAACGTGGTTTTGCGGGGGCTGGCCGGGCTCCCCGTCAGGCTGTCGGCTTGACCAGGGGGAACAGGATGGTCTCGCGGATGTTCCTGCCGGTGAAGGCCATGATCATCCGGTCGATGCCGACGCCCACGCCACCGGTCGGGGGCATGGCGTACTCCAGGGCCTGGAGGAAGTCCTCGTCCAGTTGCATGGCCTCGAGGTCGCCCCCGGCGGCCAGCAGCGACTGCTCGACCAGGCGGCGGCGCTGCTCGATCGGGTCGATGAGCTCGGAGTAGGCGGTGCCCAGCTCGGTGCCGAACCCGATGAGGTCCCACTTCTCGGTGACCAGCGGGTTGTCGCGGTGGTTGCGGGCCAGGGGCGAGGTCTCCAGCGGGTAGTCCATGACGAAGGTGGGCTGGATGAGCGTGTGCTCGACCAGCTCCTCGAAGATCTCCTGGACGAGCTTGCCCTGGCCCCACTTCGGATCCCAGTGGATGTCCCGCTTGTCGGCATATTTCCGGACCTGCTCAAGGGACGTCTCGGTCGTCACCTCCTCGCCCAGCGCCTCGGAGACCGAGCCGTAGAGCGTGATGCGCGGCCACTCCTTGATGCCCAGGTCCACCTCGACGCCGTCGTGCACGACCACCGAGGTGCCCAGCGCGGCCACCACGCACTTCTGGTACATGCGCTGGGTCAGGTCGGCCATGTCGTGGTAGTCGAGGTAGGTGCCGTACGCCTCGAGCATGGTGAACTCGGGGTTGTGCGTGGAGTCCGCGCCCTCGTTGCGGAAGTTGCGGTTGATCTCGAAGACCTTCTCGATGCCGCCGACCACGAGCCGCTTGAGGTAGAGCTCGATCGCGATGCGGAGGTAGAGCTCCATGCTGTAGGCGTTGATGTGGGTCTTGAACGGCCGCGCCGTGGCCCCGCCGTGGATGGGCTGGAGCATCGGGGTCTCGACCTCCAGGTAGCCCTCCTCGTGCCAGAAGTCACGGGCGGCGCGCACGGTGGCGCTGCGCAGGTGGGCCATCCTGCGGGCCTCGTCGTTGACGATGAGGTCGACGTAACGCTGGCGCACGCGGGCCTCGGGGTCGGTGAGGCCGAGGTGCTTCTCGGGCAGCGGGCGCAGGCACTTGGCGGTGATCTGCCAGGAGTCGGCCAGGATCGACAGTTCGCCGCGGCGCGAGGTGATGACCTCGCCCTCGACGCCGACGTGGTCGCCGAGGTCGACGTCGCTCTTCCACGCGGCCAGCGACTCCTCGCCGACCTTGTCGAGCGAGACCATGACCTGAAGGTCGCCGGAGCCGTCGCGCAGGGTGGCGAAGCAGAGCTTGCCGCCGACGCGGTTGAGCATGACCCGGCCGGCGATCGCGACCTTGTCTCCCGTGGCGGTGTCCGGGTCGAGTCCCTGGTATTTCTCCCTGACCTCGGCGTTGGTCGCCGTACGGGGGAAGTTGACCGGGAAGGGCTCGACGCCCTCGCTGCGGAGGCGGTCGAGCTTCTCCCTCCGGATGCGCATCTGCTCGGGAAGTTCGTCGCTCACAAGAACAAAGGGTAGGGGATATGGCGAACTGCAAGGGCTCGTCGGCTCTCTGCAGGGGCGCTGCAAGCACTCTCCGTTACCAATGGAGCACAGCACCTCCGGGTCCCAGGAGAGAGACCATGATGAAGAAGATCGCCATCGGCACCCTCGCCCTTGCCGCCGCCTCCGCCCTCGCCCTCAGCCTCCCCGCCGCCGCCTCCGCGAGCAGCTACGACTACAGCTCCTACTGGGGCCCCGCGTACGCCAAGAACTTCCAGGCCAAGTCGCACGGCTGGGTCGGCGTCGAGTGGGACGAGCACCAGGAGTCCAACACGGTCAACGTGACCGGCCGGCTCTATGACCTCGACTCCCGCACCTACAAGCAGGGTGGCAAGTGCGCGTACGTGAAGTTCCAGGCCAGCGACTTCGACTACGACTGGTCGACGGTCTACACGAAGAAGTACTGCGGCTACCCGGGCTACAAGAAGTACGCCTTCTCGGAGGACGACGTCTTCAGCCTGCGCGTCAAGGTCTGCCAGATCGGCCCGCACAGCAGCCACCCGATCAAGTGCGGCCCGTGGAAGTACCTGTACACGGCCGAGGCCGAGTAACCACACCCACGAACCGCAGGCGGCCCCCCATTCCCGAGCGGGGGGCCGCCTGCTCACGTCGTGTTGCGGTTGTAGATGAGCCGCAGCCCGATGAGCGTCAGCCAGGGCTCGTGCACGTCGATCGAGCGCGACTCGCCCACGACCAGCGCGGCGTGGCCGCCGGTGGCCACCACGGTGACCTCGTCGGGGTCGTCGGCCAGTTCGGCCACCATCCGCTCGACGATGCCGTCGACCTGGCCGGCGAAGCCGTAGATGATGCCGGCCTGGAGCGCCTCGACGGTGTTCTTGCCGATGACCGAGCGCGGCCTGATCAGCTCGACCTTGTGGAGCTGGGCGCCGGCCGCGGCGAGCGCGTCCACGGAGATCTCGATGCCGGGCGCGGTGACCGCCCCCACGTACTCCCCCTTGGCCGAGACCGCGTCGAAGGACGTGGCGGTGCCGAAGTCGACGATGACGCACGGCCCGCCGTACTGGTCGATGGCGGCCAGGGCGTTGACCACGCGGTCGCTGCCGACCTCCTTGGGGTTGTCCATGCGGACCGGCACGCCGGTGCGGATGCCCGGCTCGACGATCACCGCGGTCACGTCGCCGTAGTAGCGGCGGCACATCTCGCGCATCTCGTTGAGCACGGACGGCACGGTCGAGCAGATCGCGATGCCGCTGACGTCGGCTCCCTTGAGCAGCGGTGACTGGCCGAGCAGCCCCTGGAGCACGACGGCGATCTCGTCGGCGGTACGGCGGGCGTCGGTGGCCAGCCGCCAGTGCTCGATCACCTCTTCGCCTTCGAAGAGACCGAGCACGGTGTGGGTGTTGCCGACGTCGATCGTGAGCAGCATCAATTACCCCCGTAGATCCAGTGCGATGTCCAGGGCCGGCGCGGAATGCGTAAGCGCTCCCACCGCAAGATAGTCAACGCCAGTTTCAGCCACATCACGGGCCGTTTCCAAGGTCAGTCCCCCACTGGCCTCCAACTTCGCCTGATTTTTCGTGATTTGTACGGCGTGCGCCATCTCCTCGACCGTGAAGTTGTCCAGCAGGACCACCTCGGCCCCCTCGGCCAGCGCCTCCCGCAACTGCTCCAGCGTGTCCACCTCGACCTCGACCGGCAGATCCGGGTACCGCTCCCTGACCGCCCGGAACGCCGCCCCCACACCCCCGGCCGCCACCACGTGGTTGTCCTTGATCAGCGCCGCGTCCGACAGCGACATCCGGTGGTTGATCCCGCCGCCCGCCCGCACCGCGTACTTCTCCAGCGCCCGCAGCCCCGGCAGCGTCTTGCGGCTGTCACGCACCCGCGCACCGGTGCCCGCCAGCGCCGTGACCCACGCCGCCGTCCGGGTCGCGATCCCCGACAGGTGCGTGAGCAGGTTGAGCGCGGTCCGCTCCGCGGTGAGCAGCGCGCGCGTGGGCCCCTCGACCGTCATCAGCACCTCTCCCGCCGCGACCCGCTGCCCGTCCTCCACCAGCCTCGTCGTACGGCTCGCGCCCAGCCGCAGGAACACCGCCTCCGCCACGGTCAGCCCCGCCACCACTCCGCCTTCGCGGGCCACCACGTCGGCGGCCGACCGATGCCCGGCCGGAATGGTGGCCACGCTGGTCACGTCGCCGGCCTCCTGGAGGTCCTCGGCCAGCGCCCGGTCGATCACGTCCTGGACCTCGGGCGCGGCGGTGTCCAGCGCGAGCCCGTGCGGCGTGTAAGTCATCTGCAAGCCTTCCTCGGTCAGTCGCACGTCCAGATGTCCCAGCCAGCGCTCGTCGTCGCGCTCGCCGAAGTCCTCCCGCCAGTGCGAGCCCCTGGTCTCCTCGCGGGCCACGGCGGTGGCGGTCAGCACGGTCGCCACGGTGAGCAGGTTCGTCGTCTCCCACGCCTCGGTGCACGGCAGCACCTTGACCGGCGTCCAGCGGGCGTCGCCGAGCGCCTTCGCGGTCAGGATCAGCGACTCGCGGCTGCGCAGCACGCCCGCTCCCCTGCTCATGTGGGCCTGGATCCTCGGGCGCACCCGGGGGTCGAACAGGCCGTCCACGGCGCCGGTGTCGGCGGGGGCCGGCCGTACCGAGGGCTGGATGTCCTGGGCGATGCGCTCGGCGAAGACGAGCCCCTCCAGCAGCGAGTTGGAGGCCAGGCGGTTGGCTCCGTGCACGCCTGTGCAGGCCACCTCGCCGCAGGCGTACAGGCCGGGGATGGACGTGCGGCCGTGCAGGTCGGTGCGGACGCCGCCGCTGGCGTAGTGCGCCGCGGGCACGACCGGGATCAGCTCCTCCGCCGGGTCGATGCCGTGCTCCAGGCAGAGCGCGCGGATCGTCGGAAAGCGGGTGCGCCACTTGTCCGCGCCGAAGTGACGGCCGTCCAGGTAGACCTGTCCGGGCCTGCGCATGATCGCCTTGGCGACCACGTCGCGCGGCGCGAGGTCGGCGAGCTCGTGCACGTCCGTCATGAAGCGCGCGCCGTGCTCGTCCACCAGGTACGCCCCCTCGCCCCTGACCGCCTCGGAGATCAGCGGCTGCTGGCCGGTGGCGTCCTCGCCGAGCCAGAGCACGGTCGGATGGAACTGGACGAACTCCAGATCGCGCACCACCGCCCCGGCCCGCAGCGCCAGCGCGACGCCGTCCCCGGTGGAGACCAGCGGGTTGGTGGTCGACTGGTAGACCTGACCCATGCCGCCGGTGGCCAGGACGACCGCGGCAGCGCGTACCGCTCCCACGCCGTCGCTCGCGCCCTCGCCCATGACGTGCAGCGTCACCCCCGCGGCCCGCCCGGCGGCGTCCTTGAGCAGGTCGAGGACAAGCGCGTGCTCGATGACCTCGATGCCGCGCTCGCGCAGTGCCGCGACGAGCGCGCGCTGCACCTCCGCGCCGGTCGCGTCGCCGCCCGCGTGGACGATCCGGTCGCGCCGGTGCCCGCCCTCGCGGCCGAGCTGCAGTTCGCCGCCCTCGGTCACGTCGAACCTGGCACCGCGCGCGATCAGCCGCCGCAGCGCCTGCGGCCCCTCGGTCACCAGAGCACGTACGGCCCGCCGATCGCACAACCCGACCCCGGCGATCAACGTGTCGTTGAGATGCTCCTCGGGGCTGTCGCCGGGATCGAGCACCGCCGCGATCCCACCCTGGGCGAACCTGGTCGAACCCTCCTCCAGCACGTCCTTGGTGACGACCAGCACCTTGGCCTGGGGCCGCAGCTCGGCGTGGCGCAGCGCCACGGTCAGCCCTGCCACGCCGGAACCCACCACGACCACGTCGGCCTCGCGGGTCCAGCCGGGTTCCGGCGCGCTGAGCCGCAGGGGGATCGCCGGTCCACTCATGGGGGTCTCCTCACCGAGGGGAATTTCGTCACTATGACGATAACCCCTGCCGATGAGTGGGCCGTCGCCGGGGTGGCCCCTTTCAGGACAGGCGCAGAACGACGTTGTCGATGAGCCGCGTGCCGCCGACCTTCGCGGCTACGGCGAGGATCGCCTCACCCGTGTACGACTCGCCGACCTCGGCGAACGTGGCCGGATCGACCAGTACCAGGTAGTCGAGGGCGAGGTCGGCCCCGTCGAGCTCGGCTCGGGCCGCCGCCTTGATGCGCGCCGGCCCGGCCCCGGCGGCGCCGGACTCGGGCGCGCCGGTTTCGGCTGCGAGGGTTTCGGCCGCGAACAGCGCCCGCGAGAGCGCGAGGGCGGTGTGGCGCTCGTCCGGGGAGAGGTAGCGGTTGCGGCTGGACAGGGCCAGGCCGTCGGGCTCGCGCACCGTGGGGATGCCGGCGATCTCGATGGGCAGGTCGAGGTCGGCCACCATGCGCCGGATCATCGCCAGTTGCTGGGCGTCCTTCTGGCCGAAGACGGCCACGTCGGGGCGTACCAGATTGAACAGCTTGAGCACGACGGTCAGCACGCCGTCGAAGTGCCCGGGACGGACCGCGCCCTCGACGATCGTGCCCATGTGCCCGGAGGAGACGCTCACCTGGCGGCCGGGCGGATACATCTCCGCCGCCTGCGGGGTGAAGACCGCGCGGACGCCCTCGGCGCGGCAGACGTCGAGGTCGGCCTCCAGCGTGCGCGGGTAGCGGGAGAAGTCCTCGGCCGGCCCGAACTGCAGCGGATTGACGAAGATGCTGACGACCACCCGGGGCGCCAGCTCCCTGGCCTCGCGGATGAGCGCCCGGTGCCCCTCGTGCAGCGCCCCCATGGTCGGAACCAGGGCGACCCTGCCCTCTCCCCGAGCCTTGACCAGGTCAGCGCGATTGCGCGCGACGATCAGCTCCACGCCACAGCCTCCTATGCCACGATCAGGGCCATCCGGTCCCTGTCAGGTCCATATGTTGCCGCCCAGCGCGTCAAGCAACCTCTCCGCCTCCTCGGGTTTGAGCAGACCCGCCGCGAGCGCGCGGTCGGCCGTGAGCCTGGCCAGGGCGATGTAGGCGTCGGCCGCCTCGGGCGCGGCCAGGATGAGCGCGTCCACGTGCTTGCGGACGGTGCCGGCGTCACCGCGCACGACAGGCCCGGTCAGCCCGGCGATGCCCAGCCTGAGCACGTTGTCGAGGGCGGCGCCGAGCAGCGGGCCGAGCATGCGCCCCGGGTGCTCGACGCCGATACGGCCCAGCAGCTCGGAGGACTCGGCGATCAGCGTCACCATGTGGTTGGCCGCCCCGGCCAGGGCCGCGTGGTAGAGCGGGCGGTCGGCGTCGGCGATCCAGACCGGCTCGCCGCCCATCTCGATGACCAGCGCCTCGGCGATGGGCCGCAGCAGGTCGGGCGAGGTGACGCCGTAGGAGATGCCGGTCAGCCGGCTGAGGTCGTCGTCACGCCCGGTGAACGTCATCACCGGGTGCAGGGCCAGCGGGAGCGCTCCAGCGCGGGCCGCGGGGTCGAGGACGGACAGCCCGTACGCGCCGCTGGCGTGGGCGATCAGCTTGCCCCGCAGGTCCGCGCCGGTGGCGGCCAGGCCCCCGACCAGTCCGGGCAGCGCGTCGTCGGGCACCGTGAAAAGGATCAGCTCACCGGCCGCGACCACGTCCTCCGGACTGGAGGTGCCGACGCCGAGCCGCTCCGCCGCCCAGCGCTGGGATCGGTCGGACACCCCGCTGGCGGCCACGACGCGATGGCCGGCCTGGGCCAGCGCGGCACCGAGTGCCGAGCCCACTTTGCCCGCCCCGACCACGCCGACGGCCAGCCGTGCCGGGCGATCACCTGCGTCCATGTCGTCCCGTCCCTGTCCCGCTGTTGGCACTGCCGACCAGCGTAACTGGAGGGCTGCCATGCACAGGTGACCGGCCTTTTACCGCATGTTGCGTTAACGACAAATCCGACAAGGGCATACAAATCGTGCACCCCCTGTCGGGAGAGATGAGGAGAGGGGATTTTCATCGCATGGCAGCGGGCGCCGAGCCCAGTTTGGACCCGACGCCCGCAATGACGATGTGCTACCCCCTTGGGAGTGCACCTTCGACCGGCCATCCGCCGACTGGCCGGCCGAAAAGGGCTCGGGCCGGGTTTAGCCATAACCGGTCCGAGCCCTCCGTCTGTTCACCTGGTGTACGCGCCACCCTTGCAGCCGGCGATCGCCGTGCCGATCACGGCCACGGCGTTGCCGCAGACGTTGATCGGAATGCGGATCGGGGCGAACACCTGGTTGCCGGAGAGAACTCCGTTGTTACCGGAGGTCGTGAGGTCGGCGTGGGCTGGGGTGGCGAGGGCCAGCATGGCGAAGGCGCCGGCCGCGACGAAGGTCTTCTTGAGCATTTTGGGGGGCTCCTCTCGGTGACGCGACCCCGGGTGGTCGCTTCAAACTGCCTGCTCGGCCACCGGGACGAGCGGACCGCGCCCGCTAGGGGAGCGGGCCGGGACGATTCAGTCGGTGACCATGAGTAACGATAGCGCAATCTCGCCACAATATGTAGTCATGACATCACCCTGCGTGTCTGATCGCAGTCATGAGATAGTCCAGGGATGTGGCTCACCTGGCGTGCCGCGATGGAGCGCGCACTCTATGGCGACAGGGGTTTCTACCTGCGCGAACGACCCTCCGGCCACTTCCGCACCTCGGTCAGCGCCGGCGCCGCCTTCGCCGACGCGGTGCTCACCCTTCTCCTCCAGGTCGACGCCGAGCTCGGCCGTCCTGACCGCCTCGACCTCGTCGACGTCGGCGCCGGGGAGGGCGCGCTGGTCAGCAGGGTCCTCGCCGCCGCCCCGCCGGAGCTGGCCGAACGCCTGAACGTCACCGCCGTCGACCTCTCCCCCCGGCCCGCCCACCTGCCCGAGCGCATCGCGTGGTCCCAGGCCATCCCGGGCGGCATCAACGGCCTGGCGATCGCCAACGAGTGGCTCGACAACATCCCCCTCGACGTCGCCGAGCACACCGCCGACGGCCCCCGCCTGGTCATGGTCGACACCGAGACCGGCGAGGAACGCCTCGGCGAGCCGCCCCACACCGCCGACGTGGAGTGGCTCGCCCGATGGTGGCCCCTGTCGTGCGTCGGCGCCCGCGCCGAGATCGGCCGCGCCCGCGACGCCGCGTGGGCGGCGGTCATCGTACGGCTGGCCCGCGGCCGAGCCGTGGCGGTGGATTATTCACACCCTGTGGACAACCGGCCTCCCTGCGGGACACTCACCGGATACCGCGACGGTTCGGTCGTCCCGCCCATACCAGACGGCACCTGCGACATCACCGCACACGTCGCACTCGACTCCTGCGCCGCCGCCGGCGAGCGGGCCGGCGCGATATCCACAACGTTGTCCACACAGCGCGACACGCTCCGCGCCCTCGGCATCACCGCCGCCCGCCCGCCCCTCGACCTGGCCCACACCGACCCACGCGGCTACCTGCGCGCGCTGGCCCGTGCCTCGGAGGAGGGCGAGCTCATCGACCCCCGCGGGTTGGGCGGCTTCGGCTGGCTCCAACAGTCCGTCACACCCACCCCGCCGTGACATCGCGCTCAACCTGCCGATACCTCGCAGCCAGCCTGCCGTGACCTCGCGCGCAGCCTGTTAAGACCTCGCGGCCAGTCTGTGGTCACCACACGCTCAGCCTGTCGTGACCTCGCGGGTCAGCCTGTTGAGACCTCGCAGGTCAGCCCGTTGCGATCTCGTGGGTCAGCCTGTTGAGACCTCGCAGGTCAGCCCGTTGCGATCTCGTGGGTCAGCCCGTTGAGACCTCGTGGGTCAGCCTGTTGAGACCTCGTGGGTCAGCCTGTCGTGATCTCCAGTGACTCCAGGCCGCGGATGACGTAGCCGGGCTTCCACGCCGGCTCGCGGACCAGTTCCATCTTCGGCGCCCGCTCCAGCAGCGCGCCGAACGATTCCATGAGCTCGATCCTGGCCAGCGGCGCCCCGAGGCAGAAGTGGATGCCGGCGCCGAAGGAGATGTGCGGGTTGTCGGCGCGGCCCACGTCCAGGCGGTCGGGGTCGGCGAAGACCTCGGGGTCGCGGTTGGCCGAGCCGAACAGCAGCGCCACCTCCACACCCTTGGGGATCGCCACACCCTCCACCTCGATGTCCTCCAGCACCCAGCGCTCGAACATCTGCAGCGGGGTGTCCCAGCGCATCAGCTCCTCGATCGCGGTCGGCAGCAGGGAGCGGTCGGCGCGCAGCCGTTCGAGCTCGGCCGGGTTCCTGAACAGCGACCACCAGCCGTTGCCGGTGACGTTCACGGTGGCCTCGTGACCGGCGTTGAGCAGCAGCACGCAGGTGCCGACCAGTTCGTCCTCGGTCAGCTCCTCGATCTGGGCCAGCGCGCTGACGAGGTCCTCGCCGGGACGCTGCTTGCGCTCGCGGGCCAGGACCTTCAGGTAGTCGGCGAACTCCGCCGCCGCGCGCACCGCCGTGTGCTGGGCCTGCGGCGACGGGTTCAGTTCATACATGCCGCAGATGTCGGCCGACCAGGGGCGCAGCAGGTGCCGGTCGGCGTCGGGGATGCCCAACATCTCGGCGATCACCGTCACCGGCAGCGGCTCCGCCACCTCGGCGAGCAGGTCGCCGCCGCCCTTGGCCACGAAGGCGTCCACCAGCCCGGCCGCGATCGCCTGGACGCGGGGCCGTAGCGACTCGACCATCCGCGGGGTGAACGCCTTGGAGACCAGGCGGCGCAGCCGGGTGTGGACGGGCGGCTCCACGTCGAGCATGCCCGCGTTGACCACCCGCCAGAACGGCTCCTGGAAGTCTGGCGGCGCCTCCTGCCCGAACTCCTCGTGCGAGGCGACGTGCAGGTAGGAGCGGCCGAGCCGGCGATCGCGCAGCAGCGCGTTGACGTCGGCGTGACGCGAGACCAGCCACTGGCCGGTCGGCTCGAAGAAGCTAACCGGCGCCTCGCGCCTCAGCTCGGCGTAGACGTCATACGGATGAGCGACGAAATCCGGATTCCAGGGGTCAAAGCGCACCACTTCATCCTACGAGCTGCTGTCCTGGGCTTTCTCCTGGTCGGACTGCTTGGCGTGCCTGCTGCGCATCCTGATGTTGAGCAGCTCGACGATGACCGAGAAGGCCATCGCGAAGTAGATGTAGCCCTTGGAGATGTGCTGGTCAAAGCCCTCCGCGAGCAGCACGACGCCGATCAGCACGAGGAAGGACAGGGCCAGCATCTTGATGCTCGGGTGCTTGTCCACGAAGCGGCTGATCGGGCCGGAGGCGAACAGCATCACCAGCACCGACACGATCACCGCCGCGACCATGACGCCCAGCTCGTTCACCATGCCGACCGCGGTGATGACCGAGTCGAGCGAGAAGACGATGTCCAGGATCATGATCTGCACGATCACCGAGGCGAACGAGGCGACCTTGCGCGGCTTGCCGTCGTCGCCCTTCAGCTCCATGTTGTGGCCGATCTCGGTGACGCTCTTGGCCAGCAGGAACAGGCCACCGAGGATGAGGATCAGGTCACGTCCTGATATTTCATGACCGAAGACCGCGAACAGCGGCTCGGTCAGCTTGACCACCCAGGACAGCGCCAGCAGCAGGAGCAGGCGGCTGATGAGCGCGGCGGCCAGTCCGAGCACCCGGGCCCGGTCACGCTGATGCTCAGGGAGTTTCCCGGCGAGGATCGAGATGAAGATGATGTTGTCGATCCCAAGGACGATCTCCAGGGCGACCAGGGTGAAGAACCCGATCCAGATCTCCGGGTTGCTTACCCAGTCCCACATCTGTCCACCTCCGCTGTCGGAAACTATCTCCCGGTACCAACGACCTAACCCCCGCAGAAGTTCACGATCCTGCTTAGTAGTTCGGATATGACCGTGGCCTGGGATGATCCACCCGCGCGTCATGGTCAACGAAGGGTCGTAGCGGTAAGGGGTTGTCATTTGTGGCCGGGTGTCGCTTATAGTGCTCCGTGTAGGTCATGAGTGCCAGCGACAAGCCCCGGCTAGCTGGCCGGCAACCCTCGCGTCCGCGGCGGGGTGCCCCGGGTGAGGACCTGGTCCGTCACGAGGTGTGGCGGGCAAGCGCGGGCTCCGTGGCGATTCCAGGGGTCCCGACCGACCCCAGGAGGTTCGCCGTGTCCACTCTGACGATCTTCAGCTCCGTTCCGGCCCAGGCCGAGGAGCAGCAGCAGCCCCAGCAGGGCGCCGCCCGCGCCATCCCGGCCGTGCTCGGCGCCGACCTGGAGGTCCCGGTCAAGGGCGGCCGGCTGGTCGGATACGCCAACCTCGACTACGCCGCCAGCGCCCCCTGTCTGGAGCCGGTCAGCGCCGCCGTCAACGCCGCGCTCCCGGCCTACTCCAGCGTGCACCGCGGCGCCGGTTACGCCTCCCAGCTCACCACCGCCCGCTACGAGCAGGCCCGCCACACCGTCCGCGCCTTCGCCGGCGCCCGCCCCGACGACGCGGTCGTCTTCACCCGCAACACCACCGACGCCACGAACCTGCTGGCCGGCGTCCTGCCCGCGGGCACCACCACGGTGGTCTTCGACAGCGAGCACCACGCCTCGCTGCTCCCCTGGAACAAGACGGTACGGCTGGCGCCCCCCGCCTTCCCCGGCGAGGCCGTCCGCCAGGCCGACGAGGCCCTCGCCGCCATCGACGGCCCCAAGCTGCTCGTCGTCACCGCCGCCTCCAACGTCACCGGCGAGCTGTGGCCCATCGCCGCCCTGGCCCACATCGCCCACCGGCACGGCGCCCGCATCCTGGTCGACGCCGCGCAGCTCGTCCCGCACCGCCAGCTCAACCTGACCGCCCTCGACCTGGACTACGTCGTCTTCTCCGGCCACAAGCTGTACGCGCCCTTCGGCGCCGGTGTGCTGATCGGGCGGCGGGACTGGCTGGCGGACGGCGAGCCGTACCTGAAGGGCGGCGGGGCGGTGAAGTCGGTCGGCGCGGACGAGGAGTCCACCGAGTGGCACGACGACCCCGAGCCCCGGCACGAGGCCGGCACCCCGAACGTGATCGGCGCGATCGCGCTGGCGGCGGCGTGCGACGCGCTGAGCGCGACCGGCTGGGCGCCGCTGGTCATCGAGGAGGAGCGGCTGATCGCGCGGCTCCGTGACGGGCTGGCCTCGGTCGAGGGCGTGCGGGAGCTGTCACTGTGGGGCCCCGACCACCCGCGCGTGGGCATCGTCTCCTTCGTCGTGGACGGCTACAGCGCGCGCGAGGTCGCCGAGGCGCTGTCCGGCGAGTACGGCATCGGCGTGCGGGACGGCAAGTTCTGCGCGCACCCGTTCGTGCGGCACCTCCTGGGCACCGCGGACGGCGGCTGCGAGGACGGGACGGCGTCGGCCGTGCGCGCCTCGATCGGCATCGGCACCACGGACGAGCACGTGGACCGGCTCATCACCGCACTGCGCGACCTCACCTCTCGCTAGGCGCCACGTCCCGGCAGGCATCACGTCCCGGCAGGCATCACGTCCCGGCAGGCATCACGTCCCGGCAGGCATCACGTCCCGGCAGGCGTCACGTCCCGGCAGGCGTCACTCCGGCGGTTTCCTCCTCGGCTGGTCGTCGGACATCAGCGCGTCGAGCGCCTTCATGTCGTCGTCGCTCAGGTTCGCGCCGCTGCCCGTCGCGGGCGGCGTCGTGCCTGTCGCGCGCGGCGTCGTGCCCGTCGCGGGCGGCGCGGGCGGCGACGTGGGCGGTGCGGGCGGCGGTGTGGACTGGCGTGGCACGTCGGCGCGCGGCTCGGTCCCGGCCGGAGTCGGCGGAGTCCCGTTCTGGGTCGGAGCCCCGTTCTGGGCTGGGTGGATTCCGTTCTGGGGTGGTTCGGTGTGCGGCGTCTCGCGGACCGTGCGGACGTTCGTGGGCATGGTCGTGGTCGTGCCGCTCCCGGTCGACTCCGGCAGCGTCTGGTCGGCCGCGCGCCTCCTGAGCACCGTTCTGATGATGCCGTCGGCGCTGATCCGCCCCGCCCCCGCGGCCAGCAGGAGCAGGCAGGCCGCGCCCAGCGCGCCCACGAGCTCCCAGCCCATGTTGGTGACGAAGATGCCGTTCTTGCCGTGGACGAAGATGATCGCGCCCAGGCTGACGCACAGCAGAGCCAGCGCGGCCAGGCGGGTCAGCAGTCCGATGATCAGGAAGCTGCCGCCCACGAGCTCGGCCACGGTGGTGAATCCGGCGGCGAGCTCGGGCTGCCACACACCGGACCGGGTGAACATCTCCGACGTGGGTCCCAGCCCGTTCTGCCATTTCTGCCACCCGTGGGCCACGAAGATCACGCCGATGGTCACCCGCGCAATCAGGGCAGCTAGGTCGAAAGCTAGCTTCATGGTGGTTTCTCCCCCCGTTGTGGTAATTGTCCCCCACCCCTCTGACCTGCGACTCCTCCCCATACCGTCTCTTGAACGGCCCGTTACGCCAGGCGGCGCCGTACAGAATGAAAGGACCGCAGAGTAGATCGCGCGCGAGGCCGGTGGGAGCATGGAGAAATGACCGAGCGCATCATCGGGATCGGCGCAGGGGCGAAGGAACTGGCCACCGAGGACATGGTCCTCAACATCGGCCCCCAGCACCCCTCCACCCACGGCGTGCTCCGGCTGCGGCTCACGCTCGACGGCGAGCGGATCTCCAGCGCCGAGCCCATCATCGGCTACATGCACCGCGGCGCGGAGAAGCTGTTCGAGGTCCGCGACTACCGGCAGATCATCATGCTGGCCAACCGGCACGACTGGCTGTCCGGGTTCGCCAACGAGCTCGGCGTGGTGCTGGCCGCCGAGCGGCTGCTGGGCATGGAGGTCCCGGTCAGGGCGGTGTGGGCGCGTACGCTGCTGGCCGAGCTCAACCGGGTGCTCAACCACCTGATGTTCCTCGGCTCCTACCCGCTGGAGCTGGGCGCGATCACCCCGCTCTTCTACGCCTTCGACGAGCGCGAGCGCATCCAGGCCGTCATGGAGGAGATCTCCGGCGGGCGCATGCACTACATGTTCAACCGCGTCGGCGGGCTCAAGGAAGAACTGCCGCTCGGCTGGCTGGACCGCGTCGCCGAGACCGTCGCGATGACCCGCCGCAAGGTCCCCGACATCGAGGGCCTCATCCTCAACAACGAGATCTTCATCGCGCGCACCAAGGGCGTCGGCGTGCTCGACCGCGACACGATCATGCAGTACGGCGTGAGCGGCCCCATAGCCAGAGCCTCCGGCGTCGACATGGACCTGCGGCGCGACCAGCCGTACCTGGCCTACCCCGAACTCCCGGTCAAGGTCGTCACGCGCACCGCGGGAGACTCCTACGCCCGCTTCGAGGTCCTGCTCGACCAGGTGAAGGTCTCCCTCGACCTGGCCGAAGCCTGCGTCGACAAGCTGCGCTCGCTGCCGCCTGGCCCGATCAACCAGCGCCTGCCCAAGGTGCTGAAGGTGCCCGAGGGCCACACCTACGCCTGGACCGAGAACCCGCTCGGCATCAACGGCTACTACCTGGTCTCCAAGGGTGACAAGACGCCGTGGCGGATGAAGCTGCGCTCCGCCTCCTTCAGCAACATCCAGGTGCTGCGCGAGACCCTGCCCGGTCACCTGGTGGCCGACATGGTGGCGATCTTGGGATCCATGTTCTTCGTCGTGGGTGACATCGACAAGTGAAACGCGATAAATACGTCGACTGGCTACGCGCACTGAGCCTGATCGTCGTCGTGGTGTGGCACTGGGCGTTCACCATCCTGGAATGGACTCCCGAGGGGCCCTCGCCGACCAGCCCGCTCGGCTTCACCACCGGGTTGTGGATCCTCACCTGGCTGCTACAGGTGCTGCCGCTGTTCTTCTACGTCGGCGGGCACGTCCACCTGCTGTCCTGGAACCGGGCGTGCGATCGGGGCGTGGGCATCGGCGCCTTCGTCTGGCGGCGGCTGCGCGCGCTGGCGCTGCCCGCGATCGGGCTGTCGGCGGCGTGGATCGCGATCGGGGCCGTCGCCACCTCGGTGTTCGACGCCCCGGCCTGGACGTGGCGGGTCGTGCTGCTGGTCCTGAGCCCGCTGTGGTTCCTCGGGGTCTACCTCGTGCTGATCGCGCTGCTGCCGGTGGCCCTGTGGCTGCACCGGCGCTACGACGTGCTCGCCCTCATCTGGCTGGGCGGGGCGGCGCTGGTCGTCGACGTGCTCCGGTTCCGCTACGACATGGAGTGGGTCGGCTGGTTCAACATGATCATCGTGTGGGGGCTGGCGCACCAGGCCGGCTTCTTCTACGACCGCGTGGTCGCCCTGCCCCGCCGCTACGACATCGGCGTGCTGTGGACCGGACTGTTCATGCTGATCGGCCTCGTCTACTCCGGCGTCTACCCGGGCTCGATGGTCGGCGTACCCGGCGAGAAGTGGTCCAACATGGCGCCGCCGACCTTCGTCATCGTCGCCCTGCTCATCTTCCAGATCGGCCTGGTCGAGGTGCTGCGGCCGGAGATGGAGCGGGTGCTGGAGAAGCCGGCCTGGAAGCGGGTCAACGACACCATCAACCGGTTCGCGCTGCCGCTGTTCCTGTTCCACACCACCGGAATGGCGATCGCGCTGGGGATCGGGTGGTGGTTGTTCGGGACGCTGGGCGGCACCATCCCGCCGGACCTGACGTGGTGGCTGGAACGCCCCCTGGCCGTCCTGGGTCCCCTGATCTGCACCCTCCCGGTCATCTACCTGTTCGGCCGGCCCCGCCGTAACGTCGAACAAGTGCCGGACAAGCGCTGACCCGCTACCTGGGGCTCTGACGTTCCGCGTCGGGGTCCTTGGGGATGCGGCAGGAGTGTTCGAGGAAGAGCGCCGCCCCGATCAGCACGACGAAGGCCAGGAACGAGCCCGTGGCGACGAAGAACTCCGCCCGCGGCGTCTCCCGGGTCAGCATCGACATCGTGTGCAGCGAGAACCCGGCGAAGATCCCGGCGAACACCGCCCCCACGTACGCGGAAGCCTTGGCCAGCGCCGCCAGCCGGGCCACCGCCAGCGGCTCCACCGGCTTGGTGCCGGGCTTGCGGGCGATCCGCGCCCGCGTCATCCACGCGCTGTAGCCCTCGCCGACGGCCAGCAGCAACACCGTCGGGATCGCGGTCCACGGGATCACCGGCAGGTCGGAGTAGACCTGCCGCACCACCACCCAGGTGAGCAGGGCGAGCACGACGACGATCCCGACCAGCACGCCGGGCTTCGTGGGTCTCAAGCCGGCCCCTGCAGCTTCAGGTCCTCGCGCGGCCACACCCCGGTCCGGTCGAGCCCGGCCAGCAGGTCGGCCACCCGCCCCCGGCCGGGGATCTCGCCGTCGGGATCGACCTGCGCCCACGGCACCAGCACGAACGCCCGCTCGTGCGCCCTCGGATGCGGCAGCGTCAGCTCGGGGTCGTCGCTGATCACCGCGCCGACCACGAGCAGGTCCACGTCGAGCGTGCGCGCGCCCCACCGCTCCTCACGCACCCGGCCGAAGGCGTTCTCGACGCTCTGCGCCCGGTCGAGCAGCATCTGCGGCTGCAGCTTCGTCTCCGCGATCACCACCGCGTTCAGGTACGGCTTCTGCCCCGCCGGCCCGCCCACCGGATCGGTCTCATACACCGGCGAGGCCGCCACGAACTCCAGCCCCGGCGCGTCGAACAGCGTGTCGACCGCGCCCTGCAACGTCTGGAAACGCTGCCCGAGATTGCTGCCGAGGGCGATCACCACTTTCATCGCCGGCTCCGTTCGATCGTGACCACGACGTCGTCGAAGGGCAGCGGGATCGGCGCCGCCGGCTTGTGCACGCTCACCTCGGTCCGTTCCACGAGCTCGGAGGCCAGGCAGACATCCGCCAGCCGCTGGGCCAGCGTCTCGATCAGCTCGACCGGCTCGCCCTCGACGACCTTGACCAGCGCCTCGGCCAGTTCGCCGTAGTGGACGGTTTTGGTGAGGTCGTCCCCGGCCGCCGCCGGGGCGGTGTCGAGGAACAGCGTCACGTCGAGCACGAACTCCTGGCCCAGCTCGCGCTCCGCGGGCAGCACCCCGTGGCGGCCCCGGGCGCGCAGGCCCTTCAGCGTGATGCGGTCAGCGGTCAAGCTCGCCCTCTTCCTCGTCGTCCTCGCCCTGCAGCACCGGTGAGCCGTGGTGCATCCACAACCGCCAGCCCTGCGGCGTACGCAGGTAGACGTTGCTCGCCACGACCTTCCCCGCCGCGAAGCTGGCCTCGCCTTCCTCGCCCGCGGTCAGGATGTTCTCCACGCAGGTCAGGACCGCCACGTCGCCCAGCACGACGGTGCTCACGTCCGTGAGCACGAACTGGATGTAGGTGGTGTTCGCCATGATCAACGCCCAGGACCGCAGCACCTCGGACCGCCCGGCCAGCAGCGACCAGCCCGGATGCACGCAGCTCACCTGGTCGCTGATCGTGTCCTCGGCCCAGATCTCGGTCATCTTGTCGAGATCGGCGTTCTCGATGGCGGTGTAGAAGGCCTGGTTGACCGTCTCGATGGCCGCGGTGTCGACGCTCATCCTTCGACTCTCTTCCATGCGGCGGCCACACGCACGGCGTCCGCGTTGGGCCCTACCTCGTGCACCCGCACGCACCACGCCCCCGCCCGCGCGGCCAGCGCCGTCACCGCCAGGGTGGCGTCGTCGCTCCTGCTGAACGGCCGCGGCGTCCCGTCGGCGTCGGCCAGCAACCGCCCCAGGAACCGTTTGCGCGAAGCCCCCACCAGCAACGGATAACCCAGCTCGGCCAGCCGTTCGATGCCCGCCAGGACCGCCCAGTTGTGCTCGGCGTTCTTCGCGAACCCCAGCCCGGGATCGAGCACCACCTGCTCGGCCGAGACCCCCTCGGCCAGCACGTAGTCGACCCGCTTGGCCAGTTCTTCGGCCACCTCGGTGACCACGTCCTCGTAGACGGCCCGGTTGTCCATGTCGTGGGAGTGCCCGCGCCAGTGCATGACCACGTACGGCACGCCGGTGGCGGCCACGACCTGCGGCATGTCCGGATCGGCCAGCCCGCCGCTCACGTCGTTGACCAGCCGCGCGCCCGCCTCGACGGCCGCCTTGGCGACCTCGGCCCGCATGGTGTCCACGCTGACCGCGACGCCCTCGCCGGCCAGCGCCCGGATCACCGGAACCACCCTGGCCAGTTCCTCGTCCAACGACACCCGAGCCGCCCCGGGCCGGGTCGACTCGCCACCCACGTCCACAAGATCGGCGCCCTCGGCCACGAGCTCAAGCCCATGCCGGATCGCCGCCGCCTCGTCGAACCACAGCCCGCCGTCGGAGAAGGAGTCGGGCGTGACGTTGACGACACCCATGACAAGGCACCGATCCTCGGCAGGCAGTCCCGGCACCCTCATCATGCCCCCAAGCCTAGGCGGTGGTGGTTCCCTCTCGATGCCGTGGGTGGCACTTTGCCGCTCTCTGTTACGGCGCAGCCAGCGTAACGCCCCCACTCCCATCCCGCCCCTCCACCCCGAACCCGGCCCAAGAGTTACGGCTGCGCCAAGGGCACGCCACCCGCCGTCGCCCCTTCCGGCCTTCCAGGGGAACGGTCGTCCACCTCACGGCTGTCCCGCCGTATCGCCCGCATCCTGGGCGGGCGGGGAGGTACTCCCGAGGCGCCGCGGCGGCGGGAGGGGGGACGGCGGTGGCCGGCGCCGATGTGCGGTGGCCGGGGTGGGCTCGCGTGCCCGGCCGGCAGGGCGGTCGTCGCGGCGGGAGACCCGTGAGGTGGACGACCGTTTCCCTGGAGGGCCGGAAGGGGCGACGGCGGGTGGGGTGCCGTTGGCCCGCCGTAACTCTGAGGGCGTGATTCAAGCCCGAACGAGCTCAAGAAGGTGATGGAGGATCAGCGGCCGATGATGAGGCTCATGGCCTCGGCGCGGGTTTTGTCGCTGGTGCGGAAGCTGCCGCGGACCGCTGAGGTGAGGGTTTTGGCGCCCGGCTTGCGGACCCCCCGCATCGTCATGCACAGGTGTTCCGCCTCGATGACCACGATCACCCCGCGCGGCTCCAGCACGCGCATCAGGGCGTCGGCGATCTGGGAGGTCATGCGTTCCTGGACCTGCGGGCGGCGCGCGTAGACGTCGACCAGGCGGGCCAGCTTGGACAGGCCCGTGACCTGGCCCTTGTCGTTGGGGATGTAGCCGACGTGGGCCACCCCGTGGAAGGGGACGAGGTGGTGTTCGCAGGTGGAGTACACCTCGATGTCACGCACCAGGATCATCTCGTCGTGGTCGACGTCGAAGACCTTGGTGAGGACGTCCTCCGGCTGCTGGCGCAGGCCGGAGAACTGCTCCGCGTACGCCCGGGCGACCCGGGAGGGGGTGTCGAGAAGGCCGTCGCGGTCGGGGTCCTCACCGATGGCGATGAGGATCTCCCTGACGGCCTTCTCGATCCGTGCCTGATCTACGCTCACGCACTGTCCCCGGACGGCAGGGCGTCCTGGTGCCCCGCGGTGAGCGAGCCGTTGGCCGACTGCTCCTTCGGCGTCAGGATGGGCGGGCGGTCCGAGGGGAGCCGCTTGCCGTAGCCCGCATAGGACGGGCGGTGCTCCTTGACGACGACCGGCTGGAAGATCTGCAGCACCATGTCGCGGGAGAGGGTCTCCTTCTCCATGAGCTCCAGCACCAGGTTGTCGAGCACGTCGCGGTACTCGACCAGGATGTCCCACGCCTGGTCGTGCGCCGTCTCGATCATCCGGCGGACTTCCTCGTCGATCGTGGAGGCGATCTTCTCGGAGTAGTCGCGCTCGTGGCCCATCTCGCGGCCCAGGAACACCTCGGCCTGACCGCTGCCGAACTTGCGTGCCCCGAGCTGCTCGCTCATGCCGTACTCGGTGACCATGCGGCGGGCGACGGCGGTGGCCTTCTCGATGTCGTTGGAGGCGCCGGTGGTGGGCTCGTGGAAGACGAGCTCCTCCGCCGCGCGGCCGCCGAGCAGCATCGCCAGCTGGTCCATCATCTCCGAGCGCGTGGCGAGGAACTTGTCCTCCATCGGCAGCGTCATCGTGTAGCCGAGGGCGCGGCCGCGGGAGAGAATCGTGATCTTGTGCACGGGGTCGCTGTTGGGCAACGCGTGCGCCACGAGCGCGTGACCGCCCTCGTGGTAGGCGATCATCTTCTTCTCCTTGTCGGACATCACCCGCGTCTTGCGCTCCGGGCCTGCCATGACACGGTCGATGGACTCCTCAAGGGTGTCCATCGTGATCAGCTTCTGGTCGGCGCGCGCGGTGAGCAGCGCCGCCTCGTTGATCACGTTCGCGAGGTCCGCACCGGTGAATCCAGGGGTACGGCGGGCGATGACGTCGAGGTCGACCTCCGGCGCGAACGGCTTGCCACGGCCGTGGACCTTGAGGATGCCCTTGCGGCCCTCCAGGTCGGGACGGTCGACGGTGACCTGCCGGTCGAACCGGCCGGGGCGCAGCAGCGCCGGGTCGAGGATGTCGGGCCGGTTCGTGGCGGCGATGAGGATCACGCCGCCCTTCACGTCGAAGCCGTCCATCTCGACGAGGAGCTGGTTCAGCGTCTGCTCGCGCTCGTCGTGACCGCCGCCCAGTCCGGCGCCGCGGTGGCGGCCGACGGCGTCGATCTCGTCGATGAAGATGATCGCCGGGGCGTTGGCCTTCGCCTGCTCGAACAGGTCGCGCACGCGGGAGGCGCCGACGCCGACGAACATCTCGACGAAGTCGGAACCGGAGATCGAGTAGAAGGGCACTCCGGCCTCACCGGCCACCGCGCGGGCCAGCAGGGTCTTGCCGGTGCCGGGCGGGCCGTACAGGAGCACGCCCTTGGGGATCTTCGCGCCGATCGCCTGGAACTTGGCCGGGGCCTGCAGGAACTCCTTGATCTCCTGGAGCTCCTCGATGGCCTCGTCGGCGCCCGCGACGTCGGCGAACGTCGTCTTGGGGGTGTCCTTGGTGATCAGCTTGGCCTTGGACTTGCCGAAGCTCATCACCCGGGAGCCGCCGCCCTGCATCTGGTTCATGATGAACAGGAAGATCAGCACGATGATGACGATCGGCAGGAAGCTCACCAGCAGGCCGACGAGGAAGTTCTCCTGCGGCACCTCGGTGGTGAAGCTCTTCGTCTTACCCGCGCCCACCTGCTTGTTCAGCTCTTCGGTGAGTGTCGGGCCGTAGCCGGTGACCCAGTCAGACTGGATCATGTTCGTCGGGGCGTCGCCCGGCTTGACGGTGATCTTGTTGTGGAGGGTCAGCTCGATCCGCTGGTCCTTGTCAACAATCTTCGCGTTGCTGACGTTGCCGGTGCGGATCTGCTCGAGGACCGTGGACGTGTCGGCCTGCTTGAAGTTGCCACCGCCGCTCCACAGCTGGGTGACGAGCAGGAGCAGCACGACGATGCCCAGGATCCACAGCAGTGGCCCACGTGTAAATCGCTTGAGATCCATCCGATGCGGAACCCCTTGCGGGCCCGTCCCTTCCTGACCATGGCCTGGAACCCCGGGCAGAGCCCGGGGCCGCGGCATCCGACACCGCGACTACTGACTACCCGAAGGGGGACACGCGGTCACCCTCCCGTCGTCAGAAGGTACACCGGACAACGCGCGGTGGCACCGCCCGCTAGACCGGCCTTGCCCTACCAACGTACGTCAGGTAGAGCGATGTTCCCGGTCCCTGCGTGCAATGTCGGAAATGCCTACGTGTAGACATGCGGCGCCAACGTGCCGATGAACGGCAGGTTGCGGTACTTCTCCGCGTAGTCGAGCCCGTAGCCGATGACGAATTCATTGGGGATGTCGAAACCGACATACTTCACATCAATCGGCACCTTCACCGCGTCCGGCTTGCGCAGCGCCGTACAGACCTCCAGCGAGGCCGGGTTGCGGGACTTCAGGTTCTCCAGCAGCCAGTGGAGGGTCAGGCCGGAGTCGATGATGTCCTCCACGATCAGCACGTGGCGGCCCATGATGTCGTTGTCCAGGTCTTTCAGCACCCGGACCACGCCCGACGACTTGGTGCCGGCGCCGTAGGAGGACACCGCCATCCAGTCCATCTGCACCGGCGTGTGCAGGGCTCTGGCCAGGTCGGCCATGACCATGACCGCCCCCTTCAGCACGCCCACGAGCAGCAGGTCCTGGCCCGCGTAGTCGTCGTCGATCCGGCCGGCCAGCTCTTTGATCTTGGCCTGGAGCTCGTCCTCGGGGATGAGGACTTTCTCGAGGTCGTGGCCCATGTCGGCTGCGTCCACCTGCGAGTTCCTTACGGGATGGGACTGATGGCGAGTATCAGGGTGCCATACCGCCGCACGGCGGTCAGACCCCCGGGCAGGTCAACGCCCTTCTGCCCGCGCCACTCGGTGACCAGCCGCTCCACCGCGTGCACGTGAACCGCCGAAAGCGCCCCCGACGGCACCCCCGCGTCGATCGCCGCCCGCTTGATCACCCGCCGCCTGACGGCGCCGGGAAGACCCTCCAGCTCCGGTACGGCCAGCGTCACCTTCCCCGGGATATCGCTTAGAGCGCAATCCGCGAACGCCTTTTCCGCCCATTCGTTAAGCGCATCGGCATCGTCGCGAGCCAGCCTCGCCGTCCGCGCCAGCGCCTCAGCCACTCCAGGGCCCAGTTCACTCTCCAGCACCGGCAGCACCGTCCTGCGCACCCGCACCCTCGTGAACCGGTGTTCCTCGTTGTGCGGATCCGCCCAGACCTCCAGCCCGAGCTGTCCGCATGCGGCCACCGTCGTCTTCCTTCCCAGCTCCAGGAACGGCCGCCGATACAGCCCCTGTACCCCCGCCATCCCCGACAACGACCGCAACCCGCTCCCCCGCGCCAGCCCCAGCAACACGGTCTCCGCCTGGTCGTCCCGCGTGTGCCCCAGCAGCACGGCCTTCGCGCCGAGCCGTCCGGCCGCGCCGTCCAGCGCCTCGTACCGCGCCCGCCTGGCCGCCGCCTCCGGCCCTCCCTCGCTGCCGACCACCACGGTCAGCACCTCCGCCGGAT
Source organism: Nonomuraea sp. NPDC050790 (assembly GCF_044456745.1). Classification (NCBI taxonomy): domain Bacteria; kingdom Bacillati; phylum Actinomycetota; class Actinomycetes; order Streptosporangiales; family Streptosporangiaceae; genus Nonomuraea; species Nonomuraea sp. NPDC050790. Next base: position 59,636 of record NZ_JBITGF010000011.1, on the reverse strand, counting down.
CCAGACCGAACGGCATCCCGGCCACCTTGGCCGCCCGCTCGCCGGAACCCTCCTGCAGACCGTGATCCACCGTCACCAGGCCCGCCCGCAGGCCCATCCTGGGAGCGGTGAAGGCGAGGGCGGCGGCCAGGGCCAGCGAGTCGGCGCCGCCGCTGCAGGCGACCAGCACCAGGTCGCCCTGGGCCAGATCACCCAGGGCTTGTCTCACGGCTCGCCGTACGTCGGCCACGGCAGGATGCGGCCCCACACCCCCATTCTCCCCACCCCACCCACCCCGGCTCCCCTCCATCCACCCCACCCCACCCTCCCCATCGACCCAGTGCCCTTCCATCCACCCCACCCCGAACCACCACCGCCTCCCCGGCGGCATCTCCACCCGCCTCGGCACCCTTCCATCCGCCCTCGGCACCCCCACCTCCCTCGACTCCCTCCATCCGCCCCCAGCACCCTCCCCACCCGGTGCCTTCGACCCGCCCACCCCCCAACCAGCACAACCTCCCCACCCGCCTCGGCTGCCCTCCATCCGCCCTCGGCATCCACCCACCCACTCCAGTGCCCTTCCATCCACCCCGCCCCCAACCACCACCGCCGCCTCGACGCCCTCCTCACCCGCGTCTGCTCTCCTCCTCCGGCCCGGCGCCCTCCCCGCCCATCCCGAACCGCCACCCCTCGACGCCGCCCACCCTTTGTCCCGGGCGGCTCGCATCCGCCGGCGTGAAATTTCGCCTGATCGCCCGATTGGCCCGCGCTAGGTTCTTGGCATGGTCATGTTCACCTGCAGCCGGTGTGGGACGGCGGTGACTCGGGATCTGGCGGAGACCGGCTATCCGCCCGCCCGCAATCCGCCTCCACGTGAACTTCACGAGGATGCCCCGCAGTTGATCCCGCGTGGCCGCTTCGCCATGGACCCCGAGCCCTTCGGTGTCCTGGTGCCCATCCCCGTCGTCGACCAGATGGCGTCGGACGAGGTGCGCGACACGATCCTGGTCAACGCCGACGATCTCATCGCGGTGGAACCCCATCCGAACATCGGGGAGATGGGCTCGGGGTGTTGCGGCTGGGATCCGCACGGCCCCAACGTGATCTGTGCGGCGTGTGGCCAAGGTGTCGCCGCCCTGGCGAACGACTGTGGCATGCCGTGGCACTGGGTGAGGCTCTTCCCCGACGCGGTGCTCGGCGCGCCTCCCCCTCGTTCACCGCAGCACCCGGAACGGCGTAAAGGTCGCCACTAGAGGTTCGGCTCTCCGCTCAGGTGCAGGTTCTCGCCGGTCAGGGGCGGCTGGCCGGAGCAATCGACGACGCCGGTCGCCAGGAGTACCGAGAAGCTCTGGACCGTGGGTGCTCCTGGACCGTGTTCTTCTTGTCCGGGGCGCGACCGTCCGGGCGCGGCTGGCTGGGCGCCGCCGTTCAAGCGCCGCTGGCCGGGTGCCGCAGTCCAGGCGGGCTGTCCAGATGCGGCGAGACCGTGTGTGTTCTGGGGAACGAGCTATGCGTCGTTGCCGCCGCGCAAGGAACGGATCATGCTCTGCAGGAGCCGGAACGCCTCTGACTGCTCGGGCTCGGTCATCCCGGCCAGCATTCGAACCTCGACGGACCGGACCGCCACGGTCGCCTCCTCCAGGCTCCGTCGGCCGCGAGGTGTGAGCCGCGTGGGCAGCGCCTTCCCCACGGGCGCCTCCGCGGGCCTGGTCACGTAGCCGTCTCGTTCCAGGGCTTGGAGCAGTACGTTCATCGTCTGCCGGGTCACGAACGCACCCCGCGCGAGCTCGGAGTTCGACAGGCCAGGTCGTTGGGCCAGCAGCTCGAGGCAGGAGTAGTGAGTCACGCTCATCCCGAGCGGCCGCAGCACCTCTTCCATGGCCGCCCGCAGGGCGCTGGACGCCTCCTTCAGCAGGTACCCGAGTGACTTGTCCAGGTCGATGCCGACGCCCTTTTGACTCATGTCAGGATTCTGACATACCTTGGCCGGTGTCAGAAAGCTGACACGCGAGGAAGGAACATCACCATGCCCGCCACCGGACCCGACTTCATCTCGCTCCAAGCACGCGACCTGGACGCTTCCCAGGCGTTCTACGAGCAGTACCTCAGCCTCGTCCGCTCACCGGCCGGACCGCCGCATGCCGTCGTCTTCGAGACGAAGCCGATCGCCTTCGCCCTGCGCGAGGTCATTCCCGGCACCGACCTCGCGTCGATTCCCCAGCCCGGCATCGGTGCCGCGATCTGGCTCCACGCCACCGACGTCCAGGCCATCCACGACGCCCTGGCGACCGACGGCCACACCATCGTCTCGGCCCCGATCGACGGCCCCTTCGGCCGAACCTTCGCCTTCGCCGACCCCGACGGATACCAGATCACCCTGCACGACCGCCCCTGACCGGCCACCGCCATGAGCCGGCCCGCCGAAGATCACTGGCTCTGGCTTCACGCCACCCTCGGCCCCACTGGCCTGACGACGCTATGACGGCACGATGGCCTCGGCTTCAACATCGCCGACCATCGGCATCCGGCCACCCGACCCCACCACTACAGGCCCCGCCACTACAGGCCCCGCCACCACCCGGGCTGCGGCACCCAACGGGCCCATCACTACCCAGGGTGTCGGGGACCCAACGGGCACATCACTACCTAGGGCAACCGGGACCCAACCGGTCCACCGCTGCCCGTGACCCTCGGCCCAACCGCCCACCACTCTTGACCACCGGGTCGGCACGCAACTCGCCAACCACGACTGGGCCCCGCTGACAACCCAACCGGCCCACAACTTGGGCCCGTCAGCACCTAACCGGCCCACCACCCCACCTGCAGGGTGGGCAGGAGCGTGCCCACCACCCAACCGGGCAACGGGCGGGAACCCCAAACCAACAGCCCGAGCGAAGCGAGGACCACCAGAAGTCGAGCTTCAGCTCGACCGGCTAGACGCGCGAAGCACCTTGCCTTTGGCAGGGCGCGCGAAGCACCTTGCCCTTAGAAGCACCTAGCCGTTAGGACTCCAGTGCCGGTTGGCCGATTACTCGGGCGATCCAGGCGTCCGGGTCGGCGATTTCGGCGATGGTCGGGAGGGTTTCCGGGGATGTCCACACCTTGTTGAAGCCATCCATCTCCACCTTGCCCACCACATGGCGGACGAAGGCGGAACCCTCCGCGTACTGCTTCATCTTCAGCTCGATCCCCAGCAGCCGTCGCACCGTCCTGTCCAGCTTGGACGTGCTCTCCCTGCGGGCGGCGAACTTGGCGCGGATGTCGGCCACCGACGGCACCACCGACGGGCCCACGGCGTCCATCACGTAGTCGCCATGGCCTTCGACCAGCGTCATCACCGCGGTCAGCCGGTCGAGGATCTCCTTCTGGGCCGGTGACTGGATGACGTCGATCAGGCTGCCGTCCCCGCCGCGTACCACGTCGGCGACCGTGTCGGCGGCGGTGCGCAGCCGTTCGAGGATCGTCGGCAGGTCGAGGTCGGAGGCGAGCAGGAACTCGGTCATCTGCGAGCGCACGTACTCCCGCAGCCACGGCACCCCGGTGAACTGCACCCGGTGGGTCTCCTCGTGCAGGCACACCCAGAGGCGGAAGTCGCGCGGGTGGACGTTCATCTCGCGCTCGGCGTGGACGATGTTGGGCGCGACCAGCGTCAGCCGTCCCGCGGCCTCCTGGCCGGTCGGGTCCGGCGGCAGGAACAGTTCGTACTGGCCCAGCACCCGCGAGGCCAGGAACGCCAGCACGGCGCCCACCTCGACGCCGGTGATGCGTGAGCCGACGGCGGTGACGATGGCGGGCGGCGGGTTGTCGCTGTTGCCCATGCGCTCGGTCAGCGGCTCCAGCACGACGCGGAAGCCCTCGACGTTGGCCCTGATCCAGCCCGGCCGGTCGACGATGGTCGCCGGCTGCGGGGGTGTCTCGGTGTGAATTTTGGTGAAGTCGCGCACGTGGCCCTCGGCCTCGCGGGAGAGCGTGCGCAGCTCTGTGACCGCCTGCCTGGCCTCCTCACGGCTCACCTGCGGCCCGGGGCGCACCAGGCGCGTGCCGGTCGATACGGCCAGTTCCCAGTCGATCACCTGCATGCCTCCACCGTACGTGGTCGGAGCCCTGCCCGCGACGGCCTCGCGTCAGGATCGGGCGACGATGGCGGCGAGGCGGTCCAGGACGGGCTCGGCGGTCACGGGCACCTGGTCGGCCAGGAAGGCGAAGGTGACCAGCCGCCCGTCCTTGGTGGTGGCGAAGCCGGCGAGCGTGTTGACGTTGTTGAGCGTGCCGGTCTTGGCGCGGACGAGCCCGGCTTGTCCCTTGCTGTCGGAGCCGGAGAAGCGCCGGCCGTTGCCCAGCGTGCCGCTGAACCCGGCGATCGGCATGCCGGAGGCGACCGCGTGCAGTTCGGGGTGCTTCGGTGAGCCCGCCAGCGCCACGAGCCTGGCGAGGCCGTCGGCGCTGATGCGGTTCTTGGTGGACAGGCCGCTGCCGTCGTAGACCTGGATGCCGCGTGCGGCGTCCAGTCTCTTGAGTACGGCCAGCACCGCCCTCCCCCCGCCCTCGAAGGAGGCCGGTTGCCCTTCCTTGAGCGCGACCTGCCTGGCCAGCGCCTCGGACAGGTCGTTGTCGCTGTAGGTCAGCGCGTGCTCGACCAGCGCGTACACGGGCGGCGAGTCGACCCTGCCGAGTTCGGTCGCGCCCTGCCCGGCCTTGGCGGGGGCGATGCCCTTGGAGACGGCGACGCCGTACCTGGAAAGGAGCTTGGCGAAGGCGGCGGCGGCGAACTGCGGCGGGTTGGCGACGCGGGGCTGGTTTCGGGCGGGGTTCTGGCGGCCCTCGTCGATGGCCAGCGCGTGCACGGGCGCGGCGTGGCCGTCGGGGATGTAGCTGGGCTTCCAGCCGGGGCCGACGGGCGAGCCGGTGTAGAGGGAGGAGTCGTAGCCGAGCGTGACCTTCTTCACGCCCTGTTCCTTCAGCTTGGCCGCGGTGCGGGAGGCGAGGACGGCCAGCGAGGCGGGCTTGGGGTAGCTGGTGGGCTTGGCGGATGGGCCGGCCAGCATGGGGTCGCCGCCGCCGACGAGCACGATCGAGCCGGACGCCTTGCCCTGGACGACGCGGGTGGAGAAACGGGTGTCGGGTCCGAGCGAGGCGAGGGCGGCCACCGAGGTGACGATCTTGGTGGTGGAGGCGGGCACGATGCCGGTGTCGGCGTTGGCGGCGAAGATGCGCTGGCCGGTCGTGGCGTCCAGAACGGCGGCGCCGACACGTTTCCCGAGCGCGTTGTCACCCAGCGCATCGGTGAGCTGTTGCGTCAAAGTACCCTTAGTCGGGAGAGGTCCGTCTCCACCCGAGGCCAGCACAGGTCCAGCGGTGATCACCGGGACGGAAGGAGACGCGGTCGGCTGATCGGCTGGGTGCGGGGCCTGCCTCGTCAGGGCCGCCAGGCTGAAGTCGTTCTGCACCGCGTAGACGCCGGTGGCGATCGTCGTGGCCTGGAGCAGGACGAGAGTGGCCATCGCCACCCAACGCTCGCGCCGTGCCACGTCGCCTGTCCTCTCTCCTGTAGTTCGCTTACGAGACATTAACGCCCAGCCGGGGGTGCCCGGGGGGCTTGAGCGGAGGAACGCGGTGGAGTTCGACGTTGTCGTTGAGATTCCCAAGGGGCAACGGAACAAGTACGAAGTGGACCACGAGACCGGGAAGATCCGGCTTGACCGGCTCCTGTTCACCTCCACGCAGTACCCCGCAGACTACGGCTTCATCGAGAACACCCTCGGTGAGGACGGCGACCCCCTCGACGCGCTGGTGCTGCTGCAGGAGCCGACGTTCCCCGGCTGCTACATCACCTGCCGCGCCGTGGGCATGTTCCGCATGACCGACGAGAAGGGCGGCGACGACAAGGTGCTGTGCGTGCCCGCCACCGACCCCAGGATGGAGCACATCCGCGACATCCATCACGTGCCCGAGTTCGACCGGCTGGAGATCCAGCACTTCTTCGAGGTCTACAAGGACCTGGAGCCCGGCAAGTCGGTGGAGGGCGCCAACTGGGTGGGCCGCCTGGAGGCCGAGGCCGAGATCGAGCGCTCCTTCCAGCGGCTCAAGGACCAGGGCCACCACTGACGGCTCTCACCTGGGACGGGTGGCGCCCACGAGGTCCCGGCGCCACATGGAGGCGATCCTGACGACGTCACCCGTCTGCGGGGCGTGCACCATGAGGCCGCGGCCGATGTACATGCCCACGTGGTGGATGTCGCCGGGGTCACTGGTGATGCGGCCGAAGAACAGCAGGTCGCCGCGGCGGAGCTGGCGTAGCGGGATGTGGGGGCCCGAGGTCCACTGGGTTCCCGTCCAGTGGTCGATCCTGACACCGGCCCGCTCCCACGCCCGCATGGTCAGTCCCGAGCAGTCGTAGCTGCCCGGCCCGTCGGCCGCCCACACGTACGGCTTGCCGAGCTGCGTCAGCGCCCAGTTGGCGGCGATGTCCCCGTTCGTGGACCCGGGCCCGGACACCGGGATCGCCCCGGCGCTGAAGCTGGTGCGCTCGTAGGCGGCGGCGCGTTCCCTGGCCAGCCGGTCGGCGAGGCTGCGGGCGGCGTCGACCTGGTCCTGCAGCTTCTTCTTGGTGGCCAGCAACGTCTTGGTCTCGCGCGTCTGCTCGGCGAGCGCCTCCTGCGCCGCGACCTTGGCCTCAGCGGCGCGCTCCATGGCGTCCTGCTGCTCGGTGTGGGCGTCGTCGGCCTGCTCGCGCAGGATCTCGGCCACGCTCTCCGCGGCCCGCAGGCGGTCGAGGACGAGCGTGCGCTCGCCGCCCATCTGCTCCAGCACCGAGGCCCGGTGCAGGAACCCGTCGCCGCTGTCCGCGATCATGGTCAGCATGGGCCGCCCGAGGTCGAACCCGCCGTACGCCTGCGCGGCGATCGCCGCCACGTCGGCCCTGGCCGCCTCGGCCATCTTCTCGGCGTCCAGCAGCCGCGTGCGCGTGGCCGCCACGGCGGCCTTGGCCGCGGTGAGCTTGACCACTTCTCCGTTGTAGGCCTCGACCAGCCGTTCGGCGGCCGCGTCGAGCTCGTCGAGCCTGCCCTGCGCGGCCGCGAGCTTCGCGACCGCCGCTCCGAGCGCCTTGTTCTTGTCCCGTACGGCGTCGCGCGCCTCGGCCACGTCGTCGGCCGACGGATGCGGCTCGGCGTGGGCGGGCCGGCAAAGGGTGGCGATCAGGCAGGCGACCAGGAGTCCGGCTCTGACGGAGTGCATAGATCCCCCTCGCTCACGGTCACTCTATGCACACAGTTCCCGCTCGTCACTCATCGCACACATGAACCACACGCAACGTAGTCATCGCAGGCGAAACAGGCGTTCTATCCAGGGACGGACGCCAATAGGGGGAGGTTTCGCACCACGGGGATAGGTGAAGACGGGTGTCTGGCTTCCATACGCAGCGTGAAGTTCGGCGGCCTTGCACCAGTCGGCGCTGACCCGCGCGGCGGCCCAGGCGGCGGCGATGGCGGGGCGCGACTCCTGGTGCCGGTCGTAGGTCTGGAAGAGCGTCATCGTGGCGGCGGCGGCGAGGTGGCCGTCGCCCGGGTAGGCGGTTCCGGCGAGGTAGGGGGCGGTGACCCGGCCGCCGTGGGTGGTGTCCAGTGCCCAGGTCCAGTTGGCCAGCACGAGGCCGAGCACGGGATCGGGCACGGTGGCGGCGGCGCCGTACATGCGCTCCTGGCGGGCGCCGGTGAGGCGGCGGGAGGTCCAGAGCCAGTCGAGCTCGGCGGGCGGCTCGCCGTCGGCGAGCCAGGACAGGACGGCCAGGCCCCGCGCGGTCCGCAACCGGCACAGTTCGAGCAGGTCGCGCAGCATGCGGGGACCCGGGTCGAGCCAGGTGGGCCAGGCGACGCAGTGGCCCTTGCGGACCATCGCGGCGAGGTCGTCGCGGACCGCCAGCGGGCAGACGCGGCAGCCGAGGTGCGAGTCGTGGCGCAGCTCGAAGGCCGGCATCGCGCTCAGCTCGCGGCCGGTTCTGGGGCGGCGGTGGGGGTCTCGGAGGGCGGCGTGGCCGTGGGGGCGGGGGTCCGCGTCGGCGTCGGTGTCGCGGAGGCGGTGGGGGTGGGGGCGGGAGTGGGTTTGCGCGTCGGGGTGGGCGTCGGCGCGGGCGTGGTGGGGCAGGGCGTGCGGGTGGGACGGCCCTGCGGGTCCCGCGTGGGACGTCCACCGGGTACGCCGCCGGGGTCACCGGGCTCGCCGGGATCGGGCGCGGCCGGAGGCGTGACGCGCCCGGACGGGCTCGGCGCCGGCGAGGAGGGAGCCCGGGTCGCGGGCGGCGCGGTGGTGGGGTCGGCGGCGGGCCGGGTGGCCACGGGCGGTTCGCTGCCCTCGGGCATGCCGACGGGGCGGGTCGCGGCAATGTCGAGGATCGGTTCGACCTGGATCGCGGTGTCCTGCGGGTCGGGGGCCCAGGGCAGCCGGATGCCGGGCGGCTCGCCGGTGGCGGGGAAGGCGCCGGTGGCCAGGTCCGACAGGCCGCCGGTCGTGGTGCCGAACTGGTGGAAGACGATCCCGATCGCGACCACGGTTGCTACGGCCGCCAGCGCGCCAGCCAGCGCCTGAGGCCACTTACGAGCCTTCTTCTCCCCCGGGCCGGGAAAGCCGGCGGCGTCCAGGGCGCCCGAGCGCCTGGCGACGTAGCGGCGGTAGGGGACGAGTTCGGGATCGACGAAGCAGCTCATCACCCGGACCCGCAGCGACTCCGGCAGGATCACCGCCGGGAGCAGCTCGAACACCTTGGCGGCCGAGATCTGCCGGTTGCGGTGGGGGGCGCAGAGGTCGCAGTGGGCCACGTGGCGTACCAGGTGCCTGCGCATCTCCTCGGTGAGCTCGCCGGAGAAGCCGGCCAGGATGTCGGCGCGGCGCGGGCAGTCGTAGGGGCCCTTCCTGGCCAGGAACTCGGCGGTGATCGCGTCCCGCAGGCGCTCACGGGCCTCCTCCTCGGCGGTCTCGATCTGGCGGGGTGAGGCGGCGAGGACGGCGGCCAGGTCGGCGGCGGGCAGTCCGTGGCGGGTGCTCAGCTCCAGGAGTTCGCGGTCGCCCGGGGGCAGGCTCCGGACCGCGTTCCATGCCATGACCCGCAGGTCCGCGTCCTCGGGGTCGTCCGGCTCCGGAGCCTCGGTGAGCGCCTGCCCGTCGGCGGGGGCGGCCAGGCGGCGGCGGGCGCACTCGCCGCGGGCCAGCGCGTAGAGCCAGGGGCGCAGGCGCTCCGGCTCGGCCAGCGCGCCGATGTGCGCCTCCGCGGCGATGAGCGTGTCGCGCAACGCCACCTGGGCGCTGTCGGAGCTTTGGAGAAGGGACCAGCAGTATTGGTAGATGCCCTCGGCATACGTGTCGTAGAGCGCAGCCAGAGCACCCGGGTCGTCGGCGCGGAGAGCCTCGACCAGGACGCGGTCAGTCATGTTGCTGAAGGTAATGGATTGGTAACTAGTAGTTCTACCGATTCAGCGCTAATGACAGAATGGCCCGCCGATAAAAAGTCCGAATAAAAAGGAATTGTTGCGAAAGCGCCGCGCCCTGAGGGCGCGGCGGTTCACTCCTTGTCGTCCACGCCGGGCACAGTGCGCCCGCGGTCCACGGAGAACGGCTCGGTCGTCGGCATCACCGTGTGCACGGGCACCGCCCCCGCCAGCGCGAGCTCCTCGTACGGCCGGCCGGTCGACCCCCAGGTCCTCGCCACGACTTCGGTCTTCGCCACCTTCGCCCCCTCGGCCAGCCCCTCGACCGTGAGGATGAAGCGCGGCGGCGCCCCCGCCTTGACGTCGTCCACGAACGCGTATCCGCCGCCGACCAGCTTGCCCGCCGGGTCGCGCAGCAGCGCGTTGACCACCAGGCTGCTCGCGGGCAGCGCGTACGGGTTGTCCACGTACCCGGTGACCAGGTAGGTGCCGTCCTTCTGCTTCAGCGTCTGCACGCCGGAGACCGGGAAGGTGCGGAAGGCCGAGGCGATCCTCGCCGCCGGACGCCACTGGGCGGGGCGGTACTCGATGGTGACCTTGGCCGGCCGTTCCGCGGCGCTGGCCTGGCCGGCGAACGACAGCGTGCCGCCCGGCGGGACCGCGTCCAGCGGCTGGTCCATGCGCACGACCTCGGCGCCGGCGGCATCGCGGCCGATCACCGTGGCCACCACGTGCTCGCCGAAGTGCCAGGGGTTGGCGTTGGTGAGCACCCCGGCCCAGTTCACGGCGTAGCCGGAGGCGGTCTTGACGGTGCTGGACACCTGCTCCTTCAGCGCGAGCGGCTTGAGCTGGGCAGGCTGCTGCGCGTCTTCTGAGCACCCGGTCAAGAAGATCGCGCCGAGTGCGAGGACAGTGACGGTTCGGCTACGCAGGATCACTTTGCCGTGATAGCCGGTGCATGGGCACGTCATGCGTGAGACACGCGCATCGCGTACCCATTCTTTAACGTGGGCGCACCACCCGCGACTCATCCCACACCGGCTCAGGCGCCTCGTAAACGGTGCCGTCGGCGCCGAAGACCAGGTACCGGTCGAAGTCGGCGGCGAACCAGCGGTCGTGGGTGACCGCGAGCACCGTTCCCTCGAAGGCGTCCAGGCCGAGCTGCAACGCCTCGGCACTGGCCAGGTCGAGGTTGTCGGTGGGCTCGTCGAGCAGCAGCAGGGTCGCGCCGGACAGCTCCAGCAGCAGGATCTGCAGCCTGGCCTGCTGGCCGCCGGACAGCGTCTCGAAGCGCTGGTCGGCGATGAGCCCGGCCAGCTCGTAGCGGGCCAGGATCTTCATGGCCTCGTTCTTGAGCTTGGCGTGCTCGGTCATGACGATCTCGACCGAGGTGCGTCCGCGCAGGTCGGGGCGGGCGTGGGTCTGGGCGAACAGGCCGGGGACCACGCGCGCGCCGAGCCTCGCGACTCCGGTGTGGCGCACGTCCTCGCCGGAGATCAGGCGCAGGAAGTGGGACTTGCCCGAGCCGTTGGAGCCCAGGACGGCGACGCGCTCGCCGTACCAGATCTCGGTGGAGAACGGCTTCATCAGGCCGGTCAGCTCAAGCTCCTCGCAGATGACCGCCCGCTTGCCGGTGCGGCCGCCCTTGAGGCGCATGCGGATGTTCTGCTCGCTGGGGGTCTCCTCCGGCGGGCCCGCATCCTCGAACCTGCGCAGCCGCGTCTGGGCGGCGTGGTAGGCGGGGGCCATGCCGTCGTTGTAGCGCGCCTTGTTCTTGAGCATGTTGACCAGGGCTTTGAGCTTGGCGTGCTCTTCGTCCCAGCGGCGGCGCAGCTCTTCGAGGCGTTCGTTGCGGGCGCGCCTGGCCTCGGCGTAGGTGGTGAAGCTGCCGCCGTGGATCCAGATGTTCCCGGACTCGACGGTCACGATGCGGTCGGCGGCGTTGGCCAGCAGTTGCCGGTCGTGGCTGACCAGCAGGACCGTCTTGGGCGTCTCCCTGAGCTGGCCCTCCAGCCACTCCTTGCCCGGCACGTCGAGGTAGTTGTCGGGCTCGTCGAGCAGCAGCGTCTGGTCGGGCCCGCGCAGCAGCGCCTCCAGCACGAGCCGTTTCTGCTCGCCGCCGGACAGCGTGGCCACGTCCCGATATTTCACGTTGTCGTACGGCACGCCGAGCGCGGCCACCGTACACGTGTCCCAGAGCACCTCGATGTCGTAGCCACCGGCGTCGGTGTAGTCGGTGATGGCCTGGGCGTAGCGCAACTGGGTCTTCTCGTCCTCGCGCTCCATCATGGCCAGTTCGGCCCGCTCCAGCTTGGCCGCGGCCTCCCGCACCGCCGGGGGCGCGACGCTCAGCAGCAAATCGTGCACGGTCGAGCCGTCGCGCACGCTGCCGATGAACTGGCGCATCACGCCGAGCCCGCCGGAACTGGCCACGCTCCCCTCGACCGGCTGCAGGTCGCCCGCGACCAGCCGCATCAGCGTCGTCTTGCCGGCCCCGTTCGGCCCGACCAGCGCCGCCTTGACCCCGTCGGGGATCCTGAAGGACACGTCGTTCAGCAGCGGCCGCCCGTCCGGCAGCACATACGTCAGGTGTCCGACCTCGACGTGACCCATAGCGGATTCCCCTCCCCGGTTCCTCGCGCAGGCTATCTGCCGGGGACTGATCGGGTCATCCGGGTTTTCGGGGCTAGACAATAAGTCATCTAATGACTAGAACTGTAGTCGGCTCACCTCCTCCCCCCTGGATGTGTGATGAAGCGTCTGCGCCTGGTCTTAGTCCCGTTCCTACTCGCGCTCCTGCTGCCTCAGCAGGCCATGGCCGCCGAGGCCAACTGCGCGCCCGAGTTCCGCGGCTCGTCGGTCAACTCCCGGCTGACCAGCCTGTTCAGCAACTACGGCAACGACAACTCCCGGTTCGACGACTGGACGGGGGCCGACGGCACCTACTCCGTCCGCCTGCCCAGCGGCAAGGAGCTCTGGGTCTTCTCCGACACCTTCCTCGGCCAGGTCAACCCGGACGGCTCCCGGCCGCCGGTGGTCGAGGAGGGCGGCACGACCGTGTTCCTCAACAACACCTTCGCGCTGGAGCGCGACGGACGGCTGCGCACGATCTACGGCGGCCGCCCCGGCAAGCCCGCCGCGGTGATGCCGCCCCACGACAAGAACCACTGGTTCTGGGCCGGTGACGTGACGCTGGCCGGCGGCCTCGTCGAGGTCACCTACCAGGAGTACGAGCGCTTCGGCACCGGCGCCTGGGACTGGCGCTGGCACCGCAACGTCGTGGCCCGCTTCCCGCAGGGGCGCATGGAGCGCCCGATCAGCGTCCACGACCTGCCCTCGGGCAACGGCGTGGCCTGGGCGTCCGGCATCCTCAAGGACGACGGTTACACCTACGTCTACGGCGTCGAGGACAAGGGCGCGACCAAGTACATGCACCAGGCCAGGGTGCGCGGTCAGAGCCTGCTGGGCCGCTGGGAGTTCCGCACCGCCGCCGGCACCTGGTCGCCGTCCGAGCGGGACTCGGCCCGCGTGATGGCGGGCGTGGCCAACGAGTACAGCGTGACCAAGGTCGGCGACGGCTACGTCCTGATCACCCACGACACCACCGAGGCGCTCAGCGCCAAGATCGTGGCCTACTCGTCCTGCTCGCCGACCGGGCCGTTCACCGGCAAGCAGGTCCTCTACACCACCCCCGAGACCAACGGGAACATCTTCACCTACAACGCCCACGCCCACCCCGGCGTGACCGGTGACGGCCTCGTGGTCTCCTACAACGTCAACAGCTTCGTCAACACCGACCACTACCGCGACGTGTCGATCTACCGCCCGCGGTTCATCGACGTGAGGTTCGGTTGAGGCGTAACTGGGCCGCCCGTCTACGTCGCCTGACCCTTGACGGCATGGACGCGGTGACGCTGGAGAACGAGCTTCTCCGCGTCACCGTCCTGCCGGGCAAGGGCGGCGACGTCGTCGAGTTCCTGCACAAGCCGACCGACACCGACTTCGTCTGGCTCTCTCCCCAGGGCCTGCGCGCCCCGGCCGGGCACCTCCAGGGCGCGGCCGACGACGTGGCCCAGTTCGTCGACCACTACGAGGGCGGCTGGCAGGAGGTCTTCCCCAGCGGCGGCGCGCCCAGCCTCTACCGGGGCGCCCGCCTGGCCCAGCACGGTGAGGTGTCGGGGCTGCCGTGGGAGTGCGCGGTCGTGGCCGACACTCCCGAGATGGTCTCGGTACGGCTGAGCGTGCGCACCCGGCGCCTGCCGTACCGGCTGGAAAGGACGCTCACGCTCGCGGCCGGATCGCCCGCGCTGGAGGTCGAGGGCCGCGCGGCCAACGACAGCGGCCTGCCCCTGCACGCGATGTGGGGCCAGCACCTCGTGTACGGCGCGCCGTTCCTCAGGCCGGGCCACCGGATCAGGCTGCCCGGCGGCGTGCGGGTCGTGCCGCACGAGGAGGCGATCAACCCGGCGGGCCGCAGGGTCGCGCCGGGCGGGCCCTGGGAGTGGCCGCTGGTGCCCGCCTATGGCGGCGGCACGACCGACCTCGGCGTGGTGCAGCCGCCCGGCTCGCCGAGCGAGATGCTGTACCTGACCGGCTTCAGGGAAGGCTGGTACGAGATCGCGGGTGAGATCGGCCTGCGGGTGGAATGGGATGCCGAGATGCTGCCGTATCTGTGGATGTGGCAGGAGTTCGGCGCCTCGGTGGACTATCCCTGGTGGGGCCGGGCCTACGTGCTCGGGCTGGAGCCGTTCGCGGGCATGCCGACCGACGGGCTGGCGGCGGCCGTGGGCAACGGCTCGGCGATGGCGCTGGGACCGTACGAGAGCAAGGTGTTGAGATGGCGCGCGGAGGTGCTGGCATGAGCCATGGCGACGGGAGCGATGTCGGCGGGGGCGATGTCGGCGGGAAGGTGGCGCTGGTCACCGGCGGTTCCACGGGCATCGGCCGCGCGGTCGTCGACCGGCTGGTCGCCGGCGGGGCCTCGGTGGTCTTCTGCGGCCTGGGCGAGGGCGTGCCGTTCGAGGGCGAGCGGGTGACCGGGGTGGCCGCCGACGTGCGCGACGCCGGGCAGATGCGCGAGCTGGCCGAGCTGGCCGTCTCCCGCCACGGCGGGCTGGACATCGTGGTCACCTGCGCGGGCGTGCAGCGCTACGGCACCGTCGAGGACACCCCGCAGGAGACCTGGGACGAGGTCATGGACGTCAACGTCAAGGGCGTCTACCTCGTCTGCCAGGCGGCGCTCCCCCACCTGCGCGCCCGCGGCGGCGGGTCAATCGTCGTGGTCGCCTCCGTCCAGTCGTTCGCCGCGCAGACGCGGGTCGCCGCCTACTCCACCAGCAAGGCCGCCCTGCTCGGCCTGACCAGGTCGATGGCGCTCGACCACGCCGCCGACGGCGTCAGGGCCAACGTGGTCTGCCCCGGCTCGGTGGACACGCCCATGCTGCGCTGGGCCGCGGACCTGTGGCGGGGCGAGCGCACGCAGGAGGAGATGGTGGCCGAGTGGGGCCGCTCGCACCCGCTCGGCCGCGTGGCCAGGCCGGAGGAGGTGGCCGAGATGGTGGCGTTCCTGGCCAGTGACCGGGCCTCGTTCGTCACCGGCTCCGAGCACCGCGTGGACGGCGGCCTGCTGGCCGGCATACCGGTCGCGCTACCCGAGTGAGCCCCTGACGAAGGCGGCCAGGTCGGCGGACTGACGCAGCCGGCTCGGCTCGTGGACGTACATCATGTGGCCGGCCTCGTAGTACTTGAACTCCACGTTGCCGCCCAGTTCGCGCGGGACGCGGAGCTGGGCGAAGGTGTGCTCGGCGGCGAAGTACGGCGTCGCGCCGTCGTGGTAGCCGCAGGCCACGTGGACGCGCAGGTGGTGGTTGTCGCGCATGGCCGCGGCCAGCCTGTCCGCCGCGTGCACGTGGGCACCCTCGAACTCCTTGTACGACCACGGCTGCACCCGGTCGGTGAGGAACTCGTAGGGCAGGTCGCTGGTGTAGCCCAGCTCGGCGCGCACGTAGTGGTTGAGGGCGGCGCTGTAGGGCCCGATGATCGCGCTCATGCTGGGGTCGCGGTCGAAGTGCTCGCGCCCGCCGTCCTCGTCCCAGCCGGTGAAGCGGCCGTCGAGGCGGCCCACGATCGTACGCCGCGAGCGCAGCAGCTCGGTGAAGAAGCGGATGTGCTCCAAACGCAGGTCGACCCGGTCCACGTAGTCGGCGCCGAGGCCGGTGAGCGCGGCGACCTTGGTGACGGCGGCGGCGCGTTCCCCGGCGGTGAGGCGGTTGCCGCGCGACAGGGCCCACGGGTAGTCGCGGGAGGCGTACTCCTCGGCCTCGCGCAGCACCTCGGCCAGCGGGCGCTCGCCGTGCAGGCCGTGGTAGTGGGCGATGGCCGCGTACGTGGGCAGGTAGAGGGCGTAGGCCAGGTCGTTGCCCGGGTTGAACTCGCCGGTGATGAAGTCGAGCACCGAGGAGATGAGCATGACCCCGTTGAGGTACATGCCGTAGCGGGTCTGCAGGTGGTCGGCGAGCGCGGCGGCCCTGAGCGTGCCGTAGGACTCCCCGGCCAGGAACTTGGGCGACATCCACCGCCCGTTGCGCGTGGTCCAGAGCCGGATGATCTCCCCCACCGACTCCACGTCGCCGGAGAAGCCGTGGTAGGCGCCGGGCTCGCGGCCCTCCGCCGCCCGGGAGAAACCGGTGGAGACCGGGTCGATGAACACCAGGTCGCTCTCGTTGAGCAGCGTCTCGGCGTTGTCGGCCAGCCCGTACGGCGGAGGCAGCAGCGCCCCGGCGTCACCCATGATCACCCGGCGCGGCCCGAGCACCCCGAGATGCAGCCACACGCTCGACGACCCGGGACCGCCGTTGAAGGCGAAGGTGACGGGACGCGTCAGAGGGTCGGCGCCGTCGAGCGTGTAGGCGGTGACGAACATCTCGGCCCTGGCCTGATGTCCGTCGAAGGCGCCGTCGGTGAACCTCTCCTCCCGCAGCACCATGGTCCCGGTCCTGGCCGTGTACGGCTGGCCGGTGGTGAGCGTGTGCAAGGTGGTGACCAGGTTGTCGGCGGGAGTCGTGTGCGTCATGGGGATGAGACTATGTCCGGACTTCTTGTGATATTTCAGGGTCGGCAAAGCGCTCATTGGGCACCGTCGCGTACCACCCGGGCCGGCCCGGGTCCCGGTCGTACGGATAGCCGCCCAGCTCCCGGTACAGCTCGGCGTAGCGCGCGACCTTGTCCCTGTCCAGCCGCACCCCCAGCCCCGGCCCCGAGGGCACCGCGATGGCGCCGCCGGAGTACGGCAGCTTGCCGCCCTCGATCACGTCGTCGCGGAGCTGGTGGTAGTGGGCGTCGGCGGCGTACCCGAGGTTGGGCAGGACGGCGCCCAGGTGGAGCATGGTCGCGAGCTGGATGCCCAGCTCGCCCGAGGAGTGCACCGCCACGCCGAGCTGGAACGTCTCGCACACGCCCGCCGCCTTCACGCACGGCCGGATGCCGCCCCAGAAGGTCGTGTCCAGCAGGACCACGTCCGCGCTGCGCCGCATGACGTTGGAGGCGAGCTGCTCGAAGTTGACCACGACGGTGTTGGTGGCCAGCGGCACCCGTACCTGCTCGCGGACCTGGTGCAGGCCCTCCAGGCCGAAGACCGGATCCTCCAGGTAGTCGTTGTTGAGGTCCTCGATGGCCCGGCCGAAGCGCAGGCCCTCCGACATCGACAGCACGGCGTTCGGGTCGTAGCGCAGCCGGTCCTCGGGGAAGGCGGCGGCCAGCGCCCGGTAGCACTCCAGCTCGTAGTCGGGCGGGAAGACGCCGCCCTTGAGCTTGTGGACGGTGAAGCCGTGGTCCCGCTTGAGCGCGCGGGCCTGCTCGACGAGCTGGTCCGGGGTCCTGATCTCCGTGTGGCCCTCGGCCGCGTACCGGAAGAACAGGTAGGACGCGAAGGCCACCTCGTCGCGCACGCGCCCGCCGAGCAGGTCGTGCACCGGCACCCCGAGGTGCTGCCCCATGAGGTCGAGGCAGGCGAACTCGATGGCCGCGAGCAACTGCGTGCGGTTGTTGTAGAGCGAGGCGGTCGGGTTGGCGATCTTGAAGCGGAGCGCTTCGAGCTGGAACGGGTCGTGGCCGGTCAGGTAGGGCAGCAGCGCGGTGAACGCGGCCTGCGCGCTCTCGCCCCCGCCGCCCATCTCGCCCAACCCGACGAGCCCGTTGTCCGCCTCGACCTCCACGATCGTGCGGACGAACCGGCCCCAGTGCGCGCCGTTGCTGTGCCGCAGCGGCGCCTCCAGCGGGACGGCGACCGTCGTCGCCCGGATGTCAACGATCTTCACAGGTCCCCCAAACGGCGGCCACCCCGCAGGCGGGCAGCGTTACCTTGACCGACTCACCGTCCACCGCCGCGGGCTCCAGGTCGGTGCGCAGCCCGGAGCTGACCCGCGCGGCGCGCAGGCCCGGCAGCGTCACCCGCGCCTCCACCGGCCGCGGCGACAGCGACTGCAGGCGCACCACCAGGCCGTCCTCCGCGCGGCCCAGCGAGGTGACCAGCACGTCGGGATGGTCGACGCGGACGTACTCGTGCACGTCGGCGGCCCCGCCGTCCGCGCCGCTCGTCAGCACGCCGATGAACGGCTCGGTCATCCCGGCCGCGGCCCGCGCGCCCAACCGCCTGGCCTCGACCCCGGCGGCGGAGGTGACGGCGTAGCGGAACGTGGTCTCGCCCTGCTGCTGCGCGGGGAAGTTGGTGTCCCAGATGTTGTTGAGCGCCCAGGAGTAGACGGTGCCCGCCTCCTCCTCCAGCGTCGGCGGGAACGGCGCGTACGGCATGTGGATGGTGCCGAGCTGGACCAGCGGCGCCTCCATCGTGGCCCAGGCGATGGTCAGCTCGGGGTCCTCGTAGGCGATCCAGTGGCGGATCGGCAACATGTACTCCGCCGAGCCCGGCACCCGGGGCACGCCCGGGCCGCCGACGCCACCCGTCAGCTCCCAGGCCGTCGGCGCGCCCGCGGCGAACGGGAAGGCCAGGAAGACCGCCTCCTTCGCCGGAGTGCCCTGCTTGGCGAGCTGGTAGGTGAGGTCGAGCCGCGGCACGCCCTTGTGCAGCTCGATCGTGGTACGCAGCCAGTCGACGCCCTTGCCCTGCAGCTCCACGACCAGCTTCTCGCTGACCGCGGTGCGCTGCGACCTGACCACGGCGGCGTTCCTCGCGATCGCCCGGTCGCCGAGCAGGGTACGGTCGTGCGCGCCCACGTGTCCCGACATGTGGTTGAAATGCGGGGCGGTGGCGTAGCGGTCGTAGACGTACTGCCCGAATCCGGCGGCGGCGTCGGCGTTGACCAGCTCGCGACCGGCCACCTTGTCGAAGATCGAGCGGACGTAGCCCTCGCGCAGGTCGTAGGTGACCCGGTAGAACTCGTTCTCGATCACCGGCTCCTGGCCCATCTCGACCGGCTCGGGGGGCTGCGTCTCGGCGGGCACGACGTCCACGCGGGCGTAGCCGTACCCGGGGACGTCGGGGACCACGGCGTGCAGGTGGCGCCCGATCGGCCGCGTCGGCCAGTCCTCCGGCAGCACGACCTCCTCGTGGTGCGGCAGGATCTGCCCGGTCCTGGCGTCCTTCAGCGCGATCGGCGCCTCGATCGGCACCAGGTCGCGCGGCAGGAACGCCTTCACCACGTCGGTCCTGGCGTGCGTGCCCGGGTTGAACACCGCGAACGACGCCGCGCCGTCCCCGCCCAGCGCCGCGCCGAAGCGGCGGACGCCCGCGTGCAGCAGGTCGGCCGCGTCGTCCTGGGCGTCGTAGGCGCCCGCCGACTTCCTGGTCCACTGCAGCCCGCCCGAGTCGCCCGCCTCCTCGGCGTCCTCCCACGGGTTGGCCGCGCCCCAGGTGTGCTCGTTGAACAGCGCCACCTTGTCGTAGGCCAGCGAGATCTGCTCGGTCGCGTCCACCCCGGCCAGCGTGTGCAGGGTCTCGGCCGCCCTGAGCGAGGACTGCGCCCGCCGCACGTAGCCCAGCGGGCGGGCGCCCGAGCCGAGCCCGTCGGCCCACCAGTCGGTCCAGTCGCCCTCGTGCACGGCCAGCCGGTCGCCGTAACGCTCCTCGACGTGCTCGAAGAAGTCGCTGTTGACCGCCGAGCGCAGCCTCGGCCACGCCCACTGCTCGTTCCAGCGCCGCGCGATCGACGCGGGCACGATCGAGGGCCCCGCGTTGTCGGCGTGCGCCCCCTGCACCCGCAGATGCAGCACATCCAGCTCGTACGGCTCCCGCGGCGCGTCCGGCCCCTGCCACCCGAACGTCCCGGGCCCGTACGGATACCCGCGGCTGGCCAGCGCCGACAGGTAACGCGGCAGCAGGTCGTCGGCCAGCTCGTAGGAGTCGGTCAGCCCGACCGTGTTGCCCTCCATGTACGCCATGCCGTGCGGCGTGTCGGTGAACCACACCAGCACCCGCCGCCCCGACGGCGCCTGCCACCAGAACGGCCTGGTCAGCTTGTCGCCGCCGTGCAGATAGGGCACCGACCGCCCGGCCCAGTTGTGGGCCGCGGCCAGATACCGCACGCCGGCCGCGTTGAGCGCGTCCACGAGCCCGACCACGGCGCCGGGCACGTCGGTGTGCATCGCCGACTTGACCGGGAAGTCGAAGACCTGGCGGAGCTGCCGGTAGAGCTCCTCGGTCGAGCACGCCTCGGTGTGCAACTGGAACGGCAGCGCGGTGACCTCGATGATGCCCTCGCGAGCCGCCCGGTTGAAGCGTTCCACCTGCTCGGCCGGGCGGGCCGCCAGCCACCTGGCCGCCGGCATCGACGACTCGACCGTCCAGCGGAACTTCGCGTCGTCCGGCCAGGAGGCGGTCTCGTCGGCCAGCCGTACCGCCGCGTCGAGGTATTCCAGGTGGTGGCGCAGGACCGTGCCCTGCGGGTCGGTGTAGCCGATGTCCAGGTGGGAGTGGTGCACGACGAAGACGCTCCACTTGCGCTGCGGCGTCACCGTGACCTCGGCCGAGCCGATCACGCCCTCGGCGTCGCGCACCTCCAGCGTGAACGTCCTGGGCTCGCTCACCTCGGGGACCAGCAACGTGACGTCGGCGCCGGCCTGCTGGTCGACGTCCTTCAGCGACACGACCAGGTCGGAGCCGATCAGCCCGGTGCACGACACCCTCACCGCCTGGCGGCCGTCATGGGTGAACAACGGCAGTACGGCCAGCCGTACCTCCAGGCCGCGCACACTGATCACCGGGGTCGAGGTGTCGTGCCGCAGCGCCTGCCTGATCCCGTCGTAGTCCGGGGAACCGAGGCTCCTCTGCAGCAACCGGCTCGTCATCACACACTCCCTAGAGAAAGGCCCCTGGCGAAGAGGCGCTGGGTGGCCAGGAACAACGCGACCGTCGGCAGCGAGACCATCAGGCCGGCGGCCAGGCCGACGGGGACGGGCGTGCCCGCGTAGACGTCGGTGATCAGGCCGTTGAGCGCGACCATGACCGGCCGCACGCCCTCGGACTGGGTGAGCACCAGGCCGAAGATCAGGTCGTTCCAGATGAAGGTGAACTCGAGGATGAAGACCGCCGCCAGCGCGCTCATCGACAGCGGCAGGTAGATCCGGAAGAAGATGCGGAAGGTCGAGGCGCCGTCCATCCTGGCGGCCTCGAAGATGGAGAAGGCCACGCCCGAGTAGAAGTTGCGCAGCACGAACGCGGCCAGCGGCACGTTGATCGCGGTGTAGAGGAGCAGCATGCCGAGGCGGTCGTCGTAGAGCCCGGCCTCGCTGTAGCCGATGAACAGCGGCACCAGCAGCATCTGCGACGGGAAGATCGTGCCGCCGAAGATCAGCATGAACCACAGGAAGCCGAAGCGGAGCCTCAGCACCACGATCGTGTATCCGGCCATCGCGCCGATCAGCACGCCGAGCAGGGGCGAGACCACGCTGTACAGCGCGGTGCTGGCCAGGCTCTGGCCGAGGTCGGCCCGTTCCAGCGCGGTCGCGACGTTGTCGAACAGCGCGAAGTCCACCGACGGGATCCACGCCCCGGCCGGGTCGTAGGCGTCGGCGGGACGGGAGGCGTTGACCAGCAGCAGGTAGGTGGGACCGAGCCAGATCAGCCCGAGCACCACCAGAACAACGCGCCGAATCATCGCACCTGCCTCCTCAGATAGAGCCAGGAGGCCAGCCCGGCCACCACCGTCAGGAGCACCGCGACCGCGGAGCCGTAGCCGTACTTGGTGGCGACGAACGTCTCGCGGTACATCATCACCGCCAGCGTCTCGGAGTTGCGCCCAGGCCCGCCCTGCGTCATCGCCCAGACGATGTCGAACGTCTTCAGCCCCGCCACCAGCGCCAGCCCCACCACGACCGCGGTCAGCGGGCGCATCAGCGGCCAGATCACGTGCCGGAACAACGACCACCCCGACGCCCCGTCGAGCCTGGCCGCCTCGATCGGCGCCTTCGGGATCGACTGCAGTCCGACGACGAACAGCAGCGTGTTCACGCCGAGCTGCTGCCACGTCCACACCAGCAGCATCGCGATCGTGTTGTGCGGCGCCTCCTGCATGTACGCGGTGTCGGTGCCGAGCAGCAGGTTCGCGATGCCGTCGTGGGACAGGATCGGGCTCCAGACCATGCCGAGCCCGGCGCCGCTCAGCGCGTACGGCAGCATGAACGGCACCCGGAACCAGGCCCCGCCCTTGATGTCGTAGGACAGCACCGCCACCAGCAGGCCCAGCCCGACCGGGAGCACCATCGTGCCGACCACCCAGATCAGCGTGTTCCTGGTCGAGGTGAGCAGCGCCGGGTCGTCGAAGAGCCTGGTGAAGTTGCGCAGCCCGACGAACTCCGGGTCGGCCAGGCCGTCGTAGGCGGTGAAGCTCAGGTAGGCCGTCCACAGGAACGGCGCGTACAGCAGCCCGGCGACCAGAAGGACCGCCGGTGCCACGTACCCGCCCCTGAACCGCCCGAGCATGGGGGCGCTTCTCACTGGTGCGTGCTCCAGTACTCGTCGGCGGCCTTCTGAATCGTCTCCAGCACCTCCTTGGTGGTGCTGGTGTCGGAGACGAACTTGCCGAAGCCGTCGAGCGCGGCCGACAGGATCGGCGGCGGTGTCGCCTCGAAGTAGCGGTTGACCAGGCGGTACTTGCCGCTGCCCGCGTCCTTCGTGATCGCGTTGAGCGCCTCGTCCTTGACCGTGACCTTGGGGTTGGCGCTGACGTCGCCCCTGCTGGTGGCCCACTTCTCCTGGGCCTGCGCGCTCGTCCACCACTTCAGGTACTTCAGCGAGGACTCGGGGTCGGCGGCCTTGTCCAGCGCGCACAGCGGGCCGCTCTCGAAGATCACCGAGGTCTTGGGCAGGGACGCGTTGACGTTCGGGATGACGAAGAAGCCGTAGTCCTTGCCCGGCGCCATGCTGCGCGTGGTCATGCTCGTGTTGAAGAACGTGCCGAAGGAGACCATGGCGGTCTTGCCGGTCTTCAGCAGGTCCGCCGGGTCGGTCTTGTCACCGGCGTTCACGAAGTATCCGGCGTCGATGAGTTCCTTCCACTTGTCCATCACCGCGACCACGCCCGGGTCGGTGTACTTGGCCTTGCCGGTGGACAGCCGGTCGTACAGGTCGGGGTCCATGCCGGCCATGAGCTGCTCGAACCAGACGAAGGAGAACAACACGCTGGTGTGGTAGAAGGGCGTGACCCCGGCCTTCTTCAGCGTGTCCGCGGCCTTGATCAGCTCCTCCCAGGTGGTCGGCGGCTTGACGCCGTGCTTGTCGAAGACCGCCGTGTTGTAGAACATGCCCCAGTAGGCGACGTTGAGCGGGACGCAGTACTGCTTGCCGCCGACCGTGTAGTAGGGGGCCAGGTCCTGCGGCAGGTCACCCGCCTTGATGGCCTCCTGCCAGACGGCGGTGGTGTCGGCGACCTGCTTCTGCTTGACGATCTCTTCGAGCATCCCCCCGGTCTGCCAGGTGAACAGGTCGGGCTTCACGTCGGTGCGGAACGAGGCCTTGATGAACGCCTGGTACTGCGCCGAGTCGGTGTAACCCACCGGCTTCATCGACAGGCTGATCTGCTGCTTGGACAGGGCGCCCATTTCCTCGAAATACTTGCTCCACGCGCCCTTGTCGTTGTAGAGCGACAGCTCGCTCTTCTTCTGCGGTGCTGCGGCGTCGTTGCCACCGCAGGCCGCCAGCGTCAACGTGGCGGCCAATCCGAGCGCGGCCAGAGTGCGCATGCCGGACTCCTTACTCCATGGGGGGATGGTGCAGCCTCAGCTCGACGACGCTCTTCACGTCCGCGAGATGGGCCTTCATCAGCCGCTCAGCGGCCTCGGGGTCACCTGACTCGATCGCTTCGAGGATCGCCAGGTGTTCGTCGTAGTCACGCCGCCGGTCGTCGAAGATCTGCAGGATCTCCCGTTGCTCGTTGGCGTGGACGGTCAGCAACGAGTCGACGATCTCGTGCAGGACGCCGTTGCCGGCCAGCCGGGCGGTGGCCCGGTGGAAGGTCATGTTGGCGTCGTGCAGCTCGGCGTCCTCGCCGCGCAGGTGCAGCGCCGCCTCGTCGAGCATCGTGCGCAGGGCGGCGATGCCTTCCGCGGTGGCGTGCTGCGCGGCCATCGCCGCCAGCGGCGGCTCGATGACGATGCGGGCGCCGAGCAGCTCCAGGAGCTGGGCGCCGCGCATCTCGCGCATGTTGGGGTTGGGCAGGACGATGCGTTCGATCGCGGAACCGACGTATATGCCGGAGCCGTGGCGCATCTCGATCGCGCCGGTGGCTTCGAGCCTGCGCAGCGCCTCGCGGAGCGTCGGGGTGGTGACGGCGAAGCGCTGGGACAGTTCCCTGGTCGAGGGCAGCCGGTCACCCGGGCGATGACCTCCGGTGCGGATGAGCTCCAGCATGCGCTCGGTGAGCGCGTCGGAGAGCGTGGGACGGGTGACTTCGGCCGACATATCAAGTCATCTAATCACCTTATGTGCACTGCGTCTACGAGTGCTTTGGGAGTATTTTGCAGGCCATGAAGAGGTTCCTGGCGTGGACGGTCGGCGTGCTCCTGATCCTCGCCACCGCCGGTGTGGGCGCGGCCGGCTGGTACTACTCCGGCATGGTCATCGACCCCTCCCACGGCCAGAGCTCCTACCCGCTGGAGGTCACCGCGGCCGCCGGCGGTCAGGTCACGCTCAGGGGCGGCACCGACGCCGCCGCGCCCGGCACCTACGGGCTGACGTGGAAGGACGGCAACGCCACGCTGGGCAAGGTGCTCTCCACCGGTCCCGGGACGGTGACGCGCGAGGTCCTCAAGGTACGGCGGGGCCGGCTGGAGACCGGGGTGCGCGCCTACCTCGACCGGTGGATGTGGGGGCACGAGGATCCCCGGTCGGCGCTCGGCCTGCCGTACAAGAAGGTGAAGGTCCCCTCGCCGCTGGGCGACTTCCCGGCCTGGCAGACCGAGGGCAGGTCCAAGACGTGGGTGATCGCGGTGCACGGGCGCAACGCGAACGCCGGCGAGGCGCTGCGGATCACCCCCGCCTTCCACCGGCTGGGGATGCCGGTGCTGGGGATCTCCTATCGCAACGACCCCGGGGCGCCGGCGGGGCCCGACGGGAAGTTCCACCTGGGCGCTTCGGAGTGGGAGGACGTGGCGGCGGCCATCACGTATGCCCGCTCGCAGGGGGCCGGCGGGGTGGTGCTCTACGGGTACTCGATGGGCGGCGCGATCGTCGGGATGGCGGCCCGCAAGCTCACCAAGGAGCCGATCAGGGGAATCGTGCTGGACAGCCCCGTCATGGACTGGAACGGGCCCATCGAGGCGGGGGCGCGGGAGCAGGGGGTGCCGTTGTGGCTGGCGTCGGTGGGCAAGTTCGTGATCGAACGGCGGACCGGGATCTCGCTGGCCGAGCTGGATCATGTGGCGCACGCGCAGGAGTTCACCGTGCCGGTACTGCTGTTCGTGGACGACACCGACACCGGGGTACCGCCTGGGCCGGCCTTGGAGTTTGCCCGGATACGGCCGGATCTGGTGAACGTTGTCCGTACGAAGGGCGGCGGCCACGTCGGCTCCTGGAACGTGGACCCGGAAGCCTACGAGAAGACAGTCACCGACTTCACCACAAAACTCCCCACAACCTCACCCTGAGCACCCTCGCTCCTTGAGCCCTCACGGCCCTTGAGGCCGCATGGCCCTTGAGCCCCTATGCCCTTTGGGGCCCATCAACCTTTGGGCCCTATCGCCCTTGAGCCGCCGTCGTCCTTGGGCCCTTTCGCCCTTGAGGCCCCATCGCCCTCGGACCTTATGGCCCCGAGGCCCCGTCGCCCTTGGGCTTCGCTCCCTGAGCGCTACGGCTTTTTCTTGAGGAGGATCATCAGCTGGTCGATCTGGGCCTTGCGGGACTTGCTGATCTGGTCGGCCCACTGCTTGACGTCCGGATTTATGCCGTTAAAGGTCTCGATTCCGGCCATCTGGACGGCGTCGTCCTGGTGGGCGATGAGCAGGTTCAGGAAGTCGCGCTCGAAGTTCTTGGACTTGGCCAGCCTGTCGATCTTCTCGCGGCTGGTCTCCGGCATCCCGCCGTGAGCCGCGTGGGCGCTCGTCGGCGCGACCGTCGGCTGGTCCCAGGACTGTAACCAGCCCATCATCTTCTTGACCTCGTCGCCCTGCGTCGACTCGATCGCCGCCGCCAGCACCTTGAGCTGGTCCGCGACCGGTCTGTCGCGTACCTGCTTGACGATCTCGATGCCCTGTTGATGATGCGGGATCATCATCTGAAGGAACATGACGTCCTCGGAGTTGACGGGATCGTCCTCCGGCGCGGCACACGCGGCCGCGAGCAGCAGCAGCCCCAGGGCTAATACTCGTTTCATCTCAGCCCCGAGATTGACACGTTACGGCTCTTGAGTCGAGACCCGAAGTTCGACCTTAAGTGTGCTTAATTCTCCCTTAAGATCAACCGATGAGTACGCTGCACGGCACGCTCGTCCGCCTGGAGCCCCTGTCCCTCGCCCACGCCCCGGACCTGGCGAAGGCCGCGGAGGAGGACCGCTCGGCCTACGCGTTCACGATGGTCCCGCGGGCCGGCGAGGTCGAGGCGTACATCTCCGCCCAGCTCACCCGCCCCGGCCTGACCCCCTTCGCCCAGGTACGCACCCTGGACGGCGCGGCAGTGGGCTGCACCGGTTTCTGGAATCCCCGCCCCTGGCCCGGCCGTACCGACCTCGCCGCCATCGAGATCGGCTTCACCTGGCTCGCCGCCTCCGCCCAGGGAACCGGCATCAACACCGAGGCCAAGCTGCTGATGTTCGCCCATGCCTTCGAGGAGATGGGCGTGGCCCGGGTGGACCTCAAAACCGACGCCCGCAACACCCGCTCCCGCCGCGCCTTGGAACGGCTGGGCGCGACGTTCGAGGGCGTGCTACGCAGTTGGTCCGCCTCCTGGGCCCCCGGCGAGGACGGCATGTTGCGCGACTCCGCGGTGTACTCGGTGATCGCCTCCGAATGGCCCGCCGTACGCGAGAATCTGACCGCGAGGCGGTCCGAGCAGGAATGAAGAAGCATCCCGCACCCGCTCCCCCTAGCGTCGAGAACATGAACCTCGGACTCAAGTACCTCCACATCACCGTCAACGACCTGGACGAGTCGCTCGCCTTCTACCGCGACGCGCTCGGCCTGGAGGTCCGCAACGACGTCGGCTCCGACGTGGCCCGCTGGGTCACCCTCGGCGGCGGCACGCAGCCGGACCTCGAGTTCGTCCTGTCGCAGCCGCACGCCGGACGCTCCCAGGAGGACGGCGACGCCCTGCGGGAGCTCCTGGTCAAGGGCATCCTGCCCATGATCGTCTTCAGCACCGACGACCTCGACGCCACCTTCGAGAAGGTACGCGCGTTCGGCGCCGAGGTCCTCCAGGAACCCATCGACCAGCCCTGGGGCCCCCGCGACTCCGCCTTCCGCGACCCCTCAGGCAACACGGTACGCATTCAGCAGGCGTAACAAGCCCAGACCGCGAATACCCAAAACTCGACATCCAGGCTCTAGAACTCTGCCGCTGGAGCCTGGATTTCTTTTCTCGCGCCGCCTCATCCCCCAGCAGCACCGACTCCCATTTCGACGAACGTTTAAATACGATACTCCCACCGGTTGGACTGCCGGCGCTTTCATCGAGCCTGCTCAACCAGATGAGACGCAAGGTAGAAGCCCGATCACGCCAAGCTGAGCAACCACCTCATGCCGCCCCATCGGTGCTGTGCGCCGTCAGGCCAAACATCGGTAACGGACGCGAGTTCCGGCACCGAGGGAAGCGTCTCAGGCCGTTGAGGCGGTTCTTCTTCTGACCCGAGGGACGCCCGCGTGACACCTAATGCGGCCACAAACAAAAGTAGCACCGCCACGCCCCGCTCTCTCACGTGACTTCGCTCCACGCACCCGTTGGATCACTGGCGCCCTCCGCCCAGTTCAATCGGAAACCAGGCTCAGCTTCTCGAAAGCGTCACCTTCGCGCCCCACGAGAATGCGCCGCTGTGAAGCACGATCGCTTCGAGCGGAGTGCCCTTCGGCACATCGAACACGACAAGTCCATTGATGGTGGCACCGGGCGGGATCCGTTCGAACATCCGCCCACCCTCACCAAGGGGAACGGCGTCATATTCCGACCCGCCCGCCAGCAACTTCTGACGGCCGACCTCGAACGTCTGCGCGCTCGACTCGACGTTCTGCACCAACACGGTGACAAAGACGAACTCCCCTCGGGGAGTCCACTCAGCCGACCCGGTCTCGCCAGGCCCTTTGCGCTCGACCTCTTGCACGATGATGCGGAAATCGCCAACCGTGACCATCTCGCTCATACGCGCTTGCTGAGCTACGGGCCCGAAATCTTCCACGACGACCACGGCACCGAGAACGCCGAGAACGCCAACGGCAGCGCCGAGACAAAAGATGAACAATTCCCGGAGGCGCTTCCTCGGCTGGGCCTGCGGGGGCACATACGGGTTCTGACCTAAACCAGGGTACGTAGACATCTGCCCGTAACCCTCAGACATCAAAGTCTCCTAATCCGCTGCTGGCGTGCGCGCCTCGTCATGAACAACGAGCTTGCCACTCCGCCCCCAACAGCCACAAGCTTGACAATTCCGACCCGAGGGATACCAGGCAGGAGCTACACACATAAGCGCCCTACGTAGCCCTGAATCGTTTTCCGGGAGGGCGGGCCTTCATGGCGTTTCAACCTGCCGTGCTGATCAGAAGCGGCCGGTGGCCATCCAACGCGAAGAGGCCCACTCCCGGTAGCCACTGCTCCCAGAACTCGGACGTCTCGCCAACGCCAAAGGCCACCCCTCGACCCGAGGGATGGCCTTTGATCTGCGGAGCCGCCTTCGGGATTCGAACCCGAGACCCCTTCATTACGAGTGAAGTGCTCTGGCCGACTGAGCTAAGGCGGCGCTGCCGTATGGCGTGATGAAGTCTACAGGAGGCGGGGCACTTCTCGCTCCCGTCGATCAACAGCGGGTGCGGTCGGCCGGCGCGGCAAGGGTGATGAGGTAGTCGTCCACATGGGTGTCTATGCAGGTGGAGCCGCTGCCGTAGGCGGTGTGGCCGTCGCCTTCGTAGGTCAGGAGGGTGCCGGATTCGAGTTGGTCGGCTAGGGATTGCGACCAGTGGTACGGGGTTGCGGGGTCGCGGCGGGTGCCTACCACCAGGATGGGGGCGGCGCCGGGGGCTTTCGGGGACGTTACGGGGGTTCCTACCGCTCGGGGCCAGAAGGTGCAGGGGAGGATGCTCCACATGACGTAGGAGCCGAAGACGGGGGCGGCTTTTGCGGCTGTGGTGGCGGCTTGGGCCAATGCCTGGGAGCTTGGCGGGGTTGGGGTGTCGGCGCAGGTTATGGCCAGGCTGGATTCGGTCTGGTTGGAGTAGGTGCCGTCGTCGGAGCGGCCTACCAACTGGTCGGCAGAGGAGAGGAGCAGGGTGCCGTCGCCCTTCTGGGCTTCGGCCAAGGATTCGGACAGGGCCGGCCAGGTGTTGCGGTCGTACAGCGGGGTCAGGGCGCCCAGCGTTGCCAGGGCTTCCGTAACCGGGCGGCCTGGGGCGCTGACCAGGGGAGACTTGTCTGTTTGGCGGAGCAGGTCTGACATCTCGGTTAAGGCGGCTTCTGGGGTCTTCGACGTCAGGGGGCAGGTTGCTGTGCCCTGACAGTCCTTCGCGTAGGCGCGGAAGGCGGTTTCGAAGCCTTTGGCCTGGTCCAGGTTGAGGCGTTCGCGGGTGATCGCCGGATCTACGGCGCCGTCCAGGACCAGTGCGCGGACCCTGCCCGGGAACAGGTGGGCGTATGTGGCGCCTAGGAGGGTTCCGTAGGACTTGCCGAGGTAGGTGAGCTTTTCGTCGCCCAGGGCGGCTCGGAGGAGGTCCATGTCGCGGGCGGCGTTGGCGGTGCTGACGTGCGGGAGGAGATTCGGGGAGCGGGCCTGGCACGCCTCGGCGAAGTTCTTCGAGGCCTGTTCCAGGGCGGTTTGCTCGGCTGGAGTGTCCGGTGTGCTGTCCAGGGCGATGAATGTGGAGAGCTGGTCGTCGGTCAGGCATTTGATGGGGGTTGATGCGCCTACCCCTCTGGGGTCGAAGCCGACGATGTCGAAGCGGGCGCGGAGGTCCTGGCTGAGCATGGCGGGGGCGGCGCGGGCGTAGTCGATGCCGGAGCCGCCGGGGCCGCCCGGGTTGATCAGCAGGGAGCCGATGCGGTCGCCGGTGGCGGGCAGGCGGATGACGCTGATCTGGATGTGTTCGCCGGATGGTTGGGCGTGGTCCAGCGGGACGCTGAGGCGGGCGCACTCGAAGTCGTCACCGCAGTCGGACCAGGTGAGGGGCGCGGGCTCGGGGGGTTCGGCGGTCGTACAGCCGGAGGTCAGCAGCAACAGGGCGGCTATGAGGGCTCGGCACCACACTGTCGCCATGGTACGCGGCGCCGGTGGCGAGCATGAGGTGGTTGACGGGGCTGGCCCGCGAGGTCACGGAGGCGCTGTGCCGTAGCGGGCCAGGAAGAGGTCGACGCCCGAGGTGATGATCCCCTGGAGGTCGACCTCCGCGTCGCCGTCGAAGGTGCGGATCAGTTGGGGTACTCCGATGGTGGACGCCACGAGTTGCCGCACGGCCAGGGCCGGGTCGGGCACGCTGATCCGTCCCCGCTCATGCAAGATCTCGAACGCCTCCACCAGCGGCACATTGTTCATCTTGTCGCTGATGCCGTACCACGCCCGCCCAAGCTGCGGGAAGCGGTCGATCTCGCCGATCACCAGCCGCCGCAGCGCCATGATGTCGGGACGCAGGAGGATTTCCGCCCATTCGGTCATCAGGCCGATGAGCGCCGCCCGCAGGTCGTCCGCCTGGGCGATCTTCGACTTGCACGGCTCCAGATGCGCGTACGTCTGCGGCAGGATCCCCCCGATCACCGCCAGGAAGAGCCGCTCCTTGTTGCCGAAGTGCTTGTAGATCGTGGGTTTGGAGACCCCGGCTCGGGAGGCGATGGCGTCCACCGATGCGGCGGTATATCCCTCTTTGAGAAACTCGGCCTTGGCCGCTTCGATGATTGCTTCGCGCTTGCGCTGCGAGACGTTGACCGCATCGGGGATGATCGGGAGGCCGAATTCGTCAACGTTCATGGGCGTAAACTACACCGTTTGGTGTCTTGTCCCTGACCAGCGGGACGACCTCGCTCGCGAAGCGCACGACCTGATCGATCGACTGCCGCTCCGGCCAGAAGATGAACGTGGTGAAGGGCTGTTCGATCGCGAGCTTCGCCAGGAAATCGGCCCACTGGTCCGGCGTGCCGCGTACCGGGTCGGAGCCTTGCTGGGGTAGTTCGCCTGGGGTTGTGGTGATGGTGCCGACGATCTGGGCCATGCGCATGACGGCGGCCGGGTCGCGGCCTTCCGCACGGGCCGCCTGGTCGATGAGGGCGTTCGCCTCGGGCCAGGTCTCGTAGGGCAGGTAGGACGGGATCGGCGCGGCCCATCCGTCGGCCGCCCGGCCGGTGAACCGCAGCGCGCGCGGGCCCTGGGCGCCGACCCAGATGTTGATCGGGTGCGCGGGTGGCGGGCCGGCGTGGACGCCGTCGACCGTGTGGTGCTCGCCGCGCAGCCGTACCGTGGGCTGGTCCGGACTCCACAGCGCGCGCATGATCTCCATCGCCTCGCCGAGCGCGTCCAGCGCCGCCGCGGGCTTCAGCTCGGGCACGCCCATGCTGGCGATCGCCCGCCAGTAGCCGCCCGCGCCGATGCCCAGCTCGAACCGCCCGCCTGACGCCAGATCCAGCGTCGCCGCGGTGTTCGCGAGTACGGCTGGCGGACGCAACGGCAGGCTTGCGACATCGGGGAAGAACCGGATCCGCTCCGTGTGCTCCAGCAGGGTGCCGATCAGGGCAAAGGCGTCAACCTGGGAGGGGGCATACGGATGGTCCTGCACTCCTACCAGGTCAAGACCGGATTCCTCGGCAGCCGTGACCAGCTCACGATGTGCCGCTATGTCGGGTGTGGGGACAAGCGAAAAGCCGAACTCCATGATGACAACCTCCGATTTAGGGCCTCCCTCCGAAACTAAACCGTTCAGTATTGAGTGTCAACTACACCGTTCAGTGTGGTCTGGTCCATGAAGGCGACCACGCGGGTGATCGCGTCGCCGGAGAGGGTGAGCACGTGGAGGGCGTGCGGGCCGTCCGCGGTGTGCAGGGCGAACGCGGGCTGCGTGTTGACCTCGGTGCTGATCACCTTGGTGGCGCCCGGAGAAGTCAGGCGGGTGGCGAGGAAGCGGACGATGTTCTCCCTGCCGACGAACCACGTGGGATACGGCGGCATCTCCCAGACCGCGTCTTCCGCCAGGATGCTCGTAAGTCCTGAAATATCCGCCTTCTCAAACGCCGCGGCGTACCTGTCCAGGAGCTCCCGCTGGCGTGCGTCCAACGGCGGCGGCGGTGTGCTGTCGACCTGCTTGAGCTGGGCGCGGGCGTGCTGGAGCAGGCTGTTGACCGCGGTCGCGGTGGTGCCGAGCAGGTCCGCCACCTCGGCGGCCCGCCATTCCAGGACATCGCGCAGGATCAGCACCGCCCGGCGGCGCGGCGGCAGGTGCTGCAGCGCGGCGATCAGCGCCAGCCGCAGCCCGGCCCGGTTCTCGATCAGCAGGGCCGGGTCCGACCGCTCGGCCGGTTCGGTACGGAACGGCTGCAACCACGCGATGTCATGAACCCCGGGCGCCAGCGGACCCTCCGGATCGCCGCTGGGCGCGGACAACCCGGAGGGCAACGGCCGGCGAGCCGCCTTCTCCAGAGAACGCAGACAGGTCCGGGTGGCGATCTTGTACAGCCACGTCCGCATGGACGCGCGCCCCTCGAACCCGTCATAAGACCGCCAGGCCCGCAGGTACGTCTCCTGAACCGCGTCCTCCGCCTCATGGAAAGAACCGAGCATGCGGTAGCACAGGGCCAGGAGTTCGCCCCGGTAAGGGGTACTTTTCAGGACGAACTCATCGGTGGGCTCACTCATCGCTCACACGGCGCGGTAGGAACCGACCAGCGTCGCGCTGCTCACGGTCGGCGGCGCCACCACCCGATCGCCGATCCCCCGCTGGAACTCGGCGAACGCCGGCGAACCGGACAGTGGTGAGTCCTCGTTCTCGGTGATCGCCACGTGTACGAAGCTGACGCCGTCCTCCAGGCGGAGCGTCAGGTAGCGCAGGCCGCCCGGATCGTCGGCGTTGAGCTCGGCGAAGACCTTCTCGACCAGTTGCTGGTTGAGGTCGGCCGCCTCCGGGCGGGTCTGGTAGCGGACCATCACGATCCTGCTCATCTGGGTCTCCTCAATGGCGTGTCGGCAACTCCCTCACTGATACAGACACGCCGTCGGCAGGAAACTCATCACGGCTACGGGCCGGGGGTGCCCTCGGGGTTGGCGCCCTCCGGGCCGTACAGCTTGTCGTGCTGCTGGCGAGGCGAGCACACCGACGCCGACGGGCACGCGCATCGGCGGCCCCCGTCGTCCAGCCGGACCAGGACCGTGTCCGAGGGAACGTTGTGCCCCGTCACCGTCCCGTCGCCCTGGGGCGTGGTCACGCGGCTGCCCGCTTTCGGCATCCGGTAGCGCGTCTCGACGTACAGCGGATGCTCGTACTTGAGGCAGCACATCAGGCGCCCGCACGCCCCCGCGATGCGCAGCGGGTTGACGGGCAGGTCCTGGTCCTTGGCCATGCGGACCGACACCGGTTCAAAGTCCTTGAGGAAGGTCGCACAGCACAGGTCACGGCCGCACGGGCCGATGCCGCCCTGGAGGCGGGCCTCGTCGCGGGGACCGATCTGGCGGAGTTCGACCCGGGCACGCAGGTTGCGGGCCAGGTCGCGGACCAGCGCCCGGAAGTCGACCCGGTGCGGCGCGGAGAAGTAGACGGTGTAGACGTTGTCCCTGTCGAGGTAGTCGACGCCGACGACCTTCATCGGCAGGCTGTGGCGTTTGATCAGGCGCTTGGAGACGCTGCGGGCCTCGGCCCGGCGACGCTTGTTGCTCTCGTCCCTGGCCAGGTGCTCGTCACCGGCGACGCCTTCGCACACGGGCAGCCCGTCGATGTCCTCACTCGAGTACTGCGGCGCCCACACGCACTCCGCGACCTCGGGACCGGAGTCGGTGGGCACCAGCACCTTGTCGCCCACCTTGGGACTGTGCCCGCCGGGGTCGAGGTAGTAAAGCCTCCCGTAGCGGGTGAAGCTCACGGCCATGATCATTCCCATGGGCTAGAGCTCGCCTCCTGACGGCGTCGGGGGTGCCTGCCATTGCCACACTACGTGTGCGGACCGCCCGAACGTGAGAGTCACTAGCACTAGTTTCCCGGCCCACGGCTACGCTCCTCCGGCCGGTTGGGGGACGAGCCTGGCATCCACCACCTGCGCGACGCCGGGCATGACCTTGACCTTGGCGATCAGCGACCGGTAATCCGCTCCTGCTCTCATCTTCACCCGGAACGACTCGGGCATGTCCCGCACCTGGACGACCTTCTTGACGTGCTCGGGCAGGTCGGGGTCGGACTTGAAATTCTCGTAGGCCTCTCTCTGGCTCTCGAAGGTGATCGTCTGCACCATGGGTGCCTCCCCCAGAGCTTGTTGTACGGCTGCGCGCTGCTCGTCCGTGATGGCCTCGCCCCGGCAGGTCGGCGACGTGGACTGGGCGTGACAGAGGAAGACCGACAGGTCGGCCCGGTCGCGGTTGGGAGGCAACACCGCGGCGGCGGTGCTCTGATGCCCGCCGGGCGCCACGATGACGACCCCCGCCACCAGCCCGGCCACCGCCACGACCGAGGACACGGCCACCCAGCGACGTCCCACCCGGCCGATCAGCAGGCGCATACTCGCCCAGCTCACCCCGATCCACCGCAGGTCCACCCGGTGCCGTCGCGCCGTCGGCACCGTGCGCAGCGGACGCAGCGTCTCCGGGTCGATGACCGCCCCCGCCTCGGACAGGGCCTGCCGCAGGCGTTCTTCCACAGGGCTGTTCATGATCTCTCCCCCAACTGCTTGGCGAGGGCGGCGAGCCCTCTGGCGATCGTGGATCGAGCGGTGCCGGCGCTGATCCCCATGGTCTCGGCGATCTCCGGATCGGAGAGGTCGAGGTAGTAGCGCAGCGTCAGCGCCTCGCGCTGTCTGCGGGGCAGGCGCTGGAGCGCGAGCAGCACCTCACGGCGCTCCTCGCCGACCAGCGCGGCGCTCTCCGCCGACCAGACCGGCGGATCGTACGGCAGGGCCCGCCGGAACACCGTCGCCCTGCGCCGCAGCACCGACCGGCAGCCGTTGAGCACCGCCGAACGCACGTAGGCCAGCGCCTTGTCGGGATCACGCAGCCTGGCGCGGCCGGCATGGGTACGCGCGAACGCGTCCTGGACCACGTCTTCGGCGCTGGCCTGATCGCCGAGCATGAGCAGGGCCAGCCGGACGAGGCCCAGTTGGTGCTCGGCGAAGATGGCCGCGACGTCGACGTGTTGCCGGGTCGGGGGGCCTCCGTGGGTGAGCAGTTCGACTTCCACATCACAGAGACGCCTGCGAAGCCGTTCTGCTGCTTCCGTCACCGCAATATCTTCCCGCCTCCGGGATCTCCTCGCCTCGGAGATCTCCCTGTTCCAGGGGTTCACGTCTCGGAGTCAGCCCCTCTGAGGTCGCCTCGTCTCAGAGATCTCCGCGTCGCTGGTCATGGGGGCGCACGTCGCGGCGCTGTACGGGAGCGCCCGACGGCCGTTTCCCTGGAGGTGCCCTCAGGTGGGTGCGGCGGGTGGGGGTGGGGCGGCTTGCCGTAACGGAGCATTTCCTTCACTGAGACGAGGAGAGCTCGTGAGGTGAGAGGAGCTCGTGAGGAGAGGTGCTGGCGTGAGGAGACGTCCTGACGGGTCCTGAGGCGAGGGAGATGTTCTGAGGCGGGGGGCTCGTTAGGGTTGCAGGAGGTTGGCTAGGCGGTCGGTTTCGGCTGCCAGGCGTTCGCGGACCTCGGTCATGGCGGCGATGCGCGCGTCGAGGGCACCGAGGCGTTCGGAGTAGGTCCTGATCAGGGCCACGCAGTCCTTGGGCGGATCGGGTTCTCCCGTGCCCAGGCAGTGGACGAACTGCAGTACATCATCAGAATTCAGCCCGGCATGCAGCAGGCGGGCGATGTCGCGCACCAGGAGCACGGTGTCGGCGTCGTACATCCGGTAGCCGTTGTGGTCGCGCTCCGCGTTGATCAGGCCCTGCTCCTCGTAGTACCGCAGGGCGCGCGTGGACACCCCCGCGCAGCGCGCCACCTCGCCGATCCGCATCAACTGGCCGCTCTCCTTCGCCGGTCGGATCTGAAAGCCACCCAGAACAACACGAGTGACACCAGCACACATCCCGCCGCGGTGAGTGGGACCGCCAGCACGCCGTACGCCTCCAGCACCAGCCCGCCCAACCCTCCGGCCAGCGAGAAACCGAGGAACATGGCGCTGTTGTTCAGCGCGAGCAGCTCGCCGGCCGCGGCGGGGCCGGCGCCGCGTTCGAGCAGCCATGCCTGGGTCGCGGGGGCGATTCCCCAGGTCGCCAGGCCGTACAAGATCAGGAGCAGCGCGATGACGAGGATGGGGTACGGGCCTCCGGCGACGCCCAGGACGAACATGAGCACGGGGGCGGCGAGCACCCCGACCAGGAGGATCATCAGCGCGCGGAGGGCGCCGAGCCGGTCCACCAACCGGCCGCCGGCGAGCGCGCCGACGATCCCGGCCAGGCCCACCGCGATGATCAGCGGGGCTACGGCGGAGCCGCGCAGGTCGCCGAGGGTGCGGACGATCTCGGTGACGTAGACGTACGACATCATGCCTCCGGCTCCGCTGGGGATCATCGCCAGGAGCGCCGTCGACGCGACCGGGTTGCGCAACGGCGCCAGGCGGTCCTTCAGCGCGGACCTTGCCTCGCCGGGCAACGGTGGCAACGTCAGGAGCAGGCCGAGTCCCGCCACGACGGCCACGATGGCGACGTAGATCATCGTGGCCCGCCAGCCCAGCTCGCCGCCGATCCACGTGCCCAGCGGGACGCCTGCCACCAGGCTGGTGGTCAGTCCGGCCCCCACGATCGCGAGGAACCGTCCCTTACGGCCTGGCGGGGCGGACGTGGCCGCGATCGCGAAGGCGGCGGGCGAGGCTGTCGCGGCGGCCAGCCCTGAGAGGATGCGCGCCACCAGCAGCGGACCGTACGCGGGAGCCAGCGCGGCCCCCACGTTGGCCAGGACGAACACGGCGACCGCGCCGATCATCACCGGCCGCCGGGGCAGTCTGGCCGTGAGGAACGCGGCTATCGGCGCTCCCAGGGCGTATGTCAGTGCGAAGGCTGTTACGAGCTGTCCGCTCATCGCGACCGAGACGTTCAGGTCGTGGGAGATGGCCGGGAGGATGCCCGCGATGATCAGGTCGTCGGTGCCGAACGAAAAGGCGAGGAGAAAGAGGCTCAACAGCCACATCGACAGCGGGGGGCTTGTGCCGAGTGGAGCTGGGCGGGTGCCGTACGTCGTCATGCGGCGACGGTAGGAGCTTGACGCCAGCGTCAAGGTCAAGCCCCACTGCCTCAGATCTGCGTCCTACCGGGAGGGCGGAAACCCTGCGCGGCGACGCCACGTGGAAGATGTCGGCCTGCGGGATGTCAGTCCTCGGATGGTCAGCCCTCAGGCGGTCAGCCCTCGGGGTGTCGGGCTCGTTCGGGGGGGCGAAGTCAGCGTGGTGTGAGGACGCAGAAAGCGTTGCCCTCGGGATCGGCCAGAACCGTCCACGGCACGTCACCCTGGCCCAGGTCGACGTCGGTGGCGCCGAGGGCCCTCAGCCGGTCCACCTCCGCCGCCTTGTCGTCGTCGGGGTACGGCCGGAGGTCCAGGTGGATGCGCTGGCCCTCGCTTTCCGCGCCAGGAGTGCGGAGAAACTCCAGGTACGGCCCGACGCCCTTGGCGGACCGCAGTACCGCGTGGTCGTCGGTCACCTCGTGCAGGGTCCAGTCCACAGCCTGGTCCCAGAACCGCGCCATGGCCCGCGGATCCACACAGTCCACGATCACCGCGGCCATCGGCCCGGTGTCCCGGTAGACCGGACGAGGCTCGAGCACGCAGAACTCGTTGCCCTCCGGATCGGCCAGAACCGTCCACGGGACATCGCCCTGGCCCACGTCGGCACGCGTCGCCCCAAGATCCAGGAGCCGCTCGACCAGTTCCGCCTGATGAGCCGCGGAGGTGGTGGCGAGGTCGACGTGCAGCCGGTTCTTCACCGTCTTGGGTTCCGGTACGCGAACCACGTCCACGCAGACGGCGACGGGGTCCGGGTAGACGAAGTTCTCGGGTTCGAGGTTCGTCACCCCGGGCGCCTCGCTGTCCAGCCCCCACCCGAGCGCCTGCGCCCAGAACCGGCCGACCGCGGCGTCGTCCTGAGCCTTGATACTGATCTGCACCACTCGCGTCGCCATGCCGCCGATCCTACGACCAGCCGAAACCCGAACCGGCTCACGCCCTCCGTACGCCGTTACGGCGAGAGCCACGTCCGACGTGAGAAGCGATCCCCACGACACGCCCGCCCGGGTCGGCGGGTGGCGTGGGGTGGCTTGCCGTAACGGGAAAGGGCGGAAAGCATCGCGCAGAGAGCACAGACCGCAAGGCTGAACCGGGTTCAGCCGCGCAGGGACAGCATCATGGCCTCGACCGCGATCTGCGGGTTGACGTTGGCTTCCAGGCGCTCCCGGCACATCATGATCGCCTCGATCCGCCGCAACGTCTCCTCCGCCGTGCCCCCCCGAGCCACCTGATCCAGATCGAACCGCAGGTCGTCGTTGGCCAACTCCACCCCCGCCCCAAACTGCATGGCCAGCACGTCCCGATAGAACGAGACCAGCTCCAGCAACGCCGAATCCAGTGAATCCCGCTTTATCCGTGTAGCGCGGGACTTCTGCCGATCTTCCAGCTCCTTCAGCGCCCCCGCGCCCCCACGCACCAACCCCCGGTTGAGCCCCTTCCCCGTGGACCCCTCGCCATAGAGCTTGCGCAATTCGGACGTCTCAGTCTCGTTGAGCGCCGCCGTGGCCGCGGCGGCCTCCTCCTCAGCCGTCTTGACCAGCCGCTCCGCCGCGGTGATGCACTCCCCCACCCCCGTCAACGACCGGGGAATCGCCAGCACCGCCTCCCGCCGCGACCTGGCCCCTTCGTCCAGCGCCAGCGACCGCGCCCGGCTGATGTGCCCCTGCGCCGCCCGCGCCGCGAACACCGCCATCGGCTGCGGCACGCTGTCACGCGTGGCCAGCACGTGCGCCACGGCCTCGGTCCCGGGCGTGGTCAGCGTGATCACCCGGCAGCGGGACCTGATGGTGATCATCATGTCGTCCGGCGCCGGCGAACACAGCAGCCACACGGTACGCGGCGGCGGCTCCTCGATCGCCTTCAACACCGCGTTCTGGGCCGATTCCGTGGCCCGGTCGGCGTCCTCGAACAGGATCACCCGCCACCGCCCCTGGGTGGGCGCGCCCGCGGCCCGCAGGATGAGTTCGCGGGTCTGCTTGACGCCGTAGGACAGCCCTTGCGGCCGGACCGATTCGAGGTCGGGATGCGACCCGATCATCACCTGATGGCACTGGTCGCAGTGGCCGCATCCGCCGTCCGGGCAGAGCAGCGCGGCGGCGAAGGCCCGGGCGGCGTCCTCACGCCCGGAACCCGGCGGGCCGGTGAACAACCACGCGTGCGTCATGCCCGCGCCCCGCCCGCCGCCGACGACCTCGCGCGCGGCCGCCGCGGCACGCGAGAGTACGGCTACCGCCTGGTCCTGGCCGACAAGGTCATCGAAGACGCCCACGGGAGCAAGGTTAGTCGCGGATGGCCGGCATCGTGCCCGTGATGTCTTCTGAGGCCTGCGGCACCGGGTCGGGCAGGATCTCCCTGACTCGGTCCTGGATCGTACGGGTGATCTCCTCGGGCCGCAGCGTGCCGTCCACCACCAGGTAACGCGCGGGCGCCGCCGAGGCCAGCGCGCGGAACTCCTTGCGCACCCGCTCGTGGAACTCCAGCGGCTCGGACTCGATCCGGTCGGCCGCCCCGCCCAGCCGGGTCAGCCCGATCTCCGGCGGCGTGTCGATCAGCACGGTCAGGTGCGGCACCAGCCCACCGGTCGCCCAGGCGTTGACCTTGGAGACGTCGCCGGGTTCGAGCTCCCGCCCGGCGCCCTGGTAGGCCAGCGACGAGTCGACGTAGCGGTCGGTGACCACCACGGCGCCCCGCTCCAGCGCCGGCCTGATCACCTTCTCGACGTGCTCGGCCCGGTCGGCGGCGTAAAGCAGCGCCTCCGAGCGCGCCGACAGCCCGCGCTCGGCCGCGTCGAGCAGGATGGCGCGCAGCCGCATGCCGACCTTGGTGGATCCTGGCTCGCGGGTCTGCACGACGTCGTAGCCCTGGTCGCGCAGCCAGATCGCGACGAGCCTGGACTGCGTGGTCTTGCCCGAGCCCTCTCCGCCCTCGAAGGCGAGGAACAGCCCGGGCGTCTC
Source organism: Nonomuraea sp. NPDC050790 (assembly GCF_044456745.1). NCBI lineage: Bacteria > Bacillati > Actinomycetota > Actinomycetes > Streptosporangiales > Streptosporangiaceae > Nonomuraea > Nonomuraea sp. NPDC050790. The sequence goes on along the minus strand of NZ_JBITGF010000011.1, from coordinate 19,265 downwards.
CTCGTCGGAGTCGGCCGCGTACCGCTGCCCGCGCAGCGCCGCGACAAGGTCCTCCGACAGCGGGACGCCCTTGCGGTCGTCCAGGTGGCGCAGGCTCAGAACGCCGACGACGGTGACCAGCACGCCGCCGATGACCAGCACCAGGTTGACGCCGTCGAAGCGGTAGTCGTACCCGGCGAAGGCGATGTTGTGCACCCCGAACGCCGCCGCCAGCGCGGCGGCCACCACGACCACGAGCAGCAGCGTCACCCGCGCGGCCGCCCGCAGGAACGGCAGGGCCCGCCCGCGCAGGGAGTCCTCGGCCTCCAGCCCGATCAGCGTGTAGCCGATGATCCACGAAAGGCCCGCGCACGCGCCCAGCAGCGCGGTCAGCATGACCACGATCACCAGGTTGTGGATGAGCGCGATCGCGACGAGCACCACGCCCGCGAGCACGACGGAAAGCCCGAACAGCCGCCGCCTCGACAGCCCCGCCAGCAGCCTCGGCCCGAAGAAGACGCCGAACGCGACACCGGCGAAGGCCGCGAAGAACACCATCGCGTACGCGGCGTCGCCGCCCCGAAGCTGACTGACGTACTGCTCCGCCACGACCACCACCGCGCCGCCCGCGGCGAAGGCGCCGAACATGCCGATGATCAGGCCGCGGACCAGCCGGTCGCCGCCGACGGCACGGCGGCCCTCGGCGATCTCCCTGATCACCGACGGGGTCGCGACCGTGCCGGAGCGCCGGGGAAGGTCGCCGAGCATGAAGACACGCGCCGCGGAGACCAGGTAGGCGACGGCGGCGATGATCAGCGCCGGTCCGGCCGTCGCGGTCGCGGGTGAGAACGGCGTCACGTCCCGCAGCAGGTCGCCGACGACCGACAGCGCGGCGAACAGCAGGGCCGCGGGCGCCGCGGTGCCGTAGGCCGCGAGCAGGTCGAGCCGGTTGGCCGCCTCCCGCTGCTCGGCGGGCACCAGGTCGGACACCGTCGCGTCCTTGGCCGGCGTCCACAGCAGCCTGGCGCACTCGGCGAGGAACATCGCGACGACCAGCCACTGGTAGCCGCCGATGAACACGGCCGACAGCACCACCGCGAACCTGACCAGATCGGCGGCGGCCATCGTCAGCCGGCGGTCGAAGCGGCCGGCGAACGCGCCCGCCAGTGGCCCCAGCAGGACCGCCGGGAGGATCTTGGCGACGAAGACGCCGCCGACAGCCAGCGCCTGCGTGCGCGGGTCGCCCTGGAAGAGGTTCCCGGCGACGGCGGTCAGCGCCAGGATGGTCAGCCAGTCACCCATGCTGCACGCCGACGTGGCCGTCCACAGCTTGCGAAATGGGGCGTTAGCCAGCAACTGTGCTGGTCTGCGTCGGCCAGGGGCGGTCATAGTGTCAGCGTATCCAGGTGCTCGCCGGGCGTGGGAGGTCACGAGACGAGCCGGATATACCCGGCTGCTCGCGCCTGAGGGTATTACGTCCTGAGGCCCGTGTGCAGGGCACAAACCCCGAATGGGCCCCCATCGCTATGCCGTTCGGCACTCGCGCACCAGAGGCGTCCAGGCGGCTCTCACCGTCTCCGGCAGCTCCAGATCTCCCCAGAGCTCCACCAGCAACACGCCGTCGACGTAGCGCAGCAGGTCATCGGGGCTTCCTTCGCGCAGCACGGCGGAGTAGACCTTGCCGCGATCGGCTCTGTCGGCCAGGTCGCGCCGCTGGCCCACCGGGTAGTCGACCATGGCCAGCGCGCGCTCGGCCGGCAGCCGGGGCAGCCGGTCGGGCACGTGGAAGGGGCCCTCGTGCTCGGTGAACTCGATCTTCGGCTCCAGCGCCAGATGGAACCCGGCCGCGTCGAGGATGCGGCCCGCGGTCTCCAGCGTCGGCGACTTGCGGCCGTGCTCGTAGGCGGACAGCGTCGTGCGCGACGTGCCGCTGAGGTCCGCGAGCACGGTCTGGTTCATGCTCGCGGCCTGTCTGGCCCGTTTGAGCAGCAACCCGCCGCGCTCGGCCCAGAATCTGACGTCAGGCGTACTCACCCGGCCACCTCCTCGGTATCCGGTTGGATACTACGCCGGGCAGGGTGGGTGCGTCAGGCGAATGGGGAAGTCAGCGCAACTCCAGCAACGTGATCTCCGGCGGCGCCCCCACCCGCACCGGCGGGCCCCAGAAGCCGGCGCCCCTGGTGACGTAGACCTGCACGCCGTCGACCGTGGCCAGCCCGGACACCACCGGCTGCTGCAACGGCACCACCAGGTTGAAGGGGACGATCTGCCCGCCGTGCGTGTGCCCGGAAAGCTGCAGGTCCACGCCGTAGTCCTTGGCCCGATCGACCTGAACCGGCTGGTGGGCCAGCAGCACGGTCGGCCGCGCCGCGTCCCGCCCGCCGAGCGCCTTGTCGAAGTCGGGCCCGTCGTCCATCGACGCGCCGTTGATGTCGTTGACCCCGGCCAGGTCGAGCACCGCGCCCTGGTGCCGGATCTCCACCCGCTCGTTGCGCAACGACCGCACGCCGAGCCCGTCGAGCTCCTTGACCCACTCGTTCGGCCCGTTGGCCGTGTAGTACTCGTGATTACCGGTCACGAAATAGGAGCCATATCGGGATTCGAGGCTCCGGAACGGCTTCGCCAGCGCCCCCAGCTCCGCCACCGACCCGTCCACCAGGTCGCCCACGATCGCCACCACGTCGGGCTCGAGCTCGTTGATCATCCGGACGATGCGCTCGGTGTGCCCGATCCCGGTCAACGGCCCCAGGTGGATGTCGCTGACCACCGCGAACCGCAGCCCGCCCAGCCGGGGATCGAGCTTCGGCAGCGTGACCTTGACCGGCTCGATCACCGGCGGCCCCAGGGCGGTGCGCATGCCGTACCCCACGGTCCCCGCGGCCGCGACGCCCGCGACCAGCGCGGTGGTGCGCCCGATGAACAGCCGTCTGCTCACGTCGTCCGCGTCGCCGGACGTCTGCGCGGACGTCCGCGCGGGCTCCGTCTCGGGCGGCGCCCCGCCCGAGACCAGCACGGGCTCCTTCACCTCAGGTACGGCCGGCCGCCGCCACAACCGGCTCACCACGGCCCGCGGGATCTCCAGGATCACCAGGAAGACCACGAGGTAGAACATCATCGCGAACCAGATGTAACCGGGCCAGGCCAGCCACCACAGCCCGGCCTCCACACGGGTGCCGATGAAGGTCGCCACCACGAGCAGGACCAGGCCGACCATGGCCCAGGTCAGCGCCCGGCGCGAGCGCCCGGGCACGGTGGTCGAACGGACCAGCCTGCGCCACAGGTAGTAGTGCACGGCCAGAACGACCACGATCATCATGACGGCGAATCCCACGCGGTCATGCTACGAGGCGGCGCCGACAATGCGCGCGGCGCCGCCTGAGAGCCCTCTCAGGACTTGGCGGCCGGCTTCTTCGCCGGCGCCTTCTTGGCCGGAGCCTTCCTGGTCGTGGTCGTCTTCTTCTTCGGCGCCGGCGCCCGCTCACGCCGCTCGGCCAGCAGTTCGGCCGCCCGCTCCGTGGTGATCTCCTCCACGGTGTCGTCCTTGCGCAGGGACGCGTTGGTCTCGCCGTCGGTGACGTACGGTCCGAAACGCCCTTCCTTCACCACGATCGGCTTCTTGGAGTGCGGGTCCTCGCCCAGCTCGCGCAGCGGCGCCGCCGCCGCGGCACGGCCCCTGCCACGCTGCTTGGGCTGCGCGAACAGCTCCTTGGCCTGCTCGATCGTGACCGTGAACAGGTCGTCCTCGGCGGCCAGCGAGCGCGAGTCCGTCCCCTTCTTCAGGTAGGGGCCGAACTTGCCGTTGTGCGCGACGACCTGCTCGCCCTCCAGCTCGCCGACGAGCCGCGGGATCTCCAGGAGCTTGAGCGCGTCCTCGAACGTGATCGTGTCCAGCGACATCGTCTTGAACAACGAGCTCGTGCGCGGCTTGGGGGCGTCCGCCTTCTTCGTCCGCCTCTTGGGCGTCTCGTCCTCGGGCGGAGCGGGCAGGATCTCCGTCACATACGGCCCGAACCGCCCGTCCTTGGCCACGATCATGTTGCCGGTCACCGGGTCGTGCCCCAGCTCGCGATCACCCGTCGGCCGCGAGAACAGTTCCTCGGCCTTCTCCGCGGTCAGCTCGTCCGGCGTCATGTCCTCGGGGACGTTGACGCGCGAGCCCTCCCTGTCCAGGTACGGGCCGTATCGACCGACACGCAGGACGATGTCGCTGTCCCTGATCGCGAAGGAACTGATCTCCTTGGCGTCGATCTCGCCGAGGTCGGTGACCATCTCCTTCAGTCCCTCGTCGCCGTCGGCCCCGTAGTAGAACCGCTGCAACTCGGGCACCCGCTCGGCGCGATCGTTGGCGATGTCGTCGAGGACCTTCTCCATCTCGGCCGTGAAGTCGTAGTCGACCAGGTTGCCGAAATGCTGCTCCAGCAGGTTGACCACCGCGAACGCCAGGAACGACGGCACCAGCGCCGTGCCCTTCTTGAACACGTAGCCGCGGTCGAGGATCGTCCCGATGATCGAGGAGTACGTCGAAGGACGCCCGATCTCCCGGTCCTCCAGCTCCTTGATCAGCGTCGCTTCCGTGTAGCGGGCCGGCGGCTTGGTCGCGTGCGCGGCCACGTCGAGCCTGCTCAGGTCGAGCGCGTCGCCCTCGGCCAGGTTGGGCAGGCGCTTCTCGGAGTCGTCGCGGTCGGTCGACGGGTCGTCGGCGCCCTCGACGTAGGCCTTGAGGAACCCGTGGAAGGTGATCGTCCGGCCGGAGGCGCTGAACTCGACCTCCTCACCCGCCGACGACGCGCCGCCCACCTTGACGGTGACCGACTCGCCGACCGCGTCCTTCATCTGCGAGGAGATGGTCCGCTGCCAGATCAGCTCGTACAGGCGGAACTTGTCGCCGGAAAGCCCCGTCTCGCCGGGAGTGCGGAACTCCTCCCCCGAAGGCCGGATCGCCTCGTGCGCCTCCTGCGCGTTCTTCACCTTGCTCGCATATACCCGCGGCTTGTCGGGCACGTAGGCCGCGCCGTACAGCTTGATGGCCTGAGAGCGCGCGGCGGCGATGGCGGTCTCCGACAGCGTGATGCTGTCGGTACGCATATAGGTGATGAATCCCTCTTCGTACAGCCGCTGCGCGACCTGCATCGTGTGCTTCGAGGAGAAGCCCAGCTTCCGGCTGGCCTCCTGCTGCAATGTGGTCGTCCGGAAAGGCGCATAAGGCTTGCGCGTGTACGGCTTGCGCTCAACCGACTTGACCCGGAAGGACGAGGCGCGCAGGCGCCCGGCCAGCTCACCGGCGGCCGCCTCCGACAGGTGCAGCACCCCGGACGTCTTCAACTGGCCGGTGGAGGCGAAGTCGCGGCCCTGCGCGACCCGCTTGCCGTCGACCGTCGTCAGCGTCGCGGTGAAGTCACGCGGACGCTCCTCGGCCTTGCCCGTGTCGAAAAGCGCGGAAAGGTCCCAGTAGTTGGCGACGGTGAACGCCATCCGGTCCCGCTCGCGCTCCACGACCAACCGGGTCGCGACCGACTGCACGCGGCCCGCCGACAGCCGAGGCTTGACCTTCTTCCACAGGACCGGGCTGACCTCGTAGCCGTAGAGGCGGTCGAGGATGCGGCGCGTCTCCTGGGCGTCGACCAGGCGCAGGTTGAGGGTGCGCGGGTTCGCGACGGCCTCCTGGATCGCCTGCTTGGTGATCTCGTGGAAGACCATGCGGTGCACCGGCACCTTGGGCTTCAGCACCTCCTGCAGGTGCCACGCGATGGCCTCGCCCTCGCGGTCCTCGTCAGTGGCGAGGTAGAGCTCGTCGGCGTCCTTCAGGAGCTGCCTGAGCTTGGTGACCTGGGCTCGCTTGTCGGCGTTGACGACATACAGCGGCTCGAACTCGTGCTCCACGTTCACGCCGAGCCGAGCCCACGACTCCCCCTTGTACTTCTCGGGGATGTCGTCGGCCCGCTCCGGCAGGTCACGGATGTGGCCGATGCTGGACTCGACGACGTAGCCACGCCCCAGGTACTTCTCGATCGTCTTCGCCTTGGCGGGCGACTCGACGATCACCAGGCGTGTTCCGCCGGCGCCGTTGTTGGCTGGCACGCTGCTTCCTACCTCGCTGTTCGTTCGCGCTTCCCCCTGCCGGAGTCCGGCACAGATCTGCAAGGTAACCCGGATTGCGGGTTTTTTCCTTCCCCCGGGCTACCCACTACCTTTCGGGTCCACCCACAAGGACGCAGAATAAGGCCCACCGAGCAGCCTCGCGCCCTGACTCACCCTGGAGACTAATCGTTGTGCCCGACTACTCCTACATGGATATCTTCATTCCACCCGACACCTCCCGCGAAGCCGCACGTCAACTGCTGACCGAACACGCCGAATACGGCCAGTGGGAACTGTCCCGCGTGCGGTTGTACCCCGACGGAAGCCGCCGTGTACGGCTGCGCCGCAAGATCATACGAGTTCGCAGCACCCTCTGATTTCCTTCCCCCGGGCGGCCGAATGTGGACATGGCTTTGCCCGTCCCGGGGCCGCGCCCCCCAGAACGGGCAAAGCGTCTGGCGCTCCTTACTCACTGGCTGTGAGCGAGAGCCGTACCTGGACTACTTCCTGCCGAGCCGCAGCCGGCGGGTGGTCGCGAACAGCGTCGTGGACGCGGCGAACATCGCGCCGAGCACCAGTGCGAACAGCGAGGTCGAGTTCATCCCCGTGACGCCCGCGGGCTGAGCGGCGCTCATCAGGCCCAGGTCGCCGACGGGCAGCGAGCCCGCGGTGGAGGCTACGGCGCCGCCGACCGGAGTCGCCGAGGCCAGCCCGCCCACCGGGCCGAGGGCCGACAGCGGGTTGCCGGAAGCGGTGTGGTTCTTGATCTTGTTCTTGTTCTTGACCGGCAGGTTGGTCTTGCCGTGCGTGGCAGGCGTGGCCGGCTGACCGGGCAGACCGGGCAGACCGGGAAGCGCGGGCAGGCCCAGGGTCTGGGTCACGTCGCCCACGACGGGCAGCGGGGGCAGACCGCCGGAGCGCATCTGCTGGGTCACGTTCCCGGCGTCCTTCAGGCTCGACAGAGCGGGAAGGGGCAGGGCGGGCAGCAGGCCGCTGTTCTTGGCGACGCTCCCCTGGCGCGGACGCGCGTAGTGATCGTAGCCGTGACCCTCGTCTACCGGCTTGCCGACGTGCGAACCACCCAGGCACCCGGCGGCGGCGTCACCCAGGACGGCCACCGCGTTGCCGCAGACGTTGACAGGAGCGGTGATCGGCGCGATCACCTGGTTGCCGGCGAGCACGCCGGACTGGCCCGAGGTGGTGTTGCCACCGCCGCCGATGCCGTTGTGCGGGTTGACGCTGGCGCCGCCCTTGCAGTGGGCCTCGGCCAGGCCGAGCGCGGCCACCGCGTTGCCACAGGCGTTGATCGGAGCCGTGATCGGGGCCACGACCTGGTTGCCGGATCCGACACCCGACTTGCCAGAGGTGGTGTTGCCGCCGGCGCCCTTGCCGCCGTTCTTCACCGACACGCCGCCGCGGCACCCGGCGAACGCCTCGCCGAACGCGGCCACGGCGTTGCCACAGACGTTGATCGGAGCGGTGATCGGAGCCACGACCTGGTTGCCGGACAGCACGCCCGAACGCCCGGAGGTGGTGTTGCCGCCCGCGCCGCTGCCAGCGGCGGTGTTCTCGACGGTGCTGCCGCCCTTGCACCCGGCCGGCGCGTTGCCGACCGCGTTGCCGCAGGCCGTGATGGGCAGGCTGACCGGGGCGATGACCTGGTTGCCGCTGCCGGCGCCGAAGCGCCCGTCGGTGTCGTTGCCGCTCGAACCCCTGCCGTGCGCGGAGTGGTAGCCGTGACCGGGCTTGCCGCCGCCGTTGGTGACCGACGAGCCGCCCTTGCACCCGGCGAACGCCTGGCCGAAGACGGCGATCGCGTTGCCGCAGATGTTGATCGGGCCGCTGATGGGCGCGATCACCTGGTTGCCGCCGAGCGCGGAGCTCCGGCCCGAGGTGGTGTTGCCACCGGCGCCGACACCGGTGTTCTTGACCGACGAGCCGCCCTTGCAGCCCGCGGTCGCGTCGCCGAAGATCGCCAGCGCGTTGCCGCAGGCGTTGATCGGGGCGCTGATGGGCGCGGTGACCTGGTTGCCGCCGAGCAGGCTGCTGTCGCCGGAGGTCTTGTTGCCGCCGGCGCCGCCCTTGCCGGAGTTCTTGACGGTCGCGCCGCCCTTGCAGCCCGCGTCGGAGCTGCCGAACAGCGAGACCGCGTTGCCACAGGCGTTGACCGGCGCGCTGATCGGCGCGTTGACCTGGTTGCCGCCCAGAACACTGCTGTTGCCCGACGTCTTGCCGGGGATGCCGCCCTTGCCGGTGTTCTCGACCGAGGCGCCGCCCTGCGAGGTGGCGCTGGACTGGCCGGCCGCGCCGACGGCGTTGCCACTGATGTCGATCGGCAGGGAGACGGGCAGGTTGACCTGGTTCCCGCCGCCGACCGATGAGTTGCCCGAGGTGTCGGCGACAGCCGTACCGCCGCCGAAGGACATGACCGCTACGGCGAGCAGAGCCGCCGGGGCCGATGCCTTTGCCCACGTACGCATGATGAATGCTCCTAGTGGTTCTTGGGGGGATTACCTGACGATTCGCGGGCAGCCCGAGACCGTGCGCGCCCTCTGGACGGGGCGACGCTCAGCGGAGATCACGGGGTACGCGAACCTGTGACTGACTCGCATGCGGAGGGGATTCTGGATTCGCCCACGCTCCGCCGCCGGGCCTCAAACCAGGGCCGGCCGATGACGCGTTAGATCAGTCAGGTGAGAAGGAAGGGTCGTCCGCCGCCGTGCGGACGACGGGGGGCAGCACGCACGCCAGGGGGGCGCGCTGTGCCGTGAGGCGCGGGTCGAACGACGACCTCGCGACGTCCCCCACGCTCGGCCCGAAGGGGCCGCTGCCACCGCCGTTGGGGGCCAGCCCATTGGCGCCCATGTTCTTGGAGGCGGTGGATGGTGCGGGCATGCCCGGGGTCGACTGGCTGGTCAGCCCGTCGACCGTCAGGCCTGCCATCGCCTCGGCATTGTCCGTGACCGAGACGGCGTCGCCTGCCGTGGGGAAATCACCCGATACGGGTCCGGCGGCGAGCATGGGATGAGAGGTGTCGGCCGCCGCCGGAGCGGCGGTGAGCATCCCGAAGAGAAGAGCGAGCAGCCATCCGGCGGCCACCAGGGCCCCGACCGCGACTGCCCGGGCGATGACGTGACCGGCGCCGGCCGCGAACCGCGCCATCCGGTCCTGCCGATCAGCGATCGCGCCCTCCGAGGGAACGGCCACGCGCACGCGCCGCGCAGCCAGGGCGATCGCCCTCTGCTGCTGCACCGGCGTGCGTGCCACGTGGCCTCCCAAGCTCCAGAACCGACCTCACCGTGTGAGGCCGGTCCATGGACTCACCCCTCAACGGTCCGTAACCGTAGCACCACCCAACGTTGCCGCAAGGGCTTTTCACCAGACAACCAGGAAGAGGTCAAGAACCCTGCCTCTGGACCAGCTCATCCCCGTCCCTTGGGCATGCCCTTCTTTGTTGGCCGGGGGCTCCCCGCAACCCCTTCACGGGGTTGGACGGAAACCATGTATGACGCACCCCCCAGAGTTTGCTAACCTTTCTCTCGCCGACGCGGGATGACGGTCCCGCGTGCAGGCACCAAGTCCGGGTGGCGGAATAGGCAGACGCGCTAGCTTGAGGTGCTAGTGCCCTTTGCGGGGCATGGGGGTTCAAGTCCCCCCTCGGACACACACCGCACGCACATGTGGGGGTTCCGGATCGATCCGGGCCTCCACATACTGCTTTCCGGGGTAGTACGTGAGCTTCAGGCCCAGCTGGGTGTAGAGCGCGGCCTTGTCGTTGGGGTCCGCCTCCCCGACGAGCCGCACCAGATCGCCGACTTCCTCGAGCATCGATCGGATTTCCTCGGCGCTGACGCGCTGCGCGGCCGGAACGGCCTTCAGCTCCCCCTCCAGACGGGCGCGTTCGCTCTTGGTCTCGTTGATCCACGAACTGATCTCGACCGGGTCACCTCCGGCGTCGAGCGCCGAGCGGTACTGGCTGATTTTCCGATCACACTGCGACAGCCGCTTCCGCAGGCCGATCAGGGCCGCCTCGTTCGGGTCGATCGCCTGCTGGGCCATGGCCGCGATCGTGTGCTCCAGCCTGCTCGCCCCGAAGGCGGTCCCCAGCCAGCCATCCACCTCATCCAGGATCTCCGCCTCCCGCAGATAGACGATCTTCGGATGGTCGAGCTCGTTGGTGATGGCGTACTGGGCGGGGAAGCGGCACCGGTAGTAGGCCTGCTGGTTGTTCCAGTTGCCCTGCATCCGGCGCTCGCAGTATCCGCAGAAGAGCACGCCCCGGAAGGCGTACGGGCGCCGGGTCGGGTGCGGACGCTGGCTGTATTGGCCGTTCGCTCGCCTGGAGAGGATCTCCTGGACCCGCTGGTACTCCTCGACGCTCACGATCGCGTCGTGGACCGGATGCTCCGACCAGATCCACTGGTCATTGGTGTTCCACCGCTGCTTGGTCGTCGTCCCCAGCGCGACGTTCTCCACGTCCAGCAGCACCTCGTCCTTGCGCTGCTTGTTCCACACCTGATGGCCGGTGTAGCGCGGGTTGGTGAGGATCACCCGGACGGCGTACTTCGACCACGCCCGCTGATCCCGATGCTTGTTCCGCCCGGGATCGTTGGCGGACGGCGACAGGATGCCTTGCAATGTGAGGTCTTCGGCGAGGTCCAGATAGCCCCGTCCCTTGAGAAACTCGCTGTAGATCCACCGCACCACGCGGGAGGTGACCGGATCGGCCACCAGCCTGCGCAGTCTCCGGCCGTCAGCGGCTTTGCCCGGGTTCGGGTGCGGTCCGGCGTCTTGGAGCGTGTACCCGTACGGTGGGCGTCCGCCGAGGAAGCGGCCCTCCGTCGCGGTGATCGCCGCCATGGCGGCCCGGACGCGGATCTTGATGCGGTTGCGCTCGCCCTTGGACAACCCGCCGAAGACGCCCATGATCATGTCGTGGGCCTCGTTCACCGGGTCGATCGGCCCACCGACCTCGGGCACCCACAGTGGCACGCCGAAGTGCTCGAACAACGGGAACGTGAGGCTGTACTGATTGCCGTAGAAGGCCCGTTGCGGCTCACCGATCACCACGGCGTCGAAGCCTCGGCGCGGGTCCTTCAGCTCCTCGATCAACGCCGCCGCGTACGGCCGGAGCTGCCAGGGGATCGAGCGGGACTTGTCGACGTCGAAGAACTCCGCGACGATCTCCCCGCCCCGCGACTCGATCAGCGCCCGCGCCCGATGCAACTGCCAAGCCCGCGACGCTTCTGGATCCTGGTTGTCCTCGGTCGACACCCGGCCGTAGAAGCCGAACCTGATGGTCATTTCTGCTGCCCCTCTTTCGCGGTCTGCGGATGCTTCACGCGGGCGACGGCCTTGAGCAGAATTCGGAGCAACACGCTGCCCGCGCCGGGGGTGAGCTCCAACTCCTCCCCCGGCACCACCAACCGCAGCCCGACCTCTGCACCGCTCACGACTCGTCCCAGCTCGGAACGGGCCCCCGCATCCCACCGGCGACCGGATCGGGCCCTACGGGCCCGCCCACCCCGGCGGGCCTACATGACCGCTCGCCTCCACAGCCGATGTCAATCACCACCTGGACACGACCACACGCCCGTCCAGCCGCAGACGGCCGTGCACAGCCTGTGGACAGATGAAGACCGGCGCCACTCGTGCTTGACCCGCTGCCGGAGAAGGCGGGCCTCATCCCTGGCCCCCTCGCTTGCTCAGGATGAGGAGATCCTCATGCGCTGCCGCGTACACCGGCCGCCCCTTCTCCTGGCCCCTCCACGCCTCCAGCATCTGGAAGAACGACGCCCGATTCACCAGCCCACCGTCACGCAGCCCACACAGCAACGCCGCCAGGCGGTGTGTGAGCACCAGGCCGGCCGCCTCCGCAGTATCGATGACCTGACCGGAAAGATCCACGAGCCGACCACCGACCCGAATCGGCCGAACCGTGATCGCGACCACTCCTCCGGGCCGCAGCAGTTCCCCGCACCCGGCAAGGATCTGCCCGAAGCCCTCCATCAGCTGTGGCAGCGGCCGGTGGGCAAGATTGCCCTTGTCGGTGGAGTATCGGTGGTTCGACTTCTTGACCGATCCGCCGCCCTCCCGGCTCCCACAGCGGACGTGCCCATGCGTCCGGACACCGTACGGCGGCGAGGTCAGCACCAGCGCGGCCATGCCCCGTAGATCCGCGAGCACGGTCGCGATGTTCCGTGCGTCCCCACAGGTCACCCTGGCGTATCCAGCAGCACCTTGAGAGCGGGCATGCTGGACGTTCGCAGCGCTAAGGCCGGCGAAGTCCTCCTCGTACTCCATCCCTGCCGCGTGCCGCCCCAGATGCACCGCCTCCACCAACGTGGTCCCGATCCCGCACATCGGATCCACCACCAGATCCCCCGGCTCGGTGAAGGCGGAGATGACCTGGGAGGCGATCGCCGGGAGCATCTTGCCCGGATGTCTCATCGACTCCGCGATATACCGGCCGCGCCGCTGGACCCGCGATTGCAGCTGGCCCGTGGCCAGCACCGACGGCAAAACGTTGTTCTCGTTCATCGGACCACCTCAGCCTGTCCGTGCGAACAGGAGAACGTCCGCGTGCACCGACGCAACCGGCGGCAACTCCGCAGACTGAACACGACGAAGCTGCGCCAGCTCCGCCGGCCCCGGCTGAACAACGAGCGCGTCCCCCTCGACCGGGACCCGCACCGCGATGACGTGCTGGACATAGGCCAGCCCGGCCGCATCTGCGCGCCGGATGATTCCCGGCGCGAGGTCCACCAACCGACCCCGCTCATGCCGGGCCGTGGTGATCACCGCCAAGTGACCATCTGGCGCGAGAACATGCCGCGCATCCTCCAGGAACCGACCCAGTTGCGGCGCGCTGAGCGTCGGCCGCTCCGACCTGCACAACGGACACGCGACCAACGCTGAATCGCCCGGCCGCCCCGATTCGGGATAGGGCGGAAGCGCCGCGATCAGCAACTCGACCCGGCCCGCGAAACCGAGCAGAGCCTCCCGCAGGTCCTGCGGCCCGTGCGGACGCACCCTCACCGCCGCCCGCTGCTCCGCCGAGAGCACCTGCCGCAGCCGGCCGACGAGATGCTGCGCGACCGGGAAACGAGGAACGCACCCGACCCCCAGCCGCCCCATCTCCGCCGCCGCCACGAGCACCGTCTCGCTCATCGTGAAGACGTCTGTGACGATCCCGCCCGGACGCGTACAGGCCTCGATCAGATGCCGCGCCAGCTCTCGCCCTACAGCCTGATGATGCCGACCGCACACTGCTTCGGTAATGCGCGGACCGTCCTTGGCCTTGGACATTCCGGACGTGGCGTCAGAACACAGCCACACCGAGAGCGGCACCAACCGCCTCTCGACGGCACGCGAGCCTTTCGACCGCGGTCCATGGTTCTTGCTCATTTACGGTGACCCGTGACGGCCACCCGTTCCCATGAAATGAAACACCACTTGATCGGCGCTGATTGGAACCGCGTTCGATCCTCCAGCCTCCCTGCTCAGCGGGACGGCGCATCAACTACCGCCCTTCGTCGCCATGGGCCAAGGGAGCCACACAGGTCGGTGGAACTCGGTCCGACGTTTGATCAAGCCTTGGGAGTCGAGCGTCCTCTGAGGGCCAACACCGATGTCCGCGCCAAGGTACCGGTGCGTTTCCACCAGGGAGACGTGATCGCAGCCACGTGCTGCTCAACACTGGCAATGAACTTCTCCTCCGCTGCCCCCAAGTCCGTGAGGTCGACGCGATCGGGGCCAATATTCATGCCCTTGTCATCCTCAAGCCCGGGGACCTTCCATGCCTCGTGCATAGCGCCGCCGGCAATCTTGCGCACTGCGGCAATCAACTCGCCATAGGCGGCGCCGGTCTCTGGCGACTCGGCTCGGGTCCATGCCTGGTAGTAGGAGATCCGGGACTGCACCTTGCGGAGTTCCTCTGACAACCTGATTCGCTCAGCTTCCTTCTGGTCCGTACGACGGCGGCGGATAGCGTAGGGAAACTCCTTGTAGTCGGCGTAGGCCTGGTATGCCTCCGCCAGGGTGCTGCGGACCCGTGCCCGTTCCTCGAGACGGGTGCTACGCCGGGCGAGAGCTGAATTGATCATGGCGGTCACCACGGCGGCGACAACCGCGCCGGACAACACTGCGGCGAGGAGGCCGTCACCCACGGCGGGGGCCACAGCGATGTTTACGGTTGACGGCTGAACAGTTGGCATCCCTGTGGTGGGCACCGCAGGCGCGACAGCGTTGGACAGGTTGGGGGTGGGGCCGGTCATATTCTCAGTCTTGGCCCTAGCCTGCGTGCCACGCGAGGGGTGATTGTGGACTGTGGGGCACCTCCTCTCCGACCCATTCCCCGGTCTGGTGCCACCAGGCCTCACGGATCAAGTGAGCACAGATGTGCCCGGCGAGGGCAACGCCGCCGTCGTACCAGCGCCAGCGCTGAGAGGGCGGGTCGCCTGGATACCAGATGCAGAGGCTGCCGTCGTCGTAGCGGTGAGGCGAGCCGGGGCCGGGCACGTAGATCTGCGGGGTGTCTGGGCTGTTGACGGCGAACGCAACGGTCACCCGTCGTGCATCGAGGCCGGTGGGTGTGAGGGTGACCCGGACGGCGAACCCCTTTCGCCGCCCGGTCACCGATCTCGCCTTAAGAGTCCTCACCACAGCGACGTCATGCCCCACAGCATGCAAGTCGGCGATGAGCCGCAGGCGATTCACCGGACGCTCGAACCAGGCGGGGTGCCGATAGGAAGGAACTCGTCTCACGACGCCCTGCGCCCGCCGTATGCCCGAGTCGGCGGAATGACAACCGCCGGAGCGGAGAGCCCTAGCGCGACCGTGGTCATCGGCGTGCGGGGCCGCATCGCCGCAACGACCGCCGCCAGCTGGTCGCTCGCCGGTGCCTCGACATAGTTTCGGAACACCTTGTGCAGGGCGGACTGTACAGCGGTCTCATCGTCGTCATGGGCCAAAGCGTCGGCCATTGCGTCGGCGGCGGCACGCAGTCGCTGAACCACGGCCTCGCGGGTAACGCCCTTCATCAGCTTCAGAGGCTTGGAGACGCCAGCGGGGTCCGAGGTGTTGCACCCGGTGGCGAGGAAGGTCGCTCCCTCATCGAAAACGGCGTGCAGCCCGGTGGCGACGCTCATGCCCGGTGTGACATGTTCAAGAGCCAGCGCCGAAAGGTGGAATGAGGAAAGCCCCGGCAAGGTCCACTGCTTGTTCCATGCCTTCGCCAGCCGGATGACCCGGCGGCGGGTACGGCGCAGCGCCACTGTGCCACCGTTGAGGAGCTCGACGTGCTTCTCCGGATCGGAGGCCTCCCAGCGATCCATGTGCAGATTGGGGATCCACAGCCCACTGCCCTCGCGGCGCGTGAGCGCGAGGACCAGGTCAACGGAAGGATCCTGGCCGTTAACAGGCTCGCCGAAAGTGATCTTCGGCCCGCGCTTCGAGGTTCCGCATCGGGCATTCGGGTAGGTGTTCCGGATCTCGGGCCCAAGCAGAGCACACAGATCGGCGGCAACGCTGTTGGGCGCCTCCCCACCACCGTCCGGGCCGAGCTGAGGGTAGTAGCTCCGGTTCAGGACAACGCCTCCGTCGCCGTCAGTGACCGGGTCGTTGATGGTGTGATGGGCCAGAGACCCAGAAGCGTACGTACGCTGCGCTCCCCGGAAGCCAATCGCGATCTTGCGGACAAGCGCGAGCCGTCCCCGGGTCTCGGTCAATGCGGCGTCGTCGGCAGCGATGTCGCTGCCGACGGACGTCAGATAGTCGTTGGTGTAACCCACGGTGAGGGTCCCTTCAGGTGTTAGAGGGGTCGTTCACCCCTGTCACACCTACTGACGCCGAACCTCACCGGACCGTCCGGCTACTCCGCGCACTCCTTACACACCCGCGCCGTGGGACTGGCGAACTGATTCGGGTTCAAGGTGAGAAAACACCGCTCGCACTGGCGGTCGGCTGCGTAAGTGCAGGCACAATGCCCAGCCGGGCAGCGCGAGGTGCGGCACTTCGAGCAATTCTCCGCCGGAAAGAACTGTTCCTCGCAGACCTCGCAGAATTGCTGCCGAGAGACGAAACCGCTGGAACCGGTGCGCGGCAGAGCGAAGGACTTCCAACCTGGCCGATCCAGGACGGCAACGGTGATCAGATAGTCGCCCGACCATGCGGCATCACCGTAGAGCCGAACGCTGGTCGATCCGGATCTGTATTGCACGTAGGTGTCGTCGACCTGCACGTTGGTGCGGCGGTGCAGGGCCGCCCGGACCAACGGCGTGTCTGCCTGACTCCAGCCTCGGGCCGGAGGGTAGACCTCGCCATGGGTGGCGGCGAACGATACGGTCCCCGCGCTATCCAGTACTGCGACAATGCCGTCGGTGCCCAACTGTTCAGCGATCCGTACAGAGCAGGCGGCACGGGATGCCTGCGTCCGCTCGAACAACGAGACGACATCGCCGGCGGATGGCGACCGGCCGTCAAGACGGGGCTGAAGCGTGTCGTCCGGGATGAGCACCAGCGAGGCGAACACGTCACATGCAGCGTCCTCAAACGCTTCAGGGGCCGCCGACTGCCGACGAACCGCAAGGGCCAGCCTGGAGTCCGTCTTCTGCAGGTGGTGCCCAAGTTCGTGGAGGGCAGTGAACTGTCGACGCCGGAGGCTGAGCGACTCGGTCACGGTGAGAGTCGGTGGGGTGGTGGAGTGTACGTACCCGCCCGCGACAGAGCATCGCGCCCCGATCATCTCGTCAGGGACCCTGCGGACCTGCACGTCGGGCCAGGTGTCGAGTTCGTTGAGGGCGTCAGTATTCAGCCGCTCAGCTGCGCCCGGCCACCTCTTCTCGAGGAGTAGCAGCATGCGGCGCGCTTGTGCGACAGCCTCAACGCGAAGAACGTTCATTCTGCGGCGTCCGGATCGAGCTGATGCGCTTCCGCCCATCGGCGGATCCGATCGGGCCAAGAAGGTTCTTGATCACCGGTCTGCCGCGCCGCCATCGCACTGACCTCATAGGCCATGGCGAGACGGGTCTCACTGTCAGTGAGCTCGTCCCGGCGCCTGCGCTGCCGGACCAGGCCTCGCCACCTAGGCTGGTCGAGCTCCCTGACGAGACCCAGCGGAGGCGGAGCAGCTGTAGGTGCGGCGCCGAGTACCTCACGCATGATGGCGGCCTCTTGACCCGTCGTCGCCCGCTTACCGTCAATCAGGTCGAGAACGACTGGGAGCGGGACATTCAGCCGAGCGGCGACCTCATCAAGCGCCTCTGGCTCAAGAGCGTCGATGTTGATGCCGCTTGTGGTCTCCGTTTCGGTTGTCTCGGCCTCAGCCGCAGTCACCTCAGCCATCGCTGCCAGATCGTCTTCCAACGCGGCCCTGGCCTCGGACAACGCCGGATCGACCAACCATGAGGTGGCGGCCTCAGGTACCTTTTCTGGTCGCGTTACCCGGTCGACGATCCGTCCTAAGAGATCGGCGCCCACCATGTCGACGGGCCTGTCCAGCGCGCTGGCCGGTAGCTGCCGGCGCAGCCCTGGCCATACGGTTACTGCACCTTCGAGAGAAGTGACCTCACCCTCGATCAGCATGGCTTCGGAATCATCCGCGATGGGCTCGATCGTCACCGGAACGGCGGTCACCGAGTTGGTGTCGACGGCAAGGAGCAGCACCAGCACACCGATGTCGTCACGGAGAGCACGCCAGATCTGCCCTCGCAATGGCAGCCACGTCGAGCGGGGTCCGAATCGGCGTACCAGCGCCGCCTCGGTTAACTGAGGAGCGGCTGCTTTTTGTGCTAGAGCAACCAGACGCTCTGGCACTCGGCCGGTCTCACTGGATGTCACGACGGTCACCCTTCCATCGAGCGGGTTGACGGCCTACACCATGGCTGACGCCGAAACGGCCCCATTTGTCCGGGCTCCCTTACGGATTGACCAAACACAGCCGTAGTACCTCCAGCATCACGTTCTCGCGCAGGTCATCATCGGGCACCATCTCACTCAATACAGCCTTGAGCTTCTTGGCCGCTTCGTATGCTTGGGTCCGGCCGACGCCTAAGACCTGCATCTGGTCACCCGCCGGCTTGTTCAGATGCGGCAGCAGAGCCCGCTGCGACGGGGACAGCTGGGCAAACACCTCTTGAGCTCGCTCTCCGACCTCGACGAGAACATCAGGTCGATCCTCGAACGGCGCGACAGCCAAGTCGAACGCCGTCTGATCAAGAGTTGCGTCGGCATACTCCGCTGCGGCTGGGAAACGCTGCAGAAAGATCCATGTGAGCGCGGCTACCTCAAGCGAGCCGGTGGCCGCCGAAAACACCGCTTCCAAAATGGCGATCAACGAATCGTCACTGGCCAGCGGCGCACGCCGCTCACCAGACCAACGGACGGCGAGTACTCCAGGTACCGAGTACGCCGCAGCGACTAATGGCCGTAACTCTCCCGAGTAGGGGGCGAACTGAGCGCCGACCAACTGCCAGCGCCCGGCACCGGGAGTACCGGATGGCACCTGCTCGAACTTCAACGTCGCGGCCAGCAGTTCCTCAATCTTACGTCGCACCGACCCCACGGGGGTCTTGCGCGCCTCGCTCACAAGGAAGTTCCGGATCGACCTGCGCAGGTAGCGTTCCATCGAAGGAAGGTTGGCTGTCTGCGCCAGAACGGCAGCCGTCACCTGGCGCCCCTTCGCGGCGAAGAAGCTCTGCACCAGATCCCACACCGAGTCCTCGGTCCACCCCGAGCCGGGCTCCAGCACCGGAAACCGGCGCACCTCTTCCCGCATCAATTTGAAGAGCAGCTTCAAACCGAGCTGATCGAAGTGACCGAACTGTTGCAGCTCGCGGTACGCGTCCATGACGGCTCCCGTATGCACAGGTCTGTCGGGCTTTACCTAATCCTTCGGCAACAAGGAAGACCAGGCACAAGCCACACGTCTCGTCTCATCGCTCGGTGACCGCAGGTGTTACAACCACATCCACCATCGTCAGGCGTAGCGCGACGGCTTGACGAGAACTTTCACAGCTCGCTTAGCCGAGCACATACCAGCAGGTCAGGTGAGGGCTGGCGGCCTTGGTGCGCTCCTTGAGCGTCACTTCAGGGTGCATCTATCGCCGCAGGTCAGCTAGTGCCGTGACCGGAAACGATCGCCGGGTTGGATGACTGGCTTCAGGCTGCGTTCGTGCGTGTGCGTCCGCCCCAGCGGAGGCCTTTCTCGC
>NZ_JBITGF010000010.1:0-401743 GCF_044456745.1 Nonomuraea sp. NPDC050790 | reverse complement strand
TTCCCAGCGCCGATGGTACTGCACTCGGGAGGGTGTGGGAGAGTAGGTCACCGCCGCACAAATCATCACGTTGAAGGGGTCCAACCACTGGTTGGGCCCCTTTTTCGCGTCCCGGCACAACACACTCCGTGCCGTAGTATCTACGCCTTGCACACGCCTCCGCCCCACACTCGCGGCCCGCACACGCCTCTGGACCACCCCTTCGACCAGCTTCTCAGGCGCCGGTGCGGCGAGCAGCACGACGGACGTGGCCGGCGCAACCCGGACGGCCGCCCAGCCACCGCCACCGCGCCTGCCAGCGACCTGGCTCGTTCGCCGCTAGCCCCTGTCCTCGGAGACCTATGGCCACCTGGGTTCGCGGGACAACAACGCGCCTCTGGTCGGTCTGGGGCGTGTTAGGGGGTGGGGGCGATCGTTAGGAGGGGTTCGATTCGGAAGGGGATTTGGGTGGAGAGGGCGATGGTGGAGTCGGTGCGTTGGACGGCGGGGGAGGCAAGGATGGTGGCGATGATGTCCTGGAGGTGTTCTGTGCTTCTGGCCACCACTCTGCATAGGAGGTCGTGTTGGCCGCTGGTGCCGTGAGCCTCGAGGATTTCTGGGATGGTGTGCAGGGCCTGGACTGCCTCTGCTAGGCGGCCTTGGGCTATTTGGAGCCAGACGAATGCCAGGATCGGGTAGCCGACTCGGGCGGGTTCGACGGTGGGGCCGAAGTCGGTGATCACGCCGCGGGTTGTCAGCTTTTCCACTCGGGACTGGACCGTGCCTCTGGCTACGCCCAGGAGGCGGGCCAGTTCTGTTAGGCCTATGCGGGGGTTTGCCCGCATGGTGGTCAGTAGCCGGGCGTCCAGTTCGTCCATGTGCTTCCCCTGTGCGATTCGACCAGGGATCGAGGCTGTCCCTGTCTGTGGCGGAGCTTATAGGGCCTTGGTGTGCGGGATGGGCGACGGCCCGCGTCCCCGTGCGAGTGTGCGGAATGACTAGTTTTTGGTTGTGTGGGTAGGCGAGTTCGGGCGGATTGGGCAGGGAGAATGCTCGCTCTTGCCAGCGAATCGGGAAATTGCTGTCATGTGGGCATGTTCGA
This sequence comes from Nonomuraea sp. NPDC050790, assembly GCF_044456745.1. Lineage (NCBI taxonomy): Bacteria > Bacillati > Actinomycetota > Actinomycetes > Streptosporangiales > Streptosporangiaceae > Nonomuraea > Nonomuraea sp. NPDC050790. Next base: position 400,662 of record NZ_JBITGF010000010.1, on the reverse strand, counting down.
GGAAGCACAGTACTTCGCCCCGGTCGAGGCGCAGGGGGATGGCTCGGTGGTAGTTGAGCTGTCGCGGTCACATCCGGGGTTCGCCGATCCGGTCTACCGGGCGCGGCGTAACGCGATCGCAGGGCTGGCCGTGAACCATCGGCGCGGGATGCCGATTCCGGCCGCCGAGTACACCGAGGAAGAGCACGGCATCTGGGCGCTGGTGGCGGGGGAGCTGGCGGTCAAGCACAAGCGGTACGCCACCGCCGAGTATCTGGAAGGCGCTGAACGGCTTGGCCTGCCGTACGAGCGGATTCCGCAGTTGGAGGAAGTGAGCGGGCTGCTGGAGCCGCTGACCGGGTTCCGGTATCTTCCGGCGGCGGGGCTGGTGCCGCTGCGGGAGTTCTATGGGGTGCTGGCGGATGGGCTGTTTCACTCTACGCAGTACATTCGGCACCACTCTGTGCCGTTCTATACGCCTGAGCCTGATGTCCTCCATGAGGTGATCGGGCATGCCAACGCGCTGGCGCATGACCGGTTCGCGGCGCTTTATCGGCTCGCTGGGGCGGCGGCTCGGCGGGTTGAGGGGGAGGCGGCGCTGGAGTTCGTGTCCAAGGTCTTCTGGTTCACGATGGAGTTCGGCGTGATGGCCGAGCGGGATGAGCTGCGTGCCTATGGGGCGGGGATTCTGTCGTCCTATGGGGAGATCGAGGAGTTCCGCGGGATGCAGATCCGGCCGCTCGATCTGCGGGACATGGGGCTGACGGAGTACGACATCACGAAATATCAGGATGTGCTGTTCCGGGCGGAGTCCATGCAGCATCTGGAGGACGTGGTCGGGCAGTTCTGGGCCACCTGCGACGACGACTCGATCGCGAAACTTACCCACGTCTAGCAGTCCCCGTGATTTATCACGATAATGCGTGACAAATCACGGGGGAGGGCTGGGCTGGTGTGGTGGAGGGTGCTCGCGGCCTCCGTCCTGGTCCTGCCCACCAGCCTGTACGGCCTGCCGCCTGTCAGCCAGAGCCAACCGCACCCCGCCCTGGCTGCCCCGTTAGTCGATCCGGCCCGGCTGGCGGCCCCGTCGGGTGGCCCGTCTGGTTCAGGGGTCCCATCCGGTGGCCCTTCCGGTTCAGGGGTCCCGTTGGGTGGTCCGTCTGGTCCAGGGGTCCCGTTGGGTGGCCCGTCCGGTGCAGGGGTTCCGTCGGATGGCCTGTCTGGTGCAGGAGCCCCGTCGGGTGGTCCGTTTGGGTCAGGGGTGCCGTTCGGGCCGGCGGGTCCGCGGGTGGGCCCGACTCGGCCGGCCGGTCCGGTGATCGGGGGGACCCGCAGCGGAGCTCTGGTCCAGCCGCAGGTGTCTCCGCGGGACGACACCCGGGCGACTCGGGCCAAGCCTCCCAAGCTTGACCCGAAGGCGATCACCAAGCGGCTCGACCGCTACCTCGCGTCCCGGCCCGGGCCGGTGACCGCGACCGTCAAGGACCTGATCACCGGCCGCGTCTACCGCTACCGCAAGAACGAGCGCCTCATCACCGCCAGCACCGCGAAGGCGCTCATTCTCATGGCGCTGCTCCGCAAGATCCCGTGGCGCAAGCTGGACAAAGCCACCCGCCACGACGCCGACATCATGATCCGCCACAGCGACAACCACGCGGCCGACCGGCTCTGGACGCGGATCGGCGGCGCCGCCGGGTTCACGAAGGCGGCCAGGAAGTTCGGGCTCCGGCACACGAGCGGTGTCGCCGGCGACTGCCTCGACCTGTACTGCTGGGGCATCACCAGGACCTCGGCCGACGACCAGGTCAAGCTCATGAACGCGCTGGTGTCGAAGAAGAGCCCACTCCCTGCGAAGGAGCGCGAGCGAGTGCTCAAGCTGATGGGCGGCGTGGTCGACGGCCAGGACTGGGGCGTGAGCGCGGGCGCGTGCGAAGGTCAGCCGACGGCGCTGAAGAACGGCTGGCTCAAGCGGGTCTCCACCAAGCGCTGGGCCGTGGTCAGCGTGGGCCTGATCGGCAGGAGGTACGCGGTGGCGGTCCTGACCGAGGGCAGCGCGCAGGCGGGCGACGGCATCGCCACAGTCGAAGGCGTGGTCACCCGGATCCTGCGATCATTCCGAAAATGCTAAGAAATGCTAGTAAATGCTGAGAACTAGGGCGTTACGAGGCGATATCCGACACCCCTGACCGTCTGGATGAGCTGGTCGTCCTCGTCGCCGAGCCGCGCGCGCAGCCGTTTGACGTGGACGGCGATGGTGTTGGTGGACGTGGCGTCCGTGGCGTTCCACACGTGCCGCATGATCTGCTCGCGCGTCACTGTGCGGTCGGCGTTGCGCATCAGGTAGTGCAGCAGCTCGAACTCCCGCAACGGCAGGTGTACGGCTCGCCCGCCCACCCGCACCTGGTAGGCGCGGACATCGAGCTCCACCTCACCCACCCGCAGCAAGGAGCGCGACTCCGGAGAGGCGGCCTGCACGAACGGGAGCAGCTCCAGCACCCGGTAGGGCCGGGCCACGCAGGCCGCCGCTCCCGCCGCCAATGCCTGCACCGCCTGCTCGGCGTGCCCGTCTCCGACGCCGAGCAGTACGGGCACGGCTCGCGCCAGCCGTACCGCTCGGACGAACTCCACGGCGCCGATCACCGGCAGGGTCGCCGAGACCAGCACCACATCGGGCCTCAGAGCTCCGGCCTGGAGCAACGCCTGCGCGCCGTCGCTGACTCCGGCGACGGTCACGCCCTCGCGTTCGAGCGCGGTGGCCAGCTCCTGGACGATGCTCTCGTCTGGATCGGCCACCAGCAGCACGGGCGCCGTACGAGTGTCCCCGTGCACCTCGGATGCCGTCTGCTGGTGGGCCATCAGCCGAATCGTCCGGTGATGTAGTCCTCGGTGCGCTTGTCGGAGGGGTTGGTGAAGATGCGACTGGTCTCGTCGAACTCCACCAGGCGGCCGTGCCGTACGCCCTGCTCGTCCACTTCGGCGGTGAAGAACGCCGTGCGGTCGGACACGCGTGCGGCCTGCTGCATGTTGTGCGTCACGATCACGATCGTGTAGTCGCGCGACAACTCCTGCATCAGGTCCTCGATCTTGGTGGTGGCGATCGGGTCGAGGGCGGAGCAGGGCTCGTCCATGAGGATGACCTCGGGCCTGACCGCGATCGCGCGGGCGATGCACAGTCGCTGCTGCTGGCCACCGGACAGGGACAGGGCGTTCTGCTTGAGCTTGTCCTTGACCTCGTCCCAGAGGGCCGCCTGGGTGAGCGCCTGCTCGACCAGGTCGTCCATCTTGCCCTTCATGCCGTTGACCCGGGGGCCGTAGGCGATGTTGTCGTAGATCGACTTGGGGAAGGGGTTCGGCTTCTGGAAGACCATGCCGATCCGGCGGCGTACCTCGATGGGGTCGACGTGGTCGCCGTAGAGGTCCTCGCCGTGGTAGGTGATCGTACCGGCGGCGCGGGCGCCCGGGATGAGGTCGTTCATCCGGTTGAAGCAGCGCAGCACGGTCGACTTGCCGCAGCCAGACGGGCCGATCATGGCGGTGATCTCGCGGTTGCCGATGGTGAGGTCAACGCCGCGGACGGCTTCGTAGTCGCCGTAGTAGACGCTGAGGTTCGAGACGGTGAACACCGGGTCCAGGGCCTCGATGTTCCGGGGGGCCTCCGGCCCGCGAACGGTGATGTTCGGCATGATCTCGGTCATTTCTTCCTTACCACCGCTTCTGGTAGCGGTTACGGAGCCAGATGGCCGCTGAGTTCATCAGCAGCAGGATCGCCAGCAGGACCACGATGGCGGCCGCGCCGACGACCTGGACCTCAGGGCGGGAGTTGGTGATCAGGTTGTAGATCTGGACCGGTAGGACGGAGAAGCTGCTGCTCAGACCGTCGGGGTTGAAGCGGACCAGAGTCGCCGCTCCGAGCAGCAGGAACGGCGCCGCCTCGCCGATCGCGCGAGACAGCGCCAGGATGGAACCGGTCGCGATGCCGGGCACCGAGGCCGGCAGCACCTGCCGCCAGATCGTCTGCCACTGCGTCGCGCCGAGGGCCAGGGAGCCCTCGCGGATGGACGGCGGCACCGCCTTGATCGCCTCGCGGGCGGCGATGATCACGATGGGGAGCACCAGGAGCGACAGCGTGATCGCGCCGGTGATCACACTCGGGCCGAGGCCGAAGCCGCGGGAGATGACGCCGAGGCCGAGGATGCCGTAGACGATCGAGGGGACCGCCGCCAGGTTGGCGATGTTCAGCTCGATCAGCCGGTTGTACCACTTGGTCTGGTCGGCGTACTCCTCCAGGTAGACCGCGGCGAGCACGCCCGTGGGCAGGGCCATGACCGCGGTCAGCGCGACCACCCAGATCGTGCCCATGATGCCCGAGAGCACACCGGCCGTCGCCGCGTTGACCGAGCGCAGCGAGGGGAAGTTCTGGATGAGGTTGAGGTCGAGGCGCTGCCAGCCCTGCGTCACCACGTAGATGAGCAGGACCACCAGGAAGATCATGGCCACGGCCAGGCTGGCGAGCAGGGCGAATCGGAACAGGTGCTCCTTGAGCGGCCTGCCCTGGCTGGCCAGCCGTACAGTCGATGCAGGTGTGGACAGGATTGCCATCAGTCGTACACCTCGCGGTACTTCTGCACCATCCGGGCGCTGAACCAGTTCATCGCGAAGGTGATGATGAACAACAGCGAGCCCACGGCGAAGATCGTCTTGTAGGGGATCGAGCCGGTGGAGAGGTCACCCGCGCCGGCCTGCGCGATGAAGGCCGCCATGGTGGCCATCTCGTTCGTCGGGTCGAAGGTGAAGATCGACTTGAAGCCGCCCGCGACCGCCACGATCATCGTCTCGCCCGCGGCGCGGGAGACCGCCAGGATGATCGCGGCCACGATGCCGGAGAACGCGGCGGGCACCACGACGCGGACCGAGGTCAGCATCTTCGAGGCGCCCAGCGCGAAGGAGCCTTCACGCAGGCCGTTCGGCACCGCCGCCATCGAGTCCTCGGCGAGGGAGGCGACGATCGGGATGATCATGATGCCGACGAGGAGGCCGGCGGAGAGCGCGTTCTTCGCCTCCAGGTTCAGGAAGGGGAAGATGTCCTTCAGCAGCGGGGTGAGGAAGGACAGCGCGAAGTAACCGAAGACGACGGTCGGCACGCCGGCCAGGATCTCGAGCACCGGCTTGAAGAACTTGCGGACGCCGGGCTTGGCGTACTCCGACAGGTAGATCGCCGCGGCCAGGCCCAGCGGCACCGCCACGATCACGGCGATGAGCGTGATCTCCAGCGTGGCCACCACGATCGGCCAGACGCCGAACGTGGGCGGCTTGATCAGCGGACCCCAGTTGGTCGAGCCGAAGAACTCGGCGATGCTGACCGCCTGGAAGAACTCGATCGTGGGCTCGACCAGCGAGTAGATGATGCCGACCGTGGTCGCGATGGAGACCAGCGCCGCCGCCAGAAGCAGCGCCTTGATGACGGCCTCTCCGTAACGCGGGCGCGACCGCGCCAGGGACCTTCCGGTCCCCGGTGCGGTCGCCCGGTGCTGAGCAGCCATCAGCCCGCCTTCAGCGCCGTGATGTCGCTCTTGAGCTTGGCCTCCTGCTCGGCGTTGAGCGGGATGAACTTCGCCTCCTTGGCCAGAGAGCCGATGTTGGCGCTCAGGTAGTCGAGGAAGGCGGCGACCTCAGGCCGCTTCACGGCCGTGGTCGAGGGGTAGATGAACAGCGAGCGAGCCAGCGGGGTGTACTTGCCACCCTGGGCGGCCTCCACGCTGGGGGCGACGCAGCCGCTGCCGGAGTCGATCTCAACGGCGGTCAGCTTGTCCATGTTCTCTTCGTAGTAGGTGAACCCGAAGTAGCCCAGGCCACCCTTGGCGCCGGCGACGCCGTTGACGATGTCGTTGTCGTTCTCGGAGGGGCTGTAGTCCTTGCGGCTCGCGCCCTCCTCACCGTTGATCTCGTCGGTGAAGTAGTCGAACGTGCCGGAGTCGGCGCCGGGGCCGTAGAGCTTCAGCGGCTCGTCCGGGAACTTGGCGTCGACGTCCTTCCAGGACTTGACCTTGCCGTCGGCGGCGGGCTCCCACATCTTCTTGAGCTGCGCCGTGGTCAGGCACTTGGCCCAGGTGTTCTCCTTGGGAACCACGACGGTCAGGGCGTCGGTGGCCACCGTCAGCTCGGTGAACTTGATCCCCTTGCCCTCGCAGAGGGTCTTCTCCTCGTCCTTGATCGGGCGGGAGGCGTTGGAGATGTCGGTCTCGCCGGCGCAGAACTTCTCGAAGCCGCCACCGGTGCCGGAGGTGCCGACGGGAACCTTGACCTGCGGCTGCTCCTCGCCGAACGCCTCGCTCGCGACGGAGATGAGCGGGGCCACGGTGCTGGAACCGTCGATCTTGATCTCGCCGCTCAGGCCCGCGGGGGCCTCGGAGGCTCCGGCCGAAGAGGGGGCGGAGGCCTCGGGGCTGGTGGCCGCACTGTTACCGCCGCCGCCACAGGCCGCCGCGAGGGAAACGACGAAGGCGGCCGTCGCCACCGCGCTGAGGCGGCGCTGTCCACTGGTCACGGTTTGTGTCCTTCTCGTATGGAGATCCTTGCTTGCTACGAGACCGATAAAACTGGGGGAAAGTGAACAGAAATGAAACGAGTCGTGACCGTCGACGGAAGTCGTGCCGCGCCTCGTGTGAATAGCTCTTCAAGCGGCATGCTTGACCCTATGACGTACCGCGTATGCCTCGTGTGCATGGGAAACATCTGCCGCTCTCCGATGGCCGAGGCGGTGCTGCGGGCCACGCTGGCCGAGCACGGCCTGGAGGAGGTGGTGGTGGAGAGCGCGGGGACCGGTGACTGGCACGTCGGCGGGCCCATGGACCAGCGGGCCGCGTTGACCCTGGCCGAGCACGGTTTCGACGGCTCATCCCATCGGGCCAGGCAGTTCACCGCGGAGTGGTTCGACCGATATGACCTGGTGCTGGCCATGGACACGGCCAACCTGCGGGCGCTCAGGCGGCTCGCGCCCGCCGGTCAGGAGGTTCGGTTGTTCCGCTCGTTCGACCCCGCCGCGCCGGCGGACGCGGAGGTGCCCGACCCATACTACGGCGGCCAGGACGGCTTTGACGAAGTGTTGCGGCAGGTCAAGGCCGCTTCGGAAGGTCTTGCCAAGCATTTGGCCGCGTCGCGGGGATGAGAGTGGTCGAGCGGCTCGGCTCCTCGCACGGATGGCGGCTGGAGCGGGGCTTTCTGGAGGACGGGCGCGAGGTCTTCGCCAAGTCCGGCGTTGTTTCCCCTTTGTTCACTTCCGAGGCCGCCGGACTGCGGTGGCTGGGGGAGGTGATGAACGTGCCCGACGTGATCGAATCGGGCGCCGACCGGCTGGTGTTGTCGTGGGTGCCGGCCGAGCCGCCGACCCCTGCCGCGGCCGAGCGGTTCGGGCGGGCGCTGGCGCGGATGCACCGCGCCGGGGCCGACGCTTTCGGCGCGCCGTGGCCGGGGTTCATCGCCGAGCTCCCCATGGACAACTCGCCCGCGCCCGACTGGCCCGCCTTCTACGCCTCGCGGCGCGTTCTTCCCTTCGTACGGCAGGCCGCCGCGTTGACCGCCGAGGATCGGGATCGGGTGGAGCGGGCCGTCGGGGTTTTTCCGGAAATTTCCGGACCGGCGGAGCCGCCTGCGCGGATTCACGGGGACCTGTGGAGCGGGAACCTGCTCTGGTCCGGCGGGACCGGGGTGCTCATCGACCCTGCGGCGCATGGCGGGCACCGGGAGAGCGATCTGGCCATGCTGGAGTTGTTCGGCGTGCCGTACCTGGACCGGATTCTTGGGGCTTATCAGGAGGAGCACCCGCTCGCGGACGGGTGGCGAGAACGGGTGCCCCTGCACCAGTTGCATCCGTTGCTGGTGCATGTCGTGCTTTATGGCGAGAGCTACCGAGGGCAGTTGATGCGCGCCGTGGAGCGGGTGCTCAGGCGTTGAGGTGGTTCAGGACCGTTTCGTGGAGCGCGCCATTCGTGCACACGAGGCTGCCACCTTCCAGGCTGCCCGCGCCGGCGACGTCGGTCCAGCGCCCGCCGGCCTCCTCGACGATCACCGTCAGCGCCGCCATGTCCCAGGGCGACAGCTCGGGCTCGGCAGACAGGTCCACGGAGCCCTCGGCGACCATCATGTGCGACCAGAAGTCCCCATACGCCCTGGTACGCCAGCAGGCGCGGCTCAGATCCAGGAAGTTGTTGAGCTTGCCCTGCTTCTCCCAGCCGCCGAAGCTGGAGTACGAGAACGAGGCGTCACCCAGGTCCGTCACCGCCGAGACCCGCATGCGGCTGGCCTTGGTGAGGCTCTTGCCGGTCCACGCGCCGCCGCCCTTGGCCGCCCACCAGCGCCGGCCGAGCGCGGGCGCGGAGACGAGTCCGACGACGACCTCGCCGTGGTCCATGAGCGCGATGAGCGTGGCCCAGACGGGCACGCCGCGCACGTAGTTCTTGGTCCCGTCGATCGGGTCGATGATCCACGACCTGGCGCCCCAGCCGGTCCGCCCGAACTCCTCGCCCACGACGGCGTCGCGCGGGCGCGCCCGGCGAAGCGTGCCGCGGATCGCCTCCTCGACCGCCCGGTCGGCGTCGCTGACCGGCGTGAGGTCCGGCTTGGTGTCGACCTTGAGGTCCACCGCCTTGAACCGCCGCAGGGTCAGGTCGTCGGCGGCGTCCGCCATGACGTGCGCGAGGCGTAGATCGTCGTTGTAACCCGTCACGAGGAGCCACGCTACCGTGCCGGGCACACGCCGCATCAGAGGCCGATTCCCGCTTTCTTGCCGACATATCACCACTCGGGGCGTGGCCTCCGTTGTTACTCGCGAGTAGCATTGCGGCATGTCTTTTGATGTGGGCGCTTTCATGCTCCAGACCGTGCCGTTCGCGAACACGCTCGGGGTCGTCTTCGACAAGGTCGACGACGGGTACGCCCTGTGCCGCCTGCCCGATCGTCCCGACCTGCACAACCATGTGGCGGGGCCGCATGCCGGGGCCCTGTTCACGCTCGCCGAGTCGGCGTCCGGCGCGGCCATGCTGTCGGCGCTCGGTGACCAGTTGTCGCGCGCGGTGCCGCTGGCCACCGGGGCGACCATCCGGTACCGGAAGCTGGCCATGGGCGAGGTGACCGCCGAGGCCCGGCTTCAGGCGGATCGGGACGAGGTGGTGTCACGGTTGGACGCGGGGGAGCGGCCGGAGTTCGAGGTGGGGGTGGAGCTCAAGAACGCCGAAGGCGTCCTGGTCAGCGAGATGACCGTCTCCTGGACCCTCCGCCCCAACCGCCCCGCCTAGCCTCACACGCTCGGCCTTGGCGTGGCGCACCGGACTGGGCCCGCTGAGTGCCGGGTTGCGCCGCGCTGTGTGCCCGGGCTGATCCGCGCGCTGGGTCTTCGGCCGAACCGCGGGATAGCCCCTCACCGCGGTGGGGCGGTGGAGCCTGGTGGGCCTGGCGCGGTGAGCTGTCCGGTCTGGAGGCGCGCTGGAACGTTGGGCCAGGCAAGGCGGTTGGCTGCGCGGTGGAGTGTCGGACCTGGTGGCGCGGCGGATTGTCGGGCCGGGAGCGTGAGCCGGGTGCGGTGGGTTGTCAGGTCTGGTGGCGTGGTGGCCCGTTGGGCCGGGCAGGCTGGTGGGCCGGATGGGCGGTGTCCCGAGGGCGGTGGGGTGTGTCCCTTGCCTGGGTGCGTGTCAGTCTGTTGTGGGTTCGGGGTCGCGGGTGGCGAGGAGGCGGCGGAGGCTGTCGAGGCGGGCCGGGTCGGCGTGGCCCTCGGCGACCCACGCGTCCAGCGCGCAGTCGGGGCCGCGGTGGGTGCAGCCCTTGGGGCAGTTGACCGTGCCGTCGATGAGGTCGGGGAAGGCGGCCAGTACGGTTTCCACCGAGATGTGGGCCAGGCCGAAGCTGCGTACCCCGGGCGTGTCGATGATCCAGCCGCCCTCGGGCAGTTCGAGGGCCACGGCCGAGGTGGAGGTGTGGCGGCCGCGGCCGGTCACCGCGTTGACGTGGGAGACGGCCCGGTTGGCATCCGGTACGAGGGCGTTGACCAGCGTGGACTTGCCCACCCCCGAATGGCCCACCAGCACGCTGATCCGACCGGTCAGGTGTTCTTGCAGGTCCTCCAGCGAGCCGCCCTTGTGGACGACCACGTGCGGCACGCCCAGCGGTTCGTACAGGGAGAGCAGCTCGTCCGGCGACGCCAGGTCGGACTTCGTCAGGCAGAGCAGGGCCTCGATGTCGGCGTCGAAGGCCGCCACCAGGATGCGGTCGATCATGCGCGGACGGGGCGGGGGCTCGGCCAGGGCGGTGACGATGACGAGCTGGTCGGCGTTGGCCACGACCGGGCGCTCGATGCCGTCGGTGTCATCGGTGTCGTCGGCGGAACGGCGCAGCATCGACGTGCGAGGCTCGACGCGGACGATGCGGGCAAGGGTGTCGGGTTCGCCGGAGACGTCCCCGACGATGGCCACCCGGTCGCCGACCACGATGCCCTTGCGGCCGAGTTCGCGGGCCTTCATGGCCACCACGAGCCTGCGGACGGGCTTGGCCTTCTTGCGGCCACGGCCGCCCGACGCGGCGGTGGCCGCCTCGACCAGGGTGGTGTAGCGGCCCCGGTCGACGGCCACCACGAAGCCCTCGACGGCGTCCTCGTGGGCAGGGCGGATCCGGGTCCTCGGCCGCGAACCCTTGCCCGGCCTGACCCTGACGTCGTCCTCGTCGTATTCCCGCCGCTTCAGCGGTCTTCCTCCCCCAGCATCTCCCCCCACATGCGGGTGAACTCCGGGAGGGTTTTACCCGTTGTGGCGATGTTCTCCACTTCGATGCCGGGCACCGCCAGGCCGATGACCGCACCGGCCGTGGCCATGCGGTGGTCGTCGTAGCTGTGGAAGACGCCGCCGTGGAGCGCGCGGGGGCGGACGATCAGGCCGTCGTCGGTCTCCTCCGCGTCGCCGCCCAGGCGGTTGATCTCGGTGACGAGCGCCTCCAGGCGGTCGGTCTCGTGGCCGCGGATGTGGGCGATGCCGCGCAGCCTGCTCGGGGTGGTGGCCAGGGCGGCCAGCGCGGCGATCGTGGGCGTCAGCTCGGAGACGTCGCGCAGGTCGGCGTCGATGCCGAGGATCCGGCCGTCGGCGGGGGCGGTGAGGGTGAGGGTGGCGACGGCCTCGCCGTACGGCGTCAGGTCGATCGTGGCGCCCATGCGGGTGAACAGCTCGCGCAGCACGTCACCCGGCTGGGTGGTGCTCAGCGGCCAGTCGGGGACGGAGACCGTGCCGCCCGCGACCATGGCCGCGGCCAGGAACGGCGCCGCGTTGGACAGGTCGGGCTCCACCGTGGTCTCCCGCGCGGCGATCGGGCCCGGGGCCACGCGCCACACGTCGGGTTCGGAGTCGTCGACGCTCACGCCCACGGCTCTGAGCATCTGCACGGTCATGAGGATGTGGGGTTGCGACGGGACCGGCGGGCCCGCGTGCCGGATCGTGACGCCCTTCTCGAAACGGGCCGCGGCCAGCAGCAGCCCCGAGACGAACTGTGACGAGCCCGACGCGTCCATCGTCACCTCGCCGCCGCTCAACGGGCCGCGGATGGTGAACGGCAGCGCGTCGTTGTCGATCGTGGCCCCGAGGGCGCGCAGGGCGTCGAGGATGGGGCCCATCGGGCGTTTGCGGGCATGGGCGTCGCCGTCGAAGCGCACCTCGCCGTCGGCCAGCGCGGCCATCGGGGGCACGAACCGCATCACCGTTCCGGCCAGGCCGACGTCGATGCTCGCGCCGCTGGTGACGGGGCCTGGGGTGACGCGCCAGTCGACGCCCGCCGGGGTCTCGTCGACGGCCTCGAAGCCCGCACCCAGTGCGCGCAGGGCGGCCACCATCAGGTCGGCGTCGCGGCTGCGGAGCGCCTGGCGGACCAGGCCGGGGCCGTCGGCCAGCGCGGCCAGCAGGAGCGCGCGGTTGGTCACCGACTTGGAGCCGGGCAGGGCGACGGTAGCCGCGAGGGGGGCGGTCGCGACCGGGGCTGGCCAGTGCTGTGCGGGCATGGTCAAAGACTACTGGCAGCCGGTACGGCGGGCCGCAGCCTGTGGACGAGGGCACGCGGCCCGCATGTCTGTGGACAGGGCGGCGGGCGGGGGCCCCGGAGGTGAGGGCGCGGAGGTGAGGGCGGGGAGGTGAGCGCGCGGAGGCCACGTGTCTGTGATCAGGGCGCCGAACGGGATCGCGGAGGCGGGGGTGAGGGGAGAGGCGGAGAGAGGAGGTGAGGGCGCGGGTTGGGGCGGGTGGTCGAGAGGGTGGGAGGCGGGGGAGGGCAGGGCGTGGCAGGGTGGGGTTATGTGTGGTAGATACGCCTCGGCGCGCAAAAAGCACGAGCTGCTGGAAGAGTTCCAGGTCGAACTGGACGACGAGCCCGACAAGGAGCTGAGCCCCGACTACAACGTGGCTCCCACCAAGCAGGTCTACGCCGTCCTCAGCCGCGTCCCCGAGGAGGCCGAGCGGGCGGTCAGGCAGCTCAGGGTCGTCAAGTGGGGCCTGGTGCCGATCTGGGCGAAGGACCCCTCGGTGGGCTCACGGATGATCAACGCGCGGGCTGAGACCCTGGCCGAGAAGCCGGCCTACAAGCAGGCGTTCGCCAAGCGGCGCTGCCTCATCCCCGCCGACGGCTACTTCGAGTGGATGCCGATCGAGGGCGACAAAAAGAAGAAGCAGCCCTACTTCATCCACCCCGAGGACGGCGGGGTGCTGGCCATGGCCGGGCTGTACGAGTTCTGGAAGGACAAGACCCGCGAGGACGACGACCCGCTGAAGTGGCTGGTCACCTGCACGGTCATCACGACGGACGCCGAGGACGACCTCGGCCACATCCACGACAGGATGCCGATGATGATCGAGCGGGAGCGCTGGGCGGAGTGGCTCGACCCCAAGCTGACCGACACCGCCACGGCCCAGGGACTGCTCGTCCCGGCCCAGTCGGGCCGGCTGGTTGCCTACCCGGTGTCCACAGATGTGAACAATGTCCGGAACAACGGTCCCGACCTCATCAAACCCCTGCCTGACGGAGAAGAAGGAGCGCTTTTCTAGTAGGTGTAAGAACCGCGCCAAATGGGCATCCGGTGGAAAAGCGATGCAACCGTTCACTCGGTGTCACCGCCACATTCACCCCTCGTTGCGCAGGGCGGGACCACCGGGGAGAGTCCCGCCAGGCTCCCCTCACCTGCCCGGAGGTGCGGATTCGTGGACCACACGACCGCTCGTGAACGTCTGGAGAGCATGCTGGCCGAGCTCGACCGCTCGATCAGGGTCCTGACCGGCGATCCCGTCGCCGTGCGTGAGCGTTCGGCGGCCGACGCCGGATCCGATCTCACCGAGGCCGACCGTGCCCAGGCCATGCTCGACGTGGCCGTCGCGCAGCGCCGCGCCGTCGTGAGCGCGCTCAGCCGCATCGACGACGGCGTCTACGGCGAGTGCGTCGACTGCGGCAAACCGGTCCCTGAAGGGCGGCTGGAGGCCCGCCCGGAGGCCGCCCGGTGCGTGCAGTGCCAGTCGAAGCAGGAGCGGCGCCGCTAGGTCTTGCGGGCGCTGGCCACCAGGTGGATGCCGACCGTGTCGTCGTCGTCCGGGTGCGCCTCGAGTTCCGTGCGCACCAGCCAGGCCAGTGACCGGGAGTCGGAGCCGAGCACGTGGTCGACGGTCGAGGGGGACAAGACGGTGCGGGGCCGTACCCACTCGACCTCGAGACCCGCGCCCATCAGCAGCTCGCGCAACTGCCCGCTGCTGAAGCAGCGGGTGATGCCGCCGTCGGGCCAGGGCACGAGCATGACCTCGTTCGTCTGGCGCAGGTGCTGCCACTGGCCCTGCTCGGCCAGGATGGCCATGCCCAGCACCAGCGAGTCGACGCACAGCAGCGCGCGGCCGCCGGGGCGCAGCACGCGGGCCACGTCGGACATCGCCGACTCGGCCATGAGCTCCACCGACATGGCGCGCTCCTCGGCCAGCACCGCGTCCACGCTCTCGTCGGGCAGGAAGGACAGGTCGTCGGAGCGCACCTGGCGGACCCGGACGTCGCGCAGCCTGGACTGGTCGGTGGTCATGCGGAAGTCGACGACCTCGATCACCTTGTGGCCGGCCCGCGCGGCCTGGGCGGACCAGCGCCCGCGCCCGCCGGACAGGTCGAGGATCACCGATGGCTGGCCGGGGAGCCACCTGCTGAGTTGTTCCGCGACGACCGCGCGGTAGAACGTCCAGTACGGCCCGAGGGTCCCCGAGCCGTTCAGTTCCTCGGCCGGAATGGGCAGCACACGCGACTCCTGGGTTCCGGGACAATGGCTACCAGCCGGTACGTATTCTTTTTCCCCGCACCGGGTTGTTCGTCACCTTCTATCTTGCGGGAACAGACGCGGGCGCGGGCGTGTTGCGACGAGCATGCTCGCAGTTGCAGGTCGTCCACAGATACCGCCACCCGGCCCCAGTGACCGGCGACTTGGTGCCAAGCAGGTATTCTCCCCTGAGTACGGTGTACCGCCACAGCCGGCCACCGGTGATCATAGGGGGGTGGGTCCGGTGCCCGCGACAGGCGCGGAGACTCTGGAGCAGCGCAGTGAGCGGTTCGAGCGCGACGTCATGCCGTATCTCGAGCAGCTCTACTCCGCCGCGCTCCGGATGACCCGGAACCCGGCGGATGCGGAGGACCTGCTGCAGGAGACCTTCGCCAAGGCGTTCGCCTCGTTCCACCAGTTCCAGGAGGGTACGAACCTCAAGGCGTGGCTCTACCGGATCCTGACCAACACCTTCATCAACAGCTACCGCAAGAAGCAGCGGGAGCCGAAGCAGTCGGGCACCGAGGAGATCGAGGACTGGCAGCTCGCGCGCGCCGAGTCCCACACCTCGACCGGGCTGAAGTCCGCCGAGGTGGAGGCGCTGGAGCACCTGCCCGACGGCGACATCAAGCAGGCGCTCGCGGCCCTGCCCGAGGAGTTCAGGATCGCGGTCTACCTCGCCGACGTCGAGGGCTTCCCCTACAAGGAGATCGCCGACATCATGGGCACCCCGATCGGCACCGTGATGTCCCGGCTGCACCGCGGCCGCAGGCAGTTGCGGAACCTGCTCGAGGACTATGCTCGCGAGCGTGGCCTCGTCCCGGCGGAGGGGTCGAAATGAGCTGTGGCAACCCGCACGACACCGACTGTCGCGAAGTGCTGGACAAGGTCTACGCCTACCTCGACGGGGAGCTCGGCGAGGGTGACTGCGTCGACATCCGGGTGCACCTCGACGAGTGCGACCCGTGCCTCAAGGAGTACGACCTCGACAAGGTCGTGAAGCAGCTCGTGGCCAAGCACTGCGGCTGCGACCCGGTGCCCGCCGACCTGCGCTCCAAGGTGCTCGGCCGGATCGAGCAGGTCCGGGCGGAGCTGTCCGACTAAGATCTTCCCCATGCGCGTGGTGGTCACCGGCGGCGCCGGGTTCATCGGGTCGAATCTCGTCGACCGCCTCCTGGGCGACGGCCACGACGTGGTCGCCGTGGACGACTTCTCTTCCGGCAGCCGCGACAACCTCGCCGGCGCCCTGACGAACGACCGCTTCCGGCTGTGCGAGCTGGACATCCGCGACCCGGCGATGATCGCGCTGGGCGCGGAGTGGAAGCCCGAGGTCATCTGCCACCTTGCCGCGCAGATCAGCGTCCGCAGAAGCGTGAGCGATCCCGTCCACGACGCGCGGGTCAACGTCGAGGGCACCGCGTCGGTGCTGGCCGCCGCGCGCGAGGGTGGCAGCCGCAAGGTGGTCTTCGCCTCCTCGGTCGCCGTGTACGGCCGGCCGCCCGCCATCCCGGTTCCCGCCGACGCGCCGGCCGACCCCCGCTCGCCGTACGCGGCCTCGAAGCTCAGCGCCGAGACGTATCTCGCGACCTTCCACGCCCTCTACGGCCTGGAGTACACCACGCTCGTCCTCTCCAACGTCTACGGCCCGCGCCAGTCGCCCGACGGCGAGGCCGGCGTCGTCGCCATCTTCACCGACTCCCTGCTCAACGGCGTGCCCACCGTCCTCTACGGCGACGGCACCCAGACCCGCGACTACGTCTACGTGGACGACGTGGTCGACGGCTTCGTGCGCGCGTGCGGCGCCGACGGCAACGGCCGCCGCTTCAACCTGGGCACCGGCATCCAGACGACCGACCGCCGCCTGCACTCGCTCATCGCCGACGCCGTGGGCGCCCAGGACAAGCCGGGCTTCGCGCAGCCCAGGCCGGGCGACCTGCCGGCCATGGCGGTGGATCCGGTGCCCGCCTACGACGGGCTCTCCTGGCAGCCCGCGAGCGACCTGGCCACGGGCCTGCGCGCCACCGTCGAGTGGAGACGGAGTTGCCGCAGGTAGTGGCTTGATTACGCTTTGCTTGCGATTCTCGACTCCGCCCGTTTCCGCACGTCAACTTCTGTAGCGTGAATCACAGGTTTCGACGGGGAGGAAGTGGATGTTGAAGGTGTCGACCGCCCGGCTGATCACGGCTCTCGTGCTGATCACACCGGTCGTTCTCCTCTTGACGGCCGGCGGGGGCGGTGGCGTCCTCCCGCCCGGGGTCTCCTGGACCTGAGCTCCAAAGGGGGGCCGCAATGCGTGATCTGTCGTGGCCTGCGAAGGTCTATCTGTTCGCCGTGATCGGCGCGGCCGCCGCGCTGTTCGCCCACAGCCTGATCACCAAGGGGCAGCTCGTCGCCTCGGAGAGCCTCGGCATCCTGCTCGTGCTCGCGCTGCTGTTCCTGGTGTGCGAGTCGATGCCGACGCTGCTCAACGTGGAGCAGTTCGCGGTGTCGGTGAGCTTCTCGGCCGCGCTGGCCGCGGTGGTGCTCATCGGGATGGAGGGCGCCGCGCTGGTCGGCCTCACGGCGGTCCTGAGCGTACGGCCCGGCCTGCCGCTGATCAAGCGGCTCTTCAACGGCGCCCAGTTCGCCCTGTGCGGTTACGCCGCCGGCTGGGTCTACCAGCAGTTAGGCGGTGTCTCCGGGGTCCCGCAGGTCAACGCGTTCGACGACCTGATCGGCCCCTACGCGGCGGCCACGGCCGTGTTCGTGCCGCTCAACATCGTGCTCACGCTCACCATGATCTCGCTGGCCACGCAGGTCAGCGCGGGCGAGGTGCCGATGCGCGGCATGGTGCAGTTCCTGCTGACCTATCTCGGCTACGGCACATTCGGACTGCTGGTGGCGGGCCTGTGGGCGACGATCCAGTCGATCTCGGCGGTGCTGGTGCTGCTGCCGCTGTTCGTGGCCAGGTGGGCCTTCGGCCAGTACCACGCGCAGCAGCGCTCCTACGACGCCACGATGGCCGCGCTGTGCCAGGCGGTCGAGACGAAGGACTACTACACCCGCGGCCACTGCACCCGGGTCTCGCTCGCCTCCACCATGATCGCGCAGGAGATCGGCATGGGCATGGACCGGCTGCGGGCCATACGCTACGCCGGCATGCTCCACGACGTCGGCAAGCTGGGCGTGCCCACCAAGGTGCTGCAGAAGGAGGGGCCGCTGACCGAGGAGGAGTTCGCCGCGATCCAGTTGCACCCGATGCGGGGCCTGGAGATCGTGCGCGGCATCGACTTCCTGGACGAGGCCTTCGCCGGGATCATGCACCACCACGAGCGCCATGACGGCAAGGGGTACCCGATGGGGCTGGCCGGGGCGGAGATCCCGGAGTTCGCCCGGGTCATCGCGGTGGCCGACGCCTTCGACTCGATGACCTCCGACCGCTCCTACCGCGGCGCCCGCCCGGTCGAGGTGGCGGTGGACGAACTGGAGCGCGGCGCGGGCACCCAGTTCGACCCGGTGATGGTGGCCGCGTTTATCAAGGCCCTCGACCGCAACCCGTGGCAGCCGCAACGCCGCGTCGAGCCCCCACCGGAGGACGCCGCCACCATCAAGGACCACGACGACCCGACCATGCCGATCCAAGTGGTGACGGGCCAGTGAAACGGGAGCGAACCCGACGCAGTGAGCGGAGTGGAGGGCCGAGGTACGAGGCACTCCGCGAAGCGAATGAGGAGTGGTGAGCGACCCAATGAAACGCGCCTTTCAGGGGCTGGATTCAGGGCAACTGCTGCTGATCTGTGCCGCCGGGTTGGTCGCTGTGGCGGGGGTGGCGCACACTGCGGCGGTCGGGCTTGACCGTCCTGAGGTGGCCATCGGGTTCGGTGCGCTGATCGCGGTGGGCGAGCTGGCCAGGCTGACCATGCCGGGCAACAGGGAGGTCGCCCCGATCGGCGCCGCCGCCGCGCTCGGCTACACGCTCCTGCTCGACCTGGCCACCAACCCGCTGCGCCACTCCGCGCTCCAGGTGGTGGCGGTGATCGCGGTCGGGATGGTGGCGGGCGCGCTGCCGCACCTGGCGGTGGGCCGGCCGCCGCGCCTGGACGCGATGGCCAGGCGGCTGCTGACCGGTGCGCTGCTGGCCTTCGCCTTCCGCCCGCTGGCCGGCACCCTGCACGAGCTGACGCTGGGTGAGCGCGGCACCTGGTGGCCCGCGCTGATCGTGATGGTCACGCTGATCGCGCTCACGCTGGGCATCGACGTGCTGATCGCCGCGATGCTCCGCGCCGAGCAGGTGCGCACCGCGTTCAGGGTGGCGGTCAGCGACGAGGTCCGCACCGCCTTCCCGCTGGGCGCGGCGGTCGCGGCCTCCGGCGTGCTGCTCGCGCTCGCCTCGCACAGCATGGACCTGGTGGCGCTGGTCGTGTTCGCCGCGCCGCTGCTGGTCACGCAGGTCGCCTTCCGCAAGTACGCCGGCATCCGCGCCACCTACCTCCAGACGGTACGCGCGCTGGCCCGGGTGACCGAGGTCGGCGGCTACGTGGAGCCCGGCCACTCCCGCAGGGTCAGCCGCCTGTCGGTGGCGATCGGCCGCGAGCTGGGCATGTCCGAGCCGGAACTCCTGGAGCTGGAGTACGCGGCCCTGATGCACGACATCGGCCAGCTCTCGCTGCGCGACCCGATCCCGGGCGGCGCGACCGTGCTGACCGATCCCGAGCAGGCCAGGCGGATCGCCGAGCTGGGCGCGGAGGTCATCAGGCAGACCGGCGTGCTGGACCGGGTGGCCGACGTGGTGCGCCGCCAGTGCGACCCGATCGACGAGGATCCGCCGCTGTCGAGCCGCATCATCAAGGTGGCCAACGCCTACGACGACCTCGTCGGCGGCTCCACCGACCGCGACCGCGCCGGCGCCGCCCTGGAACGGCTGCGCCTGGCGGGCGGCTCCGAGTACGACGCCGCCTGCATCGGCGGCTTGGCCAGGGTGGTCGACCGGGCCCCTTCGCACCGGATTTAGGGGGTTCGGGCGGGAGATCAGGAGGGTTTCCGGCCTCGTACAAAGCGGCGGGTATTCCGAGGGGAGATTTCGCCCGTCTCGCACCCTGGAGTTGTGGGCTTCCTACAGAACTGCCCCCGCAATCGAGGGTGTCTGCGGGAAAGGGGTGGCCGGGCGCGCGATCGTAAGGTGGGCGCGTGCTTACAGAGACCCTGGGACCCGTTCTGGTCGCCAACAGAGGCGAGATCGCGCGGCGGATCATCCGCACGGTCCGGCGGCTTGGCCTGCGCGCCGTCGCGGTCTACTCGGAGGCGGACGCCGACCTGCCGTTCGTCACCGAGGCCGACGAGGCGGTGCTGCTCGGCCCCGCCAACCCCGCCCAGTCCTACCTGGACGTGGACAAGGTACTCGCGGCGGCCCGGCGGACGGGGGCGCGTGCCGTACATCCTGGATATGGCTTCCTCGCGGAGAACGCGGCGTTCGCCCGCGCGGTGACCGAGGCCGGGCTGGTGTGGATCGGCCCGTCGCCCGAGGCGATCGAGCGGATGGGCGACAAGATCAACGCGCGCAACCTGATGGAGGCCGCGGGCGTGCCCGTCGCGGCGGGCACCCGCGAGCCGGTCACCGACCTCGAACGGGCGGTGGAGGCGGCGGACGGCATCGGCTACCCGGTCATGGTGAAGACGGCCGGCGGCGGTGGCGGCATCGGGATGGGCGTCGCGCACGACGACAGGGAGCTGGCCAAGGCGTTCGAGCAGGCGTCCAGGGCGGCGGCGCGCTTCGCGGGGGCCGACGCGGACGGGCCCGCGATCCTGCTGGAGCGCTACATCGAGCGGGCGCGGCACGTGGAGGTGCAGATCCTCGGGCTGCCCGGCGGCCGGGTCCTGGCGCTGGGCGAGCGCGACTGCTCGGTGCAGCGCCGCCACCAGAAGGTCGTGGAGGAGTCGCCCTCGCCCGGCATCACGCCCGATCTGCGCGCGCGCATGCTGGCCGCCGCCGCGCGGGCTGGCGAGGCGGTCGGCTACCTGGGCGCGGGCACCGTGGAGTGCCTGGTCGACGCGGAGAAGCAGGACTTCGTCTTCCTGGAGATGAACACCAGGCTCCAGGTGGAGCACCCGGTCACCGAGCTCGTCACCGGCCTCGACCTGGTGGAGCTCCAGCTGCGCGTGGCGGCGGGCGAGAACCCCGACGTCCGGTGGGAGCCGCGCGGGCACGCGATCGAGTTCCGCGTCTATGCGGAGGATCCCAAGCGCTTCTTCCCCGGACCTGGAAAGATCACGGTCTGGCGGGAGCCGGCCGGCGCCCGGGTCGACTCCGGCTACGTGGAGGGCAACACGGTCACCCCGTTCTACGATCCCCTCATGGCCAAGCTGTGCGTGTACGGCGACAGCCGCGCGCAGGCCATCGAACGGGCGAAGGAGGCGGTCGCCGGGTTCGCCGTCGAGGGTCCCAAGAACAACCTGCCGTTCTGCGCGGAACTGCTGGACAACGCGGAGTTCGTCAGCGGGGACTACGACACGGGTCTGGTCGGGCGCATGCGCGCACAACGCGCGTGACATGGTGAGAACGCAGGAAGAGGGGAGCACCCGTGGCCGAGGTACACGCCGAGATGGTGGCGAACGTCTGGAAGGTCGTCGTCCAGGAGGGCGACACCGTCGAGGACGGCGACACGCTGGTCATTCTCGAGTCGATGAAGATGGAGATCCCCGTTCTGGCCGAGGACTCCGGCGTGGTGGCGCAGCTCAAGGTCGCCGAGGGAGACGTCATCCAGGAGGGCGACCTGATCGCCGTCATCGAGTAGCGCGCTCCATGAAGCGTTCGCGGTCGACGACCACCCGTTCGATGGTGCCCTGGCCGACCATCGTGGTGCGGTCGCGGGCGACGAAGCTGAACACGAGCCGCCGGCCGTCGACCTCGGTGAGCTCGGTGCTGATCTCGACGTGCGCGCCGACCGGGCTGGCCGCCAGGTGCTCCATCTGGACGCGGGTCCCGACGGAGGTCTCGCCCGGGGCCAGGTGCGGGCGTACGGCCTGCACCGTGGCCATCTCGGCCAGGGCGAGCAGCCGCGGCGTGGCCAGCACCGGCACGTCCCCGCTGCCGATCTTGGTGGCGGTGTCCTCCCGCTCGACCATGATGAGCAACTGGGAGCGGAGGCCGGGCGCGAGCGTCATGGCCTCACCCTACTGTGGCCGCCGCCGATCTCCGGGAAACGCGGACAAGGTCCATCTCAAGGCCGCAGGATAGGGTTTGTACCGCTTGTGGCATATGAGTGGCGTGTGGGACGCCTGGGTCATACACTCTCGAAGTTCCGTGACCTCTGTGTTACCCCGCTGCGACACAAGTTCGCTTTGTTGGTGAGTCTGGGGTTGGAGAGGCAGGGGGTACCGGGGGAGACATGGTCGCGCAAGGGACGACGCTGGCGGGGAGGTATCGCCTCGACACCCGCATCGGCGCCGGTGGCATGGGCGAGGTCTGGCGTGGGGAGGACGTCGTCCTCGCACGGACCGTCGCCGTCAAGGTGCTGCTCCCAGGTCGGATGGACGACCCCGGTTTCGTGGCCCGCTTCCAGGGCGAGGCACGGGCCATGGCCACGATCAACCACTCGGGCGTCGTGGACGTCTACGACTACGGGGTCAGCGGCGACACCGTCTACCTGGTGATGAAGTTCGTCGACGGCGAGCCGCTCGACCGCCTGCTGGTCCGCCTGGGCCGCATCGCGCCGCAACCGGCGATGGAGCTCATCGCGCAGGCCGCCTCCGCGCTGCAGGCCGTTCACGACCAGGGCATCGTGCACCGGGACGTGAAGCCGGGCAACCTGATGGTCCAGCGCGACGGCACGCTCGTGCTCACCGACTTCGGCATCGCCCGCTCCGACCTGGCCAACCGGCTCACCGACGCCGGCATGGTGCTCGGCACCGCCGCCTACTGCGCGCCCGAGCAGGCCGAGGGCGCCCCCGTGACCCCCGCGGTCGACATCTACGCGCTCGGCGTGGTCGCCTACGAGTGCCTCGTCGGCCAGCGCCCCTTCGACGGCGACAGCGCGGTCACGATCGCGCTCAAGCACATCAGGGAGGCGCCGCCGCCGCTGCCCGCCGAGATCCCGCCGTACGTGCGGGCGCTGGTGGAGAAGGCGCTGTCGAAGGACCCGCTCAGGCGCTTCGCCAACGCGGCCGAGATGAGCCGCGCCGCCCGCCAGGTCGCCGCGGGCGAGGTGCCCGACGTGGTCACCGGCGCCACGATGGCGCCGCCGGTCGAGGCGTACCAGACGGGAGCGGTCCAGGGGCCGCCGCAGCCGTCCGGCGGCGAGGACGACACCACGCTCGCCCAGCCGCGCCGCGGCAACCGCCGGGCCGCCAAGGCCCGCCGCAGGGGCGGCCTGGTCGCCGCGATCGCCGTCGCCCTCGTGCTCGGCGTGGGCGCGGGCGCGGTCGCCATCACCGGGATGACCACCGGCGGCGAGCCGGAGACGCCCGCCACCCGGGTCGGCTCGGAGGAGACCACCACCAAGCCGGCACCGCCCAAGAACACCAGGACCCGGCAGCGGCCGACGCCCACCCCCGACGAGCCGACCCGCCAGCCGTCCAGGCAGCAGCCGACCGAGGAGCCGGAGCCGACGAAGTCGCCCTCGCCCACCAAGTCGCCCTCGCCGACGCCGTCGACCACGAAGGGCACCAAGACGCCGTCGCCCACGCCCGCGGTCAAGAAGCCGGTGCCCGGCGTCGTCAACATGAAGTACCCGGACGCCCGCCGGATCATCACCGAGGCCGGGTTCACCATCAAGGTCGACGACCAGGAGCGCGGCCAGTTCCCCGAGCGCTGCCTGACCGTGGTCGAGCAGAGCCCGGGCGCCGGCGCCAAGCTGGAGCTGAAGAAGGCCGTCCTGCTGACGCTGGTCAACACCGAGCTCTGCCCGTCGACGCCGCCGCCGTCCTCGACGCCGACGCCGACTCTCAAGCAGTAGTCGCCTCAGACCCCCGTGGTGTTGCGGGGGTAGGCGATCTGCGGGTCCGTCGCGACGTTCACCATGTACGGCACGCCGGACTCGAACGCCCGCCGCAGCGCGGGACCGATCTCCGACGGCCTGGTCACCAGCTCGCCGCCGCCGCCCAGCGCCGTCACCACCTGGTCGTAGCGGGTCTGCGGCTGCAGCTCGGCGGCCACGTCGTAGCCGTAGAGCATCTGCATCGGGTGCTTCTCCAGGCCCCAGATGCCGTTGTTGCCGCAGATCATGACGACGGGCAGGCGGTGGCGTACCAAAGAGTCGACGTCCATGAGTGAGAAGCCCGCGGCGCCGTCGCCGAGCAGCAGCACCACCTGCGAGGACGGGCGGGCCAGGCGGGCGGCGATGGAGTAGCCGAGGCCGGTGCCCAGGCAGCCGTACGGGCCGGGGTCGAGCCAGTTGCCCGGCTGCTTCGGCTCCACGTACTTGCCCGCGTAGGAGACGAAGTCGCCGCCGTCGCCGATCACCACGGCGTCGTCGGCCAGGACCTTGGCCAGCTCGCCGTAGATGCGCATGGGGTGGATCGGGTCGGAGTCGGCGGCCAGGAGGCCGGCGTCGGCGGCGACGGCCGCGGCGGCGGTCTCGGCCAGCCTGGCGGCCCAGGGGGCGTAGCGGGCCGGCTTGACGTCGGCTTCGCCGCAGGCCGTGCCGAGGCTCCAGAAGACCACCGACAGGTCGCCCGCGGCGGAGGCGGCCGGCTGCATGTGCGTGGCCAGTTGCGACGGCGCGTCCACGATGTGCACCACGCGCGCCAGCGAGGTGTCGTTCTTGCCGCCGAACCAGCCGTAGCCCAGGCGGAAGTCCAGCGGGGTGCCGACCACGATGACCAGGTCCGCCTCGCCGAACGCCTGCCCCCGGGCGCGCGTGACCAGCAGCTCGTGGCCCGCGGGCAGGACGCCGCGGCCCTGGCCGTTGAGGATCACCGGAATCCTCCACGACTCGGCGAAGTCGCGGGCCGCCTCCTCCGCGCGGTCCATCCACACGTCCGAGCCGAGCACCAGGACCGGACGCTCGGCCTCGCCGATCAGCCGGGCGATCGCCGCGACGTTGTCCGGGTCGGGCTCCAGCGGGGACGGGGTCTGGGTGTCGGCGGCGTGCGGCGGCGAGGGGGAGAACAGGTGGTCCATGGCGAAGTCCATGAACACCGGGCCGCGGTGCGGGGCGATCGCGGTGCGGAAGGCCATCTCGACGTCCTGGCCGATCGAGTCGGGGCCGGTCGCGGTGAAGGCCAGCTTCGTGATCGGTTCGAGCAGCGGCGGGTGGTCGAGCTCCTGGAGCGCGCCGCTTCCCCAGCGCGACTGCGGTGCCCTGCCGCCCATCACCACCAGGGGCGAGCCGTTGAAATGCGCGGTGGCGACGCCGCTGACACCGTTGGTGATGCCGGGGCCCGCCGTCAGCACCGCCAGGCCGGGCTTGCGGGTCAGCCTGGCCGTGGCCTCGGCGGCGAAGACGGCGCTCTGCTCGTGGCGTACGTCGAGGATCCGCACGTCCTCGTGTACCGCGCCGTCGTACAGGGGGAAGACGTGGCCTCCGGAAAGGGTGAACATGGTCTCGATGCCATAGGCCTTGGACACGGCGACGGCTGCGTCACCGGCATGCTTCGCGGACTCCATGCCGGGAACCTACCAACCAGTCACCGGGTCAAACAGAGAGTTGTTCTCCTGCTCATGGTCATCGGCAGCAGATGTCGACCCGGCCGTACTGGGCGCTGGCGTCTATCTTGCGTACCGAGGAAGGGTCCTGGACCACGTCGACGTCGGGGTTCTCGGCCACGACGGTGATGGCGTAGGCGCCGTCCTCCACGATGATGACGATGTCGCCCTGGGTTCTGACCTTCGCCTTCACGTTCATGGGCCGTTCGAGGAAGCCGAGCATCACCTGGCCCTCGCCGGTCTCCACGTCGGCCTCCTCGCCGCGCAGGCTGTGGGCGGAGATGCTGCCGGAGCCGCTGCGTGCCCACAGCCTGCCCACGGTCTGGTTGGCGCCGATGTCCCCGGAGACGGTGGTCAGGCGGGCGTCGCCGTACAGGCTGTCGACCTGGAGGGAGCCGGCCTCCACGGTCGCGTCCAGATCGGTCTCGGAGGGGACGAAGACCGTGTAGTCGGTGACGCACGTGTGGTCGCGCTCGTCGTCCATGTTGGGGCACTCCGCCGACAGCCGCAGGGTGGTGCCGTTCCAGTCCTCGGAGACGCTCGGCCGCGTGTCCGACCACTTCAGCCGCTGCGCCAACTGGATCTCGCCGGCGGCGCCCGGCACGACCCACACGCTCACCTCGCCGCGCGCCTCGATCGTGAGCTGCTTGCCGCCGAAGGGGATGGTGCGCACGCTCTCGTACGTCGGCGGGCGGGCGAGGGCGAAGCCGGCCCACATCGCGCCCGTGGAGACAATCAGGGCCAGCACGGTCAGCACCGCGCCGAACGTCAGCCAGACCGTCCTCACAGCACACTCCTGATCTTGAGGAAGTGGAGGACCGCCAGCACGCGGCGGTGGTCGCCCTCGGCGGGCGACAGGTCGAGCTTGGTGAAGATGTTGCCGATGTGCTTGCCGACCGCGCCCTCGCTGAGCACGAGCTCCTGGCCGATGCCGGCGTTGGAGCGGCCCTCGGCCATCAGCTTGAGCACCTCCTGCTCGCGCGGCGTGAGCCGGTCGAGCGGGTCGCTGTGGCCGCGCAGGAGGAGCTGGGAGACGACCTCGGGGTCAAGGACCGTGCCGCCGGCCGCGACCCTGCGCAGCGCGTCGATGAACTCGGTCACGTCCGCCACCCGGTCCTTCAGCAGGTAGCCGACGCTGCCGGTCGCCGAGGAGAGCAACTGGGCGGCATAGCGTTCCTCGACGTACTGCGAGAGCACCAGGACGGCCAGCTCCGGCTGCTGGCGGCGCAGCACGAGCGCGGCGCGCAGGCCCTCGTCGGTGTGGGTGGGCGGCATCCGCACGTCGGTGACCACGAGGTCGGGCCGATGCTCGTCGGCGGCGCGCAGCAGCCCCTCGGCGTCGCCCGAGGTCGCCACCACGTGCATGCCCGAGGCTTCGAGCAGCCGGATGAGCCCCTCCCTGAGCAGGACGGAGTCCTCGGCCAGCACTACTCGCACGGCAGCTCCACTTCGATCATCGTCGGCCCGCCGAGCGGGCTTTGCAGGTGCAGCGATCCATCCACCGACCGGACGCGCTGCGCCAGCCCGCGCAGCCCCGTCCCGCCCTCCATACTCGCGCCGCCCAGCCCGTCGTCCACCACCGTGAGCGTCAGCCGGTTGCCCTGGCGGCGCACCGAGATCTCGGCGGCACGCGCCCGCGCGTGCTTGGCGATGTTGGCCAGCGCCTCGGAGACCACGAAGAACGCGACCGCCTCGATGGTGGGCGAGACGCGCTGGGCGATGTCCACCCGCAGCCGCACCGGCACCGGCGAGCGGGCGGCGACGCCGGACAGGGCCGCGTCCAGGCCCTGGTCGTTGAGCACCGCGGGGTGCAGGCCGCGCACGAAGTCGCGTAGCTCGCGCAGGGCCTGCTTGGCCTCCTCGTGCGCCTGCTCGATCGCCTCCTTGGCGGGGTCGGGCAGGTCGGTGAGGGTGGCGCGGGCCAGGCCCAGGTTCATGGCCAGCGACACCAGCCGCTGCTGGGCGCCGTCGTGCAGGTCACGCTCGATGCGGCGGCGCTCGGCGTCGGCGGCGTCGATCACGCCCGCCCGGCTCACCTGGAGGTTCGCGATGCGCTCGCCGAGCTCGGCGTGGCTCGGCCCCAGCAGCGCCCGCGCGATGGAGATCTCCAGTACGGCCATGGCCCGCGCCGCGATCGGCGCCAGGACCAGCATGAGCAGCCCCACGGCCGTGTACAGCGACGCCACGACCGGGTTGCGCAGGTCGAAGTCGAACACCTCCGGCGGCGGCTGCAGCACCGGCTGGAGGAACGCGGTCAGCCCCACCACGCCGCCGCCCCACAGCCCGCAGACCAGCACCGCCGCGAACGCGCTGAACAGCGGCGCCATCAGGTGAAAGCCGATCTGCCGCCACAGCCGGTGGTCGCGCCAGGTCGTGCTGCGCGGCGCGGGCGGCAGAACGAACCCCAGGAACGCGGCCAGCCGCGAGCGCTGCACCGCGGTCATCCCGCGCACGCTGCGCCGCAGCACCGGCGGCAGCACGGCCAGCACGATCGTCAGCAGGGCGAGCACCGCGGCGATCGGCACACCGGTCACGACGTGGGCCGTGTCAAGCCACGTCCGTGCCGACCAGGGGCGGGGGACTTTCATGCTCTCCAACCTATGGACTGGCCCCCGATCCTCGACAGGGGCCTGCTGGGCTGACTGGGGGTGGTGCTAGCCCCACCCCCACGAGCATGCCGTACGCCCGAACCGGCGGGCCCGAATCGGCATCTCACAAAGGGGGATCTGACAGGGGAGGAAACCGATGGTGAAGACAGGGATCGTGCTCGCGGCGGCGACCGCGGCGCTGGCGTGGGGCGTGCCCGCGCAGGCCGCCTCGCCCGTGCTGCCGAAGGGCTTCCTGCTGACGGAGAAGGCCGCAGCGGGACCGCACAAGCCCGACGAGCGATGGAAGGTCGACAACCGGCGGACGACGGGCTTGCTGCTCGACCCGTGCGAGCACCGCTACTGGTCCGGCAAGAAGGCGACCGACCGGGGCAGGATCGCCTCCAGGACGATCGTCAAGTCGGTCGAGGTCGAGTCCTGGGGCGAGCAGGTGGCCCTCTACCGCGACGTGAAGGCGGCCAAGGCGGTCATGAAGGACCTGCGCGCCGACCTCAGGCGCTGCGCCGTCAGCGGCGGCGAGGAGTACCTGAGGACCACCTACACCAGCCGTCCGCTCGACGTCGGCGACGAGGGCATCAGGGCGCTCCACAGCGACTTCGAGGGCGCCGTGCGCTTCGTCGCGGTCCGCGGGGCCGCGGCCGTCCTCATCTACATGGAGGCCGGCGGCTCCGCGCGCGGGCTGCCGGTCAAGGACTTCAGGGCGCTGGTGAAGCAGGCCGGCACGATGGCCGCCCGGGTGTGCGCGCTGCCGCGGGCCCGCTGCCACCGGGCCTGACGCTCACCGCGCGGGCCTGAACGTCTCGCGGAAGCGCGCGGGGTCGAAGCCGCCGCCCAGGACGGGACCGAGCCCGGAATGGGCCAGCGCGGCGAAGTCGGGATGGCCGGCGGCGTTCGCGGGAAGCGCGCCGGCCAGCGGGCGGGCGGCCAGCATCTCCAGGTCGGCCACGTTCAGGCGGTCGGCCAGTCCCGGCTCGTCCGGCCACGACCCGATCACCAGCCCGGCCAGGTCGAGGCCGCGGTGCGCGAGCGCCTCCAGCGTCAGCGCGGTGTGGTTGAGCGTCCCGAGCCCCGGGCTCGCCACGACCAGCACCTGCGCGGTCAGCAGCCGGGCCAGGTCGGCGAGCGTGGTGCCGTCCTCGTCGAAGCGCACCAGCAGCCCGCCCACGCCCTCGACCAGGACGAGCTGGTGGGACTCGGCCAGCTCCAGCACCCGCGCCGCCACCTCGGGCAGCGACACCGGCGGCAGGCCGCTCGCGCGGGCCGCCGCCGCGGGCGAGAGCGGCGCGGGGTAGCGGGCGAACTCGAAGGTGGTGGTGACCCCGGAGAGCCTGATCACCTCGTCCAGGTCGGCGGGCTCGCCGGGCCGTACGCCGGTCTGGGCGGGTTTGACCACCGCCACGCTCGCGCCCCGCCGCCTGGCCAGGGCGGCGACCGCGGCGGTGACGACCGTCTTGCCCACTCCGGTGTCGGTCCCCGTGACTACCACGACACTCATGGGCCCACGATAGCGACCGGCCCGCCGTGCCCTGGCTACGGCCGGCGCAGGCGGGTGACGAACTTGTACCGGTCGCCGCGGTAGAGGGACTGCGCCCACTCGACCGGGTTGCCGTCGGCGTCGAAGGCGTGGCGGGTGAGCAGGAGCATCGGCAGGCCGACGTCCACGCCGAGGGCCTTGGCGTCGTACGGCGTGGCGAGAACGGTCTCGATGATCTCCTCGGCGTCCGTCAGCCGCACGTTGTAGGCGTTGTGCAGCGTCTCGTACAGCGACGAGTGCACCTCCAGCTCCCTGCGCAGCCTGGGGAAGCGGCGGGCCGACAGGTGGGTGGTGTCGATGGAGACGGGCTCGCCGTTGGCCAGGCGCAGCCGGTGGATGCGCAGCACGCGCCCGCCCGGGTTGATGGCCAGGCGGCGGGCGAGCGGCTCGTCGGCGGTGATGTAGCCGATTTCGAGGATCTTGGTGTCCGGTTCGAGGCCGGCGGTGCGCAGGTCGCCGATGTAGGAGGTGAGCTGGAGCACCTGCGCCACCTTGGGCTGGGCGACGAACGTGCCCTTGCCCTGGATGCGCAGCAGCCTGCCCTCCACCACGAGCTCGGTGAGCGCCTGCCGCACGGTCGTGCGCGAGGTCTCGAAGCGTACGGCCAGCGTCCGCTCGGGCGGCAGCGCTGTGCCCGGCGGCAGGCTCTTGGTCAGTTCGAGCAGGCTCCGTTTGACGTCGTAGTACTTAGGTACGCGAGGGGGGTCCTCAGTCACGCTCTCACCTTCACTTCTGCCACGGCGGTGAGGGCGTGTCTGATCACCGCGAGATCATCGGAACTCAGATTGGCCCGAGCGGTCAACCGCAGGCAAGAGCGTCGTGCCGGCGACCGGTGCCATCCGTGCTCAGCACAGGTGGCACCGGTCGCAGGCGTGGTCTCCGCCGCCCATCGGACGTCCGGCACGACAGCTCCTGCCGGCATGCCGGGTCCCTGGCCGGGCTCGCGGGCCAGGACGGCCGGCTCACCCGCCCGGGCACGCGCGCGTACTGGCAGCTCAGGCTGACTGAGAAGGATATCCACCACCGGGCGTGCGGTGCTCACGCGGGCCCGGCCTGGAGCCGTGTCCGGAGCGGACGGCGTCACTGACCCGATCAATGTGTTCCTCACCTCCGGGTCGCGGGCCGGGGAACCGCACATTTGGGACGGTGTGTTGGTTCTCACAATGTGAGATTCCCGAAAAAAACCCATTTGACCGCACAGTCCTGCCCCTTCCGCCTCCGGTTTGGCTGTTGGGGTGGTGAGCACGCATGATGCACTCGTGCCGACTCTCAGCGACCTCGTCGTCCGCCACACCGCCCTTGACGAGGCTGATCTCGACTGGCTGCACTCGCTGGTCTCCGACTGGCAGTTGCTGGCCGACCTCTCCTTCGCCGACCTCATCCTCTGGACGCCGCTGCTGGAGGAGCGGGGCTGGATCGCTATCGCGCAGATGCGCCCCACCACCGGCCCCACCGTCTACCACGACGACATCGTCGGCAGCGTCGTCGGCCGCGGCGAGCGCCACCTGATCGACACCGCCTGGAACGAGCGCCGCATCTGCCGTGAGGGCGACCCCGACTGGTCGACGGGCGTCCCGGTCCGCGAGGAGACCATCCCGGTACGCCGCACGCTCCCCGACGGCTCAGGACGCTTCATCGGCGTCATCCAGCGCTCCACGAACCTGTCGTCGGCCCGCACCCCCTCCCGCCTCGAGCTCACCTACCTCCAGAGCGCCTCCGACCTGGCCCAGATGGTCGCCGAGGGCCGGTTCCCCTTCTCGGGGGAGGAGCCGATCCTGGTGCGCTCGCCGCGCGTCGGCGACGGCCTGCTCCGGCTCGACCGCGCCGGCCGCGTCACCTACGCCTCTCCGAACGCCCTGTCCGCCTACCGCCGCCTGGGCCTGCACGCCGACCTCGTGGGCGCCGAGCTGGGCCGGGTGACCGCGCAGCTCTGCTACTCCGACGAGCCCATCAACGAGGACCTCATGATCGTGGCCAGCGGGCGCGCGGCCAAGGAGACCGAGGTGGAGTCGGGCGGCACGATCGTGCAGCTCAGGGCGATCCCGCTCATCGTGGGCGGCGGCCGCATCGGAGCGCTGGTCCTCATCCGCGACGTCACCGAGCTGCGCCGCCGCGAACGCGAGCTGATGACCAAGGACGCCACGATCCGCGAGATCCACCACCGCGTCAAGAACAACCTGCAGACCGTCGCGGCCCTCCTCCGCCTCCAGGCCAGGCGGCTGCGCGTGCCCGAGGGCAGGGAGGCGCTGGAGGAGGCGGTGCGCCGCGTGGGCTCGATCGCGATCGTGCACGAGACGCTCTCCCACGCGCCCGAGGAGTTCGTGGACTTCGACGACATCGCCGACCGGGTGATCGCCATGGCCGGCGAGGTCTCGGCCCCCGAGGCCGCCGTCACGCCGCGCCGGGTGGGCGCGTTCGGCATCCTGCCGTCGCTGATCGCCACGCCGCTGGCCATGGCGCTGACCGAACTCCTCCAGAACGCCCTGCAGCACGGCCGTCCCAAGCGCCTTCAGGTCGTGGTCAAGGCCGAGCCCGACCGCCTGAACATCCTCGTCTGGGACGACGGCCTGGGCCTGCCCGAGGACTTCGACCTGGAGAACGCGACCAGCCTCGGCCTGCAGATCGTCCGCACGCTGGTGGTGGGGGAACTGTCCGGCAAACTCGCCATCGCCCCCCGCGACGGCGGCGGCACGGAGGTCTCCCTGTCCATCCCCCTCCCCACCGCCCCACCCGACGCGTCGCGCGGGTAGAGGGTACGGCACCGCCCTCCGCTGGGCAGGGGCCGATCCGTGGCCACTTCCGGGCGGTCCTGGGGACGTGTGGCCGCCTTCCGGGCAGGTCCTGGATGCGAAGCCGCCTGTTCCAGGGACCCGCGTGGCCTGTTACCGGGACCCGCGTGGCCCCTTTCCGGACCCGCGTGGCCTGTCGCCGGGCAGGCGTGGTCGGGTCCTGGGCAGGGAGTGTCGTCCATGCCGCGGGCGGGTCCGGGCGGGGGTGTCGCGGCGGTGACATGCGGACGCCGCCACGGCGCGCTCTTGGGCGTCCAAGGGGTTGGACCACTTGGGCGGCCAAGGATGCGCCGTGACGGCGGGTGCCACGTCCGACGTGAGAAGCGATCCCCACGATCGGCGCCCGCCGGGGTCGGCGGGTGGGGTCAGGCCGGCTGTGCCGTACCTTATGATCTTGACGGAGGGGCGGCGTCAGAGGGCGGCGCGGGCGCGGGCGCGGCGGCGCTTGAGGGCGCGGCGCTCGTCCTCGCTCAGGCCACCCCACACGCCGGCGTCCTGACCCGACTCCAGCGCCCACTGCAGGCACTTCTCAACGGCCGAGCAGGAACGACAGACCTGCTTGGCCTCCTCGATCTGCATGAGAGCGGGGCCGGTGTTGCCGATCGGGAAGAACAGCTCAGGGTCCACGTCACGGCAGGCAGCTCGGTGGCGCCAGTCCATGCGTCACTCCTTAGTGGATGGAGCCGGTGGTTGACTCCGTGCGGCTAGTACTTTGTGAAGAGATTCACTAACTCGCGCGAACCTTTCCCGAATCCTGTGGACCCGGGGATGCCCGCTGAACATCGGCAGACCTCTAAGGGGCTGATTAAAGGTCCTACGTTCCGATGTCATTCACGAGCTTTTCAGCCACGCAGAGTGCACGCAAGGGGGTTGGTGGGAAGTTTTGGCGGAGATGGATGTCGGATGCGTCACACAATGACCGAATGTAACCATCTAGACCAGAACTTGTAACGCGTTCGGTGTAGCCCGGAATGTGATGGATTCGCGCTCGCCGAGGTAGTCGCCGTCGAGCTGAAAGGCCACGGGGCGTTCGGCGGTCAGCGTGAACTCGGCCTCGTCGTGGAGCTGCACGAGGTGGCGGCCGGACGGAAGGCGATCACTCTCCGTGAGGATCTGCCGGATCAGTGGCAGCATGGTCGGGAGCCCCAGGCGTTGCAGCCCGAGCAGGTCCAGCCCGGTCTCGAAGCTCGCCCACGGGGTCGGGGTGACCGCGCGCGTGCCCACGTAGGTCCAGGGCGAGGTGTTTGAGATGATCGCCATGAAGATCCCGTGCGCGGTCGGGATGCCGGGCCCGGTGAGCGTCATGGCCGGGGTGCGCTTGTCGGTGGCGACGTAGTGGCGCAGCGCGGTGTTCACGTAGCGGGCGGGCGTGGCTTTCCTGCCGGTCCCGCGCAGCCCCTCGACCGCCCTGATCACCTCGGCGTCATAGCCCATGCCGGAGCAGAAGGTGAAATACCTGCTCTCGTCCTCCCACCTCGCATGCCCCAAGCTGACGATCCTGCGCCGGTCGTCCCGCAGCGCCTCCAGCACCGCGCCCGTGGCCTCGACCGGGTCGTTGGGCAGGCCGAGCGCGCGGGCGAAGACGTTGGCGCTCCCGCCGGGGATGACGATGAGCGCGGGCCGCTCGGTCGCGGTGGTGGCGGCGGTGTTGAGCAGCCCGTTCACGGTCTCGTTGACGGTCCCGTCGCCACCGAGCACGGCCACCGTGTCGAACCCCTTGGCCGTCGCCTTCGCGGCCAGCGCCGCCGCGTGCCCTCGGTAGCCGGTCTCCTCGACGGTCAGATCGACGGCGGCGCCGAGGGCGCGGATGAGGACGTCGCGGGTCCGCGAGTTGGTGGTGGTCGCCTTGGGGTTGACCAGCAACATCGCACGCATGCCTCCAAGGTAACCGCTCCCCGATCGTCCCACTCACCCCCACACCCACCCAAAAACCTCACCTACCCATCAACCCACCCTCCCCGGACACTTTCGTGGGGTCTGTCCGGGCGCCGAGACGGCGGGACGTCGGGCGGTGGGCTTCGGCGCCTTCGGCAGGTGGCCGACCCGGGCACGGTGGCCGGTCAAGGTGGGCCGTTGCGGCGGGTACCACGTCCGACGTGAGAAGCGACCCCCACGATCGGCGGTCACCGGCGGCGGCGGGTGGGGGCAGCTTGGCTTCGCCGTAACGGATGGGGGGCCACTAGACCGGAACGGCGGGAAGGCCGGGGAGAGAGAGCGAGACGGCGGGAAAGCCGGGGGCAGGGGACGAATAGAGTATTGGGCGTGAGGACGTTGTGGGTGGCGGCGGCGGTGGTGGCGCTGGAGGGTTTGGTGGCGCTCGGCCTGGGGATCTACGTCGCCGTTGAGGCCGTCGTGGGCAGGCCGGAGAGCATGACCAGCGCCGTGGCGGAGGCCGGGTTCGGGCTGCTGGTCGGCGCCGGCCTGCTGTGGGTCGCCTGGGGCGGCCTGCTCAAGGCCGAGCGGTGGGGGAGGGCGCCGAGCGTGCTCACCCAGATCTTCGTGATCCCGGTGGCCGTCACGCTGATCCAGGCGGACCGTCCGGCCCTGGGCTTCCCGCTCATGGCGGTCGCCCTGGTCGGCCTGGGCGTGCTGCTGGCGCCCCCCACCACGAAGGCGCTCTACGGCGAGGACCGTTAGTCCTCGGCGGTCAGTCCCTCGCGTAGCTGGGCGAGCGTGCGGGCCAGCAGACGCGAGACGTGCATCTGCGAGATCCCGAGCTCGGTGGCGATCTGCGACTGCGTCATGTTCCCGAAGAACCGCAGCAGCAGGATGCGCTTCTCGCGCGGCGGCAGCCGTTCGAGCAGCGGCTTGAGCGACTCGCGGTACTCGACGCCTTCGAGCGACTCGTCCACGATGCCGAGCGAGTCGGACACGGCGGGCGCGTCGTCGTCACCGGAGTCGGGAGCGTCGAGCGAGACGGTCGAGTAGGCGTTGGCCGACTCCAGGCCCTCCAGGACCTCTTCCTCGGTCATCTTGAGGTAGGCGGCCAGTTCGGCCACGGTCGGCGCGCGGCCCTCGCGCTGCGACAGCTCGCTTATCGCCTTCGTCAGCGACAGCTTCAGCTCCTGCAGGCGGCGTGGTACGCGCACCGCCCAGCCCTTGTCGCGGAAGTGGCGCTTGATCTCCCCGACGATCGTCGGCGTAGCGTAGGTGGAGAACTCCACGCCCCTGGCGAGGTCGAAGCGGTCGATGGACTTGATCAGGCCGATGGTGGCGACCTGGGTGAGGTCGTCCAGCCACTCGCCGCGATTGCGGAAGCGGCGGGCCAGGTACTCGACAAGGGGAAGGTGAAGCTCGACCAGCTCGTCCCTGATGCGCTGCCGGCGCGGCTCATCGGGACCCAGCTCGGCCAGCTCGGCGAAGAGCATGCGAGCGCGCACCCTGTCGGGCACGGCGTGTTCGCTGGTGGCCATGGCTCCAGTCCTTTCCGTCACGCCGGCCTCGCCGCGCCTCGGCGCTTACGCAGGACGATCGACATGCGGTCGGGGGAGTCGGTTACGGCGTCCACGTCGTCCGCCAGGGCGGTCAGCACCATCCACGCGAAGTCGTCGCGCTTGGGCGCGGAATTGCCGACGGTCGCGACCTCTACGCTGACCTGCATCTCCTGCCCGGTCAGCTCGAACTCGGCCGTCAGGTCGGTGCCCGGCACCGCCTCGGTCAGCAGCATGGCGCACGCCTCGTCGACGGCGATCCGCAGATCCTCGATCTCGTCGAGCGTGAAGTCCAGCCGCGCGGCCAGCCCGGCGGTTGCCGTACGCAGCACGGACAGGTAGGCGCTCGCCGCGGGGAGCCTGATGCTCACCACGTCGCGGATGCCCGCCACGCCCTCAGCGCGCGTCTCGGTTTCCTCGGTCACGATCCTCCCTCGGGTCAGCGACCCCGTACGGTTTCGACGCTGACTGCAACTTACCGCCCCGGAGAGGTGCTTGGCGGATTCAGACTCGCCAACGAACGAAAAGGCTCTGCGTGGCTGGTACCACACAGAGCCCTTTTTTCCGATTTATGCGGCCTTAGTGGCCCAGAAGATCTTGGAGATTTCGTCGATCTTGCCGAGAAGGTCGTCCGCCTTGGACACGTCTACGGTGCCCTTGCCGCCAGCCGCGCCGGCCAGCTTGGTGGCCTCCCAGAAGAGCTGGTGGAGCTGGGGGTACTGCTCCAGGTGCGGCGGCTTGAAGTAGTCGGTCCACAGCACCCACAGGTGGTGCTTGACCAGCTCGGCCCGCTCCTCCTTGATGGTGAGGGCGCGCGAGCGGAAGACCGGGTCCTCGTTGCCCGCGTACTTCTCCATGATCGCCTTGACCGATTCCGCCTCGATCCGGGCCTGAGCGGGGTCGTAGACGCCGCAGGGCAGGTCGCAGTGCGCGGAAGCGACATGCTTGGGTCGTAGCAGTCGTGCGAGCATCAGAAAGTCCTTCCTTGATGCTGAGTCAGCTTGGGTCCAGTTACCGACCTTACTCGGGTCCGAAACGCCCGTGGATGAAGGGGTCACAGCACATGAGAGTGCGTGTCGAAGGGGACTCCATGCGGCCTGCGCTGCGTCCCGGCGACTGGCTGCTGGTACGGCGGGGCGCCACCGTCCACCCAGGAGACCTGGTCGTCGCCCGCCTGCCCGGGGACCCCGCGCGCCTCATCGTCAAGCGGGCCCAGTGGCACGGCGAGGAGGGCTGGTGGCTGGAGAGCGACAACCAGCGCGCCTCCGGCCGCCGTGACAGCTGGGACTTCGGCCCGGTCAGCGACATCGTGGGCCGCGTGGTGCTGCGCTACTGGCCGTTGCTCAGGTTGCCGAGCCACTTGTCGCGCAACCGCTCGTAGGTCCCGTCCTTCCTGGCACGTTCCAGGACCTTGTCCACGGTGCGGAGCAGCCCGGCGTCTCCCTTGCGTACGGCGATGCCGTACCTCTCGCCGGTCTCCAGGCTCTCCAGCAGCTTGAGCTCCTTGCCGAGCTTGAGCTTGGTCAGCCAGAGCGCGATCACCGGCCGGTCCTGGATCAGCGCGTCCACGTGCCCGGCCTGGAGCCCGATGAGCTGCTGCAGCGAGTCGTCGTACTCGACGACGGCCAGGCCCTTGTCGCGCGCGTAGTCGGCGCCCGTGGTGCCGGTCTGGACCCCGACCTTCACCCCGGCGCCCTTCAGCTTCTTCAGCTTGCTGTCCCTGCGCACCAGGACGGCCTGGGAGGCCTCGAAGTAGGGCGTGGAGAAGGCGAGGTTCCTCTTGCGCTGCTCGGTGATCGTGATGCCGGCCGCGGCCACCTCGCAGGTGCCGTCGCCGAGCGCGCTGCCGTTCTGGATGGCGTCGAAGTCCACGTTGACGACCTTGAGCGGCCTGCGCAGCTCCTGGGCCACCAGGCTGACCAGGTCCACGTCGAAGCCCACGATGACGCCGTCCTGCTCGAACTCGAACGGCTCGTAGGGCGTGTTGGTGCACATGGTGAGGGCGCCGGAGGGGTCGGCCTGCCGTACGCGCTCGGTTCCGCAGGCGGCGAGCGTGCCGCAGGCCGCCAGCGCGAGCAGGGCGAGGCCTGCGCAACGCCTCATACGGGCGGGGGAGCCCGCATGAGGCGTTGCGGCGCGTGCGGTGCTCATCAGCCCTCGGGGTGCAGGACGCGCCGCAGGAACGCCCTGGTCCGCTCGTGCTGCGGGTCGCCGATGACCTGGGCGGGGGTGCCCTCCTCGACGATCACGCCGCCGTCCATGAACACGACCCGGTCGGCCACCTCGCGGGCGAAGCCCATCTCGTGGGTGACCACCATCATCGTCATGCCCTCCTCGGCCAGCTTGCGCATGACCATGAGCACGTCGCCGACGAGTTCGGGGTCGAGGGCGCTGGTCGGCTCGTCGAAGAGCATGAGGTCGGGGTTCATCGCCAGCGCCCTCGCGATGGCCACGCGCTGCTGCTGGCCGCCGGAGAGCTGCGCCGGGTAGGAGGCGCACTTGGCGCCCACGCCGACCTTGTCCAGGTTCTCCCTGGCGATGACCTCGGCTTCCTTCTTGCTGCGCTTGAGCACCCGCTGCTGGGAGATCATGACGTTCTGCAGGGCCGTCATGTGCGGAAACAGGTTGAACTGCTGGAAGACCATGCCGATGCGGCGGCGTACGGCGTCGATGTCCACGTCGGGGTCGGTGAGCTCGACGCCCTCCACGTACACCTTGCCCTTGGACGGGTGCTCCAGCAGGTTCACGCAGCGCAGCAGCGTGGACTTGCCGGACCCCGAGGGGCCGATGACGCAGACGACCTGGCCGGGGTCGACGGTGAAGTCGATGCCCTTGAGCACGTGGTTGTCGCCGAAGCTCTTGTGCAGGTCCCTGACGTCGATGGCGTGTGGCGTCGTCATCGCTTCTCCAGCCTGCGTGCGAGGTATCCGAGCGGGATCGTGACCAGAAGATACGTCAGGCCCGCGACCATCAGGGGCGTCGCGTTGGAGTACTGCGAGGCCAGGTCGTTGCCGAACTTGGCCAGTTCGACGTACTGACTGGACACCCCCAGGAACAGCACCAGCGAGGAGTCCTTGAGGAGGAAGACGAACTGGTTGGTCGTGGGCGGGATGACGATCCTGATGGCCTGGGGGATGACCACGGTGAACAGCGCCCTGCTGGCCGACATGCCCAGCGACCTGGCCGCCTCGGTCTGACCGGGAGGCACGGCCTGGAGGCCGGCGCGGAAGACCTCCGCCTGGTAGGCGGCGCCGATCACGCCGAGGCCGAGGATGCCCTGGCCGTAGACGTCGCCGGGGATCTGGAAGCCGGGCAGGGCAGCCGGCAGGAAGGTGATCAGGATGAAGACGAGCAGGGCGGGCAGGCCGCGGAAGATCTCGATGTAGATGGTCGCGATCCACCGGTAGATGCCGACCTGCGACATGCGCATCAACGCGAAGATCAGCCCGAACACGAAGGCGAGGATGAATCCGCCGACGGTGTAGATGATCGTGTTGGTCAGCGCGATCGTGAACAGTTCGGGCAGCGTCTTCTGCGCCACGTCGAGCTTGGCGAAGTTCTGCGCCAGGTTCGGCCAGTCCGCGTAGAAGCCCAGGCCGATGAGCAGGGCCGCGAGCACGATGTACTGGACGGTCCGGATGATGCGCTGCTTCTTACGTGGGCTGAGCCGGGCACGGCCCGGCTCAGCCACCGTGGACGGCTTCATCAGCCCAGCTCACCGGGCTTCTTGCCGAACCACTTCACGAAGATCTGCTCGTAGGTTCCGTCCTTCTTGGCGGTTTCGATGGAGTCGTTGATGGCCTTGAGCAGGACCGGGTCGGCGTTCTTCTTGAGGCCGATGCCGTACTGCTCGCCGGTGTCGAGGCTGGCGATCATCTCGAACTTGGCGGCCACGTCCGGCTTCTTCAGCCAGGTGAGGACGACGGGCAGGTCCTGGACGATCACGTCGGCCTGGCCCGACTGCAGGGCGAGGAGCTCCTTGGAGGAGTCGGCGTACTCGACCGGGTCGAAGCCCTTGCCCTTGACGTAGTCGAGGCCCGTGGTGCTGGCCTGGGCGCCGAGCTTGAGGCCCTTGGCCTTGACGTCGTCCAGGGACGTGGCTCCGGTGCCCTTCTTGGCCAGCAGGGCCTGCGTGGCGTCGAAGTAGGGCACCGAGAAGTCGATGTTCTGCTTGCGCTCGTCGGTGATCGTCATGCCGGCGGCGGCCACGTCGCACTTGCCGGAAGCCATCGCCGCGCCGCTCTTGATCTGGGCGAAGTCGATGTCCACGATCTCCTGGGTCACGCCCAGCTTCTTGGCGGCCAGGTCGACGATGTCCACGTCGAAACCGACGACCTTGTCGCCTTCCTTGAACTGGAAGGGTTCGTACGGGATGTTCGTGCATGTGGTGAGCTTGCCGGCGTTCACCAGCTTGGCGCCGCCGGCGGCGGTGCCGGACGGCTGCGCGGTGTCGGTGCCCGCCTGCTGGCCGCCGCACGCGGACAGTGCCAGGGCGGCGGTGATAGCGAGCGTGCCTACGGCGTAGCCACGGCGACGCGAAGACCAGAGGGCCATGTTCGGCCTCCTCATGAGGTATGCCACGAAAGTTAGGTTTTGTGAAGTTTAGATGGCGGTTAGTAGCAGTCCGTGCGTTCTGATTTAACGATGCGTCAACAGAACGGCGTCAGCTCCGACACCTGATCTATCTCACCATGTGGCACAATCATGAAACGGGTGACCCCCGTACCCCTCACGAGACGACCGATCGACGAGGGGATCCTGGCAGCTACCGAAGCCAGGCCTCCTTGTGGCGTCTGTCCTTCCGTCCGATGAACCTACAGGGGTCTCTGTGGCTGTCACGCCCGCTTCCACCTCGCTTGATTCCTTCGACCTGGACCCGGCTTTCGCGCTGCACCGCGGCGGCAAGCTCGAGGTCCGCTCGACCATCCCCGTCCGCGACAAGGACGACCTCTCCCTCGCCTACACCCCCGGAGTGGCCCGCGTCTGCTCGGCCATCGCCGACTCCCCGGAGCTGGTCAACGATTACACCTGGGTCTCGAATGTGGTCGCCGTCGTCTCCGACGGCACCGCTGTGCTAGGGCTCGGCGACATCGGTCCCGCCGCCGCCATGCCCGTCATGGAGGGCAAGGCACTCCTCTTCAAGGAGTTCGGGGGCGTCGACGCGGTTCCCATCTGCCTCGACTGCACCGACGTCGACGCGCTCGTCGAGACCGTGGTACGGCTCGCGCCCTCCTTCGGCGGCATCAACCTGGAGGACATCAGCGCCCCCCGGTGCTTCGAGGTCGAGGACCGGCTGCGCGACCTGCTCGACATCCCGGTCTTCCACGACGACCAGCACGGCACCGCGATCGTGGCGCTGGCCGCGCTCAAGAACGCCGCCCGCCTCACCGGACGTTCCCTGTCCGACCTGCGCGCCGTGGTGGCCGGCGCGGGCGCCTCCGGCGTCGCGGTGAGCCGCATCCTGCTGGAGGCGGGCATCGGCGACAT
This sequence comes from Nonomuraea sp. NPDC050790, assembly GCF_044456745.1. Lineage (NCBI taxonomy): Bacteria > Bacillati > Actinomycetota > Actinomycetes > Streptosporangiales > Streptosporangiaceae > Nonomuraea > Nonomuraea sp. NPDC050790. The sequence goes on along the minus strand of NZ_JBITGF010000010.1, from coordinate 359,919 downwards.
CGCCGTGGCCGACTCCAAGGGCCTGCTCCACAACGGACGTACCGACCTCAACCCGATCAAGTCCGCGCTGACCCGCGACACCAACAAGGGCGGCCACACGGGCTCGACCGAGCAGGCGCTGGCCGGCGCCGACGTCTTCATCGGCCTGTCCGGCTCGACCGTCGCCGAGGAGGCCATCGCCTCCATGGCCCCCGACGCGATCGTCTTCGCGCTGTCGAACCCGACCCCCGAGATCGACCCGGCCGCCGCCCGCCGCCACGCGAGCGTCGTGGCCACCGGCCGCTCCGACTACCCCAACCAGATCAACAACGTGCTGGCCTTCCCCGGCGTCTTCCGCGGCGCCCTCGACGTGCGGGCCCGCACGATCACCGAGAACATGAAGGTGGCCGCCGCCGACGCCCTGGCCGACGTGGTCGCCGACGACCTGACCGCCGACTACATCATCCCGAGCCCGTTCGACGCCCGGGTGGCCCCCGCGGTGACCGCCGCCGTGGCCGCCCAGGCCCAGATCGACGGCGTCGCCCGCGTCTAGACCCCGTACGATCGCGTGCCCGGCCGGACCAATCCGGCCGGGCCTTTTTCTGCAAGCCGTCATCAAGCGGCGTCTGAGAAGGTCGACGAAACCGTCGATCTTGGAGGACACATGAAAGCGGTTCTGGTGAGCGCGGCGGCCGCCGCCACGCTTCTCTGCGCGACCATCCCGGCCGAGGCCGCCACCGGCCTCAAGACCGTGTACGGCTGGGCGAAGATCTCCGGCAACTCCCACTTCGTCCTGACCCCGCACAAGGCCACGCTGGGCGAGATCGGGGAGAGCGGCCTGCTCGGCTGGTCACTGGAGAAGAAGACCGGAAAGCCCGTCCGGATCGCCTACACCGAGGGCCTGGACTACCGGCAGGTCAACAAGACGTGCGGCAAGCGGGCCGCCGGCTACCCCTACGACAGCGCCACCAAGAAGGCGTACGGCAAGACCAAGTGCGACCCGATCCACCTCTGGCAGCGGCTCAAGAAGGGCCGGATGGCGGTGCGCGTGGTCTTCGACAACACCAAGCGGCCGATGGCCGTACGCGTCTGGGAGCTGAACCTGCCCTAGCCCGTCCGTCTTTAGGAACAGCAGAAAACCTCTTTACTCTTCGTGCTATAAAGGGAGCGCTCTGTAAGGATGGCGGGCGCCGGCTCCTGGGCGAGGAGAGCTATGGAACGCGAGCCCAACCGACTGCTCCAGCGAGTCATCGCGGAGGCGGGCTTCTCACACAAGGGCCTTGCCCGGCGGCTGAACGATCTGGGAGCAGCGCGCGGCACCCCCGGCCTCAAGTACGACCACAGCTCCGTTCTGCGCTGGATCGGTGGTCAGCGGCCGAGGGAACCGGTTCCGTGCCTTCTCGCGGAGATCTTCGCGCTCCGGCTCGGCAGGCCGGTGACCACCGAGGAACTCGGCATGCCGGCCATGACCACACCCCTCGATCTCGGGCAGGAGTTCACGCACACCTGGCAGGAGGGGGTCGCTACCGTGACGGCACTGTGGCGGGCGGATGTGGAGAGACGGAGGTTCCTGCTCGACTCGACGTTCGCGATCGGGGCGGGCTCGGTGGGGGCCCTGCGCTGGTTGTCGGCGCCGGCCGAGGGGAGGCCGACCGGCGGGGGAGGACGCAGGGTCGGCAACGCGGACATCGCCGCGATTCACGAGGTGACCCGTTCGTTCGGGGAATTGGACAACCGTTTCGGGAGCGGCCGGGTGCGCTCCTCGGTCGTGAAATATCTGGACACCGCCGTGTCCCCGCTCCTTCGGGACGGCTCGTACGGCGAGGCCACCGGCCGCCAGCTCGCCTCGGCCGCCGCCGAACTCACCCGCCTGGCCGGCTGGATGGCCTACGACCTCGAACAGCACGGCCTCGCGCAGCGCTATCTGATCCAGGCGCTGCGCCTGGCCCGCGGCGCCGCCGACCACGCGCTGGGCGGCGAGATCCTCGCCGGGATGGCCCACCAGGCGATCTACATGGGCCAGCACAACCACGCACTCGACCTGGCCCGCGCCGCGCAGTTGTCGGCCGGCCGGGCGGGCGTGCGGACGCTGCTGGCCTCCGCCCACGTCCTGGAGGCCCATGCCCACGCCGGACTCGGCGACGCCCGGTCCTGCGGCACCTCGCTCAACGAGTCCGAGCAGGCGTTCTCGGCCCGCCGTACCGAGGACGAGCCGGTGTGGCTCGGGTACTTCGACGAGGCGTACCTGGCGGCCAAGTTCGCCCACTGCTTCCGCGACCTGGGCGACGGCGAGCGCGCGGTCCGGCACGCCCGCCGCTCGCTGCAGATGGACGGCCGCTTCGTGCGTGGCCGCATGTTCAACCTCTCGCTGCTGTCGGCTGGGCTGCTGCAGACCGGCGAGCTGGAGGAGTCCTGCGCCACCGCCGCCGACGCACTGCTCCTGGGCGCCGAACTCCAGTCGGCCCGCTCCCGCTCCTACGCCGACGACCTGCGCCGCCGCCTCGAACCCCACAAGCATGAGCGCGCCGTCCAGGAACTCACCGAACGCACCCGCGACCTGGCCTCCGTCTGACGTCACACCCGGCGCCCCGCCGACCGTCACTCCGGTATGAACAGTGACGACGGCCTGGCCGACTCCGTGGGGTCGGCGCTACTGACCGCCCTGAGCACCCTGCCGCCGGCCGAACGGCTCGCCTTCGTGCTGCACGTGCTGCTCGGCCTGCCGTACCGGGAGATCGCGCCGCTCCTGAACCGCTCACCCGCGGCCACCCGCCGCCTCGTCACCCGCGCCCGCCACCACATGACCGACGCGAAAGCCCGCGGTGGACCCACCGCGGGCTTCCTCTGACGACGCTCGTCAGTGCAGGATCTCGCCGTTCGGGCCCACCACGGACTTCGTCTGCGCGTAGGTCGCCTTGTTGTAGACGTCGGCGGTCTCGCTGTCGAAGTAGGCGGAGCTGACGAAGTCGATCCGCTGGTTGCCGTCCTGGTCGTGGAAGATGCTGGTCACGCCGTTCAGGTAGCCGGTGCGCTTGGCGTTGTTATACCTGATCAGCCAGGGCCCGCCGTCGGCGCCGCCGGTGAGCGAGCACTTGAGCACCTGGTGCTCCTCCACCTTGAAGGTGTTGACCTGGTAGGTCTTGGTGCCCGTCTTGCCGTAGCAGAACTTGGGGGTGACGCCGGAGTACGGCTTGTCGCCGTCGGGGTGCGGGTCACCGGGGTAACCGAAGACGTAGACCGGCTGGCCCTTGGGCTGGTTCCACGCGAACCCCTGCCCTCCGACGACGTCCCCGAGCTTCCCGGTGTCCTTGGCGAGCCCGATGATGTAGTGGTCGCGGAAGTACTTGATCTGCTTGCCGGTCTTGACCCACTGCTTGAGGTAGAAGCGGGTCTCGTACCAGGCGATCTCGTTGCCGTTCTTGTCCTTGTCGACGGTCAGCAGCGCGAGGACCTTGCCGTCGGCCTTCTCAGCCAGCAGCTTCTTGTAGGCCTCCTGGCTGATGGGGGCGGGGCCGTCCTGGACGTACTGCTCGCCGTTCTGGTTCGCCGCGGTGGCCTTCGGGGCCGCCTTGTATGCCGCCTCCGTGACCTCCACCCTGGTCAGGGTCTTCTCGCCCTTGTAGTCGCTGCCGACCTTCTCGGGCGTGAGATCGAAGTCCTTGGACCAGTACGGCCCGCCCGCGCCGTACTTGGAGAAGCCGGCGTCGTACTCCTCCTTCTTGATCTCCTCATGCTTGACCCACTTGTCGCCCTTCCAGGCGTCGTACGCGCTCTTGGTGACCTCTTTCTCCTCGGTCAGCGTGAAGCCGTTGTGCACGGCCACGAAGGCGTAGTCGCCGTCGTAGTCGTCGTACACGTCGAGGTCGTAGGTCGTGAAGGCGTACGCGCCCGCGTACACGCCCCAGGGAGCCTTGCCCTGGTAGTAGCCGGGGACGAAGACCCACTTCTTGTAGACGTCCTTGCCGTCCTCGTACACGCAGTGCCCGGCGGTCGCGACCAGGTTGCGGTGGCGCGACTGGATCGAGGTGGCCGAGCACCAGCGGTAGTTGCCCTTGCTGTCCAGGAAGAAGACCTTGCCGATGCTGCGGGGCAGGTTGACGTTCTTGACCTTGGCGCCGGGCTTGGAGGAGGTGATCGGGGCGGTCATGCCGGGCTTGCCGTCGAAAGTCTTGGCCTGGGTCGTCACCAGCTTGGGGACGTCTTTCGCGTCCCAGTGGTACTGGGTGGCCTTCTTCAGGGCGGCGGCGTTGCCGTCCAGCCAGAAGAACGCGTTGCTGTAGGCGTCGGCGGGCTTCGGAGCGAGCGGGTCCTGGACCCAGCTCGGCTCGGCGGCGGCCGGGAGAGCAAGGGATGCAGCGCTCAGACTGGCGGCGGCGAGGGGGACGAGCAGGCGCTTCACGGAGGGCTCCACAGGAGTAACAAGAGGGATGTCAGGACCCTATCGACCCATGCGTCCCTCTGATAAGGGATCTTCTAAGAAATTTCCTGAAGAAAGACCGAAGGGCCTGGCTTGCGCCAGGCCCTTCGGGTGATGCCGGGGTGAGCCGAGGTTTGGACGCTCAGCTCAGCCGATCACCGAACTACTTGGGGAGGCCCCAGGTGATCGCGCCGGACCACACGTTCGCAGCGGCCGAGTACACGGCGTGCGTCTCCTCGTCGAAGTACGGCGAGGACATGTAGTCCCAACGGTCGTTGCCGTCCGTGTCGTACAGAACGCTGGTCACGCCGTTGACGTAGCCCATGCGCTTGGCGTTGCTGTACTTGAGCAGCCACGGGGCGCCGTTGTAGCCGCCGGTGACGGCGCACTTCAGCGACACGTGCTCCTCGATCTTCAGGCTCGCGACCTTCGTGGCCTTCGGGCCGGTCTTGCCGTAGCACCACTTCGGCGTGACGCCGGAGTAGGGCTTCGAGCCGTCGGGGTGCTTCGCGTAGGGGTAGCCGAAGGTACGAACGACCTTGCCGGTGCCCTGGTTCCACGAGAAGCCCTGGCCGCCGACGTTGTCGCCGAGACGACCGGTGTCCTTCACCGCGTGAGCCACGATGTAGAACTCGCCCACCCAGTAAACTTCCTTGGTGGTGGACTTGACCCACTTCTTGATGAAGAACTGCTTCTTGCCCCAGTTGACCTGCTTGGCCGGGTCCGAGGTCTCCTTGCCGTCCTTGTCAAGGCCGAAGACCTTGCCCAGGAACTTGCCGTCAGCCTTCTCGGCCAGGAGCTTCTTGTACTCCTCCTGGCTGATGAACTGAGCGCTGGCGTTGGTCGGGCCGACGAACTTGGCGTTGTTGTCGAAACCGTTGGGAGCGTTGGTGTACTGCAGCTCCGTCACCTCGACGGAGGTCAGCTTGACGCCGTCCTTGCCGGTCGCGGTGAGGTAAGGCTTGGCCGAGTTGTAGTCGACAACGCTGGCCGGCTTACCGACGGTCTCCGGCGAGGAGGTCACGGACTCCTTCTGGAAGGGGCCGTTCTCGCCGTACTTGGAGACGCCCGCGTCGTACTCGGCCGCGGTGATCTCGGTCTTCTTGACGTACTTCTCGCCCTTGTACGCGTCGTACTCGGACTTCGAAACCTGCTTCGAGCCGTTGAAGACGCCGCCGACACCGTTGTACACAGTGACGAACGCGTAGTCGCGGTCGAAGTCCTCGTACACCGAGAGGTCGTAGTGGGTGAAGGCCTGCTTACCCACGTAGATGCCCCACGGAGCCTTGCCCTGGTAGTAACCGGGGACGAAGACCCACTTGGAGACGACCTCGTCGTTGGCCTTGATGTCGTAGACGCAGTGACCGGCCGTGGCGACCAGGTTGCGGTACTTCGACTGGATCGACGTGCCGGAGCACCAGTACAGGTTGCCGTCGCGACCCTCGAAGAAGACCTTACCGATGGACTTCGGCAGGTTCACGTTGTGGGACTTGACGGTGACCTTCTTCTCGGCACCGATCGGGGGGAGCTCGCCCGGCTTCGTGTTGCCGACGTAGCCACCCTTCTCAACGATCTTCTTGACGTCCTTGTTGTCCCAGTAGTAGGCCGTGGCCTGCTTCAGGGCAGCGTTGTTGGACTTCGTCCAGAAGTTGATGATCTCGGCGGCCTTGGCGTCCGAGGCAAGCTGCTCGGCGTCGTACGTCGGCTCAGCCTGCGCGGCACCGGCAAGGCCGGCGGCCAGCAGACCAGTGGCCAGGATGGCGCCACCGGCCGGGAGGAGGATGCGCTTCAAGGTAACTCCTTGCGCTGTCGTGGAACGCCTCTTGCGTCCCATGCGTCAGTAAAGGGATAGCCAGGAACATACAGCGCCGATCTTGAAAACAGGAACCCGCTTTGGGAGGAAAAGATGGGTCAAGTCGGCCGTGATCGGTTCGTGATGTTTAGGCGGGCGATGGGGCTGACCGGGCGAAGGGCAAGGTCTGTGCTGTTTTCGCAGATCAACTCATGAGAGTTGCCGGTGTGACCCGTGTGGTCAGGGTGTCGGTCTAGAGGGTGTGGCCTCAGCTATGTGACGCAGATCACATCTGATCGATGGCACCGTTCGCGCGCGCCGTGCGTCCAAACGGCTTCAACTTTCGCCGGAACAGCCGTAGGGCCCGGCGGTCGCCGGGCCCTACGGGTCATTCAGGATCTACGAACAGCCTCAGGCCGCTCGCTCAGCGCCCCTTAGAACGCCTTGCCGGACCACACCTTCGCGGCGGCCTGGTAGACCGACGCGGTCTCACCGTCGAAGTACGGCGAGGTGATGGTGTCGACGCGGTCGTTGCCGTTCTGGTCGGCGAAGGTGCTGGTGACACCGTTCACGTAACCGATGCGCTTGGCGTTGCTGTACTTGAGGAGCCAGGGACCACCGTCGGCGCCCTCGGTCATCGCGCACTTGAGCGCGATGTGCTCCTCGATCTTCTTGGCGGCCGAGGCGGCCAGCTTCGAAGAGGTCTTGCCGTAGCACCACTTCGGCGTGATGCCGGTGTAGTTCTTGTTGCCGTCGGGGTGCGGGGCGGCCGGGTAGCCGAACACCCGGACGTCCTTGCCCGTGGGCTGGTTCCAGGCGAAGCCCTGGCCACCGACGTTGTCACCGAGGCGGCCGGCGTCCTTGATGGAGCCGGAGACCACGAAGTAGGTCTCGTGCCAGTAGATCTCCTTGACGGAGCTCTTGACCCACTTCTTGATGAAGAACTGCTGCTTGTACCAGGCGGTCTCGTTGCCGTTCTTGTCCTTGTCGGCCCAGAGCTTGCCCAGGAACTTGCCGTCGGCCTTCTCGGCCTGCAGCTTCTTGTAGGTCTCCTGAGTGATGGCGGCCTTGCTCGAGTTGGTCGGGCCAACGAACTTGGCGTTGTTGTCCAGACCGGCCGGAGCCTTGGTGTAGTCGTGCTCGGTGACCTCGACGCCGGTGAGCTTGATGCCGTTCTTGCCGGTCGCGGTCAGGTATGGCTTCACGTCCGCAGCCGTCTTCACGTCGGCGGGCTTGCCCACGGTCTCGGGAGCCGAGGTGACCGACTCCTTCTTGTAGGGGCCGTTCTCGCCGTACTTGGAGACGCCCGCGTCGTACTCGGCGGCCGTGATCTCCTTCTTCGCCGCGAACTTCTCGCCCTGGTAGGCGTCGAACTCGCTCTTCGCGACTTCCTTCTTGGTACCGCCACCGAGGTGGACGCCGTTGTAGACCGTGACGAACGCGTAGTCGCGGTCGTAGTCCTCGTACGTGGAGAAGTCGTAGTGGGTGAAGGCCTGCTTACCCACGTAGATGCCCCACGGGGACTTGCCCTGGTAGTAACCGGGGACGAAGACCCACTTGGACATGACGTCCTGGTTGTCCTTGACGTCGTAGACGCAGTGGCCGGCCGTGGCGACCAGGTTGCGGTACTGCGACTGGATCGAGGTGGCCGAGCACCACTTCTTCTCGCCCTTGCCGTTCACGAAGAACACCTTGCCGATGGTCTTCGGCAGGTTCACGTTCTGAACCTTGGCGGTGGTCTTCTTCTCGGCGCCGATCGGGGGCGTGGTGCCGGGCCGGCTGTCCGCGGAGTAGCCGCCCTTCTGCTTCAGCTTCTCGACGTCTTTGCCGTCCCAGACGTTGGACTCCTTGGCGGCCTTGAGGGCGGCGCCGTTGTTGTCCGCCCAGAAGGCGGCGATGGCCTTAGCGGTGGCCGCGCTCTTCGCCATCGGGTCGGTGTCGACGTCGTTGGCGGCCGAGGCGGTGCCGGCCAGGCCGGCGGCCAGCAGGCCGGTCGCCAGGATGGCGCCACCGGCGGGGATGAGGATGCGCTTCAAGGGAACTGCTCCTTGGTCTGTCGTGGGTCGCAACATGCGTCCCATGCGTCAGTAAAGGGATAGCAAGGAACATACCCGTGTGATCTTTGCAGGTGGAAGCCGTTTCGCCCGGTTTGGTAGTCACCCTTACCGCCGTGACCGTGCTGTTATCTGTCAGATACAATTACCGCCGGTGATCGTTTGGGCATGTTTTCACTGGCCAATCGGGGGCATGTGGCGAATGGTGCAAAAGAGTCGTAAGGGCCTCGCCACTCACCGTGCACCGGTGAATGTGACGTAGATCACAGGAACCAGATTGGCCCCTCGTCCCGTCTAAGTCGCTCCGATCATGAGCGGACAGGGGTGCGGGGCGCTCCGATTCGGGCAGCAGACGACCGCCAGGGACGCGAACCGGCCGCCCGTGAGCCAGAAACCCCACTGGACGTCCACGGCGCCACCGAGGGATTCGGTCGCGTTGGCCAGCCGTACCGGACGGCCTATGCGCTCCTCGTCGGCGGGCAGGAGCAGGTTGCGCCGCACCAGCGTGTACTCGCGGTCGAGCCAGGCGAGCGCGTCCGCCACGGAGTCGTGCGTGGCGCTCACCTGGCGGCGTGGGCGCGCGAGCCAGTCGGCGGTGCGCATCGGAGGGAGCGGCGAGCCGGGGAACTCGGGCGTGCCGGTCCGGCGCTCTTCCTCCAGGCGCAGTTCCTCGCCGATCCCGGTCCACAGGTAGGCGTGAAAGTGCCCGGCCATGTGAGGAGATATGCCCAGAAATGCGGAAGGGGCCCGGCAGTGATGCCGGGCCCCTTCACGTCGACGTCCTACTTGTAGAGCTCGCCCTTCGGGCCGACGACCTTGCCGGACCACACGTTCTTCGCGGCGTTGTAGACGTCAGCCGTCTCGCCGTCGAAGTACGGGGAGGTGATCCAGTCGATGCGGTCGTTGCCGTCCTGGTCGGCGAAGGTGCTGGTGACACCGTTCACGTAGCCGAGACGCTTGGAGTTGCTGTAGTTCTTCAGCCAGGGGCCGCCGTCGTAACCGGGGGTCACGGCGCACTTGAGGCCCACGTGCTCCTCGATCTTCAGCCACGAGGCGCCGACCTTCTTGCCGGTGGTCGGGCCGTAGCAGGTCTTCGGGGTCACGCCCGAGTAGACCTTGTTGCCGTCCGGGTGCGGCGCGTACGGGTAACCGAAGGCGCGCACCGGCTTGCCGCTGGGCTGGTTCCAGGAGATGCCCTGGCCGCCGACGTTGTCACCGAGACGGCCCGCGTCCACGAACTTCTTGCCGTCGTGGCCGATGCCGTTGTAGACGGTGACGAACGCGTAGTCGCGGTCGTAGTCCTCGTAGGTCGTGAAGTCGTAGTGGGTGAACGCCTGCTTGCCCACGTAGATGCCCCACGGCGCCTTGCCCTGGTAGTAGCCGGGGACGAAGACCCAGCGGTCCAGGACGTCGCGGTTGCCGTCCGTGTCGTACACGCAGTGGCCGGCCGTGGCGACCAGGTTGCGGTAGTTCGACTGGATCGAGGTGGCCGAGCACCAGCGGTACTTGCCGGAGGCGTCGACGAAGAACACCTTGCCGATGGTCTTCGGCAGGTTGACGTTCTGGGACTTGCCGGAGCCGGAGGACTGCGGCGCGGTCTGCCCGGGACGGCCGTCGGGGCTGTAGCCGCCCTTCTGGACGACCTTCTTCACGTCCGCGGCGTCCCAGGTGTAGGAGGTCGCCTGGCGCAGAGCGGCGAAGTTGGACCGCATCCAGAACGCGGCGACGGAGTAGGCCGCCTTGGTGTTGGTGGCCATCGGGTCCTTGGCGATGTCGTCGGCGGCCTGAGCGACACCGGACAAGCTGGCGGCCACGAGACCGGTCGCCAGCAGAGCGCCACCGGCCGGAAGAAGGATTCGCTTCAAGGTAACTCCAGGTTGCGCTGGTCTAGGGGCGCCGAATGCGCTCCGAACTCAGCAAAAATGGACAGCCCGGAACTTACAGTGCTGACTCGGTCCATGTGAATTTTCGGTAGATCATGTCAACCGCTCCAACACGCGGCGTGATCGTTCCGAGACAGAGGTCCTGCCTGATCACAGAGCCGGCCTATGGGGCCGATGTGACTTGCCTCACTTTTCGCTGCTGCCCTGCGCGTCGGCCTGCCGGTACACGTCTGAGGTGGTGGCGATGAACGGCGGCGCGGACACCGCGTCGTACGCCCCGCGGGCGTCGCGGTTCCAGGTCAGGCTGTTGACCCCGTTGAGGTAGCCGAGCTTCGTCGAGCTCTGGAACTTCCACAGCCAGGGGCCGCCGCTCGCGCCCGCGGTCAGGTTGCAGGGCTGGAGCAGCACGCCGTACTGCAGCTCCCGGCTCGGCGCGGTCGTCTTGGTGGTGCCGCCGGCGCAGGTCTCGAGCGTCTTGCCGGTGAAGGGCCGGGTGCCGTCGGGCTGGGCGCCCGCCGGGTAACCGAAGGCGTTGACGCGGTTGCCGTACCCCTTGGAGATCGCCAGGCCCTGGCCGCCGACGTTGTCCTGCAGCTTGCCGACGTCCTTCATGGCGTAGGAGCCGTCCTTCTGCTTCTCCCAGACGAAGCCGCGGTGGACGGTGACGAAGGCGTAGTCGAAGTCGTAGTCGCCCTTGACCCAGTCCTCGTGCAGGCTGAGCGAGGCGCCGACGTAGATGCCGTCAGGGGTGCTGCCGTCGGGCTGCGGGTTCGGGACGAAGATCCAGTTGTGCGCCTCGCCGGGCTGGCGCGGGTCGTAGGCGCAGTGTCCCGCCGTGGCGACGACGCTCTTGCTCTTGGACGCCACCGCGCTGGCCGAGCACCAGAACTCCTTGCTGCCGAACCGGAAGAAGACCTTGCCCATGGTCTTGGCGGCCGAGGCGCCCTTGGGCAGCGCGGGCGCGACGTCACGGGGGCCCGACTTCGCCTGCTTCACGGTCGAGGAAGCGGCCTTCACGGCGGAGCCGACCGCCGACCCGGCGGCGGTGGAGGAGGCGGCGGGCGCGTTGCCCGCGGGCGTGGCCGGCGAGTAGCTGTCGGCCTTCTTGAGCCGGTCGGGGTGCCAGTACTCCGCGACCTTCTTCATGTCCGCGTCGGTCTTGGCCAGCGCGACGGTCATGACCTTGCTGGGGGCGGCGTTCGCGATCCCGGTCAGGGCAGGCACCATCAGCAGCGCGCCGAGGGCGGCGGCCGCGAGGGACCTGACCGGGGGGATCATGAAATGCCTTTCTTGGGGTCGTAAGGGAGGATTTTTCCAGATCGACTCACTGTATGGCAGCTCGGATGGAGATTCGTTATCTGATCAAGGTTGACGTGTGTCCCATAAAGCCCATGTGAGGCAAGCGTCCCGCGCGTCGGTCGTTGGTCACCGATGATCTGCGAGCAAGGCTGCGGGTATGCGACTCATGTGTCTCGCCGTCCTTTCATGTACGGCTATCGCCGCTGGTCCAGCCGCAAATCCCGCGGAACCACCGAAGAACGGATACGTGCTCACCCACGGCGCCCGTCATGTTCTTCTCGTCTGCGACGGCCGCCCGAGCGTGCACCCGCGGGCCACCGAGGCGTGCGCCGCGCTGACGGCCGCCGCGGGCAATCCGGCGCGCATGCCGGTGACGCAGGTGCTGTGCACCGAGGAGTACAGCCCGGTGAAGGTCACGGCCACCGGCGTCTGGGGAGAGAGGCTGATCAACTACACCGCCGTCTACGGCAACCGGTGCCGGATGAGCGCCGCCACGGGCCCGCTGTTCGCGTTCTGACATGGGAAAGTCCCCGGGGAGGGCCCGGGGACTTTCAGCTCGGGTTCCGACGCCTTACAGGGGGAAGTTGCCGGTCCACCGGTTGGCGGCGGCCTTGTAGACCTTGTAGGTGTCGGCGTTGAAGTACGGCGACGAGATGTGGTCGTACCTGTCGTTGCCGTCGGTGTCCCACGCCACGCTGTTGACGCCGACCAGGTAGCCGGTGCGCGAGGCGCTCTTGTAGTTGTAGATGAACGGCCCGCCGCTCGCGCCGGCGGTGAAGGAGCACTTGAAGCCGATGTGCTCCTGGAGGTTGTACTTCGGCGCCGACGGCATGGGCTTGGTCTTGCCGTAGCACCACTTCATCGTGCGGCCGGTGAACGGCTTGTCGCCGTCGGGGTGCTCGCCCGCCGGGTAGCCGAAGGAGAACACGTTCACCTTCGTGCTGCGGTTCCAGGCGAAGCCCTGGCCGCCGACGTTGTCACCGAGACGGCCGGCGTTCTTGACCGTCCACTGCCACTTGCCGTTGACCTTCTCCCACTTGACCTTGATGCCGTTGTAGACGTTGACGAACGCGTAGTCGAAGTCGTAGTCCTCCTTCACCACGAAGTCGTCGTGCGCGTTGAACGTCCTGGCGGCGTAGATCCCGTAGGGAGCCTTGCCCTCCCACGCGCTGTTGCCGTCCCAGTACGACGGGATGAAGATCCAGTTGTCGTAGAAGACGTTCTTCTTGGTGTCGTAGACGCAGTGCGCCGAGGTCGCCACCAGGTTGCGGTACTTGCCCTGGACAGAGCTGGCCGAGCAGAAGCGCCAGCTCTTCGGGTCGTTCGGGTTGGCGCCGGGCAGCGTGAAGAACACGCGGCCGACCGTGTTGGGCAGGTTGACGTGCTTGCTCTTGGCGGTCTTCGCCTTCTCCTCGCCGATCGGAGGAACCGATCCGGGCGGACCGTCGGGGCTCTGGGTGCCGCCCCTGACGCCCTTGGACGAGATGTCCAGGGAGTCCTTCATGTCCGTGGCCAACCGGATGCGGTCGGGCGTCCAGAACTGGACCGCCTGGGTCGCGGGCGTCGTCGCGTTCTTGGAGACGACGTCCTTGGGTGCCTGCGTCGCGGAGGCGGTGCCGCTCATCATGCCGGCGGCCAGTCCGATGGCCACCAGGCCGGCGAGCGGAATCGCCATGCGCCTTGCTCGGGAAATCATGGAGCTCCTTCCAGTTCTCGGCGGCCCAGAGCGGGGTACGGCGCCCCGGTGGGCCAGGAAAACGCTGGGAACGCTAATGAATGGCGCAGGGCGAGTTCCAGGAAACGACGCGAAAAAGTCTGGCCCGGTTCCGTTCCGTTATAGAAATAGCAATTGGGCATGTATTCTCAACCGGTATCCGCGCTGGTCTCCGCGGCGTCGAGAATTCATTCTCCCCACGAATAACAGCGGTCACTTTCACCAATGCGCCGCCTGGGCCCACTCGGGTCAGAAACGTCACTCGCGAGCCGAACCGAATGTTGTTCTGGTTAGATGGAGGGCATGGACCCGCGCACCCCCTGCCTCGTCGGCGCCGCCCAGCTCACCGTCCGGACACAGCCCGGGCCGGAACCCCTCGACCTCTGGGAGCACGTGGCCAGGGAGGCCGCGCGCGACGCCGGCCTGCCGCCGTCGCGGCTCGACTCGATCGGGCTGGTCTACACCGATTCCTGGCAGTACGACGCGCCGCCGTACCGGCTGGCGGAACGTCTCGGGGCGGCGCCGCGCCACAGCGTCTACTCCAACGTCAGCGGTACGGCTCCGCAGATGCTCATCGGGGCGGCGGCGGCGCGGATCGCGGCGGGGGAGCTGGACAGCGCGCTGGTGGCGGGGGCGGAGGCGCTGGCCACGCGCAGGCACTTCCGGAAGATGAGGGAGCATGTGGTGTGGAGTCATCCGGCCGATCCGAAGCCGCCGTACGGGTGGGACCGGCCGCCGCATCCTGCGGAATTGGCGCACGAGTTGTTCCTTCCTGTCCACACTTATCCGATCCTGGAGACGGCCCACCGTTTCTCCCGAAATATGGCGATAAGTCGGGAAATGTCGGAGAGGGCGGGGTTTATGTCGCTTATGTCGGAAGTGGCGGCGGCCAATCCCCACGCCTGGCGGCGGGTGGCGTTTTCTCCGGAGGAGCTGGAGACCGGGCGGTTCGTCGGCTGGCCGTACACCAGCAACACGGTCGCGACGCTGGAGGTCGACCAGGCCGCGGCCGTCGTCCTGGTCAGCGCGGAGCTGGCCGACAGGCTGGCGATTCCGCTGGAGCGGCGGGTGTACCTGCGCGGCTGGGCCTACGCCGAGGACACCTGGGAGGTCGCCGCCCGGCCCTCGCTGGCCTCCTCGACGGCGATCGCGAGGGCGGCCGAGGCCGCTTTCGCCCGCGCCGGGCTGGGGCTGGACGACATGGCCGCGCTCGACCTGTACAGCTGCTTCGCCGTCGCCCTGCGGCAGGCGTGCGACGCGCTCAAACTTGACCTTTTCGACCCGCGCGGCCTCACGGTCACCGGCGGCCTGCCGTACGCCGGCGGCCCCGCCAGCGACTACGTCCTGCACTCCACCGCCACCCTGGCCGGCCTCCTGCGCGCCCAGCGCGGCCACGGCCTGGTCACCGGCGTGGGCATGCACCTGACCAAACACACCTGCGCCGTCTGGTCCACCGAACCCGGCGGCGTCCTCGGCGACGCCGCCCCCGTGCACACCGCCACCCCCGTCCCCCTCCAGCCCCTGTATGAGGGCCCCGCGACGGTGGCCGGCTACACGGTCGCGCACGGCCGCGACGGCGCACCCGAGCGCGCGATCCTGGTCGTCGACCTCCCGGACGGCCCCGCCCGCGCCCACGCCGTCGTACGGCAGGCCGACCTACTGGCCGACGCCGAGTCCCGCGAACTGGTGGGCACCCGGGTACGCCTGCGCACCGAGGGACAGGCGAACGTAGCCGATTGGTGACACCGATCCCCATGCACTTTCGTAGCCAACCGGCTACCCTTCGTGTGTTGACATTTTTATGTCACCGGCGAACGCTGGAGTCATGCGGAGGACCACGGTGCGCATCGACGAGACACTCCTCAACGAGGCGAAGGCGTACGCAGCACGCAACGGACGCAGTCTCACCTCGGTCATGGAGGACGCCTTGCGGCAACTACTCAACCGCTCCACAGAAGCGGCCGAACGGCCCCGGGTGGAGCTACCGGTCTCCGGATCCCGCCTCAGGTCCGGGATCGAGCTCACCCCCGAGTTCATCAAGGACCTGCTCGACCGGGAGGGTGTCGAACGCGACCTCAAGGAGGTGGGCGATGCTGCTGAGTGACGTCAACGTGCTCGTCAACGCCTTCCGCCTGGAGGCCAAGGGGCACCGGTCCTGCCGCGCGGTCGTCGAAGACCTCGTCAACGGCGATTCGGCCTATGCGGTCTCGGATCAAGTGATCAACAGCTTCATCCGGGTCCTGGCGAATCGGCAGCTCTACGAGCAGCCGGCGACGCTGGAGGAGATCCTCGCCTTCGCGGAGCTGGTCCGCAACCAGCCCCATGCGATCGTGGTCAGCCCGGGGGAGCGCCACTGGGAGATCTTCACCGGTCTGTGCAAGCAGATCGGGACGAACCATAAGCTCGTGCCCGACGCGTATCTGGCGGCGCTGGCCATCGAGCACGGTTGTGAATTTGTGACCTGTGACAAGGACTTTGCCCGGTTCGAGGGGTTGCGCTGGAGGTCGCCGCTCAACTGAACTGGGGCCGAGGGCGTAAGCCGCACTACTGCGCGAGGATCGCTGGTGGCGGATCAGTTCGACGTCATCGAGGCCGGTGAGAAGGGGCGCCGGCGGTGGATCGGCATCGTGGTGCTGGTCGCGGTACTCGCGGTGCCCGTCGTCGGCCTGCTCGCCAGCCGGGAGCCGGAGGCGGAGGCGCCCGTGCGGCCCTCCCGTGATCCAACGCCCATGTTGACGACGCTGACCTCGGCGCCGAACGTGCTGCATGCCAAGGCGCAGGTCAAGGGGGCTGACGAGGTCATCCAGGTGGTGTTCCCGCACGGGTTGCGGGCCGAGGTGCGGTATCCGGCGGAGTTGCGGCTCGATGAGCTGGGGTCGCGGCCGTTCGTGGGGTTGTGGATCTCGGGTGAGGAGTTCTCGCAGTACCGGCAGTTGGCTGCGCCTTACGGGGGTGACATCGAGGTGACGCGGGGGGAGAAGCCGCTGCGGTCGTTCACCGAGAACGTCACGCTGTGGCCGCGGCCGCCCGGGGGCGGGCTGGTGGGGCAGGTGATGTTGTTCGCGTTCGGGCCGTGGCGGATGGCGATGTACGACCGGCCGACCGGGATGCGGTTCGAGCAGCGGATGGAGCTGGCCACGAACCTCAAGGGGACGGTGACCAAGGACGGCTACCTGGTGCTCAGGTCGTCGGGGCAGATCCGGCTGGCCGCGCCGGGTGACGGGCGGCGTAGTGATCCGGTGGGGCCGCAACTGCTGTTCGGCGGCGGGTCGAGTGACATGGTCGCGCTCGTGCCCACCCCGGACTGCGCGCTGCCCGAGGTGCCCAACGCCATGGGCTCGCGCGGGCGGCACACGGAGTCGGTGTGCATGGGGGACTTCATGGTGGCGGCCTCGGGCTCCCGCGATTTCGTGCGCACGGCGGTCAGCAAGATCCGGATCACCCCGAAGTGACCCGTCCCGGCCCGGTTCGCCGGAGGTCATGCGCTCGCTGAAAGTCCGTGCTCAGCGGGTTGGGGTGGCGCGGGTGCGGTGGTCTCCGCGGGTTGGGGTAGCGCGGGTGTGGTGATGTCAGAGGGTTGGGGTGGCGCGGGCGTGGTGGTGTCCGCGGGTTGGGGTAGCGCGGGTGTGGTGATGTCAGGGGTTGCGGGGCTAGTGGGGGGTGGGGGTTAGGGGGCGGGGGTGGTGGGTTCGGGCTTTGCGGCGGGCCTGGTAGGCCAGGGGCATGTAGCGCAGGCGCTCCGGCAGTCTGGGGGTTAGGAGGGCTACCAGTCTTCCGATTCGGTGCAGGCGGCGTTCGTCGCGGGGGGTCCAGGTCAGGCCGAGCTTTGCGCGCACTGCCGGCGGCAGCGTGCCCACCGTGACGAAGGCGTTGAAGCCGCCGGAGGCCACTCCCACCGGCATCCACAACCGCCGCACCGCCGCGGGCAACCGAGGCGGCGCCGGGGTGCCGCGCATGACCTCCAGCACGTTCAGTGCCGTCGGGTGTGCCTCCAGGCGGGTCGCGACCATGTGGTTGAAGTAGGACCGGAAAGCCGCCATGTCCGGTGGCATCTCCCGCTCGGGCACCCGCAGGATCCTGGCGAGCTGCCGTGACTCGGCGAGCATCCGTTCCGCGTCGGCCGCCGGGTACGGCGTGCCGAAGACCCGGTTCAACGTCAGGAAGCGCTCGAACAACGACCAGTGCACCCAGGCCCACGCCTCGCCGTTGAGCGCGTGGTAGGCCCGGCCCCGCGAGTCCACACCGCTGATCGGCTCGTGCAGTTCGCGGAGCCTGCGGCCCTCGGCCAGGCCGTCCGGCCCGCCGTACACCCAGGTCTGGACGGAGGTGAGCGTGCGGTCGAGGCGTCCCCACGGGTCCTGCTTGAAGGTGGAGTGCTCAGCGACGGCGGCGCCCACGGCGGGGTGCATGGTCTGCAGGATCAGTGCGCTGCCCGCGACGAGCAGGTTGCGGTACTCGCCCGCGGTGTCCCAGTGCATCGATCCCGGGCCGAACGGCTCGACGTCCATGACGGCGCCTCCTGGGTGATACCACCTCTTTCCTTTGTATCACCCGAAAAGGGGCCAAAGTAACCCAGTACTTACCTAGACGGCAAAGACGATCTTTCCAAAGATTTCGCCCTCGTGCATCGCGGCGAACCCGGCCGCCGCCTCACTGAGGGGGAGCGTCCTGTCGATGACGGGGCGTACGCCGGTCTGCTCAAGGAAGACGGCCAGACGCTGGAGCTGGTCCCTGGTGCCCATCGTGGAGCCGACCACGGACAACTGCAGGAAGAAGACCCGGTTCAGGTCGGCGGGCGGGACGGCGCCGCTGGTCGCGCCGGAGACCACGATGCGGCCGCCCGGCCTGAGCGACTTCAGCGAGTGGTCCCAGGTGGCCTGGCCGACGGTCTCCATGACCGCGTCCACCCGCTCCGGCAGCCGCGCGCCTGGCTCGAAGACCTGGTCGGCGCCGAGTTCGAGGGCGCGCTCGCGCTTCTCCGGCGACCTGCTGGTGGCCCAGACGCGGTAGCCGCCGGCCCGGCCGAGCGCGATGAGCGCCGTGGCCACGCCGCCGCCGGCGCCCTGCACCAGCACGGTCGCGCCCGGCTGCAGCCCGGCCTTGTCGAACAGCATCCGGTAGGCGGTCAGCCACGCCGTCGGCAGGCAGGCGGCCTCCTCGAAGGTGAGCGCGGCCGGCTTGGGCACCAGGTTCCGCCTCGGGACGGCCACGCGCTCGGCGAAGGTGCCGTCGTGGGTCTCCGACAGCAGCGAGCGCTTGGGGTCGAGCGTCTCGTCGGCGCCCGAGCCGATCACCGAGTGGACGATGACCTCGTTGCCGTCCTTGTCCAGGCCGGCGGCGTCGCAGCCGAGCACGATCGGCAGCCGGTCCTGGCGGATGCCGACGCCCTTGAGCGTCCACAGGTCGTGGTGGTTGAGCGCGGTGGCCTTGACCGTGACGGTCGTCCACCCGTCGGGCGCCTCGGGTTCGGCGTGCTCGCCGAGCCTCAGGCCGGCGAGTGGGTTGTCGGGATCGGTCTGTGCGGCGGTTACGGCGAACATGGCCGCACCCTACTGGAGCCCGTCAGCCGAGCGAGTCGCGGATCTGCCGTGAGGCCGTGTCGAGGGTCCTGCGGACCTCCTCCAGGCGCTCGCGGGTGAGGTGGCTGTCGGAAGCCTCCTCACGCACCTGCGCCACGAAGTCGGCGAGCATCTCGCCGAGCTCGTTGTCCAGCTCGACCCGGTTGCCGGGGACGCCGCCGATCGTGGTCCAGATGTCGCCCCAGATGCGCCGCCACTCGTGCTTGAGCCGCTCGCCCTCGCCCGTCCACGAGCTCATGTTCTGGGTCCACTGGCGCTTCTGTTCCTCCTTGAGGCGCCGCATGTCGGCCTTCTGACCGGTACGCACGTCCTTGGCCATCTTCGTCAGCTCCTCGCGGAGCGACTTGACGGTGTCGCGGACGTCCTCCTTGACCTCGCGGGCGATGTCGCGTACCGAGGCGGAGATCTCCTGCTCCAGGTCGGCCAGTTCGTCGAGGCGCTCGCTGAGCTCCTCGCGACCCTTGTCGGTGATGGAGAAGACCTTCTTGCCGTCGACCACCTCGTGGGTGACCAGGCCCTCCTCCTCCAGGCGGGCCAGGCGCGGGTAGATGGTGCCGGGGGAGGGCGAGTAGACGCCGAGGAAGCGGTCCTGGAGCAGGCGGATCACCTCGTAGCCGTGACGCGGGCTCTCCTCCAGCAGCTTGAGCAGGTACAGCCGCAGGCGGCCGTGGCCGAAGACGGGACTCATTCCTTCTCTCCCTTGAGCACGGCGACCTCGCCGGAGACCGTGGTGACCGTGAGCGAGGCCATGCCGCCGCCGAGCCGTCCCGACAGCGACTGCGAGCCGGGCTTGCTCTGGTTGACGAGCTGGCCGAAGGTGCTGACGACGCGCCCGGAGGTCGAGCGTACGGCGACGTCGGCCTCGACGTTCTCCGGCAGCCTGACCAGGACGCCGCCGGAGACGCTGTTGAGCGTCACGTGGCCGGTGGGCCGCAGCGCCAGGTCGGCGGTGATGCGGCCGGACACGGTGTTGGCTTTCAGCCGTCGTGGTATCCCGTCGGCGACGGTCAGGTCGCCGGAGATGCTCTTGAAGGCCAGGTCGCCGGCCATCGCGCGGCTCTCGACGTCGCCGGAGACGGTGGTGGCGCTCACGTCGCCGCTCACGCCGTCGAGCACGATCTCCCCTGACACGCTCCTGACCTGCGTCTGCCGCTCGAATCCGGCGACCACGGCGGGCGCGGAGACGACTCCGGCGTTGACCGTGCAGGTCTTCGGCACGGTGAGCGTCAGCACCGAGCGCCGCCGGTCGCGGCGCAGCCAGCCGAGCAGGCCGTCCCAGGTGAGGTCCTTGTAGGTGACGCTCAGTTCCCTGGCCTCCTCGTCGTAGCTGACGATCAGCGGCGAGGCCGACTCGACCTCGGACACCTCGAGCGCCGCGGGCCCGTCGCTGGCCAGCACGTTGAGCTTGCCCGCGACGATGCGCACGTCGAGCGCCGCCACCGGTCCGAACGTGAGCTGCTCGGGCCCGTCGATAGTCCAGTGAGCCATGACCCCTCCGCGTTAGGTTTCCTCCCCTAACACGATATGTCGCGACAACAAGAAACTCAAGATGTATCGCGTTTGTGTGGCGGGTCGTGCCTACTCGTCGTCGTCATCCAACCGGGCCAGCCACGTGGCCAGACGCTCCACGGGCGTCTCGAACTCCGGGTTGAGATCGACGAACTCCTTGAGCCGCTCCCCGAGCCAGAGGATGCTGACCTCCTCCTCGCCACGGCGCTCGACGAGCTCCTCGATCCCCCGATCGGTGAAGTACATGGTGCTCCGTTCTAACAGAAAGCCCCCGCCGGAGCGGGGGCCTTCCAGGTGGAAAACGATCAGCCGAAGATCTCGTGCACGATCTCCTCGAGCTCCTTGTCGTGCGAGGCGTGGGAGCCGGTCGCGGGGGAGCTGTTGGGGGTGCGCGAGACCCGGCGCAGCGCCCGGCCGCCGAGAAGCTGCGGGTCCTCCGCCAGCTTCAGCGTGAGGTACGGCCACGGCCCCATGTTGACCGGCTCGTCCTGGGCCCAGAGCAGCTCGACCTGCGCGCCGTACCGGGAGAGCTCGGCGGTGAGCTCCTCGGCGGGGAACGGGTAGAGGCGCTCCAGGCGGACGATCGCGACGTCGTCGCGGCCCGACGCGTCCCGGCCGGCGGCCAGGTCGTAGTAGAGCTTGCCGGAGGTCAGGACGACCTTGGTGACCTTCGACGGGTCGACGGTGGTGTCACCGATGACCGGCTGGAAGGTGCCCGAGGTGAAGTCGGCCGCCTTCGAGGTCGCCTTCTTGTGGCGCAGCAGCGACTTGGGCGTGAAGACCACCATCGGCTTGTGCCGCCCCGACTCCACCTGCCACCTGAGCAGGTGGAAGTAGTTGGCCGGGGTGGTGGGCTGCACGACCGTCATGTTGTCCAGGGCGCAGACCTGCAGGAAGCGCTCGATGCGGGCGCTGGAGTGGTCGGGGCCCTGGCCCTCGTAGCCGTGCGGCAGCAGCAGGACGACGCCCGACTTCTGGCCCCACTTCTGCTCACCGGACGAGATGAACTCGTCGATGATCGTCTGGGCGCCGTTGACGAAGTCGCCGAACTGGGCCTCCCACGCCACGAGGGCGTCGGGGCGCACCACGCTGTAGCCGTACTCGAAGCCC
The DNA here is from genome assembly GCF_044456745.1 of Nonomuraea sp. NPDC050790. Classification (NCBI taxonomy): domain Bacteria; kingdom Bacillati; phylum Actinomycetota; class Actinomycetes; order Streptosporangiales; family Streptosporangiaceae; genus Nonomuraea; species Nonomuraea sp. NPDC050790. The sequence continues at coordinate 338,583 of NZ_JBITGF010000010.1, read as the reverse complement.
AGTGCCGCGAACTCGCTGAGCAGCGAGTCGTAGACGTAGAACTTCGTGGTGCCGTGGTTGAAGGCCTTCAGCGGGGTGTGGTCCTCGCCGGTCATCCTGTCGACCAGCACCGCGTGGCGCTGGGTGAAGGTGCCGCGACGGGTGTCCTGGCCGACGAAGCGGACCGGGTGACCGTCGATCAGCAGGGAGCCGATCGCCAGCGCCTCACCCATGGACCAGTCGATCGCGTCCTGCTCGACCATCTGGCCGCGCCGCTGCAGCACCGGCGACAGGCGCGGGTGCACGGTGAAGCCCTCGGGCAGGTTGAGCTGGGTGTCGACGATGCGCTTGAGCGTCTCGTCGGTGATCGCCGTGGGCGTGTCCGCGTGCGACCACTTGATGACCTCGGTGGGCGGCACGCGCAGCTCGCCGGAGTCCTCGCGCGGGTGCTTGGCCGCCTCGCGGACCTCGGTGAACGCCTGCTCCAGCTTGGCCTGGTAGTCGCGCAGCGCCGACTCGGCCTCCTCGACCGTGATGTCGCCGCGGCCGATCAGGGCCTCGGTGTAGAGCTTGCGCGTGGAGCGCTTGGCGTCGATGAGGTCGTACATCAGCGGCTGGGTGAAGGCGGGGTTGTCGCCCTCGTTGTGGCCGCGGCGGCGGTAGCAGATCAGGTCGATGACCACGTCCTTGCGGAACGCCTGGCGGTACTCGTAGGCGAGCTGGCCCACGCGGACCACCGCCTCCGGGTCGTCGCCGTTGACGTGGAAGATCGGGGCCTGGATCATCCTGGCCACGTCGGTGGCGTACACGCTGCTTCGGGAGGAAGCGGGCGAGGTCGTGAAGCCGACCTGGTTGTTGACCACGATGTGGATGGAGCCGCCGGTGCGGTAGCCGCGAAGCTGCGACAGGTTGAGCGTCTCGGCCACGACGCCCTGGCCGGCGAAGGCCGCGTCGCCGTGGATGAGGACGGGCAGGACCGTGAAGCCCTCCTCGCCGCGCTCCAGGAGGTCCTGCTTGGCCCGCACGACGCCTTCGAGCACGGGGTCGACCGCCTCCAGGTGGGAGGGGTTGGCCACGACCGAGGCGGTGATGGTGTTGCCGCCCGGGGCGACGAACGTGCCCGAGGCGCCCAGGTGGTACTTCACGTCGCCGGAGCCGTGGGCGGTCCGCGGGTCGATGTTGCCCTCGAACTCGGTGAAGATCTGCCCGTAGGACTTGCCGACGATGTTGGCGAGCACGTTGAGCCGGCCGCGATGGGCCATGCCGATGACGACCTCGTCGAGGTCCTCGTCGGCGGCGTCGCTGATCACCGAGTCGAGCAGCGGGATCAGGGACTCGCCGCCCTCCAGCGAGAAGCGCTTCTGGCCGACGAACTTCGTCTGCAGGAACGTCTCGAACGCCTCGGCGGTGTTGAGCCTGCCGAGGATGTTGAGCTGCTCCTCGCGGTCGGGGGAGGCGTGCGGCTTCTCCACCCGGGCCTGGATCCAGGCCCGCTCCTCGGGGTTCTGGATGTGCATGTACTCGATGCCGACCGTGCGGCAGTACGAGTCGCGCAGCACGCCGAGGATCTCGCGCAGCTTCATCAGCGGGCGGCCGCCGAAACCGCCCGTCGCGAACTCGCGCTCCAGGTCCCACAGCGTCAGGCCGTGCGACTGGATGTCGAGGTCGGGGTGCTTGCGCTGCTTGTACTCCAGCGGGTCGGTCTCGGCCATGAGGTGGCCGCGCACCCGGTAGGCGTGGATCAGCTCGATCACGCGCGCGGACTTGGCCACGTCGTCGTCGTGGGAGGCGGAGATGTCCTGGACCCAGCGGACCGGCTCGTAGGGGATCCGCAGCGCCTCGAAGATCTCGTCGTAGAAGCCGTCCTCGCCCAGCAGCAACCGGTGGATCTGGCGCAGGAAGTCGCCCGACTGGGCGCCCTGGATGATCCGGTGGTCGTAGGTGCTGGTCAGCGTCATGACCTTGGAGACCGCCAGCCGCGACAGGGTGTCGGGCGCGGCGCCTTGGTACTCGGCCGGATACTCCATCGCGCCCACGCCGATGATCGTGCCCTGGCCGGGCATCAGGCGCGGAACGGAGTGGACCGTCCCGATCGTGCCGGGGTTGGTCAGCGAGATCGAGGTGCCGGCGAAGTCGTCGACGCCCAGCTTGTTGCCGCGCGCCTTGCGGACGATCTCCTCGTAGGCCATCCAGAACTGGCGGAAGTCCATGTCGTCGGCCGCCTTGATGGACGGCACGAGGAGCTGGCGCTCGCCGTTGCTCTTCTGGACGTCGATGGCCAGGCCGAAGTTGACGTGCTCGGGCTTGACCAGCGTGGGCTTGCCCTCGACCTCGGTGTAGGAGAAGTTCATCTCCGGCATGGCCTTCAGCGCCTTGACGATCGCGAAGCCGATCAGGTGCGTGAAGGAGACCTTGCCGCCGCGTCCCCGCTTCAGGTGATTGTTGATCACGATGCGGTTGTCGATGAGCAACTTGGCCGGGATGGCCCGGACGCTCGTCGCGGTCGGCACCGACAGCGACAGGTCCATGTTGGCCGCCGTGCGGGCCGCGGCGCCGCGCAGCTTGACCTCTTCGGCGCCCTTGGGCACCGCCGTGGCCGGCTGCTTCGGCTTCTCGGCCACGGGCGCCGGGCTGGCCGGCGCCTTGGCGGGAGCTGGAGCGGGGGCGGGCGCGGTCGTGGTGCCGTTCGCCGCCTCCCTGGCCGGGGTTCGGCCCGGTCCGTAGTCAGGGTTGTAGTCAGCGAAGAAGTTCCACCAGGCCTTGTCCACAGACTCGGGATCCTGGAGGTACTTCTGGTACAGCTCGTCGACAAGCCACTCGTTTTGCCCAAAGCTTGCCAGCGGGTTTGACCGCGACGACTCAGACGACACGGCGGAAATCGCCCTCTTCCGCAGATCGGCGTTGATGTTAGAGAACCGGTCCAAGGCTACTCGCCCAGACCGGCAGAGCGCGCCGGGGTGACCACCGCGCCCCGACTGATCCTCTCAGGAGAGTCCAAAGAGGTCACGCCTCCCTAGTCAATCCAGGTGGTGTTGCCAATATTACCGTTTGGTATCAACAGGCTGACAGGAGGTTTAGTTCCCGGCGGAGATGACTCTGCTGGTGATCCGCACGCCGGGGGAGAGCGCGGTCAGAAGCTCCGCCAGCTCCTCGCCGGCGACCTTGAGCTCCTCCATGGTCATCGGCTCCAGGCGCTCCAGCAGGAACAGCCCGTTCACCGTCTCCTCGGTCAGCCGGGTGCGTACTCCCTGGCGCCAGTTCCAGCGGCGGCAGGTGACGCCGGTGTCGTCGCGCCAGATCACCTCGCCGGGCTCGGGCGTCCCGAGCACCTCCTCGGAAGCCTCGTCGCCGGCGGCTCTGACCAGCCGGGGCGGGCCCGCGTACCGGTCGAGGTCCTCGCCGCCGATCGGCAGCGCATGGGTGACGCTCACGGAGTTGTAGGCGTCGACGATCCGGTTGATCTCCGGCAGCGGCAGCCTGCGGGTCAGCGCGTCGACACTCGGGCGCGTGCGCTGGGGCTTGGCGCCGAACGCCCGGTAGGCGTCCTTCCAGGCGTCGATCTTCTCGGTCTGTACGGCCCGCGCCGACGCCTCCGCCAGCCACCCGCGCGCCCGGTCGTCGGTGGGCCCGTTCTTCATGCCGTGGGCCGTCATGACCAGGACCGCGAAGTCGGGACGGAGCTCGAAGATCGCCTCGTCCACCCGGATGTGCTCAATCATGCCTGGCAGCTTATTGCCGTCAACCGCAAAAATCACTTTGCAAAATTGCCTTTGCGGTCTAGGGTGAAGGCATGGGAGACGGGTACCGGATCACCGATCCAGAAGTCCTCAAGGTGGTCGCGCACCCGCTGCGGGTGCGCATGCTCGGCATGTTGCGCGCCGACGGCCCCGCGACCGCGAGCCAGCTCGCCCGCCGCGTCGGCGAGAGCTCGGGCTCGACCAGCTACCACCTGCGCGAGCTGGCCAAGTACGGATTCATCGAGGAGGACCCCTCCACCGACGGCAGGGAACGCCGCTGGCGCGCCCGCCACAGCTACACGACCTGGGACAACGTCCAGATGGCCGCCACGCCCCAGGGGCGCGAGGCCCTGAAGATCATGAAGCTGCGCCAGGTGGAGGCGCTCGGCCGCGCCATCGAGGAGTTCGACGAGGACGAGTGGTCCACCGAGTGGGCCGAGGTGAGCGGCATGACCGACATCCTGATCAAACTGCCGCCCGCGGGGCTGCGCGAGTTCTTCGACCGCGCCGGAGCCCTGCTCGACGAGCTGGAAGAACGCCACGCCGACGACCCCTCGACCGCGTCGGCGCAGGTCTTCCTGGCCGGATACCCCAGAAGGGAGCTGGAGGCGTGACTCCCTTAAGCGCGCGCCGCCGCTATGCCCTGGTCAGCTTCCTGACCTGGCTGCCGCCCGGGCTGATGATGGCCCCGATGGTGCTGCTGATGTCCGAGCGCGGCCTCGGCCTGCCCGAGATCGGGCTGACCGTGACCGTCTTCTCCGTCGTCACGATCGCGCTGGAACTGCCCACCGGCGGACTGTCCGACGTGGTCGGCAGGCGGGTGGTCCTGGCCGCCTCGGCCGCCGTCAGCGTGGCCGCGATGACGACGCTGGCCTTCGCCACCACGCTCGGGGCGTTCGTGGTCGCCGGCGTGCTCAAGGGCGTGGCCAGGGCGCTGTCCAGCGGGCCCGCCGAAGCCTGGTACGTCGACACCCTGCACGCCACCGAGGGCCCCGCCGCCGACCTGCGGCCGGGACTGGCCAGGGGCAGCGCCATGGGCTCCGTCGCGCTGTGCGCGGGCATGGTGGTGGGCGGGGTCCTGCCGCTGGCCGTGCCGCCGGGAGCGCCGATCCTGCCGCTCGCCGCGCCGCCGCTGGCCGCCGCGTTGGCGGCCGCCGTACTCCTGGTGGTGGTCCTGCTCGTCCTCCCCGAACCGCCGCACGCGCGTCGCTCGCTCGGTGGGGTGTTGCGCGAGGTGCCGCTGACCGTGGCATCGGGGCTGCGGCTGGTCACCGCGGGGCCGCGGTTGCGGCGTCTCATGATCTACGCGATGGCCAACGGCATGGCGCTCACCGCCGTCGAGCTGCTGACCCCCGGACGCCTGGCCGACCTCGCCGGTACGGCGGAGCGTGGCACCACCGCCTATGCCCTCGTGGCCGCCGTCGGCTTCGCGGGCAGCGCGGTGGGCTCCTCCCTCGCGCCCTTCCTGGCCAGGATCGCCGGCGGCAACGCCAGGGGCGCGAGCGCGGGCGTCGTGCTGGCGGCGCTGTCACTGGGCGCGCTGGCCGCCACCGCCGGGCTGGACGGCGTGCCGGGGCTGGTGAGCGCCGGGATCGCGTACGTGCTGATGTTCACCGGGATCAGCGCCACCGGGCTGCTGGCCCAGGCCATGACCCACGACGCGGTCACCGCCGCGGAACGCACCACCGTCACCTCGATCGGCTCCCTGTCGCTGCAGGCCGGGGGCGCGCTGTCCAACCTGGCGCTCGGCCTGCTGGCCGCGGGCTCCGGCGTGGCCGCCGCCTGGTGGCTGGTGTCGGCGGTGCTGCTGCTGTCGAGCCTGCTGTTCGCCCGGCTGCCCGAGCGCGTGAGGGAGGCCGTGTGAACAGCAGGTCCGCCGCCCGCAGGTACGCGCTGGTCAGCTTCCTGACCTGGCTGCCTGCCGGGCTGATGATCGCCCCACTGGTATTGCTCATGCTTGAGCGGGGGCTGACGATCGTTCAGGTGGGCGTCGTCATGACCGTGTACTCGCTGGTCATCGCCGCCCTTGAGCTGCCGACCGGTGGGCTCGCCGACGTGATGGGGCGGCGGCGGGTGCTCGCGCTGGCCGCCGCCTGCACCGCGCTGTCGCTGGGCCTGCTGGTGTCGGCCACCTCGTTCTGGGCGTTCGTGCTGGCCGGTGGAGTGCTCGGGGTGTCGAGGGCCTTGTCCAGCGGGCCCGCGGAGGCCTGGTACGTCGACACGCTGCACGCGGTCGAGGGACCCGAGGCGGACCTGCGGCCTGGGCTGGCGCGCGGGCACATGATGGAGGACGTCGCGCTGGGCGTCGGCGTGCTGGCGGGCGGCTTCGTGCCGCTGCTGAACCTGCCGCTGGATCTGCCCGCGCTGGCCGTGCCGCCGCTGGCCGGGGCCGTGGCGGCGCTGGTGTGGCTTGGTGTCGTGCTGGTCGCGCTGCCGGAGCCGCCCCATCCCCGGGTGCCGCTGGGCGAGGTGCTGCGCGGCGTGCCGCTCACCGTGGCCTCGGGGGTGCGCGTGTCCGTGCGCGACGGGGTGCTGCGGCGGCTCGTCCTGCTGTCGGCGGTGGTGGGGATGGCGCTGACCTGCGTCGAACTGCTGGTGCCCGGTCATCTGGCCGCGCTCACCGGCTCGGTCGAGCTCGGGGCCACCGCCTACGCGGTCGTGGCGGCGGTGGGGTTCGCCGGCGGCGCGCTCGGCAGCGGCCTGGCTCCCGCGCTCGCGCGAAGACTGGCCGGGAGACAAGCCGTCGTGGGCGGCGCCGAGGGTTCCGTGCGGGGGGCGGTCGCCGGGCTGGTGCTCTCGGGGCTCTCGCTGGCGGGCCTGGCCCTTTCGGCTCTGCTCGGCGGAGCGTCCGGAGTGGGCTCCGTGGTGCTGGCGGGGCTGCCGTACGCGGTGCTCTTCGTCGGGCTGGGCGCGTACGGCGTGCTGCGGGCGGAGCTCAGCCATCACCGGGCCACCGCCGCTGAGCGGGCCACGATGGCCTCGGCCGCGTCGCTGGCCGGTTCCGGCGGCGCCGCGCTGGCCAACCTGACGCTGGCGCCGCTGGCCATGGGCCTGGGGACGTCGGCCGCCTGGTGGCTGGTGGCGGCGGTGGTGCTGCTGTCGAGCCTGCTGTTCTTCCGCCTGCCGGCCGGGGAGCGGGCGACGGTGTGAGTTACAGCCAGCCGTGCCGCTTGGCCAGCTGGTACGCCTCGGCGCGGGTGGCGGTGCCGAGCTTGGCCACGGCGGCGGCCAGGTAGTTGCGCACGGTCCCGTTGGACAGGTGGGTACGGCGGGCGATCACCGCCACCGGCGTGTCCAGCTCGGCCAGGCGCAGCACGTCCAGTTCGCGCGGGGTCAGCGGGCACTCGGGGGCGGTCAGGGCGTCGGCGGCCAGTTCGGGGTCGACGTAGCGGGCGCCGCCGTGCACGCGCCTGATGACGTCGGCCAGCGCGCCGCCGGGTGCGCCCTTGGGGAGGAAGCCGCTGGCTCCGGCGTCCAGGGCACGCTTGAGGAGGGGCGGCCTGCCGTACCCGGTGAGGATGATCACGCGGCAGGACGGCAGTGCGGCGGCCAGCTCGGCGCTGACCTCGAGCCCGCCGAGCGCGGGCATCTCCAGGTCGACCACGGCCACGTCGGGGCGGTGCGAGAGCGCGGCCTGGACCGCGGCGCGGCCGTCGGCGGCCTGCGCGACCACCTCCAGGTCGGGCTCCAGCCCGAGCAGCGCGGCCAGGGCGGTGCGGATGAGCTCCTCGTCGTCGGCGAGCAGAACCTTGATCACCTGAGTGTCGCCTCCAGGGTGAAAACGCCGCCTTCGAGGCGGGTGCGGAGTGTGCCGCCCGATTCGGCCAGCCGGTCGGCCAGGCCCCGCAGACCGGACGAATGCGGATCGGCCGGGCGCTCGACGGCGCCGTCGTTGGCCACCGTGACGCCCTCCCGGGTGACGTCGATGGTGCACCAGGTGGCCCTGCTGTGGCGCAGCACGTTGGTGCCCGCCTCGCGCACGACGGGCGCGAGGAGCGCGGCGATCTCCTGCGGGAGGTCCTCCGCGGGCAGGGTCGCGGTGCAGCGCACGCCGGACGAGCGCAGCACCTTCTCGATCGCGGCGAGCTGCGCGCGCAGGTCCACCTCGCGATAGCCGTGTACGGCCCGCCGCAGGTCACTCAGCGCCGCGGCGGCCAGGCGGCGCAGGTCGGCGGCCTCCTGCGCGGCGCGACCCGGATCGCGCTCGGCCAGCTCCGCCTTGAGTGCGATGACCGAAAGGTCGTGTCCGAGCAGGTCGTGCACGTCGCGGGCGAAGCGCAGGCGTTCCTCGGCGGCGGCCAGCCTGACCTGGGCCTGCCTGCCCTCGTCGGCCTCGACGAGCAACGTCCACAGCCACAGGTGCAGGCCGTTGACGGCGATGAAGCAGAGCCCGACCGCGACGGTGATCGTGAAGTAGCCGATGTCGCCGTGCCACCAGGCCAGCAGCGCGCCGGCGGCGAGCGTCGCGGCGACAGTGGAGAGGACGAGCGCCCGGCGGCCGAGCACCGGCGCGGTCGCGAGGATCGAGGCGCCGATCCAGGCCCACGACTCCCAGCGGCCCGCCTCCGGCGATGCGGCCAGGGGGCCGACCAGCGGGACCGAGGCCAGCGCGGCCACGCAGAACGCCTGGGCCAGCCGGTGCTGGACGTTTCTGGAGATGTCGGGGGTGACGGTGGCGTACAGGAGGGCGGCCTGCGCGGCGGCGAAGAGCAGTGTGCCGACGGCGCCCAGCGCGGCGCGGACCGGATCGGGCTCTCTGAACACGCCGATGCCTGGCAGCGCGACGCTGGACATCACCACCATGCCGAGCGTCGCCAGGGTGGCGATCCTGGCGCGGCGCAGGCGTACGTGCACGGGCGTGAGTCTAGGGGTGGTTCGCATGCTTCTACGCTCGTGCCGGACGCGCGCAAAGGGCAGATGCGGAGCGCACGATGCCGCCATTAGAATATGATTCTGTAACAATGGGTGAATGGCTAAGTTTGTGGTGACCCCCGCCAGCGAGGAACAGCGTGCCGCCTGGCAGAGCAGGGTGGCGATGCCGGAGGTCGAGCGGGTGCGGCCGGGGCTGTGGTCGATCCCGGTGCCGATCCCGATCAACCCCCTGCGTTACGTGCTGGTCTACGCGCTGGAGCTGCCCGGCGGGGTGGTGATCGTCGACGCCGGCTGGAACACCGACGAGGCCTACCAGGCGCTCTGCGACGGCCTGGCGGTGGCGGGCTACTCGATCACCGACGTCAAGGGCGTGCTGGTCACCCACATCCACCCCGACCACTACGGCCTGGCCGGCCGCGTGCGCGAGAGCGGCGGCGCCTGGATCGCCCTGCACCCGGCCGACGCCGCCCTCCTGCACGACCGCTACGACGACGGCGCCATCGACGCGCTGGTGGAGCGGGAACGCCGCCTCCTCGTACGCTCCGGCGTGCCCGAGCTGACGCTCGACGAGCTGGCGGGGGCATCGATGATGATCAGGCACATGGTCTCCATGGCCAAGCCCGACCGCCTGGTGGAGGACGGCGAGGCCCTCGGCCTGCCCGGCTGGGACCTGCGGGCGATCTGGACCCCCGGGCACTCGCCCGGCCACCTGTGCTTCGTCTCGCCGGAACGCCGCATCCTGTTCTCCGGCGACCACGTGCTGGCCAAGATCACACCCATCGTCGCCGTGCACCCGCAGTCGGGGCCGAACCCGCTGGCCGACTACCTGGACTCGCTGGCCGCCGTGCGCAAGTGGGACGTGGACGAGGTGCTGCCCGCGCACGAGTACCGCTTCCTGGAACTGGCCGAGCGGGTGGACCACGTGATGCTCCACCACGAGGAACGGCTGGCCGAGATCGAGTCCGTGGCCGCCGCCGCGGGCTCGGGGATCTCCTGCTGGGACGTCGCCACCCGGCTCACGTGGTCGCGGCCGTGGGAGTCGATCCCGCCGTTCATGCGCCGTTCCGCCAACAACGAGACGCTGGCGCACCTGGTGTGGCTGGAGTCGCGCGGACGGCTGCGCCGGATCGCCGGTGACGTGGACCTCTGGATGCCCGCCTGATATTCCATGTATATCAAGTAGGGAATGTTGACTACGTGCGATCTCCCGCGTAGCGTCGTGGACATGAGCCCGGATTTGACCCGGCGCGCGCATGTCGACTTCTGCCGCGTCGTCAGCGCCCAGTGTCAGTGATCACGATCTTTCGCTCCCTGACCCTCGATCGCCTCGGGAGGGCGCTCGATGAAGATCCAGATCAACCACGTGACCAAGCACTTCGGCTCTCTCACCGTCCTGTCGGACATCACCCTCGGCGTACGGCAGGGCGAGTTCCTGACCATCGCCGGCCCCGGCGCAAGCGGCAAGTCGACCCTGCTCGACCTGGTCAGCGGCCTGCTCAGGCCGAGCACCGGTGAGATTCTCCTCGACGGCGTGCCGCTGAGCGGACCGGCGTTCGAGCACGGCGTCCTGCTCCAGCAGCACGCGCTGTTCCCCTGGCGCACCGCGCCCGCCAACGTGGAGTTCGGGCTGGAGGCCAGGGCCGTGCCGAGGGGCGAGCGGGCCGGCCTGGCCCGCCACTACCTCGGCCTGGTCGGGCTCGGCGCCCTCGACGGCCGCTACCCGCACGAACTCACCGCCGGCACGCGCCTGCGCGTGGCCATCGCCAGAAGCCTCGCCTACGAACCCGACGTCCTGCTCATGGACGAGCCCTTCGCCGCCTTCGACGGCCGGACCCGCGCCGCGTTGCGCGAGAACCTGCTGTCGGTCTGGGAGAAGACCGGCAAGACCATCGTCCTCGCCACCCGGTCCCTGGACGAGGCCGCCTACCTGGGCCGGCGGGTCGCCATCCTGACCTCCTCGCCGGGCCGTGTCCTGTCCCTCCGCGAACCGCACGAGCGGGCGGTCACCCATGCCTAGACCCTCACCACCCGCCCCCGGCCTCGCCACCTCATCCCTCGACGCCGAGCCACTCAACGCCGAGTCGTTCAACGGCGACGCACTCAATGCCGGAACTCTCAACGCTGAGTCGCTCAATGCCGGATCTCTCAACGCCGGTGGTCGCGACGTCGGGGGTCTGGACGCCTACGCTCTCGACGCCGACTTTCCCGGCCATGGCGGCCCCGTCGCGCCCGCCGTCCCTGTCTTCGCCGCGCTCGGGGCGGCGCAGCCGGTGGGCGACGGCGTGAGCACCACGTGGAGGACCCCTTGAGCATGCACCTGAACGCCTTTCTCATGGGCGTCGGCCATCACGAGGCCGCCTGGCGGCACCCGCTGACCGACCCCGGCCGCATCACCGACCCGCGCCACTACCAGGAACTGGCCAGGATCGCCGAACGCGGCAAGCTCGACTCCCTCTTCCTGGCCGACGGCCTGGCGCTCTGGGGCGACGTGCGGCACAACGCGCTGGGCGGCCTGGAGCCGCTGACGCTGCTGTCGGCGCTGGCCTCAGTGACCGAGCACATCGGGCTGATCGCGACCGTGTCCACGACGTACAACGAGCCGTTCCACGTGGCGCGCAAGTTCGCCTCGCTGGACCACATCAGCGGCGGCAGGGCCGGGTGGAACATCGTGACCTCCGCGGGCGAGGCCGAGGCCAGGAACTTCGGCCTCGAACGCCCCGCGCACAGCGTGCGCTACCACCGGGCCGAGGAGTTCCTGGAGGTGGCCGACGCCCTGTGGAGCAGTTGGGCCGAGGGCGCGGTGCTCAACGACCGCCTGAACGGGATTTATGCGGATAAGTCGGGTGTTGGGCCCATCAACCATTCGGGGGCGCACTTCAAGGTCCAGGGCCCGCTGAACGTCCAGCGCTCGCCCCAGGGCCGCCCCCTTCTGGTGCAGGCGGGCTCGTCGGAGGACGGAAAGGAGTTCGCCGCCAGGTTCGCGGAGGCCGTCTTCACCGCCCAGCAGACCCTGGAGGACGCCCAGGAGTTCTACGCCGACCTCAAGAGCCGGCTGCCCCACTACGGCCGCTCGCCGTACTCCCTGAAGGTCCTTCCCGGCATCTCACCCATCATCGGCTCGACCGAGCGCGAGGCGCTGCGGCGGGAGAAAGAGCTCGAAGAGCTCATCACCCCCGCGTACGGCCTGCGCCAGCTCTCCAACATCCTCGGCTCCGACCTGACCGGCCACCCGCTCGACGGACCGCTGCCCGAGCTACCCCCGAACCCCGACGGCCAGCAGAGCCGCATCAAGCTCGTGCGCGACCTGGCCGACCGGGAGGGGCTCACGCTGCGCGGCATCATCAGCCGCCTGGCCGGCGGGCGCGGCCACCGGGTGGTGGCCGGAACCCCCGAGCAGATCGCCGACCAGCTCCAGGAGTGGTACCAGAACGGCGCCGCCGACGGCTTCAACATCATGCCGCCCTACCTGCCCACCGGACTGTCCGACTTCGTCGACCTGGTCGTGCCCGAACTGCAGGTGCGCGGGCTGTTCCGCACCGAGTACGAGGGGGGCACGCTGCGCGAGCGCTACGGCCTCTCGCCGGCGGGGGTCTCATGAGCATCGTGACGGTCGTCGGCAACCCCAGGACTGGTTCCAGGACGTACGGCGCGGCGATCGCGGCCACCGACGCCGTCGCCGCCCGGCTGGGCGCCGGAGAGCACCAGGCGGAGGTGGTGGACCTGTCGGCGCTGGCCCCGGTGATCCTGGACCCGGCCCCGCACGCGGCGCTGGAGGTCGCGCTCGAACTCGTGGCTTCCGCCTCCGTCGTCGTCTTCGCCAGCCCCACCTACAAGGCGACCTACACCGGCCTGCTCAAGGCGTTCGCCGACCGCCTCCCGCCGGACGCGCTGGCCGGCAGGACCGCGCTGCCCGTCCTGGTCATGGGCGATCCCCGCCACGCGCTGGCGGTCGAGACGCACTTCCGGCCGCTCCTGGTCGAGCTGGGCGCGTACGTGCCCACTCCGGGTCTGGCCCTCCTGGAGTCCGAGCTGCCCGGCGAGGCCGCCGTCGCCCGCTGGGCCGACCGGGTGAGCCCGCAGATCCGCACAAGTCAGGCCGACCCGGTGAGCCCGCAGATCCGCACGAGACAGGAGGCGTACCGATGACGGCCCCCGCCTACGACCGCGGCTACGGCGTGGACGCCGACGGCTTCCGCGACGCGCTGGCCCGGCACGCGGCGGGCGTCGTGATCGTCACCGCGCGCCCCGAGGGCGTCCCGGTCGGCCTGACCGCGACGTCGTTCTCCTCGGTCAGCCTCGAACCCCCGCTGGTCTCCTTCTACGTCGACCGTTCCTCCACCACCTGGCCCTGGCTACGGCTGGCCGACCACTTCGCCGTCAACGTCCTGGCCGGCGACCAGCACGACCTGGCCACCCGCTTCGCCAGGCGCGGCATCGACCGCTTCGCCGGGCCCACCCGCTGGCATCCAGGGCCGTTCGAGACGCCGCTGCTGGACGGCGTGGCCGCCCACCTGATCTGCGAGCCGCACACGACCGTGGACATCGGCGACCACACGCTGGTGGTCGGGCTGGTGCTGGAGTGCGCCGCCGGCGCGGGACGCCCCCTGCTGTACCACCGCGGCCGCTACGGCCGTTTCCTGCCCCTCTGACCGGCCAGGACCTCATGCCCCGCGCCTGGGGGGCCGGGGCATGGGGAGCCGGGCATGGGGAGCGGGGCATGGGGAGCCGGGCACGGAGAGCCGGGCATGGAGAATCGGCCGGGGTCAGGCGAGGCGGGCCAGGCCGCGGGCGGTGGGCAGGGGCAGGTCGAGGAGGGTGCGGATGCCGGGCTCGGCCGAGACCACCGCCGGGATGGAGTTGACGGCGTGGGAGGCGGCCGCGGCCAGGCCGTGGGAGACCTCCTCCACCGCCACCGTCATCTGCGGCACGCCCTCGATGTGGATCGAGAACCCGGGATCGGACCAGCGGCGCACCTTGGCGGCGTCGGCCTTGTAGACCACCTCGATGGTCATGAAGGGCCGCCCGCGTACCAGACCGCTGAAGACCCAGCGGGACGCGCAGACCGTGCCCTCGTTCACCAGCCCGGCGGCGATCTCGAACTCCTGCGTGGCCAGTTCGAACTCGTCGCTCTCCGCCACTTCGTCGAGTTCGACGCCGAGCGCGTCGGCGACGAGCTGGGCGCTCTCGGCGAACAACGCGCGCTGGTAGGCGCGGAACGGCCGGACCGTCGCGATGTAGTCCTTGGCCGGACGCGTGAAGCCGACCAGGTCGACGACGATCTGCCGGGAGGGGTGGCCGAGGAAGTCGGACGACTCGCGCACGTAGATGTGGTCGACCCGGGAGGACAGGCCGCTCAGCGCCAGCGGCAGGAAGTCGCTCATGAAGCCGGGGTTGACGCCGGTGCCGTGGAGCGTGGTGCCGCCCTCGGCGCAGGCGCTCTCGATGCGCCGGACAACGCCGGGACCGTAGGACTTGGGGTAGACGAAGCCGGTGGTGGTGATGACGTTCTTGCCCGAGGCCAGCAGCGCGCAGATCGTCTCCAGGTCGGCGGTGCGGTCGGGACCGAAGTACGAGGCGGGCAGCGGCATGTGCAGCACGCAGTCGGCATCGGTGGCCAGGATGCTCTCGACGTCGTCGGTGCAGGTCACGCCGGTGCGGGGGAGGGCGACCAGGTCTCCCGCGTCCTTGCCCGTCTTGCCGGGGTCGTAGACGAGCACACCCGCCAGCTCCAACTCCGGTCTGCTGATCACGCTTCTCAGCGCATGGCGGCCGACGGCGCCGGTGGCCCATTGGACCACGCGGAGTGCGGGCATGGAGAGCCTCCAAGCCGGATTGGAGGGCGGGCGCAGGGCCCAGAACTCTAGCAGAAAAAGAACCGTCTGATCACTATCCGCGACGATCAGCCCATCGTGCTCGTCAAACACGCCCGCGACGCCTTCACTCCGGGGAGGGTCCCGGTACTAGAATGTTGTTCTCTTTCGATGAGATCGACGAGGTGGAGGCTCGATGCTTCGGTTCGATGACAGGGTCGCGATCGTCACGGGGGCCGGACACGGTCTGGGCAGGTCACACGCGCTGCTGCTGGCGGAGCGGGGCGCGAAGGTGGTGGTCAACGACCTCGGCGGGGCGCTCGACGGCACCGGGTCCTCGGCCGGTCCCGCCGCCGACGTGGCCGAGCTCATCCAGAAGAACGGCGGCCAGGCCGTCGCCAGCACCGACAACGTGGCCACGCCCGAGGGCGCCCAGGCGATCGTGCGCGCGGCGGTCGAGACGTTCGGCCGCGTGGACGTGGTCGTCAACAACGCGGGCATCCTGCGCGACAAGTCGTTCGGGAAGATGACGGTCGAGGAGTTCGACGGCGTGCTGGCCGTCCACGTACGCGGCTCCTACCTGGTCAGCCAGGCGGCGTACCCGTACATGAAGGAGGCCGGATACGGCCGCATCGTCAACACCTCCTCGCCCGCGGGGCTGTTCGGCAACTTCGGCCAGGCCAACTACTCCACGGCCAAGATGGGGCTGGTCGGCCTGACCAAGACGCTCGGCATCGAGGGCGCGCGCAACGGCATCAAGGCCAACGCCATCGCCCCGATCGCCTGGACCCGGATGACCGAGGCGCTGCTGCCGGCCGAGTTCGAGGCGAAGTTCACGCCCGAGCGGGTCAGCGCGCTGGTCGCCTACCTGGCGCACGACACGTGCGAGGCGACGGGCGAGGTGTTCAGCGTGGGCGGCGGCCGGGTGGCGCGGGTGTTCGTGGCCGAGGGCCCCGGCTGGAAGGCCGACGACCTCACGCCCGAGGCCATCGCCGACAACTGGGCGGCGGTGATGACCGAGCAGCCGTACGTGCTGACGGCGGGCGACTCCATGAAGGCCATGCTCTGACCGGCGAAGATCCCTTGGCGGGCTCCCCTTCGGGGGCCCGCCTTCCGCGTGCGCGGGGCCGAAGGATGTTCCGTTAGAAGAGGCTGATTCGAGGAAGAAATACTCGCGGCAGTTACGGTCACGACTCGTCTGCTTGCGAAGGGTACCCATGGAGCCTCCGTCCCGGCTGCGCTCGTTAGGGATCGCCGCCTTGTCGCCGCTGGTGCTGTGCGCTTTCGCCCTGGCGCCGGGGATCGTGGGGATGGTCGTCCTGGGGGTGCTCAGGATCCTTCCGTCCGGCTCCGACCGGCTGGCGGTGTGGATGGGCTGCCTGGTCGGCGTGGTCGGGCTGCACGTCTGGGTGGTGGTGGCGGCGCTGCGCCGGCGCGGGGCGGCCTGGCTGCCGCTGGCCGGGCAGGCCGCGCTGACGGTGGCGCCGCTGATGACCTGGACGGGGTGGTCGCCGGTCACCGTGCTGCTGACCGGCTCGCTGCTGGTGGTGGCCGAGCGCAAGCGGTCGTGGGTGCTGGTGGTGCTGGCGCTGAGCTGCGGGCCGCTGCTGCTGACCGTGGTCGACGCGCCGTGGCTGCTGGCGGCGCCGATCCTGGGGTTCGCCGAGTACGCGGTGCTCAGCCTGACCATCCGGGCGCACTCGCTGCGGGCCGTGCTCACCGACCAGGTCTGCCGCGCGGTCGAGGACGAGCGGCACCGGCTCACCCGCGACCTGCACGACCTCGTGGGTCACCGCCTGACGCTGCTCATCCTGCGCATCGAACTGGCGCAGCGGCAGTTGGAGAAGAGCGGCGCGCGGGGCCGCGAGGAACTGGACGAGGCGCTGGAGCTGGTGCGCGGGGTCACCGAGGACGTGCGCTCGGTGGCGCACCTGGGCCGCAGCTACTCCCTGGAGACCGAGCTGAGCTCGGCGCGCTCGGTGCTGGAGTCGGCCGGGGTGAACTGCCATGTCCACGTCGCGTGCGGCGGGCTGCCGCAGTCGGCCATCCAGGTGCTGACCTACGTCCTGCGGGAGGGCGTGACCAACATCCTGCGGCACACGACCGCCCGCGAATGCTCCATCCAGGTTCTGGAGGAGGGCGGCATGGTGCTGCTGTCGATACTCAACGACGGCGCCAAGAAGCCCCGCCACGCGCCCGGCCACGGCCTGCGTAACCTGCGGGAACGGGTTGTCGAATACGGCGGATGGTTCGAGGCCAGGGCCATGCACCACGGCCGATTCAGAATGTCAGTATATATTCCGGGGAAACTCAACTAAACGTCTGTGAAATCATCACAAATGGCTGTGTGGACTTCCTACCTGCTGATGATTCGTGTAACTAGACGTAACGCCCTCTCAGCTCGCATTCTCTAGAGGTGTTCCCAACGGGGAGGCGGGCTTGATGGAGCAGTACGAGATGTATTGTCTGGCGGATCCAGTCTTTTATGACGTACTGGACGAGCGTAAGACGCCGGACGCGCTCTTTCCCGTCGCCCGTCGCCCGGTGCCGGACGGATGGACCCACCACCCGAGCGAAACCTGGATGTACTACGCGCCGGTCGGCGACGAGCCGTTACCGGCCCAGGGATGGAAGATCCACGTCTCCGCCCGGGTGGACGACGCCGAGCGGGCGCTCACGGCCGTCTGGGACTACTGCGTGCCCCGCGGCGTGGCCTTCAAGTTTCTGCGCGGCCTGCCGGTGCTGGTGATGCTCGGCTCCAAGGCCGCCTCCCGCGCCTCCAGCGGCAAGCTCGTCACCATCTACCCGCGTGACGAGGCGCAGCTCGAACTCGTGCTCAAGGAGCTCGACGAGCTGCTGCGCGGAGTGAAGGGCCCCTACATCCTGAGCGACCTGCGCTACAACGAGGGCCCCCTGTTCGTCCGGTACGGCGGCTTCGCCGAGCGGCACTGCCTGTCCGAGAGCGGCGAGCGGGTGCTGGCCGTCGAGGACGGCGAGGGGAACCTGGTCCCGGACGTCAGGAACGCGGTGTTCGCCGTGCCGGCCTGGACGAGCCTGCCGGTCTTCCTGCAGCCCCACCTGGACGCCAGGAACGCGGTCAAGCTGGACGGCCTGCCGTACCGGGTGGAGAGTGTCCTGCACTTCTCCAACGGCGGCGGCGTCTACCTCGCCGAGGACCTGCGGACCGGCGCGCGCGTCGTGCTCAAGGAGGCCAGGCCGCACGCCGGCCTCGACGCCGCCGGCCGCGACGCGGTGGCACGGCTCGGGCACGAGCGCGACATGCTCGCGCGGCTGGCCGGTCTGGACGCGGCCCCCGCGCTCATCGACCACTTCGAGCTGGGCGAGCACCACTTCCTCGTGCAGGAGTTCGTGCAGGCCACGACGCTGCAGCGCAGGCTGGTCCACCGCTACCCGCTGACCAGGGCGACCTGCACGGCCGCCGACCTGGAGGAGTACACCGGCTGGGCGCTGGAGACCCTCGAACAGGTGGACGCGGCGGTGCGCTCGCTGCACGAGCGCGGGGTCGTCTTCGGCGACCTGCACCCGGACAACATCCTGCTCACCGACGACGGCCGGATCGTGCTGATCGACTACGAGGTGGCCACGCTGGTCGAGGACGGCGCCCGCGCCGCCCTGGCCCACCCCGCCTTCGTCGCCCCGCAGGAACGGCAGGGCGTGGAGGTCGACGAGTACGCGCTGGCGTGCCTGCGGATGGCGTTGTTCGCCCCCCAGTGCACGATCATGCAGCCGCTCCACCACGGCAAGATCCGCCACCTGGGCGCGATCGTGCGGGAGACGTTCGGCGCCGACCTCGGCCCGGCCGTCGCCACGATCGCCGGCGAGGCGACCTGGACGGCCCCGCCCATGCCCGGCGAGGACCCCTGGCCGCAGGTACGCGACGCGCTGGCCAGATGCATCGCCGCGACCGCCACCCCCGGGCGCGACGACCGGCTCTTCCCCGGCGACCCGGCGCAGTTCAAGCCGGGCGGCGGCCTCGGGCTGGCCCACGGCGCGGCCGGCGTGCTCTACGCGCTGGTCAAGGCCGGCTGCGAGCCGATCCACGAGGAGTGGCTGCGCGAGCGGGCGACCAAGCCGGCGCCCGGCTCCGGACTCGGGCTGTACGACGGGCTGCACGGCATCGCCCACGTGCTCGACCTGCTGGGCCACCGTCAGGACGCGCTCGACGTGGCCGACATCGTGCTGCGCGAGAAGTGGGAGGACCTGGAGGCGTCCCTCTTCTCCGGCCTGTCCGGCATCGGGCTGAACCTCTACCACCTCGGCCTCGACGAGCCGGCCGCCCGCGCCGTGGAACTGTGCGCCGGCCGCCTCGACGTCGAGCTGCCCGAGACCAGCGGCGGCACGAACCCGCGCGCCGGGCTCATGCACGGCTTCACCGGGCCCGCGCTGCTCTTCGTCCATGCCTACGAGCGCACCGGCGACCCCGGTCTGCTCGATCTGGCCGAGACCGCGCTCCGGCTGGACCTGCGGCGCTGCCGTACCGCCGAGGACGGCTCGCTCCAGGTCAACCAGGGCTGGCGGCTGCTGCCGTACCTCGACGAGGGGTCGGCCGGCATCGCGATGGTCCTCGAACGTTACCTGCGCCACCGGCCGTCCTCCGAGCTCGCTCCCGAGCTGGACAAGCTGCGGCTGGTCGCGCGATCCGGCTTCTTCGTACAGTCCGGCCTGTTCACCGGCCGCGCCGGCATCCTCGCCGCCTTCGGGACGGGGGCGCGCGATCTGCGCTGGCACGCCCTCCCGTACGGCGGGGGCCTGGCCTTCCCCGGTGATCAGCTACTCCGGCTGTCCATGGATCTGGCTACAGGAAGTGCGGGTGTGCTTCTCGCTCTGGCAACGGCGGTGCCGGAGATGCGGGCCCACCTCCCCTTCCTGGAGTCACCTGCCCGCGACGAGCACAGGAAGGAGGTGTAGACAACATGACTCTCCTCGACCTTCAGGGCCTGGAGGCACCGGCAAGCAGCGACGTCGCCAGCGGCGGCAGCACGCTCACTGTCCTTTCGTGCCACTCCGGCAAGCCGAGCAACCTCAGCGTCGCTCTGTGCCACTGATGAAGTGAATCGGGGTCCCGGGGCGTCTGCGAAGGACGCCCCGGGATTCCGGACGTAAGGGGAAAAACGTGCGGTCTGGTGATCGGCTCGTCTGGGACACGGTACGGCGCAGCGGCCCCTGGCCCCTCGTGCTGGCGTTCTCGGCGACCGCCGGGGCCGTGGCGGAGCTGGCCCTGCCGTACCTGGTGGGGCGGACCATCGACGGCCAGGACCGCACCACGTGGCTGGTCGCCGCCGTCGTCGCGGTGGCCGTCATCATGGCCTGCGAGAGCCTGTCGGTCTGGACCCGCGGCGTGAGCGGGGCGGCCGCGGCGGCCCGCGTGCGCGGCGCGCTCATGCGGCGCGTGCTGGGCGTCGGGCCGGGCATGACCCGCCGCTTCGGCCAGGGAGACCTGGTCACCAGAGCGGGACTGAACGCCGAGGAGCTCGGCGGCGCGCCCGACGCGGCCGTCAGCGTGATCACGCTGCTGGTGCCGACCGTCGGCGGCCTCGTGGCCCTCACCCTCATCGACCCCCGGCTCACGCTCACGCTGGCCGCGGGGCTGGTCGTCATCATGTTCGTGCTGCGCGCCTTCATGCGGGCCAGCGGCGAGATCGCCGCCGCCTACCAGCAGACGCAGGGCGAGATCGCCACCCGCCTGGTCGACGCCCTCGCGGGAGCCAAGACCATCGCCGCGGCGGGGACCGAGGAGCGCGAGGCGCGCCGGGTCCTGACGCCGCTGCCCACGCTGCGCACGCACGGCCTGGCCCTCTGGCGGGCCACCGCGGGCGCCGGGGTGCGGGCCGGGATCATGGTGCCGGTGCTGGAGGTGGCCGTGCTCGCCGCGGGCGGGCTGCTGCTGGCCGCCCGGCAGATCACCGTCGGCGACCTCTACGCCGCCGCCCGCTACGCCGTGCTGGGCGCGGCGCTGAGCGGCGCGCTGGGATTCGTGGCCAGGCTGGCCAGGGCCCGCGCGGCGGCCGACCGCGTGGCCGAGGTCCTGGACGAGGCGGAGCCCGGGGCGGGCGCCGCGACGCTGCCGCCCGGCGACGGCACCGTGGAGTTCCGCGCCGTCGCGGCGAACGGCCTGGAGATCGGCGACCTGGTGCTGCCCGGCGGTTCGGTCACGGCCGTGGTCGGGCGTTCCGGATCGGGCAAGTCCGCGCTGGCGGCGCTCGCCGGGCGGCTGGCCGACCCCGAGCACGGGACGGTGACGCTGGACGGGGTGAACCTGCGCGAGCTGGCACCCGCGGACCTGCGGCGGGCGGTCGCCTACGCCTTCGAACGACCGGTGCTGCTGGGGGAGACCGTGCGGGAGGCGATCGAGTTCGGCCCGGCGCCGGCCGGCGCCGCGGAAGGGGCGGCACGGGCCGCGCGGGCCGACGGCTTCCTGGCACGGCTGCCCGAGGGGTTCCTGACGCCGCTGGAGCGTGCGCCCATGTCCGGCGGCGAACGCCAGCGGGTCGGCCTGGCCCGCGCCTTCGCCCAGGGCGGCCGCTTCCTCGTCCTGGACGACGCCACCTCCGGCCTCGACACCCTCACCGAGCAGCAGGTCGGCGAGGCGCTGACCGGCGAGCTCGGCGGGCGCACCCGGCTGGTCGTCACCCACCGCGCCGCCACCGCCGCCCGCGCCGACCGGGTGATCTGGCTGGACGACGGCCGGGTACGCGGCCACGCCCCCCACGCGAGCCTGTGGAAGGACCCCGGCTACCGCGCCGTCTTCGAGGTCGCGTCGTGACCGCCGGCCGCGTGGTCTGGACGGCCCTGCGCACCCGCCCCAGGGCGCTGGCCAGGATCGCGGGCTGGTCGGTGGTGGAGGTGGCGCCCGCCTTCCTCATCGGGCTGGCGATCGCCCGCGCCATCGACGACGGGTTCGCCGCCGGGCGCGTGGACGTCGGGCTGGCCTGGCTGGCCGCGCTCGGGACCGCCTGGCTGGTGGCGGCGTTCGCGGCCCGGCAGGTGATCCTGGCGGTGGCCGCCGTGGCGGAGCCGTTCCGCGACGACCTGCTGACGCTGGCGGTGCGCGGGGCGCTGTGCGAGGGGCCGCAGGACGCGCCGGCCGGCGCGGTCGCCCGGATCAACCTTCAGGTCGAGCTGGCCAGGGACGCCTTCGCGGCGCTGGTCACGGTCGTGCGCGGGTTCGCGTTCACCGCGGCGGGCGCGGTGCTCGGGCTGGTCGCGCTGCATCCGGCGCTGGCCGTGCTCGTGGTGCCGCCGTTCGTGCTGGGCGCGGCGCTGTTCGCGATCTCCCTGCCCGCCCTGTACCGCCGCCAGCGCGCCTACCTCGAAGCCGACGAGCGCACCGCGCAGACGCTCGTCTCGGTGACCGGCGGCCTGCGCGACGTCACCGCCTGCGGCGCGCAGGAGCGCGTCGGCGCCCTCGTGGGCCGCCGCGTAGCCGCCCAGGCCCGCTCGGCCGGGCGCCTGGCCGGGATGACCGCCCTGCGCACCGCCGCCCTGGGCGTCGGCGCGTGGACCCCGGTCGTCCTGATCCTGGTCGGCGGGTCATGGGTGGCGGGCGGACCGCTCGGCGCCGGAGTGATCGTGGGCGCGCTCGCCTACGTCACCCAGTCGCTCGCCCCCGCCCTCGGCGGCCTCGTGGAGGGCGTCGGCGTCAGCGGCGTGCGCCTGTTCGCCTCCCTCGACCGCATCCTCCACACCACCACCTCCGCGACCCACCCCACGTCGGTCCGCCGGCCCGCCGTGGCCGGCCGTCCCGCGCTCGCGTTCTCGGGCGCGAGCTTCTCGTACGGCGAGCACGCCGACCCCGTCGTCCGCGACCTCGACCTGGAGGTCCACGACGGCGAGCACCTGGCGATCGTCGGCCCGAGCGGCGCGGGCAAGTCCACGCTGGCCGCCCTGGCCGCGGGCCTGCTGCGCCCGGAGTCCGGCGCCGTCACCGTGTCCGGAGTCCCGGCCCACCAGGCCGACCCGGCCGCGCGGGTCCTGATCCCCCAGGAGGCCTACGCCTTCCGCGGCTCGCTGCGCGAGAACCTGGCCTACCTGTCCGACGCCCCGGCCGAGCGCATCCTGGCCTCGGCCCGCGAAGTGGGCGCCGACGAGCTGATCGACCGCCTGGGCGGCCTGGACGCCGACCTCGACCCCGGCACGCTGTCGGCGGGGGAGCGCCAGCTCGTCGCCCTGGTCAGGGCCCACCTGGCCGCCGCCCGCCTGGTCATTCTCGACGAGGCCACCTGTCATCTCGACCCCGCCGCGGAGGCGCGCGCCGAGCAGGCGTTCGTACGGCGCGGCGGCACCCTGATCGTCGTGGCCCACCGGCTCACCTCGGCCCGCAGGGCGGGGCGGGTCCTCCTGCTCGACGGCTCCCGGGCGAGCACGGGCACCCACGAGGAACTCGTCGCGGCGGCGCCGCTCTACGCCGACCTGGTCGGCCACTGGGAGACCACCCGCGAGGAGGCCCAGCTTTCATGAGATATCCGTACGCGTCCCGGTTGCCCGTCGTCGACGAGCTCCACGGCCACCGGATCCCCGACCCCTACCGGTGGCTGGAGGACCCGGACGACCCCGCCACCACCGCCTGGCTCGCCGCCCAGGACGACCTCTGGCGCGAGCACGCCGCCGCCCTCCCGTGGCGTGAACGCATGCTGAGCAGGCTGCAGGAGCTGAGCCGTACCGGGAGCGCGACCCCGCCCGTCTGGCGCGGCGAGCACCGCTTCGTGCTGCGCCGCGCGGCCGACCAGGAACACCCCGTCCTCTACCGCGACGACGAGGTCCTGCTCGACCCGATGCGCCTGGACCCCACCGGTCTGACCACCCTCGACGAGTGGCAGCCCAGTCCGGACGGCGGCCTGCTGGCCTACCAGTTGTCGCGGCGCGGCGAGGAGCGGGCCGAGCTGCGCGTCCTGGACGTCGCCACCGGCGTGGACGTGGACGGCCCGATCGGCGACTGCCGGTACTCGCCGGTCGCCTGGCTGCCCGACGGCTCGGCGTTCTACTACGTGCGCGCCCGCACGGGCGTCTACCTGCACCGGATCGGCTCGGCGGAGCCCGGCGAGGAGGTCTTCACGGCCGCCGGTGCCGGCTCCTACGGGCTGACGCTCAGCGCGGACGGGCGCTGGCTCACGCTGTCGGCGGCTCCTGGGCCGAGCACCCCGAACGAGCTGTGGCTGGCCGACCTGGCCACCGGCGAGCGGCGGCGGGTGCAGCCGGGCGGGGTGGCCAGGAGCGTGGCGGCGGTCGGCGCGGACGGGCGGCTCTACGTGCTGACCGACCGCGACGCGCCGCGCCGGCGGCTGTGCGTGGCCGACCCGGAGCGGCCCGACGCCTGGAAGGACCTGGTGCCGGAGGACCCGGAGTCGGTGCTGGCCGCGTTCACCATTCTGGAGGGCAACCGGCTGCTGGTCTCGCGGGTGCGGCACGCGGTCGCCGAGGTCGTCGTGCACGAGCTGGACACGGGGCGGCCGGCCGTACCGGTGAAGCTGCCCGGCGCGGGGACGGTCGGGCCGCTCACCGCGCGGCCCGAGGGCGGGCACGAGGCGTGGTTCCTCTACACCGACGCCGTCACCCCCGCGGGCGTGTGGCGCTACGACGCGCGGGACGGCTCGCTGACCGCGTGGGAGGCGAGCCTGCCGGTGCCCGGGGTGGTGAGCAGGCAGGTGACGTTCACCTCGCGCGACGGCACCGAGGTGCGGATGACCGTCGTCGCCAAGCCGGGCGATGGCCGGCCGCGCCCGGCGATCCTGACCGGTTACGGCGGTTTTGGGATGTCGCTGACGCCCGGCTACGCCGCCGACTCCGTCGCCTGGATCGAGGCGGGCGGGGTGCTGGCCGTGGCCGGGATCAGGGGCGGCGGCGAGGAGGGCGAGGCGTGGCACCGCGCGGGTATGCGCGAGCACAAGCAGAACGTCTTCGACGACTTCGCCGCCGCGGCCGAGAAGCTGGTCGCCGACGGCTGGACCACCCCCGGCCGGCTCGGCATCTGGGGCGAGTCCAACGGCGGCCTGCTCATCGGCGCGCTGCTCACCCAGCGCCCGGAACTGTTCGCCGCCGCCGTCTGCTCGGCGCCGATCCTCGACATGGCCCGCTATGAGCGTTCCGGCCTCGGCGCGTCATGGAAGCAGGAGTACGGCACCGCCGACCGCCCGGAGGAACTGGCCTGGCTGCTGGCCTACTCCCCCTACCACCGGGTGGCCGAGGGGACGGCCTACCCGGCGACGCTGTTCACGGTCTTCGGCGAGGACACCCGCGTCGATCCCGCGCACGCGCGCAAGATGTGCGCGGCCATGCAGCGGGCCGACGCAGGGGGCCGGCCTCTGCTGCTGCGCCACGAGGGCGACGTCGGCCACGGCGCGAGAGCCGTCAGCCGCTCGGTGGCGCTGGCCGCGGACGCGCTGGCCTTCCTCGCCGAGCACACCGGCCTCCCCCTCCCACCCGACCCGCACACCGCAGACCCGCCGTCCCCGGACCCGCACACCGCAGACCCGCCGTCCCCGGACCCGCACCCCGCAGACCCGCCGTCCCCGGACCCGCACACCGCAGACCCGCGGTCCCCGGCCCAGCACCTCTCAGACCCGACGTCCTCGGACCCGCACCTCTCAGACCCGTACCCCGCAGACCAGCACGGCTCAGATCGGCTTACCTCAGGTCCGCACCCCTCAGGTTCGGCCTCCCCGGATCCGCTCTCCTAGGGATCCGGTCCTCCAGGGGGCCGTTCCTCTAGGGATCGGTTCCCTGGGTCCGCTCTCCTCGGGGTTCGGGCCCGGCGGATGTCGGCGCGTCAGATCCAGCCTGACTCGCGGGCGATGCGGATGGCGTCGATGCTGCTGCGCGCGCTCAGCTTGGAGCGCGTGCGGCTGAGGTAGTTGCGCACGGTGCCCTCCGCGAGGAAGAGCGACCCGGCGATCTCCGAGACGGACGAGCCGTCGGCCGCCGCGGTCAGCACGTCGAGTTCGCGTGAGGTCAGCGGCGTGTCGGGGGTGGTCATGGCGGCGATGGCCAGCGAGGAGTCCACCACGCTCCCGCCGGCCGCCACCTTCCGGATGGCATCGGCCAATTGCGCGGGCGGCGCGTCCTTGGCGAGGAACCCGCGCACCCGCGCGTCTAAGGCCCGTTTCAGCATGGCGGGCGTGCCGACCGCGGTGAGGATCAGCACCCCGCAGCCGGGCAGCGCGTCACGCAGTTCGCGTGCCGCCTCCAGCCCGTCGGCGCCCGGCATCACCAGGTCGATCACGGCCACGTCCGGGTTGGTGGCCCGCGCGGCCTCGAGGATGTGGTCACCTCGATCGACCTCGGCGACGACCTCGATGTCCTCCTCGTAGGCGAGGAGGGCCACGATCGCGCCGCGGACGAGCTCCATATCCTCAGCGAGCAAAGTACGGATCACCGGCATCCTCTCGGAACACTGCGTGATATACGACTACATCCTGACTAATGGCTTAGGGGATGAAAAGCTAGAACGTTGCAAAGGTATAGCGGAACTATTAGGTATTTGTTTGTTTTCCTGGCTTACTGACGCTTTTAAGGGTGCGTTTCGGTGAGGTCAGAACCCATCAGAAGCGCGTACGGTCCTTACCTGTGCATCGCCTTTTACTATGCGTGTTCTCCCCATCTGTGAAACCAGATTCTCATTCTCTTTTGTGCCTTAGGGCCTGGTGGCGGACTTTGTTCGATGATCGACGGAAGTCGGCAGGGTTTGTTGGATCAGAGTCTTGCTTCTGACCGATGACTGCTCCTATGGTCGGCCCATGAGCTCACCTCCCGGCTCTCCCGGCGACGTGCTGACCCTGATCAGCGCCGGGTCGGCCACGACCCGCTCCGACCTCGCGCGGGTCACCGGACTGGCCAGATCCACGATCTCCCAGCGGGTCGACGCGCTCATCGAGCGCGGTCTGGTGGAGGAGAGCGACGGCGGCGAGTCCACCGGCGGCCGCCCGCCACGCCAACTGCGCCTGCACACCGAAGACCACAGCGTCGCCGGCGTCGACCTGGGCGCCACCCACTGCCGGGTGGCGCTCATGGACCTCACCGGCGCCGTCCTGGCCGAGTCCGAGGAGCCGCTGCACGTCGCGGAAGGCCCGGAAGTCGTGCTGCCACGGGTCGACCGGCTGGTCGACCAGCTCCTCGCCGAGGCGGGACGGCCCAGGGCCGGGCTCAGGTCGCTGGGGATCGGGGTGCCGGGACCGGTGGAGTTCGCCACCGGCCGGCCGAACAACCCGCCGATCATGCCCGGCTGGAACGACTACCCCGTCCCCGACTACTTCCGCGGCCCCACCGTGCTGGTCGACAACGACGTCAACGTGATGGCGCTGGGCGAGCACCGCAACGCCTTCGCCGCGACCGGACACCTGCTGTTCGTCAAGGTCGGCACCGGCATCGGCTGCGGCATCGTGACCGGAGGCGCCCTGCACCGCGGGGCCAGCGGCTCGGCCGGCGACATCGGCCACATCAGGGTCAGCGGCCACGAGGAGGCCGGCTGCCGCTGCGGCAACAGCGCCTGCCTGGAGGCGGTCGCCGGCGGCGCGGCGCTGGCCCGCAGGCTCACCGAACTCGGCTTCCCCGCCGAGTCCGGCGCCGACGTGGTCAAGCTCGTGCAGAGCGGCAACACCCAGGCGCTACGCCTGGTCAGGGAGGCCGGGCGGCTCATCGGCGAGGTGCTGGCCGGCCTGGTCAACTTCTTCAACCCCGAGGTCATCGTCATCGGCGGAGCCCTGGCACGGGTGCACGAGCACCTGCTGGCCGGGATCCGCGAGACCGTCTACCGCCGGTCGCTGCCGCTGGCCACCCACCATCTGACGATCGTGCCGAGCCGTACGGGGGTGAACGCGGCCGCGCTGGGCGCGGGCATCCTCGCGATCGAGCACTACCTCTCACCCGAGAACATCAACCGGATCATCAACGCCTGAGAGGGCCGAATGCTGGTCATCAGGGGAGTCGTCAAGCAGTTCCCCGGCGTGCGCGCGCTCGACGGGGTCGATCTCGACGTCCGGGCTGGCGAGGTGCACTGCCTGCTCGGCCAGAACGGCGCGGGCAAGTCCACCCTGATCAAGGTGCTGGCCGGGGTGCACCAGCCCGACCAGGGCACGATCGAGTTCGCCGGCACACAAGTACGCCCGAACAGCCCCATCGACGCCATCAGGCTCGGCATCGCCACCATCTACCAGGAGCTCGACCTGGTCGACGGGCTCAGCGTGGCGGAGAACATCCTGCTCGGCCACGAGCGTTCCTCGCTGGGCTTCGTGCACCGCTCGGCCACCAACCGCGCCGCCGCCGAGGTGCTCGCCCGGCTCGGCCACCCCGAGATCCGCCCGTCCACCGAGGTCGGCCGCCTGCCCCCGGCCGCCAAGCAGGTCGTCTCCATGGCCAGGGCGCTCTCCCACGACGCCCGCCTGATCATAATGGACGAGCCCTCCGCCGCCCTCGCCCACGACGAGGTCGCCAACCTCTTCCGCATCATCCGCGAGCTCACCGCCCAGGGCGTCGCCGTCGTCTACATCTCCCACCGCCTGGAGGAGATCCGCGAGATCGGCGACCGCGTCACCGTCCTCAAGGACGGCCGCACGGTCGCGGTCGGCCTGCCCGCCCGCGAGACCCCCACCTCGCGGATCGTCTCCCTGATGACCGGCCGCAACGTCGAGTACGTCTTCCCGCCGCGCGGCTCCCGCCGCGGCGAGGAGGTGCTGCGCGTGGAGGACCTGAGCGCGCCCGGCGCGTTCGCGGGCGTCTCCTTCTCCGTGCACGCGGGCGAGATCGTCGGCCTGGCCGGCCTCGTCGGCTCGGGCCGCTCGGAGATCCTGGAGGCGGTGTACGGCTCCCGCCCCAGCACCGGCCGGGTCCTGCTGGACGGCAGGCAGATCAGGAGCGCGGTCGCCGCGGTCAGGCACGGCATGGGCCTGGCGCCGGAGGAACGCAAGGCCCAGGCGCTCCTGCTCGACCAGAGCGTCACCGCCAACATCACCCTCGGCACGCTGCCCGGCTTCGCCACGTTCGGCTGGCTGAACCGGGCCAGGGAGAGGGCCGAGGCCAGGCGTCTCGTGGACGCCCTCGACATCCGGCCGCACGACCCGGAACGCCCGATCAAGACGCTGTCCGGCGGCAACCAGCAGAAGGCCGTACTGGCCCGCTGGCTGCTCGACGAGCGCAAGCTGCTCCTGCTCGACGAGCCCACCCGCGGCGTGGACGTCGGCGCCCGCGCCGAGCTGTACGCGGTCATCCGCAAGCTGGCCGACCAGGGGATCGGCGTGCTGCTGGTCTCCAGCGAGGTGCCGGAGGTGCTCGGCCTGGCCGACCGGGTGCTGGTGCTGCGCGAGGGCCGGGTCATCCACGAGGGCCCCGCCGAGGGGCTCGACGAGCACCGGGTACTCGACATGATCATGGAAGGGAGCGCGGCGTGAAGGTGGACACCCGCGGCGTCGCCGTACGCGAGGCCTGGTGGGGCCGGATCGGCGAGGCCCGGCACCTCGGGCTGGTGGCGGCGCTGGTGCTGCTCGCGATCGTCGGCCTGGTGACCAAGCCCGGCAACTTCGCCACCGCCTCGAACATGGTGAGCATCCTGTCGCTGGCGGCCACCATCGGCGTCATCACGGTCGGCATGACGTTCGTGATCATCGGCGGCGGCATCGACCTGTCCGTGGGCGCCATCATGGCGCTCGCCTCGGTGTGGGCGACCACGCTGGCCACGCAGTCGTACGGGCCGTTCGTCATGGTGGTCTGCGCGATCCTGGTCGGCACCGGGGCCGGGCTGGTCAACGGGTTACTGATCTCCTACGGGCGGCTGGTGCCGTTCATCGCCACGCTGGCCATGCTGGTGGCCGCACGCGGCCTGGCCCAGCGCATGTCCGACCGCAAGACCCAGCTCATCCAGAGCGGCAACACCGCCATCGTGGACCTGTCGACCACGCGACTGCTCGGCATCCCGCTGCTGGTCTACATCTTCGCGCTGGTCGTGGTGCTCGGCTGGGTCCTGCTCAACCGCACCACGTTCGGGCGCCGCACCTACGCGGTCGGCGGCAACCCCGAGGCGGCCAGGCTCGCCGGGATCAACGTGCGCCTGCACACGGTGCTGCTGTACGCCCTGTCCGGGCTGTGCTGCGGCATCGCCGCGATCCTGATCATGGCCCGCACCACCACCGGGTCGTCCACCCACGGAGACCTGTACGAGCTCGACGCCATCGCCGCCGTCATCATCGGCGGCACGCTGCTCACCGGCGGCCGGGGCACCATCGTCGGTTCCATCCTCGGCCTGCTCATCTTCACGGTCATCACGAACCTGTTCATCCTCAACGGCCTCAACACCAGCGACCAGCTGATCGCCAAGGGCCTGATCATCGTCGTCGCCGTCCTTCTCCAGCGGCGCAACCTCAAGGAGAGAGCACCATGACCGAAAACGTCGCGCGCCGGGGATTCCTCATCGGCGGTCTGGGCGGTGCCGCATTACTGGCCGCGGGCTGCACCTCCAACGAGCCGGCCGCGGCGCCTTCCAGCGCGGCCCCGGCGCCCGCCCCGGCCGCCAGCGGCAACGACCAGCCGGGGCAGAAGGTCGTGATCGGCTTCTCCGCGCCGGCCGCCGACCACGGCTGGATCGCGGCCATCGCCAAGAACGCCGAGGCGACGGCGAAGCAGTACACCGACATCGAGTTCAAGCCGGTCGAGCCGACCAACGACATCAACGCGCAGATCTCCGCGGTCGAGTCGCTCATCGCGGCCAAGGTCGCCGCGCTGGTGATCCTGCCCAACGACGGCCAGCAGCTCAACCAGGTCGCCCTCCAGGCCACCGCGGCGGGGATCCCGGTCGTCAACCTCGACCGCGTCTTCCCCGACAAGCTCGCCTACCGCACCTGGGTCGGCGGCGACAACTACGGCATGGGCGTGGCGGCCGGCCACCACGTCGGCAAGAAGCTCAAGGACAAGGGCGTCGCCAACCCGGTGATCGTGGAGATCCAGGGCATCGCGACGCTCCCGCTCACACAGGACCGCAGCAAGGGCTTCGCCGACGCGCTCAAGTCGTACGGCTTCAGCGTCACCGCCAAGCAGGACGCCAAGTTCACCGTGGAGACGGGCAACCAGGTCGCCGCCAGCCTGCTCCAGGCCCACAAGAAGATCGACGCGCTGTGGAACCACGACGACGACCAGGGCGTCGGCGTGCTCGCCGCGATCAAGGAGGCGGGCCGGAACGAGTTCTTCATGGTCGGTGGCGCCGGGTCGCTCAACGCCATGAAGGAGATCCAGTCGGGCACGTCGGTGCTGGAGGCCACCGTCACCTACAGCCCCACGATGGCCTCCTCGGCCATCAAGCTCGCCCGGCTGATCGCCCAGGGTAAGGGCATGAGTGACCTCGTGGAGAACCAAGTACCCCAGTCGATCACGCTCGCGTCGGAGACCATCACCAAGGAGAACGTCGAGAAGTACCTGCCATTGGGGTTCGAATCTTGAGTAACGGCGTAGGCATGATCGGTTATGCCTTCATGGGACGCGTCCACTCCCAGGCGTGGCGGAACGTCGCCGCCTTCTTCGAGCTGCCCGCGAAGCCCGAGATGCGGGTGATCTGCGGGCGCTCGAAGGAGGCGACCGAGGCGGCGGCCGCCCGGATGGGCTGGGCCGAGGCGGCGACCGACTGGCGCGAGGTGGTCGCCCGCGACGACATCGACATCATCGACATCTGTACACCCGGCGACTCGCACGCCGAGATCGCCATCGCCGCGCTGGCCGCGGGCAAGCACGTCATCTGCGAGAAGCCGCTGGCCAACACGGTCGAGGAGGCCACGCGCATGGCCGAGGCGGCCGCGCGCGGGCCGGGCAAGAGCATGGTCGCCTTCAACTACCGGCGGGTCCCGGCCGTCGCCCTGGCCAGGAAGCTGGTCGCCGAGGGCACGCTGGGCGAGATCAGGCACGTGCGGGCGCAGTATCTGCAGGACTGGATCGTGGATCCGGACTTCCCGCTGGTGTGGCGGCTGCGAAAGGACAAGGCGGGGTCGGGCGCGCTCGGTGACATCGGGGCGCACATCATCGACACCGCCGAGTTCGTCACCGGCCAGCGTGTCGTCGGCGTCACCGGGCTGACCGAGACCTTCGTCAAGGAACGGCCGCTCGAGGGCGGCAGCCGTACCGACAGGGGAACGGTCACCGTGGACGACGCGGCACTGTTCGTCGGCCGGATGTCGGGCGGAGCGCTGGCCTCGTTCGAGGCCACGCGCTTCGCCACCGGGCGCAAGAACGCGCTGCGCATCGAGTTGAACGGCGCGCTGGGCAGCCTGTACTTCGACTTCGAGGCGATGAACGAGCTGTGGGTCAGCGACGGCGGCGCGGGCTTCACCCGGATCCTCGTCACCGAGCCCGACCACCCCTATGCGGGGGCGTGGTGGCCGCCGGGGCACGGTCTCGGGTACGAGCACACGTTCACGCACGAGATCAAGGACTTCCTGGAGGCGATCGCCACCGGCGCCGACCCCACGCCGTCGTTCGCCGACGGGCTGCGGGTGCAGCGGGTGCTGGAGGCGGTCGAGCAGAGCAACGGCGCGTACAAGGAGATTCCATGACCAGACCGGTCACGCTCTTCACTGGACAGTGGGCCGACCTGCCCTTCGAGGAGGTGTGTCGGCTGGCGGCGGACTGGGGCTACGACGGACTGGAGATCGCCTGCTCGGGCGACCACTTCGACGTGGCGGCGGCGCTGGAGGACTCGGGGTACGTCGGGCGCAAGCTCGAACAGCTCGACAAGCACGGCCTCAAGGTGTGGACGATCTCCAACCACCTCGTCGGCCAGGCCATCTGCGACCACCCGATCGACGAGCGGCACCAGGCCATCCTGCCCGCCCGCATCTGGGGGAACGGCGAGCCCGAGTCGGTGCGCCGGGCCGCGGCCGAGGACATGAAGAACACCGCCAGGGCCGCCGCCGCGCTCGGCGTGGACACGGTGGTCGGCTTCACGGGCTCGTCGATCTGGCACACGGTGGCCATGTTCCCGCCGGTGCCCGCCTCGATGGTGGAGGCCGGGTACCGGGACTTCGCCGACCGCTGGAACCCGATCCTGGACGTCTTCGACGAGGTCGGCGTCCGCTTCGCGCACGAGGTGCACCCGTCGGAGATCGCCTACGACTACGTGACGACCCAGAAGACGCTGGAGGCGATCGGCCACCGCCCCGCCTTCGGCCTGAACTGGGACCCCTCGCACATGGTCTGGCAGGACATCGACCCGGTGAACTTCATCCTCGACTTCGCCGACCGCATCTACCACGTGGACTGCAAGGACACCAGGATGCGCGTGGGCGACGGCCGGCGCGGCCGCCTGTCCTCGCACCTGCCCTGGGCGGACCTGCGGCGCGGCTGGGACTTCGTCTCGACCGGGCGCGGCGACGTGCCGTGGGAGGACTGCTTCAGGGCGCTGAACTCCATCGGGTACTCCGGGCCGATCTCGATCGAGTGGGAGGACGCGGGCATGGACCGCCTCGACGGCGCGCGCGAGGCGCTGGGCTTCATCCGCACGCTCAACTCCATCACCCCGCCCGCCACGGCCTTCGACGCCGCGTTCTCCACCACGTGACAGCCAGGGGCCGGCCCGCTCGCGTGGCCGGCCCCCAGGCCGGCTTTCCGTCGGTCTTCACGCGAGCTGTTCCGCCAGCCTTCACGCGAGCTGTTCCCCCGGCCCTCAGGCGGGCTGTTCCGCTGGGCCCAGGACGCGTGTGACGGTCTCCCTGATCGAGGCGCGGACCACGGCGGGGTCGTCGAGGTCGAAGCCCACGGCGACCCCGTCGCGCACGATCATGAGGATGTCCGCGGTCCGGTCGGGTGCGGGGTGCCCGGCCTCCTCGAGCAGGCCGAGCATCAGGTCCCGGAACCACTCCCGGTAGACGGCGACGGCCCTGCGCACCGGGTGGGAGCGGTCGGGGTACTCGGCCGCGGCGTTGATGAACGGGCAGCCCCGGTAACCGGGCAGGCTCCCGAACTCGCCCATCCGCTCGAACATCACCAGCAGCCGCTCGCGCCCCGGCCCCTCGGGCAGTTCGTCGGCCAGCGCCCGCTGCAGCCGGCCCTGGTCCTCGACGTACGCCGTGACCAGGTCGTCCTTGGACGGGAAGTGGTGGTAGAAGGTCGCCTTCGCCACCGCCGCCTCGGCGATGATCCGGTCGATGCCCACCGACCGCACGCCTTCGGCGTAGAACAGCCGCGTCGCGGTATCCAGGATGCGCTGCCGGGCGGGACTCGTCATGCCTTGACATTACCAGACAGGTCTGTCTAGTGTCGGTCCTAGCTAGACAGACCTGTCTGTCTCCACCTCGTGAGGAGCATCCCTGATGAGCAAGGCCATGTACACCGCCGTCGGCACCGCCTCCGGTCGCGACGGCCGCGGTGTCACCACGGACGGCAAGCTCGACGTCAAGCTGTCCCCGCCGCCCGAGCTCGGCGGCGCGGGCGAAGGCACCAATCCCGAGCAGTTGTTCGCGGTCGGGTACGCCGCGTGCTTCGCCAGTGCCATGCAGCTCGTGGGCAAGAAGCAGGGCCTCGACGTCACGGATGTGGCGGTGACCGCCGAGGTGGGCCTGCTGCCGAACGGCGCCGGCGGCTTCGGCCTTGAGGTCACCCTGCGGGTGGAGCTGCCCGACGAGATCTCCGCCGAGGCCGGCCACGCCCTGCTGGAGGCCACCCACCAGGTCTGCCCCTACTCCAACGCCACCCGCGGCAACATCCCGGTCAACCTGGTCGTCGAGTAGCTCTCGCACTGTGGGCGGGCATGCGTCAAGGGCCGGGGGAGTGCCCCGGCCCTCGCTCCGCTAGCCGGTCAGTCCATCACCACGATCTGGCGCAGCACCTCGCCGCCCTTCAGGGCGGCCACGGCGTCGTTGAGGTCGGCCAGCTTGATCCTCGCGCTGATCATCGACTCCAGGTCGAGCTGGCCCGACTTGTACAGGTCGGCGAAGTAGGGGAAGTCGTGTCGCACGTCGGCCTCGCCGTACATGCTGGACAGGAGGTTCTTGCCCTCGAACAGCAGGCTGAACGCGGAGATCTGCACCATGTCGTCCATCGCGCCGGCGCCCACCACGATCACGTCGCCGCCCGCGCGGGTCGCCTGCCACGCGCTCATGATGGTCGCGGACTTGCCGACGACCTCGAAGCCGTAGTCGAAGCCGTTGCCGCCGGTCAGCTCGGCGAGGGCGCCGGGCAGGTCCTCGGGGGTGACGGCGTGCGTGGCGCCGACCTTCCTGGCCAGTTCGTGCTTGGACGCCAGCGGGTCGACGGCCAGGATCACCCGGGCGCCGGAGACCCGCGCGCCCTGGATCACCGACAGCCCGACGCCGCCGCAGCCGATCACCGCGACCGTCGAGCCGGGACGCACCTTGGCGGTGTTGAGCGCCGCACCCACGCCGGTGGTGATGCCGCAGCCGATGAGCGCCGCCGCCTCCCACGGCACCTCCGGATCGATCTTGATCGCGCCCTGCCACGGAACCACGCACTCCTCGGCCCACGTGCCACAGCCCGCCATCCCGAAGACCGTGGTGTCGCCGCCGATGCGGAAGTTGCCCTTGCTGAACGACTCGATCACGAACTTCATGCACAGGTACGGCTGGCCGCCCAGGCACAGGGCGCACTCCTGGCACGACGGGCGCCAGTTGATGATCACGTGGTCGCCGGGCTTCAGCGAGGTGACGTGCTCGCCCACCTCGACCACCTCGCCGGCGCCCTCGTGCCCCGGGACGAGCGGCACGGGCTGGGGCAGCACTCCGGACATGGCCGACAGGTCGGAATGGCAGACACCGGTCGCCCGGATCCGGACGCGGACCTCCGTCGGCCCCACCGGGGCCAGCGTGACGTCGTCGCGGAGGTCGAGCTTGTCGTCGCCTACGGCTTGCAGGATGGCGGCGCGCATGGGGGTTCCTCCTGTTACTCCTCTAGGGAGAGGGCGGCTTTCGGGCAGGAACGTACGGCGTGCCGTACCCGGTCCTGCATGTCGGCTGGCGGTTCGGGGAGGAGGACGTGCAGGTTGTCCTCCTCGTCCACCTCGAACACTTCGGGGGCGAGCCCCATGCACACGGCGTTGGCCTCGCACACCAGGTAGTCGACCTTGATCTTCATGTGAGCCTCCTGTGATCCCATGAGACCACCTTGGTGCGCTCGACCACGTATGCGAGGCGTTTTCTGCCGGTCAGTTCCACGTACGGCCGCAGGTCCGCGTCGGGCACTCCTGGCGTCATCCGGCGGGCGATCTCCATGCCGATGTCCAGCACGCGCTCGCGCTCGCCGACCTGCTTGGCCACGCCGTACAGGAGGACCCCCTGCAGTTCCGCGTAGTCGTCGCCGGTCTCGATCAGGCAACTGACCCTGGGGTCGCGGGCGAGGTTGACGGACTTCTGGGCCTTGCCGTAGGTCCAGAAGGCGATCCGGCCCTCGTCGAGGCCGTAGAACATGGTCACCAGGTGCGGGGTGCCATCGGGGTTGATGGTCGCGAGCTGGAGCTTGCGCGAGCCCTCGATGAGGGCTGTGACGTCCGCTTCCGGCATCGCGATGCGCGCGCGCTGATTCACGTTGCCCAGTAGAACAGGTTCCAGAATCGCCGACAAGAGGGCAGTGGAATGTTGTTCGGTTCCACTAGGGTGCTTCACCATGACGATGCCTGCTGACTTGCGCTACGCGGCCGAGCACGCCAAGGGATTCATGCCGGCCGCCGAGGGGCTCGCGCTCTTCCAGGCCGCGCTGAAGTACGGAGGGCAGGGCCCCATCTGCGAGATCGGCACCTACTGCGGCAAGTCCGCGATCTACCTCGGCGCGGCGGCCCGGCAGGCCGGCAGCGTCGTGATCACCGTGGACCACCACCGGGGGTCGGAGGAGATCCAGCCCGGCTGGGCCCACCACGACCCGACGCTGGTCGATCCCCGCTTCGGCAAGATGGACTCGCTGCCCACCTTCCGCACCACCATCGCCGCCGCCGGGCTGGAGGACGAGGTGATCGCCGTGGTGGGGCAGTCGGGGAAGGTCGCCGCGCTGTGGAACACGCCCTTGGGGCTGCTGTTCATCGACGGCGGGCATTCCGAGGAGCCGGTGACCGTGGACTACGAGGGCTGGGCGCCGCATGTGCGGGAGGGCGGGGCGCTGGTGTTCCACGACGTCTACCCGGATCCCGGGCAGGGCGGGCAGGCGCCGTACCGGGTGTACCAGCGGGCTCTGGCCTCGGGGGCGTTCAAGGAGGTGGGGGCCGAGGGGTCGCTCCGGGTGCTGGAGCGGGTCGCCCCCGGCATCTAGCCCTCCTTCATCCGGACATGGGTACGCCCTGGGCGGCGGCGTCCGCGAACATGTCGTCGATCACCACCACGTCGCGGCCCGCCTTGGCCAGGATGGAGGCGGCGGCGGTGGCCCGGTAGCCGCTGCCACAGTGCACCCAGACCTGGCCCTGCGGGATCTCGGCCAGCCGGTGGACGAGGTGGGGCAGCGGAATGTTGACCGACCCGGCCACGTGCCCGTCCCGCCATTCCCCCGCCAACCGAACGTCCACCACGACCACCCCACCGGCGCCGCCTGTCGCTGGGGTGGCCAAGGCCGTGGCCAGGTCGGTGAAGGTGGCTCTGGGGAAGGTGCCGAGGGGCGTTTCCGGGGTGGTCAGAGCTTGAGGGGTGCCCACTGCCACGGCGGCGGGGTGGTCGATGCCGATTCTGACCAGTTCGCGCTGGGCCTCGGCGACCTGGTCGCGGGTCGTGCCGATCAGCGT
Source organism: Nonomuraea sp. NPDC050790 (assembly GCF_044456745.1). NCBI lineage: Bacteria > Bacillati > Actinomycetota > Actinomycetes > Streptosporangiales > Streptosporangiaceae > Nonomuraea > Nonomuraea sp. NPDC050790. The sequence goes on along the minus strand of NZ_JBITGF010000010.1, from coordinate 301,489 downwards.
GATGGGGGCGCCGTGGCCGGTCAGCCAGCCGAGCCAGGTGGCCATGCTGCCGTCCAGCCCCAGGCTGACGGTGCCGATCAGGTGCGCGGCGGCGTACGCGGTGCGCGAGCGCAGGTCCACGACCCACTCCCCGGCCCCGATGCGCCGGGCCAGTTCGGCGGGTGTGGCGGGCTCGGGCAGGCGCAGGTCCACGGGAGAGGGGCCGGTGGCGTTGACGGCGCCCATGTGGGCGTAGTAGGCGGGGTAGGCGTCCAGGCCGGACAGCACCTCGGTGACGAAGGCGTCCTCGGCGAGCCTCAGGGCGGGGTTGGTCCGCTTCTCCTGGCCGAGGGTCGAGGCGTCGCGGCCGGCCGTACCGACCGCGCAGAAGCTGCCGAACCCGTGTGTCGGCCAGATGCGCGCGCCGTCGGGCAGGGCGTCGGCGAGTCTGCGCACCGAGGCGTGCTGGTGGCGGGCGAGGGTCTCGGCGTGCTCGTCGCCGAGCAGGTCGGGGCGGCCGGTGGTGCCGAACAGCAGCGAGCCGCCGGTGAAGACGCCGACGGGGTCGCCGTGGTGGTCGAGGACGTACGACAGGTGGTCGAAGGTGTGGCCGGGGGTGTGCATCGCCCGCAGCCGCAAGGAAGGCGAAAGGTCGAGAGTGTCGCCGTCCTTCAGCAGGTGGTGTGGGAAGTCCACGTCGGCGGAGATCGCGTAGGTCGCGCCGGTCAGGCGGGACAGTTCGAGGCCGCCGGAGACGTAGTCGTTGTGCAGGTGGGTCTCGGCCACGACGGTGATCCGGACGCCCAGGCTGCCGGCCAACGCCAGGACGCGGTCCACGTCCCGCTGCGGGTCCACGACGGCGGCTGACTCGCCGTCGGTGACCAGGTAGCTGCGGTCGCCGAGGGTGGACGTCTCGATCACATGCACGTCGAACATCTACTCAACCTACCGGTCAGTCGGTACGGTGGCGCCGGGCCCACGCGCGCCGCGTCTGTGCTCGCCAGGCGAGGAAGTCGTCGTGCGTGTGCGGGTCGTCGCCCAGGCCGGCGAGGGCGGTGCCGATCCAGGCCGCCGCCTCCTCGGCGGGAACGCCGGTCAGGATCGGGGCGGCCTCCTCCGCGTGGCGGGGAAGGATCCCGGCCGTGAGCCAGGCGGCGCAGGCGAAGGCGGCGCCCTGCGCCACGTGCTGGCGGAAGCCGTCGCCCCCGGCGTAGACGGCCAGCCGGTCGAGCTCGTCGGGCTCGGCGCCGCCGGTGTAGACGGCCGCGAAGGCCACGCCGCTCCACAGGTCCGCCCTGCGGGCCGCCGGGTAGGCGTGGACGTGCGCGGCGAGGTCGTCGGGCGCGGCGCAGTCGTGGTACCACAGGAGCCGGCCGAGGCCCTGGTCGAAGATCGCACAGTGCGCGCGTACGGCCAGCTCCGGCATGGCCCGTTCACCCACCATGCGGTCGGCCTTGGTCATGCTGCGCTGGAACCCGTAACCGTCGATGGCCAGCCAGCGCAGCAGCGGATGCGCCCGCCGCATGCCCCACGTGGGCGGCAGGCGCAGCAGCGCGTGCGCGCGGCCCGCGCCCAGGTGGGCGGCATGCGGATGGAGCTGGGCGGGGCCGGCTAGTAGCTCGTTCAGGCGCCGGCCCCGAGTCATGGTGATCAGGTCGATCATGGTCGCGGCCGCCGCGGCGCCCTCCCAGGCGAACGGCTGCCGCTCCCGCGCCACCCGCCCGACCTTGTGGATCTCCCGGGCGATGACCGCGTTGTAGCCGTACACGTAGGCTTCCTCGGCCGCCGTGAGCACGCCTGGAGCCGCTCCCGCCCTCAGCCGGAACCGTCGCCGCCCCAAGTCGGACTCGACCGGATCCTTCTCCAGGAACCTCCACAGGCCACGCGCTGGGGCCAGTGTCTGTTCAATCGTGACCTGATCCAAGAACGATGTTGTGCCCGTGTCGCCCACGCTTCCCCCGAAGACGCCTCGTACGGCCACTCACGAAGCTAGTGAGCCCATTGCGGCATTCCCCGCCGCCGCTCCGCCCTTGGCGGCAAAGAAGCGGCAAAACCGATTGCGCGGGTGGCGGCGCCGCCGTACCGGAGAGAGGGCTAGCCCGAGGACAGCGTGCAGTCGCAGGTGTGGGCGGCGGGGGCGTGGATGTCGCGGAAGATGCCGGAACCGCCGCTGAGGCCGGACAGCGCGTCGGCGGCGAGGACGGTGGCGGCGGCGGTGTAGCCGCTGCGCTCGTGCGGGAAGTGCTTGCGGTTGACGAACTGCCAGCCGGTCCAGTACGAGCCGTCCTCGTGGCGCAGGTGCTGCATGTCGGCGAACAGGCGCAGGGCGCTCTCGCGCCGGCCCATCGCGTCGAGGGTCAGCACGAGCTCGCAGGTCTCCGCGCCGGTCACCCACGGCTGGTCGGAGACGCAGCGGATGCCGAGGCCCGGCACCACGAACGTGGACCACTCGCGGTCGATCAGGTCGGACGCCGACGGGCCGCGGACGGCGCCGCCGAGGACCGGGTAGTACCAGTCCATGGAGAAGCGGCTTTTGTCGGCGAACGCCTCGGGGTGCGCGGCGAGCACGTGCGCGAGGCGGTCGGCGGCCAGTTCCCAGTGGGGCTGCGGGTCGCCGAGGTGCTCGGCGAGCAGCACGCCGCAGCGCAGGCCCTGGTGGATCGAGGAGCAGCCGGTCAGCAGCGCGTAGGTGGAGTTGCGGCCCTGGGCGTCGCGCTCCCAGACGATCTCGCCGCGCGCGGTCTGCAGGCTCACCACGTAGTCGAGCGCGCGCTTGACCATCGGCCAGAGAGGGCTGGGGTCCTTGCCGGTGACCAGGTGGTTGTGCCAGGCGCCGACGGCCGCGTACGCCGCGTGGTTGGACTCGCCGCCGCGCTCGACCGCCACGCCGTCCTGGATCTTCATCGCCCAGGAGCCGTCGGGGCGCTGGTGGCGCATCAGCCAGTCATAACCCCGGCTCACCGGCTCCGACAGGCCCGCGACGGCCATCGCCATCAGGCATTCGACGTGGTTCCACGCGTCGACGTGACCCTCCGGCCAGGGCACGCCGCCGTCCTTCTGCTGGATGGCGGCGATGCTCTGGGCGGTCTGGACGGTCTGCTCCCAGCTGATCACGCTCAGGGCTTCCGCACGTAAAGGACGACGCTCTTGCCGATCAGCGGGTTGAGCAGGGCCTCGGCGACGCGGGTAGCGGCGGGCCGCTTCATGATGTCCCAGACGAGCAGCTCGTGGTAGGCCTTCGCGAGGGGGTGCTCGTCGTTGTTGACGCCGACGGCGCACTTGATCCACCAGTACGGCGCGTGCAGCCCGTGGGCATGGTGATGGGGTCCGATCTCGAACCCGGTGGACTTCAGCTTGGCGCTCAGCTCGGCCAGGGTGTAGATCCGGACATGTCCGCCCGGGGCCGTGTGGTAGTCCTCGTCCAGCGCCCAGCAGATCCGCTCGGGCAGGAAGCTCGGCACCGTGATGGCCGCCGTGCCGCCCGGCTTCAGCACCCGGAAGATCTCCGCCATCGCGCTCATGTCGTCCGGGATGTGCTCCAGCACCTCGGCCGCGATCACCCGGTCGAAGCTCGCCTCCTCGAACGGCATGTCCAGCGCGGTGCCCTGAACGGTCTCGCCGCCGGCGCCGACCGGCACCTCGCCGGCCTTGTCCATCGCCACGAACATGGCGGCCACGTTGTCCAGCTCGGACTGGTCCATGTCGAAGGCGACCACGTCGGCGCCCCTGCGCAGCACCTCGAAGGCGTGCCGGCCGCCGCCGCAGCCGAGATCGAGAACCCGCACTCCGGGGCCGACGGGCAGCTTGGCGAAGTCGACGGTCAGCAAGTCAGCGTGCTCCTCTGTTCTTGATGGCCTCGTGGTAGGCCTCGACGGTCCGCTTGGCGACGACATGCCAGGTGTAGCGCTCCATGACCCGGTCGTACCCGCGCCTGCCCACCGCCTCGCGCTCCTCGGGCGAGTCGTGCAGGCGGCGCAGCACCGCGGCCAGCTCCTCCGGGTCGCCTGGCGCGACCTGGACGGCCGCGTCGCCCACGACCTCGGGCAATGCTCCGGTACGGCTGGCCACCAGCGGAGTCGCGCAGGCCATGTGCTCCACGGCGGGCAGCGAGAACCCCTCGTACAGGGACGGAACCACCGAGATCTCCGAGGTGGCGATCAGCTCGCCCAGCTCGTCGTCGGAGATGCCGTGCACGAACCGGACCCGGTCCTGGAGGCTGAGCTCCTGGACGAGCTGCTCGGTGGGGCCGCCGGGGGTGGGCTTGCTGACGACGGTCAGGGTGATGTCGCGTTCGGTCGCGAGCTTGGCCACGGCTCTGAGCAGGGTGGCCACGCCCTTCATGGGGGAGTCGGCGCTGGCCACGGCGACGATCGAGCCCCTCTTCCGGGGCTTCTCCGGCCTTGGGTGGAAATATCGGGTATCGACGCCGAGGGGGATGAGGCGCATGTTGGCCTGCGGGACGTTGAAGTCGCGGTGGATGTCGGCCAGGCTCGACTCGCTCACCGTCAGGATCGGGCTCAGCCGCGGCGCGACCTTGGCCTGCATCTTCACGAACCCGTACCAGCGGCGCATGCTCAGCTTCTTGCCGCCCTTGGCCGCCTCCAGCTCGATGCGGCGATCCACGCTGATCGGGTGGTGGATGGTGCCGACGACCGGGAAAAGTTTCTGGATGCCGAGCAGGCCGTACCCGAGAGTCTGGTTGTCCTGGACGACGTCGAAGTCGCCGACGCGCTTCTTCAGCTCGCGGTAGGCGCGCAGCGTGAACGTCAGCGGCTCGGGGAAGCCCGCGGTCCACATGGTCCCGACTTCGAGCCAGTCGATCCAGTCGCGGTATTCGTGCAGTTTGGGGGTGCGGAACGGGTCCTCGTCGCGATAGAGGTCGAGGCTCGGGACCTTGTTGAGGATCACGCCCTCGTCGAGCTCGGGGTACGGCTGGCCGGAGAAGACCTCGACGTGGTGTCCGAGGGCGACGAGTTCGCGGCTCAGGTGCCGAAGGTAGACACCTTGACCGCCACAGGTCGGCTTGCTGCGGTAGGACAGCAGCGCGATCCGTAGCGTGTCATTCACGGACACCCCTTTCTCCGCCGGTAGACACCTGAGACGGGCGTGTACCGTGAAAGATGACCTTAGTTGGAAAAGGCTACCATTCGGTAGGTCATCTGGAATTGTTCCTACCCAGCCTCGCAGCCCTCGCGAACTGCGATGTTGGCGTGACCGAACGTAGTTCGGTGGAACTTGTTCTAGCTGGCTTGGTGCTGTTCGAGGCGCGTAGCTGTACATTCCCGTCCCAACGGACGCGGTTGCGATAGTTGGAGGACCCGTTGGCCAGGCGCGCTCTGATCACCGGCATCACCGGCCAGGACGGTTCCTATCTGGCGGAGCACCTGCTCGCCCAGGGGTACGAGGTCTGGGGCCTGGCCAGAGGGCAGGCCAACCCCCGGGTGTCGCGCATGCGCAAGCTCCTCGCCGACGTCCAGGTGGTGCGCGGCGACCTACTCGACCAGGGCTCGCTGATCTCGGCGGTGGAACGCGTTCAGCCCGACGAGGTCTACAACCTGGGCGCCATCTCCTTCGTGCCGATGTCGTGGGAGCAGGCCGAGCTGACCGCCGAGGTCACTGGGATGGGCGTGTTGCGGATGCTGGAGGCCATCCGGGTGTGTTCCGGGGTGTCCAGGGGGTCGAGCAGCCGCTCCGGACAGATCCGCTTTTATCAGGCTTCGTCCTCCGAGATGTTCGGTCAGGTCACCGAGACGCCCCAGAACGAGCGCACCGGCTTCCACCCCCGCTCGCCGTACGGCGTGGCCAAGGCCTACGGGCACTTCCTCACCCAGAACTACCGCGAGTCCTACGGCATGTACGCGGTCTCCGGCATCCTGTTCAACCACGAGTCGCCGCGCCGGGGCGCCGAGTTCGTCACCAGGAAGGTCACGCTGGGGGCGGCCCGCATCAAGCTTGGCCTGGCCACCGAACTGCGCCTCGGCAACCTGGAGGCGCGCCGCGACTGGGGCTTCGCCGGCGACTACGTCCGAGCCATGCACCTCATGCTCCAGGCCGCCGCGCCCGAGGACTACGTGATCGGCACCGGCCGCATGAAGTCGGTGCGCGACCTGGTGGAGGCCGCCTTCACCGCCGCCGGTCTGGACTGGGAGCAGTACGTCGTCCTCGACCAGACCCTCCACCGGCCCGCCGAGGTCGACCTGCTGTGCGCCGACCCCAAGAAGGCCCGCGTACAGCTCGGCTGGGAACCCACGGTCTCCTTCGACGACCTGGTCGCCATGATGGTCGAATCCGACCTCCGCCTCCTGTCCAACGGCGGCGACCCCGACCAGGACTCCTCCTGGCCCTGACCCCCTCCCTCCTGGGTTGACCCCTTTCCCCGCCCGAGACCCCCACGCCACTTCTCAGCCGAGACCCCACGCCTTTTCCAGGCCGGGACGCCACGCCCTTCCCGGGCCGGGACGCCCTCCGCACGCTCGCCCTCCAGCCGTGCCGCACCCACGCCCTGAACGCCCGCCGACCCGCGCGGCCCACGGCTCGGCGTCCGGGAACGGCCCACGCTCCGCTGGCCCGCACCGCCCCGCCTCCACACCCCGAACGCCCCACGCGCACCGCTGACCCCGGGCGTCCCGGCCCTGAGCGCATGCTTGGACAAGTGATCGGACAGGAGGCGGCGGCCTGGTCCCGGGCGTGGCGGGCCCGGGAACTGGCGGCCGGAGGTGACGGCCGGTGGTGATCCCGGGAGTGGCGGGTGGGGCGGTGGACGGGTTGGCGGGGCGAGGCCTGCGTGGGCTGGGGTGGCTAAGGGGTGCGGCGGCGGGGGCGGTGGTTGGGGTTGCGGCGGGCGGCTCGGATGCGGGAGAGGATGCGGGTGGTCTGGTCCGGGTGGGGGCGCCAGCCGCGTTCGATGAGGGAGTTGGCGACCTGCTCCAGGAGGTCGCCCATGCGGGCGGGCACCACGTCGCGGCGGACCGGGATGACGTGCCAGCCGACGGATTTCAGGCTGGCGCGGCGGGTGGCGTCTCTGGTGCGGTCGGCGGGGGAGGAGTGGTGTTCGCGGCCGTCGTACTCGACTGCCAGGTGGTGGTCGGGCCAGCCCATGTCCAGGTACGCGTGGCGGGCACCGGGAAGGGGCACGTGGATCTGGGTTGCCGGGCGGGGGAGACCTGCCTCCATGAAGGCCACCCGGAGGCGGCTTTCCCTCGGGGAGGCGGCGCCGCTGTCCGCCATGTCGAGGGTCTGGAGCAGGTGGGTCAGCGGGACTGCCCGGGTTCGGAGGCCGGCGATCTTCACGCCTCGTCTCAGGAACTGGTCGACGATGGCTATGCCCTCGATGCGGGGGAGGGTTTGGGCGCAGTCCAGGGCGGTGCGTTCCGGGGTGGTGAGGCGGGTTCCCCGGAACGTGGTGGTGTCGGCCGGGGGGAGCGACAGCTCGTACACCTGGGAGCCGGGGACGTCCAGGTGGATCGGGATGGCCAGCTCCACCGGCCACTCCTCCTGGCGGGTGCCGTCGGGCATGGCCTGCAGGCCCCAGGCGTGCGCGGCCGTCCGGCGGCAGGCCACGGCGCCGGGGAGGAGCTGGGTGAGCAGGCGGGCCCGGCTGAGGAGTGAACCCGTGGTGAGGGTGTCGGTCACGGGCACAGCGTGCCGGACCGCGCCGGGCCGGGATGGAGGCGAACGGGATTCTGTGGATGATCAGAGGCTTTCCACAGGGCGACCCGGACCGGACGGCTGCGCCGCTCGCCAAACACCCGCCGAGCTGGAAGGCTGCGCCCTCGCGTCAGGGGCTCGCGGGTTAGGCGCCGCCCCGGCCCAGGGCCGCACGTGGCTTGAGGGCTGTCTCCCTTCGGGGCTGCGTCAGGTGGGAGGGCGGGTTGCGCCGTCTCGACTCGGGGTGTGCGGCCCGGATGGGTGGGGGCTAGTTGAGGCGGACGGGGAGTTCCTTGATGCCGTTGATGAAGTTGGAGCGGAGCCTGCGTGCCTCCCCGGTCCGTCGCAACCGGGGGAACCGAACAGCCAACTGCTCGAACAGCACCCGCAGCTCCAGCTTGGCCAGATGGTTGCCGAGGCAGAAGTGCGCTCCGCCGCCGCCGAAGCCGATGTGCGGATTCGGGTCGCGTCCGATGTCGAAGGTCTCCGGCTGCGCGAACGCCGAGGCGTCCCGGTTGGCCGAGGAGTAGAAGACCACGACCTTGTCGTTCTCGCGGATCTGCTGCCCCGACAGCATCAGGTCGGTCGTGGCGGTGCGGCGGAAGAGGTTCACCGGCGAGACCCAGCGCACGATCTCGTCCGACGCGGTGCGGGACAGCGCCGGGTCGGCCACCAGGCGCGACCACTGGTCCGGGTGGTCGAAGAGGGCGAGCATGCCGCCGGAGGCCGCGTTGCGGGTGGTCTCGTTCCCGGCCACGACCAGCAGCAGCACGAACAGGTCGAACTCGTTCTCGTCGAGCGTCTCGCCGTTCTCGTCGGGCTGGATGAGCTTGGTGACGATGTCGTTGCGCGGCGCGCCGCGGCGCTGGGCGGCGAGCTGGTTGGCGTAGGCGTAGACCTCCATGGCCGCGGCGCCGCCCTCGTCGGGGCTGGCGGCGTAGTCGGGGTCCTGGGCGCCGATCATCCGGTTGGACCAGGTGAACAGCTTGTCCCGGTCGGCCACGGGCGCGCCGAGCAGCTCGCAGATCACGTAGAGAGGCAGCGGCGCGGCGATCTCGGTGACGAAGTCCACCTCGCCGGAGCACTTGTCGAGGAGGTCGTCGCAGATGTCGCGGATGTGGGGTTCGAGGGCGTTCATGGTACGCGGCGTGAACCCCCGGTTGACCAGCGACCGGCGCCGTGTGTGCTCGGGCGGGTCCTGGTTGAGCATCATCAGGCGCTGCATCGCCCGTTGCTCCTCCGGCATCTCGTTGAACAGCGCCAGCCGCCGCGAGGAGGAGAACAGCTCGGAGTGCCGGGAGACGTGCACCACGTCGTCGTAGCGGGTGACCGCCCAGAAGCCGGGTTCGCCGGGATGCCAGTGGACGGGATCATGTTCGCGCAACCATCGCAACTGCTCGTGTGGCGGCCCGGACTCGGCGTACCGGTCCTGGTCAACGAGGTCGATGAGCACCCGCTCCACCCCTTTGATCTAGCGCTTGGTTGAGCACCGTACTGAAACGTGTTCTATTACGCGTTGCCTGCCCCGTCAACCTACCCCCATCAGGTACGAACCCGCGCAAACGCCATCAAGGTAGGAGGTCTGTTCGGATCGCCACAGTCACTCCTCCTCCGATGTTTCCGGCGGCCTCAGTGACGGCTGCGACAGAGGCGACGCCCGGGGCGGGGGAGTGCAACCGGTTGCACAGGATCGCCGGAAATCCCGAGGTCACGGATCGGATGTATCGCCGGTTCCCGACTTGACAGGGCCCCACCCGGGTACGAGCATCGGAGGTCGAGACATCCGATGTATAGCCTAGGGATGCGGTGTGAAGCTGCTGCGAGTAGGACCTGTCGGCCAGGAGCGCCCGGTGGTGTTGGACGCCGCCGGTGACCTGCGCGACATTGGAGAGCCCGAGATCGACGGGGCTTTCTTCGCTTCCGGGGGAGTGGCGCGTGTCCGCGACGCGCTGGAGGGCGGCAGGCTGCCGTTGTTCGAGGGGGAGGGGCTGCGGGTCGGTACGCCCGTCGCCCGGCCGGGGAAGATCGTCTGCATCGGGCTCAACTACCGCGACCACGCCGCCGAGTCGGGCGCGCAGGAGCCCGAGGAGCCGGTCGTCTTCATGAAGGCGCCCAACACCGTCGTCGGCCCCGACGACGAGGTGCTGGTGCCGCGCGGCTCGGTCAAGACCGACTGGGAGGTCGAACTCGCCGTCGTCATCGGCAAGCAGGCGCGCTATCTGGACAGTCGCGAGGCCGCGCTCGACGCGATCGCCGGCTACACGATCTCCAACGACGTCTCCGAGCGGGAGTTCCAGTTGGAGCGGGGCGGCCAGTGGGACAAGGGCAAGTCGTGCGAGACGTTCAACCCGATGGGCCCCTGGCTGGTCACCGCCGACGAGGTGGGCGACCCGCAGGACCTGGCGCTGCGCCTGTGGATCAACGGCGAGCTGCGCCAGGACGGCAACACCAAGAACATGATCTTCGACGTGGCCGAGATCGTCAGGTACCTGAGCCAGTTCATGGTGCTGGAGCCGGGTGACGTGGTCAACACGGGCACTCCGGCCGGGGTGGCGCTGGGCCTGCCCGGCCAGCCGTACCTGCGGGCCGGTGACGTGATGGAGCTGGAGATCGCGGGCCTCGGCCGGCAGCGCCAGACGGTGGGCCAGGCATGACGGCCACGCCGTACCGGATCGTGGAGATGGAGACCCACGACATCCGGTTCCCGACCTCGCGGGAGCTGGATGGATCCGACGCGATGAATCCGGATCCGGACTACTCCGCGGCCTATGTGGTGCTCAAGACCGATGACGGGGCCGAGGGGCACGGGTTCGCATTCACGATCGGGCGGGGCAACGACGTCCAGACGGCGGCCATCGGCGCGCTGCGGCCGTACGTGATCGGCAGGGACGCCGAGGACCTCGGGGGCCTGTACAAGGAGCTGGTCAACGACTCGCAGCTGCGGTGGCTGGGGCCCGAGAAGGGCGTCATGCACATGGCGATCTCCGCCGTCGTCAACGCGCTGTGGGACCTCAAGGCCAAGAGGTACGGCAAGCCGCTCTGGCGCCTGCTGTCCGAGATGTCCCCCGAGGAGATCGTGGACCTGGTGGACTTCCGGTACCTGAGCGACGCCCTCACCCCGGACGAAGCCCTCCAGATCCTGAAAAACGCGGAACCCTCCCGCGCGGACCGGGTCGCCACCCTCCAGTCCGGCGGCTATCCCGCCTACACCACCTCGCCCGGCTGGCTCGGCTACGACGACGACAAGCTCCGCCGCCTCTGCAAGGAGGCGCTCGACCAGGGCTTCAAGCAGATCAAGCTCAAGGTCGGCGCCGACCTCGAGGACGACATCCGCCGCTTCCGCACCGCCCGCGAGGTCTGCGGCCCCGACTTCCCCATCGCCATCGACGCCAACCAGCGCTGGGACGTCGCCTCGGCCATCGCGTGGGTGAACGCGCTGCGCGAGTTCAACCCCCACTGGGTCGAGGAGCCCACCAGCCCCGACGACGTGCTCGGCCACGCGGCGATCGCCGAGGGCATCCGCCCGATCCCGGTCGCGACTGGCGAGCACGTGCAGAACCGCATCGTGTTCAAGCAGCTCCTCCAGGCCGGGGCCATCTCCTACCTGCAGCTCGACTCGGCCAGGGTCGGCGGCGTGAACGAGAACATCGCGATCCTGCTGCTCGCGGCCAAGTTCGGGGTGCCGGTCTGCCCGCACGCGGGCGGCGTGGGGCTGTGCGAGCTGGTGCAGCACCTGGCGATGTTCGACTACGTCGCGGTGAGCGGCTCGCTGGACGGCCGGGTCATCGAGTACGTGGACCACCTCCACGAGCACTTCGTCGACCCCGTCGTGATCGAGAACGGCAACTACGTCGCGCCGTCGCTGCCGGGGTTCAGCGCCGAGATGCGCCCCGAGTCGATCGCCGCGCACTCCTATCCGGGCGGCGAAGTGTGGAGGGACCAGTGAGCCTCAAGGCCGTCGTCACCGGCGGCGGCTCCGGCATCGGCCTGGCCGCCGCCACCGCGCTGGCCGCGAAGGGGATGACGGTCGCCTGCCTGGACATCGTTCCGCCCGGCGACCCCTTCATCGGGATAAAAGCGGATGTGACGGACGATGCCCAGGTACGCGCCGCTGTCGCCGAAGCGGCCGACCGGCTCGGCGGCATCGACATCCTGGTCAACAACGCTGGGATCGGCGCCCAGGGCACCATCGAGGACAACCCCGACGAGGAGTGGCGGAGGGTCTTCGACGTCAACGTGTTCGGGATGGTCAGGGTGGCCAGGGCGGCGCTGCCGTACCTCAGGAGGAGCGAGCACGCGGCGATCGTCAACACGTGCTCGATCGCGGCCACCGCGGGCCTGCCGGACCGCGCGCTTTACAGCGCCACCAAGGGCGCGGTCATGTCGCTGACGCTGGCGATGGCCGCCGACCACGTGCGCGAGGGCATCCGCGTCAACTGCGTCAATCCGGGCACCGCGGACACGCCCTGGGTGTCCAGACTGCTCGACGCCGCCGATGACCCCGAGGCCGAGCGCCGCGCGCTCAACGCCAGGCAGCCGATGGGCCGCCTGGTCAGCGCCGAGGAGGTCGCCGCGGCCATCGCCTACCTGGCGGGTCCCGAGGCCGCCTCGACCACGGGCACGGTGCTCGCGGTCGACGGCGGCATGCACGGCCTGAGGTTGCGCCCGCCCAACTAGCCGAGGTACACCCCCCAACGAACAGGATCTCTGGCACATGAGGATCGGATCCGTGGTCGCCTCAGCGGCCCTTCTTGCGATCGTGACGGCCTGCGGCTCGACCGGCGGCGGCGCCGCTCCGGCCGCGGGCGGAGCGGCCGGCAAGGTCGGCATCGACCATCCCCGGGCAGACTCCGACTTCTGGAACTCCTACATGAAGTACGTCGACCAGATGGCCACCGAGCTCAAGGTCGACAAGCTGAACCCGACCAACTCCCAGAACGACGTGTCCAAGCTGGTCAGCAACGTCCAGGCGCTGACCGGCCAGGGCGCCAAGGCGATCGTGATGGCTCCGCAGGACACCGGCGCCATCGCCACCACGCTCCAGCAACTGGAGAACAAGAAGATCCCGGTCGTCTCCGTCGACACCCGTCCGGACAAGGGCAAGGTCTTCATGGTGGTACGCGCCGACAACCGCGCGTACGGGACGAAGGCCTGCGAGTTCCTGGGCGAGAAGCTGGGCGGCAAGGGCAAGGTCGTGCAGCTCCAGGGCGCCCTGGGCTCGATCAACGGCCGCGACCGCTCCGAGGCGTTCGCCGAGTGCATGAAGAGCAAGTTCCCCGGCATCACGGTCTTCAGCGAGCCGACCGAGTGGGAGGGCAGCAAGGCCGCGTCGATGCTGCAGACCCGCCTGGAGCAGAACCCCGACATCAAGGGCATCTACATGCACGCCGGCGGCGTCCACCTGGCGCCCACGCTGCAGGTGCTGAAGACCAAGGGCCTGCTGGTCCCGCCGGAGGACCCCAAGCACGTCTTCGTCGTCTCCAATGACGGCATCCCGCAGGAGTTCGAGGCGATCCGCAAGGGCGACATCGACGCGACGGTCTCGCAGCCCGCCGACCTTTATGCCAAGTACGCGCTGTTCTACGCGAAGGCGGCGACCGAGGGCAAGACGTTCAAGCCTGGGCCGACCGACCACGACAGCACGATCATCGAGCTGCCGAACGGCCTGGAGGACCAGCTTCCCGCCCCGCTCGTCACGAAGGAGAACGTGGACGACCAGAAGCTTTGGGGCAACCAGGTCAAGTAATGAAATTTCACGTCGAAGCCCGAAATATCACGAAGCGTTTCGGACCCACCACCGCGCTGAACCACGCCGGCATCGGGATCGCCCCGGGCGAGACCCACGCGCTCGTCGGCAGGAACGGCGCGGGCAAGTCCACGCTGGTGTCGATCCTGACCGGGCTCCAGCGTCCCGACGAGGGCGAGGTGCTGTTCGCGGGCGAGCCGGCCCCCGCGCTCACCGACCGGGACGCCTGGCGGCGGCGCGTGGCCTGCGTCTACCAGAAGTCCACGATCATCCCCGCCCTGTCCGTCGCGGAGAACCTCTTCCTCAACCGCCAGGGCCGCTACGTCAAGTGGGGCGAACTGCGCGCCAGGGCCCGCGAGCTGCTGGCCACCTACGAGGTGGACGTCGACGCGGAGGCGCTGGCCGGCGACCTCGGCGTCGAGCAGCGCCAGCTCCTGGAGATCGCCAGGGCGCTGTCGTTCGGCGCCACGTTCATCATCCTCGACGAGCCCACCGCCCGCCTGGACGGCCCGGCCATCGAGCGGCTGTTCACCCGCATGCGGACGCTGCGCGAGCAGGGCGTGACGATGATGTACATCTCCCACCACCTCGACGAGGTCTACGAGATCTGCCAGAGCGTCACCGTCTTCCGCGACGCCCGGCACGTCATGACCAGGCCGGTCGCCGATCTCCCGCACGACGAACTGGTCTCGGCGATGACCGGCGAGGCCACGGCCGCGTACCAGGCGAGAACGCGCGCGGTCGGCGAGAAGCTCGTGCTGGAGGCGGACGGCCTGTCGCTGCGCGGCCGCTACGCCGACGTGGACCTGCGGGTACGCGCCGGCGAGGTGGTCGGCCTGGCGGGCTCGGCCAGCAGCGGCAAGATCGGCCTGGCCGAGACGTTGGCCGGGCTGCGCAGGGCCGACGCCGGAACGGTCACGGTCAACGGCGTCCGGCCCAGGCAGGGTGACGTGCCGGCCTTCCTGGAGGCCGGGCTCGGGTTCGTGCCGGAGGACCGCCACCACGAGGGGTTCGTGCCCATGCTCTCGGTGGGCGAGAACGGCACGATGCCGATCATGCGGATGCTGGGCAGGTTCGGGCTGGTCTCGCCGGGGCGACGCCGTACCAGAGGCGAGCAGATGATCACGGAGCTGGACATCAAGACCGACGGGCCCGACCAGCCCGTCGCGGACCTGTCGGGGGGAAACGCGCAGAAGGTCGTCTTCGCCCGCGCGATGGTGAACGACCCCTCCGCGCTCGTCGTCATGAATCCCACCGCCGGGGTCGACGTGAAGTCCAAGCAGGCGCTGCTGGGCGCGGTCGAGGACGCGGCCGAGCGCGGCGCGGGGGTGGTGCTGGTCTCCGACGAGCTCGACGACCTGCGCATCTGCGACCGGGTGCTGGTGATGTTCCACGGCAGGGTCGTCAAGGACGTGCCGCGCGGCTGGACCGACCACGAGCTCGTGGCCGTTATGGAAGGCATCGAAGAGTGACCGTTATGACCGCTCGGGCGCCGAAACCGCGGCTGGCCCGCTTCCGCGACCTGACCCTCGTGCCGGTGATCGCGCTCCTGCTCGTCGTGGGCGCGATCGCCGACCCGATCTTCCTGACCGCGGGCAACCTCAGCAACATCCTGCAGCAGCAGGCGTCGATCTCGCTGCTGGTGCTGGCCGAGGCCATGATCCTGATCGCCGGGAAGTTCGACCTGTCGCTGGAGTCGACGGTCGGCACCGCGCCGGCGATCGCGGTGATGCTGGTCGTCCCCGTGGCGGCGGGCGGATTCGGGTTCGGGCTGCCGGGCGCGCTGGTGATCCCGCTGGCGCTGCTCGTGGGCGCGGCCATCGGGGCCTTCAACGGGTTCCTGATCATCAGGTTCCAGCTCTCGGCGTTCATCGTCACGCTGGCCATGCTGATCATCGTGCACGGCCTGCTGCTCGGCCCGACCGAGGGCAAGACGCTCTTCCAACTGCCCGACTCCATCCTCTACCTGGGCAGCGTCACGTGGCTGGGGCTCCCGGCGGCGATCTGGATCGCGGGCGCGCTGTTCGCCGCGGGCATCCTCGTCCTGGGCTACACCCGCGCGGGCCGCTCCCTCTACGCGATCGGCGGCAACGCCGACGCCGCCCGCGCCGCGGGCATCCGGGTGCACCGGGTCCTGTTCGGCGTCTTCGTCATCGGCGGCATGCTGGCGGCGCTGGCGGGCATCCTGGAGACGGGCCGCCTGGGCGCCATCGGCAGCAACATGGGCGTCGGCTGGATCTTCATGGTCTTCGCCGCCGCGGTCATCGGCGGCGTCAGCATGGACGGCGGCAAGGGCACGATCCTCGGCGCGCTCACCGGCGTGCTCGTGATCGGCCTGGTGCAGAACATCCTCACGCTCAAGGGCGTCTCCGGCTTCTGGCAGCCGGTCGTCTACGGCGCGATCATCCTCATCGCACTCATGATCAGCCGCATCGCCGGCGGAAAGGCCCAGGACTGATGGAACGGCTCGCGCTGCGCTCGCGGCTCAAACCCGGCGCCGAGCAGGTCTACGACCGTGAGCACGCCACCATCCCCGCCGAACTGGAGGCGGCGATGCGCGAGCACGGCGTGCGTTCCTGGCGGATCTGGCGGGACGGGCTGGACCTGTTCCACGTGGTCGAGGTCGAGGACTACGCCGCGTTCCAGGCGGCGATGAAGGACGATCCGGCCGACCGGGCCTGGCAGGAGAAGATGAACAGGCTGCTCGACGGCGACTTCGACAAGGACTCCGCCGGCCTGCGCCAGGTCTGGGAGATGACATGAAATTTCCCGACTTCGGGCTTGGCGGCGCGCCGCTCGGCAACCTGTTCACCGCCGTCACCGACGAGCAGGCCCGCGCCACGGTGGACGCCGCGTGGGAGGCGGGCGTGCGGCTGTTCGACACCGCCCCGCACTACGGTCTTGGCCTGTCCGAACGCCGCCTCGGCGCGGCGCTGGCCGGGCGCGCGGGCTACGTGCTGTCCACCAAGGTCGGCCGCCGCCTGGAGCCCGCCGAGCCGGCCAGGGACGACGAGGGCTTCGACGTGGTGGCCGCCGAGCGCCGCGTGTGGGACTTCTCGCGCGACGGCGTGCGCCGCTCCCTCGACGAGTCGCTGGTACGCCTCGGCCTCGACCACGTGGACGTCGCCCTGATCCACGACCCGGACGCGCATGCCGACCAGGCGCTGGCCGAGGCGTACCCCGCCCTGGAAGAGTTGCGCGCCGAGGGCGTGGTCAAGGCCATCGGCCTCGGCATGAACCAGTGGCAGGTGCCCGCCAGGTTCGTCCGCGACACCGACGTCGACGTGGTCATGCTGGCCGGCCGCTACACCCTGCTCGACCGCTCGGGCCTGCCGCTGCTGGAGGACTGCGCGGCCAAGGGCGTCAAGGTGCTGGCCGCGGGCGTCTTCAACAGTGGCCTGCTGGCCACCGACGAGCCCGGCGGCACCTTCGACTACCAGCCCGCCGCCGCGCCGCTGCTGGAGCGGGCGCGGCGGCTGGCCGAGGTCTGCCGCCGGCACGGCGTCACGCTGCCGCAGGCCGCGATGGCCTTTCCCGCGCGGCATCCGGCCGTCGCGACCGTCGTGCTGGGTGCCCGCTCCGCCGACGAGGTACGCCGCAACGCCGCCCAGTGGGCCGATCCGGTGCCCGAGGAGCTGTGGGCGGAGCTAGAGCTCGTATGAGGTGATCCACAGGCCGGGGATGACCTCGGTGTCGCCGGTGTTCCCGAACCCGAGGCGCTCGTACAGGGTCCGCGCGGGCGTGTTGTCCCGGCCGGTGGAGACGATCACCTTCCGGCCGCCCGCCCTGGCCAGCACCTCCTTGACCAGCGTGCGTCCGATGCCCTGCCGCAGGACGCCCGGGTCCACGATCAACCGGTTGATGTCGAGCAGGCCCGCCGTCTCCTCCCAGGCGACCGCTCCGGTGAGCGTTCCCTCGTCGTCGAAGGCGCCGAGCCAGATGAGCGCCGCGCCCTGGAGGCCCGCCAGGTCCTCGTGCAGCGGCGGGATGCGGTCGTCGCCGATGATCTCGGCCTCGATGGCGTAGGCGGCATGCTGGAGATCGAGAAGTCGCTGGTCGGGCGTGATGCTGGTGATGTGCACTGGCTGATTATGTCGGTTTTATCGGGATATATGCCCACCATTTTGAGGGGCCTGGTTCGTAGGGGGAGTCGAGGCGTTTGCCGATGATGCCGGGCAGGCCCTGTTCGCGGGCGGCCTGCCGTACCGGCTGGGCCTGGGCGGGCCAGGACGGGGCGGTCTGCCAGCGCGCGCCCGAGATGTCCAGCGCGTCCAGGGCCGCGCGGCGCTCGGTGAACGGCCTGGCCACCAGCGAGTGGCCGTCGTCATAGAGCAGATCGGTACAGACCAGGATCTCCGCCCCGCCCATCCGGACGATCTCGCCGTCGAGGACCGCGCTCCTGCTGCCGAACGCCTCCGCCAGCGGGCGCAGCCAGGGAACCTCACGGGCCAGATCGGTACGCCCGCCGTCCACGTGGACCAGCACCCGGCGGCCGCCCCAGGCGAACTCGAAGGCGTAGGCGTCCTGGTCGCGGGGGAGTTTGGCGCGGTTGACCGGCAGCATGGGCTCCAGGGGCGGCAGCGGGTCCACGGCGGGAGGGTCCATGCGGTGGATCATCCAGTTCTTGCCGTCCGTCCTGAACAGCACATATCTGCCCTGGGCGCGCTCGCCGTGCAGCACCACCTTGACCTCGCGCTCGGACCACTTCTCCGTGTCGTAGGTGCCGGTGTCCCAGACCGTCATGCTGCCGGCGCCGTACTCGCCCGAGGGGATCTCGCCGTGGAAGTCGAGGTACTCCATCGGGTGGTCCTCGGTGTGGACGGCCAGGTGGTTGACCTTGGGATCGGCCGGCAACCCCTTCGGGACCGCCCAGGAGACCAGCACGCCGTCGCGCTCCAGGCGCAGGTCCCAGTGGAGGGAGCGGGCGTGGTGCTCCTGGATCACGAACGCGCGGTCGTCCCCCTTCTCGGGCGGCTGCTGGGGGACGGGTTCGGGGGTACGGCTGGCGTCCCGCTTACTCCGATACTTCGCGAGTTTGTCGGCCACGCCCCCTATCTACCCGACCCCCACCCCCCACACCCCACCCACCAGCCGTGCCCGGCCACCGGACCTCTCGGCACCGCGCCCAGCCCCCTCGGGCCTGTCGCGCCGCCCTGCCGTCGAGGCCCCCACCCCCGTCGCGCGCTTGCCCGCCGAAGGCGTTGACGTCGCCCGCCTCGCCCACCCGGCACCCCCGACTGCCTGTCCTGGCCCACCAGAGCCTTGGCGCCCGCCAACGCCGACCACACCAGCACGTTCGCCCGCTTAGGCCCTCGCGTGCCGCCACCTCCACAGGCCGTTCGCGTGGCCCCGCCTTTCCGGTTGGTTCATGGCGTGGCCATGCCTTCCCGGGTGGTCCAAGGCGTGGCCACGTGTGGCGGGCTGGTCAGTCGAGGGCCTTGCGGAGCCACGCCTCCACCCCGGCCACGTGGACCGTGGCCCAGGAACGTGCCACATCGGGCTGGCGGGCGGCTATGGCGTCGTAAATGGCCGTATGTTGCTCCATGGTCTTCTCCAGCGCCCCCTCCTGCGTGAGTCCGCGCCAGATGCGCGCCCGGTGGGTGGGACCGGCCAGGCTCTCGATGAACGAGCACAGCACGTTGTTGCCGGACCCACGGGCGATGCGCTGGTGGAAGGTCAGGTCGTTGTCGACCAGCTCCTCGATCGTGGGCTCCTTGGGCAGCGAACGCAGTACCTCGCCCAGCTCCACGATGTCGGCGTCGCTCATCTGGACCGCGGCCATGGCTGTGGCGGCGGGTTCCAGGATGCGGCGAACCTCGAAGAACTGGATGACGGTGTCGTCGCGGTGCAGGTCGAGTACGAACGACATCGTGTCCAGCAGGAGCCGGGGCTCCAGGCTGGTGACGTAGGTGCCGTCGCCCTGCCGTACGTCCAGGACGTTGATGAGCGCCAGCGCGCGTACGGCCTCGCGCAGCGAGTTGCGGGACAGGCCCAGTCGTTCGGCGAGATCGGCCTCCTTGGGGAGCCGGTCGCCGGGGGCGAGCTCGCCCGAGAGGATCATCTGCTTGATCTTGTCGATCGCAGCGTCGGTGACCGCCACGCTTCTCTCCCTAGACATCGGATGTCTACGAGTCTAGGGCCTGGAAGCGTACGGGATCGACCCCGGACACGCGGCGGATCTCGCCGCGCGCCTCCAG
Organism: Nonomuraea sp. NPDC050790; assembly: GCF_044456745.1. Classification (NCBI taxonomy): domain Bacteria; kingdom Bacillati; phylum Actinomycetota; class Actinomycetes; order Streptosporangiales; family Streptosporangiaceae; genus Nonomuraea; species Nonomuraea sp. NPDC050790. The sequence goes on along the minus strand of NZ_JBITGF010000010.1, from coordinate 281,920 downwards.
GGTGCGAAGGTGGGCGGCGGCTTCTCCGGCCGCCAGTCCTCGGAGCATAGGGGACAGGTCATCCCATGCTCGGTTCCACGTCATCATCGCGGCGATCTCCCAGATGGTCAGCGGCTCGCCGATGCTGGTCAGCAGTGTGGCGAGCGTGTGGAGTCTCTCCTCGTGATGGTGGCGGATCTCGGCGGCGCGTGCCGCCACATCCGGAAATATCCACTCATGCGCGGGCAGGCCGGAGAGGTGTCCATATCCGGCCACTTTCTCCAGGGACTCCAGGAAGTCGCGCAGGGGATCCACGTCGTCGCGGTCATACGGATATATACCGACATGTGGAGTTATGCCCGGCAGGACGTGATCGCCGGTGAACAGCCGGTCGTCGAGCCGGAGGCATAGATGTCCGGGTGTGTGCCCGGGGGTGTGGATCGCCCGCAACTCGCGCCCCGGCAGATCGACCAGTTCGCCGTCCCGCAACGTCCGATCCGGCTGCGCGGGCGGAACCGGCCGCTCCGCCGCCGTCGTGCTGACGTCGAGCCCCTCGGCCCCCGCCCGCCGCAACATCTCGGCCTGGAAATCCCGATGCTCGTCGTCGGCCAGGCCGCGCATGAGCGTGACGATGGCCGCGTCCGCCTCATGCATGGCGATCCAGGCCCCGGACACCTCCCGCACCTGCCCGGCCAGCCCCGCATGATCCGGATGAAAGTGGGTCACAACGACGCCATAGACCTCCGCGACATCGATCCCCAACACCCCGAACCCGCCCCGGAGCGCCTCCCACGCGTCCGGATGGTTCCACCCCGCATCCACCAGCACCGGCCCACGCGGCGACTCGATCGCGTAGACCAGCGTGTAGCCGAGCGGATTGCCGGGAATCGGCACCGGCACGCTCCACACCCCGCCGCCCAGATCCTGCGGCTTCTGACTGCTGTACGACCGGCGTCCCGCCTTCACCCGACGCCACCCCGAAGCCTCGTCACCACGCGGTGGCGGCTGCCCCGACACGCGTCAACGCACCGAGCCAACGAACTCCCTCTCGCCACCCAGGACCTCTGCCCCCCACCTCGCGCCTCCGCCACCCTCTCGCCCCGGCCTCGCGCCTCCGTCACCCTCTCGCCCCGGCCTCGCGCCTCCGCCACACGGCCGCGGCGTCGGGTTCCCCTGGTCCGGTCCTCGCGTTGCCGGCGCGCCGTCTGGCCATCTCGTCGGTAGCCCGGGGCCCGGGCACTGCGTTGGCTGCCCGGAGCTTGTTCGTCCAGCCATGCCATCAGCGGTTGGACGGATGAGGGCTGGTTGTCGTGGTTGTGCCTTGGAGGCTGTGCTGTCACGTGAGGCGCTCTAGGACGGTGGCTGTGGCCAGGGCGCCTCCGGCGCACATGCTGACCAGGGCGGTGGTGGAGTCGGAGCGTTCGAGTTCGTGCAGGGCGGTGGTGATGAGGCGGGCGCCGGTCGCGCCCACGGGGTGGCCCAGGGCGATGGCGCCGCCGTTGACGTTGACGCGGTCGAAGTCGGGTTCGTGCACGCTTGCCCAGGACAGGACGACCGAGGCGAAGGCCTCGTTGACCTCGAAACGGCCGATGTCGTTCATCGTCATCCCCGTGCTGGCCAGCACCTTGGCCGTGGCGTCCACCGGCCCGTCCAGGTGATAGTACGGCTCCGCCCCGACCAGCGTCTGGGCCAGGATCCTGGCGCGGGGACGCAGGCCGTACCTCTGAGCGGCCTTTTCGCTCATCAGCAGGACGGCGGCGGCGCCGTCGGAGATCTGGGACGACGTGCCCGCGGTGTGGAGCGCGCCGGGCACGACCGGCTTGAGCGTGGCCAGGCCGTCGGCGGTGGTCTCGCGTAAGCCCTGGTCCTTGGTGACGCCCTGGACCGGGACGATCTCCCTGTCGAACCGGCCGTCGGCCCACGCCTTGGCCGCGAGTTGCTGGGAACGGGCGCCGAACCAGTCGAGGCGCTCGCGGGTGAGGTTGCGGCGGGCGGCGATGCGTTCGGCCGCGGTGAACTGGTCCGGCAGGTCGATCGACCAGTCGTCGGGACGCGGCCGCGCGGGCTGGACGTTGCTGCCCAGCGGCGCCCGGCTCATCACCTCGACCCCGCACGCCACGCCCACCTCGATGACGCCCGCCTGGATCAACGCCGCGACCAGGTGTACCGCCTGCTGCGACGAACCGCACTGCGCGTCGATCGTGGTCACGCCGGTTCGGTGCGGCAGCCCCGCGTAGAGCCAGGAGTAGCGGCCTACGTGACCGCCCTGTTCGCCCGCCTGGGTGACGCAACCGGCGAAGACCTGCTCGACGCTTGCCGGGTCGATGTCCGCCTTCTTAATGAGGCCGGTGAGGGCTGCGGCTAGAACTTGTTGCGGCTTGAGCTCGGAGAGCCAGCCGTTGCGCTTGCCGATGGGAGTCCTTACGGCTTCTACGATCACGGGTGTGCCCACAGCGCCTCCAGAACGATGCTCTGGAGGCGAATGTAACGCGTTCTAGTTTCTGCCCGCAATGCGCTCGGCTCGCCGCTTCTCTTCTCCCTTCCGGTCGACGCCTTCTCTGGCTCGCCATCAAGGTCTTCGCTCAGCCTCGGCCCGCAGGCAGTGGCTGAGCCCTCACGGGCAAGCGCTCCTGGTAGGGATCCTCGGCACCGGCTGGCCCTGGACCCGGGTTGATTCCGAGTTGGTCGGAGGGTCAGGCGGGCAGGGTGGCGGGGAGGCCGAAGGTGTCGAAGAGTTTGAGGTCGAAGAACTGGCACACGTGGGTGACTCCGGCCCGAGAGAGGGTGAGGACCGGGAGGCCGAAGGCGTGGTAGAGCCCGTCCTCGCCCAGCAGGTACATGCCGAACGCCGGTTGCCCGTTGGCGCGGCAGGGCACCAGCTTGAGGTCGCCGGGACGCTTGGCCGGGCAGTGGGTGGCGATGAGCTGGCCGATGTTCTCCGCGCCCTGGAACCACCCGGGGAACGGCGGCATCTCGAAGACCGCGTCCTGCGTGAACAGCTTGACGATCGCGTCCACGTCATAGCTCTCGAACGCCTGCATGTACCGGTCGAGCAACTCCCGCTGCTCCCGCTCGTCAGGCTCGCCCAGTTGGTCCTCAGCCGGTGAGACCTCGGCCAACTGCGCCCGTGCGCGCTGCAGGATGCTGTTGACCGCCGCGGTGGACGTGTCGAGCAGATCGGCCACCTCGGCCGCCCGCCACTGGAGCACGTCACGCAGGATGAGCACCGCACGCTGGCGGGCGGGCAGGTACTGCAGGGCCGCCACCAGGGCCAGCCGGATGCTCTCCCGCGAGGTCACCACGGTCGCCGGGTCCCGCCCGTCGGCCCCGACCGCCTCGTCGGGCACGGGCTCCAGCCACTCCAGCTCCATCGTCTCGCTCAGCGGCGCGTCACCTCTTGCGCTCGGCGCCCCGAGCCCGGTCGGCATCGGCCGTCTGCCCTGTTTGTCGAGCGCGGTCAGGCAGCGGGTGGTGGCGATCTTGTAGAGCCAGGTGCGTACGGACGAGCGGCCCTCGAACTTGTCGTAGGCCCGCCAGGCACGCACGTAGGTCTCCTGGACCGTGTCCTCGGCGTCGTGAACCGAGCCGAGCATGCGATAGCAGTGCGCCAGCAGTTCCCGCCGGAATGGGTCGGCCTGCTGAACGAAGTCATCGCTGACTGTCATGTTCCCTGTTTAGCCGATGCCTGTGACAAAAACGTGTCCGTGGAGCGATGAGCCGCGAACGTGGCCGGGGTCAACCTCTGTGCCGACGCTTCCGATCGGCCCAGGACGGGGCGGGTCCGGGCTCGGACTCGCCCTTCTGGCGCGTGCAGAGGCAGGAACGAGGGGCCCTGCCCTGCACGCGCCCTATGAAGGGAAGAGCGCCGGCCGGGCCTAAGGCGTGAGGACGATTTTGCCGGTGGTGCGGCCGGTTTCGCCGAGTTCGTGGGCTTTGGTGGCTTCTTCGAGGGGGAGGACGGCGGCGATCTTGGCGCGTAGGCGACCTGCCGCGGCCAGGGCGGCGATGGACTTCATGGCGGCGTGGTCCGGTTCGACCAGCATCGCGGCGGACCGGATGCCGCGTGCTGACGCCTCCTCGGCCAGATCCGGGTCGAGTTCGGACAGGACCAGGGACACGATCGTGCCGCCCTCGCGCAGGGTGCGCAGGGAGCGGGAGCCGTACTCGCCGCCCATGGTGTCGAGGACCATGTCCACGTCCCTGACCACCTCGGCGAAGTCGGTGGTGCGGTAGTCGATCAGTTCGTCGGCGCCCAGGGTGCGGAGGAAGTCGTGCTTGGCGGCGCTGGCCGTACCGATGACGTGGGCGCCGCGCGCCTTGGCGATCTGCACGGCGAGATGTCCCACGCCGCCCGCGGCGGCGTGCACGAGCACCCGCTGGCCGCCCCTGACGCCCGCGGTGTCCACCAGCGCCTGCCACGCGGTGAGCGCCGCGAGTGGCAGCGCGCCTGCCTGGATGTGGTCGATCTCGCTGGGTTTGCGGGCAAAGGTACGGGCTGGCGCGGAAACGTACTCGGCATAGGCGCCGTGTGCCTGCGGATACCGGAGCATGCCGAACACCTCGTCGCCCGGCCGGTACAACGTCGTCCCCGGCCCGATCGCCTCGACGACGCCCGAGACGTCCCAGCCGAGGGTGAAGGGAGGGACGCCGATGAGCCCGCCGTTGGCGCGATGCTTCCAGTCGGTGGGGTTGACCCCGGCCGCCCGTACCCGCACCAGCACCTCGGTCGGCCCCGGCTCCGGCCTGGCGACCTCGGCCAACCTGAGCACGTCCGGCCCGCCAAGCACGTCCTGCGTGATCGCCCGCATCATCATCCGGCCAGTCTCGCAGCTCCGACGGCGATGGTCCTGCTGTTGGCCGGCAGGCGCGCGGGAAGCTGGGGGTTGGACGGTGTCTGACGGGCGCCCTTCGCCGGTGGCCCGATGGGGCAGTGGCGCACCGGTGGCCCGATGGGGCGGGGGCGCACCGGTGGTCCGGTGGGGTGGCGACCCGGTGGGTTAGTGGCGAGTGGTGCCGGTAGCCCGGCGGGGCAGTGGCGTGTTGGGCCGGTGGAGCGGTGGCCTGTTCTGCTGGTGGGGGTGTCTCGGTGGGCTGGTGGACCGTGGGTCGGGTCCTGGAGGTCCTGGGGCTTCGGGGGCCGTGGGTTGGGGCGGAGTTGGAGTCCCGGGGGTTAGTCGGTGTCGGTTAGGAGGAGTTGGGCGCCGCGCAGGAGTTCGGAGCGGAGTTCGGGGTCCGGGACGGGCATGGACAGGACCATCGGGTCGGCTACGGCGGCCAGGGCCTGGGCTGCGCGGATGCTGCGGCGGCGGGTCGGGGTGGGGCCCGCCAGGAGGGCGTTCGCCCGGTCCATCCAGGTGACCACGCGGGTGGCCAGGTGTTCTTCCTCGGCGTAGACGGTGGTGTCGCGCAGGAGCAACGTGAGTACGCGGCGGTGCCCGACCATCGTGTCGACGCAGCGTTCCAGGAAGGTGTCCGGGTGTTCGAGGGCGGCGTCGAGGTTGTCGAGGAGGGGAGCCAGGAGTTGCTGGATGATCTCCGACTTGGAACGGAAATAGTGGTACAGGGTGGGCTTTGTTAGGCCGACCTGTTCGGCGACCTCGCGCATGGAGGTGGTCCGGTAGCCGCGTGTGGTGAACAGTTCCAGGGCTGCGGCCAGGATCCGTTCCTTGGTGTCACTCTGGATCACCACATCACCCTACCGTCCGGTCGGTAGTCTTCCGGGGCCGCTGGTCCACGCTGGGCACGGTGGGTGGTCAAGGTGGGCCGTTGCGGCGGGTAGCACGTCCGACGTGAGAGGCGACCCCCACGATCGGCGGTCACCCACGGCGGCGGGTGGGGGTGGGGCGGCTTGCCGTAACGGATGGGTGGGGTTGAGGGCGCGGTGCGCGCGGGGACGACGCGCGGATGGGTTGAGGGCGCGGGGGACGACGCGCGGGTGGGTTGAGGGCGCGGCGCAACATCGGGGCGCGGCGCAAAGGCGGCAACGAGGGGTAAAGCCTGCGGCGGGGCTACAGGTCGGAGACCAGGCGGGCGGCGGCTATTTCGATGCGGCGTTGGATTTGGTCGTAGGTGCGGCGGCCGCGGAGCATTTCGAGGAGTTCGTGGACCCACACGCTCGACAGTGAGCCCGCCAGCGCCAACTGTTCCTCGCTGGCTTCCTCGCGGGTCAGGCCGCCCGCCGACACCCTCAGGAGCAGGCCGGTCATCCTGTCGCCGAACGGGGTTTCGACCTCGGCCATGATCAGGGAGCGGATCAGGGCGTCGGCCAGTTCCGGCTCGCGCATGAGGCCGCGGGTGGCGCGCATCAGGACGTCGACCGCGCGGCCCGCGGGGGTGCCGGCGCCGGGTGGGCGGCGTTCGATGCTGGTTTCGAGCAGGTCGATCTCCTCGCCCACCACCGCCACCACAAGGTCCATTTTGGAGGGGAAGTACCGGTAGAGGGTGCCGAGGGCCACGCCGGCGCGTTCGGCGACGGTGCGCATCTGCATCGCTTCCACGCCGCCGCGCGACGCCAGTGCGGCGGCTGCCTGGACGATGCGCTTGCGGCGCTGGTGCTGGCTGCGGGTGCGCACGCCGGATCCGCTGGTGCTGGGCTGGCTCCCCGTGGGGGTCTCGGAGTCGGCGACGGTCGCCGGCGGGGTGCGCATAAGAACACGTTATCTGATTTCTCCGTAACTCGGCTTGTTACTCGTGAGTCACAAAGAAGGGGCATAGCCGCATGTCCATCCGGTTATGAGGAAAAGTCGTGTTCTGGGAGCAAGGGTCGTGGCTGGACAGATATTAGAATCTGTTCTAGTTTTGCGGGCAGTTGGTGACCGAGCGCTTGGTGGAGGCCGGATGACCGCGGACACGTTCGCCGCCCTGCTCGCGGCCCGCGCCGACGACGACCGGCCCTCGCTCCACTACGCCGACCGGGTCTGGTCGTGGCGCGAGCACATCGCGCTCTGCCACGCCTATGCGGGGTGGTTACGCGGGAGCGGTCACGTGGGCGTCCTGCTGGACAACGTGCCGGACATGGTGTTCCTGGTGGGCGCCGCGGCGCTGGGCGGGCCGGTGGTGGTCGCGCTCAACCCCACGCGGTCGGCGGCCGAGCTGGTGCGCGACGCGCGCGCCGCCGACGTCGAGCTGATCGTGTACGACGGCGTCCACGCCGAGGCCGCGCGGACGATATCGGAACACCTGGGCATCCGACGCCTCCCCCTCCCCGAACCCCAATCCACCACCGAACTCGCCGCACCTCAACAAGCCGACCCGCCCAGCGCGGGGCCGCATCCAGCCGGACCTGCCGCTGAGCCGGAAACCGCCGGACCCCTCACCGCGGGGCTTCAGACGGCGGGAGTTCAAGCAGCGGGGGTTCACGCAGCGGAGTCTCAAGTAGCGGGGTCTCAAGTAGCGGGGTCTCAAGCGGCGGGGCTTCAGGTGGTGGATTCTCAAGCAGCGGGACCTCAGGTGGCGGGGCTTCAGGCGGCGGGGTCTCAAGCGGCGGGGTCTCAAACCGCTGAGCTCCCGGCCGCGACCGATTTCCCGGCGAACCCGGGCGATCTGGTGATGCTCGTCTTCACCTCCGGAACCTCCTCGGGACGCCCCAGAGCCGTCCGTATCACCCAGCGCAAGCTCGCCGTCCCCGGCCTCTCCCTGGCCCGCATGCTCACCCATGAGGACGTCGTCTACTGCGCGATGCCCCTGTTCCACTCCGGCGCGATCATGGCCGCCTACGCCCCGGCCGTCGCCTCGGGCGCGGCGCTCGTGCTCAGGAAGCGGTTTTCGGCCTCCGGCGTACTCCCGGATGTCCGTAAACATGGCTGCACGTATCTCCACTACGTCGGTAAGGCCCTCTCCTACGTCCTGGCCACCCCGGAGCGCCCCGACGACGCCGACAACCCGCTCAAACTCGCCTTCGGCAACGAGGGCAGCGCCACCGCCACCCGCCGCTTCGGCGAGCGGTTCGGGTGTTTCGTCATCGACGCGTTCGGATCCACCGAGACCGCCGTCTCGATCACGCCGGACCCCTCGGGCCCGCCCGGCTGCCTGGGCCGCCTGCCCGACGGCGTGGAGATCCGCGACCCGGCCACCGGAGACCGCTGCCCGCCGGCGATCGTCGAGCACGGCCGCCTCCTGAACGCCGAGCAGGCGGTCGGGGAACTGGTCAACGTCCAGGGGCTCGGACTGTTCGACGGCTACTACAACGACCCGGAGGCCGACGCCGAGCGGATCAGGAACGGGGCCTTCTGGTCGGGCGACCTGGCATATGCGGACAAAGACGGATACGTCTTCTTCGCCGGGAGGGGCACGGAACGCCTGCGCGTGGACGGTGAGAACCTGGCCGTCGCCCCCATCGAGGCGGTCGTCCGCGAGGCGCCGGGGATCGTGGAGGCGGCCGTGTATCCGGTTCCCGACGCGGCCGCCGGCGACCAGGTGATGCTGGCCCTGGTGCCGGACGAAGGCTTCGAGGTGGCGGCGTTCGCGGAGTTCCTGGCCGCGCGGGCTGATCTTGGGGCGAAGGCCGTACCCCGATATATCCGTGTTTGTCGGGAACTGCCGCAGACCCCCTCCCACAAGGTCATCAAACGCGTCCTCGCGCGCGAGGCGTGGCACGGCACCACCGACCCCGTCCACGTCAGAACGGCGGCCGGATACCGCCCGCTGACCGGCGACGACATCGTGGAGATCGAGACCGAGTTCGCCCGGCACGGGCGGCAGCACCTCTTGGAGAGCTAGTGGATTTCGCATTGGACGAAACGCAGCAGGAGCTGCGCAAACTTGCCGCGGACCTGCTGGCCAGGCAGGCCGGTGAGGAACAACTCAGGGAGGCCGGCCTGCTCGGCGTCTGCCTGCCGGAGGACACGGGCGGGGCGGGCCTCGGCGGCGTCGAGATGGCCGTCGTGCTGCGCGAGGTGGGTGCGCGCGAGCTGCCGGCCCTGCCCGTCCTGACCAGCTCGCTGGCCGTCAGCCGGTACGGCACGCGCGAGCAGCAGGCACGCGTAGGCCAGGCCAGGGTGAGCACGCTGGCGCTGAAGGAGGCGGGCAGGGCGCTGGCCGACCCGCCGCAGACCCGGGCCCACTACTCCGGCGGCTGGACGCTGACCGGCCGCAAGTGCGCGGTGCCGTACGGGGCGGTGGCGGACGTGGCGCTGGTCTCGGCGGCGGAGGGGCTGTTCCTGGCCCGGCCCGGGCAGGTGGTGCCGGAGTTCGCCTCGACCGGTGAGCCGCTGGCCACGATGGTGTTCGACGGGACGCCGGCGGAGAAGGTCTGCGACCACGCCGAGGGCGCCCGCCTGATCTACATGGCCGCGGTCGCCGCGCAGGCGAGCGGCGTCCTGGCGGGGGCGCTGGAGCTGACCACCGAGTACATCAAGACCAGGAAGCAGTTCGGCCGGGCGCTGGCCGAGTTCCAGGCGGTGACGATGCAGATCGCCGACGTCTACGTGGCCTCCCGGGCGCTGGACGTGGCGATGTGGTCGGCCGTCTGGGGGCTGGAGCCCCGGGACGTGGCCGTGGCCGCGTACCACGTGAGCGAGGCGTTCAAGGCGCTGTTCACCTGCCAGCACCTGCACGGCGGGCTCGGCCTCGACGTGACCTACCCCCTGCACAAGAGCTTCGCGCACGCCAAGCACCTGTCCCACCTGCTCGGCGGCGCCGACGCCCAGCTCGACCTGATCGGAGCGCTCGCCTGATGCTGATCGACCTCACCACCGAGCAGAAGCGGCTGCGGGAGGAACTGCGCGAGTACTTCCGCGCCTGCCTCACCGGCGAGGACCGCAAGAAGATCGCCGAGGACCCGTTCGGCGAGGCGTACATGGACCACTGCCGGCGTCTCGGGCGTGACGGAAAGCTCGGGCTGGGCTGGCCCAAGGAGTACGGCGGCGCCGGCTACGGACCACTCGAACAGCAGATCTTCGCCAACGAGATCGCGCGGGCCGGCGTGCCGTACCCGATCATCACGGTGCAGACGGTCGGGCCGACGCTGATGCAGTACGGCACGCCCGCGCAGAAGGAGCTCTTCCTGCCGCGCATCCTCGCGGGGGAGTGCCACTTCGCGATCGGCTACAGCGAGCCGGAGGCGGGCACGGACCTCGCCTCGCTGCGCACGACCGCGGTGCTCGACGGCGACCACTATGTCGTGAACGGGCAGAAGGTCTTCACCTCCGGCGCCCACTACGCGCAGTACGTCTGGCTCGCGGCGCGGACGAACCCCGAGGCCAAGAAGCACAAAGGCATCACCATGATGATCGCCGGAACGGACGACCCCGGCTTCTCCTGGACGCCGATCGTGACCATGGACGGCCGCCACCACACGAACGCGACCTACTACCAGGACGTGCGCGTGCCGGTGGACATGGTCGTCGGCGAGGTGGACAAGGGCTGGGACCTCATCGTCAACCAGCTCAACCACGAGCGGGTCACGCTCGGACCGGCGGGCAACCTCGCCCAGACCTACGACCGCTTCCTGGCGTGGGCGCGCAGGACGGGCAACGACGAGCATCCCGACGTACGGCGCGCGCTCGGCCGCGTCTATGCCTACTTCCGCACCAACGAGCTGCTGAACTGGCAGGTCGCGGCGAACATGGACCTCGGCTGGCTGGGTGCGCCGGACGCGTCGGCCACCAAGATCTACGGGTCGGAGCGCATGCAGGAGATCGGCCGGATCGTGGGCGACATCCTGGCGCGGTTCGGGGATCCGGCTGACCCGGAAACGGCCGAGCTGCTCAACCGGGTGGACCACGGCGTGAAGGGGGCCGTGGTGCTGACGTTCGGCGGCGGGGTGAACGAGGTGCAGCGGGAGCTGATCGCCATGCTCGGGCTGAGCCTGCCGAGGCCGCCGCGATGACCGATCTGCACGAGCTGGCACGCAGGCAGGTGGCCATGGGCGAGATGCGCGGTCTGCCCGCGGCCGATCCGGTCAACGAACCCATGATCCGGCACTGGCTCGACGCCATGGGCGACCAGAACCCGCTTTATCTCGACAAAGGGGTGGCGCCTCCGGCCATGGCGCAGGTGTGGACCATGGGCGGGGTCCGGCGCGACGCCCGGGACCGCTCGCCGGTCGACGACATGCTGGCCGAACTGGACGCCCAGGGATACACCGGGGTGGTGGCCACCAACTGCGAGCAGACCTACCACCGGTACGCGCGGCTGGGCGACGTGCTGACTCCGGCCACACGTTTTTCCGGGCTTACCGGGCCGAAGAAAACGGCGCTCGGGGAGGGATATTTCGCCACCTGGAATGTCATCTGGTACGACCAGTTCGACGAGCCGGTGGCGGAGATGTTGTTCCGGGTGCTGAAATTCCGGCCAAAGGTCAAGGAGGTGCGGGAGCCGTACCCGCTGAAACCCGCCGTGAACCGGGACACGCGCTTCTTCTGGGACGGTGTGAAACTCGGCGAACTGCGCATCCAGAGCTGCGCCGACTGCGGGGAACTACGGCATCCACCTGGGCCGATCTGCCCCGCCTGCCGGTCGGCGAACCGGGGGCACGTCGTCGCGCGGGGGGAGGGGATCGTCTACAGCTACGTCGTTCATCACAACCCGCCCGTTCCCGGACGCGAGACCCCGTTTGTGGTTGCGGTGGTGGAACTTCCGGAGGGCGTGAGGATTGTGGGGAACATAGTGGACTGTCCGGTGGACGCCGTGGGTATCGGTATGACGGTGCGGGCAACGTTTCGCGCAATGGATGACGAACTGATCCTTCCGATGTGGACGCCACAGGAGTCATGATGCGGACGCTGACCGGAGAGCAGATCGAAATCGGCATGGTCCTGCCGGAACTGTCCATCAGCGTCACGCCCACGCTCGTGGTCTCGACGGCGATCGCCACGATGGACTTCACGCCGGTCCACCACGATGTGGAGATCGCCCGCGCGCAGGGGTCGAAGGACATCTTCCTCAACATTCTGACCACCATGGGGCTGGTCGAACGGTATGTCACCGACTGGGCGGGTCCTGAGGCGGTGATCCGGCGGATCAACGTGAAGCTCGGGGTTCCGGCTTACGCGGGGGACCTGCTGGCGTTCACCGGGTCGGTGATCGCGCGGTCGGGGGAGGAGTTCACGGTGGAGGTCCGCGGCAAGGTGTCCCTCGGCGATCATGCCAGCGGCTCGGTGGTGCTCTCGCTCCCGTCGTGACGCTTCTCACCGTTCTCTGGGTGAAGGCCCCGCCCACTGCCTGACCGGCCTCCCCGGCCGCTGGCGTGGGGTGAAATGTTGTGTATCTGAAGGGTTTCCGGATGAAAGCCGCTATTGCCGGGATCGGGGCCACCGAGTTCAGCAAGGACTCGGGGCGCTCGGAGTTGCAACTGGCCGCCGAGGCCGTGTTCGCCGCGCTCGACGACGCCGGGCTCTCGCCCGGGGACGTCGACGGCCTGGTGACCTACACCCAGGACACCAACCAGGAGATCGCCGTCGCGCGGGAGGTCGGGATAGGGGATCTGACGTTCTTCTCGCGGGTCCACTACGGCGGGGGCGCCGCTTGTGGCACGGTGGCGCATTCCGCCATGGCCGTGCGGACCGGCATGGCTCGTACCGTCGTGTGTTACCGGGCCTTCAACGAGCGGTCCGGGCGCAGGTTCGGTCAGCCCGACGCCCGGCTTGGCGGGGAGCCTTCCTCGCAGGGGCTGGAGATGAGCTGGCACGTGCCGTACGGGCTGATGACGCCCGCTGCCTGGGTGGCCATGTTCGCCCGGCGGTACATGCACGTCTACGGTGCGACCTCGGCGGACTTCGGCCGCGTCGCCGTCGCGATGCGGCGGCACGCGGCCACGAACCCGGCGGCCTGGTTCCACGGGCGGCCGATCACGCTGGCCGACCACCAGGCGTCGAAGTGGATCGTGGAGCCGTTGCACCTGCTGGACTGCTGCCAGGAGAGCGACGGCGCGGTGGCGCTGGTCGTGACGTCTGAGGAGCGGGCCAGGGACCTGAGGCGGTCACCGGCGGTGATCACGGCCGCGGCGCAGGGGGCCGGGTCCGGGCAGATGATGATGACCAGCTACTACCGCGATGACATGACCGGCCTTCCCGAGATGTCCGTCGTCGGCCGCAAACTCTGGGAAATTTCCGGCATGGGGCCCGCTGACATGCAGACCGCCATCCTCTACGACCACTTCACGCCGTTCGTGCTGACCCAGCTTGAGGAGCTGGGGTTCTGCGGCAAGGGCGAGGCGGCCGGATACGTGGCCGACGGGGGGATCGAACTGGACGGGCGGCTGCCGGTGAACCCGCATGGTGGGCAACTTGGGGAGGCGTACATCCACGGGATGAACGGCATCGCCGAAGCCGTCCGCCAGATCCGGGGCACCTCGGTCAACCAGGTCAAGGACGTGACGAACGTCCTGGTCACCGCCGGAACCGGCGTCCCCACCAGCGGCCTCATCCTCTCCACCCTCTGACTACCCGCCCAGAGCACGTGATCGGGCGGGTCAGGGGGAGCCGATCACCGGGACCGCGAAGAACACCAGCATGGCGATCAGCACGCAGATCACGAAGCCCGCCAGCTCCCACGCCCAGTCGCGGTGCCTGCGCTGCTTGCGCTTTCTCGCCTGCTTCCTGGCCGCCGGGCTGGAGGCGCGGGTGGGCTTCCGCCGGCCGGTGCTCCGCTTGCCGCCCACGCCCTGCCGGGAGGCCGCGAGCCGGGGCCTGCCCTGGACACGCCCGTCCCCGCCCGGCGCCTTACGCCCGTCCAACGGATCACGGCCGCCCAGCGAAGAGCGGCCGCCCAGCGAGGAGCGTCCGTCCAGGGACGAGCGTCCGTCCAGCGGATCACGGTCGGGGCGTGTCGGGTGGTCGTCCCGGGCCCAGAAATTCTCGGCCGGCTCGGTGAGCCGGTGGTCGGCGGGAGTCTCGGGGTCCCATGGGTCCTCCGGCTCGTCCGCACGGGCGGGGTCGCCGGCGGCCAGGATGTCGGAGGGCATCGGGAGCCGGTAGACGGGCTCGTTGGCCGGGCGGCGGGTTCTGGTGAACGGGCGGAACGCCGAGAACGCGTCCTCGTCGCCCTGGCCGGTGCCGGGCGTGCGGCCGGTCGGCGGGGGCGGGGAGGGGGTGTCGGTTCGGGAGCTGTGGACCAGTACGTCGCCGGGTGAGGGAAGGTCCAAAGGCGGCATGACGTCGGTCGGCGGGTCGTCGAGCACGTCCGCGGGCACCGGGGCCGACAGCAGGAACCCGGTCCTGGGCGGCAGCCCGTCCCGTACCCGGGGCCGGGGCGGCAGGCCCTCGCGCCAACCCGGTTCCTCCTCGGACGGCTCGTCCTGGACGGGGAAGGGCGCGAAGGGGTCACGAGCGGAATCGGGGGAGGTTCCGGCCGCCGGACCGCGGGTCGGCGCCGCGGTGAACGGCCCGCGCACGGACGCGTCGCCCTGCGCCTCCGGCCCGACCCGCCCGGCCAAGGGATCCGCCGAGGGCGTCCGGGTGAACGGGTCCTCCGAGGGGGTCCGGGTGAACGGGTCCGCCGAGGGGGTTCGTGACAGCGGGTCGCTGGGGGAGAACGCCGTGAAGGGACGCGCCGGTGAACCGGTGCGGCCGCCGGACGAAGGGTCGAGGGGGTCGCGCAGGCGGGGCATCGGGGCGGTGGTCGCCTCGTGGTCGGCGTGGCCCGACGGCGGGGTCAGGAGCTCCGTGGGGAAGATGCCGGTCGCGGTTCTCGGGTCCGACTCCGACAGGGGCTGCGGCCAGCGGGGCGGCGCGGGCCACAGGGGCTTGACGAAGAGGGGGGCGGCGGCAGCCGTACGGGATCCGGCGACGTGCACGCGCAGGACGGACGGCGGCGCGGGCCACGGCAGGCGGCACAGGATGTCGCGCAACGGCGCGACCGACAGGGCGCCGTAGACGTCGGCCACGTCGGCGGGGACGCGCGCGCCCGTGGAGGCCAGTGCGGTGGCGAGGGTCTGGCGGTAGCGGTGCGCGGCGCTGATGGCCAGCTCTTCCGCGGTGTCGGGCGCGACGTCGAGCACCCAGGCGAGTTCGGTCGTGGTCAGGCCGCACACCTCGCACAGCAGCAGGACTTCGCGCTGGTGGGGGCGGAGTTCGCGCAGGGTCCGCTCGACCAGGGCGGAGGCGGGGTCGTCGAGCGGGTCGACGGCGGGGGGCGCGTAGACGATGTCGCGCCGGTGGATCTCGCGGCGGGCCAGGGCGTAGAGGGCGGCGCGCGGCGGCGCTTGTGCGGGCACGCTGGAGAGCACGGCGACCAGCGCGTACCCGGCGGAGGCTGGGTCGCCGAGCTGGTCCGCGCAGTACGCGAACAGCCCGGTGGCGTGACGGTCGTAGAGCTCGGCGATCAGGTCGTTGCGGGAGCGCTGATCGGTGAGCGGTTGAGTCACTGGGCCGGATCCTCTGGTGGAAAACGGACGCTGAGGGGTGAGGGGTGCGGCGTCGGAGTTTGTGCTGGCAATCATGCCAACTCCTACCGGTGTTGCGCACTATGAGAACGGCATTTGATATGAATCATCCCAGGTCGGTGAAGCGTTTAAGGACGGGCCGATGGGACAGATGGGGTCTCATCGCCGTAGTCTGAGTGTTCGCAAGAGATCATGCGGCGGACGTGGCAGGGGGGCTACGGTCCCGCCACGAACGGAAGGTCACGCGTGATCACGTTCGACTCTGTCACCAAACGCTATCCGGACGGCACCGTCGCCGTGGACGACCTCAGCCTTGAGGCGCCCACGGGCCAGATCACCGTGTTCGTCGGGCCGTCGGGGTGCGGCAAGACCACCTCACTTCGGATGATCAACCGCATGATCGACGCGTCGGACGGTCAGATCCTGCTGGACGGCACCGCCGTGCAGACGATCGACCCGCCCACGCTGCGCAGGGGGATCGGTTACGTCATCCAGCAGGCCGGGCTGTTCCCGCACCGGAAGATCGTCGACAACGTCGCCACGGTGCCGTTCCTGCTCGGCTGGGACAAGAAGAAGGCCCGTGACCGGGCGATGGAGCTGCTGGAGGTCGTCGGGCTGGACCCGGCGATGGCGCAGCGGTACCCGTTCCAGTTGTCGGGCGGCCAGCAGCAGCGCGTCGGGGTGGCCAGGGCGCTGGCCGCCGACCCGCCGGTGCTGCTCATGGACGAGCCGTTCAGCGCGGTCGACCCGATCGTGCGCACGAGCCTTCAGGAAGAGCTGCTCAAGCTGCAGTCCGAGCTGAACAAGACCATCGTCTTCGTCACGCACGACATCGACGAGGCCATCAAGCTCGGCGACCGTGTGGCCGTGCTGCGCGTGGGCGGGCGGCTGGCGCAACTGGCCGACCCCAAGACGCTGCTGTCGGAGCCCGCCGACGACTTCGTCCGCGAGTTCCTGGGGCACGACAGGGGGATCCGGCGCCTGCAGTTCATCTCGGCGGCCGGGCTGCGGCTGCGCAACGACCTGACCGTCGCCGAGGGGTCGCTGCCCGCGAACTCGGAGGAGCCCTGGCTGCTGATCGTCGGTTCCGACCAGCGGCCGGTGGCGTGGGTGTCGCCCCGGCGGCCGGAGGAGCGGGAGCCGTACGGGACCTTCCTGCACGGCAAGGACAACATGCGTTCGGCGCTCGACGCGGCGCTGCTGTCGCCGTCGGGCTGCGCGGTGGCCGTGGACGAGGACGGGAAGGTGGTCGGCGTGGCCACCCGTGAGGCCCTCGACGAGGCGCTCGCGGAGGCCGCCGATGTCTGACGGGCCGCCGACACTCTGGGAGTGGTTCGCCCGCAACTGGGACACCGGACGGGCCGGCAGCATCAACAGCCTGCTCAGCGACCATCTGGTGATGTCGCTGGTGCCGATCGTGGTCGGGCTCGCGCTGTCGCTGCCGCTGGGGCTGGCGTGCGTGCGCTTCCGGTGGTTGTACCAGCCCACGTCCGGGCTGATGAACGTCCTCTACGCGCTGCCGTCGCTGCCGATCTTCATGCTGCTGATCTCGGTCACCGGACTGTCGCAGACCACCGTGATCATCCCGCTGACCTTCTACGCCATGGCGGTGCTGATCCCGTCGGTGGTCGACGGGCTGGGCGCGGTGCCCGACCACGTCCGCCAGTCGGCCGTGGCCATGGGCTTCACCCCGATCCGCCGGCTGGTGAAGGTGGAGCTGCCGATCGCCGCCCCGGTCGTGCTGGCGGGCCTGCGGGTCGTCGCGGTCTCCAGCATCTCGCTGGTCAGCGTCGGCGCGGTGATCGGTGAGGGCGGGCTCGGGATGTTGTTCACCCGGGCCTACCAGAATCCGTTCCTGCCGCCGGTCGTCGTGGGCATCGTGGGCATCGTGCTGCTGGCGCTGGTCGCCGACGGACTGCTGGTGCTGGCGCAGCGGCTGCTGACGCCGTGGGTGCGGGCGAGGAGGGCGTCGTGAACTGGCTGACGGACTTCTTCGGCGACCCGGCCAACTGGACCGGCCCCAGCGGCATCCCCATGCGGCTGCTGGAGCACCTGGAGTACTCGGTGCTGGCGCTGCTGCTCGCGGTGCTGATCGCGATCCCGCTCGGCCTGCTGATCGGGCACACCGGCAAGGGCGGCGTGCTCGTGGTGGTCACCGCCAACCTGGCTCGGGCGCTGCCCACGCTGGGTCTGCTCGTGCTGTTCGTGCTGTTGCTGGGCACCGGGTCGATCCTGCCGGTGATCATTCCGCTGGTGCTGCTGTCGATCCCGCCGATCCTGGTCAACACGTTCGAGGGAATCAGGGGTGTGGATCCCGAGCTGCGCGACGCCGCGTACGGGATGGGTCTGCGTGGCGGGCAGGTGCTCGGACGGGTGCTGGTCCCGGTGGCGCTGCCGCTGATCCTGCTGGGTCTGCGGCTGTCGGCCATCCAGGTGGTGGCCACCACGACCGTCGCCGCGTACACCGGTCTGGGCGGGCTCGGGCGGTTCGTCATCGACGGTTTCGCCACGAAGGACTATGCGAGCGTGGTTGGCGGTTCTGTACTGATTGTGCTGTTCGCCCTGGTGGTGCAGCTGGCGTTCACCCTCGTCCAGCGGGTGAGCGTCTCTCCGGGGGTTAGTCAGAGAGTTCGCTAGTCTCCTACTCAACCCCCCGCTAAGAAGGGAAATATTGATGAAACGCATGTTCAGCACCGCGGCGGTGCTGCTGTCGGCCGGCCTCGTGCTGGCCGCTTGCGGATCCTCCGGCTCCGGAGGCAACCCGCTCGACACCACCAGCGCCCAGCCCAGCGGCGCCGCCAGCAGTGCGGCCGGTGGCAAGGCCGTCATCGGCTCCTTCGACTTCGACGAGAGCGTCCTGCTCGGCTCCATCTACGCCCAGGCGCTGGAGGCCAAGGGCGTCCAGGTCGAGGAGAAGCCCCGCATCGGCAGCCGCGAGGTCGTCTACGACCAGGTCAAGAGCGGCGGCCTGACCATCGTGCCCGAGTACAACGGCAACCTGCTGGCCTTCATCGACCCGAAGACCACGGCCGGCACCACCGCCGACGTGGACGCGGCGCTGAAGGAGAAGCTGCCCGACACGCTGGAGATCCTCACCTCCTCGCCCGCCGAGGACAAGGACAGCCTGTCGGTCACCGAGGCGTCGGCGACCAAGGACTCCCTGAAGTCGATGGAAGACCTGGCCAAGGTGTCGAAGAACATGATCGTCGGCGGCCCGCCGGAGTTCAAGAAGCGCTGGGAGGCCCGCTTCAAGGAGGTCTACGGCCTGGAGTTCAAGGAGTGGAAGCCCACCGGCCCCACCACCGCGGATGCCATCAAGGACGGCACGATCCAGGCCGGCAACGTCTTCACGACCGACCCGAAGATCATCGCCAACAAGCTGGTTCCCCTTGAGGACCCGAAGAACATCTTCCCCGCCCAGAACGTCACCCCGCTGATCTTCAAGGCCGGCGCGAACGACACGATCAGGACCACCCTCGACGCGGTCTCCGCCAAGCTCACCACGCAGTCGCTGGTCGAGATGATGACGAAGATCTCCGTCAACAAGGACGAGCCGGCCACCGTGGCCAAGGAGTGGCTGTCGGCCAACGGGCTCGGCTGAGCTTGAGCGAGTTCACCGAGGCGATGGCCCAACTGGCCGCCGGCGTCGCGGTCGTCACGGTTCGTGACGACCGCGACGACCTCGGGGTCACGGTGTCCGCCCTGATGTCGGTCTCCGCCGACCCGCCGCTGGTGCTGGTCTCGCTGACCAGCCGCGGCTACCTGGCAGAGGTACTGCTGCGCCAGGACCTGTGGGCCGCGTCCCTGCTGTCGGCGGGGCAGGCGGCCGTGGCCAGCCGGTTCGCCACCGCGGGACGGCCTTCGGCGCGGCATCTGGTGGCCGGTGTCCCGCACCACCGCGGCCCGCGCACCTCCGCGCTGATCGTCGGGGGCGGGGTGGCCGCGCTGGAGCTGGAGACCGCCCGCGTGGTCCCGGCGGGCGACCACACGCTGTTCCTGGCGAGCGTGCTCGCCGTCGACTACGTCACCCCCTCTCTCGACCCTCTGGTACGGCTGCGCGGCCGCTACCGCCCGGTCTGACCCTGATTCCGTGATCCCGGTCCTGGCGGCCGCATGCCGTTCACCGAAAGAATTTTTATTCTTGACAGTTTTCTTTGTC
Source organism: Nonomuraea sp. NPDC050790 (assembly GCF_044456745.1). Lineage (NCBI taxonomy): Bacteria > Bacillati > Actinomycetota > Actinomycetes > Streptosporangiales > Streptosporangiaceae > Nonomuraea > Nonomuraea sp. NPDC050790. Next base: position 262,460 of record NZ_JBITGF010000010.1, on the reverse strand, counting down.
CGTAGAACACTGGAGGCAAGCGACCCCCAGACAGGGAGAAGACCATGAGCAGCGTTCGTTCCCAGGACGGCACCACGATCGCCTACGACCGGGTGGGCGAGGGCCCCGCGCTGGTCATCGTGGGTGGCGGCGGCGCCACCGACCGTTCCGTCAACGCGCCGCTGGCCGAGCTGCTGGCCGACTCGTTCACGGTGTACAACTACGACCGGCGCGGCTCCGGCGAGAGCGGCGACACCGAGCCGTTCAGCGTCGAGCGCGTCTACCAGGACCTCGACGCCGTCATCCGGGAGGCGGGCGGCCAGGCGTACGTCTTCGGCTCCTCCGGCGGCGGCATCATCGGGCTGGAGGCGGTCCTGAACGGGCTGCCCATCACCAAGCTGGCCGTCTGGGAGGCCCCGTACATCGTCGACGACTCCCGCCCGCCGGTTCCCGCCGACTACCTCGACCGGCTCGTCGAGCTGCGCGCGCAGGACCGCAGGGGCGACATGGTGGAGCTCTTCCTGACCGCCGCCGTCGGGCTGCCCGTCGAGTTCGTCACCCCGATGCGCGGCATGCCGATGTGGCCGGGCATGGAGAAGGCCGCCCACACCCTGATCTACGACGCCATGGTCGTCGGCGACTTCTCCCTGGACGCCGGCCGTATGGCGGGGGTGGGGATCCCGGCCCTGATCCTCGACGGCGGCACCCTGCCGTGGGCCACCAACTCCGCCGAGGCGCTGGCCGCCGCCCTTCCCGACGGCCGTCGCGAGACGCTGGCCGGGCAGCCGCACAACGTCGACCCGGCCGCCCTCGCCCCGGCGCTGCGCGCCTTCTTCGCCTCCTGACTCAGAGTTTTTACCTGTTGTCGGAAGCAGCGGGCAGCGCGGCGAATCTGGAGGATTGCGGGCCCCCTGACCTGGGCAAATACTGATATATCCGGAAGCTTTACTCGCCGGTAGGCGTTCTCACAAAACGCACAAAGGGGGGTAACGCGTGAGCCTTCGCGCGCGCAGCTGCGTCATCGCCGGGCTGGTTTCCACGGTCCTCGGTCTGGTTCTGTGTACCGGACTGGCCGTCCAGGGGTATCGCGCCCAGGTCGACAGCGTTACGGAACAACTGGCCACCGCGGCCCGCCGGCTGGCCGTACTGGCCAGTGAGGACGCTCTGCCGAACCCGATTCCGGTGGTGAGCGGCCAGAGCGTCCAGGTGGTCGCCGACGACGGCAAGGTGCTGGCGAGCACCCCCGACCTGGCCGGGCAGCCGCCGCTGACCACCCAGCGCCCGCCCCAGGACGACTTCCGCTGGGACGGCCTCGTCCAGCACGACGGCCGCGAGCTCATCACGGTCGGCGTCACCGTCGCCCACACCGGCGACGAGGGCGTGACGGTCTACGTCGCCGCTCCGAAGCCCGGCTACCTCTACGACTGGGGCGCCCTGCTCGGACTGCTCGTCGCCGAGCTCGTGGGCACCGCCGTCGTGGTGGTGCTGACGTGGGTGCTGGTCTCGCGGGCGCTCAAGCCCGTCAAGGCGATCACCGCCGAGCTGGAGGAGATCACCGGCAGCGACCCCCACCGCCGGGTGCCGGAGACCGGCCGCCACGACGAGATCGCCGCGCTCGCCGTCACCGTGAACCAGACGCTCGACCGGCTCGACGGCGCGCTCAGCCAGCAGCGCAGCTTCGTCGCCGACGCCTCACACGAGCTGCGCAGCCCCATCACCGGGCTGCGCGCCGAGGTGGACCTGGCGCTCATGGAGACCCGCGGCGACGGCCCCGAGCACGCCGCGCTCGAAGCCGTGGACCGGGCCGCCGACCGGCTGCAGCTCCTCGTCGAGGACCTCCTGGCCGTCGCCAGGCTGGACGCCGGCATGGAACCTCGGCCCGAGCCCCTCGACCTGGCCGAACTGGCCCGCGACGAGCTGGCCAGGCGGCATCCGGCCAAGAAGCTGGTGACGGAGCTGGAGAGCGGCGTCGTCGTCGAGGGCGACCGGCTGCAGCTCGCCCGCGTGCTGGTCAACCTCCTGGACAACGCGATCAGGCACGCCGACTCCACGGTCCGGATCACGGTGCGCTCGGACACCTGCGCCGAGCAGGCCGTGCTGGAGGTCGGCGACGACGGCGCCGGGCTCGCGCCCGAGGATCGCGAGCGGGTGTTCCAGCGCTTCACCCGGCTGGCCGAGGGGCGCACCCGGGATCCGGGCGGCAGCGGGCTCGGGCTGCCAATCGCGCGGGAGATCGCGACCCGGCACGGTGGGACGCTGCGGGTCGAGGATCGCTCCACGTTCGTGCTGCGGCTGCCGCTTCTGACCCGCTCGGGGGTCTCCGCGGGCCGTCACGGCGAGCAACCCCGTCAGACTGCCTGACGACACCTCCCGACCTGCCCGCCGACGTCGGCGGGGGGTGGTGGGGCGGCTTGCCGTACATCCTCGGGAAGATGCGGATGTACGGCGGCGCGCATCCGATACGGCGCCCCGTTTGTCCGGCGCGTCTCGGACGCTGCGGCCCTCAGACGCGGCGCCCGGTTCAGGGGCTTTGACGCCTGGGTTGTGCGGTGTTCAGCGGATTTCGTACCAGGTGGGGAGGGCGAGGGGGCCCTGGGGTGGGAGGCCGAGTTCGGCCGACAGGCGGGCGAGCGGGCCCCATGCCTCCAGGCGCATGCGGGTCAGCGCCGCGGCGCGGTCCTCGCTGGAGTCGGGGCCGCGCAGGCGCTCCAGCGGGTTCAGTCGCGGGTAGGTGCGCACGGGCGCGTCGTCGGCCAGCCCGGCGCGCTTGCGGGCCAGCCCCAGCGCGTCCTCCAGCCCGCCGAGCTCGTCGACCAGACCGCCCTCGCGGGCGTCGGCGCCGGTCCAGACCCGGCCGCGGGCGAGTTCGTGGGCCCGTTCGCGGGTCAGCTTGCGCCCGTCGGCCACCTTGCCCACGAAGTCATCGTAAATCCGGTCCAGCCAGGCGTTGACCCGATCCCACTGCTCCGGGGAGAAGGCCCGGGACGTGGAGAACATCCCCGCGTTGGCCCCCTGGGAGATCAGCTCGGAGTTGACCCCGACCTTCTCCAGCAGTTCGGAAAGGACGGGCTTGCCGCCGAACACCCCGATCGACCCGGTCAGCGTCCCCGGCTGCGCGACGATGACGTCCGCCGCCATCGCGACGAAGTACCCGCCCGACGCCGCCACGTCGCCCATCGAGACGATCACCGGCTTGGTCTTGCGGGTCAGCACGACCTCCCGCCAGACCGTGTCAGAGGCCACATAAGACCCGCCGGGGCTGTCGACCCGGAACACCACGGCCTTGACGTGCTCGTCCCTGCGCGCCGCCCGCAGCGCCGCCGCGATCGTGTCCGACCCCATCGCGCCACCGCCGCCGCCGAGCGGGCTGCGACCGCTGCGGCCCATCCTGATCGGCCCGCTGCCGTGGACGAGCGCGACCGTGTCCGCCCCGGGATGAGGAAGCTTCCGTACGGCGGGCGTCTTCGCATACCGCGACACGAACAGCAGCATCGAGTCCGCGCCCGCGGCCTTCTTGACCTCCTCGTAGACCTCGTCGCGGTAGGCCAGCCGGTCGACCAGCCCGGCCTCGACCGCCTCGGCCCCGATGAACGGGCCCCGGTCGACGAGTTCGCGCACCTTCTCGACGTCCAGGCGGCGGCCGTCGGCGATCCCGGCCGCGACCTGCTCGGTCACCGACTCGGTGATTCTGGTCAGCGACTCGCGGTGCGGCTCGGTCATGTGGTCCTGGGTGAACATGTTGGCCGCGGTCTTGTACTCGTGCCGCTGCCCGCCTTCGTAGGCGATGCCCAGCTTGCCCAGGGCGTTCTTGATGAAGCGCTGCTCGATCGCGACGCCGGTGAGACCCACGTCGCCGCTGGGCTGGAGGTAGACCCGCTCGAAGGCGGAGGCGAGGTAGTAGGGGACGGTGCCGTTGCCGAACTCGCCGAACGTCTCGGAGAAGGCGACGGTCAGCTTCCCCGAGGCGCGGAAGTGGATGACGGCCTGCCGCAGCTCCTGAACCATGGCCAGGCCCAGCGGCTGCCCGCCGATCTTCACGATCAGCGCCTTGACCCGCGAGTCGTGCCTGGCCCGCTTGAGCCCGCCGAGCACGTCGGCCAGGCGCGGCTTGCGCATGGACAGCAACGCCGAGAGCGGATCCGCCGGAGGCCCTTCGGTGAGCCCCTCGGTGAGATCGAGCTCCAGCACGAGCGGGGCGGTGCGCCGCTGGCGAAGCTTGTCAACGGTTTCGAAGATCGCCTTGCCTGGGTCCATATTTCACACCCTAAGCGACATGTCCCTCTCCGGGGCGGCACCCCGGAGAGGGACGGCGATCAGGCGTTCGTTACTTGTTGACGTGCCGGTAGAGGAAGACGGCCGACTTCTTCAGCTGCGCCGTCGTCGCCTTGCCGGTCCGGTGCTTCTCGGCGACGGTGATCGCCGTCTTCAGCGTGGTCTTGCCGTGCACCTTGGCCGAGGAGTTGTAGACGCCGTGCGCGTAGTTCAGCCACGCGGCCAGCAGCTCCCGGTCGAGCAGCGCCTTGGCCGCCTTCGACTTCGGCTTCAGCACCTTGTACGCACGAGCCAGCGTGTCGGCCTTGGACACCTCGGGGAAGACCTTGCTGCCGTTCTGCGCGATCGACAGGTAGCAGATCAGCGTCTTGTCCGACAGCGAGCCCTTGTTCTTCAGCATCTCGGTGGCCCACGCCTTCGAGCTGAGCGGCTTGGTGCCCTTGCCGCGCACGCAGGTGTCGGGGACCGGCTCCGGGTTCGGGTCGATCGCGATCGGGTCCGGATCCGGCTGCGAAGGCTGGGTCTTGGTGGGCGTCGGGGTGGGGGTCGGCGTGACGGTGGCCGTGGGGGTCGGCGTGGGCGTCACGGTCGGCGTCACCGTGGGGGTGGGCGTCGGGGTCGGGGTGGGCGACTGGGTCGGCTTCGGCGGGGTGGCCTTGGCCAGGTCGATCCGCCGCGTGGTGACCCGGCTGTTCCCGGCCTGGTAGGTGATCTGCTTGCCGGTGGCGCGGAGCTTGGCCAGGATCTGGGCCGGGCCGTACGCGGGATGGGCCTGCTTCACGACCGCGAAGGCGCCCGCGACGTGCGGCGCGGCCATCGAGGTGCCGCTCATGTTGCCGTAGACGTTGTTCGGGACCGAGGAGTTGATGCCGACGCCCGGCGCGAACAGGTCCAGCAGCCTGCCGCGGTTGCTGAACCCGGCGACGGCGTCGCCGTCGTCGGTGGCGCCCACGGTGACGGCGGTGGAGATGCAGGCGGGGCTGCTGACGCCGTCCTGGAACGCGGAGTTGCCCGAGGCGATGACCGTGGCCACGCCGAGCCCCGCGAGCGCGTCGATGTTCGCCTTGATGGTGTTGGCCTGCGGGTCGGCGTCACACGCCTTGGTGTACTTCTGGTTGCCGCCCAGGCTCATGTTGACCGCGACGACGTTGTTGGCCGTGGCGACCGTCGCCAGGTACTCCAGCGCCAGCTTCTGGTCGGAGTCGAAGCTCAGGTAGCAGGGTGCGGGGATGCCGAAGCCCTCGCAGACGCTCTTGGTGACGATGCGGCTGAAGACCTGGATCGGCATGATCCTGGCCTCGGGGGCCACGCCGCTGGCCGGGGCGCCCTCGGTCTTCTTGCCCGCCGCGATGCCGGCCACGTGGCTGCCGTGGTCGCACTCGTTGACGCCATTGGCGATGCACCGCTCGGTCTCGGCGTTGGCCGCGCCGGGGCCGACCTGCTTCTCTTCCTTGTTCGGGCAGAGCGACTCGGCCTTGTACTGCGTGTTCTCGAAGTTCGTGGAGAAGCACGCGTCGCCGACCAGCCGGCCCGCGAGGAAGGGGTGGTCGCTGTCGACGCCGGTGTCGAGGACGGCGACGGTGTAGCCCTTGCCGGTCCAGCCGGCCTCGTTCGCCTTGTCCGAGCCGATCAGCTTGGTGCTGGCGTCGAGCGTGGCCGCGCGGAGCTCGTCCTTCTGGATGGACTTGATGCGCTTGTCGTCCTGCAGCGCCTTGAGCGTCGCCGCGTCCACCTCCGCGACGAAGAACTTCGACGAGGCGTCGTCCTCGATCACGTCCGTCTTCTTGGAGGCGTCCTCGGTGTCGCCCGCGACGTCCTTGACGGTGGCGCCGGGCACCAGCTCGATGATCGCGCGGACGGTCTTCGTCTTCGCTTCCTGCTTCAACTCCGCGCTGACGACCGGGTCAGCGGTGGCCGCCTGGGCAGCCGGGGCCGCCACGAGAGCGACCGAGGTCGCCGCCAGCGCGACCGCGCCGGCAAGCAGAGACCGTAGTCTCACCGTTCCTCCGAGGGGTAGGCGCCGGCCCGGACACACGGGCAGGCGTGAGGCAGTGGGACGCCGTCAACGGCGTGGCGCGCCGAAGCAGAGCTGTGGTACGAGAAAGCCCCCCAGTAGCTCATGCGCCGATTTGGCTTACGAAAGCCGGAAAAATCCCCACGTGTGATGGTCGTGAGGCATGAGCTTACTGAGGGGCTTGCGCCACGTGGGGTATCGAGACGGCTCCGTTATGCGGATATCTCGGGTTCCGGATGGTTAGCTGGCCTTTAGGGCTTTCGTGACTTTTGTAAGTTTGGCTGTCGTGGATTTGGCGCTCAGGCGGGCCTTTTCCGCGGACTGGAGCGCCTGGAGGCTGCCGGTGCCGTTCGACCAGTTCAGCCAGCCCTTCAGCAGCGCCGCGTCCAGCTTGGCCCGCGCGCCCGACGTGCCCTTCAGCACCCGGTACGCCGTTCCCAGCGTCGAGGCCCTGGTCACCTCCGGGAACACCTTGCTGGCCTTGCCCACCAGCCGCAGGTAGCAGGTGAGGGTGGCGTCCGGCATCGTGCCGCTGCTGCGGTGGATCTCCACGGCCCACTGCTTGCCGGTCAGCTTCTTGCCGGCCGTACCCCTCTTGCAGATCGTCGCGGGCGGGGTGGCCTTCACCGTCACGGTCACCGTCACGGTGGGCAGCGGGACGGGGGTGGGCTGCGGGTCGTCCGGCGCGGGATCGGGGTTGGGCTCGGGGGAGGGGCCGCTGGGGCCGGGGTCCGGGTTGCCCGGGTCTTCCGGGTTCCCCGGGTTTCCGGGGTCTCCGGGGTTCTCGGGGGTCGTGGGGGTCTGCTCGATCGGAGGGCCGGGCGTGGCGCCGGACAGCGCCGCCTGCAGGTCCAGGCGCGGCGTCGTGACGCCGTCGTAGGTGTAGGGGCGGCCGGTGGTCCTCAGCTTCTCGATCAGCTCCGGCATCGGCGCCTGCGGGTTCTGCGCCTTCAGTACGGCCAGCGCCCCCGCGACATGCGGCGCGGCCATCGAGGTGCCGCTGTAGGTGGTCATCTGGTCGTCGGGGACCGACGAGTCGATGTCCACGCCCGGCGCGAACAGGTCGAGCAGCCCACCCCGGTTGGAGAAGTCGGCGATCCTGTCGCCGTCGTCGTTGGCGCCGACGGCCACGGCCGAGGACACACAGGCCGGGTAGGACGCGCCGCCGAACGACTCGTTGCCCGCCGCGACCACCGTCGCCACGCCCTTCGCCAGCAGGTCGTCGACCTTGGGCTTGAACGCGGCGCCCTCCTCGCTGGTGTCGCAGGAGGCGGGCGTCGGCCAGCCGCCCAGGCTGAGGTTGACCGCCGCGATCGGACGGGAGGCGGCCAGGGCGCCGATGTGGTCCATGGCCAGGCGCAGCGACGACTCGTACGCCGCCAGGCAGGTCGGCTCGCCGCACACCTCAGGGTCGTTGATGCGGCTGAACACCTGGACCGCGATGATGCTCGCCCCGGGTGCCACGCCGCCGCTGCCCGCCGCGATGCCGGCCACGTGGGTGCCGTGGTCGCAGAGGTTCACGCCGCCGGCCATGCACCTGTCGATCTCGACGTCGGCCGCGCCCGCTCCGACCTGCGTCGTCGACCCGTTCGGGCACAGCGACTCCACGCCCTGGTCGACGGCGGAGAAGCAGGCTTCGTCGACGATGCGTCCCTGGAAGAACGGGTGGTCGCGGTCGATGCCGGTGTCCAGGACGGCGATCGTCTGGCCGGCGCCGGTGTGTCCCTGCGCGTGGGCCTGGTCGGCGCCGATCTGCTTGAGGCTGGAGGACAGCGTGGGCGGGTAGGCGCGGTCGCGGCGTACCGAGGTGACCCTCGGGTCCTCGGCCAACCTCGCCAGCTCTTCGGCGGTGCCGTTCACGACCACGAATGGTTGTGTCGCCGGCTGGAGCAGGACCTCCACGTCGCTCTGGGCGGCGGCGCCGGCGATCGGGGCGTTCTGGGCCGGATCGGTCAGCTCGACGATGGCGCGTACCGGGCCGGAGTCAACAGCCAGGCTCTCCTCAAGCTTGTCGGAGGCCGGCTTGTCGGGGACCGGGTCGTTGGAGACCGGTGTGTCAGAGGCCGGTTTGTCAGAGACCGGGTTGTTGGAGACCGGGGGCGGGTCGTCGGCGAAGGCGGGGGTGGCCGGGAGTACGGCGAGCAGGGCCGCTGCCGCGATCAGGCGTCGAAGTCGCACACGTCCTCCGATGGGGGATGATCTCGGAGTTTAGGGGGAATTGCCGCCCAAGCCCAGAGGCGGCCCGGAGACGGTGCGCGCAACCTGAGGCCCCCTCGCCTGGCAGGGGGCTGAGGGGGCCTCAGATTGCTGGAGGAAGCGTAGAGATGACCGGCTTGTCAGGGCAATGGGTGAAGATCCCTTTTAAGCCACCCTTGAGCTTCCGTTAAGCCACCCCACCACCGGCCCCACCCGCGTACCACTGTCACCCATCCGTCCACCCTCAACGCCCTCGACGACCCGGAACCGCCCGGGACCTGAGAAGCGGGCGGCTCCGGAGGTGGCTCGTCAGGCCTTGTCGGTCTCTGCCGCTTCGGCGGTTGGGGCCACGGGTTCGGCGGTTGGGGTCACGGTTTCGGCGGTTGGGTCTTCGGGTTCGGTGAGTGATACCCCCGCCCCTGCGGCTCCGATGGTTGAGGCTCGGGTTTCCATGGGTGCTGCCTCAACCGCTGCGGGTTCGGTGGCCGGCAGGTCGGGGCGGGCCGTGGCCGGGCCGTTGCTGTGGAGCCATACCGCGCCCAGCGGCGGGACCCGGAGCACCGTCGAGTACGGCAGGCCGTGCCGCGACTCCTCGATCGCCTCCACCGCGCCGAGGTTGCCGACCCCGCTGCCCGCGTACTCGTAGGCATCGGTGTTGACGACCTCCTCCCACCGCCCGCCGTACGGCAGGCCAAGGCGGTAGTCCTCGTGCGGCGCCCCGCTGAAGTTGACCACGCACGCCACCGCGCCCCCGTCGGCCGCGAAGCGGACGAAGGAGAACGTGTTGCCCGAGGCGTCGTCGGCGTCGATCCAGCGGAACCCCTCGGGCGAGCAGTCCTGCTCCCACAGCGGCGGCATGCGCCGGTAGACCTCGTTGAGGTCGCGCACCAGCTTCTGCACGCCCTTGTGCACGTCGAACTCCAGCACCCACCAGTCGAGCCCGCGCTCCTCCGACCACTCCGAGCCCTGGCCGAACTCGCCGCCCATGAACAGGAGCTGCTTGCCGGGATGCGCCCACATGAACGCCAGCAGCGCCCGCAACTGGGCGAAGCGCTGCCACTCGTCGCCGGGCATCTTGCCCAGCAGCGAACCCTTGCCGTGCACGACCTCGTCGTGGGAGAGGGGGAGGACGAAGTTCTCGCTGTAGGCGTACATGAGCGAGAAGGTCATCTGGTGGTGGTGGTACTGGCGGAAGACCGGCTCGTGCCTGAGGTAGGCGAGCGTGTCGTGCATCCAGCCCATGTTCCACTTGAAGCCGAAGCCGAGGCCGCCCAGGTGGACCGGCCGGGAGACTCCCGGCCAGGCGGTCGACTCCTCGGCCACGGTCGAGATGCCCGGAGCCTCCCGGTAGACGACGGCGTTCATCTCCTTCAGGAACTCCACCGCGTCGAGGTTCTCCCGGCCGCCGAACACGTTGGGCGTCCACTCGCCCTCGCGCCGCGAGTAGTCCAGGTAGAGCATCGAGGCCACCGCGTCCACGCGCAGCCCGTCGATGTGGAACTCCTGCAGCCAGTAGACCGCGTTGGCCACCAGGAAGTTGCGGACCTCGGTGCGGCCGTAGTCGAAGACGTAGGTGCCCCAGTCGGGGTGTTCGCCGCGGGCGGGGTCGGCGTGCTCGTACAGCGGGGTGCCGTCGAAGCGGGCCAGCGCCCAGTCGTCCATGGGGAAGTGCGCGGGCACCCAGTCGAGCAGGACGCCGATGCCGGCCTGGTGCAGCCGGTCCACGAGGTGCCGGAACTCGTCGGGGGTACCGAAGCGGGCGGTCGGCGCGTAGTAGGAGGTGACCTGGTACCCCCAGGAGCCGCCGAAGGGATGTTCGGCCACGGGCATGAACTCGACATGCGTGAAGCCCATCTCGCTGACATAATCCGTCAGCTGTTCGGCCAACTCGCGATAACCAAGTCCGGGTTTCCACGACCCGAGATGCACCTCGTACACGCTCATCGGCCGCTGCTGCGCCGGCTCGGCGGCGCGCTCCGCCATCCACCGGGTGTCGTCCCAGGTGTAGTGCGACTGCTCGACCACCGAGGCGGTCTGCGGCGGCGTCTCGGTCCGCCTGGCCATCGGGTCGGCCTTGTCGCGCCACACGCCGTCCGCGCCGAGGATCTGGAACTTGTAGCGCTGCCCCGGCCCCACCCCTGGCACGAACAGCTCCCACACCCCCGAGCGCCCCAGCGAGCGCATCGGGTGCCCGACGCCGTCCCAGTGGTTGAAGTCGCCGACGACCCTGACGCCGCGCGCGTTGGGAGCCCAGACGGAGAAGGCGGTGCCGTCGGTCTCGTCGTGGGTCATCACCCGCGCGCCGAGCGCCTCCCAGAGCCGCTCGTGGCGGCCCTCGCCGATCAGATGCAGGTCGATCTCGCCCAGCGTGGGCCAGTAGCGGTAGGGGTCCTTCGTCTCGTACGGCTCGCCGCCCCCATAGCGGATCCGCAAGGTGTATCCGGGCACTTTGTCCAGGCCGGGCACCATGACCTCGAACACCCCGTGCGCCACGTGCTCCATGACATGCGAGCTGCCGTCGTCGAGCACCACCTCCACCCGCTCGGCCAGCGGGCGCAGCGCGCGGAAGGTGACCCCGCCACCACCGGGGTGGGCGCCGAGGATCGAATGCGGATCATGATGTGCCCCGCCCGCGAGGCGGTCGAGCTCTGTCCTCATCGGCATGCTCCCCACAGTGCCCTAAGACGGTCGTATGGCTCAGCCCCTGCCCGTTTTCACGACGCGAATCACCGAAAGTGCGAAATCACAGCTTCACAAACCAGATGACCTGGAGCCCCCGCACTCGACATACTGGCGCACCCCCCACCCCATATGCACGAGGACCCGCCATGCTCCCGTTAGAGCCGTCCAATCCCATGAGTCCGGTCCGCGGACCGGCCACGCTCGCCGTCACCCTGCTCGCCGTCAACTCCGCGGTCGGCCTGGCCGCGGCGGGCGTCGACCTGTGGGTCGCCTCGCTCATGGAACGGGCGATCACCGATCCCGCCTCCATCACCGAGGCGGAGCTGAACAGCGCGGACGTGATCTACGCCGGGTCGGGCCTGGTGGAGTTGACCGCCTACCTGGCCGCCGTCGCCGGCTTCCTGTTCTGGCTCTTCCGCGCGCGCGACAACGCCGAGGCGCTCAGCCCCGAGCCGCACCGGCACTCGCGCAAGTGGCTGACGCTCGGCTGGGTGGTGCCGGTCGTCAACCTCTGGTTCCCCAAGCAGATCGTGGACGACATCTGGGTGGCCTCCACACCCGGCAGGGTCACGGGCGTCGGGCTGGGCCACGCCCGCCGTCCCGGCCTGGTGTGGGCCTGGTGGCTGACGTGGCTCTGCGCCTGGCTGGTCTCGAACGTGGCGCTACGGCTGCTGCTCGCCGGTGAGGAGCCGGCGGACCTCGCCCGCGCCGCCCGGTTCGACGTGTTCGGCATCGCGCTGTACTGGGTCGCCGCCGCGCTGGCCGCCGCGATCATCCTGAAGATCACGGCCATGCAGGAGGCGGGCCGTACCTCGGTCAGTGCGGGTTCTTCGCCGTCACATCCCGTGGCGTGATGCGGAAGCCCTGCCAGTGGACCGGCATCGGGTCGGCGTCCTCGTCCCTGGCGACGTGGTGGTAGCCGACGTTGACCCAGATGACCGGGTCCTTGACGCGCTCGCGGCCGGCGTACCTGTCTACTGACTTGCCGCATTTCGGGGCCACGTTGTAGGTGGCCAGGCGTTCGCAGGCGCGGTACTGGGTCACGTAGAGATCGGCTCGGGTGAACGCCTCGTCCGACGGGCCCCGGTACTGCGCGCTGTCGGAGTTGTTGATCTCCCAGCTCACCGGGTGGAGGTCGGTGTTGCGCACCTTGGGATCGACCACGCGCCACCAGCGCATCCGCTGGTTGACCGCCTTGGTCTCGCGGCGGAGCACGGTGCGCTTCAGCGCCCGCTTCTTCGTCCGGTCACCCGCGAAGTCGTACTGTTCCACGACATCGCGGGAGGCGCCCTGGATGTCGAAGTCCATCCGCCAGAACACGTTGTGGCTGTGCGACTCCTCGAAGTGCCTGCTGCCCACGCCGATCGGCCAGCCGTGCTTGGGCGCGGTCGTGGTGCCCGCCAGCGATCCCGTCGCGCCCGCGCGCGGCGTGATCGAGCCGTCGTCGCCGAAGACGAACTCGGAGATGTAGGTGTACCAGCCCACCTGGTAGGCCGACAGCACCACGAGCTCGCGCCCCTGCTTCGACCTGCGCAGCGCCGGATCGCCGAACCCGTCCTTCAGGTACGCGTGGCCGCGCGGCCTGGTCGTCACGCACACGACCTGCCTGCGCCGCTCACCACCGGGGCAGTCGGCGTCGGTGAGCGGGATCGCCGCCGAGCCCAGCGACCCGATGTCGTGGTAGCGCGGCTCGCCCGAGTCGTACGGCACGTGGATCTGCGCCAGCGCCGCGCTCCGCAGCACGCTCACCGCGGGCGAGCCCTTGGGCACGTACGTGACCCGGTTGAGCGTCAGACCCTCGATCGTACGCATCTCCCAGCACAACTGCCAGCGCGCGCCGCCGGGAAGCTCCCTGTCGATCAGGTACGGCGAGCTACACGGCCGCTCCGCGGCAGCCGTACCGGAGGCGAGGGGTGTGGCGGAGCCGGCGGCGGCAACGAAGACCGCCAGAGCGAGTTGCAGGAACAAGTCACCACTCCAGGGTGTGAATCTTCTTGGCGGACAGGTCGATGACGATGCGGCTGGTGTCGAGGTGCTTGCCGTCGGGCAGCCGGACGAACAGCCGCACGCACCGGTGGGTGGCGCACGGCCCGCCCGGCTGGGAGTAGATGAGCCCGCGCAGCCCGAGGTCGGCGGCGGAGCGCAGTTCGCGGCCGGCGGCCTTGGCGTAGGCGCGCCGTACGCCCTGGCCGAGCTTGGGGTGGGCGAGCACCAGTTCGGCGGCGCGCGTCTCCTCCTGGCGCGAGGGCGGCGGCTGCACGCCCTTGCCCCGCGTCTCCTCGACGATCTTGTTGTCGCCGAGGTCGATCGTGCGCACGATGAGCGAGTCGTCGGCGTAGTCGTAGAGGTAGGCCTCCGCGCGCCGGTCGTCCTCGGCCTTGTCGTCGTCGCGCTCGACGTAGAGCAGCTCGACGCGGCCGGCCTTCATGTGCTCCTGCGAGGGCCTGGTCGCGATCGCGCCCGCGCGGCCGATCTCGCCGGGGGTCAGCGGATCGCCGGGCGAGGGCTCCGTCCGCGCGCTCCGCGCGGCTTCCGGGGCGTTCCGCCCGTCCACCAGTACGGCCGCGCCCGCCAGCAGTGAGACACCGGTGGCCGCGGCCGCCACCACGACAACGCGCCGCATGCCGCCTCCTTTACCCTTCGTTAGTCAATGCCTACGAAGAGTAGTGGTTGGGCAGGTTGTCGCGGCCCGCAATCGCCGATATCGGATTGACCTCAAGTCGAGTTGAGCTTTTATCGTTCCTTGGCATGAACATGAAACGTGCTGGTCGTCGCGAGTGGACCGGTCTGGCGGTCCTGATCCTGCCGACACTGCTGATCTCCATTGACGTCTCCGTCCTGCACCTCGCCGTGCCCGCGTTGACCGAGGACCTGCGGCCAAGCGCCGCCCAGCTCCTGTGGATCAACGACATCTACGGCTTCCTCATCGCCGGATTCCTGATCACGATGGGGAACATCGGCGACCGGATCGGCCGCCGCAAGTTGCTGCTGATCGGTGGGGCCGCCTTCGCCGCCGCCTCCGTGCTGGCCGCCTACGCGCCCAGCGCCGAGTTGCTCATCGCCGCGCGCGCCCTGCTGGGCGTCGCCGGAGCCACCTTGATGCCCTCGACGTTGTCGCTGATCAGGAACATGTTCCACGATCCCGCCCAGCGCACCACGGCCATCAGCCTGTGGATGACCGGTTTCACCGCGGGCATGGTGTTCGGGCCGGTCGTGGGCGGGGCGTTGCTGGAGAACTTCTGGTGGGGCTCGGCGTTCCTGCTGGGCGTGCCGGTCATGGTGATCCTGCTGGTGGCGGGGCCGCTGCTGCTGCCCGAGTACCGCGCGCCGAGCAGCGGCCCCGTGGACGCCGCCAGCGTGGTGCTCTCCGTCGCCGCCGCGCTGCTGGCCATCTACGGCGTCAAGGAGATCGCCACGTACGGCCCCGCCTGGCCGGCCATCGCCGCGCTGCTGGCGGGCCTGGCCCTGGCTGCGGTCTTCATCCGCAGGCAGCGCAGGCTCGCCGATCCGCTCCTGGACATGAAGCTGTTCGCCGAGCGCAGGTTCAGCGCCGCGCTCGGGACGCTGATGCTCGTCATCCTGATCGGGCCGCCGCTGGGCCTGCTGGCCGGGCAGTACCTGCAGCTCGTCGGCGGCCTGTCCCCGCTGCAGGCCGGACTCTGGGCGCTGCCCCCCAGCGTCGCGGTGATCGTCGGCTTCCTGGTGGCGCCGGCGCTGACCAAGAAGATCCGTCCCGGGTACGTGGCCGGCGCCGGGCTGGTCGTCGGCGCCGTGGGCGTCGCCCTGCTGACCCAGGTGGACGCGGGCGGCGGCGTGGCGCTCCTGGTCGGCGGCCAGGTGCTGTTCTTCCTGGGCGCCTCGCCGCTGCTGGTCGTGGGCACGGACCTGGTCGTGGGCGCGGCGCCGCCCGAGCGCTCCGGCTCCGCGGCTGCGCTGTCGGAGACGGGCCAGGAGTTCGGTGGCGCGCTGGGGCTGGCGATCTTCGGCAGCATCGCCGCGGCCGTCTACCGGGCCAGCCTGGAGCTGCCCGGCGGCGTCTCACCCCAGGGCTCCCTGGACACGCTGGGCGGAGCGCTGTCGGCGGCCCAGGACCTGCGCGGCGAGGCGGGGGCCGCGCTGGCGAGCGCCGCCCGCGAGGCGTTCACCACCGGCCTCAACGTGGCCGCCGCGGCCGGAGCCGTGGTCCTCGTGGCCGCCGCCGTCCTCTCGGCCGTCGGCCTGCGCACGGTCCCCCCAACCGCCGCCCAGACCCCGGACCCCATCCCCACCCCCGAACCAGCCCACAACCCGGACCCCGTCCACTAGCCCAATCCCACCCACAAGCCCAGGACCCGCCCGCAAGCCGGGGACCCGCCCACAGGCGGGGACCCGCCCACAAGCCCGACCCCGCCCACAGGCGGGGGGCTCGCGCAGGAGCCCGAGCCCGTCCACGAGCCGGGGATCCACCCACAGGCCGGGGACCGTCCAGGACCCCGAGCTCGTTCACGAGATCGGGGTCAGGTGGTGCGGTAGGCCAGGTTGAGGGCTTCGGGCAGGGGGAGGGCGGCGCCGCGGGCGCGGGCCGACATGTACGGCTGCTCGCCCAGCCCAGCCAGCGCATGGGCGGCGATCCGGTCCACGTCGCCCCGCTCGCCCGGCGGCAGCGGCGCCCCGGACCCCTCGCGCAGCGCGGTCGCCTGGCCCAGCAGCACCGCCGCCTCCTCGTGGCGTCCCTGCAGGGTTCTGGCCCCGGCCACCCCCTCCAGGGACAGCGCGATGGCCCGCGGATCGCCCACGGCCCTGGCCGCCGCCAGCCCGTCCAGATGCGAGGCGACCGCGACGTCCGCGTGGACCAGCACCGCGGCGGGAGGCTCCCCGCCGAATCCCGCCCCGCCCTGGCCGGCCGCCGCGTGCCCGCGGAGTTCGGCGATGAAGCCGAGCTCGGCCAGGATCAGCGCCGCCCCTGGCTCGCCCGCCACCTCGCGCACCCAGCCGAGCCAGCGCCGCAGGTGGCGCTCGGCGTCGTCCAGCCGCCCCTGCCGCCTGGCCGACATCGCCAGCCCGATCTCCGCGTCCTCCTCCGCCGGCCGGTTGGCCTGCTCGGCCGCCCGCCGCCTGGCCCGCTCGTGGTAGTCGTCGGCCAGCGCGTAGTCGCCCTCCAGCAGCGCGAGCCGTCCGAGCCTGGAGATGATCGAGGTGACGTCGCTGCCCAGCCCGAGCTCCTCGGCCACCCGCAGCCCCTCGCGCCGCAGCTCGGCGGCCCGGGGGTAGTCGCCGACGATCTCGGCCAGCGAGCTGAGCACCTCGGTGGCCCGCGTCTGCCCCCACCGGTCCCCGGCGCGCTGGAACAGCTCCAGGCTCCGCTCGGCGTCGGCCCGCAGGTCGTCCAGGTCGCCGCGGAGCATCGCCCGCTTGGCCCGCACGCTGAGCGCCGCGGCCTCGCCCCACGTGTCGCCGATCTCCAGGAACGTCTCCAGCGCCGGCCCGATCAGCGAGTCGCTGCACACCGGGTTCTCGAACCCGAACAGCGCCATCCCCAGGAACCACCCCAGGAAGGCCCGCCGTTCAGGGTCGTCGATCTTGCCCAGCTCGGCGATGTCGACGCTGACCGGATCGCCCGCCAGCATCGCCACCCCCGCCCACCACATGCGCGTCTGCGGCTCCTCGGCCAGCGACAGCGCCGTCTCCAGCGACCTGCGCGCCTCGCCCAGCCTGCCGCGCAGCACCCAGTACCAGGCCAGCGCCCGCACCAGCCGGTGCGCCTGGTCGGCCAGCCCCATCGCGGAAGCGGTGTCGAGCGCCGCGCGCAGGTTGGCGGCCTCCGCGTCGAGCGTGTCGAGCCAGCGCTGCTGGTCACGCCCCCGCAGGTACGGCTCGGCCCGCTCGGCCAGCGCCACGTGGTGGTCGAGGTGGCGCAGCCGTACCCGATCGGACTCGCCCGCCTCCGCCAGCCGCTCGGCGGCGTAGGCGGCGACGGACTCCAGCAGCCGGAAGCGCGCCCCGCCCACCACGAGCGAGCGGTCGACCAGCCTGGCCAGCAGGTCGAGCACGTCGTGTCCTGGCTCCGCGCACACCTGCTCCGCCGCCTCCAGCGTGCACCCGTCGGCGTGTACGGCCAGCCGCCGCAGCACCAGCCGCTCCGGCTCGCTCAGCAGCTCCCAGCTCCAGTCGATCATCGCCCGGAGCGTCCGCTGCCGCGCGGGCGCGTCCCGCATGCCGGTGTTGAGCAGCCGGAACCGGTCGTCCAGCCGGTCGGCGAGCTGCCGCGGCGTGAGCGCGCGCGCCCGTGCCGCGGCCAGCTCGACGGCCAGCGGGATCCCGTCGAGGCGGGCGCAGATCTCGGCCACGGCCGCGTCGCCGGCCAGCCCGCCGCCCGCGCGCACGCTGAACAGCTCGATCGCGGCCCGGGGCCCGAGCGGCGGCACGCTCCAGGCGCTCTCGCCGCTGACCCGCAGCGTCTCCTGGCTGGTGGCCAGCACCCGCAGCTCGGGCGCTGCCTGCAGCAGCGCGCGCGTCAGCGGCGCGACCTGCTCGACCACGTGCTCGCAGTTGTCCAGGACGAGCAGGGCGCGCTTGCCGGACAGGGCGGCCGCGACCCGGTCGCCCGCGGGCTTCTCCCCGTGGTCGGGCAGCCCGAGCACCTCGCCCACGATCGCCGCCACGCAGGGGTCGTCGCGTCGCGGGCGCAGCGGGGCCAGCTCGACCAGCCAGGTGCCGTCGGGGAACGACCCGGCCGAGGCGGCGGCCGCGGCCAGCGCCAGCCGGGTCTTGCCGACGCCGCCGGGGCCGGTGAGCGTGACCAGCCGGTTGTCGGCCAGCAGCGTGCGTACCTCCGCCACCGCGTCGTCGCGGCCGATCAGGTCGGTGAGCGGCGCGGGCAGGTTGCTCTGGGCGCGCGCGGGCGCCTGGAGGGCGGGGTCCTGGCGCAGGATCCTGGCGTGGAGGTCGGCCAGCTCGGGCGAGGGGTCGAGGCCCAGGTCCTCCGCCAGGCGTTCGCGCAGGTCGGAATAGGCGGCAAGCGCCTCGCTCTGGCGGCCCTGGCGGTAGAGGGCGCGCATGTGCACCGCCCGCAGGCGCTCGCGCAGCGGGTGCTCGGACACCAGGTCGGCGACCTCGACCGGCTCGCCCAGGGACAGGCGCACCTCGGCCAGCTCCTCAAGGGCGGACAGGCGCTGCTCCTCCAGCTTGGCCGCCGCCGGGCGCACCACGTCGTGGTCGGACTGCCCGGCGAAGGCGGGGCCGCGCCAGAGGCCGAGCGCCTGGACCAGCGCGTCGGCGCGCTCCCTGGCGTCGGCGGCGGGGGCGGCCAGCAGCGCCTGGAAGCGCTCGGCGTCGACCGCCTCGGCCGGGACGTCCAGGACGTATCCGGCGGCGCGGAACTTGATCGCGTCGCGGTCGGCCAGTGTCCCGCGCAACTGGGAGACCTTCACCCGCAGCGCCGCGAGGGCGTCACGCGGGGGCCGGTCGCCCCACAGCTCCTCGACCAGCCTGTCGGCCGAGACCGGCCGCCCCCGGTGCACCAGCAACCCCGCCAGCAGCAGCCGGACCTTCGCCTCCCGCACGGTGAGCGGCTCCCCGGAGGCCGCGTACACCTCAAGGGGCCCCAGCACCCCGAACCGCATAATCCCCCCATAACTCGCCCAGAAGCCGACCATAACCCCACGCCAGCACGCTGGAGCCATGACAGAGATTTCGATCGTCGGCCTGGGCCTCATGGGCACCGCGCTCGCCGAGACCCTGATCAAGGCCGGGCATGAGGTCACCGTATGGAACCGCACCGACAAGAAAGCGGAACCCCTGGTCGCGATGGGTGCCAGACGGGCCGCGAGCCTCGCCGGGGCGGTGCGGCCCGGAGCGCTGGTGATCGTGTGCGTGCTCGACTACGACACCGTCCACGGGCTGCTCGGGCAGATGGAGCTGGCGGGCGTGACGCTGGTCAACCTGACCAGCGGGCGGCCGGAGGAGGCCCGCCGTACCGCGGAATGGGCACGCAGGCGCGGCGCGGACTACCTCGACGGCGGCGTGATGGCGGTGCCCCAGATGATCGGCGCGCCCGGCGCGCTGATCCTCTACAGCGGCTCCAGGGAGGTGTTCGAGCGCCACGCCGGGCCGCTGGGCGACCTGGCCGAGGCCCGGTTCGTGGACACCGACCCGGGGCTCGCGCCGCTGCTGGACATGGCCATGCTGACCGGCATGTACGGACAGATCGCCGGGATCATGCAGGGGTTCGCGCTGGTGCGCTCGGCCGGGCTGCCGGTGGGCGACTTCGCCTCGACGCTGCTGGTGCCGTGGCTGGGCGCGATGAGCGAACTGGCGCACCGCTGGGCGGAGGAGGTCGACGCCGGTCAGTGGGGCACCGACGTGGCGAACCTCGGTGTGAACAAGGTCGGGCTGGAGAGCATCTCGCTGGCCATGCGCGAGCAGGGCATCGAGGGCAACCTGCTGGCCCCGCTGAAGCACCTCGTGGACAAGCGCGTCGCCGACGGGCACCCCGACCACGGGCTCCAGAGCCTGGTCGAGGAGCTCCACCCGGGACGCTAGCCGAACGCGGCCAGCGGGATGGAGATCCAGGAGGGGCGGTTGCGGGCCTCGTAGACCACCTCGTAGACGGCCTTGCCCAGCTCGAAGGCGCGCAGCAGCGGCTCCTGGGCCGCGTCCAGCAGGCCGCCGCCGTTCCTGTACCCGGTCAGGAACGCCTCCCGGTTGCGCGCCGACCAGTCGGCTGCCCGGGGCTCCAGGCGTTCGGCCTCCGGGTGCCCGGCCAGCAGGTGGCGGGCGGCGTAGTCGAAGGAGCGCAGCATCCCGGCCACGTCGCGCAGCGGCGAGGACAGCGCCGTGCGCTCGCCGAGCGGCTGGCCGGGCTCGCCCTCGAAGTCCAGGATGATCCACTCGGTGGTGGTCCGCATGACCTGGCCGAGGTGGTAGTCGCCGTGCACCCGCTGGATGGGCACCTCGACGGCCACCTCGTCCAGGTCCTGAAAGGCGGCCTCGATCGGCGCCGAGTGCTCGCGCAGCACCGGAACCTCGGCCACGGCCCTGCCCAGGCGGCGGCGGAAGTCTTCAGCCATGCGCTTGATCTCGTGCGGCTCGACGGTCGAGGTCGGGAAGGCGGCGGCCAGCTCCCCGTGGATCCTGGCGGTGGCCGCCCCCAGCCGCTCGGCCTCGGCGGCGAAGTTCCCGCCCGCCTCTCCGGCCCGTACGCGCTCGCCCGACTCCGCGACCGGCTCGGGCATCGCGTACAGGTCGCGGACGCTGGCGAGGGCCAGGTCCCAGCCGTCGTTGGCGGTGGAGAGGAACTCCTGCATGATCGCGAGCGTGGTCGCGGTCCCGTCGAGCTCACCCTCGATCCACCCGTACGGCTGCGCGATGTGCGGCGCGTTCCTGGCCGCCAGGGCCTGGACGATCTCCAGTTCCGGGTTCACCCCGGGGATGAGCCGCCGGAAAAGCTTGCAGATGTACGCGTCGCCGTACACCAGAGAGGTGTTGGACTGTTCGGCACCCAGCACGATGCTGCGCAAGGAGGTGTCGACGGCGGCGCCGGGGACGTGGCGCAGGCGCAGGCCGCCGGTGGTGGCGTCGCGCGCCATGCCGTCGAGCAGCCAGCCGGTGCGGTCGGAGTCGTGGGCGGCGTCGTAGTGGTAGGCGCCGTCGATGACGCCGATCAGGGCGTGCGAGAGGCGTTCTGGGAGCTCGTCCCGGATGCCGAGCAGGAGCTGGTAGCGCTCGCGCGAGCCGTCCTGCCAGACCGCGAAGATCACGTGCTGGAGTCCCGGCTCCAGCTCGACGTCCGAGTCGACCGACACGGAGTCGATCGGGCGCCCCTTGCCGCCGAACCAGCGCTGCTGTGGTAGCCATGCGGCAAGGAGCTGCTCCAGCACGTCTTACTCCTCCTGGGCTCTGGCCGGTGGGAGAGTGAACCAGTAGAAACCATGCCCAGGAAGCGTCAAAAGATACGGAAGTTCGCCAATCGGTGGGAAAGGTACCCCGCCCATGGTCTCGACCGGTGAGACGCCGGTGAATCTGCGCAGGTCAAGCTCGACCGGCTGAGGGAAGCGCGAGAGGTTGTTGACGCACAACATGCGGTCGTCGCCCAGCTCGCGGACGAAGGCCAGCACGCTCGGGTTGGAGGAGTTCAGCTCGATGAACTCGCCCAGCCCGAAGACCGGGTGGCGCTTGCGGATCTCGATCATGCGCTTGGTCCAGTGCAGCAGCGAGCCGCCGTTCTTCTGCTGGGCCTCGACGTTGATGGCCTGGTAGCCGTAGATCGGGTCCATGATGACCGGCAGGTAGAGCCGCCCCGGGTCGCAGTCGGAGAAGCCCGCGTTGCGGTCGGGGTCCCACTGCATCGGGGTGCGCACGCCGTCGCGGTCGCCGAGCCAGATGTTGTCCCCCATGCCGATCTCGTCGCCGTAGTACAACACGGGCGAGCCGGGCAAGGACAGCAGCAACGCCGTGAACAGCTCGATCTGGTTGCGATCGTTCTCCAGCAGCGGTGCCAGGCGCCGCCGGATGCCGACGTTGGCGCGCATGCGCGGGTCCTTGGCGTACTCGGAGTACATGTAGTCGCGCTCCTCGTCCGTGACCATCTCGAGCGTCAGCTCGTCGTGGTTGCGGAGGAAGATGCCCCACTGGCAGTTCTCCGGGATCTTCGGCGTCTGGGCCAGGATCTCGGAGATCGGGTAGCGCGACTCCCGTCGTACCGCCATGAAGATGCGCGGCATCAGCGGGAAGTGGAAGGCCATGTGGCACTCGTCGCCGCCGCCCACCGGGTCGCCGAAGTACTCCACCACGTCGGAGGGCCACTGGTTGGCCTCGGCCAGCAGGACGCGGTCGGGGTAGAGGCGGTCCACCTCGGCCCGCACCCGCTTGAGGTAGGCGTGGGTCCTGGGCAGGTTCTCGCAGTTGGTGCCGTCCTCCTCGAACAGGTAGGGGATGGCGTCCATGCGGAACCCGTCGATGCCGAGGTCGAGCCAGAACCTCAGCACCTCCAGCATCGCCTCCTGCACCGCCGGGTTCTCGTAGTTGAGGTCCGGCTGGTGGTGGAAGAAGCGGTGCCAGTAGTACTGCCCGCGTACGGGGTCGTAGGTCCAGTTGGACGTCTCGGTGTCGATGAAGATGATCCGGGCGTCCTGGTACTTCTCATCGGAGTCGTTCCAGACGTAGAAGTCGCCGAACGGGCCCTCGGGGTCGTGCCGGGAGGCCTGGAACCAGGGGTGGGCGTCGCTGGTGTGGTTCATCACCAGGTCGGCGATGACGCGCATGCCGCGCTTGTGGGCCTCGTCGACCAGCTTCACGAAGTCTCCCAGGTCCCCGAACTCGGGGAGGATCTTCATGAAGTCGGCGATGTCGTAGCCGCCGTCGCGCAGTGGCGACTCGTACAACGGCAGCAGCCACAGACAGTCCACACCCAGCCACTGGAGGTAGTCCAGTCGCTGGATGAGGCCCTTGATGTCACCGGTCCCGTCTCCGTTGGAGTCGGCGAAACCCCGGATGAGCACCTCGTAGAAGACCGCGCGCTTGTACCAGTGGGGGTCGCGCGGCTTCTCCTCGTCGAAGGTGTTGGGGATTGCAGCGGAGTTCACGGTGTCTGACAAGTTGGACTCCCCGAAAGGCTTCGTTACCTGTGAGCCGCTCGCACGGTGAAGACGTGCGCCGGGTGGATATGGGGGTCGAGGCGCACGTAGTTCTGCTGCCGCCATCGGTACGACTCGCCCGACAGCTCGTCGTCCACGACGAACTCGGCGTTCCAGTCGAGTCCGAGGGCGGGCAGGTCGAGATCGACCGTCGCCTCATGGGTGTTGTGCGGATCCAGGTTGATGACCGCCAGAACGACGTCGCCCATGCCGTGCCGTCGTGTGGCCGTGTCGTAGGCGCCGGGGAGTCGCTTGGAGAAGCAGACCATGTCCGGGTGGTCAACCCTGTGGAACTGTAGATTACGCAATTCCTGAAGTGCCGGGTGAGCTCTTCGGAACAAATTCAGATGGGTGATGAAGGGGGCCAGACTGCGGCCTTCACGCTCTGCTGCCACCCAATCGCGTGGTCTGTACTGATATTTCTCACTATCGAGGTATTCCTCGCTGCCGGGCCGTACCGGGACGTTCTCCGCGAGCTCGTACCCCGAGTAGACCCCCCACGTCGGCGAGCACAGCGCGGCGAGGACCGCGCGGATCTTGAACGCGGGCACGCCCCCCTGCTGCAGGTACTCGTGCAGGATGTCCGGCGTGTTCACGAACAGGTTCGGCCGCAGGAAGTGCGAGGTCTCCGCGGCCAGCTCCGCCAGGTAGCTCTCCACGTCCTGCTTGGAGTTCTTCCAGGTGAAGTAGGTGTAGGACTGGTGATACCCGATCTTCGCCAGCGTCTGCAGCATGGCGGGCCGCGTGAACGCCTCGGCCAGGAAGATCACGTCGGGGTCGGTCGTGTGGATGTCGGCCAGCAGCCGCTCCCAGAACGCCACCGGCTTGGTGTGCGGGTTGTCCACCCGGAAGATCCGCACCCCGTGGTCCATCCAGTGCCGCAGAACCCGCCTGACCTCGGCGTAGATGCCCTCCGGGTCCTTGTCGAAGTTGAGCGGGTAGATGTCCTGGTACTTCTTGGGCGGGTTCTCGGCGTAGGCGATCGTGCCGTCGGCCCGGATCGTGAACCACTCCGGGTGCTCCTTGACCCACGGGTGGTCGGGCGCGCACTGCAGCGCGAAGTCGAGCGCCACCTCCATGCCCAGCTCGCGGGTCCGGCTGACGAATCCGTCGAAGTCCTCGATGGTGCCGAGGTCGGGGTGGATCGCGTCGTGGCCGCCGTCCTCCGAGCCGATCGCCCAGGGGGAGCCGGGGTCGTCGGACTCGGGCGTGAGCGTGTTGTTGCGGCCCTTGCGGAAGGTGTGGCCGATCGGGTGGATCGGGGGCAGGTAGACGACGTCGAAGCCCATGCGGGCGACCGCGGGCAGGCGTTTGGCGGCGGTCTGGAAGTCTCCCGACTTGCTGATGCCCGCGCCGTCCACGATCGCGCCCTCGGACCTGGGGAAGAACTCGTACCACGAGCCGTACAGGGCGCGGCGGCGGTCCACCCTGATCCGCTGCTGCTTGGAACGCGTCACCAGGTCGCGCAGCGGATGCGCGGCCAGGAGGGCGGCGGTCTCGGGCAACTGGGCGATCGACAGCCGGGCCCGGGGGTCGAGGTCCTCGTCGCGCAGGGTGGCCGAGATCGACAGCAGCGCCGCCCGGTGCCCGCAGGCGCTGTCGCCGTTGCCCCCGTTTCCGGTTCCGTTCCCGTTTTGCGTTCGGGGTGGCTTCGGCGTGTCGTCGGCCGCCCGGGCGGGGCGCAGTGGGTGGGGGCAGTCGGCCGGCCGTACGGCGCGGGCGGCGCGCTCGAACAGGCGCGCGCCCTCCTCGCACATCAGGTCGCTGTCCATCCCGCGCGGGATCTTGATCCCCGCGTCGTGCAGCCACGTGGCGATCGGGTCGCTCCACGCCTCCACGCGGAACTGCCAGTCGCCCTCGTCGGCCAGGGTGACCGGCACCGCCCAGCGATCGGTCCCCTTGCCCTGTTCCGCCATGGGTTTCAGTCGCCCGCGTTCGCCGCCGGGCGAGGTGAGCACGACCCCGGCGGCCACGGCGTCGTGTCCCTCCCGGAACACCGTGGCGGAGATCTCGAAGGTCTCACCAGCGACCGACTTCGCGGGCCACTGCCCGCATCCGACGACAGGCTGGATGTCCGTGATGGGAATTCGTCCGATCATCGCTTCCGTTCTCATGACTCGGATCCGCGTTGAGGCTGATACGTGGCAGGAACGATCCTTGCATCTCGATGCGGGAGGCGGCGGAAGCCACCCGAGTGTGTCCCCGGGACGGCCATATGGGGGAGTTGCCCCAATAGTCCCGCTTCATGCTTCTGGTCGGTAGGGGGTTTGACGCGTATGCGCATGGTGAAGGACCCAGACGTCCAGATCACCTCGTGCCCGCCCCTTCGACGCCCTAGGGTTCCCAACGTGAGAGCTATCCGCAGGTTCACCGTCCGCACCGTCCTGCCCGCGGAGCTGGCCGCACTCGGCGAGCTCGTCCACAATCTCCGCTGGTCATGGCACCCGGAGACGACGGACCTGTTCGCCGAGGTCGACCCGCAACTGTGGCGTCAGGTCGGGCACGATCCCGTCGCCCTGCTGGGCGCCGTCGACCCCGCCAGACTCCGCGAGCTGGCCGCCGACCGCCGCTTCCTGCGCCGTCTGGCCGACGCCGCCGACGATCTGCGCGAGTACATGACCGCGCCCCGGTGGTACCAGACTCTCGCCGACGCGCCGCGCGCCGTCGCCTACTTCTCTCCCGAGTACGGCATAGCCGCCGCCCTGCCCCAGTACTCCGGCGGCCTCGGCATCCTGGCCGGCGACCACCTGAAGGCCGCCAGCGACCTGGGCGTGCCCATCCTGGCCGTCGGCCTGCTCTACCGCCACGGCTACTTCACCCAGTCGCTGTCCCCCGAGGGCTGGCAACTGGAGCACTACCCCTCCCTCGACCCGGGCGGCCTGCCGCTGACCCTGCTCAAGGACGTCCGCGTCCGTGTCGGCCTGCCCGGCGGGCGTACCCTGCACGCTCAGGTCTGGGCGGCCCAGGTGGGCCGGGTGCCGCTGCTGCTGCTCGACTCCGACGTGGCCGAGAACGACACCGCCGCCCGCGACGTCACCGACCGCCTCTACGGCGGCGGCACCGACCACCGGCTCATGCAGGAGCTCCTGCTCGGCATCGGCGGCGTACGGGCCATCCGCGCCTACTGCGAGAGCACCGGCCACCCCGAGCCCGAGGTCTTCCACACCAACGAGGGCCACGCCGGCTTCCTCGGCCTGGAGCGCATCCGCGAGCTGACCGAGGCCAGGCTGAGCTTCGACGAGGCTCTGGAGGCGGTGCGCGCCGGAACCGTCTTCACCACCCACACCCCCGTCCCTGCGGGCATCGACCGCTTCCCCGTCGAGATGATCGAGCGGCAGTTCGGCGGCGACAACTCCTGGCCCACCGTCCCGGTCGACCGCATCCTGGCGCTCGGCGAGGAGGCCGAGCCCGACCGCTTCAACATGGCGATCATGGGCATGCGCCTGGCCCAGCGCGTCAACGGCGTCTCCGAGCTGCACGGCGAGGTCAGCAGGGAGATGTTCCACACCCTCTGGCCGGGCTTCGACCTCGACGAGATCCCGATCGGCTCGATCACCAACGGCGTCCACGCGCCGACCTGGGTGGGCCGCGAGCTCATGGAGCTGGCCGGCCGCGAGCTGCCGACCCTGATCGAGCGCGCGCAGGGCTGGGAGGGCGTACAGAAGATCTCCGACGCCGACATCTGGTCCATCCGCGGCATCCTGCGCCGCCGCCTGGTCGAGGGCGCCCGCGAACGGCTGCGCGCCTCCTGGCGGGCCCGCGGCTCCTCCGACGCCGAACTCGGCTGGATCGACGAGGCGCTCGACCCCGACGTGCTGACGATCGGCTTCGCCCGCCGCGTGCCGTCCTACAAGCGGCTGACACTCATGCTCTCCGACGCCGAGCGGCTCAAGTCGCTGCTGCTCGACCCGGACAAGCCCGTCCAGATCCTGATCGCGGGCAAGGCCCACCCGGCCGACGAGGGCGGCAAGAAGCTCATCCAGCAGATCGTGACCTTCGCCGACGCCGAGGACGTGCGCCACCGCATCGTCTTCCTGCCCGACTACGACATGGCGCTCGGCCAGTTGCTCGTCCAGGGCTGCGACGTCTGGCTGAACAACCCGCTGCGCCCGCTGGAGGCCAGCGGCACCTCGGGCATGAAGTCGGCGCTCAACGGCGGGCTCAACCTGTCGATCCGCGACGGCTGGTGGGACGAGTGGTACGACGGCACCAACGGCTGGGCCATCCCCACGGCCGACGGCGTCACCGACCCCGACCGCCGCGACGATCTGGAGGCGGCCGGCCTGTACGACCTGATCGAGCACCAGGTCGCCGACCGCTTCTACGACCGCTCGCCCGAGGGCCTGCCCAGGCGCTGGCTGGAGATGGTCAAGCACACCCTCGCCTCGCTGGGCCCGAAGGTGCTGGCCGGCCGCATGCTGCGCGACTACGTGGTCGGCCTGTACGCGCCCGCCGCCGCCTCCGCCCGCGCCCTGTCCGCCGACGGTTACGCCCCCGCCAAGTCGTTCGCCGCCTGGCGGCTGCGGGTGACCAGGGCCTGGCCCGGCGTCAGGGTGGAGCACGTGGAGGCGTCGGGCGTCGGCGACACGCCGGAGGTGGGCGCCGCCCTGGAGCTGCGGGCCACGATCGCGCTGGGCGACCTGGACCCCTCCGACGTCATGGTGGAGGCGGCCTACGGCAGGGTCGGCCCGCACGACGAGCTGATCCACCCCGGCTACCTGGAGCTCACACTCGACGGGCACACCAGCGACGACGGCCGCGCCCACTACACGGGCACGATCCCGCTCGACGACACCGGGGCCTTCGGCTACACGGTCCGGGTGGTGCCCTCGCATCCGCTGGCGGTGGCGCGGGCCGAGCTCGGGCTGATCGCCGTACCCGAGGAACCCGCCGGTATGACGAACGGCACACTGCGCTGACATTGGCCCCATAATCGTTTTTGTGGACGACAGTCGCGACGGCCTGCGGGCCGACACCCTGGTGGCCACGGTCCGCGGTGTGCTGCCGTCCCTGACGCCCGCCGCGCAGACCGTGGCCCGGCTGATCCTGGAGGATCCCGCGACCGTGGCGCGCAGCACGATCACCGAGCTGTCGGCCGCCTCGGGCACCAGCGAGGCCACGATCGTGCGGACCGCCCGGCTGCTCGGCTTCGCCGGGTATCCGCAGCTACGCCTGGCCCTGGCCGCCGCGGCGGCCCAGCCGGACCGGCTGGTGCCCGGCGACCTGGCACCCGACGATCCGCTGTCGGAGGTCATCCACAAGGTCGCCAGGGCCGAGTCCGAGGCGATCAACGACACCGTGGCCCAGCTCACCTCCGAACGGCTGGGCCTGGTCGTCGACGCGATCGTCGGCGCCCGCCGCGTGGACGCCTACGGGGTCGGCGCCTCCGGCCTGGTGGCCATGGACATGGCGCAGAAGCTGCTGCGCATCGGCATGTCCAGCCACGCCTTCCAGGACGCCCACCTCGCGCTGACCAGCGCCGTGCTGCTCAAGGCGGGCGACGTGGCGATCGGCATCAGCACCTCGGGGGAGACGCCCGACGTGCTGGAGCCGCTGGGCCGGGCCGGCGAGGCCGGGGCCACGACGGTCGCGATCACCAACAACCCGCGCTCGTCCATCGCGGAGCTGGCCGAGCACGTGCTGATCTCGGCCGGGCGCGAGACCGAGTTCCGTCCTGCGGCGATGGCCAGCCGGATCAGCCAGCTCGTCATGGTGGACTGCGTGTTCGTGGGCGTGGCCCAGCGCACGTTCGACTCCTCGCAGGAGGCGCTGCAGAGCACGCGGCAGGCGGTCGCCGACTTCGTCAGGAAGCGCTGACCTCGGCGGGGTTCAGGTCGAGGCGGGCCAGCTCGCGGCGGCTGCCGACGCCCAGCTTCGGATAGGCCTTGTACAGGTGGTGCTCCACCGTGCGTCTGCTCAGGAACAACTGGGCGGCTATCTCCCTGCTGCTGTGGCCTTCCTTGGCGAGCCGTACCACCTGGAGTTCCTGGGCGGTGAGGCGGTCGCGTGGGGCTGCCACGGTCGCCTCGGCCGTGGGGACGTTGTCGCCGCTGGCTCGCAGTTCGGCGCGGGCGCGGTCGGCCCAGGGGGTGGCGCGGAGGCGTTCGAAGATCTCCAAGGCTGAGCGGAGGGGGGTTCGGGCGTCGCTGCGCCTGCGGGCTCGGCGCAGCCACTCGCCGTAGAGCAGCTCGGTCCGCGCCCGCTCGAACGGCCGCCCCGGCCCTTCCCCATGCAGCCGTACGGCCCGCCGAAACAACTCCTCAACCCTCAAGGCGGTCATCCCGGAGTCGGTCACCCCTGGGGTGGTCATGCCGGAGTCGGTCAGCCCGGAGTCGGTCAGCCCTGAGTCGGTCAGCCCGGAGTCGGTCAGCCCTGAGTCGGTCAGCCCTGAGTCGGTCAGCCCTGAGTCGGTCAGCCCAGGGGTGGTCGTCCCCTGGTCCGTCGTCCCCTGGTCCGTCATCCTGGGGTCTGTCATCCCGGAGTCTGTCGTCCTGGGGTCTGTCATTCCTGGGTCGGTCGGTCTGGGGGTGGACAGGGTTGAGGGGGTTGGTCCGGCGTCGGTCAGGAGGGCTTGGCTTCTGGCGGCCACTGCCAGGGCCCAGGGTTGGCCGGTGGCCTCGGCCCAGGCGGTGTAGCGGCGCAGCGGGGTGAGGGCGCGGTCGGGGTGGCCGAGCCGTACCGCGGCCTCTACCTGGTCGGCGGCGGCGGTGACGAGGTCGAGGCCGTTCGCGCCCGGCCCGCGCCATGCGGCCTCCAGACGGGAGAGGGCGGGTTCGTAGTCGCCGAGGGCGAGGTCCAGCAGGCTCAGGGTGATGGCGGCTCCGGCCGCCTCCTCGGCGGGGGCCTGGGCGGCGAGGGCGCGGGACCGGTCGGCGTCGCCCTCGATGGCGGCGATCCGGGCGGGGACCGCCTTCAGCCAGGGGAGGTCCTGTGGCAGGCCGGTGTCCCTGACGATCTCCGCCGCCTCCGCCACGGCCATCTCGGCCTCCCGGTGCAGCCCGGCGCGTACCTGGGTCTGGGCGAGCACCCGCAGGGCCTCGGGGAGCGCGCCCACGAGCCCGCGCTCGCGGCAGCGGGCCACCTCGGCGGCGGCCAGCGCCAGGGTGGCGGCGTCGTCGCCGACGATCACGCTGGTGTACATGGCCTCGGCGGTCCTGTCCGACGGCTCGGCGAGGAACTCGGCCAGCTTGGGCAGCCCGGCCGCGTAGTCGCCGTCCATGAGCCGGGCCAGGCCGTACACCATGGGGTCGGGGCGGCCCAGCTCGCGCAGGCCCTCGGCGGCGGTGCGCACCGCGGCGGGCTCGCACGAGAACCACGCGTAGGTCGCGCCCGCGCGCAGCATCTCGGCCGCGCGGTCCGTGTCGGCCTGCCCCGCCCGTTCCATCAGCAGACGTACGGCCCGCTCCCGCTCACCCAGCTCGAACAGCGCCGCCGCGCGCACCTGAGCCAGCTCCGCCAACCCCGTCCCGTTCACGGCGAGTGCGGCCACGCCGGCGTCGTCCGGAGTCCTGGCCGGTTCTGTCGGGCCGCTCCCGTGCGTGGTCATGGCCAGGGTTTCGGCCTGTTCGGACAGTTCCGCTGCCTGGAGGGGGTGCCCGGCGCTGAGGGAGGCATCGGCGGCGCGCCCAAGGAGCGTGATCTGGTCGTCGTCGCCAGGGGACAGGCGGGCGGCCTGGCGGTAGAGGCGGGCGGCGGCCGAGTACGCGCCTCGCCCGCGGGCCCGCTCCGCGGCGGAGGCCAGCTCACCGGCGACGCCCTCGTCCGGCGCGGTGGTGGCGGCCGACAGGTGGTGGGCCCGGCAGTCGGCCGTGGGGCTGGCCTGGGCCAGCGCCCGGTGGACCTCGACCCGGCGGGCCATCGGCGCGCCCTGGTAGGCGGCGGTGGCGATCAGCGGGTGCCGGAAGGCGAGCGTGTCGTCGATCACCTGTACCAGCCCGGCCCGCTCGGCCGCCTCCAGGTCCTCCAGGCCGACGTCCAGGACCTTCCCGGCGTTGACCAGCAGCGGCAGGTCGCCCCGGCCCTCGGCGGCGGCGATGAGCATCATCCGCCGCGTACGCTCGGGCAGGTTGACGATCTGGGCGCGGAAGGAGCCGAGCACCCGGTCGGCCACGTGCAGGTGAACCGATCCCGGCGGCCTGCCCCGCTGGGCGGCGGCGAACTCGATCAGGGCCAGCGGGTTGCCCGCGGACTCGCCGATCACGTGCTCGCGCATGGCGGCGGCCAGGCCGTGCTCGGTGAGCAGCGCCGCCGCGCTGACCGGGTCGAGCCGGGAGGGCCGGACCTCGGGCAGACCGGCGGCGGCGAAGCCGTCCTCGCGGGTGGCGAACACCAGGGCCACGCCCTCGGCGGCCAGCCGTCTGGCCGCGAACAGCAGCGCCTCGGCGCTGGCCTGGTCGAGCCACTGGGCGTCGTCGACCAGGCAGAGCAGCGGCTCGTCCTCGGCCAGGTCGGCCAGCAGGCTGAGCGTCGCCAGCCCGGTCAGGAACCGGTCGGGTGCCCGCTCGCCCGGCGCGGCCCCGCCCAGCACCGCGCGCAGCACCCCGGCCTGGGGATCGGGCAGCCGTTCGAGCCGGTCGCGCAGCGGCCACACCAGCCGGGCCAGGGCGGCGGGTTCGAGGTCGGCCTCCTGCTCGATGCCGGTCACGCGCAGCACGCGTACGCCGTCGGCCTGCCGTTCGGCCCAGTCGAGGAGCGCGGTCTTGCCGATGCCGGGCTCGCCGCGCACGACCAGCGCGCCGCTGCGCCCGTCGCGGGCCCGCGCGATCAGTTCCGCGAGCCCGGACTGCTCGGTGGTCCTGCCGTAGAGCACGCGTCCTCCTAAGTACACCAGACCGGTAAACGGTACGGATTCGCCGGTGATTCCGCCGCTCGTACGTTCGTGACCTGCCTGTTGATGTATGAGGAGGTTCTGGTGAACGAGTTGTTCGAGCCGGTGACCGTGGGGAAGCTGGATCTTCCCAACCGGCTCTTCATGTCCCCGATGACCCGCAGCCGCGCCGGTGAGGGGGCGGTGCCCGGCGATCTGGCCGTGGAGTACTACGCGCAGCGCGCCGGAGCCGGGCTGATCATCACGGAGGGCACGCAGCCGTCGGTGATCGGCCAGGGCTACATGGGCACGCCGGGGCTGCACTCGAAGGAGCAGGTCGAGGGCTGGCGCCGGGTCACCGACGCCGTGCACGCCCGGGGCGGCCGGATCTTCGCCCAGTTGATGCACGCGGGCCGGGTCGGCCACCCGTGGCTGTACCCGGACGGCGCGCTGCCGCTCGGGCCGTCGGCCATCCCGTCGGGCGAACTGCTCTACACGCCGGACGGCATGCTGGAGCACCCGGCGCCCAAGGAGATGACGCTCGCCGACATCGGCGCCGTCGTGGACGACTTCGTCTCGGCCGCCCAGAACGCCATGGCCGCCGGGTTCGACGGGGTCGAGGTCCACGGGGCCAACGGCTACCTCATCCACCAGTTCCTGTGCGGCAGCGCCAACGTCCGCACCGACGCCTACGGCGGCACGCTGGCCAACCGCATCCGCCTGGCCACCGAGGTCGCCCAGGCGGTCGGCGACGCCGTCGGGCCCGAGCGGGTCGGCTTCCGCGTCTCCCCGCGCAACCCCAACAACGGCATCAGGGAGAAGGACCCCGCCGAGCTCTACCCGGCGCTGGTGCGCGCCCTTTCCGGGTACGGCCTGGCGTACCTGCACATCATGGAGTGGGACAGGGAGCTGACCAGGGTCATCAGGGCCGCGTGGCCGGGGACGCTGATCCTGAACCCGAAGGCCGAGCCCGGCACGCCGTCCGGGACCCCCGAGCAGGCGGCCGCGGCGCTGCGCGAGGGGCTGGCCGACGCCGTGACGTTGGGGGCGTACTGGCTGGCCAACCCCGATCTGCCGGACCGGGTGAGGGCGGGCGGGCCGTACAACGTGGCCGATCCCGCCACGTTCTACGGCGGGGACCACCGCGGCTACACGGACTATCCCGCCCTCACCGGATGATCAGGCCCAGGACAGCGTCACGTCACCGGCCTTGACGAACATCACGCGGTGGCCGAACTGGATCTGGTAGTAGAGGGTCTTGCCGCGGACCACCTTGTGGGTGGACGGGTCGATGGTGACCGCCCGGTAGTACTCGCCGAACTGGGCTCCGCCGAAGCTGTACTTCTCGCCCGCGGAGAAGGTGTACTGCAGCGGCGTGATCGGCTGGTACGGGATGTCGGCCGGGTAGGCCTCCTGCTCCGGGTAGGCCCTGCCGTACACGGGGACGGTCGCGAGGCCCTTCTTGGGCGTCACGACGAGACCCATGGACGGGATCGCGGTCGGGTTGGACGCCGGGTTGTGGAACCAGGCCTTCTGCCCGAGGTACCAGATGGCGGTCCATTCGCCCTGGCGGTCGGCCACGGCGTAGCGCTGGCCGGTGACGGCGCGGGCGCTGTGGTCGTAGACGCTGTAGATGGACCTTCCGGCGCCGCGCTTGCCGATGTCGTCGACAAGCGGCCCGTCGGGGCGCGGCTCCTTGCGCAGCCAGACGGTGGCGGCGCTGGTGGGCGGGCAGTCGAGCTCGGGCTGCTTGCGGTCGCAGCCGTAGAAGTACGGCTTGTTGGTCGCGAAGTCCGGCTTGATCATGACGGTGCCGGAGTTCGGGCCGCCGAAGGGGTGGAACGGCGCGCCGAGCAGCTTGAAGTAGCGGTCCCAGTCCCAGAAGGGGCCGGGGTCCTCGTGCATGCCGCGCACGGTCGTCGGCAGGGTGCCGGGCACGTTGTCGTGGCCGAGGATGTGCGCGCGGTCGAGCGGCACGCCGTGCCTGAGGGCGAGGTACCGGACCAGCTTGGCGGAGGTGCGGTACATGGCCTCGGTGTACCAGGAGCCGCGCTCGGCGAGGAAGCCCTCGTGCTCCAGGCCGATGGACTTGGCGTTGACGTACCAGTTGCCCGCCTGCCAGCCGACGTCCTTGGTCTTGATGTGCTGGGCGATGTGGCCGTCGTTGGAGCGCAGCGAGTAGTGCCAGCTCGCCGCGCGGGCCGGGTTCAGCAGCAGGTCGATGGAGGGCCGCCAGTACCCCTCCATGTCGTGGATGATGATGTAGTCGACCTTCTGGTTGAAGGGCCGGTTCGAGGTGTCGAAGTTGCCGTAGTTGCCGTTGGGTAGTTCGGCCTGCTTGGCCGGGATCCACTCGCAGGAGATCGTGGGCGGGCACTCGACGCCGTCACGGCGCGGGGGCTTGAGCCCGAGCTTGTCCAGCCACTCCTTGATCGCGCCGAGGCCCGGGATGCCGGTCAGCCTGACCTGCTGGCCGTCGTCGGTGGTGCGCTGAGCGCCCTGCTTGATCGTGGTGTAGACCTCGTCGGCGAAGAACTGGGCGGCTTCCTTCTCGGGCGCGCCGGAGTACCTGGCGACCGCGCCGTACCACTGGGCGGGGTCGTCGCTGAGCGGGGCGCCGAGCGCCTTCTGGTAGGAGGCCAGCAGCGCCGCGCCGCCGCGGATGTTGGCGGCGGCGTCGGTGCGCAGCTTCTCGTGGCTCTCGCCGGTCAGCTCGGCGGCCTTCTCCATGGTCCGCAGCGACTCGGGGATCTCGGCCGGTGCGGGCGGAGCCTCCTCGCGCGGGGGGAGGGGCCTGCTGTCGTCGCCGCGCGGGTCCTCCTCGCCCTCTTCATGGTGGTTCGAGCCGGTGTACGCGGCGGCGTCGGTCAGGTGCATGGGGCCGAATCCGGCGTCGCTGCTCGGGCGGCCGGAGTTGGCGTCCCAGCGTGACTCCAGGTATGAGACGCCGAGCAGCACGCTCTCCGGCACCTGGAACTCCTTGGCCGCCGCGGCGAACGCCTCCTGGCGGCCGGAGGGTTCGTCGGCGTGGGCCGCCGGAATGTTGAGTAACGGGAGCAAGGCGACGATCGCCAAGGCTCTGCGCATTCACTGCTCCTTGGACTGGGGGGCTTCAGGTGCAGTCAGCGTCTCAACATTTTCCTTCTCGGGCGAGAGTTTTGCGAAGGAATTTTTCACCCGTTAACGTCCCATGGGCGGACACGCGGCCCGCCCATGAGGGGAGTCGTCAGCCTTCGACCGCCGCTTCCAGGCCCTTGACGTCGATCTTGCGCATCGTGAACATGGCCTTCATCGCGCGCTCGGCCCTGACCGGGTCGGGGTCGCTGAGCAGGCGCGGCAGCGCGTTCGGGATGATCTGCCAGGACACCCCGAACTTGTCCTTGAGCCAGCCGCACTCGCCCTCCTGCCCGCCGCCCTCCAGGAGCCTGCCCCAGAGCTCGTCGACCTCCTCCTGCGTCTCGC
Organism: Nonomuraea sp. NPDC050790; assembly: GCF_044456745.1. Classification (NCBI taxonomy): domain Bacteria; kingdom Bacillati; phylum Actinomycetota; class Actinomycetes; order Streptosporangiales; family Streptosporangiaceae; genus Nonomuraea; species Nonomuraea sp. NPDC050790. Next base: position 227,437 of record NZ_JBITGF010000010.1, on the reverse strand, counting down.
AGTCGACGTAGAGCGACATCGCCTCGTTGAACGTGAACTGCGGGCCGCCGTTGAGCGCGAGGAAACGCTGGCCTTCGAGCTCGAACGTCACGATCATCGGCGTGACCTCGGTGATCCGGGAGTTCTTGAAGATCGAGACGTAGTGGTTCGCGGCTTCTTCCGCCTGGTTGTTGAACCAGAGGTAAGGGGTGATCTTCTGCATGACGTGCTCCTCTCGTGTGTCTGTATAGTCGCCAATCGGAAGTAGCTCCAGGTAGTGCCGCATTCACCGGTCCCGTGTGAAGGATTCACAGTGATCCGCGTGCTGATCGCAGAGGACGTCCGTATCCTCAGGGAGACCCTCACCGCCGTCCTCTCCCTGGAGGACGACCTCGAGGTGGTGGCCGCCGTGGAGCGCGGCGACCAGGTCGTCCCCGCCGCCCTGGACTCCGCCCCCGACGTGGCGGTCATCGACATCGACCTGCCCGAGCTCGACGGCCTCACCGCCGCCGCCGAGCTGAAGGAGAAGCTGCCGGCCTGCGCCACGCTGGTCCTGACCGGGCTGGCCAAGCCCGGCTACCTGCGCCGCGCGATGGCCTCGGGCGTCAGCGGATTCCTGCTCAAACACTCGCCCACCGGCGACCTCATCGACGCCATCCGCAGGGTGACCGCGGGCGAGCAGGTGGTCGACCCGCAGCTCGCCGTCGCCGCGCTGCGCAAGGTGGAAAACCCGCTGGCCGCGCGGGAGGCCGACGTGCTGCGCCTGGCCGCCACCGGGGCCGAGCCCGACGAGATCGCGGTACGGCTCTCGCTCAGCCGCGGCACGGTCCGCAACTACCTGTCGTCAGCCGTCATGAAGCTCAACGCGCGTAACCGGGTGGACGCGATCAGGATCGCCGCCGACGAGGGCTGGCTCTAGCGGCAGCACCACGGCCAGCGCGAACGTGCCGGGCGCTGACTCGATCGACAGCTCGCCGCCCAGCGCCTCGACGCGTTCGCGCAGGTTGCCGAGTCCCGAGCCTGGCTCGTGAACGACGGCGCGTACCCCGTCGTTGGCCAGGCGCAGCCCCGCCGTCTCGCCGTCCACGGCGAGCACGAGCGTGCCGTGGCGCGCGTCGCTGTGGCGCAGGACGTTCGTGACCGCCTCGCGCAGAACGGTCGCCAGCACGGCGTCCTGCGGGTCCGGCAGGCGGCGCGCGCTCACGTCCGCGCTCAGCTCGACGCCCGCGGCGGCCAGCACCGAACGGGCGGAGGCGACCTCGTCGGCGAGCGCGATCGTGCTGTAGCCGGAGGCGACCGAATCGATGTCGGACAGAACCTGGCGGGCGGCCGCCAGCCCGTCCGCCAGCTCCCGCCTGGCCGCGGCGGGATCGCGGCCCAGCAGCCGGACGGCCAGCTCCGCCTTGAGCACCACCACCGACAGGCCGTAGCCGAGCAGGTCGTGCAGGTCCCGGGCGAAGCGCAGCCGCTCGCGCGCCACCTCCACCCTGGCCAGCTCGATCCTGGCCGCCTGGATCCGGTCGGCCAGCCGCGCCATGCGCCACAGCGCGTAGACGATCAGCGCCCGCTCCACGACGTAGACCAGGCCGTAGGCGACGTCGAGCGCGTTGTCGGCCCAGCCGGTGACCGTCGCGTGGAAGTAGAGGTCGCCCAGGATCGCCGCCGCCGCGATCGGCCAGCGCACCCGCCCAGGCACCAGCGCCAGCACCGCGCCGGGCAGGTACGCCGCCACGTACCAGAGCTTCGGCCCCAGCGCCAGGCTCGGCAGGTAGGTGACCAGCACCAGCGCCGCCAGCACCCACGGCCAGTACCGGTCAGTACGCAGGCACGCGCGCAGGTGCAGCCCGACCACCAGCGCCAGCGACGCCCCGAACAACGCCAGCAGGTGCGGCGACGGCGGCGCCAGCGCCACCTGCCGCAGCTCCCTCGGCACGATCATGAGCAGGATCGTCACCACGACCAGCACCGACGCCACCCGGGTGGTCAGGTCCGCGGCCACCGGGCGGCTGCGCGCCTCCTGGCGGGTGGTGTGCGAGACCGACCTGACCTCCGTCAGGGCCAGCCGTGCCGTGTTCAGGCCCGTGTCGAGCTCGTGCCGGGCGCGCTCCTGGTCCGCTGCCTCCAGTACGGCTTCGCCGTGCCGTACCACCTGCTCCAGGCCCGCGCCGACCCGCTCGTTCAGCTCCTCGGCGAAGGTCAGCCGCTCCCTGGCCACCACCGCCGCGGCCAATCCCGCCTGGGTGCCCCGCAGGTCGGCGATCAGGTCCGTCAGGCGGACCACGCCGTACAGGGCGATGCCCACGAACGCGGTCTGGCCGAGCGCGACATACAGCGCCTCGCTCACCGCCGGCCGCACCGTCATCGTGGAGGCGAACTGGGCCGCCAGCACCAGCGCGAACCCGCCCCACTTCGGCCACGGCCGCCGGAACAGCAGGAGGACCGCGGCGGCCAGGAAACCCGTGTTGCCGTACCAGGTGGCGGGGAACAGCAGCAGGCCCGCCCCGGTCAGCGCCACCTGGACGGCCAGCGTCCACGGCCAGCCGGTGGGCCTGCGGCCGTCGGCCCGCCGTACACAATTGCGAAGGTGCAGGGCGAACAGGACGGTCAGCAGCGCGAAGGCCAGCGCCTTCATCGGCGCGGGATCCTCGGAGTAGACGACGCCGATGACCCCGCCGAAGGCGAAGCCCGCGCTGACCACGACCGCGACCAACCGGGCCAGGCGTAACGCCGGTGCGTTCATGGGGCCGCAGGGTACTCGCGGGGGCGGGCCGGTGAAAGCGCCCCTCCTCCGGTAGCGTGCCTGGCATGGGAGAGTTCGTGCGTGTCGAGGTGGCAGACCAGATCGCGACGATCAGACTCGATCGTCCCAAGATGAACGCCCTCAACGGGCAGGTGCAACAGGAGATCGGCGAGGCCGCCCGCCTGGTCGACGCCGACCCCGTGGTGCAGGCCGTGATCCTCTACGGCGGCGAGCGCGTCTTCGCCGCCGGAGCCGACATCAAAGAGATGGCCGACATGTCCTACGCCGACATGTCCGCCCACTCCCGCACCCTCCAGGACTGCTTCACCGCCGTGGCCAGGATCGGCAAGCCGGTGATCGCCGCGATCACCGGGTACGCGCTGGGCGGCGGCTGCGAGCTGGCCCTGTGCGCCGACTTCCGGGTGGCGGGGGAGAGCGCGAAGCTCGGCCAGCCCGAGATCCTGCTCGGCATCATCCCCGGGGCGGGAGGCACCCAGCGTCTGCCCAGGCTGGTGGGTCCGTCGAAGGCCAAGGACCTGATCTTCAGCGGCCGCCACGTGAGCGCGGCGGAGGCGCTGTCGATCGGGCTGGTGGACAAGGTGGTGGCCGACGACCAGGTGTACACGGCCGCACTGGAGTGGGCGTCGACGTTCGCCGCCGGCCCGACGATCGCGCTGCGCGCGGCGAAGCAGGCGGTGGACCAGGGCCTGGAGGTAGACCTGGACACGGGCCTGGAGATCGAACGCCTGCAGTTCTCCGGCCTGTTCGCCACGGAGGACGCGAAGGTGGGCATGCGAGCCTTCACGGAAAAGACCAAGCCCAAGTTCACCGGCCACTGACAAGGTCCTCCGCTGATCCGCACAGGAGCGCGCTTCGCGCGTGGGGGCGGGCTCCGGGCCGCGTCCAAGTGGGGGGCTCGGCGCCCCCCACACCCCCACAAAGGCAAGGTCCTCGCTCCGCTCGGGCAGCCTTGACGGGGGAGCCAAGCTCCCCCGCACCCCCTCGCCGGTGCCTCCCGGCCCCGGTCCCCGAGCCTTGGCCGGCGGTTCCCATCTAGAGGAACACCCGAAAAGCTGTGGGGGATTCCGCAGTCCATGTAGCGCCAAAGAAGACGTGGGTGGCCAAGATTTGAGCGGCCATGTAGTTCCCACACCGGACCGGTTCGGCAACACCGTCGGTCCGTCCGGCCAGCACGCCTGGATCGACGTCCCCGGGCGGATCGTCGGAACCTGATCACGAACAACGGCCGGTCGGCTTGAGAAGAAGTCGTTCTTGGCCATGCCGCAGTGCCGGGTCGGCTCTGGTTCTTCGCCGCGCAGCAGAGCGAGCCGCGTCCGCTGGGGGTCGCGCTTCTCGTAGTAGCGGGCGAAGTCCCCGATTCCGGCCGAGCAGCCGCCGTAACGCATGAAGTGCATCCACTCCGGCCGGTCCAGTTTCTGGATCCGGTGCGAGACATCGCGGTCCTGTCCAGGCCCGCGAGTCGTTCTGGCGTGGCCCTAACAGTCCGCGCCGGAGAATCCGCCACTCATGTGATCACCGTAGCGGATGTCTAGGATGTGCCGATGTCCCGGACGTACTGGAACACCAACGTCGCCCGCCACCCCGGCATCCTCCACAAGATGCCCGAAGCCTGCCGAGACGCGCTGGACGTCGGCTGCGGGGACGGTCTGCTGGTGGTGAAGCTGGCGGAGAAGGCCAAGCGGGTCACCGGCATCGACGTCTCACCGGAGATGATCGCCCTGGCGAGGGAGCGGGTCACACCGGGCGGGGACATCGTGCTGGTGGAGGGGGACTTCCTGGCCGCGGACCTGCCGAGGGAGGCGTACGACTTCATCTGCTCGGTGTCCACGATCCACCACATGGACTTCGAGGCCGGGCTGGTCAAGATGCGCGAGTTGCTCCGGCCAGGCGGGACGCTGGTCGTGGTCGGGCTGGCGAAGGACGTCAGCCTCGCGGACTGGCTGTTCAGGGTCCCCGGCCTCCCGGTCGTGTGGCTGGTCAAGAAGCTCCGGCGGGCGCACGGGCCGGAGGGGATGCCGGGGGCGGACGCACGGATGGGGTATCAGCAGGTCCGGAGCAGGGCGCGGGAAATTCTGCCGGGGATGCGGTACCGGCGCCATCTGCTGCGCCGCTACTCGGTGATCTGGCGGAAGCCTGCCGAATATGGGGGCTGATGCCGGTATGGTGACGGTTCATGATGCGCGTCCTGGTTCCTGTACGGCTGCGTAGGGCGGTACGTGGCTGGTTCGACTCCCGGTACATCTCGGTCGCGGATCATCGCCAGGACATCAAGGACGCCCTCTGGGAGGTCCAGACGCTCCGGCGCGAGGTCGTCACTCTCCAGGAGGAGGTCAGGCAGCTCACCTCCAGGACCGGCGACGCGCAGCGGCTGTCCAAGGAGACCGCGGACGCGCTCGACCACGTCCTGCAGAACGAGGTCCTGGTCTGGCAGGCGATCGACGGGCTCAAGGAGCGCTCGTGAGGGTCCTCTGGGACGGCGCCGCCCTGGACTTCCGCCTCGACCCCGAGGACGAGATCACCGGCCGGGCGGCCGACGATCACCCGGTCAAGCTCAGGACCACCTCGTGCGCGTTCGGCGGCGTGCCGGGCGACGCGCATCCCGACCTGTTCGCCGTGGCCGCCTGGACGGTCGTCGCCCCCTGGACGCGGCGGCGGATCATCTTCGACCGGCCCATCTCCGCCGAGGTGGCGGCGGCGCTGCACGACGGGTGGGGGATCGAGGCGGGGCCGATCGGCGGGGCCCCCAGGCGCCAGGGCCGGACCCTGGCGATCTCCTACAGCGGCGGCGCCGACTCCGTGGCAGCCGCGGCGATCTTTCCCGACGCGCCGTTCGTGCACTTCCGGAGGGTGCCCCACCCCAGGGTGCCCAACCGGTGGACCCACTACCGCTCCGACGTGCTGGCCGAGCTGGCCAGGAAGACCGGCCGCGAGCTGACCACGGTCACCTCGGACCTGGAGTTCACGCTCGCCGAGCCGCGCCCCGGCTACCCCGAGCACCACGCCGTCGCGGCGGGCGCGCTGCTGCTGGCCGACCGGATGGACCTCGGCGGGCTCGCGTTCGGCTACGAGCTCGGCTCCCGGTGGCTGGGCGGTGACCGGTATTTGCTGCGGTTCACGCCGGACAATCCCATGTGGGCGCCGCACGGGGCTTGGGGACGGTTGTTCGCCGCCGCGGGCGTGCCGATCGTGCTGCCGGTCGGCGGGGTCAGCGAGGCCGTGACGATGCGGCTGGCGCTCGGCTCCGAGCTCAGGGCCCAGGTCCGGTGGTGCCTGCGGGGGGCGGACGGGCCGTGCCGTACCTGCGGGAAGTGCCTCTACAAGGAGATCATCCAGGCCGCCGTGGAACGGCGGCCCCTCGACACGCCGCTCACGGCCGACCGCGCCGTCGTGCGCAAGTGGCTGCGCAAGCCGCCTTACGGCGGCATGGAGATGATCGAGTACGGCCTGGCCCGCATCCCCGGCGTGGAAAGTTCCATACTGGCCGGAGCGCTCGACTACTTCGACGCCACGGAAGAGTCCACGAGCTGGCTGGAGCGCTGCTACCCGCCCGCCCTGGCGGAGATCCCCGAGCCGTGGCGCGAGCCGGCGAGTGCATTCATGGCGGAGAACGTCGGGCTGATGACCCCCGGCGAGGCACGGCGCGTGGAGGAATGGGGATCGTGAAGGTCTACCTGTCGGTCGACATGGAGGGCGTGACCGGGTTGACCGACCCGGAGGAGATGCACGCGGGCAAGCGCGGGTACGAGCGCGGCTGCGAGCTCATGACCGCGGACGCCAACGCGGCGATCGAGGGCGCCTTCGCCGCCGGGGCGACGGAAGTCCTGGTCAACGACGCGCACGGCTCCACGAAGAATCTGCGGATCGACCTGCTCGACCCGCGCGCCACGCTCATCAGGGGGCCGGGCAAGTCGCAGCGGATGGCGCAGGGGCTGGACGGCTCGTTCCAGGCCGCCGCCTTCGTCGGCTACCACGCGATGGCCGGGGTGCCGCACGGCGTGCTCAACCACACCTGGATGGGCAAGGAGATCCAGAACGTCTACCTCAACGGCGAGGTCTGCGGCGAGACCAGGATCGTGGCCGCGTGCGCCGGGTTCCACGGGGTGCCGGTGGTGCTGGTCGCCGGGGACGAGGCGGTCGGCGAGGAGGCGCGCGAACTGCTCGGCGACGTCGAGACGGTCGCGGTCAAGAAGGGCATCGACAAGTTCTCCGCCGAACTGCTGCCGCCGAGCGTGGCCCAGGCCAGGATCCGCGAGGCCACGGAGCGGGCCCTGAACCGGCTGGCCGGCTTCCGGCCCTATGCGGTGGCGGCGCCGTACACGCTGGGGGTGGAGTGGAACTCCACCGCGATCGCGGCGGCCGTCGCGCTGATCCCGGGGGTGAAGGCGGCGGGGACGCGCCACACCGAGTTCACGACGGACGACTTCACGCAGATCATGGCGCTGTTCGGGCTGTTCGCGACCATCGGGGGTCAGGTGGCCTGCGGCAGCGGGCCCTACGGTTGACTTCCATCCCACGGCTGAAGCCGGGGGATTCCAGCCCTCACGGGGTGGGCTTCCTGCTTCACCGCCGGCCGCCCGCCCGGCTTGTGCCGGTGGGGTCTTACGCCAGCTCCACAGGCGTTTCATCTCTCCGCCAGCCCGGCGGCGAGAACGTTCTTGGCCGCGTTCACGTCCCGGTCATGGATCACGCCGCAGGCGCACTCCCACTCCCGGATGTTGAGCGGCAACTTGTCGTGAAGAACTCCGCAGGCCGAACACAGCTTCGAGGAAGGGAACCAGCGGTTCGCCGCCACGAAGGTGCGCCCGTACCAGGCGGCCTTGTATTCCAGCATGATCCGGAACTCCCGCCAAGTGGCGTCGGAGATGGTGCGGGCCAGGCTGTGGTTCTTGAGCAGGTTTCGGACGGCCAGGTCTTCCACGGCGATCACTTGGTTCTCGCGGACAAGCCGTGTCGTCACCTTGTGCAGGTAGTCCCTTCTGCGGTCGACAATCCGGGCGTACACGCCGGCCACCCTCAGGCGGGCTCTGGCCCGGTTCGCCGAGCCCTTCTCCTTGCGAGCGAGGGCCCTCTGCGCTTTGGCCAGCCTGCGACGGTCCCGCCACTCATGGCGCGGATTGACGATCTTCTCGCCGGTGGAGAGCGTGGCCAGAGCGATGATGCCCGCGTCCACACCTACCGACGCGTCAACCGGTGGCAGCGGTGCGATCCCCACTTCGACCAGCAGCGAGACGAACCAGCGTCCGGTCGCGTCCTTCGATACCGTCACGGTGGACGGCTCCGCACCCGCGGGAAGCGGGCGCGACCAGACGATCGCGAGCGGGGTGTCCATCTTGGCCAGTGTCAGCGTGCCGTCGCGCCAGCGGAACGCGCTGCGCGTGTACTCCGCGGACTGCCTCGACTTCTTCTTGCTCTTGAAGGTGGGGTACTTCGCGCGCTTGGCGAAGAAGTTCGTGAATGCCGTCTGGAGATGGCGGAGAGCCTGCTGGAGGGGGACGGACGACACCTCGTAGAGGAAGTCGTAGTCGCCACTTCGTTTCCACTCGGTCAGTTTGGCGGACGACTCCGCGTAGGAGGCATGACGCCCTTCGAGGGTGTAGACGCGGGTGCGCTCACGGAGGGCCATGTTGTAGACGAGGCGGACGCAGCCGAACGTCCGAGTGAGTTCGTCGACCTGTTCGGGGGTCGGGTAGAAGCGATACTTGTATGCCCGCTTCACGATCCGCGCCACGCCTCCCATTCTATCGCTCTGGCATCTGAAATTCGAGCATGTGTTCGATTTATGGTGCCGTGTCGCGTATGTTCCCCACGCCTGAGGGCGGGGGTCTCCACGCTTAGGAGATTCAGATGAACACGGTCACGCGGCGGGGGTTGCTGGTCGGGATCGGGGCGGCCGGGGGGGCGGGCGCCATGTACGCGGCGATGGGGGCGCTGGGGCTGGCGCCCGAGGAGCAGGAGAAGGCGTTCACGCCGCCCTCGCCCGGGGACTTCACGCTGCGGGGCCGGGCCGCGGCCAAGGTGGTGATCATCGGGGCGGGGGTCGCGGGGCTGACCGCCGCCTACGAGCTGGGCAAGGCGGGGTACGACTGCACGTTGCTGGAGGCGCGGCAGCAGGCCGGCGGGCGGAATCTGACGCTTCGTGGCGGTGACCGGGTGACCGAGATGAGCGGGCCCGCGCAGGATGTGCGGTTCGGGGAGGGCGTGTACTTCAACGCCGGGCCCGGCCGGATCGCGCCGTGGATGGTCACCATGGACTACTGCCGCGAGCTGGGCATCCCGATCGAGGCGTTCATCAACAACAACGCCAACGCGTTCGTCCACACGAACGGGCGGACGGTACGGGCCAAGGCCGCCCGCGCCGATATGTACGGATATATCGCGGAACTTCTCGCCAAAGCCACCAACCTCGGCCGGCTCAACCGCCAGCTCACCAAGGACGACAGGGAACGGCTCCTGGAGTTCCTGCGTCGTTTCGGCGACCTCGGCCCCACGTATGACTACAACGGCTCCGCCCGCCGCGGTTTCGTGAAATATCCGGCGGCCGAGAACGGCATCCCTCTCGACCCGCCCGGCACCGTCCACCAGGTCCTCGCCGCCGCCACCGGCCGCGCCATCACCAACGACTTCGGCTACGAGCAGGCCACGCCCATGTTCCAGCCGGTCGGCGGCATGGACGCCATCGTCAGGGCCCTGACCGCCGCCGTCGGCCCCGGCCGCATCAGGACCGGCGTCCAGGTCACCGGCATCACCACCCGCGAGAAGGACGTCCAGGTCACCTGGTCAGGCGGCGCCCTGACCGCCGACTACTGCCTCGCCACCCTCCCGCCGCACATCCTCGCCAGGATTACGCACAACCTCGGCGCCGACGTCACGGCCGCGCTGAAGCGGCCCGTCCCGGTCGCGGCGGGCAAGATCGGTCTCGAGTACGGCCGGCGCTGGTGGGAGATCGACGACCGGATCTACGGCGGCATCACCGAGACCGACCTCGACATCACCCACATCTGGTACCCCTCCCACGGCTACCACTCCCAGCGCGGCCTCGTCGTCGGCTACTACGCCAGCGACGAGCAGGCCGAGCTGTACGGCGCCCTCACCCCCGAGGACCGCCGCCGCCGCGCCCTCACCCAGGGCAAGAAGATCCACGGCGAGAAGTACCGGTCCGAGCTGCTGTCGGACGTCTCCGTCGCCTGGGAGCGCATGCCCCACATCCAGGGCGGCTGGGTGCGCTGGCCCGCCTTTGATTCGTCCTTCACTCTTCTGCAACGCCCCAGCGGAAGGGTTTACTTCGCGGGTGACTGGCTCACCCACCTGATCGCCTGGCAGGCGGGGGCCATGGAGTCCGCGCGTAACGCCGTCACGCACCTGCATCAACGAGTGCTGCAGTCTCCGTAGTGACGGCGGGCGTAAGGTCCTGAGGATGGAACAGACTTTGCACTGGCAGCCCGCGGCTACGCACACCGAGCTCCTCGCCGGCCCGGTGGCCGAGGCGGTGCGCGCGTTCGCCGACGATGACGTCCACGTGGCCGCGATCGACCCCGACCTGGCCGACACCGCCGAGTTCTGCGAGAGGTACGGCGTGGCCCTCGACGCGTCGGCCAACTGCGTGATCGTGGCCGGAAAGAGGGGCGGCGAGGTGCGGTACGCGGCGTGCATGGTGCTGGCGACCATGCGGGCCGACGTCAACGGCGTCATCCGCAGGCACCTCGACGTCCGCAAGTCCAGTTTCGCGCCGATGGCGGAGGCGGTCGAGCTGACCGGAATGGAGTACGGCGGCATCACCCCGCTCGGCCTCCCGGCGGACTGGCCTATCCTGGTTGATTCGAACGTGGCATCGCATAACAGGGTGGTCATCGGCAGTGGCGTGCGCAGGTCGAAGCTCGCCGTCTCCGGTGCCCTTCTGGCCGGGTTGAAGGGCGCGGAGGTGCTCGACCTGGCCACCGGAGCGTAGGGGCTCTGACCGTAGGGAGCGAGGAACGATGCCGGCGAAGGTCGGAGCGGACGCGACCATCAGACACTGAGACGTATTCGAGACCGTTGGATGGGAAACCGATGGGGCTGATCCGGACGTTGTATGAGTGGGAATGTGGCCCCATGGTTCATCTCGTGGGCGGGGATTAAGCCGGTATGGTGCTTCATGCCATGAACGATGACCGACTTGGCCCTTACCGGCTGCTCAGGCGGCTCGGTGAAGGCGGAATGGGTGTTGTCCACCTCGCTGTCGATCAGCATGGTCGGCAGGTGGCGGTCAAGGTCCTGCGTGCCGAGGTCGCCGGCGACGAGGTCGCCAGGCGGCGGCTCTCGCGCGAGGTCGAGACGATGCGGCGGGTGCGCAGCAAGTACATCGCCGAGGTGCTCGACGCCGACGTCACGGGTCATCGGCCCTACATCGTCACCCGGTACGTCGCCGGGCGCGCCCTCGACGAGATCGTCAGGGACGACGGCCCGATGGAACTACCGGCGCTGCTCGCGGTCGCGCACGGCGTGGCCTCGGCGCTGTCCGCGGTCCACTCCGTGGGCGTGATCCACCGCGACCTCAAGCCGGGCAACGTGCTCATCCTCGACGGCCAGCCGGTGCTGATCGACTTCGGCATCGCCCAGGCCGTGGACGCCACCAGGCTGACCCAGACCGGCATGTTCATCGGCACGCCCGGCTACCTCGCGCCCGAGATCATCGAGGGCCAGGAGGCGGGACCCGAGGTGGACGTGCACGCCTGGGCGGGCACCCTGCTCTACGCGGGCACCGGCCAGCCGCCCTTCGGCAAGGGCACGCTGGAGATGATCTTCTACAACATCACCGCGGGCAAGGCGGACGTGAGCGCGGCCCCGTCGGTGCTGCAGCCGCTGCTGAAGGCGGCCTTCCAGCGCAACCCGGCCAAGCGGCCCAAGGCGGCCGAGCTGGCGGAGCAGACCGCTCGGCTGCTGCCCAAGTCGGCCAGGACCATCCCGGACGAGATCTCGACCGTGCCCCGCACGGACCGTTCCGCGGACTCGCACGCGCCGGCCCAGCCACCGGACTTCGTCTCCCTGCTCCCCGGCGGCCCCGGGAACGGCGAGCAGAACCCGCCGAACTCCGGCCCCCAGCACCCCCCGGCCGCCAACCCGTTCCGGGGCCAGGCGCCGCACGTGTCCTCGGCCCCGCAGCACGGCCAGCCCCCGCACGCGGCCCCGTCCGGCCCGCAGCCGCTGTCGCAGCACGGCGGCTCGCCGCACAACACCCCCACGGGCCCGCCGCACAACATCCCCACGGGCCCACCCCACAACGCGCCGTCGAACCCGCAGCACAACGCGCCCCAGAACCCGCCGCACAACGCGCCGCCCAACCCGCAGCACCACCTGCCCCAGAACCAGCCGCAGAGCGGGCCGTCGAACCTGCCGCACAACCCGCCCCAGCACTCCGACCAGCACGGCAGGCCGCCCGCCTACCCGCAGAACCCCGCCCAGGGCGACCCGTGGCCCACCCGCAGGGTCACCCCGGAAGAGCTGCGTCAGATGCAGGACGGCGGCGGCGTCCCCAGCGTCCCCTGGCCCGGCCAGCAGGGCTGGAACAACAGCCACGGCTACCAGCAGCCGCGCGAGGGCGACGTGCCGACCAAGCGGGTGCGCTCCGAGGCGCCGCCGCCCTACGTCCCGGTGCAGGCGCCGCCGCAGAACCCGTACCCGCAGGATCCGGCCACGCGCCGCGAGCCGTACATCCCGGGCGTGCGTCCTGGGCAGCTCCTGCAGCGATCGCGCGCGTACGGCGTGGCCGGCGCCATGCTCCTGATCATCATGATCGTCCTGGCCGCGCTCGCCCCGGTCATGGTGGCCCTGGTGGCGCTGCCCGTGGCCCTGCTCCTGCGCGCCGCCGACCTGGCCCAGCCCGAACTGAGCGCCCGCCGCTCCACCGGCGCCGCCGCGCTCGACGTGCTGCGCGTCTTCGGCCATCCGAAGGCGCTGGTCAAGTCGGCGGGGATCACGCTGGCGCTGGTCCTGTACGCGGCGATCCTCGGCCTGCCGGTCACGCTGCTGCTCACGGTGCTGGGCCGGAGCGTGCCGGAGAACGCCCTGGCCTGGGGCGCCGCCGTCGCCATCTGGACCATCTGCGCCGGTCCCGGCGTCGAGGGACCTGGTCGTCAGATGCGCAGGACCCTCTCATCCCTCGTACCCTCGAGGACAGCGGCCATGGTGATGGCCGGGGTGTTCGCGGCGGGCGCCGCGCTGTCATTGGTGCTCGCCATCGGTACGTTCGGCACGTCGCCGAGTTTGCGCGCAGTATGGACACCAGTGAACGTCTCCGAGCTGGAAGATCAGCTGGAGAAACTGTCGAAGTCGGGGGGATGATGCAGGGAGCCAGGCGATGAACACGCAGGTTCCAGAGCGGCTCGGGCCGTACCGGCTGGTCAGGAAGATCGGCGAGGGCGGCATGGGCGTGGTCCACCTGGGCATGGACGCCGACGGCGGCCAGGTGGCCATCAAGGTGCTGCACCCGCATGTCGCCGCCGACCTCAAGGCGCGCGACCGGCTCACCCGCGAGGTCGAGACCATGCGGCGCGTGCGCAGTTCGCACGTGGCCGAGGTGCTCGACGCCGAACTCGTGGGGGGCCAGCCGTACGTCGTGACGAGGTTCGCGCCGGGCCGTACCCTGGAGGACACCGTCCTCGCCGACGGGCCGCTGCGCGACTACGAACTGGTCCGCCTGGCGCGCGGGCTCTGCCAGGCGCTCGTGGCCATCCACGCGGCCGACGTGATCCACCGCGACTTCAAGCCCTCCAACGTCATGCTCGTGGGCGGGGAGCCGCTGGTCATCGACTTCGGCATCGCGCACCTGGTCAACGCCACGCGGCTGACCCAGACCGGGATGTTCGTCGGCACGCCGGGCTACCTGGCGCCCGAGATCATCCGTGACTCCGAGATCACCCAGGCGGCCGACGTCCACGCGCTGGCCTCCACGGTCTTCTTCGCCGCCACGGGCGCGCCGCCGTTCGGCACGGGCACGTTCGAGGCCGTCTGCTTCAACATCATGGAAGGCCGCGCGCAGCTCGACAAGGCGCCGATCTGGCTGCGCGGCTGGCTGAGCCGCGCCCTCCAGGTGGACGCCCGCTCGCGGCCCGGCGCGCAGGAGCTCCTGCGGATGGCCAGGCAGCTCGACCCGACCAGGACCGCCTTCCACGAGGTGCCCACCGCGCCGCCGCCCTCGTCGGGCACGCGGGTGCTGCCCGCCGGCGACAACTACTCCGACCTGCTGCCGCCGGTCGAGTACTCCAGGCCGCAGCGGGTGGAGAAGCCGCCGCCCGCGCCGCGCAACCCCAAGCCGCCGCCGTACGTGCCCGCGCCGCTGCCGCGGACCGACCAGCGGGTGGCCGGGTACCCGGCGCCTGCCCAGGTGCGTCCCTACACGCCGCCGCCCGCGCCGCAGACGCAGCCCAGGCCGTACACGCCGCCGGGGGAGCGCAAGCGCTTCGTCGTCGGCAGCCAGTTCGTGGGCCTGCTGCTGCTCGTCGGACTGACCGCGCTGACGGTGATGGTCCCGGTCACGGTCGGCGCCGCCGCCATCGCGATCGCGGTGGTGCTGCGCGTCGGCGAGTACCTGTTCGGCGAGATGGTCAACCGGCGTAAGGCGCGCGGGGGCGGCAGCTCCGCCGACGCTTTGCTGGCGATCGTCGGCACCCCGTGGGCGCTGGTGAAGGCCGCCCTGATCACGCTCGTCCACGTGCCGCTCGCCCTGGCCTTCGGCGCCATCGTCTGGGGCATCCTGCGCTGGGGTGGCGGCATGAGCGTCGACGAGTCGGCCGCCTACGCCGCGGGGGCGTTCACGCTGGGGCTGTTCGTGCTGCCCGGCGGTGGCGCGCCGCGCAAGGCCGTGACCCGCAGCCTGACGAGCGTGCTGCGCACTCCGGGGGCCGCGCTGGTCGCCACCGTGGCCGTCGGCACCCTGACCCTGCTGGCGGTGCTGTTCGCCTTCAGCCAGAAGACCGTCTGGACTCCCTGGGAGGCGCCCTCCGAGGTCATCGACCGCCTGACGGCCCAGGCGCAGGACGGCGCCGTCAGCCTTCTCACCGGCCTGGCCGACGACCTGCTCAAGAAGACCGGACTGGGGTTCCTGTCGCCCTGGTCCTGAGTGTCCCGTCCCTGCCACCGGGGGAAAAGGATGGGTATGAGCGAGCAGCTTGGGCCGTACCGGCTGCTGTCCCGGCTCGGCGCGGGCGGCTTCGGCGAGGTACACCTCGCGCTCGACGGCGAGGGCAGGACGGTGGCGGTCAAGATCCTCCATCCGCACGTGGCCGCCGACGAGGCGGCGCTGACCAGGCTGGCGCGCGAGGTCGAGACGATGCGGCGGGTACGCGGGCGAAGGGTGGCCGAGGTCCTGGACGCCTCTTTAGACGGCGAACGGCCCTACCTGGTCACCCGGTACGTGCAGGGCAAGCCGCTGTCGGCCGTCCCGGTGCCGGTGGCCGACCTGCGGCTGCTGGCGACGGGGCTGGCGGAGGCGCTGTCGGCCATGCACGAGGCGGGCGTGACCCATCGCGACCTCAAGCCGGCCAACGTGATGATGGCCGACGGCGAGCCGGTCGTGATCGACTTCGGCATCGCCCTCGCGCTGGACTCCCTGTCGGTGACCGCCTCGGGCGCGGTGATCGGCACGCCCGGCTATCTGGCGCCTGAGCTGCTGGAGGGCCGCGAGGCGGGGATGGAGGCCGACGTGTTCTCCTTCGGCGCCACGCTGGCCTACGCCGCGACGGGGCGGCAGCCGTACGGGAAGGGTCCTGCCTCCGCGGTCGCCTACCGGGTGGTCCATCACGAGCCCGACCTCGACGGCGTGCCGGAGTGGCTGGCGCCGCTCCTGCGCGAGTGTCTCGCGCGCGAGCCCGCCGCGCGGCCGACGGCCGCGCGGATCTGCGAGGTGCTGGGCGCCGCCCCCGCCCCGCGCGTCCTGCGCAGACCTTCCTCCGGTACGGCCCAGCCGCCCGTCCTGGTCGCCGATCCGCACGCCGAGCCCACCCGCGAATGGCAGCCGGGCGGAAAGCGGAACGTGGAACTGGAACGGGCGCTGCACCGCGAGAAGGTGCGCAGGCGGTGGGTGATCGGGTCGGGGCTGTTCGTGTCGCTGCTGGCCGCGGCGGCGCGGGAGCCGCTGCCCGAGGTCTCGCTGTTCCTGCTGTCGGCGTTCGCGCTGGCGATCGTGGCCGACGCCGGGGTGGCGCTGGTCTCGCGGCGGCCGTTCAAGAACCGCAGGATGGTGGCCGACCTGGCGACGATCGCGGGGACCGGCGCGTTGTGGTTCGGGCTGAGCACGTTCTTCAGCCCGTTCACGCTGGCGTTGTTCGCCGGGACCGCGCTGGTGGCGGGTGTGGTCTTCCTCATGTCGGCCTGATCACCGGCCGACTCTGGAACAAAGTTCGGTAGGCTGGGGCCACCTGCGAGTTTGCCCTAAAGCTACTCATGGGTAACATAACGACTCAGGGGCCAGGGGTACCCGCCCACGCGGTCCGCCCCCGGTACCTGGCACTCTGGACACCGCACGAGCTTTTTACCGAGCTATCCGGCGAAAACGGGAGGTCGGCCACCGGCCATGAACATCGTCGTCTGCGTGAAGCAGGTTCCCGACACGGCGACCGAGCGCAAGCTTCGGTCCGATGACAAGACGCTCGACCGTGACGCCGTCGACGGCGTGGTGAACGAGCTTGACGAGTATGCGGTCGAGGAGGCGCTGAAACTCAAGGAGGCCCATGGCGGTGAGGTCACCGTCCTCACCATGGGCCCCGGCAAGGCCACCGAGACCATCCGCAAGGCCCTGGCCATGGGCGCCGACAAGGCGGTCCACCTGACCGACGACGCCCTGCACGGCTCGGACGCGCTCTCGACCTCCTACGCGATGGCCCAGGCGCTGAAGAAGATCGGGTTCGACCTGGTCATCCTCGGCTCCGAGTCGACGGACGCGCGTACCGGCGTGTTGCCGGCGATGCTGGCGGAGCGCCTGGGCGCGCCGCAGCTCACGCTGGCCAACAAGGTCGACGTCGAGGGCTCCTCGATCACGATCCAGCGCCTGACCGACTACGGCTACGACAAGGTCGAGGCGTCGCTGCCCGCCGTCGTCTCCGTGGTCGAGAAGATCAACGAGCCGCGTTACCCGTCCTTCAAGGGCATCATGGCGGCCAAGAAGAAGCCGGTCGAGACGCTCGGCGTGGCCGACGTCTCCGCCGACGCGGCCCAGGTCGGCCTCGGCGCCGCCTGGTCGGAGGTCGTGGACTTCGCCGCGGCCCCGCCCCGCGCGGCCGGCACGATCGTCAAGGACGAGGGCGACGGTGGCGCGAAGGCCGCCGACTTCCTCGCGTCCAAGAAGTTCATCTAAGAACGGGGGTTTTGCTGATATGTCGGAAATTCTCGTTCTGGTCGAGCACGTCGACGGCGAGGTCAAGAAGGTCACGCTCGAACTGCTGACCCTGGCCAAGTCGCTCGGCTCCCCGTCGGCCGTCTGGGCGGGCCCCGGCCTGAGCGACGCCGCCACGGCCAAGCTCGCCGAGTACGGCGCCGACAAGGTCTACAACGCCTCCGCCCAGGAGATCGTGGACTACGTCGTGGCGCCCAAGGCCGAACTGCTCGCGCAGCTCGTCGGCTCCGCGGCCCCCGCGGCCGTCCTGGTCGCCGCCACGGCCGAGGGCAAGGAGGTCGCCGGCCGGCTCGCGGTCAAGACCGATTCCGGCGTCATCACCGACGCCGTCGGCCTCGGCGACGGCTTCGTGGCCGACCAGTCGATCTTCGGCGGTGGCGTCAACGTCAAGTCGAAGGTGGCCAAGGGCACCCCGATCGTCGCCGTACGCCCCAACTCCACGGCCCCCGTGGCCGCGGCGGGCGCCGGGGCCGTCGAGGAGGTCGCGGTGGCGCTGTCCGACGGCGCCCGCGCGGCCAAGGTCGTCGACCGGGTCAAGCAGGAGAAGGGCGCGCGGCCCGAGCTGACCGAGGCCGCCATCGTGGTCTCCGGCGGGCGCGGCGTGGGCTCGGCCGACAACTTCTCGGTCATCGAGGGCCTGGCCGACGCGCTGGGCGCCGCCGTGGGCGCCTCCCGCGCCGCGACGGACGCCGGGTGGTACCCGCACCAGTTCCAGGTGGGTCAGACGGGCAAGACGGTCTCGCCGCAGCTCTACGTGGCGGCCGGCATCTCCGGTGCGATCCAGCACCGGGCGGGCATGCAGACCGCGAAGACCATCGTCGCCATCAACAAGGACCCCGAGGCGCCGATCTTCGAGCTCGCGGACTACGGCGTGGTGGGCGACCTCCACCAGGTCGTGCCGCAGCTCACCGAAGAGGTCAACAAGCGCAAGTAGGCACACGGACGGCGCCGGATCCCTGCCCGGGGTCCGGCGCCTTTCACGTGAGTGCCTGCCTCAGCCGCGTGGCCAGAAGCTCACCCTCCTCGGGACTCCACTCCAGGACGCCGTTCTCCGCCATCAGCGCGTGGTACCGCTGCCGCTCGTAGGGCACACCCGGCGGCAGCGCCGCCACGTGCCAGTGCAGGTGGGCGTTGCCCTGCCGGCTGCCGAGGAAGGCCAGGTGGTGCTCGTCCTCGTAGAAGACCTTCTCCATGTCGTAGGCGGGGTCGCCGGCCACGATCGCGCAGATGAAGCACGGGCCGCTGCGGACGCGTTCGTGGTAGGCGCCGACGTCGAAGGGGACCTTCACGAAAGGCCCGCCCGGCGGGCGCGTTCGACGGCGGCGGGCAGGACGTCGACCAGGCGGTCCACGTCCTCCAGGGTCGAGGTGTGGCCGAGGCTGAAGCGCAGCGAGCCGCGTGCGGCGGCCGCGTCGGCGCCCATGGCCAGCAGGACGTGGGAGGGCTGGGCGACCCCGGCCGAGCAGGCGGAGCCGGTCGAGCACTCCACGCCCTTGGCGTCGAGGAGCATGAGCAGCGCGTCGCCCTCGCAGCCGGGGAAGGAGAAGTGGGCGTTGCCGGGCAGCCGGTCGACGGGGTCGCCGTTGAGGACGACGTCGGGGACGGCCTGCCGTACGCGATCGATGAGGGTGTCGCGCAGGGCGGTCAGGCGGGCGTGCTCGTGCTCCTGCCCGCGTACGGCCACGCGCACCGCGGCGGCCAGCCCGGCGATGGCGGGGGCGTCGAGGGTGCCGGAGCGCACGTCGCGTTCCTGACCGCCGCCGTGGAGGACGGAGACCGGCGTCAGCCCCCTGGCCAGCAGCAGGACGCCGACGCCCATCGGGCCGCCGATCTTGTGCCCGGTCAGCGTGAGCGCGTCGGCGGTGGAGTCGGCGAAGGAGACCGGCAACTGGCCGATGGCCTGCACCGCGTCGGTGTGGAACGGGATGCCGTGCTCGTGGGCGAGCGCGGCCAGTTCCCGCACGGGCTGGACGGTGCCGACCTCGTTGTTGGCCCACATGACGCTGACCACGGCCACCCCGGACGGGTCGTCGGCGATGGCCGCGCGCAGCGCCGAGGGGTGGACGCGGCCGGCCTCGTCGACGGGCAGGAGGGTGACGCGGGCGCCCTGGCTGCGTTCGAGCCACTGGGCGGGGTCGAGCGCGGCGTGGTGCTCGACGGAGCTGAGGAGGATGCGGTCGGCGGGCCGGCGCGACCAGTAGAGGCCCTTGATGGCGAGGTTGTCGGCTTCCGTGCCGCCGGAGGTGAAGACGACCTCGCTGGGACGGGCACCGAGTGCTTCGGCGATGGTCTCGCGTGACTCCTCGACGATCCGGCGCGTCTGGCGGCCGGCGGCGTGCAGGGAGGAGGCGTTGCCCACGCGGCCGAGTTGCTCCGTCATGGCCTCGATCGCCTCGGGGAGCATGGGTGTGGTCGCCGCGTGATCAAGGTAGGCCGACGGTCTGGTCACCCGTCCAGGGTATCCCGCTTGCCACTGTACCGTCCGGACGGTACAGTAGAGGCATGCGTAGAGACGAGCTTTTGGATGCGGCGGAGGGACTCCTCTGTGACCAGGGCTCCGACGCGCTCACACTGGCCGCCGTGGCCGACCGTGCGGGAGTGAGCAAGGGCGGGCTGCTCTATCACTTCAGCACCAAGGAAGCGCTGATCAAAGCGATGGCGGAGCGCCTCATCGGCGACTTCGACGAGTTGTTGGCGGCGCAGCCGTACGACACCTATACCAAACGCTACCTGGGCGCCACGATGGCGGCGATCCGCTCCGGCCGGCTCCGACGATGGGCCGTGGTGACCGGGGCCTCCGGGAACATGTTCCTGCTCACGCCGCTGCGTGAGGCCATGAGCCGCTGGCATTCCGAGGGCATCAGGGATGAGCCCGACCCGGTCGCCGCCCAGATCGTCCGCCTGGCCTGTGAGGGCCTGTGGGACGTAGCCAGCCACGACCCGAGCCTGCATTCGGAGGAGGAGCTCGCCGCGCTTGAGCGGCGCCTGCTCGCGCTCCTCTGAGCGAAGCCCTTCCTGACAGGGGTACGGCCCGGCGGCCGTGCCCCTCTTCTTTGTGCGTGTGAAAGGAACCTGTGATGACCCGCGACCTGAGGACTGCCCGTTTCGGGGCAATCCTCACCTTTGTCCTTGCCGGCTTGATGGTGGGCACCATGACCGTGCGCATCCCCGCGCTGACCGACAAACTCGGTCTGACCGCGGGCGAGGTGGGCGGCGTACTGCTCGCCTGGGGTGTCGGCGCGCTCGTCAGCATGCAGGCGATGCGCGGCGTCATGAGCCGCGCGGGCAGCAGGGCGGTCCTGCGGGTCGGCGGTCCCCTGACCGCGCTCTCCCTGCTCGGGCTGGCCTTCGCGCCCAGCCTGCCGGTGCTGCTGGTGACCGCGGTGCTGTTCGGCATGGCGTTCGGCGCGGTCGACATCGCCATGAACGCCCAGGGCTCCGCGGTCGAGCAGGCATACGGCCGGCCGCTCATGAACAGCATGCACGCGGGATGGTGCGTCGGCGCCATCGGCGCGGGCGTGATCGGCTCCGTGTCGATCGCCTCAGGGTTGTCGCTGACCGCCAACCTGGCGCTCATCGCCCTCGTCTCGCTGCCCGTCATGGTGTTCGTGAGCCGTTCGTACCTGCCGGACGCGCCCGTCGCGGGAACGGCCGCCGAGACCGGCAAGAAGCGCCTGCCCCCGGTCGTCTACCTGCTCGGCGCCATCATGTTCTTCGCGTTCATGGTCGAGGGCACCGTCGCCGACTGGAACGGCCTGTTCATGCGCGACTCGCTCGGCGCCCCCGAGGCGCTGGCCGCGCTCGGCTACCCGATCTTCGAGGCGGGCATGCTGCTGGCCAGGCTCACCGGCGACCGCCTGCGCTCCCGCTTCGGCGTGAAGGGCCTCATGACCGCCTCCGGGCTGGCCACGGCGGGCTTCTTCGCGATCGTGCTGACCGCGGGAACGCCGGTCATGGCCCTGGCCGCGATGTTCTTCGTCGGCCTCGGCGTCGCCACGATCGCGCCGGTGACCATGTCCCTGGCGGGCACCGCCACGGACACACCCGGACCGGCGATCGCCCAGGCGGGCGCGATGGGGTACGCCGGCCTGCTGCTCGGTCCCGTGGTGATCGGGTTCCTGTCCGACGTGAGCTCGCTGCGCACCGCGCTGGGGATCGCCGTGGTGCTCGGCCTGCTGATCGCGCTGGCCGCCCGCTTCCTGCCGCGCCCGCGCCTGCTCGCTCCCGCGAGGATGCCGGAGCGGGGCGAGGAGCGCGAGCTGGCCAGGGCGAGCTAGAAGAAGCCCCGGTGCGTCAGGACAGGAACGGCGCCACCGACGCCCATGCGGGATCGGAGTCCACGTCCACCACGGGGTCGCCCTCCTGCCAGCTCACGATGAGCTCCTTGGCGTGGATGGCGGCCTCGCCGGTCGGGTCCGCGTACAGGTGGATGACCCGGTGGCCCTCGGCGCTCAGGTGGGCCGCCAGGATCGCGTCGGCGTGGAGCTTGGTCAGGCGGGCGGCCAGCCGTTCCTCGAAGTCGCGCAGCGCGGTGAGGGAGTCGCCGACCGGCAGGCCGTTCTCGTCGCGGTGGGAGTAGGGGAGCGTGATCTGGATGTGCTGGTCGAACAGCGGATGGTCGACCGGCCGCAGCGGGTACCGGGTCGTCGCCACCAGCGGCGCGCCACCCGCCGTCTGGCCCTCCAGCAGCGCCCACTGCTCCTCGTCGTAGCCGGAGGCCACGTCGTCGACCACGGCCCGCAGGTGGGCGGCGGAGACGGCGTCGATGGGCTGGGCGGTGGCCGCGGTGATCTCGCCCAGCCAGCGGGCCACGTCGTCCTCGCCGAGCAGCCAGTCGAGCGCCAGCAGCGCCGACTCCATGCGGGTCTCGTCGTCGAGCTCGCCGAAGACCGGGTGGTAGGCGGCCACGTCGATCCGCGCAGAACCGCGCGGCACGCGCAGCCCGAGCATCAGCTCCTCCAGCGCGAACTCCTTGCCGCCCACGTCCAGCGTCAGCTCCAGCGCGAGCGGATTGGCCTGCCGCGACGGATGGAACTCCCACAGCAGGTCCGCCGGGGGCGCCGCCTTGGCCCACCGGTGCGCCAGCGACCGCAGCTCGGCGTCACCGGCGGCGGTCACGACCAGCGCGTGGGCCGCGCCTCTGCCCGGCGCGATCTCGTACACGAGCCCGGGATGCACCGCCGCGACGGCCGGCTCCAGCGTCTCGGCCAGCCGCTCGGCCTCCTCGGCCGCCACCATGGCATCGAGCCGCGGCCGCGTCCGCTCCCACCACAGCCAGAAGTCCGCAATGAGATCACCGGGCATGACCGGCTCCCGCTCCTCGTCGTCCTTGCGCCCGAACAGTCGCATAGCCCGTCATTGTCGCAGAGTATTTCCCAGCCCCCGTTGCCCTGCTTTCTGTCCCGCCGCGCCTGTCACGTCGCTTTTCCGTTACGGCAAGCCACCCGCCCGCCACCCGCCGTCGCGGGTTGCCGCCGATCGTGGGGGTCGCTTCTCACGTCGGACGTGGAACTCGCCGCAACGGCCCACCTTGACCACCTCCCCGCTGCCTCGATCCCTGGGCCGGAGGGTGGGGTGGGGTGGGGTGAGCGGGTAGGCTGGGTGGGTCATGGGACTTCGTGTGCTTGCCGCCATGTCGGGCGGCGTCGACTCCGCCGTGGCCGCAGCTCGGATCGCCGAGGCCGGTCACGATGTCACCGGTGTGCATCTGGCTCTGTCGGCCAACCCGCAATCCTTCCGGACCGGCGCCAGGGGCTGTTGCACGATCGAGGACTCCCGCGACGCCCGCAGGGCCGCCGACGTGATCGGGATCCCGTTCTACATCTGGGACATGGCCGAGCGCTTCCAGCGTGACGTGGTCGAGGACTTCGTGGCCGAGTACGCCGCGGGCCGTACGCCCAACCCGTGCCTGCGCTGCAACGAGAAGATCAAGTTCGAGGCGGTGCTGGACCGGGCACTGGCGCTGGGGTTCGACGCAGTGGCCACCGGGCACCACGCGAAGCTGGCCGACGGGGTGCTGTCCAGGAGCCCTGACCTGGCCAAGGACCAGTCGTACGTGCTCGGCGTGCTCACCCGCGAGCAGCTCAGCCACGCGATCTTCCCGCTGGGCGACTCCACCAAGGCCCAGGTACGCGAGGAGGCCGCCCGCCGCGGCCTGACCGTGGCCGACAAGCCCGACAGCCACGACATCTGCTTCATCGCCGACGGGGACACCCGCGGTTTCCTGGCCAAGCGCCTCGGCTCCGAGCCCGGCCGCATCCTCGACCAGGACGGCGAGGTGGTCGGCGCCCACCAGGGCGCGCACGGCTTCACGGTGGGCCAGCGCAAGGGCCTCCACATCGACCGCCCCGCCCCCGACGGCCGCCCCCGCTACGTGCTGTCGATCGAGCCCGTCTCGAACACGGTGACGGTGGGCCCCCGAACGGCCCTGGAAGTCACCAAGATCCACTGCGTGCGCCCCGTCTGGAACGGCCCCGCCGCCACCGGCCCCATCACCGTCCAGCTCCGCGCCCACGGCGAGGTCTACGCCTGCCACTACGAGCAGACCGGCGACGACCTCCACATCACCCTGTCCCGCCCCGCCACGGGCGTAGCCGCAGGCCAGGCCGCCGTCCTCTACTCAGCCGACACCGTCCTAGGCTCCGCCACCATCGCTTCCTCCGCATAACCCACCCCTCAGCCGTTGGCAACCGAAGCCCCCAGGCGCGAAGGGGAACCGGTGTGGTGAAGGGCACCGCGGCCCCCCACACTTGCGGCACCACCGCGCATGCGGCCAGCCGGTGCTTGTGGCCAGTCCGTGCTGGCGGCCAGCCGGTGCTTGCGGCGTCAACCCGTGCTTGTGGCGCCGCGACGGCGGGATGTTGTGTGGTGGGGCCCGGCGCCCTGGCAGGTGGCCAGGGCGGGGCACGGTGGCTGGTCAACGTGGGCCGTTGCGGTGGGGACCACGTCCGACGTGAGAAGCGATCCCCACGATCGGCGGCAACCCGCGACGGCGGGTGGCGGGGGTGTGGCTTGCCGTAACGGAAAAGCGACGTGACGGGCGCGGGCAGGACAGGAAGCAGAGCAAAGTGGGCGCGGCGGGATAGAAGGGGGACGCGGTCAGGTGAGGGCGACGGGGGTGGCTAGGGGGAGGCGGCGCATGTCGGCGTTTTGCTGGTCGGATTCGAGTTTGAGCCAGTTGTCGACCAAGCTCAGACCGACCTCGCTGTACAGGGCGTCGTGCGTCGAGTACGCCCTGGCCGGGCGGATCGTGCGCAAATACTCCACCATTTCCGACAGCTTCAGCCACGGCGCCCCCGTAGGCACCAGCAACGTCCCCACCCGCACGTCGGGCACCGTCAGCGCGTCGCCCGGGTAGAACACCTCCTCCTCCACCAGGAACCCGACGTTGTTCGCGATCGGCATGTCCGGGTGGTTGGCGGCGTGCCACTCGCCATACGTACTCACCGTGAACCCGGCCGTCGTGAACGTGTCGCCGTGCTTCACCGTGTGCACCCTCATCGGCGCATCCGTCAGCTCGGCCGCGACCTCCGCGCAGGTCCAGACCTCGATGTCCGGGGAGGCGGCCTTCAGGCGCTCGGTGTCCAGGTGGTCGAAGTGGGCGTGGGTGATGAGCACGGCGTCGGCGCCGTCCAGGACCGGGTCCTTGGTGAAGACGCCGGGATCGATGATCAGGACCTTTCCGTCCTTCTCCAGTCGCACGCAGGCGTGTCCGTACTTGGTGAGCTTCATGGTCCCCACGATAACTAGGCTTGGGGCCATGACTGCGTGGGAGGCTACCGGGGTTGGTTCGCATCCGGGTGAAGATCATCTGGAGGCGCTGCGTGTGGTGTTCGGTGAGGTGCCCGGCTTGCCTTATCTGCCCGAGCTGCCGGCGCGGGGCGTGGGGGCGGACATGGTCGGGCGGACGGCCTCGCTGCTCGTCGATCTCGCCGTCGAGGTGCAGCCGTCGGGGTGGCGGCTGACCGACCGGCCAGGGCGTGATCACCAGCGGGCGGCCGACCACCTGCGCCGTGATCTCGACGGGCTGGAGGAGATCGGCCAGGGCTACCAGGGGCCGTTCAAGGTGCAGGTCTGCGGGCCCTGGACGCTGGCCGCCGCGATCGAGCTGCGCCACGGCAACCGGATGCTCTCCGACGCCGGGGCGGTGCGGGATCTGACCGACTCGCTGGCCCAGGGCGTGCGGGACCACCTTGCCGAGATCGCGAAGCGGCTGCCCGGGGTGAGCGAGGTCGTGCTGCAGCTCGACGAGCCGGCGCTGCCGGGCGTGCTGGCCGGCACGGTGCCGACCGCCTCGGGGTTCGGGCGGCTGGCGGCGGTCGAGGAGTGGCGGGTGGAGGAGTCGCTGAAGGGGTTCGACAGACCGCTGGTGCACTGCTGCGCGCCCGGCGTCCCCTTCGCCCTGCTGCGGCGGGCCGGGGTGCGCGGCGTCTCCGTGGACGCCTCGCTGCTGCGGCGGCGCGACGAGGACACGATCGGCGAGGCCGTGGAGGCCGGGCTGGCGTTCCTGCTGGGCGTGGTGCCGGGCACCGACGCGCGGCTGCCGGACATCGGGGCCGTGGCCAAGCCCGCGGTGGAGCTGTGGCGGCGGCTCGGGTTCGCGCCGGGTGAGCTGGCCGAGCGCGTCACGCTCACCCCCGCGTGCGGGCTGGCGGGCGCCTCTCCCCGGTACGCGCGGGCGGCGCTGCGCGCCTGTCACCAGGCGGCCGAGGTGCTTCGGGAGGATCCTGCAAGCGGGATGCAAGGCGCCTGACTAGCCTGAGGATCATGATTTTTCGCACCATAGCCGTGGGCGCGACCCTCCTCTTCGCGTCCGCGACGCTGGCGGCCCCGGCCATGGCGTCGGCCAACCCCGAGACCTGGAGCTGGGGCTCCATCTACTCCGCCGACCGGGCGGGCAAGGCCAAGGGCAAGGTCGTCCTCGACCGTCCCGGCTTCACCGTCTCCGGCAAGCTCTACGACCTCCCCGGCAAGAAGGGATGTTCCTGGCTGAAGTTCCGCTGGACCAAGGAGAACGGCGGCCAGGGCAGGAAGACCTACAAGAACTGCTCGGGCGCCAAGCCGCTGGCCTTCTCCCTCGGCACCGGCTACATGCTCTCCATCGAGGGCAAGGTCTGCCGCGGCACCACCACCAAGATCACCGGAAGGTGCTCCGGATGGGACGGCGTGTGGGCCCAGGGCGGCTGAGGCCCAAGCGGCTGAGGCCCGTGAGGCCCAGGGTGGCTGAGTAGGGCCCTACCCATGGCGCGATCGCGAGATTGTGCTGAACTCGATGCGTGAGAGCCGGTGACTTCGCGGGCGCCAGCGCGCTGCTGCTCGGCACGGGCACGCATCGTCCAGAATCCGACCTGCCGGACCTCCCCGCGGTCGCGCGCACACTCCAGGACCTGCGTGAGGTGTTGCTGGAGACGTGCGGGCTGGCCGACGTCCGGGTCGGGCTCGATCTGGCGAGTCCGCTGGAGCTGGGCGCCGCCGTCTCCCAGGCGGCGGCCGCCGCGGGCGGCCCGCTGATCGTGTATTACGTGGGCCACGGCCTTGTCAGCCGTCGTGGCTCGCTCCATCTGGCCGCCGGTGTCACCCGTTCCGGGCCGCTCCACCTGGAACACACGGCTCTGCCGTATGACACCGTGCGGCGCTACCTTCTCGACAACGTGGACGCGCCGGTCGCGGTCGTGCTCGACTGCTGCTTCTCCGGCCGGGCCATCGAGGGCATGTCCGCCCTCGACGAGGTGGCCGGGCTCACCGAGATCACCGGCGCGTACGTGCTGACCTCGGCGGGGCGCAGCGAGCCCTCCTTCGCCCCGGAAGGGGCCACGTACACGGCCTTCTCCGGGGCGCTGCTGCGCCTCCTGCGGGAGGGTGATCCGGGCGGCCCGCCGTACCTGACGCTGCAGCACGTCCACCGGCATCTGAGCCGCACGCTGCCCGCGGCCGGGTTCCCGCGCCCGCGCGCCCGCTCCACCGGCCGCGTGGGCGAGCTCGCGCTCGCCCGCAACCCCGCCCACGGCCTTTCCCCCGAGGGTGTACGGCTGTCGCCCGCCACCCTCCCCGAAGGCGCCCCCTACAAGGGTTTGGCCGCGTTCGGCGAGAAGGACGCGGCGTTGTTCTTCGGCCGGGACCGGCTGGTGTCCGAGCTGGTCAGGCGGCTGGCCGAGCGTGAGGCCGACCCGGCGCCGCTGATCGTCACCGGGCCTTCAGGCTCGGGCAAGTCCTCGCTGCTGCGGGCGGGACTGGTGCCGGCGCTGCGCCAGGGCGCGCTCGGCGGCCCGCGCACCGTCGCCGTGGTCAGGCCGGGCGAGGCGCTGCCCGACGACGTGGACGTGCTGGTCGTGGACCAGTTCGAGGAGGACATGGACGTCGCCGAGCGCCTGCGCGAGCGACCCGGGCTGACCGTGCTGGCGGTCCGCGCCGACTTCCTGGGTCGCTGCGCCGAGCACCCGGCCCTGCGCACCGCGCTCGAACGCGGCCAGGTCGTGGTCGGCGCGATGACCGAGGGCGAGTTACGCGCCGCCATCGAACGTCCCGCCGCGGCGGCCGGGCTGACGCTGGAACCCGGCCTGGTCGAGCTGCTCCTGCGCGACCTCGGCCAGGAGCCGGGACGGCTGCCGCTGCTGTCCCACGCGCTGCTGGCCACCTGGCAGCAGCGCCGCAGAACCGTCCTGACCGTGGCCGGATACCGCCAGACCGGCGGCATCCACGGCGCGCTCGCCGCCACCGCCGACGACGTGCTGGCCTCGCTGCCCGACCCCGGCGGCGTGAAGGCGCTGTTCCTGCGGCTGGTCCATGTGGGCGACGGCACCGACGACACCCGCCGCCGCGTCACCCGCGACCAGCTCGCCCTGGAACTGCCCGCCGCCGACACGCCTGCCGAAGAGGTGATCGCCGCCTTCGCCGCCGACGACGCCCGCCTGCTCACGCTGGACGGCGAGCACGTCACGATCACCCACGAGGCGCTGCTGACCGCCTGGCCCGCGCTGCGCGGCTGGATCGAGAACGACAGGAACGCGCTCCTGGTCGAGCAGCGCCTGGTCGAGGCGGCCCGCGCGTGGGAGGGCGACCCGGCGGGGCTGTATCAGGGGTCGCGGCTGGACCTGGCCCGCGAATGGGCGGCGGGGCGGCGGCCGGGGCCGCTGGTGGCCAGGTTCCTGGCCGCCTCGCAGGCGCTGGCCACGCGGCGGGCCAGGCTGCGGGTGGCGCTGGTGTCCGTGCTGAGCGGGCTGCTCGTGGTGTCGTTGATCGCTTCGGCGGTGGCCGTACTGAAATATCAGGACGCCGAGCGCGAGCGCCGCACCGCGGCCGCGCGGGCGAAGGTCTTCCAGGCCGACGTCGTACGGCAGGCCGACCCGCCCGCCGCCCTGAGGCTCGGCATCGAGGCGGTCAGAACAGATCCGGGAACCGTGACCGAGTCCGCCCTCGCCGCGGACGCGCTGAGCATGGCCTACCGCGCCCGCCTGACCGGCTTCACCGCCTCGGTAAACGCCGTCGCCGTCAGCCCGGACGGCGCCCGCGCGCTGACCGGCGACTTCCAGGGCGCCCTGCACCTCTGGGACCTGGACCGGCGCACCAGACTCGCCACGCTGCCCGCCACGGGCAAGGGCGCGGTCTACTCGGCCCGCTTCGGCCGGGACGGGCGGGCCGTGGTCTCCTGGCGCGAGACGCCGCCGGAGATCTGGGACCTGACGGGCGGCACGCCCCGGCTGGTGGCGGTTCTGGGTGATCCCGGCCAGTACGCGGAGTTCTACGCGGGCGGCGACCGGGTGGCCGTCGCCTCCGACCGCGGCGTGGAGCTGTGGGACGTGCGCGGCACCCCGGAGAGGCTCACCCGCTTCGGCCCCCCGGTCACCGAGCTGGCCGTCGCGGGAGAGGTGCTGGTCACGGCCGACGCGGCGGGCGCGGGGCGGGTGTGGCGCCTGGACACCGGGACCTCGCAGCCCCTGCCGGTGCCCGAGACGGAGACCAACCCCAGCCTCGGCGTCGCCTTGCGCGCCGACGGGCAGGTGGCCGTGGTGGGCGAGCGCGTCTGGGACGTCAGCGCCGAGCCCGAGCTGGTCGGCTACCTGACCGGCCACGAGGGCTTCGTCGGCGACGTGGCCTTCGCGCCGGACGGCGTCACGCTGGCCACGGCGGGCGACGACTACTCGGTCATCGTCTGGGACCTGGCCGACCCGCGCCTGCCCCAGCTCAGGACCCGGCTGGCCGGGCACACGGCGGAGGTCACCGCGGTCCAGTTCGGCCCCGGCGGCAGGCTGCTCACCGGCAGCGGCGACACCAGCGCCATCCTCTGGCGCTACGCCGACCCGCCCGGGAGGAAGGTCCTGCCCGGCTCGGCCGCCCAGATCGCGGTGGGCGGGGCGATGAGGCTGACTCACGACCGGGACGGCGCCACCCTCTGGGGCCCGTCAGGGGAGGTGGCCGCCTTCCCGGAGGCGACCGCGGTGGCACTGAGCGCGGACGGGACCACCGCCCTGGCCGGGAGCGAGTCCGGGGCGGTGCTGCGCGGACCGGGCGGCTCGCGGAACCTGGCCGAGGGCCTGCGGCTGCGCTCGGTCGCGCTCAGTCCCGACGGCCGCCTGGCCCTGATGAGCGGGCCCGGCGGGGTCGTGCTGTGGTCGGCGGCGACCGGGCGGGAGAGCCGCCTGCCGGGCAAGGACGCCTCCGTGGTCGCGCTGGGCGCCGGGTTCGGCGTCGTGGGCGGGGCCGACGGCCGCCTCGCGCTGTGGGATCTGCGCGATCCGGGACGGCCCCGCCGTACGGACACCGGTGACGGGCACTCCGGTGACGTGCGGGCGCTGGCCGTACGCGGGGAGCTGGTGGTGAGCGGCGGTGAGGACAGGAAGGCGGTGCTGTGGGAGGTGGTCGGCGGCACGCGGCTGCGCGTCGCGGGCTCGATGGGCGGGCACGGCGGCCCGGTCCACGAGGTGGCGCTCAGCCCCGACGGCCGCCTGGCCGCCACCGCCGCCCTGGACGAGACCGTCGCCGTCTGGCTCGTGCGCGACCGGCACGGACCCCGCCGCGTGCACACGTTGTCCAGGGCGGGGGAGGGGGTCGCGTTTGGGCCTGGCACGTACGCGATGCTCGCAAGTAACGTCCAAGGCGGGGTCGTTGAATGGGATTTCCGCTATTTGGCCGACGTGATCGACCAGCCGTTGATCGCGGCGTGCGCACTGACCACGTGTTAGGAAAGGGCGGGAAATGGCAGACAGCGTCACGGTGGGGCTGCCGTCGCCTTCTCACAAGGCCGACGCGTCACTGAAGATCAGCCCCAGGAGGAAAGGGCACAAGAGGTATGTCATCCGCTACACCCTGGAGGACGGCGGCCGGGGCTACGACACCCGGCTGACCATCTACTACAAGACCCAGGGCGGTGGGCGGGGCAGCCGCGAGATCTTCAATCCCGGGCCGGGCACCGACCGCGGCACGATCGTCATCAACGCCAGCAAGAAGATCACCGAGATGGGCGCCAAGGTCGAGCGGATCAATTCCCACGACACCGGGTTGCGCGGCAGCGATCCGAATGTTTTTTCCTGACCGCCTCCCTTGGATAGCGTTCTCTCTGAACGTGGAACGAGGGGAGTACGGGGATGACCGCCGAAGCGCTGGACGAGGGTCGTAAACGGCACGCGGAGCTGAGCGAACTGGTCGAGGAAGCTCGCTGGCGGTATTACGTGCTCGACGATCCGACGGTGAGCGACGCCCAGTTCGACCAGTGGTTCCGCGAGCTGCTCGACCTGGAGGAGAAGGACCCGTCGCTGCGCACGCCCGACTCGCCCACCCAGAAGGTGGGGGCGCCGCCGTCGGGCGACTTCGCCAAGGTGCAGCACGTGGCCCGGATGGAGAGCCTGGACAACGCCTTCAACGAGGCCGACATGGCCGCGTGGATCGCGCGGGCGGAGCGGCTGGCCGAGGGGGACGCGGGGCCGTACCTGTGTGAGCTGAAGATCGACGGGCTGGCGATCGCGCTGGTCTACCGGGACGGGAAGCTGGAGCGCGGCGCGACCCGCGGCGACGGCCGCACGGGCGACGACGTGACGCCCAACGTGCGCACGATCACGGGGGTGCCGCACCGGCTGCGGGGCGAGGACGTGCCGTCGCTGGTGGAGGTGCGCGGCGAGGTGTACATCCCGGTGGCCGACTTCGCCAAGCTCAACGAGCAGCTCGGCGCGGAGGGCAAGCCATTGTTCGCCAACCCGCGCAACGCGGCGGCGGGCACGCTGCGGCAGAAGGACCCGCGCATCACCGCCCAGCGCCCGCTGCGCATGATCGTGCACGGGATCGGCGTCTGGGAGGGCGCCGAGGAGCCGAAGGCGCAGTCGGACGTCTACGACCGGCTGCGCGCGTTCGGGCTGCCCGTCTCCGACCTTTACCGGGTGGTGGCGGGGTCGGCCGAGGTCAACGCCTTCATCGAGAACTACCGGGTGCACCGGCACGACCCGGCGTACGAGATCGACGGCGTCGTGGTGAAGGTCGACAACTTCCGCACCCAGCGTGAGCTGGGCTCGACCTCGCGGGCGCCGCGCTGGGCGATCGCCTACAAGTACCCGCCGGAGGAGGTCAACACCAAGCTGCTCGACATCCACGTGGGTGTCGGCAGGACCGGGCGCGTCACGCCGTTCGCGGTGATGGAGCCGATCGTGGTGGCCGGCTCGACGGTGGAGCGCGCCACCCTGCACAACGCGGCCGTGGTGAAGGCCAAGGGCGTGCTCATCGGTGACACCGTGGTGCTGCGCAAGGCCGGAGACGTCATCCCGGAGGTCGTCGGGCCGGTGCTCGCGCTGCGCGACGGCAGCGAGCGCGAGTTCGTGATGCCGACCCACTGCCCGGCCTGCGGGACCGCGCTGGCCTACGAGAAGGAGGGCGACGCGGACCTGCGCTGCCCGAACGCCAAGCACTGCCCGGCGCAGTTGCGCGAGCGGGTCTTCTTCGCCGCCCGCCGCAACGCCCTCGACATCGGCGGCCTGGGGTACGTGGCGGCGACCGCGCTCACCCAGCCGGTGGCGGAGCAGGAGCCGGTGCTGCGTACCGAGGCCGACCTGTTCGACCTCACGCTGGACAAGCTGATCCCGATCCGCTCGATCGTCCGCGACCAGGACA
Organism: Nonomuraea sp. NPDC050790; assembly: GCF_044456745.1. Taxonomy (NCBI): domain Bacteria; kingdom Bacillati; phylum Actinomycetota; class Actinomycetes; order Streptosporangiales; family Streptosporangiaceae; genus Nonomuraea; species Nonomuraea sp. NPDC050790. The sequence continues at coordinate 195,242 of NZ_JBITGF010000010.1, read as the reverse complement.
CCGGCCTGCCCAAGATCGACGAGAAGACGGGTGAGCCCAAGGTCGTTTCGCTGTTCTCCAACGCCAACGGCGAGCCGTCGATGGCCGCGCTCAGCCTGCGCGAGCAGTTGGAGGCGGCCAAGGACAAGGAGCTGTGGCGGGTGCTGGTGGCGCTGTCGATCCGGCACGTGGGCCCGCCGACGGCGCGCGCGCTGGCCTCGGCGATGCGCTCGGTCGACGCCATCATGAACGCCTCGGTGGAGGAACTGGCGGCGGTCAGGGACATCGGGCCGAACATGGCCGCCACGATCAAGGAGTGGTTCGAGGTCGACTGGCACCGCGAGATCGTCGAGCGGTGGCGGGCGGCGGGCGTGCGCATGGAGGACGACGAGCCCGAGGTGGCGAGCGGCCCCAAGACCCTTGAGGGGCTGACGCTCGTGGTCACCGGCACGCTGGAGGGCCACACCCGCGACTCCGCCGCCCAGGAGATCGAGTCGCGCGGCGGGAAGGTGGCCGGGTCCGTCTCCAAGAAGACGGCCTTCGTGGTGGTGGGGGAGAACGCCGGGTCGAAGTACGACAAGGCGGTCTCGCTCGGCGTGCCGATCCTGGACGAGGCGGGGTTCGGTGTACTGCTGGCCGACGGGCCCGAGGCGGCGGCCGCCGTGGCGGTCCAGCCCGAGCCCTGAAAGATCCTGGAGCCCTTGGTCGCGGCGGGCATCACGCGAGGTCGGGGGCCGTATCGGGTTCTAGAAACGGGTTCTGGGTCGGTCAGAATGTGAGGTATTGTCGGAAAGGCGAAGTGACGGAACGTACGCGCTTGGTTTCGCGAAGTGGGGTTAAGGTCGTACCCTCCCATAGTGACCTAATGGGGGTTCTGTTACTCATGACTGACCCAACCGACACCCGCGACACCGGCCCGCGCATGGGCACTCCCCTGTGGGCCTTCCTCGCGGCCATCTCCGCGATCGGCGGCACCGCGCTGGTCGCGGCCATACTCAGGCTCGACCCTGTCGGCCTGGCGGAGCTCGCCCGCACCCCGCTGTTCTGGGTGCTCGCGGTGCTGGTCGTGCTGGGCGAGCTCAGGCCCGTCATGGTCTCGTCCGCGGCCTCCGTGGGCGGCACCTACCCCTCGACCATGTTCACCTTCGCGGTGCTGCTGCACTTCGGGCTGCCCGTCGCGGTGCTCATGCAGGTCGTCGGCGTGGTCATGAACGGGGTCGTCACCCGCAAGGCGTGGCACCGGGTGCTGTTCAACGTGGGTCAGTCGACGCTCGCGCTCACCGCCGCCGCCGTCGTGCTCGGCGTCTTCGGGATCGTGCCCACGCCCGAGGTGCCGTGGGTGCCGGGCGGCGCCGACCTCGTGCCGATCGCGCTGTCCGGCGTGGCGTACTTCGTCACCAGGGCCACGCTCGTCTGCGGCGCCGTCGCCCTGCACGAGCGCCGCTCGGTCGTCCGGGTCATGCGCGCCACCGCCGGGCCGCAGAGCCTCGTCTACACCGCGCTGCTCGGCCTGGCCCCCCTGGTCGTGGTCGTCATGAGCCACTCGCCCGGCCTCGTGCCCCTGTTCGTCGCCCCCCTCGCCGCCGTCTACTTCACCGCCACACTCTCCATGCGCCGCGACCACCAGGCGCTGCACGACGAGCTCACCGGCCTGCCCAACCGCAAGATGCTCATCGTCAGCACCGAGGAGGCCCTGGCCGAGGCGCGCGAAGGCGAGCGCGTGGGCCTGTTCCTCCTCGACCTCGACCGGTTCAAAGAGGTCAACGACACCATGGGCCACCCGGTCGGCGACCGGCTGCTGCAGATGGTGGCCCACCGCCTCCTCCACTCGGTACGGCCCGGCGACGTCGTGGCCAGGCTCGGCGGCGACGAGTTCGCCGTGCTGCTGCCGTCCATCCGCGACGCCCACGCCGCCCGCGAGGTGGCGGCCAGGCTGCGCGCCGCCCTCACCGAGCCGGTGCGCCTCGAAGGCATGACCTTCGACCTCGACGGATCGGTCGGCATCGCGCTCTTCCCCGACCACGCGCCCGACTTCGAGCTCCTCATGCAGCGGGCCGACGTCGCCATGTACATGGCCAAGGAGGGGCGTACCGGTGTCGAGCTCTACCAGCCCGACAAGGACCGCAACTCGCCCGAGCGTCTCCACCTGCTCGGCGACCTGCGCCGCGCCGTGGACAACCGTGAGCTGCGCCTGCACTACCAGCCCAAGGTCGGCCTCACCACCGGCGCCGTCCACGGGGTCGAGGCGCTGGTGCGCTGGCGGCACCCGGTGCACGGGACCATCCCTCCGGCCGACTTCATCCCGCTGGCCGAGCAGTCGTACCTGATGCGCCAGCTCACCGAGTTCGTCATCGAGGCGGCGCTGGAGCAGGCCGCCCGGTGGTGGCACATGGGACTCAAGGTGCAGATCTCGGTCAACGTCTCGGCCCGCGACCTGCTCGACTCGGCGCTGCCCGAGCAACTGGAGGTCGGCCTGGCCCGCTACAGCCTGCCGCCCGACGCCATCCAGTTGGAGGTCACCGAGCGCATCCTCATGGGCGACCAGGCGTACACGCACGAGACGATCAAGGCGCTGGCGGCGCTCGGCATCCCGCTCGCCCTGGACGACTTCGGCACCGGCTACTCCTCGCTCATCCGCCTCCAGCGCCTCGCCGTCGCCGAGGTCAAGATCGACTCGTCGTTCGTGCGGCGGATCACCGAGTCCGAGGACGACGAGCGGATCGTCCGCTCCATCGTCGACCTCGTCCGCTCGCTCGGGCTGCGCTCGGTGGCCGAGGGCGTCGAGTCCGACGCCGCGGCGCTGCGGCTGGCCGAGATGGGCTGCGACATGGGGCAGGGCTGGCTGTTCTGCGAGCCGATGGTGGCCGCCGACGCCACGCTCTGGCTGCGCGACCACCTCGACCCCGAACCCGCGCTCGGCTACGGCTACCGCGCCGCCGAGGTCACCAGGACCGCCTGAGCGCGGCACGCAGGTGAGAGGCCACGTTAACCGTTCGGTCCCGCTTGCCCGAGCCCCCTAGGATGACAGTGTCCAAACTCCATCCAGAAACGGGTTCAACGACTCATGTCCGCCATAACCCGCGACGAGGTCGCGCACCTGGCCCGGCTGTCCAGGATGGCGCTGTCCGACGACGAGCTCGACCACTACGCCACGCAGCTCGATGCGATCATCGAGGCTGTCGCGAAGGTCGCCGAGGTCGCCGCCGAGGACGTGCCGCCTTCGTCGCACGCGCTCCCGCTGACCAACGTCTTCCGCGCCGACGAGGTGCGACAGTCCCTGACGCCTGAGCAAGCCCTGGCCGGGGCGCCGGCCGTCGAGGACGACCGCTTCCGGGTTCCGCGCATCCTGGGGGAGGAAGCATGAGTCTCATCCACAAGACGGCCGCCGAGCTCGGCGCGCTCATCGCCTCAGGCGAGACCTCCTCCGCCGAGGTCACCGAGGCGCACCTCGACCGCATGGCCGAGGTCGAGCCCAAGGTCAAGGCGTTCCTCCACGTCGACCGCGAGGTCACGCTGGCCCAGGCACGGGCGGTCGACGCCCGGCTGGCCGCGGGGGAGAAGCTCGGGCCGCTGGCCGGGGTGCCGATCGCGCACAAGGACATCTTCTCCACCCACGACATGCCGACGACCGCCGCGTCCAAGATCCTGGAGGGGTGGCGGCCGCCGTACGACGCGACCGTGACCGCGCGGCTGCGCGCCGCCGGACTGGTCATCCTCGGCAAGACCAACCTCGACGAGTTCGCGATGGGCTCCTCCACCGAGAACTCCGCCTACGGCGACTCCCACAACCCGTGGGACCTCACCCGCACCCCCGGCGGCTCCTCCGGCGGCTCGTCGGCGGCGGTCGCGGCCTACGAGGCGCCGCTGTCCACCGGCACCGACACCGGCGGCTCCATCCGCCAGCCCGCCGCCGTCACCGGCATCGTCGGCATGAAGCCCACTTACGGCGGCTCCTCCCGCTACGGCGTCATCGCCTTCGCCAGCTCCCTCGACACGCCGGGCCCCTTCGCCCGCAACGTGCTCGACACCGCGCTGCTGCACGAGGTCTTCTCCGGCCACGACCCGATGGACTCCACCTCCATCGACGCGCCCGTACCCGCCGTCGTCGAGGCCGCCCGCCACGGCGACGTCCAGGGCATGCGCATCGGCGTGGTCAAGGAGTTCGGCGGCGAGGGCTACCAGCAGGGCGTGCTCAACCGCTTCCACGACGCCGTCGAGCTGCTGGAGTCGCTCGGCGCCAAGGTCGTCGAGGTCTCCTGCCCGACGTTCACCACCGCGCTGCCCGCCTACTACCTCATCGCGCCGTCGGAGTGCTCGTCCAACCTGGCGCGCTTCGACGCCATGCGGTACGGCCTGCGCGTAGGCGACGACGGCACCCGGAGCGCCGAGGAGGTCATGGCGCTGACCAGGGCCGCCGGCTTCGGCCCCGAGGTCAAGCGGCGCATCATGCTCGGCACCTACGCCCTGTCGAGCGGCTACTACGACGCCTACTACGGCCAGGCCCAGAAGGTCCGCACGCTCATCAGCCGCGACTTCGAGGCCGCCTACCAGCAGGTGGACGTGCTGATCTCGCCGACCACGCCGACCACCGCGTTCAAGCTCGGCGAGCGCACCGGCGACCCGATGGCGATGTACCTGGCCGACCTGTGCACGATCCCGTCCAACCTGACGGGCAACGCGGCCATCTCGGTCCCGTGCGGCCTGGCCGACGAGGACAACCTGCCGGTCGGCCTGCAGATCATGGCTCCGGTGCTGGGCGACGACCGCTGCTACCGCGTCGCCGCCGCGGTGGAGCAGGCCCTGGAAAGCCGCTGGGGCGGCCCGCTGCTGAAGGAGGCGCCCGCGCTATGAGCGTGATGGCTTTTGACGAGGCGTTGAGCCGGTTCGAGCCGGTTCTCGGTCTTGAGACCCATGTCGAGCTCGGCACCGCCTCGAAGATGTTCTGTGGCTGCAAGACCACGTTCGGCGCCGCGCCCAACACGCAGGTCTGCCCGACCTGCCTGGCCTTTCCCGGCGCGCTGCCGGTGGCCAACGCGGCGGCGATCGAGTCCACGATCCGCATCGGCCTGGCGCTCAACTGCTCCATCGCCGAGTGGTGCCGCTTCGCCCGGAAGAACTACTTCTATCCGGACATGCCGAAGAACTACCAGATCTCGCAGTACGACGAGCCGCTCTGCTTCGACGGCTACCTCGACGTCGAGGTCGACGGCGAGACCGTGCGGATCGAGATCGAGCGGGTCCACCTGGAGGAGGACACCGGCAAGTCCACCCACGTGGGCGGCGCCACCGGCCGCATCCAGGGCGCCGACTACTCGATCGTCGACTACAACCGCGCCGGCATCCCGCTGGTCGAGATCGTCACCAAGCCGATCCCGGGCACCGACCGCATGGCGCCCGAGGTGGCCAGGGCCTACGCGACCGAGCTGCGGGAGATCATGCGCTCGCTGGGCGTCTCCGACGTACGCATGGAGGAAGGGTCCATGCGCTGCGACGTGAACGTCTCGCTGATGCCGCGCGGCGCTGCCGAGTGGGGGACCCGCACCGAGACGAAGAACGTCAACTCGCTGCGCAGCGTCGAGCGGGCGGTGCGTTCCGAGATCGAGCGGCAGGCCCACATCCTGGCCGAGGGTGGCAAGATCCTCCAGGAGACCAGGCACTTCCACGAGGACACCGGCACCACCACGCCCGGCCGTTCCAAGGAAGAGGCGCAGGACTACCGCTACTTCCCCGAGCCCGACCTGGTGCCGATCGCGCCGGACGTGGCGTGGGTGGCGACGCTGAAGGCGGAGCTGCCCGAGCTGCCGCGGGTCAAGCGCAGGCGGCTGCAGGCCGAGTGGGGCGTGTCCGACCTCGACATGCAGGCCATGCACAACGCCGACGCGATCGACCTGGTCGAGGCGACGGTCGCGGCGGGCGCTCCGGCGGCCGACGCGCGCAAGTGGTGGATGGGCGAGCTGGCCCGCCGCGCGAACGAGAGCGGCACCGCCCTGGCCGACCTGTCCATCACGCCGGCCGACATCGCCCGGGTGACCGAGCTGGTGGCCTCGGGCTCGCTCAACGACAAGCTGGCCCGCCAGGTGCTGGAGGGCGTCCTGGCCGGGGAGGGCTCGCCCGACGCGGTCGTGGCCGCGCGCGGCCTGGAGATCGTCAACGACGAGGGCGAGCTGTCGGCGATCGTCGACGAGGTCCTGGCCGGCAACGCCGACGTGGCCGACAAGGTCCGCTCCGGCAAGATCGCCGCGGTGGGCGCGCTGGTCGGCGGCGTCATGAAGGCCAGCCGCGGCAAGGCCGACGCCGGCCGTGCCCGGGAGCTGATCCTGGAGAAGCTGGGCGTCTCCGAGTAGCCCGCGAGGGCCCCGTCCGTGTGGCGGGGCCCTTCTCCACCGCGGTATTCGGGTTATTCTGGATATAGAAGGTCTAGGACTATTGGCCCAGGGGGACCTAGGACCACGGCACGATGTGGCCGGCGCGGCGCCGACGTACTTTCAACGGCATGACGCGTAAAGCATTGACCATTGGGCTGGTGGCGATGGTGTCGCTCGTCGCCTTCGAGTACATGGCGGTCGCGGTCGCCATGCCCGTCGTCGCCCGGGAACTGGGCGGACTTGAGCTGTACGGCCTGGCCTTCAGCGGAGCCATGGCCGCAGGTGTGATCGGGACGGTCCTGGGCGGCCGATGGGCAGACCTTCGCGGGCCGCTGGCTCCGCTCTGGGTGGGCGCGGTGGCGTTCGCGGGCGGGCTCGGCCTGGCCGGGTTCGCGCAGAGCATGGAGATGCTGATCGCCGGACGCCTCGTGCAGGGGTTCGGTGGGGCGCTGGTCCAGGTGGCCCTGTACGTGGTGGTGGCCAGGGCCTACCCCGAGCACCTCCACCCGAAGATCTTCTCGTTGTTCGCGACGGCATGGGTGGTGCCGTCCATGGTGGGCCCGGCCATCGTCGGGGTCGTCGTGGAGACGGCCGGATGGCGCTGGGTCTTCCTGGGCGTGCCGATCCTGACCGCGGTGGCGGCGCTGGTGCTGTTCCGCGGCCTGGCGGGGCAGCCGGTCTCGGGCGGGCAGGCCGACTCCGCGCCCGGCATGCTCGGCAAGCTCGGCTGGGCCGCGGTGACCGCGGTCGGCGCCGGCCTCATGCAGTACGGCAGCAAGGGCGAGGTGCTCCTCCTCGTCGCCGGCCTGGTCGTGCTGGCCCTGGCCCTGCCGAGGCTGCTGCCCGCCGGCACGCTGCGGGCCGCCAGGGGGCTGCCGTCGGTCGTGGCCCTTCGCGGCCTGGCCACCGGCGCCTTCTTCGCCGCCGAGGTGATCATCCCGCTGATGCTGATCAGCCAGCGCGGGCTGTCGACGTTCGTGGCCGGCATCGCGCTGACCGGCGGCGCCCTGACCTGGTCGCTCGCCTCGTGGCTGCAGGGCCGGGAGGTCTTCAGCCGGATGACGAACCTGCGCGGCGGCACCGCCATGATCGCGCTGGGCATCCTGCTGATGGGCGCCGTCACCTTCGAGCCGGTGCCGATCTGGCTGGCGTACCCGTCGTGGATCATCGCCGGGTTCGGGATGGGGCTGGTGTACCCGACGCTGTCCGTGCTCACGCTCGAACTGTCGGCGCCCGGCGAGCAGGGGGCCAACTCCTCGTCGCTGCAGGTGGGCGAGGCGGTCTTCTCGGTGGTGGCGGTCGCGGTGACCAGCGCCCTGTTCACGGCGGCGGCCTCGGGCTACTGGGCGGTGTTCGCGGCGGCGCTGGCGATGGTGCTGGCCGGCCTGTGGGTGGCTCCCCGCTTCGGCGTCACCACCCCGTCCGGCCGGAGGACCGCGGTGGCGAGCGCCGCCTGACCCGCGAACCAAAAGGCCCCGCCGGTGGACAAGGCCGGCGGGGCCACGGACGTCTGTCCCCAGGAACCACACAGATGATTCCCCGTGAGGGCGCGCCTACTCGGCGGGTGACCCTGATGTGACCCTTCCGTCGCGCCGCCGTGCCAGCAGCTTCCTGAAGACCGGGGTCAGCAGGGCCAGCGCCGACAGCAGGAGCAGCACCACCGCGATCGGGCTCTTGACCAGGACGCTCACGTCGCCCGCCCCGATGGCCAGCGCGCGGCGGAGCTGGATCTCGGCCATCGGGCCCAGGATCATGCCGATGACCGCGGGCGCCACCGGCAGCCCGAAGCGGCGCATCGCCCAGCCCAGCAGGCCGAGGACGAAGAGCACGATCAGATCCACGGCCGAGGCGTTCAGGGCGTAGACGCCCAGCGCGGCGAACATCACGATCCCGGCATAAAGGTACGGCCGCGGCACATGCAGCACCTTGGCCCACAGGGGAGCCAGCGGCAGGTTGAGCACCAGCAACATCGCGTTGCCCACGAACAGGGATGCGATCATGCCCCAGACCAGGGCCGGGTTGTGGTCGAAGAGCTGGGGGCCGGGCTGCAGGCCGTACTGCTGGAAGGCGGCCAGGAGGATCGCGGCGGTCGCGGACGTGGGCAGGCCCAGGCTGAGCAGGGGGACCAGGGTGCCGGCGGCCGAGGCGTTGTTGGCCGCCTCCGGTCCCGCGACGCCCTCGATGGCGCCCTTGCCGTACTCCTCGCGGGCCACGCCGCGGGCCAGCTTCTTCTCGGCCGCGTACGACAGGAAGGTGGGGATCTCGGCGCCGCCGCCCGGCAGCGCGCCGAACGGGAAGCCCAGCGCGGTGCCGCGCAGCCACGGCTTCCAGGAGCGCGCCCAGTCGGCGCGGCCCAGGTACGCCCGGCCGACCGGGATGACCTCGGGCGGCACGTGCCGCAGCCGGGAGGCCACGTACAGGGCCTCACCCAGCGCGAACAGGCCGACCGCGACGATCACCACGTCGATGCCGTCGAACAGTTGCGGGATGCCCAGCGTGAGCCTGGCCTGCCCGGTCTGCTGGTCGATGCCGACCAGTCCGATCGCCAGGCCGAAGCCGAGCGAGGCCAGGCCGCGCACGACCGAGCGCGACAGCACCGAGGAGACCGCGGTGAAGGCCAGGATGGCCAGGGCGAAGTAGTCCTCGGGGCCGAAGGCGATCGCGAAGGCGACCACGGCCGGGGCGGCGACGACGAGCAGGCCGGTGGCCAGCGTGCCCGCGACGAACGAGCCGATGGCCGCGGTCGCCAGCGCCTGGGCGGCGCGGCCCCGCTTGGCCATCTTGTTGCCCTCCAGCGCGGTGATCATCGAGGAGGACTCGCCGGGGGTGTTGAGCAGGATGGAGGTGGTGGAGCCGCCGTACATGCCGCCGTAGTAGATGCCGGCGAACATGATGAACGCGCTGGCGGGCGGCACGGTGAAGGTGACCGGCAGCAGGAGGGCGACGGTCATGGCCGGGCCGATGCCGGGCAGGACGCCGACGAGCGTGCCCAGCGTGACGCCGACGAGCGCGTACAGCAGGTTGATCGGCGTCAGCGCGGAGGCGAAGCCGTCGAGCAGGAGCTGGAAGGAGTCCATGGCTCAGATCACGCCTTCCAGGATGCCCGCGGGCAGGTTCACGCCGAGGCCCTTGACGAAGGCGAGGTAGGTGCCGAGGCCCAGGACCACGCCGACGATCGCCGCGCGCACGCGGTGCTCGGCGCCCAGGGCCAGCGACAGGCCGAAGAACAGCAGGCTGCCCGCGATGATCCAGCCGAGCGTGTCGAGCAGCGCGGTGAAGGCGAGGAAGACGCCGCCGACCAGCCCGACCTGCTTGAGGTCGGCGGGTGCGTCGGCGTCGATGTCCTCGCTCTCCTCGGGGTCGCCGCGGCCGCCGCGCAGGACGTCGATCACGTAGAACGCGCCCACGACGGTGATGGCGCCGCCGACCAGCATGGGGAAGAACCGCGGCCCCAGGCCGACGACGGAGGTCGCCGCCTCGACGTTCAGCGTGCCGACGATCACGTAGACGCCGACGGCCAGCAGGGCCAGCGCCAACCCGAGCTCGGGTCGCCACCAGCCCCGCTTCTTGCTCTGCGTGGGCTCCATCAGGAGACGAGCCCCATCTCGGCGATGATGGACTTGACCCGGGTCTGCTCGGCGTTCAGGTACGAGGCGAACTGCTCGCCAGTCTGGAAGGAGTCGATCCAGCCGTTCTTGGCGACCGCGTCCTTCCACGCCTGCGAGGCGTGCATCTTGGTGACCAGGTCGGTGAGGGCCTTCTTGTCGGCGTCGTTCAGGCCGCCGGGGGCGACCATGCCGCGCCAGTTGGCGATCTCGACGTCGAGGCCGCCCTCCTTGATCGTGGGCGCGTCGAGGTCGGGCAGGCGCTGCGGGGAGCTGACGGCCAGGGCGCGCAGCTTGCCCGCCTTCACCTGCTCGGCGAACTCGCCGACGCCCGAGATGCCGATCGTGGCCTTGTTGCCCAGGAGCAGGTTGAGCGCCTCGCCGCCGCCGGAGTTGGCGACGTAGTTGATCTGCTTGGGGTCCACGCCCGCGGCCTTGGCCATGAGCCCGGCCAGGATGTGGTCGGTGCCGCCGGCCGAGCCGCCCGCGATCGAGACGGTCTTCGGGTCGGCCTTCCACGCCGCGACCAGGTCGGCGACGGTCTTGAGCTTGGACTCGGCGGGCACGACGATGATCTCGTACTCCTCAGTCAGCTTGGCGATCGGCGTGGTGTCCGACAGCGTGACCTTGGACTTGTTCTGCTCGATGGCGCCGACCATGACCAGGCCCATCGTCATGAGCAGGTTGCCATTGCCCTTCTCCCCGGCGAGCTGGGCCAGGCCGATGGTGCCGCCGGCGCCGGGCACGTTGTAGACCTCGACCTTGCGTGAGGGGTCGGCCTGCTTGATCGCCTGCTCGGCGGTGCGCGAGGTCTGGTCCCAGCCACCGCCGGCGTTGGCGGGCGCCATGATCTTCAGCGTGCCGCTGCCGGAGGCGCTCGTGCCGCCGCTGTTGCCGCAGGCCGACAGGGCGGCCACGGAGAGGGCCGCGAGCGCGGCGAATATGCGCAGGCGCATGATCACTCCAAGGGGGGTTCTCACGTTCGGTGAACTGCGATGGTGAGCTGTCAACCCGTCCTGGTCGAGCCTTTTCGCACTTGCCGTCTTTTTGTTCGTATTGGTCGCTACCCGGCCGTGACCTGGGCCTGTTTCCATGAGGCAGGTGAGGAGGGTCACAAACGCCTCGCTCGGCACCCAGTTGTTCGTGCTCCAGATGGTGATCGTCTTGCTCGCCGTGGGGGGTACGGCGGCCGTGTGGGCCGGGCACACGCGTACCCAGCTGAACTCGCGCTACCAGCAGCGCGCCCTGGCCATCGCCCAGTCGGTGGCGGGCATGCCGCAGGTCCGCGAGGCCTTTAACACGAAAAATCCGGAAAAGGTGTTGCAGCCGCTCGCGGTCAGCGTCCAGCAGGCCACCGGCGCCGACTACGTCGTGATCGCCAACCGCGAGCAGACCCGCTACGCGCACCCCAACGCCGCCCTGATCGGCCAGAAGCTGTCCACCGACGGCAGCGGCGTCATCGAGACCGGCCGCACCTGGGTCGGCACCGAGACCGGCACCATCGGCACCACGGTCAGGGGCAAGGCGCCCATCTTCGACGAGTACGGCACCGTGATCGGCCTGGCCTCGGTCGGCGTGCTGGAGGCCACGGTCAGCGAGCAGTTGTTCGACACGCTGCCGCCGCTGGTGTGGACGGCGCTGGCCGTGCTGTTCGCCGGGTCGGCCGCCGCCGCCCTGATCACCGCCCGCGTGCGCAGGCAGACCTTCGGCCTGGAGCCCCGCGAGATCGCCGCGCTGCTGGAGCAACGCGAGGGCGTGCTGCACGGCGTGAAGGAGGGCGTGCTCGCCCTCGACCTCACCGGCCGCGTCACGCTCGTCAACGACGCCGCCCGCGACCTGCTCGGCGAGGTGGGCGAGGACCTCACCGCGATGCCGGTCTCCGACCGCATGCGCGACGTGCTGAGCGGCGCCGACCCCGGCGAGGACCGCATCGTCCTGCACGGCGAGCGCGTGCTGGTGCTCAACCGCACCCCCGTCTCGGTGCGCGGCCAGCACCGCGGCTGGGTGGTCACCCTGCGCGACAGGACCGAGCTGGTACGGCTGGCCCGCGACCTCGACGACGCCAGCAGCGCCACCGACGCCCTCCGGGCGCAGGCACACGAGTTCGCCAACCGCATGCACACCGTGGTCGGCCTGCTCGAACTGGGCGAGCAGGAGGCGGCGGTCTCCTTCATCACCAGATCCACCCGCAGCACCTACGCCATCGGCATCCGCGAACGCGTCCAGGACCCCACCCTGGCCGCGCTCCTGCTGGCCAAGTCGGCGGAGGCGGCCGAGCGCGGGGCGACGCTGGAGCTGGCCGACGACTCAGAGGTCCCCGACGGCGCGCTCGGCGACCCGCAGGACGCCGTCCTGGTCGTGGGCAACCTGGTCGCCAACGCCATCGACGCGCTCGACGGCGCCCCCGGCACGATCGAGGTGTCGGTGCGGACCGCCGCCGACGGCCTGCACGTGCGCGTCGGCGACTCCGGCCCCGGCATCACCCCCGGCCTGGTCGAGGAGGTCTTCAGGGAGGGCTTCACCACCAAGGCCGCCCGCTCCGGCCAGCGCGGCCTCGGCCTGGCCCTGACCAGGCAGGCGTGTTTGCGCAGGGGCGGCTGGGTGAACGTACGCAACGAGGGAGGAGCGGTCTTCACCGCGCTGCTGCCATGATCAAGGTGCTGGTCGTCGACGACGACTTCATGGTCGCCAGGATCCACAGCGGCTACGTCGCGCGGATGCCGGGCTTCGAGGTCGTGGCCGCGGTCCACACCGGCAACGACGCGCTGGAGGCGGTCCGCCGCTTCCGTCCCGACCTGGTGCTGCTCGACATCTACCTGCCGGATCTGTCCGGTCTCGACGTGCTCAAGGCGCTCAACGACGTGGACGTGCTGATGATCAGCGCCGCCCGCGACCTGCCCACCGTCAGGGAGGCGATGCGCAGCGGCGCGGTCAACTACCTGATCAAGCCGTTCACCGCCGCCGCGCTGACCGAGCGCCTGGAGCAGTACGCCACGAGCAGGAGGCGGCTGACCTCGCTCGGCCCCGAGGTCGGCCAGGACGAGGTGGACCGGCTGTTCGGCGCGCTGAAGACGCCGCTGCCGAAGGGCCTGTCGTCGGCGACCTGCGAGCTGGTCGCCGAGACGCTGCGCGCCGCGGGCGGCGACCTGTCGGCCGCCGAGGCGGCCGCGCTGGCGGGCCTGTCGCGGGTGTCGGCCCGCAGGTACCTGGAGCACCTGTGCGCGGTGGGCAAGGCGGAGCTCCGCCCCCGGTACGGCACCGCCGGCCGTCCAGAACACCGCTATCGCTGGATTGGTTGACCACAGATCGCTCATTTCCCGTGACATATCGGGATACCCGTGCCTTACTGTTGCCTGAGAAGAGGCTGCGGAGCAGGAGGAGACAGAGGCGTGCGGCGCGCCGGACCGATCGATTCACCGACCGACCCGTTCGCCTCGGTGCCCTTGCCCATGCCCGGCAAGAAGCCACCGAAGGTCGAGGGTCTGCCGCCTGGCGTCTCCAGGGACATCTTCGGCCCCACCGGCCAGCCGGAGCCCAAGCCGGAACCCGCGAACGGCGGCGCGCTGCCGCCCGTGGCACCGCCCCCGCAGCCCTGGCCGATGCAGGAGCCCCAGCCGCCCGCCTCGTTCCGGCCCGCGGAACCGCCGCCCCGGCCGCCCAGCTACGACCAGGAGCAGCCACGCCGGCGCCTCCTGCCCACGCTGCTGCTCGTCGCCGTCGTGCTCGGCCTGCTGGCCTACCTCGTGCCCGCGGTCGTCATGTCCGGCTCGGTGCTGCGCGGCACCCGCGTCGCCGGCATCGACATCGGCGGGCTGACCGTCACACAGGCCGCCGACAAGCTCCGCGCCGAACTGGCCGCCAGGCTCGACCGTCCCGTCACCGTCAGCATGGCCGGGCGCGAGGAGACCATCCAGCCCGACGAGGCCGGGCTCGAACTCGACGTGGTCGCCACCATCGGCGAGGCCCCCAGCGGCTTCCCCACCCCCGCCGAGGTCTGGCGGGCCATGACCGGCACCACCGAGCTCCAGCCGAAGATCTCCATCGACGCCGCCCAGCTCGCCAGGACCGTCGAGGGCCTCGCGGAGTCGGTCGACAAGGCGCCCAAGGAGGGCCGCGTCGTCTTCTCCGGCCTGCGCCCGCGTGCCGTACCGCCGCAGGAGGGTCTGCTCCTCGACCGCGACGCCGCCGTGCGCGCCATCAGCGCCGCGTTCCTGCGCTCCCAGGGCGACGTGGCGCTCAACATGGTCCCGGCCAAGCCGGAAACCACCGAGCAGGCGGTACGGCAGGCCGCCGCCCGAGCCAAGCGGGCCGTCGCCGCGCCGATCACCCTGACCCTGGACGGCAAGCAGGCCGAGCTCACCCCCGCCGCCATCGCCGCCCACCTCACCTACGTCCCCGACGGCAAGGGCGAGCTGAAGCCGCAGTTCGACGCCGAGAAGGCGCTGGAGCCCATCGAGGGCAGGCTGGTCGACCTGGCCCAGCGGCCGGCCGACGCCACCTACCAGATCGTCGACAACCGGCCCGTGCTCGTCCCGGCCCGCCAGGGCAGGGGAGTGGACGCGGGCAAGCTGGCCGAGGAGCTGTCCCGCGTGCTGACCCAGAGCGCCGGCCGTACGTTGCCGGTCTCGCTCGCGGCGGTCAAACCGGAGCTCGGCACCGCGGAGGCGAGCACGCTCGGGATCAAGGAGAGCATCGCGACCTACACCTCCCAGTTCGACTGCTGCCAGCCGCGCGCCACCAACATCCAGACGATGGCCAAGCAGCTCGACGGCACGATCGTCGAGCCGCGCAAGACCTTCTCCTTCAACGAGGTCATGGGCCAGCCCACCGCCGAGGGCGGGTACCTGGAGGCGCCGCAGGTCGTCGGCGGCCGGATGGTCAACGTCGTGGGCGGCGGCGGCTCGCAGTTCGCCACCGCGCTCTACAACGCGGTCTTCCACGGCGGCTTCGAAGTCGGCGAGCACACGCCCATGGACTACCACGCCCCCCGCTACCCCGAGGGTCGCGACGTGGCCGTCCTCTACCCCCGCCGCGACTTCACCTGGGTCAACAACTCCCAGTACGGCGTGCTGATCAAGACCGCCTACTCCGCCAACTCGGTCACCGTCACGCTGTGGAGCACGCGGCGCTACGACAAGGTCGAGGCCATCGTCTCCGAGCGCCGCGAGGTCACCCCGTTCCGCCACCAGAGCAGCAGCGAGGCGGGCTGCCTGCCGACCGTCGGCCAGCAGGGCTTCACCGTGGACGTCACCCGCGTCTTCTACGACAACGGCAAGGAAGTCAAGCGGGACAAGAAGCAGACCACCACCTACCGCCCGCAGGCCCAGGTCACCTGCGCCGCTAGGGGCGACGTGGAGTGACGGCGAGGATCCTGTCGTCGTCCTGGGCGGGCGAGCCCCTGCCGTCCTTGTTGCTCGTGCCCACCCACAGCGTGCCGTCGGGGGCGACGGCGACCGCGCGGAGCCTGCCGTAGGTCTCCTCGAAGTGCGCGACCGGCTTGCCGGGACGGCCCTGCGCGTCCAGCGGCACCTGCCACAGCCGGGCCCCGCGCAGCGCGCCCACCCACAACGAGCCCGCCGCGTACGCCATGCCGGAGGGTGAGGCCTCGCCGGTGTCCCAGGTGAGGATCGGGTTGGTGAAGGCGGAGTCCCGGCCCTGGCCCTCCTCCTGCGGCCAGCCGTAGTTGCGGCCCTCGACGATCTGGTTGACCTCGTCGAAGGTGCTGGCGCCGAACTCGGAGGCGTACATGCGGCCTGACTCGTCCCAGGCCATGCCCTGGACGTTGCGGTGGCCGAGCGTGTGGACGCGGGCGTCGCCGTCGGTGCTCATGCGCAGGATCTTGCCGCCGAGGGAGTCGGGGTCCTGGGCCAGCGGGCGCTCGCCGGCCTCGCCGGTCGAGGCGTACAGGAAGCCGTCGGGGCCGAACGCGATCCGGCCGCCGTTGTGGATGCCGGCCTTGGGGATGCCGTCGACCAGGACCTTCGGCTCGGCGATCGTGTCACCGCTCAGGCGGTAGCGGACGATCCTGTTGTCCTCGGCGGCGGTGTAGTAGAGGAAGACGAAGTCGTCCTTGACCGCGACGCCCATCAGCCCGCCCTCGCCGTCGGGCCTGGCCTCGGAGATCTTCGCCAGCTCCGTGACCTTGCCCTGCGGCGTCACGCGCAGCAGCCGCGCGGTGTCGCGCTCGGTCACCAGGGCGTCCCCGCCGGGCAGGAAGGCGATGCCCCACGGGACGCTCAGGCCGGAGGCCACCACCCGTGGCGCGTCGGGCGGAGGGGCGGCGGAGACGTCGGCCGCGGGCGTCACCGCGCCGCCGGTGGAGCACCCGGCGAGCGCGATCAGGACGATCAACCAGAGCTTCCTCATGCCTTCCATACTGACGCCCGAGTCGTAAGGTTCTCGACATGAAGATCTGGGTGCCCACTGAAGCCATGGTTGACGTCCTTTCCGACCTTCCTCGTGTCCGATGCGTGGTCTATGACGGCAAGGGGGAGATGCCGGACGGGATCGAGGACGTCGAGGTCTGGGTGCCGCCGCTGATCACGCCGCGCGACGTCAAGGGGACGCTGGCCGCGATGTCCTCGCTGCGCCTCGTGCAGACGGTCACCGCGGGGGTGGAACCGTACCGGCCGAACATGCCCGAGGGCACGGTCCTGTGCAACGCGCGCGGCGTCCACGACGCGGGCACCGCCGAGTGGGCGGTCGGCGCGATGATCGCGGTGCTGCGCGAGTTCCCCGAGTTCCGTGACGCGCAGCGCAGGGGCGACTGGACCTACCGCCACACCGGGGTGCTCGCCGACTCCACCGTGCTGATCGTCGGCTACGGGTCGATCGGCGGGGCGCTGGAGCGGCGGCTCGACGGGTTCGAGGTGGACGTGGTCCGCGTGGCGCGCACCGCCCGCGACGGCGTGCACGGCATGGACGAACTGCCCGCGCTGCTGCCGGAGGCGGACGTGGTCGTGCTGCTCGTGCCGGCCACCGCCGACACCGCGGGCATGGTCGACGCCGCCTTCCTGGCCCGGATGAAGGACGGCGCGCTGCTCGTCAACGCGGCCAGGGGCGGCGTGGTCGACACCGACGCGCTGGTGGCGGAGCTCAAGTCCGGCAGGCTGAAGGCGGCTGTGGACGTCACCGCCCCCGAGCCGCTGCCGGAGGGCCACCCGCTCTGGTCGGCCCCGGGACTGCTGATCACCCCGCACGTCGCGGGCAGCACCCCCGCCTCGGGCCGGCGCATGTTGCGGCTGGTGCGCTCGCAGCTCCTGCGCTACCTGGCCGGCGAGCCGCTGAACAACGTCATTTCCGACACGTATTGAGAGGAATCCGGAACGTGGCTGGTCCGTGACCTTCGGTGCGTACGGTTGTCGTCTACTGGGCCTTCTTGACTCCCAGTCAAGGAGAACTCAGACCATTTCGGTCTGTGTGGTTATCAGATCGGTGACGACATCGGCGTTGTCACCACCCGCGTACCCGGCACCGCACACACTGTCGATGTGAGGGCAAGGACTGTGATCCGCTGGCGTGACCCACGGGCGCCGATTACGGCCGCCGCCGCCATAGGCGCGGCCGGCTTCGCCATTGCGCTGGCGGTGGGCGGACCCGCCAGGGTGACCGGGGCGATCGCGGGACTGACGGCGGCGCTGCTGGCGGCGCTGTCGCTGCTGGTGAGCGCGTTCAGGTCGGACGAGCCGCGGCACGCGGCGGGCGCCCGCTGGCTGGGCGCGGGCGCGCTGGTGTGGTCGGCGGGCGTCGGCGTGCGCCCGATGGCCACCGCCTCCAGCTTCATCCTCAGCTTCGCCGACCTGCTCGTGCTGGTCGGCGCCGTCCTCATGGCGGGCGGCGCGATCATCGCCGCCGGCCGGGGCACCACCGCCAAGGCCGCGCTGCGCTACCTCACCGACGCCTACCTGTGCACGGCCGCGCTCTTCCTCATCGGATGGGTCGCCGCGCTGCGCCAGGTCTACGCGGAGAGCTCGACCGGCTTCGCCTTCATGCTGCTGCCGGCCATGGTCTGCCTGCTGGTGACCTGCGCGACCATCCCCGTCGTGGTCAAGGGCACGCTGTCGGGCCTGCCGCTCGGCCTGGCCGGAATCGGCGTCCTGGCCACGACCACGGTCGCCGAGACCGCCTCCGCCGTGGCCAGGCTCGGCGAGGGCGCGCCGCCCACGTGGAGCCTCGTGCTGGCGCCGGTGGCGTTCCTGCTGCTGGCGGCGGTGCCGTGGGGCGCGCGCCGCGGCGGCGACGAGCGGCCCGCGAGCGGCCCGGCGGTGGCCGACCTGCTCGCGCTGGTCCCGCTCGCCCTGGTGGCCGTCGCGACGGTCGTGCTCGCCGCCCACCTCGCGGGCGCCCGCGACCGCCCGGTCACGGGCGTCGTGGTGATCGCCGCGTCGGTGGTGCTGATCCTCGTGCTGCGCCTGTTCGTGCTGGCGACCTCGCACGCCCGCCTGCGCGGGCTGGTCGCGCTGGGCGACCGGCAGTTGCGCGAGCTGGCCGAGAGCTCGGGCGACGTGGTGCTGCTGTGCGACTACGACGGCACCGTGCGCGAGATCGGCGCGGGCGTCGAGGTCACGTACGGCTACCGCCCCGACGAGATCGTCGGCGGCTCGATCTTCGACTACATCCACCCCGAGGACCTGCCCGGCATCCAGATCGCGCTGCGCGCCATGGGCCTCGACGAGGACACCGCCGAGCCGGGCGCCTGCCTGATCGCCTGCCGGGTACGCGCTGCGGACGGCACCTGGCGACCCACCGAGTCGGTGGCCACCCGCCACGTGGGCGGCGAGGACGTACTGCTCGTCACCACCCGCGACATCAGCGACGAGGAGGCCCTGCGCAACCAGGTCGCCCACCTGACCTTCCACGACGGCGTCACCGGCCTGCCCAACCGCTCCTACTTTGAGGAGCGCACCCGCGAGGTGGTGGCCGGGCGGGTCTCGGGCCAGGCGGCGATCTTCCTCGACCTCGACGGCTTCACCTCGGTCAACGACTCCGTGGGGCACGCCAGCGGCGACACCCTGCTCGGCCAGGCGGCCAGGCGGCTGCGCGGCGTCGTCCGCCCCGAGGACACGCTCGCCCGCTGGGGCGGCGACGAGTTCGCGGTGCTGGTGGAGACCGGCGGCGAGGCCCAGCTCGCGGTGGACGTGGCCGAGCGGCTGCTGCGCGCGGTCTCCCAGGAGCCCTTCCGCGTCGCCGACCGCGACGTGGCGCTGACCGCGTCCGTGGGCGTGGCCTTCGCCGAGGAGGGGATGCCCGCGGGCGACCTGCTGCGCAACGCCGACGTGGCGATGGCCAGGGCGAAGGACCTGGGCGGCCGGCGGGTGGAGGTGTTCGCCGCGCAGATGCACGCCGACGCCGTGCGCCGCCTCGAACTCGCCGCCGACCTGCAGCGGGCCCTGATCGAGAACCAGTTCGCGATCGAGTACCAGCCCGTGGTGGACCTCGCGACCTCGCGGGTGACCGCGGTGGAGGCGCTGGTGCGCTGGTGGCGCGGCTCGACGTTCGTGCCGCCCGAGCAGTTCCTCGGCCCGGCCGAGGACACCGGGCTGATCGTGCCGCTCAGCGAGTGGATCCTGCGCGAGGCGTGCCGCGAGGTGGCCGCGTGGCGGGCCTCCTCCTGGGACATCGGCCTGTCGCTCAACCTCTCCGCCCGGCAGATCACCGCGCCGCGCTTCGTCGAGACGGTCGCGCAGGCCCTGGAGGAGAGCGGGCTGCCGGCCTCCGCGCTGACCCTTGAGGTGATCGAGGAGATGCTGGTGGAGGACGCCGAGGAGACGATCTCCCGGCTGTCGGAGCTGCGCGCCCTCGGCGTACGGCTGGCCATCGACGACTTCGGCACCGGCTACGCCTCCCTGGCGTTCCTGCGCCAACTCCCCGTCGACATGATCAAGATAGACCCGAGCTTCGTCTCGGGCCTGGGCCGCGACGAGACGCTCACCCTGCTCACCAGGACGATCGTGCGCCTCGGGCACGACCTGGGGCTGATCGTGGTGGCCGAGGGCATCGAGCGGCCCGAGCAACTGGAGAAGCTGCGGGAGATGGGCTGCACGCGTGGCCAGGGCTTCCTGGTGGCGCGGCCGATGGCGGCGCGGGGGGTCGACTCGCTGATGCGCACCAGTCTGCAGTCGGCCCTCTAGCGGGCGCACGCGCCGCCGTTACGGCGGCGCGTGTGTCCGGCTTGAGAAGCGATCCCCCCGATCGGCGCTCGCGCGGGTCGGCGGGTGGCGTGGGGGTGGCGGGGCCGTACATCTCAGAAAGTGAGATGACTGTCCACCAAGTTGACACCAGACGCTAGAAAGCGGCTAAGGTGGCAGCATGCTTCGCAGTGAGATTCTCGTAGTACTTCGCCGGCGCGCGGGCCGATAGCGAAGCACTTCGACCTGCGCGCCGCCCCAGTCCCACCCCCCGGTGGGGAGGGGCCTTTTTTATGTCCTTAAGTGTCTGCCCTTTAAGGAACGAGCCGATGACCGAACGGATGACAGGTGCACAGGCCCTGGTCAGGGCGCTGGAGCACGTGGGAGTCGACACCGTGTTCGGGATTCCCGGCGGTGCGATCCTCCCCGCCTACGATCCCCTCTACGACTCGGTCAAGGTCCGGCACGTGCTCGTACGCCACGAGCAGGGCGCCGGCCACGCGGCCGAGGGCTACGCGCAGGCGACCGGCAAGGTCGGCGTGTGCATGGCCACCAGCGGTCCCGGCGCGACCAACCTGGTGACCCCGATCGCCGACGCCTACATGGACTCGGTGCCGATCGTGGCCATCACCGGCCAGGTCGCGAGCGCGGCCATCGGCACGGACGCCTTCCAGGAAGCCGACATCTCCGGCATCACCATGCCGATCACCAAGCACAACTTCCTGGTGACCGATCCCGCGGACATCCCGCGCACGATCATGGAGGCGTTCCACATCGCCTCCACCGGCCGTCCCGGCCCGGTCCTGGTGGACATCTCCAAGGACGCGCTGCAGGCCCAGACCGAGTTCCAGTGGCCGCCCACGATGCAGTTGCCCGGCTACCGCCCGGTGACGCGGCCGCACTCCAAGCAGATCCGCGAGGCCGCCAAGCTCATCGCCGAGGCCCGGCGGCCCGTCCTTTACGTGGGAGGCGGCGTCCACAAGGCGGGCGCCTCCGCCGAACTGCTCCAACTGGCCGAGCTGACCGGCATCCCGGTCATCACCACGCTGATGGCGCGCGGCACCTTCCCCGACGGGCACCCCCAGCACATGGGCATGCCCGGCATGCACGGCAGCGTGTCCGCGGTCGGCGCGCTGCAGAAGGCCGACCTGATCGTCGGGCTCGGGGTCCGCTTCGACGACCGGGTGACCGGGCAACTGTCCACGTTCGCGCCGTACGCCAAGATCGTGCACGCGGACATCGACCCGGCCGAGATCTCCAAGAACCGCCACGCGGACGTCCCGATCGTGGGCGACTGCAAGGAGGTCATCACCGACCTCGTCGCCGCCGTGGGCGTCGTGGGCAAGGGCGACTACACCGAATGGTGGACGCTGCTCAACGGCTACAAGCAGACCTACCCGCTCGGCTACGACGAGTTCGAGGACGGTTCGCTGGCCCCGCAGTACGTGATGCAGCGGCTCAGCGCCATCGCCGGTCCTGAGACGTACTACGTGGCCGGGGTCGGGCAGCACCAGATGTGGGCGGCCCAGTTCATCGACTACGAGAACCCGGGCACGTTCATCAACTCCGGCGGGCTCGGCACGATGGGCTTCGCCGTCCCGGCCGCGATGGGCGCCAAGATGGGACGGCCCGAGGCGACCGTGTGGGCCATCGACGGCGACGGCTGCTTCCAGATGACCAACCAGGAGCTGGCCACCTGCACGCTCGAAGGCGTGCCGATCAAGATCGCGGTCATCAACAACGGTAACCTCGGCATGGTCCGCCAGTGGCAGACCCTCTTCTACGACCAGCGTTACTCCAACACCGACCTGCAGACGACCCGCCGCATTCCCGACTTCGTCAAGCTCGCCGAGGCCTATGGTTGTGTCGGCCTGCGGTGCGAGCGCCCCGAGGACGTGGACGCCACCATCAAAAAGGCCATGGAGATCAACGACGTGCCCGTGGTGGTCGACTTCGTCGTCCACCAGGACGCGATGGTCTGGCCGATGGTCGCGGCGGGCACCAGCAACGACGACATCAAGATCGCCCGGGACATGGCCCCGGTCTGGGACAGCGAGGACTGATGAGCAGACACACGCTCTCCGTGCTGGTGGAGAACAAGCCCGGCGTACTCGCACGAGTCTCCTCGCTGTTCAGCAGGCGGGGCTTCAACATCGACTCTCTTGCCGTCGGGCCCACCGAGCACGACGACATCTCCCGCATGACGATCGTGGTCAGCGTGGAAGAACTCCCGCTGGAGCAGGTCACCAAGCAGCTCAACAAGCTCGTGAACGTCCTGAAGATCGTCGAGCTGGACACCTCGCTGTCCGTGCAGCGCGAGCTCATGCTCATCAAGGTCAAGGCCGACGCCGACAGCCGCTCGCACGTGCTCGAACTCGTCCAGCTCTTCCGCGCCCGCTGCGTCGACGTGGCGGCCGACGCGGTGACCATCGAGGTCACCGGCACGCCGGACAAGCTCGAAGCCTTCGTCAAGGTGCTCGAACCGTTCGGCATCAAGGAGCTCGTCCAGTCGGGCATGGTGGCCATCGGCCGCGGCGCCCGTTCCATCACCGACCGGTCCCTCAGGGCACTGGACCGTACCGCCTGAAAGGTTTTTAGCAAGTGACCGAGATCTTCTACGATGACCAGGCCGATCTGTCCATCATCCAGGGCAGGGTCGTGGCCGTCATCGGGTACGGCTCCCAGGGCCACGCGCACGCCCTGTCCCTGCGCGACTCCGGCGTGGACGTGCGGGTCGGACTGCCCGAGACCTCCAAGAGCCGCGAGCTGGCCCAGGCCGAGGGCCTGCGGGTCGTCACCCCGGCCGAGGCCGCGGCCGAGGCCGACCTCATCATGATCCTCGCGCCGGACCACCTGCAGCGCGGCATCTACGAGAACGACATCCAGCCGAACCTCCAGGAGGGCGACGCGCTCTTCTTCGGTCACGGGCTCAACATCCGCTACGACCTCATCCAGGCCCCCGAGGGCGTCGACGTCGCCATGGTCGCCCCCAAGGGCCCCGGCCACCTCGTGCGCCGCCAGTACCAGGCGGGGCGCGGCGTGCCGTGTCTGGTCGCGGTCGAGAAGGACGCCTCGGGCAAGGCGTTCGACCTCGCCCTGTCGTACGCCAAGGGCATCGGCGGCACGCGCGCGGGCGCGCTGAAGACCACCTTCACCGAGGAGACCGAGACCGACCTGTTCGGCGAGCAGGCCGTGCTGTGCGGCGGCGTCTCCGAGCTGATCAAGGCGGGCTTCGAGACGCTCATCGAGGCCGGCTACCAGCCTGAGGTCGCCTACTTCGAGTGCCTGCACGAGATGAAGCTGATCGTCGACCTCATGTACGAGGGCGGCATCTCCAAGATGTACTGGTCGGTCTCCGACACCGCCGAGTACGGCGGCTACACCCGGGGGCCCCGCGTGGTGACCGAGGAGACGAAGAAGGAGATGAAGCGCATCCTGGAGGAGGTCCAGAACGGCACCTTCGCGCGGCAGCTCGTCGAGGAGTTCGACGGCGGCCAGAAGGAGTTCACGCGTTACCGCGAGGAGCTGGCCGAGCACCCGATCGAGAAGACGGGCGCTCAGCTCCGGCCGATGATGAGCTGGCTGAAGGGCTGATCACGCCTTCCTGAGGGGCGGCCGTCGCCGGACGGCCGCCCCTTTGGCGTTTCGGCGTGGTCCTCTCGGTTGTCTACGCGTGGTCCTCGACTGTTTACGCGTGGTCCTCGACCAGGACCGGGGTTCTGGACAGGCCGGGCAGGCGCAGCGCGGCCAGGACGCCGAGCAGCGAACCCGCGGCGGCGACGTAGGCGGCCACCGCCAGGCCGTCGGCGGTGGCCGCGCGCAGCGCCTCGCCGGACAGCCCGCCCAGTCCCGCGTTGGCCACGGCCACCAGCACGGCCAGCCCGGCGCCCGAGCCCACCTGAAGGGCGGTGTTGGCGATGCCGGAGGCGGTGCCCTGCTCCGAGCCGTCCACGCCGCTGCCCGCCGCGTTGAACATCGCCGGGTAGATCAGGCCCATCCCCAGGCCGACGACCACGATCCCGGCCAGCACGCTCAGGTACGACCCGTCCGCCGTCATCCCCGGCCCGAGCAGCGCGCTGCCCGCGGCGCCCGCGACCAGACCGGCGATCAGCGTGGTCCTGGTGCCGAGGCGGCCGATGAGCCGCTCGCTGATCGTGTTGCCGAACGTGATCGACAGGGTCGGGCCGAGGAAGGCCACGCCCGTCTGCAACGCGGTGAAACCGAGCACCCCCTGGAAGTACAGCGTCAGGAAGTACGGGATCGCCTGCAGGGTGAGCCCGAACACCAGGATGACCACGGCGGCGGCGCTGAGGCTCCGGTTGCCGAACAGACGCAGCGGCATCAGGGGGCTGGCGCTGCGCTTCTCCACCGCCAGGAACGCCGCCAGCAGGGCCACGGCCAGCAGTGCCGACACGATCACCGGGGCCGAGGTCCAGCCCGCCTCGGGGCCCTGGGCTATGGCGAACACCAGGAGCGTGACGCCGGCCGTACCGGTGAGGGCGCCGGGCAGGTCGAACGTGCGCCCGCGCTCGCGCGCGCCGTCGGCGACCAGCAGGCCGGGCGCGAGGGCGAGGCCGATGACGGCCAGCGGCACGTTGACGAAGAAGACCCACTGCCAGCCGAGCCAGTTGGTGAGCGCGCCGCCGAGCAGCGAGCCGAGGCTCAGCCCCGCCGCGCCGCCGGTGGCCCACACGGTCAAGGCTCTGGTACGCGCCCTGCCTGCCGGGAACATGGTGTTGACCAGGGAAAGCGTGGCCGGTGCGAGGATGGCTCCGCCGAGTCCCTGGAGCATCCTGGCCACGATCAGCAGGGCGGGGGAGGGGGCCAGGCCGCCGAGCAGCGAGCCCACGCCGTACAGGCTGAGGCCGGCGGCGAACATCCTGCGCCGGCCCACCAGATCCGCCAACCGGCCGCCGAGCAGCAGGAACCCGCCGAACAGCACCGCGTACGCGCTCACCACCCACTGCAGCGAGTGCGGCGTGAACCCGACCTCCCGCGCGATGTCCGGCAAGGCGACGTAGACGATGGTGAAATCCAGGGATGTGATCAGGTTGGCGAACGCCAGGAGAGCCAGGCTCATCCCACGTTTCTCGTTCACGGTTCAATCTCCTTAAAACGGCTGGTCACCACCCTAGGAAAGGGCTACGTACCGCGAATCAGTAGGATTTCTGGGTTGGGTTACGGATTTCGGGGGGTGTGCTGTGGGCCACGTGCTGCACGGCAGGCACGCCGAGCAGGCCGCGCTCGGGGCGCTGGTCACCGATGCCCAATCGGGACGCAGCGGGGCGCTGGTGCTGCGCGGCGAGGCGGGGATCGGCAAGTCGGCGTTGCTCGGCTGGGCCGCCTCGCTGGCGGAAACCGCCGGGCTGCGGGTGATCCGAGTGACCGGCATCGAGGCCGAGGCCGACCTCGCCTTCGCGGGGCTGGTCGGGTTGCTGTGGCCGTTGCAGTCCCGGCTGGACGACCTGCCCGAGGCCCAGGCCCGCGCGCTGGCCTCCGTGCTGGGCGGGCCCACGGGTGACGGGGTGCCGAGTGACCGGTTCAGGATCGGGCTGGCCGTGCTCACGTTGCTGGCGGAGCTGGCCGTCGAGCGGCCGGTGTTGTGCCTGGTGGACGACGCGCAGTGGCTGGACCGGGCCAGCACCGACGCCCTGACCTTCGCCGCCCGGCGGCTCGGCGCGGACGGGGTGGCCATGGTGTTCGCCGCCCGGCAGGAGGGCTTCGACGCGCCCGGGCTGGCCGAACTGCGTCCTGGTCGGCTGGGGGACGAGGACGCGGCTCGGGTGCTGGGTGAGTACGAGCTGGCGCCTGGGCTGCGTGAGCGCGTCCTGGCGGAGGCGGGTGGGAACCCGCTGGCGCTGCGCGAGTTCGCCGAGGCGGCGCCCGAGGGTGGGCGGGGTGAGCCGCTGCCGGTGGCCGACCGGGTGCTGGCGGCGTTCCGGGCGCAGATCGCGGTGCTGCCGGAACGCACCCAACTCATGCTCCTCCTCACCGCCGCCGCCGGCCCACCCCACCGCCCCACCTCCCCCAACTCCCCGGGCTCGCCCGGCTTCCCAGGCTCGTCCGGCCCCCCAGGTCCTTCCGGCTTGTCCGGCTCCTCCGGCCAGCCAGGCGTTTCGGGTCTCCCCGGCTCTCCCGCCGCGCCTGACATTTCCGACTTCTCCGGTCCTTCGGGCTCTTCGGGTTCTCAGGGGTCTGTCGGCACCGCGGGTTCTGGCGCCGAGGGTTCCTCGGGCTCCACGGGCATTGCGGGTTCGTCGGGCTCTGGAGGCTTCTCCGGCTCGTGGGGCTCCGCAAGCCGTTCCGGGGCTTCTGGTTTTGAGGCGCGGGATCTGCGGGCGGTGCTGGCGGCGGGGGAGGTGTTGGGGGCCGGGCTCGACGACCTGCAGCCGGCCGAGCGCGCGGCCCTGGTCCGGGTGACCGGTGCCGGGATCGCCTTCCGGCACCCGCTGATCGCCACCGCCGCCTACCGTGGCATGCCCATGGCACGCCGGATGGCCGCGCACCGGGCGCTGGCGGACGCCGCCACCGACCCCGACACCCGCGCCCTCCACCTGTCCCTGGTCACGATCGCCCCCGACGAGGAGACCGCCGCCGAACTGGTGGCCGCCGCCGAGCGCGCCAGGCTCCGCACCGCCTGCGCCTCCGCCGCCCACCTCTACCGTCAGGCCGCCCACCTCACCCCCGATCCCGGCCGCCGCGCCACCCGCCTGGCCGAGGCCGCCGCGCTGGCCCTGTCCGGCGGCGACGTCAACGCGGCCGCCGACCTCGCCGCACAGGTCCCGCCACACACCCCAGAGTGCCAGCCACCACCCGAGGGAGTGGACGCACCGGCCGAGGGGGCGGACGCGCGGGCCGGGGGAGTGGAGGCGCGGGGGCGGGTTGAGGGTGTGGGGGCTTGGGCTGGGGCGGCGCGGGTGCGGGCGGCCGTGGAGCTTGAGCGGGGTGATGCCGGTGATGCTGCCACCATTCTCGTGGCGGCGGCCACCTCCGAGGTTCCCGTGGACGTGGCGGCCGGGATGTTGCGGACCGCGGCCGACTACGCGTGGTTCGCCGGGGTGCCGGATGTGGTGGAGGTGGCCGCCGCGAGGCTGGAGGCGCTGGGACGGCCGGACCTCGCGGCCCGGGGCATGGCCGCCCTGATCCGGGGCGACCACTCACAAGGGGTCCGGCTGCTCATGGCCGCCGCGCGGGAGGTGGGTGGGACGCGGGCCGTACACCTGGGGTGGATCGTGGGCGAGGACGACGCCACCCTGGCCAGGGCGGCCGAGGAGGTGGCCCGCTGCCGGCGGTACGGGCTGGTCGGGGCGCTGCCCGACGTGCTGCAGAGCCTGGCCCAGGTACAGGTCGTGGCCGGGCTGCATCGCGACGCCGAGGCTTCGGTGGCCGAGGCGGCGGCCATCGCCCGTGCCACCGGGCTGCGGCAACGGGCCGGGCAGCTCGACACCGTCCTGGCCAGGATCGCCGCGATCGAGGGCGACGAGGAACGCTGCCTGGACCTCACCCGCCACTCCACCGCCACCGGCCGGGTCGCCGCCGACACGATGGTGAGCCTGCTCGACCTGGGCCTCGGACGTCCGGAGCGGGCGCTCGACCGCCTGCTCGCCGCCCGGCAGGGTCCCGGCGGCCACGCGGGGGTGCTGATGGGGGCGACCGGGGACCTCGTGGAGGCCGCCGTCAGGGCGGGCCGGCCGGAGGCGGCGCGGGAGCCGTTGCGGGTGCTGCGCGAGTGGTCGGCCGCGGGCGGGCAGCCCTGGGCGTTGTCGATGGCCGAGCGCTGCCTGGCTCTGCTGACCGAGGACGAGGCCCACTTCGCGCGGGCCGTACGACTGCATGAGGGGGCGAGCCGGCCCTTCGAGCGCGCGCGGACGGAGCTTCTCTACGGCGAGTGGCTGCGGCGCGAGCGGCGGCGCGCGGACGCGAGGGGCCTGCTGGGGTCGGCCTTGGAGACGTTCGAACGACTGCGCGCGCGGCCGTGGGCCGAGCGGGCGCGCGCCGAGCTGCGGATCGCGGGCGGCGCGGCGGCCACCCCCGCCGCCGCCGACCTGCTGGACCGCCTGACGCCTCAGGAGCTCCAGGTGGTACGGCTGGCCGCCGAGGGAGCCAGCAGCAGGGAGATCGCGGCCAAGCTGTTCCTGAGCCCGCGGACCGTCGAGTACCACCTCTACAAGGCCTACCCCAAGCTCGGCATCACCTCCCGCAGAGAACTGGCCAGGCTCAACCTCTCCTAGCGCTGGACACCGGCTCGGGGGCGGGCTGGGTGGGCCGCTTGGGGCGGGGACGGGAGGCGCCGAGGAGGATCGCGCCCAGGACCGCCGCCGCGCCCACGAGCTGGCCGGGCGAGAGCGACTGGCCGAGCGCCGCCCAGCCGACTACCGCGGCCACCACCGGGCTGAGCAGGGCGAGCACCGTGACGCGGGTCGGGGCCAGCGTGGTGACGCCGCGGAACCACAGGACGTAGGCCAGCGCGGTGCCGACGAGCGTGAGGTAGGCGTAGCCGGCGAGATTGGTAAGGGTGAAGGCCGGCAGCGCGCCCTCGACCAGGAACACGAACGGCACCAGCAGCAGCCCGCCCCACGTCAGTTGCCAGCCGGTCAGCGCCAGCAGCGCGGTGGGGCGGTGGGCGAAGCCCTCAGGCGCTCCCCAGCGGCGCCCGAGCACGGTGCCCAGCGACATCACGCCCATTCCGCCGGCCGCCGCGGCCAGGCCGACCGCGTCGAGCGCGACCGTGGAGCGGAGCACGAGGAGCGCCACCCCGGCCACGCCGATGACGGCGCCGGCCATGGCCCGTCCGCCCGGCCGTTCCTTCAGCAGCAGGTACGCCAGCGCCGCCACCACGAACGGCCCCAAAGCCCCGAGGACCGCGGCCACGCCGCCGGGCAGCCGGTAGGCCCCGACGAACAGCAGGGCGAAGAACAAGCCGATGTTCAGGAAGCCGAGCAGGGCCGACCGCCACCACCACGCGTGCCGGGGCAACGCCAGCCGCCCGGCGAGCGCGGCCACTGCGGCGATGAGCAGCAGTCCGGCGGGCAGCGCGCGTACGGCGGCGGCCAGCAGGGGCCGGTTCGCCGGCAGGAACTCGGTGGTCACGAGGTAGGTGGTGCCCCAGAGCGCGGGCGCGACCGCGGTGACGGCGACAAGCCGAAAGTCTCTCATATCTAAGTATCTTAACCTTAAGCTACTTAGATGCAAGCTATCCTGGGAATCGTGGACGACGTCGACCGCATCATCGAGCAGTGGGCCCGCGAACGGCCCGACCTGGAGACACCGGCGATGGAGGTGTTCGGGCGCATCTACCGCATCTCGCAGCGGATGGCGGCCCGGCAGGAGCGGGTGCACGCGCGGTTCGGGATCAGCAGGGGCGAGTTCGACGTGGTGGCCACGTTGCGGCGGTCGGGCGAGCCGTACCAGCTCGCGCCGAAGGAGCTGGCGGCGTCGCTGATGCTGACCTCCGGCGGGATGACCGGGCGGCTCGACCGGCTGGAGAGGGCCGGGCTGGTCACCCGCTCGCCCGACCCCGACGACCGGCGCGGCCTGGTGATCACGCTGACCGCACGCGGCCTGGACGTGACCGACCAGGCCGTCGCGGCGGGGCTGGCGGCGCAGCGCGAGGTGTTCGACCTGCTGCCCGCGCGCACCCGCGAGGAACTGCCCGGCATGCTGCGCGACTTCCTCGCCCTGCTGGAGTGAGCTATCGGCCGGCCTCGAGTTCGGCGAGCAGCCTGGCGTAGGTGGGGGCGAGGCCGCGCAGTGCCCTGGCGGCGGCCGGGTCGTCGCCGGTCGTCAGCGGGTACTGGACGGCGCCCAGCAGGCGGGCCTGGTCGCGGGCCACCGCGGCGGCCTCGGGCAGGCCGAGCAGAGCGAGGCAGGCGGACGCGTCGGACAGGCGGTGGACGCCGACCCTGACGGCGAAGCCGGTCAGCAGCCCCCGGGTGTCCGGCGGCAGACCCGCTTCCACCAGGTCGGCCAGCGCGTACACGGCCTCGGCGCCGCCCAGCGTGCCCGGCGGGACCGGCAGGTCGGTACGGCCGGCCAGCCAGCGGGCGGCGCCCGGCAACGAGTCGCGCAGCGCGTCCATGAACGGCACCTCGCGGACCCGGGTGAAGGTGGTGCGCATGACGAAGCCGTCGGGTTCGTACGAGACGGAGTCGCCCTGCCACGATTTGAGGAAGTCCGCGACGGGCAGCGTGGCGTACGGGAAGCCCTCG
The DNA here is from genome assembly GCF_044456745.1 of Nonomuraea sp. NPDC050790. Lineage (NCBI taxonomy): Bacteria > Bacillati > Actinomycetota > Actinomycetes > Streptosporangiales > Streptosporangiaceae > Nonomuraea > Nonomuraea sp. NPDC050790. The sequence goes on along the minus strand of NZ_JBITGF010000010.1, from coordinate 164,958 downwards.
GGGTCGTGCAGGAGGACCGTGTCGTCGTCCACCGCGAGGACGACGACGTAGTGGTCGGCGCTCAGGCCGTCGGGGGAGTAGGTCAGCAGTCCCATGTCGAGCGGGCCGGCCAGGACGGGGCCCTCCGCGGCGCGCAGGCGGGCGAGGGCCTCGTCGGCGGTGCCGCCGGTGGTGCGCGCGCAGGTCCAGCCGAGCGCCTGCATCGCCGCGTCGAGGCCGATCTCGGGGTCCCAGGCGTAGGGGTCGAAGTACGGGGTGTCGCCCCCGGTCAGTTGCGCGCCGAACGCGGCGCCGGTCAGCGTCTCGATGACGGCCACCGGCGGGGCGTGCTCGCCGAGGGCCATCGCGAGGGAGTTGGTGTAGCAGTAGGGGCCGGAGCCCAGGTAGGTGAGCATGCCGGTCAGTGAACGGCCTGCCACGGTGTGAGGGTCAAGTCCGGCGGTCCGCGCCGCCCGCCGTACCGCCGAGGGGGAGTGGCGGCGGGGTGTCTCGGGGGCGCGGACCGCGTGACCGGCCCCTGGGCGGCAGGGGCGCGGGCCGCGGGCCCGCCCTCGATCCCTGTGCGGTAGGGACGGAGGACGGGCCCGCTTGGAGGGGAACGTTTGGGCGAGGTGGGGTTCCGGCGCCTTGCGCCCGGAGGAGGCCGCCCGGCGTTCCCGTGGTGTTAGTGGCGGGCGAAGACCTGGGTCCAGTGCGGGCCCTTGGGGTCCTGGCCGGCGCCGATGTGGGTGTAGTTGCAGTTCATGATGTTGGCCTTGTGGCCGGGGCTCTTCATCCAGCCGTCCACGACGGAGGCGGCGGTGCGCTGGCCCATGGCGATGTTCTCGCCCCATGCCCTGATCGGGGAGAACCCTGCGGCCTTGATCCGGTCACCGGGGGAGCGGCCGTCCTGCGAGGTGTGCGAGAAGTAGCCCTTGGCCGCCATGTCGGCCGAGTGGCCCCTGGCCGCGGCGTGCAGCTTGGGGTCGTGGGTGAGGGGCTTGCAGCCGCCGGCCGCGCGGGCGGCGTTGGTGAGCCTGACGACCTCCTCCTCCACGGCCGAGCCGACGGCGCCGCCGTTCGAGGGGGTGGGCGTCGGCGTGGGGGTGGGTGCCGGGGTGCCGGTGGGGGTCGGCGTCGGCGTGGGAGTGGGGGTGGTGGAGCACGACAGCCGGACGGGCTTCGACTTGCTGCTCTGCCCGGCGGAGTCGAGGGCGATCACGTAGTAGGTGCGGGGGGTGGTGGTGCAGCGGATTCCGGCCACGATGCTGCCGTTGGTGATGATTTTGGAGCCGCTCTTGACCGTGCGGTCGGGGCCGGGACGGGCCTGCTTGATCCGTACCCGCAGGCGGGCCGGGTCGTCGCAGTTCTTGCGCGCGGCAGCCCCGCGCACCATGCCCTTGCCGTCGACGTACGGCTTGGCCGCGACGATCTGGCAGGGGTCCGCGCTGGCGGTGGCCGTAGCGGCGTGTGCGGCGGTGACGGAAGTGCTCAATGCCGCCAGACTTCCGAGGCAGGCAAGTGCCTGGAGCTGTCTGCGCACGTTGTCCTCCGGTGGGGGTTAGACGCTGCTTCGAACCCGCATTCTGGTGCGCACACATCGGGCATGTCCCGAAAAACCACCCTATACCTGGAGTCCCAGGTGTCCCATTCGTAACAAAACTCCCTCGCACCTGCGTAAACCTCTCCGCCTGGTCGCGCGTCTCTCCTTTTTCGTTACGGCAAGCCGCCCCCAAGCCACCCGCCGCCGTGCGCGGGCGCCGATCGGGGGGATCGCTTCTCAGGTCGGACGACACCCCGCCGCGACGGCCCACCTTGACCGGCCAAGGCGGTAGGGGCGCGCGTGACGGTGGCCCGCCACGCGCGGCCTGCCTGCCGTGACCCTGGAATGTCCGCGACCCCGTACGGCGGGTGGGGGTGGGGCGGCTTGCCGTAACGGATGGAAGGGGGTGACGGAGAGATCGGGGGCGAGATCAGCAGGAAACGGGCTTGAGCCAGGAGCACTCGAGGTCGGCGCCGGTGGAGGCGGAAGGGGACACCGAGCGCAGGTCGGCGGTGGCGTGGGTGCGGGAGAACTGCGCCAGCCGGATCGCGATCTTGTCCTCGATGTCCTTCGGCGAGCCGGACAGGTACTGGTTCAGCATGATCGCGAACACCAGCGGCTCCCCGTCCGCGCTCGTCACATACCCCGACAGCGCCGTCACGCCGGTGAGCGAGCCCGTCTTGGCGCGGACGTTGCCCGCGGCCGGGGTCCCGCGCATGCGGCTGCGCAGCGTCCCGCCCACGAACCGGTCCGGCTCGCCCGCGATCGGCAGCGAGTCGTAGAACGCCGGGAACCACGGCTTGCCCCGCACCGCGCTCAGCAGTTGCGTGATCGACGTCGGCGTGAAGCCGTCGCGTCGCGACAGCCCCGAGCCGTCGCGCATGTTGATGACCTGGACGCCGTTGGCCTTGGCGAAGTCGGTGCTGACCTTGAGCCCGGCCGCCCACGTGCCCTGGCCCGCGACCTTGCGTCCCATGGCCTTGGTGAGGATCTCGGCGTGGATGTTGTTGCTCAGCTTCATGAACGGCACCAGCAGCTCGCTCAACGGCATCGACTCGTGCTCGGCGAGCTCGATGGCGCCGGAGGGCGCGGCGGCGGCGGTCGTCGGGCCGAGGACCTTCACGCCGTGCTTGGCCAGCGCCTTGCGGAACAGCGAGGACACGTAGGCCGTGGGATCGTCGACGGCCACCCACTCCTGGTAGGGGTCGGCGACGGTGCCGGTGATGACGACGGTCCTGGTGCCGTGCTGGCGTTCGATGAGCACGTCGGTCTCCGCGCCCACCTTGGCCCGGTTGACGATGGTGAGGTAGTTCGTCTCCGGCGTCGTGGAGACCTTCACCTCGGAGCCCGCGGCGGCGACGGAGACGATGACCGATCCGGCGTCGTAGTCGCGGTCGGGGGAGGCGGTCAGGGCCGAGATCGGCGCGGCGTAGTACGCGGTCTCGTCGTCCCAGGACCAGTCGTTGCCGAGGCGCTGGCCGTCGAACCAGGTGTCGTCGGCCACCAGCCTGCCCGTGACGAGCTTGATGCCCTTGCCCGCCACGGCGGCGGCCAGGCGGTCGTAGTCCTCGGCCAGGACGGTCGGGTCGCCGGTGCCGCGCAGCACGAGGTCGCCGGTGAGGACGGAGCCGACCTTGCGGCCGGAGGACAGCACGGAGGTGGTGAAGCGGTGATCCAGCCCGAGCGTCTCGGCGGCCGCGGCGGCGGTGAACAGCTTGGTGTTGGAGGCGGGGGTGAGTAACTTGCCCGCGTCGGTGGCGTAGAGCTCCTCGCCGGTGCTCGCGCTCTTCACCACGACGCCCGCGCGGGCGATGGTGAGGCGGGAGTCGGCGAGGATCTTGTTGATGTCGGTGGCCAGGTCGGCCACGCCCGTGGCGGGGTCGAGGGCACTGGCCGGTGTGGCGGGTGCGGAAGCCCACGCGAGGGCCGCGACGAGCGCGCCCGCGGCGAGGGAGGCGGAGGTGCGCCGCATGTGATCTCCAAAAAGCTCAGGGGACTCGCTGGGATCATCGAACAGCGCAGGAAGCCTGTAATCCGCAAATATCCGTATTTTAGGCGGAGGGTTGACCCGAGGTCAGAAGGAAGCCGCAGTCTCCGAAGGAGATCTCGTCGCCCGAGCGCACCTTCGCCGGGCCCACCAGGCGCCAGCCGTTCAGCCGGGTGCCGTTGAGCGAGCCCAGGTCGACCAGCATCCATCCGCCGTCGTCCTCGCGCCGCAGCTCCGCGTGGATGCGCGAGACCGTCAGGTCCGACAGCACCAGGTCGCAGGCCGAGCCGCGGCCGACGACGTAGCGGACGCGCTCGTCGTCGGGCAGCGCGAGCCGGGGCAGCCGCGGACGCCGCCAGGCCGCCTGTACGCGGGTCGTGAGGTCGGACACGGCCGAGACCATGTCGGTCAGCCGCCGGCGCAGCGTGGGCCGGCGCGGCAGGTCGGCGACCAGCTCGTCGAGCTCGTAGCGGTTCTGCGCGCGCAACGCCTGATCCACCCTGCCGACGAAGGTGTCGTGGGAGATGCGTCCCTCGACTGCGCGGTCACGGAGCTCGTTGATCGCGCGATCACGTTCCCCGTCGGATGCGCGGAACGGGGGATGCGTCGAGCTCATTCCCTGAGTATCGGCCTGAGGAGCGTTCCCTGTCCAGAATACGCGGATCTCTTGCGATTGGCATACTGAGTATGCATACTCAGTATTCATGTCGATCAGACACGGAATGCTGGCACTCCTGAGCCAGGGGCCGCGTTACGGCTACCAGCTCAAGCAGGAGTTCGAGGCGTCGACGGGGGCGACCTGGCCGCTCAACATCGGCCAGGTCTACACGACGCTCTCGCGCATGGAACGTGACGGCCTGGTCGAGCCCGGCGGCGCCGACGAGCAGGGGCGAGCCGTCTACACGATCACCGAGGCCGGTCGGGAGGACCTGGCACGATGGTTCAGCACCCCCGTCGACCAGGGCGACCGGCCTCGGGACGAACTCGTGATCAAACTGGCCATGGCCGTCGCCGCCCAGGACACGGACGTGGCCCGCGTCATCCTCACCCAGCGCGCGGCCACCATGCGCACGCTGCAGGAACTGACCAGGGCCAAGCGGGCCCACACCGGCGAGCTCGCGCAGCGGCTCGTCCTCGATTCGACCATCTTCAAGGCCGAGGCGGAACAGCGCTGGCTGGACCACTGCGAGGCCGTTCTCAAGGAGAAGAAGGCATGACCGTGGTGAGTCTGCAGGACGTGACCCGCGTGCACGAGGGGGTGCACGCGCTCAACGGGGTGAGCCTCGACGTCTCGCCCGGCGAACTGGTCGCGGTGATGGGCCCTTCGGGCTCGGGCAAGTCGACCCTGCTCAACATCGCCGGCGGGCTCGACCGTCCCACCTCGGGCCGCGTGGTGATCGAGGACAGGGACCTGGCCCAGGTGTCCGACCTGGCCGCGCTGCGGCGCCGTAGCGTGGGATACGTCTTCCAGGACCTCAACCTCATCCCCACCCTCACCGCGGCGGAGAACGTGATGCTGCCCCGCGAGCTCGACGGCGTGCGCGCCCGGCAGGCCCGCGAGGAGGCCCACGCGGTGCTGGCCGAGGTGGCGCTCGACCACGTCGCCGACCGCTTCCCCCAGGAACTGTCCGGCGGCCAGCGCCAGCGCGTGGCGATCGCCCGCGCCCTGGTCGGGCAGCGGCGCCTGCTGCTGGCCGACGAGCCGACCGGCGCCCTGGACACCGCCACCGGCGACGAGATCCTCCAACTGCTGCGCGGCCGCTGCGACGCGGGCGCCGCCGTCCTCCTGGTCACCCACGAGCCGCGGTACGCCGCGTGGGCCGACAAGGTCGTCTTCCTGCGCGACGGCGAGATCGCGGACTCGACGGCGGTCCCGCTGGAGAGCGCCCGATGAGCGCCTTCGGCGCCGCGCTGCGCATCTCGCGGCGCGACAGCCTGCGCGCCAAGGGCCGCAGCACGCTGGTCATGGTGATGATCGCGTTGCCGGTGTTCGTCTTCACCGCCCTGCTGACCGGCATCGAAACGAGCCAGGTGAGCCCGCGCGAGGGCCTGACCGCCAGGCTCGGCGCGGCCGACGCCCAGATCATCACCCAGCACGCCCGCGGGCCGGTCCAGCAGAATGCCTTCGGGGAGGTCGTCGCCTACCCTGCGGACGAGGGCGCCGCGAAGCCCGGGGAATGGACGGCCGCCGAGATCGCGGCGCTGGCGCCCGGCCGCCTGATCACCTACGACATTGGCACGGTCGACGTCCGCATGGGCGCGACCTACCTGAACGTGCCCGCGCTGGAGATCGACCTGCGCGACCCCATGACCCGCGGCATGCGCGAACTGGTCGAGGGCCGGCTGCCCGCCGCGCCCGGGGAGGTCGCGGTCTCCGCCGCGCTCGCCGCCCGTGGGATGCGGGTCGGCGACACCCTGGAGGTGAGCAGGAAGTACCGGCCGGTGAAGGTGGTCGGCGTGCTCACGCACCCGTTCGAGCCGGTCAGGACCGAGCTCGTGGCCCCGCGCGGCACGATCCTGTTCGACCGGCGCGACGGCCAGGGCACCGGCTTCCTCCTCGACGCCGACGCCCCGGTGCTCTGGCCCGCCGTGGAGAAGCTCAACCAGTCCGGCCTGGCCGTGCGCTCGCGCGCCGTCGTGACCGACCCGCCGCCCGACACGGCCTTCGGCGACATGCCCGCCATTCTCGACACCCCCGCCATTCTCGACACTCCCGACGTCGTCAGCGTCATCACCATCGGCGCGGGCGTCATCATGATCGTCCTGGAGACCGTGCTGCTGGCCGGGCCCGCCTTCGCCGTCTCCCTGCGGCGCCGGCGCAGGGAACTGGCCGTCTACGCGGCCCAGGGAGCCTCGCCCGCCCACCTGCGCACGATCGTCCTGGCCGACGGCCTCGTCCTCGGCGGTCTCGCCACGGCCGCCGGTCTCGTTCTCGGCCTCGTGGCGGGCACGGCCGGGGTGGGGCTGGTCCCGTTCGTGACGTCGGTTGGGCCGGTCGACATCCCCTGGCCGTCCGTCGCGGGCATCGCCATGCTCGGGCTGGCCAGCGGGGTCATCGCCGCGCTCGTGCCGGCCGTCCAGGCCGCGCGCCAGGCCCCCGCCCAGGTGCTCGCCGGCCGCGAGGACGTCGTGCGGGGCGGGCGCGCGGGCCGGCCCGTGCTCGGCCTGCTGCTCGTGCTCGCCGGCCTCGTCGCCACCTACTTCGCGCTGCGGTCGGTCCTCACGATGATCCTGGCCGCGGCCGTGCTGGTGCAGCTCGGTCTGGTCGCGCTCATGCCGTGGCTGGTCCGCCGCACCGCGGGCCTGGCCGCGCGGCTGCCGCTCCCGCTGCGCCTGTCCGTCCGCGACGCCACCCGCCATCGTGTCCGTACGGCTTCCGCCGCCGCCGCGGTCATGGGCGTGACCACCGCGCTGGTGGCGGTGGGCATCGGCTACGCCAGCCTGGACGAGCAGGGGCGCGCCGCCTACAACGCGAGGATGCCCGCGGGCACCGTCACCGTCGGGGCGGTCACCGCCGACGAGGCGACCTGGGCGGGGTTGCGGGCTTCGGTGGAGAAGAAGTACTCGGGGACGAAGTTCGTGACCGGCTATGCCGTAAAGGGGAAGAAGAGTGGCGTGGGCCGGGTCGCGCTCGCCGACCCCATGCCGGCCTGCGGCCGCTGCACCGATGCCTTCCTCATGTACGACCTGCCGGTCGGTGAGGCGGACCTGCTGGCCCTCGCCCTGGGCCGCAGGGACGCCAAGGCGGAAGCGGCGCTGGCGGAGGGCAAGGCGGTCGTCTTCCGTCCGGACGCGATGAAGAACGGGCGGATCGACGTCGCGTTCATGGGCGATCGCGGCGGGGCGCCGGACGTGTCGGTGCCCGCGGTCGAGGCGCGCCCGTCCGACCCGTATCTGCAGGGCGCGCTGATCCCGCCCTCCGCCCTGGTCAAGGCCGGTTACACGGTGCTCCCTCGGCACCTGTTCGCCGCCTACACGCCGGCCGACCCACAGGCGTTCAAGAAGGAACTGGAGTCGATGGCCTGGGGCACGACCGTCTGGGTGGACTCCGGGTTCCGCAACGACTACGCGCCGCTGTTCTGGGCCATGGCGGTGGCGGCGATGGTCCTGGTGCTCGGCGGCACGCTCGCCGCCACCGGGCTGGCGGCGGCCGACATGCGCCGCGACCTGGACACCATGTCGGCGGTCGGCGCCCCGTCCGTCACCCGGCGGCTGGTCGTCGCCACGCAGGCCGCCTACATCACGTTGCTCGGCACGGTGGTGGGCGTGGGCGCGGGCCTGGTCACGGGCATCGCCCTGGCAGGGTCGGCGCCGCGCGACGTCAGCGGGGAGGCGCCGTCGCTCGACCTGGGCATGGTCACCGTCCCGTGGGCGCTGCTGGCCGTCACGGTGATCGTCCTGCCCGTGGTGGCGGCGGTGATCGCCGGGGCGTTCACCCGGACTCGGCTCACACTCGCCCGCCGGATCGCCTGACTTATCCACAGAACCCCATTCGGCCCCTCGACCCCCTCCGCCCGGCTGTCACAGTCGGTCACCAACCGGTGACACCTGGCTGAGGGGGTTCTAGCATGATGACCATGGCGCAGATCTGGACCATGATCGGCCTCATGGGTGCGGCTCTGGCCACCATGATCGGCCTGTGTTTGCGTACCATCAGGGCCGAGATCGGCGGCCTGGCAGGCGAGACAAGAGCCGAGTTCAGCGGCCTGCGTAATGAGATGCAGGCCGGGTTCAGCCGTCAGCGCGCCGAACTCGGCAGCCTGCGCAACGAGATGCAGGCGGAGATAGGTGGCCTGCGCCATGAGATGCGCGCCGAGATCGGCGGTCTACGGAACGAGATGCACGCGGAGATCGGTGGCTTGCGGCATGAGGTGAACGCGCGGTTCGACCATGTGGATCGGCGGCTGGACAAGCTCGAAGGGCTCGACCGAGAGGTGCACGCGCTCACCCTCAAGGTCTCCGGCTGGCAGCCGCCGCCACAGCCGCCCAAGGAGGCCGAGGAGGACTAGGCCCGGCGGGTCACCCGGATCTTCGACTGCTTGTGCCGGAGGTTCTCCCAGTCGGTCATGAAGACGGCGTCCAGATCGTGCCGGTCGGCCAGGGCGACCAGGGTTTCCGTGCGGTAGTAGAAGTCCTCGCGCAGGACCTGGTGCTCTTTGCCGTCGGTGCGGTCGAAGGTGAAGTCGAACCAGCCGTCCGGCTTCATCACCCGTCCCACGTGCCGGAAGCACTCCTCGATGACCTCCAGCGGGGAGTGGGAGAAGACGCTGTGGGCGTGGACGACGTCGAAGTACGCGTCGGGCAGGAAGGCCAGGCGCAGGTCGCGCACCGGCGTCAGGTGCGGCAGGCGGCCCTGCAGCCCGTGCGTCACCAGGGTCTCCTGGGCGGCGACGAGGATGTCGGGGGAGATGTCGAGGCCGTAGTAGTTGCCGGGCTCCAGGTAGTCGATGAACAGGCGGCCCGCCCGCAGGTTGCCGCAGCCGATCTCCAGCATGCGGTGCTCGGGGCGCAGGCCGTGCCCGACCAGGTAGTCGAACTGCAACCGGCCCAGCCGCATCCAGCGTTCGTGGGACTTGGAGCCGACCGCCGCCTCCGGGTTGCGGGCGGTGTCGGACTTCATGACGGCCCGGTAGTAGGCCACGTGGTCGTCGGTGCGCAGGCGCAGCCAGGTGTCGCGGCTCAGTCGCCGCAGGTGGGGGAAGATCCGGTCCGGATGCCTCAGGGCATAGCGGGCCTGGTGGTAGAGGCTTGTTCGGTCCATGGGACGTCCCTCGGCAGGCGGTACTTCAGAGTCATGAAAACAGACAACAGGATGATTACCGAGGGCACCACGGTCTGACCGAGCAAAACTGCGGTAACCGCACTGCCAGGTTGTTCGACCGGGCGGCTCGGGTCCGACTCGAGGAAGCCGCCGATCGACAGCACCGTTCCGAAGATCAGGGCGCCGAAGGAGGCGATGCCGCTCTCGATCGCCGTCCACACCCCGGTGAACACCCCGGCCCGCCGCTTGCCGGTGAGCGCGGCGTCCACCGCGACCACGTCGGCCAGCATCGAGAACTGCAGCAACTGGACTCCCGCGATGCCCGCTCCGACCAGGAGGAGCGTCAGATGCGCGTAGACCGGGCCCAGCAGGGGCGTGGCGGCGGCCAGCGCCGTCCCGCCCGCGTACAGCAGCGCGGCCAGCACCATCGCGCCCCGCTTGTCGAAGCGCTTCGACAGCCACACCCACAGCGGCATCGTCAGCAGCATCGGGCCCACCAGCACCGCGAAGAGCGTGGTGGTGGCCTTGGGGTCGCCGACCGTGTACGCGGCGAAGTACGGCGCGGCGGCCAGCATCATGCTGACGGCCAGCATCTGGGTGGAGCTAAGGGCCAGCAGCCAGAGGAAGGCCCGGTTGCGCCGGACCGCCTTGAACTGCTCCCACAGGCGGCCGCTGTCGGGTTCCGGGGCGCCGGTCATGGGGGCGCGGGCCGTACCGAAGAAGGAGCCGAGCATCGCGGCGAACATGATCACCGCGATCGTCACCGCCATGAGGCGGTAGCTGCCGAGCGTGCCGTTCTCGCCCTGGCTGTTGACGATCGTGGGGGCGAGGATGCCACTGATGGCGGTGGCGGCGCCGATGAAGACCATGCGCCACTGCAGCAGGGAGGTGCGCTCGTGGTAGTCCTCGGTCATCTCGGCGGGCATCGCCTTGTAGGGGACCTCGAACAGGGCGTACGCGGTGGCGGCGAGCAGGAAGCAGGCGCCCACGTAGAGGGCGGCGGGCAGGCCGCGCAGGGGTGGCCCGGCGAAGACGGCCACGAACGCCAGCGGCAGCGTGAGCGCTCCGGCCAGCAGCCACGGGCGGCGCGGTCCCAGGCGCGAACGCGTGCGGTCCGACCAGCGGCCCACCAGCGGGTTAATGACCAGGTCCCAGACCTTGGGCGCGGCCACGATCGCACCGGCCAGCCAGGCGGGGACCGCCAGGAAGTTGGTCATGTAGTAGAGCAGGAGGAGGCCGGGGACGGCGGCGAAGGTGGCCGTGCAGAAGGAGCCCACGCCGTAGCCGAGCCGCACGCCGCGCGGGACCGTGGGGGCGTTCGCCACCGGTGCGATCATGCCCCTCATTCAAACCTACCGAGCCCTTGCTCGGTAAGACCCAACCCCGGCCACCCGAAGTTCGGGGCCCTGACCAGTCAACGCCTTCAACAGGGCCCACAACCAGGCGTGATCTCCCGTGGAGTGGGCGCACTTCTAAAGAGCAACGTCCGAGCGCGTCGCCCCGGAGTGTGGTGCCCAAGGGGCGCTGCCCGGAACGCGGCGCCCACGGGGGCGTGGTCCGGAGGGCGGTGCCCAAGGGGTGCTGCCCGGAGCGTGGTGCCCATGGGGTGCGGTCCGGAAGGGGTGCTCCTCGGGGCCGTGTCCGGGGGTGCTTCCGGGGGCCGGTTGGGGCCGGTCCCCGGTTGGGTCAGTCGGTGACGTCGGCGCAGACCACGTGGGCGCCGATCTCCACCATCCGCTGCTCGCTGCGCGCATCGGCCACCCGGGCCATCAGGATCGGCGCCCCGCTGGCGGCGAACTGCGGCAGCCTGGCCCGCGCGCCCCTGTGCAGGTCGCGCACCACGTCCTCGGCCGCCGACATGTGCACCTTCACGTGCAGCATGATCCCCGTCGCCCCCGACGCGGTGCGGGCCTCGGAGATCCACACATGGTGCACGAGCGGGTAGTCGCCCAGCAGTTGGGCGATCGCCTGGCGCAGCGCGGGCAGGATCGGGTGGGTGCAGCGCCGGTAGCCGGGGTCCACCTGCTGCATCGGCCCGGACAGGTGCGGGCGCGGCGCCGGGATCCACGGCTGGGCGGGCGCCTCCGGCATCATGGCGGTCTTGTGCGCGGGGCGGAACATGTCCGCGCCGCGCGAGACCGTCGCCATCGCGCCCGTCGCGTAGGCCGCCGGCGCGGCGGCCGACAACACGGGTGTGGGTCCCGTCCTGGTGGATCTGAGGAAGCGCTGCAGATCGTCGATGGGTACGGCTGCCGCGGCAGGCCCGGCAGCGTCGATGACGATCTCCCGCACCCCGGTGACCCGCTGGATGTCCAGGATGGTGTCGGCGTCGCACGCCGACAGGGAATGGCTGCCTCGATGCCGGGCGTAGGTCATCGGGCTGGTGTACCCGAGCAGCACTCGGTCACCTGCCTGGGTCGTGCCGAGCACGACGGATCGGTCTGGCCGCACGGCAACCAGGACTCCACCATCACTGAGGGCGCCGAGCAGGCGGTGGGGACTGCCATGCTGGGCGAGCACGTCGGCGAGAGCGGGGTTCCCGATGCTCATATGACGAACCATAGGTAGTTGGCCACGGCTTATCAGGCTAATAGCGAATAAATCTCCCGATCAAGACAAAGATGGCCGCGGGATGGATGACTTTGCCCGGAGAGGGGTACTCGTCACCCTCGTATCCCCCGTCTCAGCTGCGGTATCGGCGTGCCGTACGTCTCAGATCCCAAGACCCTCGTGAACGCGTTCACAAGCGCGGATACACTCAGAGGGATCCCGAGGGGCCCGCCGCAGTGCCCCTCCACAGCCCGCCGCATGCCCTAAGGATCCACTGTGAACAAGCCCGTCGTCCTGGTCGCCGAGGAGCTCTCCGAGGCCGGCCTCGCCGTGCTCGCCGCGGACTTCGAGGTCCGTCACACCGACGGCGCCGACCGGTCCCAGCTTCTGCCCGCCATCGCCGATGTGGACGCGATCATCGTGAGGTCCGCCACCCAGGTGGACGCCGAGGCCATCGCGGCCGCGCCCAAGCTGCGCGTGGTCGCCCGCGCCGGCGTCGGCCTGGACAACGTTGACGTCGACGCGGCCACGAAGGCCGGTGTCATGGTCGTCAACGCGCCGACCTCCAACATCACCAGCGCCGCCGAGCAGACGATCGCGCTCATCCTGGCCTCCGCCCGCAACACCGCCCAGGCCCACTCGGCGCTGAAGAACGGTGAGTGGAAGCGGTCCAAGTACACCGGTGTCGAGCTGGACGAGAAGGTCGTGGCCATCCTCGGACTGGGCAAGATCGGTCAGCTTGTGGCCCAGCGCCTGCAGCCGTTCGGGGTCGAGCTGATCGCCTACGACCCCTACCTGCCGCCGGCCCGCGCCGCGCAGATGGGCGTGCGGCTGGTCAGCCTGGAGGAGGCCATCAAGCAGGCCGACTTCATCACCGTGCACCTGCCCAAGTCGAAGGAGACCCTCGGTCTCATCGGCGACAAGGAGCTGCACGAGGTCAAGCCGAGCGTACGGATCATCAACGTCGCCCGCGGCGGCATCGTGGACGAGGGCGCGCTCTACTCCGCGATCAAGGAGGGCCGGGTCGCCGGCGCCGGGCTCGACGTGTTCGCCAAGGAGCCCTGCACCGACAGCCCGCTGTTCGAGCTCGACCAGGTCGTCGCCACCCCGCACCTCGGCGCCTCCACGCACGAGGCCCAGGAGAAGGCCGGCACCCAGGTCGCGCGGAGCGTGAAGCTGGCGCTGGCGGGCGAGTTCGTGCCGGACGCGGTCAACGTCCAGGGCGGCGCGGTGGCCGAGGACGTCAAGCCCGGCCTGCCGCTGGCCGAGAAGCTGGGCCGCGTCTTCACCGCGCTGGCCGGCGAGGTCGCCACCAAGCTCGACGTCGAGGTGCGCGGCGAGATCGCCTCCCATGACGTGCGCGTGGTCGAGCTGGCCGCGCTCAAGGGCGTCTTCGCCGACGTCATCGAGGAGCAGGTCACCTACGTCAACGCGCCGCTGCTGGCCAAGGACCGCGGCATCCAGGTCGAGCTGGTCACCAGCTCCGAGAGCCCCGACTGGCGCAACGTCGTCACCGTCCGCGGCGTGCTGGCGGACGGCCGCCAGGTCTCGGTCTCGGGTACGCTCTCCGGGCCCCGCCAGGTCACCAAGATCGTCGAGGTCAACGGCTACGAGATGGAGATCGAGCCGACCGCCCACCTGTCGTTCTTCACCTACACCGACCGCCCCGGCATCGTCGGCGTGGTCGGCCGCCTGCTGGGCGAGCAGGGCATCAACATCGCCTCGATGCAGGTGGCGCGGGACACCAAGGGCGGCAAGGCGCTCATCGCGCTGACCGTGGACTCGGCCATCCCGGCCGACGTCGTGGACCAGATCATCGCCGAGATCGGCGCCGACAGCGGCCGCTCGGTGGACCTCGAGGACTGACCCTCCCGGGCCTGACCGATCACACAAGCGGCCGTCGTGGAATGTTCCACGGCGGCCGCTTTCCTGTCTCAGCATGCGAGATGCTAGGACATCCAACGAGATTCCCGGGGTACGCTGGCGGCAATGCGCCAGGTTCTCGTACTTATTACCTGCCGCGGCGGGGCCTGTTAGGGCAGGTCGACCACTCGCCGCGGTGTGTGGCGTTGCGTCGGCCGTTAAGACCCGTTCCCTCCGGATCCGTGACCCGGATCGGCGGACCAGGCTCGGTCCGACCCGTGACCGGGGTCCGGCCTTCTTCTCGAAGCAACTGAAGCACGCCCGCGAAATGAGACGAGTCGCATCATGTACGAGATGTACCCCTGGAACCACGCCGACGAGAACGAGGAAGAGGCGGCCGAGGCTGTCCAGTTCGCCCTGGACCGGCGTGACAACGGCGGCGCCCCCTCCCGCTAGACCGCCGCATGAGCAAGCGCGAGCGCCCCGAGCAACGGGGCGTCGTCGCTGAAGCGCGCCTGCCGTACCTCCGGAGCGAAAGGTACGGCCCGCCGCACCTCGGCCACCAGCCCCGGCATGATCACGTCGGCCGCGCCCATCATCCCGCCGCCCACCACGAGGCGCTCGGGATCGATGGTCACGCACAGGTTCGCCACGCTGACCGCCAGCAGCCGCAGCGCCTCCGTCACCAGCTCACCGACCGGGCCGTCGGCCCCGGACGCGTAGTGGGTGAGGAGGTGGGCGGTGGTGACCGGCCGGCCCAGCAGGGCTGAGGCGCGCCTGGCCAGGCCGCTGCCCGACACCCGTTCCTCCAGCGGCACGTGCCCGTCGGCGAACGCCGGTTCGCCGGGCTCCACCTGGAGGTAGCCGATCTCGCCGGCCGCGCCGTGCGCCCCGGGCACCACCGCGCCGCCGACGATCAGGGCGGCGGCCAGGCCGGTGCCGAGGTTCAAGTAGAGGCCGGTGGAGACGCCGCGCAGCGCGCCCCAGCGCAGTTCGGCCGCCGCCGCGGCGTTGACGTCGTTGTCGATGGCCACGGGGATGTCGCCGTACTCCTCGGCCAGCAGTCTGGGCAGTTCGAGGCCGTCCCAGCCGGGGACGTTGGGCGACAGCCGTACCACGCCGTCGCGGATCACCCCCGTGGTGGAGAAGCCGACCGCGGCCGGACGGCGGTCGAGGCGGCGGGCGGCGGCGAGCGCCCGCGCGAGCGTGTCAGGGCCGGTGTCCAGGCGCTCGCGCGCGGTGACCTCGGGCCCGTCGGCGCCGGAGACCCCCACCGCGATCTTCGTGCCGCCGACGTCGATGCCCAGCACCTGGCTCACCTGATGGGACCCTTTCTGGCGAGTGAGTCGATGGCGACGGCCAGTGCGAGCACCGCGGCCGTGACCATGAGGCGGACGGAGGAGTCCACGCTGAGCAGGAACATACCGCTGGTGATCGACTGGATGACCAGCACCCCCAGCAACGCGGCGTAGGCGCGGCCCCGGCCGCCGAACAGCGAGGTGCCGCCGATGACCGCGGCGGCGATGGCCATGAGCAGGATGTCGCTGCCGCCCGACTGCTGGTTGACCGCGGACAGCCGGCTGGCGGCGAGGATGCCGCCGGCCGCGGCGAGCGTCGAGCCCAGGCTGAAGGCCAGGATCCTGATCCTGGTCACGTTGATGCCCGCGCGCCTGGCCGCCTCGGCGTTGCCGCCGACCGCGTACACGTGCCGGCCGAAGGCGGTGTGGCGCAGCATGAGGTCGAACCCCACCACCAGCGTGCCGAAGATGACCAGCAGCAGTGGCACACCGCGGTCGGCCGACATGATCAGCACCCCGGTGCCGAGCAGCACCGCGAGCCCGGCCGAGCGCGCCCAGAGCCACCACGCGGCCGTGACCGGGAGCCCGGCCCGCGCCCGGTGGACCCGGTTGAGCAGGCTCACGCCGCCGGAGCCGAGGACCAGCCCCGCCACCACCAGCCACGACAGCCAGCCAGGCAGCCAGGTGTCGCTCAGCCCGGAGACGAAGCCGGTGAACGGCAGGTTGATCGTGCCCCCGTCCCGCAGCAGGTAGAGCAGCAGTCCCTGCCAGCCCATCAGCCCGGCCAGCGTGACCACGAACGACGGCATCCGCAGCCGGGTCAGCATCAGCCCGTGCAGCAGCCCGATGACCGCGCCCGCCGCCAGGGCGAGCCCGATCGAGGCCAGCGGGTGCCAGCCCTGCTTCACGTTGACGATCGTCATGATCGTCGCGCACAGGCCGCTGACCGACCCCGCCGACAGGTCGATCTCGCCCAGCAGCAGCACCATGATGAGGCCGAGCGCGATCGTGCCGGTCGCGGCCATCTGGAGCGCCAGCGTGGTGAGGTTCTGCGCCGACAGGAACCGGTCGTTGAGCGTGCTGAAGATCACCGCGATGGCGACGAGCGCGCCGACGACCGGCCACGCGCCGACGTCGCCCTGCTTCAACACCTTCAGGGGGTACGGCCTGCGCAGCGTCGTGTCCGGGTTCATGCTCCCGCTCCGGTGATGGCGGCGACGATCTCTTCCTGGGTGGCGGCGGCCGTACCGAAGAACCCGGCGTTGCGGCCCAGCCGCAGGACGGCCACCCGGTCGCTCACCGCGCGCACGTCGGCCAGGTTGTGCGAGACGACCAGCACCGCGAGGCCGCGCTCGCGCAGCCGCCCGATGAGCGCGAGCACCTGCGCGGTCTGCTCCACGCCGAGCGCGGCGGTCGGCTCGTCGAGGATGACCAGGCGCGGCGAGCCGAGCAGGGCCCGCGCGATGGCCACCGACTGCCGCTGGCCGCCGGAGAGCATCGCGACCGGCACCCTGATGTCGCGGATGCGCACGTCGAGCTGGTCGAGCAGGTCGCGGGTGGCGCGCTCCATCCTGATGTGGCGCAGGAATCGGTCCTCGGCGCCGAGGAAGAGGTTGCCGACGACGTCGAGGTTCTCGCACAGGGCGAGGTCCTGGTAGACGGTGGCGATGCCGAGGTGCTGGGCGTCGCGCGGGCCGCCGATCCTGACCGGCGAGCCGTCCACGGTGATCGTGCCCGCGTCCGGGACGACGACGCCGGAGATGGCCTTGACCAGGGTGGACTTGCCGGCGCCGTTGTCTCCCATGAGCGCGACGACCTCGCCGGGACGTAGGTCCAGGCTCGCCCCGTCGAGGGCCTGGACCGCGCCGTACCGCTTGGTGATCCCCGTGGCGGAGATCATCTACTGGATGCCGTTCTTCTCGCAGGCCGCCTTGACCTCGGCGGTGCAGATCTGCTCGACGGTGTAGAACCTGTCCTTCACGATCGTGTCCTTGACCTTGTCGGCGGTGACCGGGATCGGGTCGAGGAGGAAGGCCGGGATGTCGGCGGCGCCGTTGTTGACCTTGGTGGGGGCCTGCGGCGTCTGGCCGTTGGCGAGGGCGACGGCCAGTTCCGCCGACTTCTCCGCCTCAGCCCTGATGTCCAGATAAATGGTCATGTGCTGTTCGCCGGTGAGGATGCGCTGGATCGCGGCGAGTTCGGCGTCCTGGCCGGTGATGGGCGGCAGCGAGGCGTACCCCGCGCGCTTCATCGCCGCGATCGCCCCGCCCGCCATGCCGTCGTTCGCGCTCAGCACCCCCACGATCCTGTCCCGGCCCAGCGCGGTGATCGCCTGCTCCATCTCCTGCTGCGCCTTGTCCGGGCTCCAGTCCGGCGTGTCGAACTCCCGGCCCACCTTCACCTTGCCGTCCAGGACGCTCTTGGCGCCCTTCTTGTAGTCGGCGGAGCTGGGGTCGGTGGGGGAGCCGTGGATCATCACGATCTCGCCCTTCGCCGTCGTGCCCTTGGCGTCGAGCGCGTCCAGCAGCGCCTGCCCCTGCATCTCGCCGACCCGCACGTTGTTGAACGACACGTAGTACGCGTAGTCGATCCCCGAGATCAGCCGGTCGTAGGCGATGACCGGGATCTGCTTCTGCTTGGCCTGGTTGACCAGCGGCGCCACGGCCGCGGCGTCGACCGCGTCCAGGACCAGCACGTTCGCGCCCTGGGTCATGGCGGCCTCGACCTGCTGTTGCTGCTTGGCGGCGTCCTGGTCGGCGTTGCTGTAGAGGATCTCGCAGGTGGCGCAGAGCGCCTTGACCTTGGCCTCGAACAGGGGACGGTCGAACGCCTCGTACCGGGTCGTCTTGGATTCGGGCAGGAAGAGGGCGATCTTCTTGGCCGCCTGCCCCTGGTCGGCCTGGGACGGCCGGGTGCCGGCCGTCGTGTCCGCGCCTCCGCCGCCACATGCCGCCAGCAGCAGCATCGCGGCCGCCACGGGGACCATCACTGCTCGGTGCATCGCGCATCGTTCCTCTCGAGTGCAGCCGGACCCCCGATCCACCCACCAGCCGACCCCGCCCTTCACCGCCTTCGCCAGGACTCTCGGCCGGGCAGGACCGGATCGGATGATGGTTGGTAAGAAAGGTAATTTACTATCCCGCGCGTTGGCTAGAGTCTGCCGTGAAGGGGAGGTCGCGGTGCGAAGCGAGCTGGGAAACCCGCGGTTGCTGCGGGTCATGAACGAGCGGCGGCTGCTGGACCAGCTTCACCGCGAGGGCCCCGCGTCCAGAGCCGACCTCGCCAAGGTCACCGGCCTGTCCAAGCCGACCGTCTCCGCCGCGCTGGCCGGGCTCGAGGAGGACGGCCTGGTCCACCTCGTCGGCGAGGTGTCCGGCCGCCCCGGCCCCGTCACCTCCCTCTACGACGTCAACGCCGCCTCGGCCCACGTCGCCGGCATCGACATCGGCCGCAACTGGATCCGGGTGGCGGTGGCCGATCTGCGGGGGGCGTTCGCGGGCCGTACCGACGGGCGTAACACCGCGCGGACCTCCGCCGAGCTGGGCGAACTCGTCGCGGGGCTGGCGCGGGCGGCGGCGCGGGAAGCCGAGCTCGACTGGTCGGCCATCGTCTGCGCGGTCGTGGGCTCGCCCGGCGTCTACGACCAGAACGCCGGCCGCCTCGACCTCGCCCCCAACCTCCCCGGCCCCGACCTGGCCGAGCGCCTGCGCGCCGCCCTCAACGTGGACCTGGTCATCGAGAACGACATCAACCTCGCCGCGGTCGGCGAGCACGCCTACGGCGAGGGCCGGGGCAAGTCGAACTTCGCCCTGGTCTCGATCGGCACCGGCGTGGGCATGGGCATCGTCGTCAACGGCGAGCTGTACGTGGGGGCCAGGGGCGCCGCGGGAGAGGTCTCCTACATCCCGGCCGTCGAGGAGCAGGCCGTGGACCAGCGGGACGCGCGGGAGCACGGGGCCACCGAGACCCTGGCCGCGGCGCCGGGCGTGGTGCGCGCGGCACGGGCCGCGGGGCTGTCCCTGGACACGGCCAAGGAGGTCTTCGCCGCCGCGGAGAGCGGCGACCGGGCGGCCCTGTCGGTCGTGGCCGCGGAGGGCCGCAGGATCGGCGGCCTGCT
The DNA here is from genome assembly GCF_044456745.1 of Nonomuraea sp. NPDC050790. Classification (NCBI taxonomy): domain Bacteria; kingdom Bacillati; phylum Actinomycetota; class Actinomycetes; order Streptosporangiales; family Streptosporangiaceae; genus Nonomuraea; species Nonomuraea sp. NPDC050790. The sequence continues at coordinate 145,860 of NZ_JBITGF010000010.1, read as the reverse complement.
CGTGGCGGTGGCCGCCGTCCTGGATCCCGAGGTGATCGTGCTGTCCGGCGGCGTCGGGCACAACCTCGACCTGCTGGGCGAGGCCATCCAGCGCCGGATCGCCGAACTGGGCCCCCTCAGGCCCGCGGTCGTGGCCAGCGCGCTGGGCGACAGCGGCGTGTTGCTGGGCGCCGTCGCCCACGCGCGCGGCCGGGCCTGGGACCTGATCTTCTCCGCCCGTATGGGCTGAGGCCCTGCTATGTGCTGAGGCCCCGTATGGGCTGAGGCCCTGTTATGTGCTGATGCCCCGTATGGGCTGAGGCCCTGTTATGGGCTGAGGCTCAGAGGGTCGCGGTCGGCATGACGGGCGCCGGCGCGCGGCGCAGTTCGGCGAGACGGTCGGTGAGCTTGACGCCCTTGGGGTCCGGGCGCACCGCGCCCACGAACGCCCGCCGCCGCCACGAGCTCAGCTTCTCCTCCTTGACCACGTCCCCGGTACGCGGCGCGTGCACCATGTGACCAGGCTTGGAGATCATGCCCACGTGCCCCAACCCGGAGAAGAAGACCAGGTCACCGGGCTTGAGATCCTTCCAGGCGATCTTCCTGGAGAAGGCGGAGTACTGCTGGGCGGCGGTGCGGGGCAGTTCGATGCCCGCGCTCTCGTAGGCGCGCAGCATGAGTCCTGAGCAGTCGTAGCCGCGCCTGCCGGTGCCGCCCCAGACGTACGGCGTGCCGCGCTTGTCCATGGCGTAGGCCAGGGCCTTCTCCCAACTGGGCTTGGGCGCCTGCCGTTCCTGGACCTGCTTGACCACCTGACCGGTCAGCGTCACCTCGTAGGGGTCGACGGCGGCGCTGTCGGGAGCGGCGGTGGCGGGGGATGCGAGGGTGGCCGCGGTGACACAGGTGAGCACGGCGGTCGCGATGATGCGAGACAGGGGAATGTCCTTCCACACGGCCTACCGGGTTAGCTGTCGGGCTCGGGCTGGAAGTCGCCCTACCGCGCTGGGATGACGCGGATTCGCCCCATAGGGGAAGTGGGTCCCCGGCTCCGCGCTACGGTGCGCGGATTCGGCTCGTGGGACTCTAACGAAACAGTCAAAAGCGTGCAAATCGGGCAAAATGCAGTGTCCGAAAAATGAGATGGGTTGCTCGGCAGGCGAGACGAACCGGTAAGGTACCGCCCATGGAGTCGCGTAGCATTCGCCTGGCCGTCATCCCCGGAGACGGGATCGGCACCGAGGTCGTCAACGAGGGCCTCAAGGTCCTCGAAGCGGTCGGTCCCAAGTTCGACATCACGCACTACGACCTCGGCGCGGACCGCTACGCCAGGACCGGCGAAGTCCTGCCCGACTCCGTGCTCCAGGAGCTGCGCGGCTACGACGCGATCCTGCTCGGCGCCGTCGGCGACCCCCGCAAGGTGCCGCCCGGCCTGCTGGAGCGCGACCTGCTCCTGCGCATCCGCTTCGACTTCGACCACTACGTCAACCTGCGCCCGGTCAAGCTGCTGCCCGGCGTCGCGACGCCGCTGGCGAACACTCCGCCGGAGAACCTCGACATCGTCGTCGTCCGCGAGGGCACCGAGTCGCTCTACGCCGGGACCGGCGGCGCCATGCGCAAGGGCACGCCGTACGAGGTGGCGACGCAGGAGTCCATCAACACCGCCTACGGCGTCGAGCGCGTCGTCCGCTACGCCTTCGCCAAGGCGCAGAGCCGCCCGCGCAGGAAGCTCACGCTGGTCCACAAGACCAACGTGCTCACCTTCGCCGGCGACCTCTGGCAGCGCACCTTCGACCGCGTGGCCGAGGAGTACCCCGAGGTCACCACCGACTACGTGCACATCGACGCGGCCACGATGTTCTTCGTCAACCAGCCCGAGCGCTTCGACGTGATCGTCACCGACAACCTGTTCGGCGACATCATCACCGACCTCGGCGCCGCCGTGGCCGGTGGCATCGGCCTGGCGGCCAGCGGCAACATCAACCCCGAGGGCGCCGCGCCGAGCATGTTCGAGCCGGTCCACGGCAGCGCGCCCGACATCGCCGGGCAGGGCAAGGCCGACCCGACCGCCACGGTCCTCTCGGTCGCCATGCTCCTGGACCACCTCGGCCTGACCGCCGAGGCCGCCCGGGTCGAGCAGGCCGTCGCCGCCGACATCGCCGAGCGCGGCGCCGCCCGCACCACCGCGGAGATCGGCGACGACCTCGCCGCCCGAGTATCCGGCGGCGCCTGACGCCGCAGGCCACCGGCCCCGCGAGCGGCCCGCCGTACCCTTGGACCATCGGTACGGCAGGCGGCTCAGGACCACCCGGTACCCCAGACCTGACCAGCGGCCCAGGCGCCCCAGCGCACTCGCGGCCGCCTGACCACCTACGCCCGGTGGCTCGCGAGAGCCTCCGGGCGTTTTCGTTGCGCCCTAACGGTCGTCCTTTTAGATGCAGTAAGTTCCCTCTACCCGATCCGGCGCAGAATGGATGCAGGGTAGTCCTCAAAGAAAGAGAAGGATCTCCGTCATGACCACCTCTCAGAAGCTCAGCTTCGACGTGCAGCTATCCGACCACGCTCGCACCGCGGCAGAGCGCGAGGCGGTACTGGCGAGCCCCGGGTTCGGGAAGGCCTTCACCGACCACATGGTCTCGATCGACTACACCGAGGGCGCCGGCTGGCACGACGCCCGCCTGACGCCGTACGGGCCGCTCACGCTCGACCCCGCGACCTCCGTCTTCCACTACGCGCAGGAACTGTTCGAGGGACTCAAGGCCTACCGCCACGCGAACGGCTCGATCGTCACCTTCCGCCCGTACGCCAACGCCGCCCGCTTCAACCAGTCCTGCCTGCGCATGGCCATGCCGGAGCTGCTGGAGGACACCTTCGTCGAGGCGCTCGAAGTCCTGGTCCAGGCCGACCGCGACTGGGTCCCCACCACCGAGGGCCACAGCCTCTACCTGCGCCCGTTCATCATCGCGACCCAGGTCGGCCTCGGCGTCAACTACCCGTCCGAGAACTACCGCTTCATGGTGATCGCCTCACCCGCCGCCTCGTACTTCAGCGGCGGCGTCAAGCCGGTCTCGGTGTGGCTGTCGACCGACTACACCCGTGCCGCGCCCGGCGGCACCGGCGCCGCCAAGTGCGGCGGCAACTACGCCGGCGCCTTCGTCGCCCAGCGCGAGGCCGTCGCCCAGGGCTGCGACCAGGTCGTCTGGCTCGACTCCCACGAGCACCGCTACGTGGAGGAGATGGGCGGCATGAACCTCTTCTTCGTCTACGGCGACCGCCTCCTCACCCCCGCCCTCACCGGAACGCTCCTGCCCGGCATCACCCGCGAGTCCATCCTCACGCTCGCCGGCGACCTGGGCCTGAAGGCCGAGGAGGGCCGCCTGTCGATCGAGGAGTGGCAGGCCGGCTGCGAGTCGGGCGAGCTGACCGAGGTCTTCGCCTGCGGCACCGCCGCCGTGGTGACGCCGGTCGGCTCGGTCAAGGGCGCCGACCGCGCCTGGACCGTGGGCGACGGCACGCCGGGCCCGGTCACGATGCGCGTGCGCGACGAGCTGGTCGGCATCCAGTACGGCACCCGCCCCGACCCCCACGCCTGGATCCACAAGATCAGCTAGTTCTTGCGGATCAGGGTGAGCCCGTCGGAGATCGGGAGGATGGTCGTGGTCACGCGGGGATCCTGCATGACCATGTCGTTGAACTCGCGGATCGCCACCGTGTTGTCGTCGTTCCTGGACGGGTCGACCACGTAGCCCGTCCAGAGCGTGTTGTCCACCATGATCAGCCCGCCCGGACGCAGGCGCTCCATGAGCAGCTCGTAGTAGGCGGGGTAGCCGGGCTTGTCGGCGTCGATGAAGGCCAGGTCCACCGAGCGCTGCAGGGCGGGCAGGGTCTCGGCGGCCGGGCCGATGGTCAGGGTGACGCGGTCGGCGATCCCGGCCTCCTCCCAGTAGCGCTTGGCGATCGCCGTCCACTCCTCGCTCACGTCGTAGCAGTACAGGTGGCCGCCGGACAGGCCGCGGGCCAGGCAGAGCGACGAGTAGCCGGTGAACGTGCCCACCTCGACGACCACCGACGGGTCGAGGAGCTGGGTGAGCATGGTGAGCAGCCGCCCCTGGGAGGCGGAGACCTGCATGGCGGCCTGGTCGCCGGTCGCCTCGCGGGTCTCGATGGCGAGCTGCTCCAGGAGCGGGTCCGGGCGCGTGGTGTGTTCGTGGATGTACTGGGCGATCGGCTGGTCGAGCACGAAGTTCTTCATGGCGTCATTGTCGATCAGCGGACGGCCTCAGTGTCGATGGGTTCGGCCGTGTCGAAGGCAATGTCCATGGCTGGGCAATATGTCGTAAATGATATGGTCGCCTGCGATGAACAAGAGGCTGGTGGCGGCCGGGGTCGCCGCGTGTGTCGTGCTTGCCGTACTCGCCGTCGTGGCCTTCTCCGAGCCGAGCGGCAACCAGGGCGCCTACCAGCTCACCCGCCAGCCGGACGGCTCGATGGTCCTGGCCAGGCCGGGGGTCACCGCGCCGGTCCTGGATCTGTACGAGGACTTCGACTGTCCCGTCTGCAAGCAGCTCCACGCGGCCGTCGATCCCACGATCCAGCGCCTGGCCAAGGCGGGCAGCGTGAAGGTGGTCTTCCACCCGGTGACGATCTTCCGGGACGAGCCGATGCGGTCCAACAGCGTACGGGCCGCCGCGGCCGCCCGCTGCGTGCCCGCGGCCAACTGGCTGGCCTTCCGCGACCAGCTCTACGCCATCCAGCCCGCCCCGCACGGCACCGCCAGCGGCTTCACGCCCGAGGAACTGGTGGGCGCCGCGCGCAAGGCGGGCGCCTCGGTGGACGAGTGCGTGAGCACGCAGACCTTCGCCGGGCAGCACCTCAGCGAGAACGCCGGCCCCCGCCTCGACGGGACCCCGACCGTGCTGTTCAACGGCCAGATGCTGGGCGATGTGGCCTTCGACGCGAAGGCCCTGGAACAGCTCATCACCGGCGGCGACGGCGTCTCCATCTGACGGCCGGAGCAAAGGATGTCCCACAACGTGAGATCAGTGTGCCAGATGGTGAATCCATGTGGCAGACTCGGCTGCACCATGTTCTACGGTCTGCTCATTATCGGCAGGCGCGCTGGCTGACAAAGGACACCGCCAGCGCGCAGACCTCTCACGTCCGTGAGGGGTCTTTTTCATTTCCACGGGAGACCAAATCAGATGGCCGACGACCGCTTCCACGTGTACGACACCACGCTGCGCGACGGCGCACAGCAGGAAGGCCTCAACCTGACGGTGGCCGACAAGCTGTCCGTCGCGCGCCACCTGGACAGCCTGGGCGTCGGCTTCATCGAGGGGGGCTGGCCGGGCGCCAACCCCAAGGACACAGAGTTCTTCAGGCGGGCTCGAACAGAGCTCGACCTGAAGCACGCGCAGCTTGCCGCGTTCGGCGCGACCCGCCGGGCAGGCATGAAGGCAGCCGATGACCCTCTGGTCGCCGCACTGCGCGAATCCGGCGCGCCGGTCGTGACCCTTGTCGCCAAGAGTCACGACCGGCACGTGGAGCTGGCCCTCCGCACGACCCTCAGTGAGAATCTCGCGATGATCCGCGACACCGTCTCTCATCTGAAAGCGGAGGGCCAGCGGGTCTTCCTCGACGCCGAGCACTTCTTCGACGGGTACAAGTCGAACCCAGCCTACGCTCTGGAGGTCCTCAGGACGGCGGCCGAGGCCGGGGCCGACGTCGTCGCACTGTGCGACACCAACGGCGGCATGCTCCCCGACGAGCTCGCCGAGGTGGTGTACGCGGCCGCCCAGACCAGCGCCCGCGTCGGCATCCACTGCCACGACGACACCGGCTGCGCGGTCGCGAACACGCTGGCCGCGGTCAAGGCCGGCGCCACCCACGTCCAGGGCTGCGCCAACGGCTACGGCGAGCGCTCGGGCAACGCGAACCTGTTCACCGTCGTGGCGAACCTGCAGCTCAAGCGCGGCTTCGACCTGGTGCCGCCGGCCGCGCTCCAGGACATGACCAGGATCGCCCACGCCATCACCGAGGTCACCAACGTCACCCCGAACTCCCACGCCCCCTACGTGGGCATGTCCGCCTTCGCGCACAAGGCCGGCCTGCACGCCAGCGCCATCAAGGTGGACCCGAACCTCTACCAGCACATCGACCCCGCCGCCGTCGGCAACGACATGCGCATGCTGGTCTCCGACATGGCCGGTCGCGCGAGCGTCGAGCTGAAGGGCCGCGAGCTGGGCTACGAGCTGTCCGCCGAGAACTCCAAGGAGCTCGTCGACCGGGTCAAGGAGCTGGAGTCGCAGGGCTACACGTTCGAGGCCGCCGACGCCTCGTTCGAGCTGCTGCTGCGCGACACCCTGCACGGCGAGCGCAGGCGCCACTTCGAGGTCGAGTCCTGGCGCGTGATCGTCGAGCGCACCAAGGGCGGCGAACTGGTCAGCGAGGCCACGGTCAAGCTGCACGCCAAGGGCGAGCGCATCGTGGCCACCGGCGAGGGCAACGGCCCGGTCAACGCCCTCGACCGGGCGGTCCGCCTGGGCCTGGAGAAGCTCTACCCCGAGCTGGCCGCGGTCGAGCTGATCGACTTCAAGGTGCGCATACTCGAGGGCACCCACGGCACCGACGCCATCACCCGCGTCCTCATCACGACCAGCGACGCCACGGGCGAGTGGGCCACGGTCGGCGTGGACGAGAACATCATCGACGCCTCCTGGCAGGCCCTGGAGCAGGCCGTCACCTACGGCCTGCTGCGGGCGGGCCGCGAGTTGTAGCAGGCCGTAAAGCGCCGGGTGTTAAGGACTTTTGGGGTACGGCGCCGCCGTACCCCAAAGGCCGTCACTTACTGATGCGGACCGCGTCGGCGATCACGAGGCCGGTGCCGGAGGTCCACCGGCTCACCCCGACGACGTTGTAGTCGCCCGCGTTGAGCGAGAAGGTGCCGAGGCTGCGCCACCCGCCCCCGCCGGAACGCTGGTCGACGTAGACCGTCTGGTTGCCGCCCGAGGCGGCCACGATGTACGGGGCCGAGCTGTTGTAGCCGGGCAGTGCCGGGTACCAGACCTCGACCTTGTAGGTGCCCGCGGTGGGGATGTTCGCCTTGTACCAGGCCGGGTCGCTGGCCGCGACGGGCTCGGCGAAGCGGTAGTCGGGGCCGTGGCGCTGGTCGGAGTACGTTGAGGTGCCCCAGTTCGCGCTCGCGGTGAACCGGCCGGCGGTGGTGTTGTCCACGATGGTGGACCAGGTGGTGCCGCCGCCTCCGGTGACGTACTGCATGTACTTGTTCCAGTCCCAGTGCCGGCCCGGGTCGGTGTGGGTGGCGCCGGGGACCTCGTTGTGCCCGATGATGCCGGTGCGCGTCTTCGGGATGCCGTACTTGTTGCACAGGTAGGCGGTCAGCGCGGCGGAGCTGCGGTACATGGCGTCGGTGAACCACGACGGGTTGTCGACGAAGCCCTCGTGCTCGATGCCGATGGAACGCGTGTTGTAGCTCCAGTTGCCGGCGTGCCAGGCGACGTCCTTGTCACGGACCATCTGGGTGACCGCGCCGTCGGAGGAGCGGATCACGTAGTGGGCGGAGACGTTGGCGCTCGGGTTCTGGAACCAGGAGATGGTGCCGGCGTACGAGCCCTGCGTGACGTGGATGATCACGCGGTCGATGTTGTAGCTGGACTCGCGGCTGGAGGCGGTGTAGTTGCCCGAGTTCGCCGCGACCCAGGCGGCCGGCGGGTAGTCGGGGCTGAGGGCGGCCATGGCGGTGAGGTCCTGGGCCTGCTCGTACGCGCCGCGCTCGGCGGTCACCATCTGGGCGGGAACGCTGATCTGCTCGGCGCCCGCGGTGCCGGTCACGCCCTTGCCGAGGAAGTCGTAGACGGTGTCGGCGTACAGGCGGGCGGTGGCCGGGTCGGCGGCGTTGCTGTACTTGGCGACGACCGGGTACCACGCCCCGGGCGGCGCGTCGGCGGCCAGGCCGAGCTCGTCGGCGTAGGCGCGCAGCACGGCCGCGCCGCCCCTGACGTTGGCCGCGGCGTCGCGCTTGAGCGCCCGCGTGGACAGGCCGGTCAGCTCCGCGGCCTTCTCCAGGACCTTGGCGGTCGGGTTGCTGACCAGGTGCATCACGCCGTAGCCGCCGCTGGCGCTGGGCTGTCCCGCGTGCCCGTCGAAGTGGGTCTCGGCGTAGGCGATGGTGGCCAGCAGGTCGCGGGGGACCTTGTAGGTCTGCGCGGCCTGGGCGAAGGCGTCGCCGAGCGGGGCGGCCTGGACGTTCGCGCGGGCGGTCGTGGTCGGCAGGACGAGGGTGAGCATGGCGATCATGCTCGTCACGAGCAGCACTAATCGGGGGGTTCGAGTAGCCCTCATGGCCGCAAGATACGACTATCCCTGACTGATGTCGATAATTGACATCACTCCGGCTTTACTTGAAACTTTCCGTCGTCCCTGTGTTCAGAAGACCACCGACACGCCGTTCACCTTCACCTTGCCGCCCGAGCACGACACCTTGGGGTCGTCGGCGCCCGGCACGACCACCGTCACCAGCTCCTTGGCCGCGGGCGAGACCACCACGCTGGCTGGCTTCTTCGACAGGTACGTTGGCGACACCCAGCCCCGCTTGCCGCCCCGCTCCACCTTCTGCCCGCCGACCGGCGTGCAGCCCGCGAACTGCACCAGCGTGACCCGGTACTTCCCGTCGCCCAGCACGACCCGCCCGCCCGCGTTCGACACGACCGTGAACGAAGGGTCGAACCGCCACAGGTTGCGCACCTTCTTCCCGCCGCTCGCGCTGTCGCGCACCGCCATCACGTCCTCGCCGTGGTTGACGAACACGCTCCTGGTACGCCCCACGCCGTACGCCTTGTCGGCCACCCGGAAGGTCTGGCGGCCGGAGCCGTACGTCGCCTTCGTGAGCTTCGTGGCGGTACGCGGGCGGAACCGCGCCCCCTCGACGAGGGGCACGTTGTGCGCCTCGGGGGAGAGCGTCCAGTAGCGGTAGGAGCTCTTCTCGTAGGAGTGGAAGCCCGCGTCGACCAGGATGTCGCGGCCGTCGGCGTAGTAGGTGACGCCCATGTGGTCCTCGTGCCCGTGGAACTTCATCCCCGGCCCGAACCGCAGCGAGTAGTAGGCCGACTCCTTGGTCCAGTCGGTCCGACCGAAGACGTAGCCGGCCCGGTAGACCTTGACCTTCTCCTTGGGCGTGCCCGTCTCCATCTTCGGCTGGGTCTCGGCGCTGCCGTCGCCGATCGGCACCATGTAGCCGCTGGGCTCGGTGGAGTGGGCGACGAAGTCCTTCAGCGCCTCGGTGCGCTTGGCGATCTCGCCTGGCACCTTGCGGCCGCAGTCGCGCATGTTGGTCATGGCGACCTGGAGCCGGCCGTACACGTAGACGGCGTAGCGCGGCGCCTGCTCCATGAGCGCGCCCTGTGAGTCGACGTCGAGCTTGACCGTGCCGGTCAGCCGCTTGATCGCCAGCGACGCCCAGTCGCGCCGCTCCAGCCGGCAGCCGATCGCCAGGAGCGCGATGTCCTGGTCGATGCCGTGGTTGTGCCCCTTCTTGTACAGCCGCGCGTCCGACAGCAGCTTCGCGTGTTCCTTGAGGCTGTCCTTCAGCCACCCGTCGCCGACGTGCATGCTCAGGCAGACCAGCGCCTGCGTGCGCAGCGAGGTCGGGTGGTCCTTCCAGACATAGTCCTTGGTACGGCCGGCCCCACGCCTGTTGCTGGCCACCCAGTCCTTGGTGATCTCCTTGGCCCGCTCCAGGTACCGCGGCTCACCGGTGTTCTCGTAGCTGACGACCAGCGTGCCGACCCAGCGCAGCGAGTGGAAGACGAACTCCCACGACCGGTTCCGGTACGGGCTCGCGCCCCAGTTGATCTTCTTGCCCAGCTTGTACGGCGGCTGCCCGACGAGCGAGATCTCCCCGTTCATCACGTCTTCGGCGGTGGGCGTGCCGGGGATCCAGTCACCCTGGCACTGGGCGGTGCGTTTCACCTTGTCAGCGGCCTGCGCGGGGGTCCCGAGCCCGGTGGTGGCGAGCATGAGGGCAAGGGGGATCGCGAGGCGGCGCACGCCGGTGTCCTTCCGAGGGTGTTTCACGGGAGCGAGACATGCTCTCGAACCGACGATCAAGAGGTCAAGCCGGGTGCGCGATCGTTAGCGGCTCGATGCCATGCTGACTTCGTGAACTACGCAGACATCCTGATCCCGGACACCGCCGCCTGCCGGCTCGCGCTTGAGGTGGCCACCGAGTTCCACACCCCGTCGCTGCTCAACCACTCGATACGCGCGTACCTCTTCGCCGCCGCCTACGGTGAGACCAACGCCATAGCCTTCGACGCCGAACTGCTCTACGTCTCGGCGATGCTGCACGACCTGGGCCTGGCGAAGGATTTCGACAACCACACGGTCCCCTTCGAGGAGGCCGGTGGGCACGTGGCGTGGGTGTTCGGGGCGGGGGCGGGCTGGCCGCCGGAGCGCAGGAGGCGTGCCGCCGAGGTGATCGTGCGCCACATGTGGCCGGAGGTGGACGTCACGAAGGACCCCGAGGGCCACCTGCTGGAGCTCTCCACGGCCATGGACATCTCCGGCCGCCAGACCGACGAGATCCCCGAGCCGGCCAAGCAGGAGATTCTGCGCCGCTACCCGCGCCTGGACCTCGTGGAGCGGTTCACGGCTCGGATGACCGAGCAGGGCACCCGCAAACCGGACAGCGTGGCCGGCGGCTTCGTCCGCGCCGGATTCGCCGACAAGCTCGCCGCCAACCCCCTGAACTTCCTCGACGCGTGATGCGCGTCGGCCGTGACGTGCCCGCATAGGGTTGGCGCATGGCTGTCGTGAAGATCAACGCTCTGACCGTTCCCGCCGAGATGCGCGAGGACCTGGAGAAGAGGTTCGCCAACCGGGCCGGGATGGTCGACTCGGCCGACGGGTTCGAGTGGTTCGAGCTGCTGCGGCCGCTCGAGGGGACCGACCAGTACCTCGTGTACACGCGCTGGCGCAGTGAGGAGGACTACCTGGCCTGGCAGCGGGGCCCGGCCTTCCAGCGCGGCCACGCGCAGGCCGCCGAGGCCGCCAAGAGCCAGGGCCACGGCCACGCGGCGGCGACCGGCTCCCAGGTCTGGACCTTCGAGGTCATCCAAAGCGCCGCCCCCAAGTCGTGACCCCACCCGGGTGGCCCACCGCGCCAGGGCAGGCCACCCGGCCAGCACCCCCGCCCTGGGCCGCCGCACCTGGACGCGCCTTGGGAGGCGGCCAGGCGAACACCCTGCCAGCGGGCATAAAGGCGTCCTGCCAGTGGAGCCACAACGCACGTGTGGGCAATCACACGGATTTCCGACGAGCCGCACGGCTGAACGCAGGCGGGCACGGGTTGCCCAGTCCGCAGGGTCAGCGGCAGGCCAGGGGTGGGGGTTAAAAGGGCGCCGAGACGGCGGGGTGGTGGGCGACGCGCCCTCGGCGGTGGCCAGGGTGGGGCACGGGAAGTGGTGAACGTGGGCCGTTGCGGTGGGCACCACGTCCGACGTGAGAAGCGACCCCCACGATCGGCGGAAACCCGCGACGGCGGGTGGCGGTACGGGGGCTTGCCGTAACAGAAAGAAAGACGGCATCCAGGAAAAAGGTCGTAGTCCCGACCGGATTCGAACCGGCGCTACCGCCTTGAGAGGGCGGCGTCCTGGGCCACTAGACGACGGGACCTTCGTGGACTTGTGACAGTGGTAGTCCCGACCGGATTCGAACCGGCGCTACCGCCTTGAGAGGGCGGCGTCCTGGGCCACTAGACGACGGGACCCTGATCACAAGTGATTTCGCCGGGTCTCCCCGGCGACGCAGGTAACTCTACCGCACCCCGAGGAGCACTCCAAACCGCTTAACCGCCCAGGAGATCGGGCCGGTGGCGCCGGATCCAGGCCCCCATCGGCCCTCGTTCCCACAGCGGATCCAGCTCTCCCAACGGGATCGCGACCTCGCTCCTCCCGGTCGCCGGATCGACGGGCGCGGCCGCCAGCCGCCGCCGCATCCACCCCGGCACCCGCTCAGGAGTACGGCGGGTGCCCCACCCGATGATCCCGGTCGCCCGCAACGGCTGCGTCCTGACCCGCATCCCCCCGCGCCGCCCGATCCACCGCGGATCGGCGCTCTGCGTCTCCACCACCCCGACACGGGTGATGTCCCCCCACAGCAGCCGGACGGAGAAGCCGTGCGCGTCGCTCAGCGAGACGCCCTCCCCGGAGAAGCGCACGACCGTCCCCGAGACCAGCCTGCGGTGCTTCACCACCAGCACGCCCGCCAGCACCGCCACCCCGGCCAGCCCCACCAGCACGCCGCCGACCGTGGACCCGGTCAGGATGGCGCCCAGCAGGAGGAGGACGAGGAAGAAGAGCAGCAGCGGCCCGGCGAAGGCGAGGGCGAAGCGCGGGAAGGAACCCGGGCGAATACGGAACTCTTCCATAAGCAGAAAACGGATGCCCTATCGAGAGGACATCCGTCAAAAGCTGGGGTACCAGGACTCGAACCTAGACTAACTGAACCAGAATCAGTCGTGCTGCCAATTACACCATACCCCACCGAAACGAACCCCTTGGGGAGTTCGCCTGGCGACCTCCGAAAGAATAGCCCAGCTTGGCGGTCACCACCAAAACGATTGCCCGACCGGGCGTCGGGGGCGCCCGGCGACCCCGCGACATGCCAAGCTGAAGGAGGACAAAACCACCGCATGAGGAGCTCGAACGTTGGCAGAGAACCCGTTCTTCACACCCAGCAGCCTGCCCTATCAGCTGCCTGATTTCGGGGCTATCCGGGAGGAGCACTACCTCCCCGCGTTCGAGCGCGGCATGAGCGAGCACCTGACCGAGGTGGCGGCGATCGCGGACAGCGAGGAAACGCCCACGTTCGACAACACGATCGCGGCGCTGGAGCGCTCGGGCCGCGTCCTCGGCCGCACGGGCATGGTCTTCTACAGCATTGTCTCCTCCGACTCCACCGACGGCATCATGGCCATCGAGAAGGAGATCTCGCCGAGGCTGACCAAGCACAGCGACGAGATCCGGCTCAACCGCGCGCTGTGGGCGCGGATCAAGCAGGTCAACACCTCCGACCCGGAGGAGTCGTGGCTGCTGGAGAAGTACCGCGAGGACTTCATCAGGGCCGGAGCCGACCTGTCGGAGAGCGACCAGGAGCGGCTCAAGCGGCTCAACGAGGAGCTCGCCACCCTGTCCACCGACTTCTCGCAGAACCTGCTCAGGGCGAGCAAGGAGTCCGCGCTGGTCGTGGAGGACGCCGCCGAGCTCGACGGGTTCGACGAGGCGCAGCTCAAGGCGCTGGAGAAGGACGGCAAGTACGTCCTGCCGCTGCTCAACTTCACCAACCAGCCCGGCCTGGCGCAGCTCACGAACCGGGAGACCCGCCGCAGGCTGTACGAGCTGTCGGTGGAGCGGGCGCCGGAGAACCTGAAGCTGGCCGTCCGGATGGCCACCCTGCGCGCCGAGCGGGCCAAGCTGCTCGGCTTCCCGAGCCACGCCGCCTACAGCGTCGCCGACCAGACGGCCAAGACGGCCGAGGCGGTCGAGGAGATGCTCGGCCAGCTCGTCGGCCCCGCCGTACGCAATGCCAAGAAGGAGGCGGAGGCGCTGGCCGAGCAGGCCGGGTTCGCGATCGAGCCGTGGGACTGGTCGTTCTACACCGAGAAGGTGCGCCAGGCGAAGTACGACTTCGACGCCGACGCGATGCGCCCCTACTTCGAGCTCGACCGCGTCTTCCGCGACGGTATCTTCTACGCGGCGGGCCGCCTGTACGGGCTGAGCTTCACCCAGCGGACCGACCTCAAGGGCTACCACGAGGACGTCTCGGTGTGGGAGGTGTCCAACGAGGACGGCTCGCAGCTCGGCCTGTTCCTGCTCGACCCGTACGCCCGCCCGACCAAGCGCGGCGGCGCGTGGATGAACAACCTGGTCGACCAGTCCTACCTGTTCGGCGAGCTGCCCGTCGTCATGAACAACCTGAACGTCACCAAGCCGGCCGACGGCCCGACGCTGCTGACGTTCGACGAGGTCGACACCGCCTTCCACGAGTTCGGGCACGCGCTGCACGGCCTGTTCTCCGCGGTGCGCTACCCGAGGGTGTCGGGCACCAACGTGCCGCGCGACTTCGTGGAGTACCCGTCACAGGTCAACGAGATGTGGGCGACCTGGCCGGAGATCCTCGCCAACTACGCCAAGCACTACGAGACGGGCGAGCCGATGCCCGCCGAGCTGGTGGAGAAGATGCAGGCGACGGAGAAGTTCAACCAGGGCTTCGCGACGGTCGAGTACCTGGCCGCGACGCTGCTGGACTGGGCCTGGCACAAGCTGGCCGCGGGCGAGACGGTCGAGGACGCGCGCGCGTTCGAGGCCGCGGCCCTGGAGTCGGCCGGGATCGCCTTCCCGCTCGTCCTGCCGCGCTACCGCACCAACTACTTCGCGCACATCTTCTCCGGCGGCTACAGCGCCGGCTACTACTCCTACATCTGGAGCGAGGTGCTCGACGCCGAGAGCGTGGAGTGGTTCAAGGAGAACGGCGGCCTGAAGCGCGAGAACGGCGACCACTTCCGCCGCGAGCTGCTGTCGAAGGGCGGCAGCCTCGACGCGCTGACCGCCTTCCGCAACTTCCGGGGCCGCGAGCCCAGCATCCGCCCGCTGCTTGAGCGTCGCGGATTGGTGTAGAAAGTCCCTTCTGAGGGGGTACGGCGGGGCCTGCCGTACCCCCTCACTCGTCTTCCGCGCCCAGTTCCTTCCGCAGCCACTCCCGCTCCGCCGCGCCGGTGGCCCGCGCGACCAGCAGCATGCCGCGCCGGTAGGGATCGCTCTCCTCCTCGGCCCGCACCGGCCGCTCGCCGTCGTAGAAGAAGCTGGCGGGGGTCTCCAGGAAGTCGAGCCTGCGCCGCAGCACCCGCGCCCGTTCGGCCGGATCCGGCAGCGCCGACAGGAACGTCAGCAGCGCGAAGAACCGCGTCTGGTCGCTGATGTCGACGTCCGTGGGCTCGCGCAGCCGCCGCCGCAGCTCCCGCCTGCCGTCCGCCGTCAGCGTCAGCACAAGCCGGCGGGCCGCCGCGCTGCCCTCCTCCTCGTGCCGTTCGACCAGGCCCTTGGCCTCCAGCCGGGCGATGGCCGGGTAGAGCGCGCCGTCGCTGACCGGCCGCAGGTGCCCGCTGAGCAGGCTGGCGTTCCCCGTCTACGTGGAGTTGCTCGCCGCGGTCGTCGCGGTCAGCGTGATCGACCTGCTCTGGGTCTCCGGCCTGGGCGAGAGCGCGGTCGCGGCGGTCACCGTGGCCACGACCACCGAATACCTGGCGCTCGGGCTGTTCCTGGCCGTCGAGACCGGCCTGACCGTGCTCGTCGGCCGCCGCGACGGCCGCGCGCCGCTCGCGCCCCTGGTCAGGACCGGCTGGCTGCTCTGGGCCGCGATCAGCCTCGCCGTGGCCATGCCCGGCGTGCTGCTGCGCGAGCCCCTGGCCGCCCTGCTCGCCGCCGACGCGCCCACCGCCGCCCTGGCCGCCGACTACTACCTGATCTCCCTGGCCGGCCTGCCCGTCTTCTTCGCCCAATGCGTGGTGTACGGCGTGCTCAAAGGCAAGGGCGACACCAGGACCCCGATGCGCAACGCGCTGACCTGCAACGCCCTGGTCGTCGTCCTGGACCCGCTGCTCATCCACGGCCTTGACATGGGCGTCCAGGGCGCCGCGTCGGCCACCGTCCTGGCCCGCCTGGCCACGCTCTGCCTGGCCCTGCGCGCGCTCGTCCGGCAGGCGCCCGCCGACGCTCCGGGCCGGGTCCCGGCATGGGAGATCGTGCGCACCGGGCTGCCCATGTCCGGCGACTTCCTGGCCCGCGCCCTCGTGGGCATGCTCCTGGTGGACGTCGTCGCGCGGCACGGCGTGGCGGCGCAGGCCGGCTACGGCATCGGCTCGAAGGTCATGCTGGCCGGGGTCATGGCCTTCTACGCCCTGCGCCAGGCCACGATGATCAGAACGGCCCGCTCGGAGCCCGCCGGCCGGCCGCTGCTGCTCGGCCTCGGCGCCGGGGTGGCCGTCGCGGCGGTGCTCAACCTGGTGGCGGTGCCGGTCGCCGGATGGTTCACCGCCGACCCGGGCCCGGCCGTGGAGTTTCTGCGCTGGATGACGCTCTACCTGGTGCCCTTCGGCGGGCTGATCGCCGCGGGCGGCGTCCTGCAGGCCAGCGGGAGGGGCGGCCGCCTGCTGGCCGCCACGCTGGCCGGCTTCGCGGTGCAGGTGCCGCTCGCCTACCTGCTGAGCTCGTGGCTGGGCGTCACGGGCGTGTGGGTGGCGATGGCCGCCGGGGCTCTGGTGAGCCTCGGCGGCGCCGTACTCACGCCTGGAGCTTGGACAGGGCGGCGCGCAGCCGCTCCTGCGCGCGCTCGCGCCCGAGCACCTCGATCGACTCGAACAGCGGCAGGCCCACGGTCCGGCCCGTGACGGCCACGCGGACCGGCGCCTGCGCCTTGCCGAGCTTCAGCCCGTGCAGGGCGCCGACCTCCTCCAGCGCGACCTTGAGCGACTCGGGGTCCCAGCTGACGGTGTCCAGGCGCTCCAGGTAGCCGGAGAGGATCTCCACCGGGGAGTTCTTCATCGCCTTGTCCCAGGAGACCTCGTCGAAGACGGGCTCGGGCAGGAAGAGGAAGTCGACGTTCTGCCGGATCTCCGACAGCACCGCGATGCGCGTCTGGGCCAGCGGGGCGACCTTGCTGAACGTCTCGCGGTCCCAGCTCGGGTCGAGGTAGGCGGCGCAGCGCTCCTCGAAGGTCTCCAGCGGCAGCGCGCGGATGTACTCGCCGTTGAAGGCGCGCAGCTTCTTCTCGTCGAAGTAGGCGCTGGCGGAGTTGACGTCCGCCAGCTTGAACAGCGGCATCATCTCCGACCACGGCATGATCTCGCGGTCGTCGCCGGGGCCCCAGCCCAGCAGCATGAGGTAGTTGACCATCGCCTCGGCCAGGTAGCCCTCGTCGCGGTAGGACTCCAGGGCGACCTTGTCGCGGCGCTTGGACAGCTTCTTGCGCTGCTCGTTGACGATCACCGGCAGGTGGGCCCAGATCGGGGGCCGCTTGCCGAGCGCGGGCCAGAGCATGACCTGCTTGGCCGCGTTGCCCAGGTGCTCCTCGCCGCGGATGACGTGGGTGATGTCCTGGGTGATGTCGTCGACCGCGTTGGCCAGCACGTAGAGCGGCGAGCCGTCGGTGCGGGCGATGACGAAGTCCTCCTGCGCGTCGTTGGGGAACTCGACGCGGCCGCGGATGACGTCCTCCACCACCGTGACGCCCTCGTCGGGCGTGCGGAAGCGGGTCGCGCCGGCGGTCAGGCCGCGCTCGCGGCAGTGGCCGTCGTAGCCCTTGTGCTCGGAGCCGGTGCGCGCCACCAGGTCCTCGCGGGTGCAGTCACAGTGGTACGCGCGCCCGTCGGCCAGCAGCTTCGCCACGGCCTCGCGGTGCTGCGGCTCGAAGGCGGACTGGAAGTAGGGGCCCTCGAAGGCCGGGTTGGTGCCGTTGACGCCGATCCAGTCGAGCGCGGCGATGATGCCCTCGGTCCACTCCGGCCGGTTGCGCGAGGCGTCGGTGTCCTCGATGCGCAGCACGAACTGGCCGCCCGACTGCTCGGCCAGCGCCCAGTTGAACAGCGCGGTGCGGGCGCCGCCCACGTGGAACATGCCGGTCGGTGAGGGCGCGAAGCGCACCCGCAGGTCAGTCACGGGATACCACCTTGTTCGTGAGTGTGCCGATGCCCTCGATGCCGACGCTGACCTCGTCGCCGACCTCCAGCGGGCCCACGCCCGCGGGGGTGCCGGTCAGGATCACGTCGCCGGGGATCAGCGTCATGACCGCGCTGACGTAGGCCACCAGCGCGGGGATGTCGTTGATGAGCTGGTTCGTGCGGCCGCTCTGGCGCACCTCGCCGTTGACCGTCGTGGTCAGCGCGAGGTCGCTCGGGTCGAGGTCGGTCTGGATCCACGGCCCCAGCGGGCAGAAGGTGTCGAAGCCCTTGGCCCGGGTGAACTGCACGTCCTTCTTCTGCAGGTCGCGGGCGGTGACGTCGTTGGCGCAGGTGTAGCCGAAGATGACGTCCTTGACCCGCTCGACCGGGACCTCCCTGCACAGTCGGCCGATGACCACGGCCAGCTCGCCCTCGTAGTCGACGCGGTCGGACAGGGTCGTCGGGTAGGCGATGGGCTCGCCGTGGCCGATGACCGAGGTCGACGGCTTGAGGAAGATGAGCGGTTCCTCCGGCACCTCGTTGCCCAGCTCCGCGGCGTGCTCGGCGTAGTTGCGCCCGATGGCGATCACCTTGCTCGGCAGCATCGGGGACAGCAGCTTCACCTCGGCCAGCGGGAACCGCTCACCGGTGAACTGCACCTGGTTGAAGGGGTGCCCGGCGACCGCGGAGACGACCTCCTCGCCCGGACCGCCCTCGACCACGCCGAACGAGACACCTTCGCCTGTGGAGAACCTCGCTATACGCACCCGACAAGGCTAGCGCCGACCTGCCGGGTCCTGGCCCACGTAGGTCCGTGGCTCATTTAGCGCAAGTCAGGACTTGTCAATAAATCCAGCTCGTGACGCATTTTTCCCGGTATGTCGGAAATTTAGCCTGAAGCAGTTGCTACATGCTGTGACACTTCAATTCTCGGGGGTGACGATCGTGTCGGAAGCCACGGTCAAGGAGACGCCGGCCGTACCGCGGGCGCGGACCCAGAACGGCTCCGCGAGCGGCGCGCTCGACAGTGAGAACGGCACCACGACCATCGACGACGGTGTGGTCGCCAAGATAGCCGGGCTCGCCGCCCGCGAGGTGAGCGGCGTGTACGAGATGGGCGCGGGCGCCGCCCGCGCCATGGGGACGGTGCGGGGATTCGTCGGCGCCGACAAGAGCGTCGCGCAGGGCGTGTCGGTCGAGGTGGGCGAGCGCCAGGCCGCCGTGGACCTCGACCTGGTCGTCGAGTACGGCACCGCCATCCCCGACCTGGCAGGAGCGGTGCGCAAGAACGTCGTCACCGCGGTCGAGCGCATGTGCGGCCTGGAGGTCACCGAGGTCAACATCAAGATCGACGACGTGCACATGCCCGGTCAGCGGTCCGAGGAGACGCCCAAGAAGGAGCCCCGGGTCCAATGACCGACGCCCGGGCGATCGCCGACATGGCACGCGGCGTCCCGGGGGTGGCCGGCCTGTCCGGCGGCCCGTTCGGGACCGTGTCCACCTACCTGCCGGGTGAGCGCCTGGTGGGGGTGGCCGTGCGCGACGACGGCGTCGAGATCTCGATCGTCGCCCGCAACGGGCACCCGCTGCCCCAGCTCGCCGCGACGGTACGCCGCGCGGTGGCGGGCCTGGCGGACGGTCGCCCGGTCAACATCCGCATCGACGACCTGGAGGAGACCTCATGACGAACTATCCGCTGTCCATCATCGGGATGGCCGTGGGCATCGTGCTCGGCCTCGCCGGGGCCTTCGGCGGCATCGGTGCGTTCCTGCTGGTGCTGCTGCTCGGCGCGCTCGGCTTCCTCGTCGGCCGCCTCGCCGAGGGCGGCGAGGTGAACGTGGCCCACCTCACGGTGAGACGCAAATGACCGCGACCGAGGTCGCCACGGCGCAGGCGCCCGCCGACGTCCTGGTGCCCGCCCAGCGGGTGCCGTCGCGGGCGCGCGGGCGCACCACGGTCACCGACCGCGCGGCCACCCGCATCACCTGCGCGCTGGCCGGCTCGCTGCCCGGGGTGGTCGCGGTCGCCGAGCACGACGGCCTGCCCTGGACCCGTACCACCGCCGCGCGGGTGGACGGCGACCAGGTGCGGGTCCGGCTGTTCGTCACCGTGGGCTACCCGGCGCCGCTGCGCTCGACCGCCCGCCGCATCCGCGAGGAACTGGCCGGTGAGCTCGGCCGCCTGACCGGGCTGACCGCGACGGAGATCGACGTCATCGTCACGCACCTGGCACAGGAGAACGAGGGGGCGGCGTCGTGAGCGCGGATCGGGCTGACCGGGCGGCGCTCAAGGAGTTCCGGCCCCAGCGCACGGTGCCCGCGGTGATCGTGGCGGTGCTCCTGGTCGCGCTGGGCGCGGTCGTGGCCGCCGAGGTGATCTCCTGGCTCTTCGGCCGCCCGGTCGGCTGGCTCCCGGCGGCGAACATGCTGGACTGGGCCGCCGCCACGCCGTGGCAGAGCCCGGTCGTGCTGGTCGGCGCCATCGTGGTGACGTTGATCGGGCTGGCGCTGCTGGTGTTCGCGCTCGTGCCCGGCCGGCCGAGGCTCGTGCCGCTGCACACCAGCGACCCGCAGCTCGTCATCGGGGTACGGCCGCAGAGCTTCTCCAGCGCCCTGGCCCACGCCGCGGGCGAGGTGCCGGGCGTGCGCTCGGCCGAGGCGGCGCTGCGCGGCAGGACCGTCGCGGTCACGGCGACCACCAGCGGCTGGAACGACGCCGCCACCGGGGCACAGGTCCGCGAGGCCGTGCTGACACGGATGGAGGGACTCGCGCCGGTCCAGCGCTACCAGGTGTCCGTCCGGCTGAAGGAGCGAGCGTGAACCGCACCACCCGGCGGGGCAACCGCCTCGGCCTGGCCCTGGTCGGGCTGCTGCTGGCCGTGCTCGGGGGCGCGGCCGTGGCCAGGAGCCTCGCGCTGATGCCGCAGAACTGGGCGCCGGCCGCGGAGCCGCTGGTCAACGGGCCGGTGAGGGAGTTCTTCGCCTTCTCGTGGGCCTGGTGGCTGGTGGCGCTCGCCGGGCTCGTGCTGGTCGTGCTGGGGTTGCGGTGGCTGGCCGTACAGGCGAGGAGCTCGCGGCTGTCGTCGCTGCGCCTCGACAACGGGCCCGAGGGCGTCACGGAGATCGCCGCGAGCGGCGTGACCGACGCCGTCGCGGCGGAGGCCGCCGCGAGCCCCGCGGTGCTGAGCGCCCGCGCCGACCTGGCGGGCTCGCCCCGCCACCCAGAGGTACGGCTGCGCCTGGTCGCCGACGAGCGCGCCCCGATCGACGAGATCAAGGAACACCTGGCCGGCGTGGCGATCCCGCACATGCGCCAGGCCCTGGAGACCGACCGGCTGCCCGCGATCGCCCGGGTGAGCCTGAAACCGCCCTCCGCCCGCTGAGCGGGGCGGAGGGCGATCGGGTCAGGCGGTGGAGCGGGCCTTGAACAGGGCGCGCTTGGCCGCCTTGGCGACCTGCTTGTCCGGGTGGACCTGGGAGATCAGGTCGAGGAGTTCCTCCACGTGCGCGTGGGGGATCTTCCAGATGACCTCCAGCAGGTTGTTCAGGAGCTCGGGCCCGACGTCACGCAGGCTGCTCACGAACTCGGCGCGTCCCAGACCCGCGGAGATGGTCCACATGTCCAGGATGAGCCAGTGGGTGTCGTCCTGGGTGGGTTCGGGGGCATCGGGGACCTGGAGCTGGGTGAGGTGGGTGGCGGCGTAGGGGCGCAGCGCCGGGTGTGACAGCGCCTGCTGCCAGGCGGGGACGGCGGCCTCGCCCAGCGTGCCGACCACGCTGGCCGCCTGCACGCGGACCAGGGCGTCGTTGTCGTCCTGCGCCGCCGCGTCCAGCAGCTCCTGGGCGGCCCTGCCCGGCTCGCGCAGCTCCATCCAGGCGGCGAACTCGGCGTCCGCCTCCTCCTCCGGCAGCTCGGCGCTCAGCGTGAGCAGGTCGAGCGCGCTCATCGACTCGATGGCCGGTCGCGCGTCCACCTCGATGTCGGCGTCGTCGGCCAGGTGCACGACGCCCTCGACGCCCAGCGGGGTCAGCCTGACCTCGCCGGAGACGGTGACCATGCCGTAGCCGACCAGCCAGTCGAGCACGGGGGCGAGCGGGTCGCCGCCGTACTGGCCGGCGGCCGCGGTCCAGGCTTCCGCGCCCAGCTCGTCGATCTCGGCGGCGGCCTCCTCCAGCTCGCGCCTGAGGCCGTCGAGCTCGCGGGCGCCGCCGGCCAGCAGCAGCCGGATCAGCAGGCCGCGGGTGAGACCGGCCAGGGCCATGGTGAGGTCGTCGTCGTCGAGCTCGGGGTCGCCGTAGTCGACGGAGTGCAGGCCCAGCATCCACGCGTCGAGGACGTCCTCGTCGTCGTCGAAGGGCCAGCTCGCGGTGTCGTCGTCGACGCTGACGGTGTCGTCGCCGGCGGGTTCGATGAACTCCAGGTCGACCGCGAGGTTCCAGATGTTCCACAGTTGCGGGACGTCCTCGCCGGCCTGGGGTTTCGGCAGCCCGACCACGTCGAGGGCCTCGACCACCTCCTCGTCGGACAGCAGCGAGTCGTCGCCGACCCGGCGCCCGGGGCCGACCCAGACCGACAGGTCACGGGCCTTGGCGATCAGCGGTACGGCCCGCACCGCCTCGGCCAGCTCGGAGTCGGGGCTGAGCCGGATGGTGTCGAGCTCGGCGAGCCGGTCGGCGAACGGCTCGAAGTCGCCGAGGTCGCCGCCCTCCTCCTCGTCGTCCTCGTCACCTTCGTCGTCTTCGTCGCCTATGAGGTCCTCCATCAGATCGATGAAGTCCTCCTCGACGTCGGCGAGCTCGCCGAGGAGGTCGGCCAGCGCGTCGGAGCGCTCGCTCAGCCGGCCGGACTTCGACAGGAACGTGAGGTAGGCGTCGAGCGCCGGGACCATGCCGTCGGCGGCGGCATCGGGGTCGTCCACCACCTTGGGCATCTGTTCGAGCATGACGCCACGGACGTCGGCACGCTTCCAGGTGCCGACATCGGAGGAGAAGGTGATGCGGTGCCAAAGAGCGGCGGGTCCCACCAGTTCGGGGGAACTGTCGGGCGCGTTGGTGCGCGCCCAGACGATGAACTCTTCGAGCAGGGGTCGCAGCTCAGTGGCGGCTACCTCGATGCGATCTGTCACCCACTCAGGCTAGTGCGCCCGGGACGCGCTCGGCTCCCCAAATAGACGGTTTAGCTGATCATGGCACCTCAGGAGGAACGGCGCATCGACTCGGTGATCCGCTCGGCCGCCGCCATCACCGGTACGGCGTGCAGCCGGCCGGGCGCGCGGGTGAGTCGCTCGATCGGACCGGAGACCGAGACGGCGGCGATCACCTTGCCCCCGCTGCCCCTGATGGGCGCCGAGACGCTGGCCACACCCTGCTCGCGCTCGCCCACGCTGTGGGCCCATCCACGCCTGCGCACGCTGGCCAGGGTCGCGGCGGTGAACTTGGCGCCGCGCAGCCCCCGGTGCAGCCGGTCGGGCTCCTCCCAGGCGAGCAGGATCTGGGCGGCCGAACCCGCGGTCATCGGCAGCGCCGACCCCACGGGCACGGTGTCACGCAGCCCGCTGGCCCGTTCCGCGGCGGCCACGCACACGCGCTCGTCACCCTGGCGCCGGTAGAGCTGGGCGCTCTCGCCGGTCAGATCGCGCAACTGGGTCAGCACGGGCGCCGCCACGGCCAGGAGCCGGTCCTCACCGGCTGCGGTGGACAACTCCGACAGCCGCGGTCCCAGGACGAATCTGCCCTGCGTGTCACGCGTCACGATGCGGTGGTGCTCAAGCGCCACGGCCAGGCGGTGTGCCGTCGGCCGGGCCAGTCCGGTGGCCTGAACGAGCTGCGCGAGCGAGGCCGGTCCGGCCTCCAGGGCATTGAGCACGAGAACGGCCTTGTCCAGTACGCCGACTCCGCTAGAGTTGTCCATACACCGATACTGCCGTCTCGACATATGAGAAGGCAAGTCGGCGCGGAGTCTCAAGGAGGAGATCAATGGGCCGCACACTGGCGGAGAAGGTCTGGGAGCGACACGTCGTACGGCGCGCCGAAGGCGAACCCGACCTGCTCTTCATCGACCTTCACCTCATCCACGAGGTGACCAGCCCGCAGGCGTTCGACGGCCTTCGCATGGCCGGACGCCAGGTGCGCAGGCCCGATCTCACCATCGCCACCGAGGACCACAACGTGCCCACCGTGCTGGGCCCGATCAGCGACCCGGTCTCCAAGACGCAGGTCGAGACCCTGCGCAAGAACGCCGCCGAGTTCGGCGTCCGCCTCCATCCGATGGGCGACGCCGGGCAGGGCGTGGTGCACATCATCGGCCCGCAGTTCGGCCTGACCCAGCCGGGCATGACGATCGTGTGTGGCGATTCTCACACCTCCACCCACGGCGCCTTCGGCGGCATCGCCTTCGGCATCGGCACCTCCGAGGTCGAGCACGTGCTGGCCACCCAGACGCTGCCCGCCTACCGGCCCAAGACGATGGCCATCGAGGTCTCCGGCGAGCTGCCCGTCGGCGTCACGGCCAAGGACCTGATCCTGGCCATCATCGCCAAGATCGGCACCGGCGGCGGCCAGGGCTACATCGTGGAGTACCGGGGCGAGGCCGTCCGCAAGCTCTCGATGGAGGGCCGGATGACCGTCTGCAACATGTCGATCGAGGCCGGCGCCCGCGCGGGCATGATCGCTCCGGACGAGACCACGTTCGCCTACCTCAAGGGCCGCAAACACGCGCCCTCCGGCGCCGACTGGGACCAGGCCGTCGAGTACTGGAAGACGCTCAGGACCGACGACGACGCGGTCTTCGACAAGGTCGTGGAGATCGACGCCTCCACGCTCACGCCGTTCGTCACCTGGGGCACCAATCCCGGGCAGGGGCTGCCGCTGGGCGCCGCCGTACCGGATCCCGCGGAGATGGCGGACGCCACCGAGCGGGCCGCGGCCGAGCGGGCGCTGGAGTACATGGGGCTGAGCGCGGGCACGCCGCTGCGCGAGATCGAGGTCGACACCGTCTTCGTCGGCTCGTGCACCAACGGCCGCATCGAGGACCTGCGCGCCGCCGCCGAGATCCTGCGCGGACGGCAGGTCAAGACCCGCACGCTGATCGTGCCCGGCTCCATGCTGGTCAAGCTGGAGGCCGAGAAGGAGGGCCTGGACAAGGTCTTCGAGGCCGCCGGTGCCGAGTGGCGGCAGGCCGGCTGCTCGATGTGCCTCGGCATGAACCCCGACACGCTCCAGCCCGGCGAGCGCAGCGCCTCGACCTCCAACCGCAACTTCGAGGGCCGCCAGGGCAAGGGCGGTCGCACCCACCTGGTGTCGCCGCAGGTCGCCGCGGCCACCGCCGTAACCGGCCGCCTGACCGCGCCCGCCGACCTGGCCGTCACGGCCTGACCGCAGAGGACCACGCACATGGACGCCTTCACGACCCACACCGGTACGGCGGTGCCGCTGCGCCGCAGCAACGTCGACACCGACCAGATCATCCCGGCCGTCTGGCTCAAGCAGGTCAGCCGCACCGGCTTCGAGAAGGGCCTGTTCTCCGCCTGGCGCGAGGATCCGTCCTTCGTCCTGAACAACCCGGTCTACGACGGCGCCACGATCCTGCTGGCCGGCCCCGACTTCGGCACGGGCTCCTCGCGCGAGCACGCCGTCTGGGCCATCCAGCAGTACGGCTTCCGCGTCGTCGTCGCCGCCCGCTTCGGCGACATCTTCCGCAACAACTCCACCAAGATGGGCCTGCTGCCCGTCGTCCTGGAGGCCAAGGTCGTGGAGGAGCTGCAGGCGGCGGTCGAGGCAGACCCCACCACCCGGATCACCGTCGACCTGGGCGAACGCGAGGTACGGCTCGGCCAGGACGCGTGGAGTTTCGAGATCGACGACTACACGCGCTGGCGGCTCATGGAGGGCCTGGACGACATCGGACTGACCCTGCGTCACGCCGACGACATCGCCACGTACGAGAATGGTCGGCAGCCATGGCTGCCGACGACCGTCTAGACGACGACCTGGAAGAAGACGAGCTGGCGCGGCGGTTGCGCGAGGCGCACCGCCGCGTACGCATGCTCCCCGCCGACGAGAAGGAGCGTGTCGCCCGTAGATATCTGGCGATCTGCGACCTGGCCAAGCGCGATCCGGAGCGTGCCGCGGGCCGCCTGGAGGCCTTCCTCGAAGGGCTGGACGACACGCCACGCGGTCAAGAAAACACGTCGGGTGATTGAGTTCCCCCGGAAAGCCCCTTAATTTCGAGCGCGTAAGGGGTTTCTACGTGAGGCGAGTGTGCTGGAACCCCGAGCCGTAACAGGGGGATAGATGAACAAGCGGGAACTCGTCGACGCCATCGCTGACCGGGTGGGCGACAAGAAGACGGCCACCGAGGCCGTGAACGCGATTATCGACGCCGTCCAGAAGGCTGTGGCGAGCGGCGACAAGGTCTCGATCACGGGCTTCGGCGCGTTCGAGATGGTTCACAAGCCTGCGCGCACGGCCAGGAACCCGTCGACCGGTGCGGAGATCAAGGTCGTCGAGAGCTGGGCGCCCAAGTTCCGTCCCGGCTCCGACTTCAAGGAGCTGGTGAACGCCGGCGGCAAGAAGGCGGCGAAGAAGAAGTAGTAGTCACTTCTGCGTGATGGCCCGGGTCCCGCTTGGAGCGGGGCCCGGGCCGTCGCGTTCCCGGTTCTTCAGGGCGTGGGAAACGTCGAGAGCGTGATGAACGTGACCTCGCCGTCGGTCACCGACAGGTTGACGCGCTGGCCGGAGCGCAGCAGCAGGAGCGGCCCGGCGTCGAAGGCGCGGGTCGGGAAGTCGAGGACCGTCCCGTCGTCGAGGAAGACCGTTCCGGAGCGGGTGGCCGGGTCGTAGGTACGCACTGTCGCCTGCACCCGACCAGCGTAAATCGTTTGACCCGGGCGGGCGAGCCCCGGAAGATCGAGCCCCATGCGGCGACGGACGAGTGGAGATTTTCCGAAGTTCGCGGTGGCCAACGCCGTCACCCAGGCCGGGACCCAGGTCACGTTCGTCGCCCTCCCGCTGGCCGCGGTGCTCACCCTGGACGCCGGGTCGTTCCAGCTCGGCCTGCTCACCGCGGCGGAGATGATCGCCTTCCTGCTGGTCGGGCTGCCCGCCGGGGTCTGGGTGGACCGGCTGCGCCGCCGTCCCATCCTGGTGTGGACCGACCTGATCCGCGGCCTCGCGCTGCTGAGCGTCCCGATCGCCGCGTGGCTCGGCGTGCTCTCGCTGGTGCAGCTCTACCTGGTGGCGCTGGTCATCGGCTTCTGCACGGTCTTCTTCGACGTCGCGCACATGAGCTTCCTGCCCGCCGTGGTCGGCAGGGACGGGCTCGAACGCGGCAACAGCGTGCTGGAGGCCACCAGCAGGGTCTCCATGCTGGCGGGGCCGGGTCTCGGCGGGCTGCTCGTGCAGTGGCTGACCGCGCCGGTCGCGCTGCTGGCCGACGCGATCAGCTATCTCGCCTCAGGGGTGCTGCTGTCGCGCGTACGCGCCGAAGAGACGCCCGCGCCACGGCAGGCCGGGCGGCGGCTGCGCAAGGAGGTGGCGGAGGGCATCCGCTACGTCGCCGGTGAGCCGGTCCTGCGCGTGGTGGCCGTGCTCGGCGCGCTGGCACAGCTCGGCAACGGCGTCTGGAACGTCGGCCAGCCCCTCTACCTCATCAGGGAACTGGGCGTCGGCGCCGGGCTCTACGGACTGATGCTGTCCGCGGCGGCCGCCGGAGGGCTGGCCGGCGCCGCCTTCGCCACCCGGATCACCGCCCGCTTCGGCGCCGGGCGCACCATGGCGGGCACCGCGGCCGTCGCCATGCTCCTCTACCTGCCGCTGACGCTGGTGGCGGACGGGTGGCGGCTGGCGTTGTTCCCGGCGTTCATGGTGCCGGCCGGGGCCCTCAGCGTGGTGTTCAACATCACCCAGGTCAGCTACCGCCAGCGCACCACCCCTGAGCACCTGCTCGGCCGGGTCAACGCCAGCATGCGCTTCCTCATGTGGAGCGCGGTGCCGGTGGGCGGGCTGCTCGGCGGGGCGCTGGGGGAGTGGAGCGGCGGGCGCGCGGTGTTCGTGACCGGCGTCCTGCTGGTGGCCGCCGCACACCTGCCCGTGGTCCTGTCCCGCACGATCCGCCACCTCGACACCCCCTGACCCCACACCACGAGGTACGGCCACGCGCCCGGTCACCCCGCGTCGGGCCAGAGGTCGGCGACCACGGTGGCGGTGTGGCGGCCCAGGCCGAGTCGGACGGCGGCGCGCAGGTCGTCCGGTGTGTCCACGTCGCGGCGGACCGAGTCGATGCCCGGCAGCTCCAGTTCCTTGGCGCCTCCGGCCAGGTGCTTGGCCCGTGACTCGCCGCCGAAGCGGGGGGTGAAGGCGACGCCGGGCCGTACGCCGTAGAAGGTGGTGCCGACGTCGAGGGCGTCGGGGACGAACGCCTGGTCGTGGTCGGCCGCCGCGGTCAGGACCGTGGCCAGCTCCGCCGGGCGCAGCGTGGGCAGGTCGGCCTGGAGGGCGCCGACGTGGTGGTGCGGCGCCAGCCGTACGGCATGGGCGGCGCCTGTGCGCAGGGCGGTGTTCAGGCCGCGGTCGGGGTCGTGCACCACCTCGGCGCCGAGGGCGCCGAGCGGACCGGCGGCGGCGGGATCGGCGGTCACCACGACTACCCGCGCCACGAGCGGGCAGGAGAGGGCCGCCGAGACGGTGTCGCAGGCGACCGCGACGGCGAGGCGGGTGCGGTGCGGACCCGTGGCGGCGGCCAGCCGGGTCTTCGCCGCGACCAGCGTCTTCACCGGGATGACCAGTGACCAGCTGATGCTCATAGGCTTAAGTCTCGTGCCTCGACATCCCGCGCGGCCAACCGGGAGACTTGAGACGCATTCCGTACCTGTTGGAGGAGACCATGAGCCGCCCCGTGCGACCATCGCGCTTCTGGGAGACGCTGGCGGTGGTGATCGTGAAGCCGTTGTCGTGGCTCCTGGTGAAGAAGGACTGGCGGCACGGCGAGCGCATCCCGCGGACCGGCGGCATGATCATCGCGACCAACCACCTGTCGTGGACCGACCCGGTGCTCCTCGCCCACTTCCTCTACAACCACGGCCGCTGGCCGGTCATCCTGGCCAAGGCGGGGTTGTTCAAGGTGCCGGGGCTCGGCGCGGCCGTGCGCGGGCTGCTGGCCATCCCCGTCCAGCGGGGCAGCAGCGACGCGGTCAAGTCGCTCAACTACTCGGCGGAACGACTGAAGGACGGCGCGTGCGTGCTCTTCTACCCGGAGGGCACCGTCACCCGCGACCCCGATCTGTGGCCCATGGTCGGCAAGACCGGCGCGGCCCGGCTGGCCCTGGAGAGCGGCGCGCAGGTCATCCCGGTCGCCCACTGGGGGGCCCAGGAACTGCTGCCGTATGGGGAGAAGTGGCCGAAGCCGCTCCCGCGCAAGACCTTCCACGTCTCGGTGGGGCCGCCGGTCGACCTGTCCAAGTACGCCGACCGGCCCGCCCACGCCGACGTGCTGCGCGAGGCCACCGCCGACATCATGGCGGCGATCACCGCTCAGCTCGCCGAGCTGCGCGGCCAGAAGGCTCCGGAAACTCCCTTCGACCCCGCCGGGCGGTGAACGCATGACCAAGACCGCTGTGTTCGGCACCGGATCGTGGGGGACCACGTTCGCCATGATCCTGGCCGAGGCGGGCAACGAGACGGTGCTCTGGGGGCGCAGGCCCGAGCTCGTCGCGGCGATCAACTCGACCGGGGAGAACCCCGACTACCTGCCCGGCATCGCGCTGCCCCGCGCGCTGCGGGCCACGGACTCGGCGGCCGAGGCGCTGGACGGGGCCGACTTCGTGGTGCTGGCCGTACCGTCGCAGACGTTGCGCGGGAACCTGGGCGCCTGGCGCGAGCACATCCCGGACGACGCGGTGCTGGTCAGCCTGATGAAGGGCATCGAGCTCGGTACCACCAAGCGGATGAGCGAGGTGATCCGCGAGGTCGCGGGCGTGCCGGAGGAGCGCGTGGCGGTCGTCTCCGGGCCCAACCTGGCCAAGGAGATCGCCCAGCGCCAGCCCGCCGCGACCGTCGTGGCCTGCACCGACGAGGCCGTGGCCAAGAGGCTGCAGGACGCCTGCCACCTGCCGCCGTGGTTTCGCCCCTACACCAACCTCGACGTCGTGGGCGTGGAGCTGGGCGGCGCGGTCAAGAACGTGATCGCGCTGGCCGTCGGCGTCGCCGTGGGCATGGGCATGGGCGACAACGTGGCCGCCATGATGATCACCCGCGGGCTGGCCGAGATCTCCCGGCTCGGCGCGGCGCTCGGCGCCGACCCCCACACCTTCTCCGGCCTGGCCGGCATGGGCGACCTGGTCGCCACGTGCACGTCGCCGCTGTCGCGCAACCGCACGTTCGGCGAGAACCTCGGGCGCGGCATGACGCTCGAAGAGGTGATCGCCGCGACGCGCCAGACCGCGGAGGGCGTCAAGTCCTGCGAGTCGGTGCTGGAGCTGGCGCGCAAACACGACGTCGAGATGCCGATCACCGAGGTCGTCGTGGGTGTCGTGCACGACGGCGTGTCGCCCGGGGAGGCGGGGATGTTGCTGATGTCGCGCTCGCCCAAACCCGAGCGTTACGGCGTCTGACCGGCTGTCTCCGGTAGATTCGGACACCATGAGCAAGCCACGCGTCGCCGTCGTATTCGGAGGTCGCAATTCCGAGCACGCCGTCTCCCTGATGGGGGCGGGCAGTGTTCTGGACGCGATCGACAGGACCAAGTACGAAGTGATCCCGATCGGGATCGCCCAGGACGGCAGGTGGGTGCTCGCCGCCGGCAGCCAGCGCTTCGCCATCGAGGAGGGCGAGCTGCCCGTGGTCGACACCTCGGGAGCGGCGCTGGCCCTGCCGGCCGACGGCGGTTCGCTGGTGGCCTACGACCCCGGCAGCATTCCGGTGGAGCTGGGCGCGGTGGACGTGGTCTTCCCCGTCATGCACGGCCCGTTCGCCGAGGACGGCACGATCCAGGGCCTGCTGGAGATGGCCGGGGTGCGGTACGTGGGGTCCGGGGTGCTGGCCAGCGCGGTCGGCATGGACAAGGCGTACATGAAGACGGTCATGGCCGCCGCGGGGCTGCCCGTCGGCCGCTACGTGGTCGTGCGCGAGCGCGACTGGCGCCTCGACCGCGACCGGGTGCTCAAGGAGGCCGAGGAACTCGGCTGGCCGGTGTTCGTCAAGCCCGCCAGGGCCGGCTCCTCCCAGGGCATCTCCAAGGCCGAGGACCGCGCCTCGCTGGAGGCGGCCGTCGAGGCCGCCCGCGCGCACGACCCCAAGGTGCTCATCGAGGCCGCGATCGTCGGGCGCGAGATCGAGTGCGCGGTGCTGGAGTCGCTGGGCGACGACCCTCCCGCCGCCTCACGGCCGGGGGAGGTGCAGGTCGAGGGCGGCCAGGAGTTCTTCGACTTCGAGGCCAAGTACTACCCCGACCAGATGTCGCTGACCGTGCCCGCCGACATCCCCGCCGAGGTGGCCGAGGAACTGCGCGCCATGGCCGTGCGCGCGTTCGAGACGCTGGAGTGCGAGGGCCTGGCGCGGGTCGACTTCTTCTACACGGCCGAGGGCAAGCTGATCTTCAACGAGATCAACACGATGCCGGGCTTCACCTCGCTGTCGGTGGCGCCGCAGCTCTGGGCCGCCTCCGGGCTCGACTACCCGGCGCTCGTGGACCGGCTGGTGCAGCTGGCGCTGAGCCGTTCACCCGGTCTTCGCTGAGGTGACCTTGCCGATCGCCCCGGAGAGCTCCGCGAGGACCTCCGCGGCGACGTGCCCCGCCGCGATCGTGGCCTCGACGTAGGCCACGTCGGTGATCGCGGTGAACAACGTGCTGCGGTCCGGGTCGGCGAACCAGCCGACCCCGTCGATCTCCTGCAACTGGTCGGTCGGCGCCATCCTGGCCGGCCGTCCGACGCCGCAGCGCACCGCGATCTCGCCCTCGCCCCACACCGCCACGTAGGGCGACTCGGGCGTGGAGGCCGTGCGCTGCGCGCCGTCCAGGGTCTGGGGCAGCAGCGGGCCGAGCTCCGCGCACGCCGTGGCCGCCGCACCCTGTGGCGCGGGCGGTTCCACCTGTACGGCGCCGCCGCATCCGGCGATGAGGAGCAGGACGAGGAGGACGGCGGCGGCGCGCATGACGGGAAAGCCTTCTGTATCTAGATGTGGACGATCGGGCACGTCAGCGTACGCGTGATGCCCTCCACCGCCTGAATCTGGGCCACGACCAGCTTGCCGAGCTCATCGACGTTGCGGGCTTCCGCACGCACGATCACGTCGTATGGGCCGGTCACGTCCTCGGCCTGCGTGACACCGGGGATGCCGGCGATCTCGCGGGCCACGGTCGCGGCCTTGCCCACTTCGGTCTGAATAAGGATGTAGGCCTGCACCATGACGTCCTCCCGGGCGAATTGGATCAGCGCCGAAGGGCCACCGTACCCTTTCCCGGCCGGTGTGCGGGAGTGTGGCCGGTCGCCCGGGTTCGCACCTGCGTGACCCGGCGTGTCCTGCGTGTGTTTCAGCATACGTAGGCACCCTGGCGGGCAGGTGGAGCAGGCCTCCACATACCGTGTTTGCACAGGAGGTGCACCATTAGAGTCGGAAATTTCGGTGAGTTTAGGGTTATATCCCGAATCTCCGGACAGTTGCCTCAGGGGCCCGGCGTACTGCTCGGCCCCGGAGACGACGCGGCCGTCGTCACCGCGCCCGACGGCCGGGTCGTCGTGTCCACCGACCTCCTGGTCGAGGGACGCCACTTCCGCCGCGACTGGTCCTCCGGCTACGACGTGGGCCGCAAGGCCGCCGCCCAGAACCTCGCCGACATCGCCGCCATGGGCGCCACCCCCACCTCCCTCGTCGTCGCCCTCGGCATGCCCGCCGACCTGCCCATGTCCTGGCTCGACCAGCTCACGCTGGGCATCCGCGACGAGTGCGCGCTGGTGGGCGCGTCCGTGGTGGGCGGCGACCTGGCCCGCTCCGAGTCCCTCGTCCTGGGCGTGACCGCCCTGGGCAACCTCTCCGGCCAGGCCCCCGTCACCCGCTCGGGCGCCCGCCCGGGTCACGTGGTGGCGGTGGCCGGCCGCCTGGGCCACGCCGCCGCCGGCCTGGCCCTCCTCCAATCCGCCCCCACATCCCCGTCCACCACACCCCCGTCCACCACACCCCCGTCCACCACACCCCCGTCCACCACACCCCCGGCCGCCACGGCCCCGGAGCACCCTCACACCGCCTCCGACCACCCCACCGACCTGTCCCGCCCCGCCTCAGCCGCTCCCGACCCCCTTCCCGCCCCTGGAACCCCTGGCCCAGCCGCCAGCCCCACGCCGCCCGGCTCCACACCCACAGACTCCGGCCCGGACTCCCCGTCCCAGAGCGCCACCTCCACGGCCCCCGTGCCCATAGACCCGGCTGGCCCCGCTGCCACGCCCTCAGCTTCCGTGGGTCCCCCTTCCACGGGTGGCTCTGGGGGGCGTGAGACCGGGTCTGGGTGGGCTGGGTTGTTGCTGGAGGCGGTGGAGGGGCATCGGCGGCCCCGCCCGCCGTACCAGAGCGGGCCTGAGGCGGCGCGGCTCGGGGCGAGCGCGATGATGGACGTCAGCGACGGACTCCTCCAGGACCTCGGGCACATCGCGAAGGCGAGCGGGGTGCGGATCGTGCTGGATCCGGCGGCGTTCGCGGTGGACGAGCCGGTGCTTGCCGCCGCCAAGGAGCTCGGGGCCGACCCGCTCGACTGGGTGCTGGCGGGGGGTGAGGACCACGCGCTGGTGGCCGTGTTCCCCCCAGAGGTACGGCTGCCGCCCGACTGGCGGATCGTGGGCCGGATCGAGACGGGCGAGGGCGTCACGGTTACAGGGCGTGACGATGGACCACGGGGTTGGGACCACTTCAAGGGATGACTTGTCCCGATTTACGTAAAATTTTCAGGGGATGAGTGGTGACTCCCGTGAAAGCTGTGACAAAGGCGTAGTAAAGGTGTTATGAAGATTGGCGGCCACTGTAACCGGCAGAAAGGGCAGCCATGGGCCGCCACGGCACAGGTGGATCCGATGACGGCAGTGATTGGGGGATGAGCAGGCCGGACGACTCACAGGAGGAGGACTTCAGGTCCACCACCGATCCAGCCGCCGCCTGGTCAGCAGCCCCGGATCCTTCGGCCACCAGTTCCTTCTTCGCCGTCGACGACCAGGAGCCGGGCTGGCCCGCGCCTCCGGACCAGCTCGAGGTGACCGGCCAATGGTCCCCCCACCCCACCCCCGGCACCCCACCACCCCACCCCGGCCACCCCACCCAGGGCCACCCTGGACCGGCCGACAGCCCCCCTAACACGGGCCCCATCACGGGACACCCGGGCACAGGCCCCGCCGCTGGACACGCGGGCGCTGGGCCCATGGCAGGGCACGCGAGCATGGGCGACCCCAGGCAGGGGCACCCTCGGCCGGTTGACGGACCCCCTCACGCGGGCCCCATGACGGGACACCCGGGCACAGGCCCCATCCCGGGCCACGTGGGCATGGGCGACCCCAGGCAGGGGCGCCCCGGATCGGTCGACGGGCCTCCTCACACGGGCCCCACGGCTGGGCCGGTGATTGGGGCGTCTGGGGCGGATCCGTTCGAGACGACCGGGGCCTTCACTCGTCCCGACACCTTCGACGGCTTCAAGGGCGCGGCGCCCGGCCCGGCGGGGCGTACCCCCGAGCCGTTCGAGACCACCGGGGCCTTCGCGCCGCCACCCCAGCCGTCCAACCCCGGCCCAGGGAACAGCGGACCTTTCGATCGGTCGGTAGGTGGGGCCTTTGAGCGGCCCAACGACGAGACCCAGCGTTTCGGGGCCGACGGCGCGACGGCCGCCTTCCCAGCCGACCCGTTCGCGGACCACGGAGGCCGAGCGCCCTCCGACCCGTTCGCGGCCCAGGGGCCTGGCGCGGGGTCCGATCCGTTCGCGGCTCAAGGGCCTGGCACGGGGTCGGATCCGTTCGCGGCACAAGGACGCGGAGCGCCCTCCGATCCGTTCGCGGCTCAAGGGCCGAGTGCGGGGTCGGATCAGTTTGGGGCCCAAGGGCGGGGGGCGGCTTCGGATCCGTTCGCGGCCCAAGGGCAGGATGGTGAGGCGACCGCTCAGCACACCGCCGCCCACCCCTGGGACGCGGGCCTGCCGCCCGAACCCGGTGATATCAAGGTGGCCGGTTCGCCCACCGTCGTCTCCCCGATGCCCGCCTGGGCCGAGAGCAACGACGGCTTCCTGGCCTCCGGCTGGTCGGCGGAAGGCGCGGACGAACCCCAGGGCAAGAGCAAGCGCGGCCGCCGAAAATCCGCGCCCCGAGGCGACGAACTGGCCGGCGCGCAGACCGGTGGCAGGGCCCGGGTGGCGTTGTTGTCGGTGGCGGCCGTGGCCGTGGTTCTCGGCGGTACGGTGGCCGGCGTCAAGATGATGGGCGCCTCCGCCGAGTGCAAGCAGGGCAGTTGTGCGGCCGTCCAGCAGTCGGGGAACAACGGCCAGCCCGCTCCGTCCGTCAGCGATCCGGGTCCCGGCGAGGGGGAACCGGACGAGGAGGCGGTGGAGGAAGAGCCGGAGGAGGCGACGCCTTCGGAGTCGAAGCGGCCGACGCCGACCTACAGCGCGCGGGCGCCCCGCCGTACGCCGACTCCCAAGCCCAGCCCGACCAGGACCAAGCAGCGGCCGACCACGCAGCCCACCGAGGAAGAGGAGCCCACGCCCCAGTCCACGGTGACCGAGGAGCCGACGGAGGAGCCGACCAGTACGGCGGAGCCGAGCTCCGGCACCTTCCCGACCGACGCCGGGGTGCCGAACCCGCAGAACACCCAGTCCTCCGGTGTACGGCAGGCCCCGGGCGCCGGCGGTTCGGTGAACGTGAAGTTCGACGTCACGAAACAGGGCTTCACCGGCTACAAGGCGAACGTCGAGGTGGTCAACTCCTCTCCCGAGACCATGGGCAGCCTCACGCTGTCGTTGCCGGTCTCCGGCCGGGTCACGGACGTGGACGGCGCCGGCTGGACCCAGGACGGCCAGTTGCTGATCATCGACGTCTCCCAGTCGCTGGCGACCGGGGCGACGGTGAGCGTGACGTTCACCGCGACCGGCAAGGGGCAGGCGCCGGAGAGCTGCGGGCTGGTCGGCGGTGAGTGCTCGCTCAGCTGAATGATTTGATGGGGGACATGACGGTTGTGACCCCTCCACGCGTCCTGACCGTCGCCGGATCCGACTCCGGCGGCGGTGCGGGCATCCAGGCCGATCTGAAGACCATGCTCGCCCAGGGCGTGCACGGCATGAGCGTCATCGCCGCGGTCACCGCGCAGAACTCCCTGGGCGTCCAGGGCTACTGGGAACTGCCGCCGGAGGCCGTGCGGGCGCAGCTCGACTCCGTGCTGGGCGACATCGGGGCACAGGCCGTCAAGACCGGCATGCTGGCCTCACCGGCGCTGGTCGAGATCGTCGCCGAGGTGCTCGGCGCCTACGACGCGCCCGTGGTGGTGGATCCGGTCGGCGTCTCCAAGCACGGCGACACCCTGCTCGTGCCCGAGGCCGTGGAGTCGCTCAGGTCGCGGCTGCTGCCGGTGGCCACCGTCGTCACGCCCAACCTCTGGGAGG
The DNA here is from genome assembly GCF_044456745.1 of Nonomuraea sp. NPDC050790. Lineage (NCBI taxonomy): Bacteria > Bacillati > Actinomycetota > Actinomycetes > Streptosporangiales > Streptosporangiaceae > Nonomuraea > Nonomuraea sp. NPDC050790. The sequence goes on along the minus strand of NZ_JBITGF010000010.1, from coordinate 109,538 downwards.
TCGAGCAGCTCACGTCGGTGAAGGTCGAGGACGAGAACGGGCTGCGCCGCGCGGCCGACGCCGTACTCGAGCTGGGGCCCGCCTGGGCGCTCATCAAGGGCGGCCACCTGCCGGGCGAGCCGGTCGACCTGCTGACCGACGGCACCGCGGAGTACCGCTTCCGCGCCCAGCGCCACGACAACCGCCACACCCACGGCACCGGCTGCACGCTGGCCTCCGCCATCGCCTCCCACCTGGCCAGGGGCGCGGAGGTGCCGGACGCGGTGGCCAAGGCGAAGGAGTACGTCACCGGCGCGATCGCGCGCGGCTTCCCGCTCGGCGACGGCATCGGCCCGGTCGACCACGCGTGGGAGTGGCGCGCACGCTAGAACACCACAGAGCCCGGCGCTCTCGAGGTGCGCCGGGCTCTGGGGAAAGTCGCTTTTAGCGGGTGACCTTGCCCGCCTTGATGCACGAGGTGCACACGTTCAGCTTCTTCGGCGTGCCGCCGATGACCGCGCGAACCGTCTGGATGTTGGGGTTCCAACGACGACGGGTACGGCGGTGCGAGTGGGACACGTTGTTGCCGAAGGTCGGCCCCTTGCGGCAGACATCGCAGACGGAAGCCACGGTATCGCTCCTTAAAACAGTCGATGTAGCCCTGTCCGCTGATGCATTCCGGGCGGAGGGCATGCCGGGACAACCGGCTAGCCAGACGAGAATATCTGATCCGCACCAGTGGGCGCGAACTCAGCACTGGACGCCCCGGCGAACGGGGATATTCTCCTCCATTAACGGTAGCGCATTCAGGGAGGTCGGATCGCCCACATGCAGGTCTTGGAGCCACCCGCGGTGCGGCGGTGGTCACGGCTGGCGGCGGACTCGCTGGGCCGGGCCAGAGCGGACATCGACGCGCTCAACGTCTTCCCCGTCGCGGACGGCGACACGGGCACCAACCTGTACCTGACCATGCTGTCGGCGGCCGAGGCGGTCGAGTCGCTGCCCGACGACGTGGACGCGGCCGTGGTCTGGCAGACCCTCTCCTACGGCGCGCTGGTCGGCGCCCGCGGCAACTCCGGCGTCATCGTCAGCCAGGCGCTGCGCGGGCTGGCCGAGGTGCTGAAGGGCGGCTCCGACCTGCGGGCGGCGCTGGTCAGGGCGGCCGAGCTGGCCAGGCAGGCCGTGGCCAGGCCCGTCGAGGGGACCGTGCTCAGCGTGCTCACGGCGGTGGCGGCAGCCGTACACGATCTGGACGGGGACCTCGAAGAGGTCGCCAGGCGGGCGGCGGGGCAGGCGCGGGCGGCGCTCAGGCGCACCCCGGAGCAGCTCGACGTGCTGGCGCGCAGCGGCGTCGTGGACGCGGGCGGGGCCGGGCTGGCGATCATCCTGGAGTCGCTGGAGGCGGTGGTCACCGGCTCCTCCACGTGGCGTTTCGAGGTGCCCGCGCCGACCGGGCGCGTGACGCCGATGGCCGAGGTGGGGGCGGGCTACGAGGTGATGTACCTGCTGGACGCCGAGGACGCGGCGGTGGCGGGGCTGCGCGCCGAGCTCGACGCGATGGGCGACTCGCTGGTCGTGGTCGGCGGCGACGGGCTGTGGAACGTCCACGTGCACGTCGAGGAGGCCGGCCCGGCGATCGAGGCGGCGCTGAAGGCGGGGCGGCCGCACCGGATCAGGGTGACGTACCTGGCCGAGCGCACACACCGGGGCGGCACCGGCAGGGGCGTGGTCGCGGTCGCGGCGGGCGAAGGGATCGCGGCGCTGTTCGAGGAGTGCGGCGCCGTCGTGGTACGCCGCGAGCCCGGCACCAGCCCCGCCCTCCCCGAGATGCTGGCCGCGATCCGCGAGGCGGGCGGCGAGGTCACGGTGCTGCCCAACGACGGCGGCGTGGGCGACGTGGCCGCCGCCGCGGCGGAGATCGCCCGCGAGGACGGCGTCACGGTCAGCGTGCTGCCCACCAAGGCGACCGTGCAGGGGCTGGCGGCGCTGGCCGTCCACGACCCGCTGCGCCGTTTCGACGACGACGTGGTCGCGATGACCGACGCCGCCGGCCACACCCGCCACGGCCACATCACCGTCGCCGACCGCGAGGCCGTGACCAGCGCGGGCCTGTGCCGTCCCGGCGACGTGCTCGGCCTGATCGACGGCGACGTCGTGCACATCGGCGCCACGCTCGACGAGGTCGCCACGCTCGTCGTGGACCGGATGCTGGCGGGCGGCGGCGAGCTCGTCACCCTCGTCACGGGCAAGGACGCTCCGGTACGGCTCGCGCCGCACGTGGAGCACCACCTGTCCAGAACCCGCCCGGACGCCGACCTGGTCGTCTACGAGGGCGGCCAGGGCGGCTACCCGCTGCTCATCGGCGTGGAATGATTCCTGTCGGTCACAAGCGGTAGAACATAGGACCGTGAGTCGATTCGACGAGCCGCTATCGAAGGCGCTCGACCCGAAGACCGCCAAGCTCCTGCACAGCGTGCTCGGCCTGGAGACGGTCGGCGACCTGCTGCGCCACTACCCGCGCCGCTACGCCGAGCGCGGCGAGCTGACCTCGCTCGACATGCTGGAGGTCGACGAGCACGTCACCGTGGTCGGCGAGGTCACCCGCGCCATGCGCAAACCCATGCGCAACCGCGGCGGCACCTGGCTGGAGGTCGAGGTCGTCGACGGCACCGGCAAGAAGATCTACCTGTCGTTCTTCGGCAAGGGCTCCCACGTGGCCGAGTCCCGCCTGAAACCGGGCAGGCGCGGCATGTTCGCCGGGAAGGTCGGGGCGTTCGGCTCCCGCGCCACCCCGCGCTGGCAACTGACCCACCCCGAGTTCGAGCTGTTCGACGAGAGCGAGACCAGCGCCGAGGAGTTCTCGACCGCGCCGGTGCCGATCTACCCGGCGGGCAAGGACCTCACCCCGTGGGCGATCAGGCGCGCGATCGGCATGGTCCTCGACACGCTCGGCCCGCTCGACGACCCGCTGCCCGCAGACCTGCGCGCCCGCCACCGCCTGGCCGACCTCGGCGAGGCGCTGGTCGCCATCCACCGTCCCAAGGACTTCGGCGAGATACACAGGGCGCGCGAGCGGCTCAAGTTCGACGAGGCGTTCGTGCTCCAGGCCGTGCTGCTGCAGCGCAGGCAGGCCGCGACCGCGTGGCCGGCCAAGCCGCGTCCGCGCAGCTCGGGCGGCATGCTCGACGACTTCGACGGCCGCCTGCCGTTCGCGCTGACCGAAGGACAGGCCGCCGTGGGCGAGGAGATCGCCGCCGACCTCGCCCTGCCCCACCCGATGCACCGCCTGCTCCAGGGTGAGGTCGGCGCGGGCAAGACGGTGGTGGCCCTGCGCGCGATGCTGCAGGTGGTCGACGCGGGCGGGCAGGCCGTACTGCTGGCGCCCACCGAGGTCCTGGCCCAGCAGCACCACCGCTCGATCACCGCGATGCTCGGCGACCTCGCCGCGGGCGGCATGTTCGGCGGCACCGCGGTGAGCCTGCTCACCGGCTCGATGGGCGCCGCCGCCCGCCGCGCGGCCCTGCTCGACGCGGCCTCCGGTACGGCCGGCATCGTCGTCGGCACGCACGCCCTGCTCCAGGAGCACGTGCAGTTCGCCGACCTGGGCCTGGTCGTCGTCGACGAGCAGCACCGCTTCGGCGTGGAGCAGCGCGACGCCCTGCGCGAGAAGGCGGGAGGCGGCCGCCCCCACGTCCTCGTGATGACCGCCACCCCGATCCCGCGCACGGTCGCCATGACCGTCTTCGGCGACCTGGAGGTCTCGACGCTCTCGCAGCTCCCCTCGGGCCGCGCCCCGATCACCACCCACGTGGTTCCGGCGGCCGAGAAGCCCCACTTCCTGGAACGCACGTGGGAACGCGTGCGGGAGGAGGTCGGCCTGGGCCGCCAGGCGTACATCGTGTGCCCGCGCATCGGCGACCTGGAAGGCGACGAGGGCGACCTGGACGCGGTCACCTCGGACGACGAGCGCCGCCCGCCGCTGGCGGTCCTGGAGGTGGCCGAGATGCTGTCCGAGGGGCCGCTGCACGGCCTGCGCCTGGAGGTGCTGCACGGCAAGCTGCCGCCGGAGGAGAAGGACGCGGTGATGCGCGCCTTCACCCGGGGCGAGGTGGACGTCCTGGTGGCCACCACGGTCATCGAGGTCGGCGTGGACGTGCCCAACTCCTCCGTCATGATCATCATGGACGCCGACCGCTTCGGCGTCTCCCAGCTCCACCAGCTACGCGGCCGGGTGGGCAGAGGTGGCCTCCCTGGCCTGTGCCTCTTGATCTCGGAATTCCCCGAGGGCACCCCGGCCAGGGCCCGCCTGGACGCGGTCGCCTCCACCCTGGACGGCTTCGAACTGTCGAGGGTGGACCTGGAACAACGCCGAGAGGGCGACGTGCTGGGCGCCGCCCAGTCCGGCAAACGCTCGTCGCTGAAGATGCTCCAGTTGCTCAGGGACGAGGACGTCATAGAAACCGCCAGAGCAGAGGCAGCCGCCTTCCTGGAAAAGGACCCGACCCTGACCACCCACGACGGCCTACGCGCCGAGATAGCCCGCCTCCTGGCCGACGAAAAAGCCACCTACCTGGAAAAGACCTAACACCCACACCCCCGGCCAGAACCACCCAACACGTAGGAGACCGCGCGGAGCCCGCCTGAGGCCGCGTGCCTGGTCCGGGCCAAGACCGAGGCGGCGGAGCCCGACGTGAGGGGTGAGCGTCGTATGGCGGTGCCCCAGGGGTTGGCATGGCGCCTCGGCGCCCTCAGGGGTGGTGGTAGCGGTTGGCGGGCCGCCCCCGAGGGTTGTGGGGGCGCCGCGCGGTGGGGTGGTGTGCGGCGGGGCTCGGCGCCTTGGCAGGTGGCCAGGGTGGGGCACGGTGGCTGGTCAAGGTGGGCCGTTGCGGCGAGTGCCACGTCCGACGTGAGAAGCGATCCCCACGATCGGCGGAAACCCGCGACGGCGGGTGGTGGGGGCTTGGCTTGCCGTAACGGAAAGGGATCCGCACGGAGAGAGGACGCACACAAGGTGGGCGCATGAAAAGAGGCCGCACGTCGGCGGCCTGAAAGAAGAGATCCTGACAGAAGAAACGATCAGGCCCAGCGGCGGGGACGGCCTCCCCCCGAATGCCGTCCCCGGCTGGGCCCACCCTCGGGTCAGGTGCCGAGGGATCCGGCGTGCGGAAGGGCTCACGATCACGCCGGTCGGCCTCCATTTGGGTCACCTCGAAGGCCGCAGTCATCATCATGCGGGCCCGCCCGCCCCAAGGGAACGACCCTTGCGCAGACGAGGCCGACACTTGTCCACTCTTGACCTGCGATGACATGGGGAACAATGGCCCTCATGACTCGGATCATCGCGGGGAGCGCGGGTGGGCGGCGGCTGGCGGTTCCGCCGGGGCGCGGGACGCGACCTACCAGCGACAGGGCAAGGGAAGGGATCTTCTCTACCCTCGGTTCACTTCACGAGCTGGACGGGGCGCGGGCGATGGATCTGTTCGCGGGTTCGGGGGCGGTCGGGCTGGAGGCGCTGTCGCGCGGCGCGGCCCACGCGCTGCTGGTGGAGGCGGACGCCAGGGCGGTCAGGACGATCAGGGCGAACGTCCAGGCGCTCGGCCTGGACGGCGCCCGGGTGGTGCAGGACCGGGTGGAGCGGGTGCTGGCCAAACCGGCGGAGGAGCCGTACGACGTGGTGTTCGCCGACCCGCCCTACGCGGTCGGCGACGACGAGGTCCAGGACGTGCTGGCCCGGCTGAGGGACAACGGCTGGCTGGCGGAGGACGCCCTGATCGCGGTTGAACGCGAGAGCAGGGGAAATGCCCTGGTATGGCCGGAAGGCTACGTTGAGGAGAGGGTCCGTCGATATGGCGAAGCGTCCGTTTGGTACGGTCGCGCCTCCAGGGACCCGTAAGCCTGGGAGGGCATCTTGCGGCGCGTTGTCTGCCCGGGGTCGTTCGACCCCATCACCAACGGTCATCTCGACATCATCGGCCGGTCCGCCCGGCTCTACGACGAGGTGACCGTCGCGGTGCTCATCAACATCGAGAAGAGCAGCCTGTTCACGGTCGACGAGCGGATCGACGTTCTGCAGACCGTGACCAAGGAGTATCCCAACGTCAAGGTGCGGAAGTTCCACGGCCTGCTGGTCGACTTCTGCAAGGAGAACGACATCCCGGCCATCGTCAAGGGCATCCGGGTGGTCAGCGACTTCGACTACGAACTGCAGATGGCGCAGCTCAACTACCGCCTGTCCGGGGTGGAGACGCTGTTCATGCCGACCAACCCCGAGTACTCTTTCCTCTCGTCCAGCCGGGTCAAGGAGATCGCCCGCTACGGCGGCGATGTGTCCGGCCTGGTCCCCGATCTGGTGCACAAGCTGCTCATCGAGCGGCTCAGGGGCTGACCGGGGCCTGGTATTCTTTCTATTCGGCCTTGTACGACGGCGATCGTTTCGCCATGCCTAGCGAGAGCAAGGATGACTCAGCACCTCGACCCCCGCTCCCCATGGGTGATCTCCACCCACGACCTGGGCAAGCGGCCGGGCACGATGCTGGAGCGCCGACTTTCGCTTCCGGCACCGGCGGATCTCGGCGTCGACATGATCGGTGTCCCCAAGGACGCCGAAGTCGAGCTGGATCTCCGGTTCGAAGCAGTGATGGAAGGCGTGCTCGTCAGCGGCACGGCGCGGGCCCCGCTGGCCGGGGAGTGCGCCCGCTGTCTCGACCCGATCTCCTCCGAGATCGAGGTCGGTCTGCAGGAGCTGTTCTTCTACTCCGACGAGGACGCCTCGGAGGAGGACTCGCTGCTCGACGGCGAGCTGCTCGACCTCGAGCCGACGTTCCGCGACGCGGCGGTGCTCGCACTGCCGTTGAGCCCCGTGTGCGGTGACGACTGCCAGGGGCTCTGCGTGGAGTGCGGGATCAGGCTGGCCGACGCCGGCCCTGACCACCGGCACGAGAAGATCGACGCCCGCTGGGCGTCGTTGCAAGGTCTGGTTACCGAGAACGATAACGATCAGGAGAAGTGACGTGGCCGTCCCGAAGCGAAAGATGTCGCGGAGCAACACCCGCGCCCGTCGCTCCCAGTGGAAGACGACTGCTGTCGCGCTGGTGAGCTGCCCGCAGTGCCGTTCGCCGAAGCAGCCGCACATCGCCTGCCCGAGCTGCGGCACGTACAACCGCCGTCAGGTCGTCGAGCCGTCTGCCTGATTCGCAGAGTTGACGTGATGCCGACCGGGTGCAATTGTGCCCCGGTCGGCGTTAACGTCTGAGATGCGTGCGGTGGCGGTTCGCCCGCGGCCGTGGTGGACGCCGGGACACACTCCCCGACGCCCACCACGTTTTCGGGCATCTTCCACAGCCATCGCGCCATGTGAAGGTGTCCGAGGAGGAACACGTGGGCGCAGGTCCTAAGCCGGTGGCCGTGGAGGTCGCCAGAGAAGAGCTGGAACGAGTCCTTTCCGCGCGACTCGCTTCCGACATCCTTGAGCGGGCGCTGACGCACCGCTCCTACGCGTACGAGAACGGCGGCCTGCCCACCAACGAGCGCCTGGAGTTCCTGGGCGACTCGGTGCTGGGCCTGGTCGTCACCGACACGCTCTACCGCAACCACCCCGATCTGCCCGAGGGCCAGTTGGCCAAGCTGCGGGCCGCGGTGGTCAACATGCGCGCGCTGGCCGACGTGGCCAGGTCGCTGGGCCTGGGCCGCTTCCTGCGCCTCGGAAGGGGCGAGGAGGGCACCGGCGGGCGCGACAAGTCGTCCATCCTGGCCGACACGCTGGAGGCGCTGATCGGCGCGATCTACGTGGACAAGGGCCTGGAAGAGGCGTTCCGCGTCGTGCACCTGCTGTTCGACCCGCTGATCGTCCGCTCCGCCTCGCTGGGCGCGGGCCTCGACTGGAAGACCTCGCTGCAGGAGCTGACCGCCTCCGAGGCGCTCGGCGTGCCCGAGTACCACGTCGAGGAGAGCGGCCCCGACCACGCCAAGTCGTTCACCGCGGTGGTGCGCGTGGGCGGCGAGTCCTACGGCTCCGGCACCGGCCGCAGCAAGAAGGAAGCCGAGCAGCAGGCGGCGGAGGCGGCCTGGACCAGGATCAGGGCGCGGCGCGAGCAGCGCGAGAGCCAGCCGGCCGGTTAGATGCCCGAACTGCCCGAGGTCGAGGTCGTCCGCCGCGGTCTCGCGGAGTGGGTCACCGGGCGCGAGATCGCCGAGGCCGAGGTGTTCCACCCGCGCGCCGTGCGGCGGCACCTGCCCGGGGCCGACGAGTTCGCCTCGCGGCTGAAGGGCCGCACGTTCGTCTCGGCCGAGCGCCGCGGCAAGTACCTGTGGCTGCCGCTCGGCCCTGGCGACGCGCTCATGGCCCATCTGGGGATGAGCGGCCAGCTCCTCGTGACGCGGCCGGAGTCGCCGCTGGAGAAGCATCTGCGCGTACGGCTGCGCTTCACCGACGGCGGCCCCGACCTGCGATTCGTCGACCAGCGCACGTTCGGCCACGTCATGGTCACGCCGATGGTAGGCGGCGTCCCCGAGCCGATCGCGCACATCGCGCCCGACCCGTTCGAGGACGCCTTCTCCGACGAGGTCTTCGCCCGCAGGCTGCGGGCGAGGAACACCGAGATCAAGCGGGCGCTGCTCGACCAGTCGCTGATCAGCGGCGTCGGCAACATCTACGCCGACGAGGCGCTGTGGCTGGCCAGGCTCCACTGGGCCCGCTCGACCAGGACCCTCACCAGGCCCAAGATCGCCGAGCTGCTGGCCGCGGTGCGCGCGGTCATGAGCTCGGCCCTCGCGCAGGGCGGCACGTCCTTCGACAGCCTCTACGTCAACGTCAACGGCGAGAGCGGCTACTTCGAGCGGTCCCTGGAGGCCTACGGCCGGCGCGACCTGCCGTGCTCGCGGTGCGGCACCCCGATCAGGCGCGACCCGTTCATGAACCGCTCGTCCTACTCCTGCCCGACGTGCCAGCGAAAGCCGCGCTGAGCAGGGCCATCACCGCCGCGAACCACAGCACGGCCGGCAGCGAGACGCCGTCCACGATCCGGCCGCCGACCAGGGCGCCCGCCGCGATGGTGGCGTTGAACACCGACGAGACCCACGCCATACCGGACTCGCCGCCGCCCGCCTTGATCATCCAGAGCTGGCTGGTGACGGAGACGCCGCCGTAGGCCACGCCCCACAGCACGACCAGGGGCAGCGGCTGGCTCATCAGCGGCAGTACGGCGGTGGCCACGGCGATGAGCACGGCCAGCGTGATGATCACCTGCTTGGGTCGCGTGGCGGCGAGGGAGCCGGCCACGAAGTTGCCCACGACGCCGGCCACGCCGTAGGCGAGCAGGGTGAGGCTGATGTCGGCGCCGCTCAGCTCCAGGAAGGGCCGCACATAGGTGTACGCGCCGAAGTGGCCGATCACGACCACCCCGATCACGATCAGCACGGCCCGCATGCCGGGGTCGCGCCAGACGCCGCCCAGGCTCACGGTGCCCTGGGCGGGCAGCGACGGCAGCAGGGCCAGGAGCGCGGCGGTGACGACCAGGGCGAGCAGGGCCATGGCCGCGAACGCCCAGCGCCAGTCGGCCATGGAGGCGATCAGCGTGCCCGTGGGGACGCCGAGCACGGAGGCCACGGAGACACCTCCGGCGATCATGGCGGTGGCCCGGCCCACGGAGCCCGGCGGCACGAGCCGTACGGCGATGCTCGCGGCGAAGGCCCAGTACCCGCCGATGCTCACGCCGGTCACCACCCTGGCCGCCATCAAGACCGTGAAGTCGGGTGCCAGGGCGGCCACCAGGTTGGACACCACCAGCAGCCCCATCAGCCCGGCCAGCAGGAGGCGCCGGTCGAGCCTGCGCACGGTCATGGCCAGCACGGGCGCGGCCGCCGCGGCGACCAGACCGGGCGCCGACATGGTGAGCCCGGCCACGCCGTCGGAGACTCCCATCTCGCCGCTGATCGGCGTCAGCAGCCCGATGGGCATCATCTCGCTGGTCACAACGGTGAAGATGCCGACCGCGGTGGCGGTGATGGCGGGCCAGTAGGCCCGGGTTGGGGCAATCGTCGTCATGGTCCAAGCCTGTGAACGAGCGCGGCCGGGAACAATGCCGAAGATCGAATCCTTGGTTTAGCTGAGCTAAGGAGTGCGATGGAGTTCAGGCAGGTGGAGACGTTCGTCGTCGTGAGCGAGGAGCTCCACTTCGCGCGGGCCGCCGAGCGGCTGTACCTGTCGCCGGGCCGGGTCAGCCAGATCATCCGCTCGCTGGAGGACTCGATCGGGGCCCGGCTGTTCGAGCGGACCAGCCGCAGCGTCCGGCTGACCCCGCTGGGCGAGCGCTTCCTCGCCGACCTGCGCCCGGCCTACGAGGGCCTGCGGGGCGCGGTGAACCGCGCCAGATCGTCCGTCAGGAGCGTGTACGGCGTGCTCCGCGTCGGATTCCTCAGCACGCCCGGCGAGGTCGTCACGAGGGCCGTGCGCGCCTTCGAGGAGCGTTATCCGGAGTGCGCGGTCGAGCTGGTGGAGGTCCCGCTGGCCAACCCGTTCGGCAAGGTGCGCGAGGGTGTGGTGGATCTCACGTTCACCCTGCTCCCGGTCGCCGAGCACGATCTGGAGACGAGCGTGGGCCTGAACCGGGTGCCTTTGAAGCTGGCCCTGGCGCCGACGCATCCGCTGGCCGGGCGCGTGTCGATCGACGCCGAGGAACTGGCCGGCGTGCCGCTGGTCGGCGTCGAGGGCCCGGCGCCGCGCTACTGGAGGGAGCTGACGGCTCCGGTGCGCACGCCCGGCGGCCTGCCCATCCCGGCGGCCGGCGCCGTCTCCACGAGCCAGGAGGGCCTGACCGAGGTCGCGCTGAACCGGGGGAGCATGCTGTTCTGCACCCCGACGGCGGCGTACCTGGGGCGCGACGACGTGCGGTTCGTCCCGATGACGGGTATGCCGGACTCGGTGCTCGGCCTGGTGTGGCCGAGGGCGCGGCGGACGGCGGCGGTGACCGCCTTCGCCGAGGTGGCGGCCGACCGAAATGCCGGTGACGTGGCAGTAAACCTACAGAGAGTGACCGGATGAATGGGTGATGACACCCGCCTGACGGCCTGGGTAAGGGGTCGTGTCCAGGGCGTGGGCTTCCGCTGGTGGACCCGCGCGCGGGCGCTGGAGCTGGGCCTGGCGGGCTGGGCGCGCAACATGGACGACGGCCGCGTGGAGGTCGTGGCGGAGGGGTCCCGAGAGGCCTGCGTCAAGCTGCTTGAGCTGCTACGAGGTTGCGACACGCCGGGCAAGGTGACGGGAGTAGTGGAACGGTGGAGCGAACCCCGAGGTAGTTTGGTCGGGTTTATAGAGAGGTAGACCCTTTCGTTAAACCCCCCAAATAGGGTATATTTGTATGTCGGGAGTGCCCATCGGTGCGTCTCTGCGGTGCGTTCGACTTGACCGCCCACACTGCCGGTGCGACTCTTGTTAGGTACCACGCGCACCCCTCCCGCGGAATAGAAGTGCGCGAACCAGTCTGGTCACTCAGCGTGGAGGACCCTTAACCATGGCGAAGGCTCTACTCGGCCACGTCGGCGGTCCTGACCCTCGGATGGTCTCGGAGATGCGCCGTCTGCAGCAGCGTATTCGGGATCTGGAGGCAGAACTCATCCGGCTCCAGGCCCAGAATGACGCTCTTGCGGCGCAGACCCGTGACGAGGCTCGGGGCCGTTTGCAGGAGCGCGAGCCGGCACTCACCTGAGTGATCGGAGCGCTACATCTAGGGACGTCTCGGAGAGGCGTCCCTTGCTATTTGTCCACATTTCTCATCTAGTTCACGTTGGCGATCCGCGGGTGTCGTGACACGCGCGGATAACCGCCCTCACCCGTCTTGCCGTATCGCAGACTGGTTCTTAGCACGAGCCCAAGGGCAGAGACCAGTAGGCTTTCCGGAACGCAGTCCACGGGAGGGGGGTCATCGGGGTGTACCTGAAGGCCCTCACCCTGCGTGGATTCAAGTCGTTCGCCTCGGCCACCGCGCTGCGCCTCGAACCGGGCATCACCTGCGTCGTCGGCCCCAACGGGTCCGGCAAGTCCAACGTCGTCGACGCCCTGGCCTGGGTCATGGGCGAGCACAGCGCCAAGTCGCTGCGCGGCGGCAAGATGGAGGACGTGATCTTCGCCGGCACCTCCAGCCGGCCGCCGCTCGGCCGCGCCGAGGTCACGCTGACGATCGACAACTCCGACGGAGCGCTGCCGATCGACTACACCGAGGTGACGATCAGCCGCCTGATGTTCAGGAGCGGCCAGTCCGAGTACGCGATCAACGGCGACACGTGCCGCCTGCTCGACATCCAGGAGCTGCTGTCCGACTCGGGCATCGGCAGGGAGATGCACGTCATCGTCGGCCAGGGCCAGCTCGACGCCGTGCTCCACGCCGGTCCCGAGGACCGCCGGGCGTTCATCGAAGAGGCCGCGGGCGTGCTCAAGCACCGCAAGCGCAAGGAAAAGGCGCTGCGCAAGCTCGACGCGATGCAGGCCAACCTCACCCGGGTCCAGGATCTCGCCACCGAGCTGCGCCGCCAGCTCAAGCCGCTGGGCCGCCAGGCGGAGATCGCCCGCAAGGCCGCCGTCATCCAGGCCGACCTGCGCGACGCCAGGCTGCGGCTGCTGGCCGACGACGTCGGCATCCTGCGCGACACGCTGCGCAGGGAGGCGGCCGACGAGGCGGCGATCCAGGCCCGCCGTACCCAGGTCGAGACCGAGCTGGCGCAGGGCCAGGAGCGCGAGGCCGCGCTGGAGGAGGCCGAGGCGCAGGCCCAGCCGCGGCTGTCGGCCGCGCAGGAGACCTTCTTCCGGCTCTCGTCCCTGCGCGAGCGCATCAGCGGGCTGGAGCAGCTCGCCGCCGAACGCCACCGCCACGCCGTGGACGCCGCGGCCATCGAACGGCGCGGCCGCGACCCCGAGGAACTGGAACGCGAGGCCGCGTCGGCCCGCGAGCAGGAGCTCATCCTCAACGCCGAGCTGGAGCAAGCCCAGGAGCTGCTGGAGGAGTCCGTCCAGCGCAGGGCCGAGGCCGAGGCCGCGCTGAGCGGCGAGGAGCAGCGCCTGGCCATGGCCGCGCGCGCCCAGGCCGACCGCCGCGAGGGCCTGGCCAGGCTGCGCGGCAAGGTCGACTCCGCGCGCAGCCGGGCCCGTGCCGCCGACGAGGAGATCGGCCGCCTGGCGCAGGCCGTCTTCGACGCCGCCGAGCGCGAGCGGGCGGGACGGCTGGAGCTGGAGGAGCGGCAGCGCGCCGAGCCCGCCGCCGACCCCGCTCTGGCCGAGGAGCTGGCCACCGCGCAGGCTCTGGTCGAGGAGGCCAAGGCGGTCGCCGACGAGGCCCGCGCCGCCGTGGAGGAGTCCAGGTCGGGGCTCGAGGTCCCGCGCGCCGCGCTCAAGGCCGCCACCTCGGCGGTGGGTACGGCCCGCGCCGCCGACCAGCAGGCCCAGCGCGCCGTCGCGAGCCTCCAGGCCAGGCGCGAGGCGCTCGAACTCGGCCTGAGCAAAGGCGCCGACGGCGGCGCCACGCTGCTGGAGGCCGGACTGGCAGGCATCCTCGGGCCGCTGGCCGCCGACCTGACCGTGGCGCCGGGCGCGGAGCTGGCCGTGGCCGCCGTCCTGGGCCCGGTGGCCGAGGCGATCGCGGTGAAGTCGCTCGACACCGCGGTGGAGTCCTTCGAGCTCCTGCGCGCGGGGGAGGGCGGCCACGCGACCATCCTGATCGCGGGCGAGGGCCGCGCCGCATCCCGGCCCGCACTCGAAGGGCCCGGCGTGTGGGCGGCCGAGCTGGTGACCGTGCCCGACCATCTCAGGGCGGCCGTCGACCACGTGCTGGCCGGTGTCGTGGTGACCGACGACCTGGCCGCGGCCAAGGCGCTGGTCGAGCGCCGGCCCGAGCTGAGGGCCGTGACCAGGCAGGGCGACCTGGTGGGCGTCCACCTGGCCGACGGCGGCGCGGTGGGCGGCTCGTCGGTCCTGCAGATGCGCGCTGCCCTCGACCAGGCCGCCGCCGACCTGGAGGCGGCCCAGGTCACCGCGGAGCAGAGCGCCGCCGGCTTCGAGGCGGCCGTGGAGGCCGAGCACGAGGCTCAGGCCCGGCTCGAAGCCGCCCAGGCGCGCGTCACCGAGGCCCAGACCGCCGTCACCACCGCGCAGTCCGGCCTCAGCGCCGCCCAGGGCACGCTCGACCAGGTCAGGGGCAGGCAGCGGGAGGCCGACCAGCGCAACGCCGCCGCCGCCAAGCGCCTGGCCCAGCTCGAGGCCGCCGCCCAGGCCGCCGCCGACGAGGCCGCCCGCCTGGCCAAGAGCGTGGCCACCGCCGAGGAGGCGCGGGCCGAGGCGCTCGAAGAGGTGGCCGAGCTGGAGATCCGGCTGGCCGAGGCCGAGTACGCGGGCGAGCTGGAGTCCGAGCCCACCACCGACACCCGTGACGAGCTGGCCGAGGCCACCAACCTCGCCAGGCAGCGTGAGATGGAGACCCGCCTGCAGGTCCGCACCGCTGAGGAGCGGGTCAAGGGCATCGAGGGCAGGGCCGACGGCCTGCTGCGCGCCGCTGAGCGCGAGCGCCAGGAGCGCGCCCAGGCCGCCGCCCAGCGGGCCAGGCGCCGCAGGCAGGCCGTCGTGGCCGAGGCCGTGGCCAAGGGCGCCAAGCGGGTGCTGGCGACTCTGGCCGGCTCGATCGAGCTGGCCTCGCGCGAGCGCGACGCGGCCGACCTGGCCAGGGTCGCGATCGACGCCGAACTCAAGCAGGTACGCCTGCGCGTGCGCGAGCTGTCGCAGGAGCTCGACAAGCTGGTCAACCGGGTCCACGGCAGCGAGGTGGCCAGGACCGAGCAGCGGCTCCGGTTGGAGCAGATGGAGCAGCGGGCGCTCGACGAGTTCGGCGTGGAAGCAGAGGCGCTGATCTCCGAGTACGGCCCGCAGGCTCCGGTCCCAGGGGATCCGCCGACGCCGTACGTCCGGGAGGAGCAGGAGAAGCGCGCCAGGATCGCCGAGAAGCAGATGCACCAGCTCGGCAAGGTCAACCCGCTGGCGCTGGAGGAGTTCGCGGCGCTGGAGGAGCGCCACGCCTTCCTCAACAGCCAGCTCGAAGACCTCAAGAAGACCAGGCGCGAGCTGATGACCGTCGTCCAGGAGGTCGACAACCGGGTCGAGGCGATGTTCGCCTCCGCCTACGAGGACGTGGCCCGCGAGTTCGAGCAGATCTTCACCCGCGTCTTCCCCGGCGGCGACGGGCGGCTGGTGCTCACCGACCCCTCCGACATGCTGACGACCGGCATCGAGGTCGAGGCCAGGCCGCCGGGCAAGAAGGTCAAGCGGCTGTCGCTGCTGTCGGGCGGCGAGCGGTCGCTGACGGCGGTGGCGTTCCTGATCTCCATCTTCAAGGCGCGGCCGTCGCCGTTCTATGTGATGGACGAGGTCGAGGCGGCGCTCGACGACACCAACACGCAGCGGCTGCTGACGCTTTTCGAGGAGTTGCGGCAGAGTTCGCAGCTCATCGTGATCACGCACAACAAGCGCACGATGGAGATCGCCGACGCTCTCTACGGCGTCTCCATGCGGGGTGACGGCGTCACCCAGGTCGTCAGTCAGCGGCTGCGGGAGCGCGAGAGCGCCTGACGCGCCCGTGCCGAGGGCGCGAGCATGCGGGCCGATCTGGAAAACTGACTTGTTGTGGATGGTTACCTGGGCATCATCGTGATCGTGGTCGTCGTCGCCCTGCTGGCGGCAGGCGGCCTTTTCCTGCTGTTCAGGCCGGGTGGCAAGGGTGCGCCGCCGGTCGAGCCGCCGGAGACGATCCCGCTTCCCGAGGAGAAGGAGAAGCGGCCCGCCGGAGGTGGTGAGGAGCCCGATGGCGCCACCACCACCCTGCCGCCTCCTGCCGAGGTCAAGCCCGAGCCCAAGCCAGAGGTCAAGCCCGAGGTCGAGGTGCCGCCGCCGTCGGCGGGCCGGATGGTGCGGCTGCGCTCGCGGCTGGCCCGCTCGCAGAGCGCGCTCGGCCGCGGCCTGCTGGAGCTGCTCTCGCGCGACCGCCTCGACGACGAGGTGTGGGACGAGATCGAGGAGAGCCTGATCACCGCCGACGTCGGCGTCGCGCCGACCCAGGTGATGGTCGAGGAGCTGAAGACCAAGGTCAAGGTGCTGGGCAGCCGTACGCCGCAGGAGGTGCGCGGGCTGCTGCGCGAGCAGTTGCTGACGCAGGTCAACCCCGACCTCGACCGGACGCTGCACATCGCCAAGCACGGCGAACGGCCCGCGGTCGTGCTCGTCGTCGGCGTCAACGGCACCGGCAAGACCACCACGACCGGCAAGCTGGCCCGCTCGCTCGTGGGCGACGGCAAGAAGGTCGTGCTCGGCGCCGCCGACACCTTCCGCGCCGCCGCGGCCGAGCAGTTGCAGACCTGGGGCGACCGGGTGGGCGCCGAGGTCGTGCGCGGGCCCGAGGGCGGCGATCCCGCGTCGGTGGCCTTCGACGCGACGGCCAAGGGCACCGCGGACAAGGCGGACGTCGTGATCGTCGACACCGCGGGCCGCCTGCACACCAAGACCGGGCTCATGGACGAGCTGGGCAAGGTCAAGCGCGTCATCGAGAAGAAGGCCACGGTCGACGAGGTCCTGCTCGTGCTCGACGCCACGACCGGCCAGAACGGCATGCGGCAGGCCCAGGTGTTCGCCGAGGTGGTCAACATCACGGGCATCGCGCTGACCAAGCTCGACGGCACGGCCAAGGGCGGCATCGTGATCTCGGTGCAGCGCGAGCTGGGGGTGCCGGTCAAGCTGGTGGGGCTGGGCGAGGGTCCCGACGACCTGGCGCCGTTCGATCCGGAGGTCTTCGTCGACGCGATCTTGGGTGACGACTGAGGCTTTTGGTGGGTTTTCGGACGCTCCATGGGGTTCCGTGGAGCGTCTCCTTATTTGGTGGGTAATGACCCTTACCCCGCAGGTCTTGATCTCCGACTTGGCCGTGTGTTCACATGAGTCGGTCACCCAGAGATCGCGGACGCATTCGGAACGTCCGCGTCATGAGGTGTGTGCGGAGTGGAAGGGCAAGAATGAAAAAGGTCGTCGTTCACAAGCCGGGAACAGTAAAGCCTGCAGGCGTCGACGCGCCGCGGCACAAGAACTGATCTCAAAGGGCGGTCGCGTCTCCCGCAGCGGGGGGACGCGGGCCGCCCTTCGGCTTGGAGACGGACCTGGTGAACCTTCCGACCATCGACGCCGACCGGCGCCCGCGCGGTCCCTACACGTTCGGAGCCGCGCTCCTCGACGCGCTCGTGCCGGTGGCGCGGCCCGAGCTGGTGGCCGCCCACGACATCGAGATCAGGGCCGCCGCGCCGCACCTCGCGTCCCTGGTGCCGCGCCGCCGGGGCTCCCTGGCCGACGACCTGCCGCGCGAGCAGCGCATCCTGATCCCCGGCGCGGGGCGTACGCTGCGGCTGGCCAACGGGCTGGCCGAGTTCGTCCGCGACTGTCTGGCCGGGACCGGGCCGCTGGCCGTCACGGTGGCGAACCTGGCCGAGGCCGACCCGACCGACGCCCAACTGGTCGAGGTGCTGCGGCGGCGCGTACCCGAGCTGGAGATCACCGAGGTGGCCGGGCGGCCGGTTGAGGGGCCGTTCGCCGCCGACTACGACCGCTTCCGCGACGAGGGCTTCCACCACGCCATGGCCGAGGCCGGGCTGGACGAGCTGGCCCGGCTCGGACACGACGACGACCCCGAGCGCTGGTGGACGCTGCTGCACCGCACCACCGCCGCGCTGGAGGCGATCGGCCGCGAGGGCGAGGCCAGGCGGCTGTACGAGACGGCCAGGCGGGTGAGCACCGAGCCCCGCCACCGGGCCACCGTGGCCTGCTCGATCGCGATGCTGTACGTCCGCCACCACGACCCCGGCCTGCGCGACCCCGAGGAGGCGCTGGCCTGGATCAACGAGGCGATCACCATCACCTCGCTGCTGCCCGACCGCCGCGAGCGCGCCTTCCACCTCGGCTTCGACCTCAACGGCAAGGCCCTCATCGAGGTACGGCGGGGCCGCCCGGCCGCCGCCCTGACCCTGGTCGAGCGGGCCGTCGAGCTGGCCGAGCGCGACCTGCCGCCGGACCTGCACCCGATCCACCGGCTGGTGCTGCGCGCCAACCGCGGCCAGCTCCTCGGCGCCCTGGGCCGCACGGACGAGGCGCTGGCCGACTACGCCGCCGCGATCGCCGCCGACCCCGGCTACCCCGACTACTACCTCGACCGCGGCACGCTCCTGCACAGGCTCGGGCGGCTCGACGAGGCGGTCGCCGACTACGAGAGCGCGATGCGGGTCAGCCCGCCCTTCCCCGAGCCGTACTACAACCGGGCCGAGGTCCGCTACGCGCGCGGCGACCTGGCCGGCGCGCTGGCCGACCTGGACTACGCGCTGGAGCTGGATCCGGGGTTCGCGCCCGCGTACGTCAACCGGGCCGGGCTGCGGATCGCCCTCGGGGACCAGGCCGGGGCGCGGGAGGACGTGGTGGCGGGGCTGGGGCTGACGCCGCGGGAGCCGTACCTGCTGTGTGTGCTGGGGCAGGTCGAGCAGGCGGCGGGGCGGCGGGCGGCGGCCAGGGCGGCCTTCGACGGCGCGCTGGAGCTGGACGGCGGACTGGCGGCGGCGTGGGCGGGGCGCGGCGGGCTGTCGTTCGAGGAGGGCGCGCACGAGGCGGCGGTCGCGGACCTGACGCGCGCTCTGGAGCTGGGGGAGAAGATGGAGTTGCTGTTCAACCGGGCGCTGGCGCTGCGCGCGGCGGGACGTGAGCGGGAGGCGCGGGCGGACCTGGCCAGGGCGGCGCTGCTGGACCCGGACGACCCGGACGTCCAGCGCGAGCTCGGCCGGTAGCTAGCGGTGCGAGCCGATCGGGACGACCAGCGGGGTGCCGGCCACGGGGTCGGTGATGACCTTGGAGTCGAGGTCGAAGACCTCCCTGATCAGCTCCTCGGTCAGCACCTCGTGCGGGGTGCCCGCCGCGACCACGCTGCCGTCGCGCATCGCCACCAGCCGGTCGGCGTAGCGCGCGGCCAGGTTGAGGTCGTGCAGGACCATCACGATGGTACGGCCGGCCTGCGCGTGCAGATGCCGCACCAGCTCCAGCACCTCCACCTGGTGGGCCAGGTCGAGGAAGGTCGTCGGCTCGTCCAGCAGCAGCAGGTCGGTGCCCTGGGCCAGCGCCATGGAGATCCACGCCCGCTGCCGCTGCCCGCCGGACAGCTCGTCCAGGGGCCGCTCGGCGAGGTCGGACAGGCCGGTCATGTGCAGCGCGACGCCCACGGCCTTCTCGTCGTCGGAGGACCACTGGCGGTACCAGGTCTGGTGTGGGTGCCGGCCCCTGGCCACGAGGTCGGCGACGGTGAGGCCCTCGGGGGCCGAGGGCGACTGGGGCAGCACGGTGAGGATCCGCGCCACTTCCTTGGTAGCGATCGTGGAGATCTTCTTGCCGTCCAGCAGCACCTCGCCGCCGGCCGGCTTGAGCAGCCGGCCGAGGGCGCGCAGCAGCGTGGACTTGCCGCAACCGTTGGGACCGATGATCGTGGTCACGGTTCCCGCCTCGACTCCGAGGTCGAGCCCGTCCACGATGACGCGGTCGCCGTACCCGAGTTTGACGTCAACGGCCTGCAGTCTCATGTGCGCCCCTTACGGATGCGGATCAGAAGGTAGATCAGATACGGTGCCCCGAGCACGGCCGTGACCACCCCGACCGGCAGTTCGATGGGGGAGAAGGCGGTGCGGGCGAGCAGGTCGGCGCCGGCGGTGAGCACGGCGCCGACGATCGCCGACGACAGCAGCGGCGGCTGGGCCGAGCGGATCAGCCGCAGCGCGATCTGGGGAGAGGCCAGCGCGACGAAGGCCACCGGTCCCGCCGAGGCGGTGGCCACGGCCGCCAGCAGCACCGCGGCCAGGATCATCAGGGCCCTGGACAGGTTCATGCGCACGCCGAGCGCGGTGACGGTGTCGTCGGAGAAGCGCAGGGCGTTGAGCGAGCGGGTGCCGAGCAGGGTCAGCGGAATCAGCACGGCCAGCGCCAGCGCGACCGGGATCACGTGCTCCCAGCCCCGCCCGTTGAGCGAGCCGCTGATCCAGACCATGGCCTGGGCGGTGTCGTTGACGTCGCCGATGGTCATCAGCCAGTACTTGACGTTGGTGAAGACGGCGGCCACGCCGATGCCGACCAGGACGAGGCGGTAGCCGTCGAGGCCGCGGCGCCAGGCCAGGCCGTAGACGATCACGGCGCCGAGCAGGCCGCCCAGCAGGGCCAGCACCGGCATGCCCACGGTGGACAGCAGCCCGCTGACGCCGCCGTGGACGCTGCCGCTGACCACCACGCCGGCCACCACGGTGACCGAGGCGCCGGTGGTGACGCCGAGGATCTCCGGGCTGGCCAGCGGGTTGCGGGCGATCGACTGGATGATCGCGCCGGACAGCGCCAGCGCCGCGCCGACCAGCGCGCCGGTCAGCGCCCTGGGCAGGCGCAGCTCCATGATGACGAAGTGGGCGGGGCTGGCGGCGTCGAAGGTGGCGCCGAAGACCTCCTGGAGCGACATGGGCAGGTCGCCGATGCGCATGTTCAGCGCCATGAGCAGCACCAGCAGGACCATGCCGCCGAACGTGACGGCGACGCCGCGCAGCCGTACCTGCCAGGACAGGCCGGCGAGTCTGAGCGCGTGGGAGGTCACAGCCGCACCGGCTTCCTGCGGCGGACCAGCGCCACGAAGAAGGGCGCGCCGAGCAGCGCGAGCACCACGCCGACCTCCAGCTCGCCGGGCGGGGCCACGACGCGGCCGATCACGTCGCCGAGCAGCAGGAGCGAGGCGCCGATCAGCCCCGAGTACGGCAGCAGCCACCGATGGTCGGTCCCCGACACGCGGCGGGCCAGGTGCGGCACGATCAGGCCGATGAACGACAGCGAGCCGCACGCGGCGACGGCGGCGCCGGTCAGCAGTGTCACGGCGGCGACGCCGACCGCCCTGGTGAGGGCGATGTTCTGGCCGAGGCTGCGGGCCACGTCCTCGCCCAGGGACAGGGCATTGAGCCCGGAGGCGTTCATCAGGGCCAGGATCAGGCCGGCCGCCACGAACGGCAGCACCTGCCAGACCACCTCGGAGCCGCGAGCGGCGATGGAGCCGGACTGCCAGAAGCGGAAGACGTCCATGGCCTGCTCGTCGAGCAGCACCATCGCCGAGGTGAGGGCGTAGAGGAAGGCGCTGACGGCGGTGCCGGCCAGGGCGAGCGTGACCGGGGTGGGCCCGCCGCGCCCGCCGACCATGCCGAGGGCGAAGACGCCGACGCTGGCGACGAGCGCGCCGGCCAGGCCGAACCAGATGTAGCCGAGCAGGCTGGAGGCGCCGAGGAAGATGATCGAGGCGACCATGGCGAAGGCGGCGCCCTGGGTGACGCCGAGCAGGCCGGGGTCGGCGAGCGGGTTGCGGGTGTGGCCCTGCATGAGCGCGCCGGCGACGCCGAGGGCGATCCCGGCCAGGATGCCGAGCGCGGTGCGTGGCACCCGCAGCGAGCGGATGATGATGTCGCTCTCGGTGCCGGTCGGCGAGGTCAGGGCGTGCCAGGCGCCGGTGATCGGCACCGCCTTGGCGCCGATGGTAATGCTCAGCACGATCGCGAGCACGAGTACCCCCGTCAGCCCGATCAGCCAGGTCAGGCGGCGTTGACGGATCCGAGGAAGCTTCACGGCGGTGGTCGCCACCATGCCTTCCTCCTACTCATTTGCCCGATCCTGGTGAAGTATGCCAGCTTAGGCAGGGCTAACCTAATTTAGGGTTACCTTAATCGGAGAGGGACATCATGAAAGCGTTCCGTGCGGTCGCGGTAGCCGTACTGGCGATGGGGCTCGCCGCCTGCGGCGGGCAGGCCGAGGCTCCCAAGGCCGCTGAGAGCGCGCAGGCGCCGTTCCGCGTCATCAAGCACGCGATGGGCGAGACGAAGATCCCGACGCAGCCCAAGCGCGTCGTCGCGCTCGACCAGAGCTTCGTCGACGCGGTCCTGACGTTGCAGACGCCGGTCGTCGGCTACACGACTTATCGGGCGATCGACGACAAGCTGCCCGCCTACCTGGGCGCCGTGGCCGCCGAGTACGGCAAGGAGGCCACCCCGGTCGGCACGCTGGAGCAGCCCAGCCTTGAGAAGATCATGGCGCTCAAGCCTGATTTGATCGTCTCGGCGAAGGTCCGGCACAAGGACCTCTACGACAAGCTCGCCAAGATCGCCCCGACCGTCTTCAGCGAGACCACCGGCGCCATCTGGAAGCAGAACCTCGTCCTCATGGGCCAGGCGCTGGGCAAGGAGTCGCTGGCCGAGGAGACGCTCAAGAAGTTCGAGGAGCGCGCGGGCAAGATCGGGGCGGCGATCAAGGAGAAGGACGGCAAGCTGCCCACCGTCTCCGTGGTCCGCTTCGCCGGCGAGCCCGAGGTCCGGCTCTACGTCGAGAACTCCTACTCCGGCGTCGTGCTGAAGGACGTGGGCTTCCCGCGTCCGGCCGGTCAGCCGAAGGACCCGAACCAGATCATGGTCCCGATCAGCCAGGAGCGCATCGCCGAGCTGGACGCCGACCACATCTTCGTCTCCACCTACGCCGACCCGACGGCGGAGGCGCCCAAGCAGAAGTTCGTCACCAACCCGCTGTGGAACAAGCTCAAGGGCGCCAAGCACGACGTCGCCGACCTCACCTGGATGAGCGCGGTCGGCATCCAGGGCGCGCACGGCATCCTGGACGACCTGGCGAAGTTCTTCGCCGTGGACCCGGCCAGGGACGCCTAACCGCCCAGGAAGGCGCGCAGCTCGGCCAGATGCGGCTGGACGTCCAGGCCCTGGGCCTCCAGCCACGCGTCGTCGCAGTAGGTGCCGGCGTAGCGCTCGGCGCCGTCGCAGATCAGCGTGACCACGCTGCCCTGGTCGCCCTCGGCCCGCATCTCCTTGATGAGGTCGACGCAGGCGGCGATGTTGGTCCCGGTGGAGGCGCCGACCGGGCGGCCGGTGACCTCGTGGACCCAGCGCATCCCGGCGGCCGAGCGGGCGTCGGGCACCTGGATCATGCGGTCGATCACGTCCGGCTGGAAGGACGGCTCCACCCTGGGGCGGCCGATGCCCTCGATGCGCGAGCCGGTCGCGGTCCTCGTCCAGTCGCGCTCGGCCCAGGCCGGGTAGAAGGCCGAGCCCTCCGGGTCGGCGACGGCCAGGCGCGTGTGGTGGCGGCGGTAGCGGATGTAGCGGCCGATCGTGGCCGAGGTGCCGCCGGTGCCCGCGCCGACCACGATCCAGGCCGGCTCGGGGTGCGGCTCCAATGAGAGCTGGCTGAAGATCGACTCGGCGATGTTGTTGTTGCCGCGCCAGTCGGTGGCCCGCTCGGCGTAGGTGAACTGGTCCATGAAGTGGCCGCCGGTCTCGGCGGCCAGCCGGTGCGACTCCTCGTAGATCGCCGACGGCTCGTCGACCAGGTGGCACTTGCCGCCGTAGAACTCGATGAGGGCGATCTTCTCGGGGGAGGTGGTCGCCGGCATCACCGCGATGAACGGCAGGCCGATCAGGCGGGCGAAGTAGGCCTCGCTGACCGCGGTCGAGCCGCTGGACGCCTCGACGATCGTGGTTCCGGGGCCGATCCAGCCGTTGGCGAGGCCGTACAGGAACAAAGAGCGGGCGAGCCGGTGTTTGAGTGAACCCGTCGGGTGCACCGACTCGTCTTTCATATAGAGGTTTACGCCCCATCGCGCGGGCAGCGGAAAGACGTGGAGATGGGTGTCACTACTGCGATTGGTGTCAGCTTCGACCGTCCGGACGGCCTCGGCCACCCAGTGCCGGGCGCCGGAATCGTGGCGGTCGACGAAGTCCATGGTCCATACGCTATCTCATGTGACACTGGCCACTTTATCTGCGGAAATGGGTGGATAGTGTTACGATAATGAGACTAGTCCGGCCGTGGACGTGACTACGCACGCCGCGAGCAGTAGGACTGTTCACCTCCCTGACCAGGCAGAACCGTTTAACGCGGCCCTTACGAGGGCTTTGCGAGCATGGAGCTGCTGTCTGGCGGCTCGTGCCGAAACGGGGGATAGCGCAAGGGGGAATGATTTGATCACGATGACCGAAGAGCAGCGTCAGGACTGGTTCGAGCGCGATGTCGTTCCCGTGACCTCGCAGCTGTTCGCCTCCGCGATGCGCCTTACCCGCAACACCGCCGACGCGGAGGACCTCGTCCAGGAGACGGTGGCCAAGGCGTACACGTCCTACCACCAGTTCCGCGAGGGCACCAACCTCAAGGCGTGGCTGCACCGCATCCTCACCAACAACTTCATCAACGACTACCGCAAGAAGCAGCGCTCGCCCAAGCTCTCGGCCGCCGAGGAGGTCGAGGACTGGCAGCTTCACGCGGCCGAGTCGCACAGCTCCACCGGCCTGAAGTCCGCCGAGACCGAGGCCCTGGAGCGACTGCCCGACAGCTCCGTGATGAACGCGCTGCGCGCGCTGCCCGAGGACTTCCGCGTCGCCGTCTACCTGGCCGACGTCGAGGGCTTCGCCTACAAGGAGATCGCCGACCGGATGGGCACCCCCATCGGCACCGTGATGTCCCGGCTGCACCGCGGCCGCAAGCAGTTGCGCACCATGCTCGAGGAGTACGCGATCGAGGAAGGCGCCGTGCGCCTACCCGCCCAGCGGGCCGCCTAGGCCCATGTGGAGGCGGACCCGGAGCGTTCCGGCATCGTCCCGCATCTCCACCAGATCGCAGAGCTGACGACTGATCCAGAGCCCGTATCCCCGAGGGGATTCGGGCTCAGGTGGTATATAGCCCGGTAGCGGGTCGTCCAGGGCGCCGCCCGGGTCGGCGATCTCGCACACCAGCTCCCTGCCCGTGACCCACATCCTGATCGAGCCGTGGCCGGCGCCGTGCTCGACGCAGTTGGCGGCGATCTCCGAGACGCTGAGCACCAGCGAGGCGACCAGGCCGCGCTCCATGCCCGCCGCCCTGGCGTAGTCGGCCACCGCCTGCCTGAACCGCTTGAGCTCGTGGGCGGTGAAGCCCACCGAGGTCACCTGGCCGGTGGGGTCGGGCAGCGGGTGGCGGTCGCCGTCCAGGATCAGGTCGTGCGGCTCGACGAAGGCGTCGCTGGCGGCCTCGCCGTTCACGCTCGCCAGCAACGGGTGGGTGACGGCGCGGTAGTCGAGCGCGGCGGCCGGCGCCGTGCGCACGTCGTAGAGGCAGACCATGATCGCGGGCGCGGGGCCGAGCGCGGCGTTGAGCACCGAGTCGTAGCGGATCCACTCGCGGATCTCCCGCTCGCTCCTGCCCTGCCACGAGGGCTCGCCGACGATCAGCGTCGGGAGGTCCCTGGCGTACTCGTGGCAGGCGGCCAGCGTGCGGTGCGGATGCGCGTACCAGGAGGCGGCGATCCGGCTGTCGATGCGGCCCGCGTCGCGCCCCAGCGCGTCGGCCAGCAGGCGCAGCTTGCGCGAGCAGGTGACCGCCAGCACCCGCCGGCCCTCGTCGAGGGCGGCCCGCACGCGGGGGAGGACGAGGCGCAGGAAGCTCTCATCGGAGTCGTAGGGCATCCCTATGTGCCGTAGCGACTCGTGATTGGCCTGTGCCCGCGCGGGGTGCACGGCCGAAACGTAGCAAGCGGCCGGTGGGCTACGCAACGGCTATGAGCGCGACCGCACCGAGAGCGCAGGCGACCCCGGCCACCTGAATGGTGTGCAGCCGCTCGCCCAGCACGTATCTGGCCAGCAGAAGCGTGCTGGCCGGGTAGAGCGAGACCAGCACCGCGACCAGGCTGAGCATGCCCTCCTGCTTGGCCAGCAGGAACAGGACGTTGGCCGCCATGTCGAGCAGACCGGCCAGCGCGATGATGCGCCACGAGCCGGCCGTGGGCCGAAGCGAGCGCCTGGCCAGTACGGCCAGCAGCACTACCAGCGTCACCGAGGAGATTCTCGCGCCGACCAGCGGCCACAGCCCGGCGCCGTCGGGCGACAGGTCGAGCAGGATGAAGAAGCCGCCGAAGCCCGCCCCCGCGGCCAGGGCGATCAGCACCGACCCGGGCGAAGCGCCCTTGCCCGCGCCGCGGTCCTGGCTGACCAGCATCACCGCGGCCAGCGCGAGGACGATGCCGACCAGGGCTTGCGGGGCCGGGCGCTCACCCGTGGCCAGGCCGAACACCACCGGCAGCGTCGCGGAGGTGACCGCCGTGGTCGGCGCGACCACCGACATGGTCCCGGTGGCCAGCGCGCGGTAGAAGAGCACCAGCCCGGCGGCGCCGGCGACGCCCGCGCCCATGCCCCACCACAGCGCCTTCTGGTCGAACAGGCCGGGCAGCAGCGGCAGCAGGGCGAGGATGAGCGCCAGGCCGGCGACCTGGGACAGCGCCACCACCGCCAGCACCCGCGAGCGTCGCGTGGCCAGGCCGCCGCAGAAGTCGGCCGTGCCGTACACCACCGCGCAGACGGTCGCGAGGATCACCGCAGTCATGTCACAGCCTCCAGTTCACTCAGTTGAACTAAAAGTACATTGTGTAGAGTGCGACAGGCTACACTTTTTGTTCACTAGACTGCACTGCATGGAAGATCCGGAGACGATCAACGCGGCCATCGCCAACAACGTGCGGGCGCAGCGGGCCCATCGGGGCCTGACGCTCGACGCGCTGGCCGCCCGCTCGGGCGTGAGCAGGGGAATGCTGGTCCAGGTCGAACAGGCCAGGACCAACCCCAGCGTCTCCACGCTCACCCGGATCGCCTCCGCCCTCGGCGTCACCGTGGCGCGGCTGGTCGAGGTGGCCGACGTGCCGGTCGTGCGGGTCATCGGCAAGGACGACGTGGTCAGCTTCGAGATGGGCGCCTCGCGCGCCATGCTGCTGGTCGGCTCCGACGAGCCGCTGATCCTGGAGCTGTGGGACTGGCGGCTGGCCCCGGGCGAGCACCACGACGGCGACGCCCACCCGCCGGGCACCCGCGAGATGATCACCGTGCTGGCCGGCGAGCTGACCCTCACCGTGTACGACAAGAACCACACGGTGGGCACCGGAGACGCCGCCCTGTTCACCGCCGACCGGCCCCACCGCTATGCCAACAACGGGACAGAAGAGGTCAGAATGATCATGGTGGTGGCCGAGCCGCGCGTTGTTCACGACCAATAACGGCGAATGCCTTCCGGATGACCGCCCGGAGTCCGATGATTACTCCTCGGTGTGGGGGGTGCACTCGGTCAACTGGAGGTGCCCGTGAACGAGGCCCGAGCGGCCACGGAGAAACTCCGGATGGAACTGCACGGTCTCGGTGTGACCACCGCCTATGAAATGGGAGACGACGTGACCCTGCCGGTGTGGATCGGCTTGGTCGTGCGATTCGAGGATGGTCTTTACCGCTGGCAGGAAGGAGCGGTGAAACGTCGGCATTTGGGTACGGATCCGGTTGGATGTGCCATAAGAGTGGCGCGTCGCTATGCGGAACTGCAGGCCGATGTCCCAGCCTGGTGGGACGAGTTGGCCAAGGAACTGCGGGGGGACTCGGCCGGCGATTACCCATAGTGCCCCCGTCGCGTATCCGGGGGGAATATGCGCTGGTGGGGCTGGTCGTTGGCATTGATGCTGACGGCGGGGTGCGCGCACGTGCAACCGATGGCCGGGGTCGTGTCGGCGCTGCCGATGCGACCGCCGGACCCCGATCCCGTCGACCCGGGCGCCCTGGCCAGGAAGCTGACCTCGATGCAGCTCGACTGGCCGGGCAGGCGCAGGATCGACTGCAAGAAGTCCAAGTGCGTCGCGCTGACCTTCGACGACGGGCCGGGCGAGCACACCGCGCGGCTGCTCGGCATGCTGCGCAGGCACGCCGCCAAGGCGACGTTCTTCGTCGTCGGCCAGATGGTCGCCGCCGACCGGCACGGCAACATGCGCGGCATGGTCGAGGACGGGCACGAGCTCGGCAACCACTCCTGGAGCCACGAGCAGCTCACCACCCTGTCGGAGAGCGGGCTGCGCTACCAGCTCAAGCACACCCAGGACGTGGTCGAGCGGGCGACCGGGGTGCGGATGACGCTCATGCGGCCGCCGTACGGGTCGACCGACGCCTCCGTGGCCGCCGCCACCCGGCGCGAGGGACTGGCCCAAATCCTCTGGAACGTCGACACGCTCGACTGGCGCGACCGCGACGCCTCGGTCGTGGCCCGGCGCGCGGTCAAGGCCAAACCCGGATCGATCATCCTCATGCACGACATCCACCGCACCACCGTCGACGCCATGCCCAAGATCCTCGACACGTTCGCGGGCAGGGGCTTCGCGTTCGTCACCGTCTCCGAGTTGTACGGCAAGCCGCCGGCACCAGGCAGGAAGTACACCGAACGATGATCGACGACATCATCAGGGGCTACACCTTCGACGAGCCCGCCATCGACCTCGGCGCCCTGGTCGTGGACGGCGCGGGCCGCCCCGAGGCCCAGGTACGCCTGCCCCTGCGCATGCTCAACCGCCACGGCCTGGTCGCCGGCGCCACCGGCACGGGAAAGACCAAGACGCTGCAGGTCATCGCCGAGCAGTTGTCGGCCGCCGGCGTCCCGGTGTTCCTGGCCGACATCAAGGGCGACCTGTCCGGCATGGCCCAGCCAGGCGACCCGTCCGCCAAGCTGATGGAACGTTCCGCCGGCATCGGCCAGATCTGGTCGCCACAGTCGTGCCCTGCCGAGTTCTACGCGCTCGGCGGCATCGGCGACGGCATCCCGCTGCGGGCCACCATGACCGCCTTCGGGCCCACGCTGCTGTCGAAGGTGCTCGGGCTCAACGACACCCAGGAGTCCTCGCTCGGGCTCATCTTCCACTTCGCCGACCAGGCGGGGCTGCCGCTGCTCGACCTCAAGGACCTGCGGGCGGTCATCCAGTACCTGCTCGACAACCCCGACGCGCTCAAGGGCGTGGGCGGGCTGTCCAAGCAGACCGCCGGGGTGATCCTGCGGGCGCTGGTGAACTTCGCCGCCGAGGGGGCCGACCAGTTCTTCGGCGAGCCGGAGTTCGACACCGCCGACCTGCTCCGGGTGACGCCCGACGGGCGGGGGATGGTGTCGATCCTGGAACTGCCGGCCGTACAGGATCGTCCGGCGATGTTCTCGACCTTCCTCATGTGGCTGCTCGCGGACCTGTTCAGCGGCATGCCCGAGGTGGGCGACCCGGACCGGCCGCGCCTGGTCTTCTTCTTCGACGAGGCGCACCTGCTGTTCAACGACGCCTCCAAGGCGTTCCTGCGCTCGATCACGCAGACCGTGCGGCTGATCCGCTCCAAGGGGATCGGCGTGTTCTTCGTCACGCAGACGCCCAAGGACGTGCCGGCCGACGTGCTGGCCCAGCTCGGCGCCCGGGTCCAGCACGCGCTGCGGGCCTTCACCCCGCAGGACGCCAAGGCGCTTAAGGCGACGGTGTCCACCTTCCCCAACTCCTCCTACGACCTGGAGGAGGTGCTCACGCAGCTCGGGATCGGCGAGGCGGTCGTGACCGTGCTGTCGGAGAAGGGCATCCCGACGCCGGTGGCCTGGACCCGGATCCAGGCCCCGCGCTCGCGCATGGCGCCCGCGGACGCCGCCGTGGTGCAGGGCGTGATCGCCGCCTCCCCGCTGCGTCCCAAGTACTCCCAGGCCATCGACCGCGACTCGGCCTACGAGATCCTGGCCGCGAAGGTGGCGGCCCCGCCCGAGCCGGTCCTGGAGCCCGAGGCGGACAGCCCTCCGCCGCCGCCACCCGCCCGCGCGGAGCCCACGCTGCTGGAGAGCGTGCTCGGCTCGTCCGTCTTCAAGTCCTTCGCCCGCTCCGCCGCCAGCTCGCTCGGCCGCGAGATCAGCCGCTCCATCTTCGGTACGGCCCGCCGCCGCCGCTGACTGTCGGTCCGGTCTGGCACCCTGGAGCGCATGGGTTTCACCGGCTTCCCCGACGAGGCGTTCATCTACTACGAGGGCCTCGAGGCGGACAACTCCAAGGCGTACTTCACCCGCCACAAGCACCTCTACGAGGAGGCGGTCAGGGCGCCGATGCTGGCCCTGACCGACGCGCTGGGGCCGGAGTTCGGGGCGGCCCAGCTCTTCCGTCCCTACCGCGACGTGCGCTTCGCCAAGGACAAGTCCCCCTACAAGACCCACCAGGGCGCCTTCGTCGACACCCAGCCCGGCATCGGCCTCTACGTGGAGATCAGCGCCGCCGGCATGTTCCTGGCGGGCGGCATCTACACCCAGGCCGCCGACCAGGTCGCCCGCTACCGCGAGGCCGCCTCGGCGGACCTGTCGGGCAAGCCCCTGGCCGGGATCGTCGCCGACCTCCAGGCCCAGGGCTACGAGATCGGCGGCGACCGGCTGAAGACCCGCCCGCGCGGCGTGCCGGAGGATCATCCGCGCCTCGACCTGCTGCGCCACCGCAGCATCTACGCCGGCGTGCGTGCCGAGCCCGAGCCGTGGATCCACACGCCGGAGGCCGAGGCGCGGGTCAGGGCGGCGTGGCGCGACTTCGGGCCGCTGGTGGAGTGGCTGTCCACGCACGTGCGCGGCTCGGAGCTGCCCCGCCGCTGACGGCCGTCCCCGGCGCGCTCCCGGCACCGGTACCGTTGCAGGGATTCGGCCGGGAGTGGGAGGAAGTGCGCGTGGACCGCGACGGCGTTCCCTCCCGGCGGGAGTGGCTGTGGATCTGGGCGATCGCCGGGGTGGCCGCGGTGGTCTACGCGGTGCTGTCGTTCGTGCGGGTCCACGCGCTCAAGGCCGGCGCCTACGACCTGGTGATCTTCGATCAGGCGGTCAGGTCCTACTCCGAGTTCCGGTTGCCGGTCGCCATCGTCAAGGGCGTGCACAACGACTTCGGCGCCGGGTTCTCCGTGCTCGGTGACCACTGGTCGCCGATCCTCGCGCTGCTGGCGCCGCTCTACTGGCTGCACGACGGCCCCGGCACGCTGCTGGTCGCGCAGGCGCTGCTGCTGGCCTCGGCGGCGGTGCCGCTGTGGGTGTTCGCCCGGCGGGCGCTCGGGACCGGGGCGGCCTACGGGGTGGCGGTGGCGTACACGCTGTCGTGGCCGGTGGTCGAGGCGGTGGCCTTCGACTTCCACGAGGCGGCGTTCGTGCCGCTGCTCACCGCGATCATGCTCGAACGCCGGCAGGCGGGGCGGAAGGCCGCCGTCGTGGTCGCCGCGCTGGTCCTGCTGTGCGTCAAGGAGGACATGGGGCTGCTGGTCGCCGGGTTCGGGCTGGTGCTGCTCACCCAGGCGGGCTGGCGGGCGCTCGGCGCCGGGTTCGTGGCCGGCGGGGTGGCGTTCACGGGGCTGGCCTCGCAGGTGCTCATCCCGGCGTTCGGCGGGCGGCGCGACTACTACTGGGCCTACGGGGCGCTCGGCGACGGGGTGGCGGGCGCGGTGCGGACGATCGTGACCGATCCGCTCACCGCCCTCGGGCTGCTGGGGACGCCGCCGGTCAAGCTGGTGACCCTGCTGCTCCTGCTCGGGGTCTCGCTGCTGGCGGCGCTGGGGTCGCCGCTGGTGCTGATGGCGGTGCCGTTGCTGGCCGAAAGGATGCTGGCCAGCTCGTTCCCCAACTGGTGGGTGCCCGAGTACCACTACAACGCCTTCCTGGTCGTGGTGGTCTTCGCGGCCGGGGTCGACTGCGTGCGGCGCCTGCCCAGGCTGCGGAAGGCGTGGGTGGCCGGGATCGTGGTGTTCGCGCTGGCGGCGCTGCCGTTCTTCTCGCTGGCCCAGCTCGCCGACCCCGGCTCCTACCGGCGCGACGCGCGGGAGCAGGCCGCCGCCGAGGCCGTGGC
Source organism: Nonomuraea sp. NPDC050790 (assembly GCF_044456745.1). Classification (NCBI taxonomy): domain Bacteria; kingdom Bacillati; phylum Actinomycetota; class Actinomycetes; order Streptosporangiales; family Streptosporangiaceae; genus Nonomuraea; species Nonomuraea sp. NPDC050790. The sequence goes on along the minus strand of NZ_JBITGF010000010.1, from coordinate 77,799 downwards.
CGCGGTGCCCGACGGGGCGCTGGCAGAGGTGGCCAACAACCTCGGGCCGTTGCTGACCGGCCGTGCCCGCGTGCTGCTGCTCGACCGTACGCCCCGGTGGGCCCCCTGGGTCGTGCTGGAGACCGGGCGGCGCGTGTTCCCGTTCAAGAACGCGCAGGAGCAGGCCGACCGGCTCGACGCGCTGGTGGCGAGCGGGTACGAGATCCGCTTCCGCCGCGACGCCTACGTCGTGCTGCACCGGCCGGGGCCGGAGCCGAGACTCTAGGGCCCGCCGCTCTGCACCTGGTCGCCGCGCAGGATCCGGTCGACCGACTGACTGGCCGCCGAGGTGGCGGCCGTGGTCACCGCGGCGATCAGGACCGCGACCAGCGGCGTGGCCAGGCTGCGCAGGCTGCGGACGTTCCTGACCCGGCCCCACGGCTCCCCGGCCAGATGCATGAGCCGCCACTCCCAGAACAGCCCGAGGGCGATGTAGACCAGCGCCACCTGCCCGACCACGATCGCCAGCAACTGGACCTTGTCCAGGGCGGAGACGTCCGGCTCGGCGAAGGCGGGCAGGTACGCCGACAGCTCCGTGACCAGCGCGGCGGCCATCAGGTGCAGGACCTTCGTCATCGGCTGCGTGCCCCTGATGCGCGGGTAGAAGTAGCCGAACAGGAAGCCGAACGCGGGCATGGTCAGCAGGTAGCGGGCGTCGAAGAGGTAGCTGGCCAGGTCGGGGCCGGCGGGCAGGCCGTACATGAACAGGAAGGGCAGGCTCAGCAGGAGGCAGATCACGAAGGCGTGCACGCCGTTGTGCCAGGGCGTGCAGCCGGCGCTGGTGGCGAAGGCGGTCTCGGGGTGGCGGCCGTGGCCGTCCAGAGCGGTCTCCAGATCCTCCCGCTGCTGCTCGAAGTCGCCCATCGACAGCTCGCCCGCGCCGATCCTGCCGCGGCCGACGCGGTAGAGCTCCTGCTCGGAGACGAGCAGGTGCCGCTTGTGCAGGGCGCGGCGGACCATCGCGCGGTGCTCGTCATGGGTACGCGGCTCGTCCAGCCCGTCCGGCACGGGCCCGAGCAGCCACCACGCGGAGATCCACGCGACGACCGAGGTGATCGAGAGCAGGGGCACGCTCACGTCGAGGTCGGGCAGGCTGCCGGTGCCGCGGGGCGACAGGTAGAGCACCATCAGGCAGACGGTCACGCTGGCCACGGCGGCGGGGTGGTGCACGGCCCCGAGGTCGCCGCCGAGCCTGCGCAGCCGCAGCACCAGCAGCACGAAGCCGAGCAGGAGCAGCCCGAGCACGCCGCGCAGCAGCGGGGTGAGCTCCAGCGTGCCGAGCATGGGGCCGGGGTGGCCGACCGGCGTGCTCCAGGAGCCGTCGTCGAGCCATTCCGTGGGCCAGCCCTGCATGAGCAGGCTGAGGATGACCGCGGCCACGACGGCGCCGCGCGACCACGTCCTGGTGACGACGGCGACGGCGCCGATCGGGATCAGCGACCAGAACAGGCCCAGCACCAGGTGGACGCTGTCGGGCGGGTAGACGTCGTCGAGCAGCGCCCGGAACCACAGGGCCAGCGCCAGGGCGCCGATGGCGGTGCCGGCGGCCACGACGGCCAGCCGTACCACCACGAAACGGATGCCGAGGTCGGCGCTGAAGGCGATCGCGGCGCCCGCGGCGGCCAGCGCGGCCACGGCGACGCCGGCGATGAGCTCCGGCGGGTGGAGCTGGACGTGGCGGGCCGACCACAGGAACATGCCGAAGGCCACGAGCACGCCGAGCGCGGTCACCGCGAGCGCGTCGCGGGTGGTCCAGGGCGCGGGCGTGGGCACCATGCGGCTGGCGTGCCGCACCGCGATCGCGGGCAGGACGCCGAACATCACCACGTACGCCAGTCCCTGCAGGCCCTTGGCATAGAACGGTACGGCCAGCAGCGGCGCGGCCAGCACGAGGCCGATGAACAGCTCCCGGTTGTGCAGCCGCTGCCACCAGGGACGGCCGAGCGAGCGCAGCAGGAAGGCGATCAGCAGGATCGCGGTGATGATGGCCAGCTCGCTGCCCCAGGAGAAGGCCGGTTTCTCCTCCTCGTGGTCGACGAAGCCGTGGGAGTCGTGGACGAGGGTGACGGTGACCTGGTAGTTCACCGTGAACTGCAGCCGCTCGGCCTCCTCGCGCTCCGGCTCCAGGCCCGCGGTGCGCAGGACGGTCCACTCGGTCGGGAAGAGCGTGATCGTGCGCTGGTTGATCAGGGACGGCTGGACGCCGGGTGGCTGGAACTCCAGCGTCAGCTCCTCGCCCCGGGCGAGGCGGCGCAGCACGATCACCCGGAACTCCGCCGTGGACCTGCCGCCCGAGGTGGTCAGCGCGGCAGGGTATCGGACGGTGGGCGCCAGCCAGCCGCCGCCCACCTTGATCGCGCCGAGTCCCTTGTCGGTGATCGCCCGCAGGTCGGCGGGCACGCTGCCCCTGATCCAGCCCGCGAGCGGGTCCTTCTCGTCCATGCGGAACGTGTGGGTGATCGTCACCCTGACCTGGTGCTGGCGCTCGTCGATCCGGGCCGGGGGCACCTGCCTGAGGTCGGCGGGCGTGGCCCTGGTGATGGTGACCTCGGTGGTGGCCCGGCGTTCGCCGGCGGTGCCCGAGGGCAGCGGGCGCGACCCGTCGGGCTGCCCGCGTGACAGCGGCCGGTCCACCGGCATCGCCGTCAGGGTGCACCAGATGATCGCCGCGGCGGAGAGGGCGGCGAGCGCGTACGCGACGACCATCCGGATCAAGCCCACACCTTGGATGATTCATGGGGGGCCGCTGATGTTCCACGAACCTAGGTAACGGTGTGATTACACCGGTCCGCCCGCTGCAAGATCGGGCTAATCTGCCCCCTTTGTGCCGATGAGCAGAGAGGGGACTGCGTAATCGTGTGGATCACCAGGCGGCTTCGCCGCGACAAACAGAAGGGACCGGCCGACGACGGCCGCTTCCCGGTCGAGCGGAAGTGGGGCTGGCAGCTACAACTCAGCCCACAGGCGGAGGCCGCCTTCATGACCGGTCTGCGCGCCTACGAAGAAGGGGGCGGCAAGCTCACCATCCACGGGGAACACGGGATCCTGACGCTCGCGGACCCGCCGCGGGCGATCTCGCTGCACGTGCTGGCCGCGCGCTTCGCGGCCCTGAGCCACAACGCGCTGCGCGACCCCGAGGGCGCGGTCGAGGGACTCATGAAGGTCTGCGTCGAGGTCGCGCAGCCCGGCGTCCTGCACCTGAGCGGGGCGGCCTCCACGGAGGTGCTCGCCGCCGTGCGCGAGGTCACCGAGAACCTCGGAAGCTGGTACGGCGACGCCGACCTCGGCTACGTGTCGGTGATCGCGCCCGGAGACGACGAGAACACGTTGATGATCGACCTGGCCAAGGTGGCGAGCCGCCCCGGTGTGCCCATGCGGGAGGTGGTCCAGGGGCTCATCGACGACGGTGAGGTGACCTGGGCCCGGCCTCCGGTGGGCGAACAGCGGCGGCTGGTACTGGAGTGACACCGTCTCAGGGGTACGGCAGCCGCCTGCCGTACCCCTGAGGACTAGTTGTTGCGCTTGGCCCGCGCGGTGGTGCGGGCGCGGGTGGCGGCGTCCAGCACGACCTTGCGGATGCGGACGGTCTCCGGCGTGATCTCCACGCACTCGTCGTCGCGGATGAACTCCAGCGCCTGCTCCAGCGACAGCACCCGCGGCGGCGTCAGCGTCTCGGTGACGTCGGCCGTGGAGGAGCGCATGTTGGTGAGCTTCTTCTCCTTGGTGATGTTGACGTCCATGTCGTCGGAGCGGGAGTTCTCCCCGACGATCATGCCTTCGTACACCTCCGTGGTGGGGGAGACGAAGAGCGTGCCGCGCTCCTGGAGGTTGAGCATGGCGAACGCGGTCACCGGACCGGAGCGGTCGGCCACCAGCGAGCCGTTGTTGCGGGTGCGCAGCTCGCCGAACCACGGCTCGTACGCCTCGAAGACGTGGTGCACCAGGCCGGTGCCGCGCGTCTCGGTGAGGAACTCGGTGCGGAAGCCGATCAGGCCGCGCGCCGGGACCACGAACTCCATCCGGATCCAGCCGGTGCCGTGGTTGGTCATGTGCTCCATGCGGCCCTTGCGGACGGCGAGGAGCTGGGTGACGGCGCCGAGGTACTCCTCGGGGCAGTCGACCGTGAGGCGCTCGACCGGCTCGTGGAGCTTGCCGTCGACCTCCTTGGTGACGACCTGGGGCTTGCCGACGGTCAGCTCGTAGCCCTCGCGGCGCATCTGCTCGACCAGGATGGCCAGCGCCAGCTCGCCACGGCCCTGGACCTCCCAGGCGTCGGGACGCTCGGTGGGCAGCACGCGCAGCGAGACGTTGCCGACGAGCTCCTTGTCGAGGCGGTCCTTGACCATGCGGGCGGTGACCTTGGAGCCCTTGGCCTTGCCGACCAGCGGCGAGGTGTTGGTGCCGATGGTCATCGAGATGGCCGGCTCGTCCACCGTGATGAGCGGCAGCGGGCGCGGGTCCTCGGGGTCGGCCAGGGTCTCACCGATCATGATCTCGGGGATGCCCGCGATCGCGATGATGTCGCCGGGGCCGGCCTCCTCGGCGGGCTTGCGCTCCAGCGCGTCGGTCATGAGCAGCTCAGTGATCTTGACACGCTGGATCGTGCCATCGGTACGGCACCACGCGACCTGCTGACCCTTGCGAATCGTGCCCTGGTGGATGCGGCAGAGCGCGATCCGGCCCAGGTAGGAGGAGGCGTCGAGGTTGGTGACGTGCGCCTGCAGCGGGGCGCTCGGGTCGTAGGTCGGCGCCGGGATGGTCGACTTGATGATGTCGAACAGCGGCTCGAGGTCCTCGGAGTCGGGCATGCCGCCGTCGGCGGGCCGCTCCAGCGACGCGCGCCCGGCCTTGGCCGAGGCGTAGACGATCGGGAAGTCGATCTGGTCGTCGGTCGCGTCGAGGTCCATGAACAGTGCGTAAACTTCGTCGACGACCTCCGCGATGCGGGCGTCGGGGCGGTCGACCTTGTTGATGCACAGGATGACCGGCATCTTCGCCGACAGCGCCTTGCGCAGCACGAAACGCGTCTGCGGCAGCGGGCCCTCGGAGGCGTCCACCAGCAGCACCACGCCGTCGACCATGGACAACCCGCGCTCGACCTCGCCGCCGAAGTCGGCGTGGCCCGGGGTGTCGATGATGTTGATGGTCATGTCGCCGTGCTTGACGGCGGTGTTCTTCGCGAGAATGGTGATGCCCTTCTCGCGCTCTAGGTCGTTGGAGTCCATGACGCGGTCGTCGACGTCCTGGTTGGCGCGGAAGGCCCCGGACTGCCAGAGCATGGCGTCGACCAGCGTGGTCTTGCCATGGTCGACGTGCGCGATGATCGCGATGTTCCGCAGGTCGTCGCGGCTGTTCAAAGGCATGATGACGTCTCGCTCTGTGTTCGTGGAGGTCGACCGCGCGAACCGCGGCCTGTTAAGTCTAGTTGATCCCGCTCATGGCAGGGGCGGCACGAGGTGCCACGCCGGGGACACCTGTCTGAACGTCCGGGGCACCCCTCCTGATTCCACTCGCCTCCACTCCGCCCCGCGTGGGGGAAAGCGCCGGATATGGGAGGGTGGTATGCGCGGTGTCTGGTGGTTCGCCGGAATTGCGGAGGGGTCCCACCCCTGTACCAGAGATACATAGCGGCCTGCACATTCGTGATGATGCCGGGGCGGGCGGGGCTCCCTACATTGACGGCATGACCTGGACAGAGTTGGTCATGAACGCGGCTCCGGCCGGAGGCGACCGTCCCGCGGTCACCGACGTACGGACCGGCGAGGTCATGACCTATGCCACTCTCGTCCGCCGAGTCACTCACGCGGCGGCCGGGTTGCGCCGTCACGGCTTGAGGTACGGCGACCATGTGATGGTCGACCTGCCTCCGGGCGCCGCCCTGCCGTGCGCGGTGCATGCCATCGCCTGGTCGGGCGGCGTGGTGCTGCTCAACCCGGGCGGCGCCACGCGGCTGGCCGTCGTCAACCGGAAGCGCGAGTCGCGGGCGGAGAAGGTGTTCACCTTCGAGCCGGGCCCGGGACCGGACCGGTTCGCCGGCCTGGTGGGTGAGGAGCGCGTGGACTTCGGCCCGCTGGCCGGACCGGCGCTGACGCTCGACGGACGGCGGGTGCTGAGCCACGAGGAACTCGCCGGAGACCTGAGAAGACTGGCTTCCCGGCTGCTCATCGGCAAGGACGACGTGGTGCTGGTGGCGGTGACCGACGTTTTCAAGGCGCTGCGTACCCTGGACCTCGCGCTCATGTGTGGCGCGCACGTGGTCGTGGCGCACGAGCCGACGCTGATCGGCTGCAGGGTGCTGGCCAGCGAGCACGCGGCCACGCTGGTGGTGGCGCCGTACGAGCTGGCCAGACGGCTGCTGGGCGATCCGCTGCTGCGCGTGGTCGACGACCGTGCGGTCACGAGCTCACTCGCGCTGTGAGAAAACGGTGACAGAGTGCGCCAAGTGCGCCACTGTGAAGTCATGGCGGATGCCCCGCGGCACAACCTGCCGGCCGAGCCCAACCGGTTCGTCGGCCGTGAACGCGACATCGGCGACCTGTGCGCGTTGTTCGACGAGACGCGCGCGGTGACACTGTGCGGCGTCGGCGGTATCGGCAAGACCAGGCTGGCCTTTCGCGTGGCCCACCGGCTGCTGGACGGCTTCGCCGACGGCGTCTGGGCGGTGGAGCTGGCCAAGATCTCCCGGCCCGAGCTGGTCACGCAGGAGATCGCCGAGGTGTTCGGGCTGGAGAGCGAGCGCGGGCGCGATCTCACCGACGCCGTCGTCACCCGCCTGGCGGGGGCGCGCTGCCTGGTCCTGCTGGACAACTGCGAGCACCTGGTCGAGGCCACCGCACACGTGGCGGCGGCGCTGCTGGCCGGGTGCCCGGGGGTGCGCGTGCTGGCCACGAGCCGGGAGGCGTTGCGCATCCCCGGCGAGCTGATCTGGCACGTGCCGCCGCTCGACCTGCCCGGAGAGGACCCGTCGGCGGCCGAGTCGGTGCAGTTGTTCCTCAACCGGGCGCGGGCCGCCGGCACGCACCTGGGCGAGGACAGCCTGCCCGACGTGGCCAGGCTCTGCCGTGCGCTCGACGGCCTGCCGCTGGCGCTCGAACTGGCCGCCGCCCGCACCCGCATGCTGAGCCCCGGCCAGATCGCCGACCGCATCGACGACCGGTTCGCGCTGCTGACCTCGGGCGACCGTACGGCTCCCGCCCGGCAGCGCACGCTGGCCGCGGCCGTCGAGTGGAGCCACGACCTGCTGTCGGAGGCGGAGAAGACGCTGCTGCGCCGCCTGTCGGTGCTGGCCGGCGGCTTCGACCTCGACCTGGTCGAGCGGGTCTGCGCCGAGCCGCCGCTGTCGGAGTCGCGGATGGTCACGCTGCTGGGCGCGCTGGTCGACAAGTCGCTGGTGGTCTGTGACGAGGACCGCGGCCGCTTCCGGCTGCTCGACACCATCCGGCAGTTCGCCGCCGAGCGGCTGGCCGACTCCGACGAGGAGCGGATGGTGCGCGACCTGCACCTGCGGGTGCTGTGCAAGCTCCAGGAGCGGGCCTTCGAAGCGGAGTTCCTCACGCCTGGGGTCACCTGGCGCGAACGGCTGGCCGCCCACACCGGCAGCCGCGACCGGCTCGGCGACCAGCGGGCGGCGCTGGAGTGGGCGCTGCGCTCCGGCAACCTCACCCTGGGCCTGCGGCTGTGCATGCGCAGCAGCGGCCTGCTGTCGCTGGGCGGCAGCGCCGCCGAGGTCGTGGGCTGGGTCGAGCGGCTGCTGCGCCAGGACCTCAGCCTGGTCGCGCCCGAGCAGATCGGGCTGGCCAAGGGCTACATGGCCTACGGGCTGCTGACCCGCGACGACCTCGACAGCGGCCTGGCCGCCGCCCGCGAGGGGCTGGCCGGGATGGCGGGCGACCCGTTCGTGCTGGCCACGGCCCACACCGTCGCCGGCGGTGCGCTGCTGCGCATGGGCCGCGGTGACGAGGCGAGCGCCCACATCGACGCGGCCCTGGCGGTGGCCAGGGAGAACGGCGACCTGTTCAACGAGACGGGGGCGCTCATCGAGGGTTCCGTCTACTCGTTGCAGCGCGGGCGGCAGCGCGAGGCCCAGCGTGCCGCCGAGGAGGCGTACGCGGTGGCCGGAGAGCACGGCCATCCCTGGATCCTCGCCATGGCCGCCTCCCACCTCGGGGTGACCGCCGAGACGCGCGGCGACCTGGAGTCCGCCGCCGAGCACTACGACGCCGCCATCTCCTGGCTGCGCGAGCTCGGCAACCGCGGCGACCTCGCCCAGAACCTGGCCAGGAGCGGCCGGGTCTGCGCGCAGCTCGGCGACCTGGCCGCCGCCCGCGAACGGCTGGCTGAGGCGCTGGCCATGGCCCGCGAGTGCGGCCTGCGCCAGGCCATGAACCGCTGTCTGGTGTCGCTGGCCGCGCTGGCGCGGGCCGGGGGCGACCTGGAGAGCGCGGTGCTCGCCTCGGCCGCGGTCGCCGCCCTGCGCGAGTCGATGGGGCAGCGGACGGGCTCGGTCAAGGTCGACGAGCTCCTGTCGGCGGCGCGGGCCAAGCTGGGCGAGGGCCGTACCACGTCGTTGTGGTCGAGGGGGCGGGCGCGGCCGGCGTTCGAGGTCGCGACGCAGGTGCTGGAGGGGCGCCGGCCGGAACCGGCCGCGCCGGGCCCGGTCCAGGTCGAGCCGGTACGCGGGTCGCTGCTGACCACCCGCGAACAGGAGATCGCCGGCATGCTCACCCGCGGCCTGTCCAACAAGGCCATCGCCGAGGAGCTCGTGATCAGCCCGGCGACGGTGGCCCGGCACATCGCCAACATCATGGACAAGCTCGGCTACACCTCACGCGCGCAGATCGCCGTGTGGGCCGCCGACCATGGTGTTCCGACTGCATAATCATCTGCATAATCCGCCCCATGTGCGCTGATCCCGGCGTCCCTACCGTGGTCGCATGAAGCAGCGGATCGTCATGATCGACCCCGGGACGGGGCAGACGCTCACCGAAGAGCAGCACGACGAGCGGCTGGCCTCGGCCGCCGCCCTGCTCAGGCGGCGCGGGGTGCGGGCGGGTGACACGGTGCTCGTCTGCCTGCCGGTCGGATCCGACCTGCTGGTGGCGGCGGACGCGGTCATGGCCGCGGGAGCGGCGGTCTCGCCGCTGGCGCCCGACGAGGACGGGCTCTGGGAGCGGGTCGTGACCAGCTCCGCCCGGCTGATGATCTCCGATGACCCGCGGGCGCTGGCGGCCGCCGCGGACTCCAGGATCAGGGTGGTGATGAGCGCCGCTGAGCTGGGTGCCTAAGCTCGGATTCATGCCGCTTGCGAAGAATTTTCCCGTCATGCTCAGGACCTCGGACGGCATCCGCCTGGAGGGTGTGCACACGCCGTCCTCCGCCGGGACCGCCGAGGTCGGGATCGTGCTGGCCCACGGGTTCACCGGGTCGTGGCGGTGCGCGGACACGCGGCGGATCACCCACGTGTTGAGCCACTTCGGCGGCGTGGTTTCCTTCGACTTCCGCGGGCACGGGCGCTCGGGCGGCGAGACGACCGTGGGTGACCTCGAGGTCCTCGACGTGGAGGCCGCGGTACGGCACGCGCGGGTCATCGGTTACCGCCGGGTCGCCGTGGTGGGTTTCTCCATGGGGGCGGCGGTCGCCGTACGGCATGCGGGGTTGCACGGCGGGGTCGACGCGGTGGTCGCGGTCAGCGGCCCCGCGCGCTGGTACTACCGGGGCACCAAGCCCATGCGCCAGGTCCACTGGGCGATCGAACGGCCCATCGGCCGGATCGCCGCGCGGGTGGTGAAGCGGACGCGGATCGCGCGCGGGCAGTGGGACCCGGTCCCGATGCCGCCGCACGAGGCCGCCGCCCTCATCTCGCCCACCCCTCTCCTGATCGTGCACGGGGACGCGGACACGTTCTTTCCCCTGGAACACGCCCACCAGCTCTACGACGGGGCTCGGGAGCCGAAGGAGCTGTGGGTCGAGCCGGGGTACGGCCACGCCGAGTCGGCGGCCAGGCCGGATCTGATCCTCCGGATCGGAAAGTGGATTGATTCGAACCTTTCCTGAGTAATAGGCGTCTACCTAGGGCGGATGGAAGAAAACCGCCGGGAGAAAGTCCTTGGGGAAGGAATCCACCCCGGGCGGCGACCGTAGGACATACTTCATGTAGTCAGGCGGTCGCCCAGCGTTGCGGGGGCGCGCTGGGTGCCATCTAGACGTGCGAAGGGGCCCGCGAGGTCGCGGGCCCCTCTCGTACCACCCCACCTCCGGACGCACCGGGCTTCTCGCTCACCCGCTTCCGCGGCGGCCGGCCTTCGGGTTCGTCGGGGTTTTCGGGGTTGTGGGGCTCGGGTCAGCCGAGGCGGGCGATGGTCTTGTACTCCAGGTAGGCCGACAGGCCCTCGGGGCCGAGTTCGCGGCCGAGGCCGCTGGCCTTGTAGCCGCCGAACGGGACGTTGGCCTCCAGCATCAGGCAGTTGACGCCGTAGGTGCCGGTGCGGACCTGGCGGGCGATGTCCATGCCGTGCTCGGTGTCGGCGGTCCAGACGGTGCCGCACAGGCCGTACTCGCTGTCGTTGGCGATGCGCAGCGCGTCGGTCTCGTCCTCGTAGGGGATGACGGTGAGGACGGGGCCGAAGATCTCCTCGCGGGCGATCCGCATGTCGTTGGTGGCGCCGGCGAAGACGGTCGGGGCGACGTACCAGCCGCGGTCCATCGGGCGGGACAGGCCGCCGACGACGACCTTGGCGCCCTCGTCCATGCCGATCTTGATGTACCCCTCCACCCGCTCCTGCTGCCGCTTGGCCACCAGGGGGCCGATGCCGGTGGCCGGGTCGGACGGGTCGCCCACGGGCTGGGAGCCGACCATGGCGGCGACGGCCTCGACGACCTCGTCGTACCTGTTGCGAGAGGCCAGGATGCGCGTCTGGGCCACGCACGCCTGACCGTTGTTCATGAGGGAGGCGATGGCGAGCATGCCCATGCTGGCGGGCAGGTCGGCGTCGTCGAGGATGATGGCGGCGGACTTGCCGCCCAGTTCCAGGCTGACCCGCTTGAGCTGCTCGCCGCAGATGGCGGCGATGCGGCGGCCCGCGGCGGTGGAGCCGGTGAAGGCGACCTTGTCCACGTCGGGGTGGGAGACGAGGTGCTCGCCCGCCTCGCGGCCCGCGGGGACGATGTTGAGCACGCCCGGCGGGATGCCGGCCTCGGTCACCATCTCGGCGAACAGGTAGGAGTCGAGCGGTGTCTCCGGCGCCGGCTTGAGCACGATCGTGCACCCGGCCAGCAGCGCCGGTGCGATCTTGGTCATCGAGACGAACTGCGGGACGTTCCACGGCACGATCGCGGCCACCACGCCGACCGGCTCGCGTCGCACGGTGGTGGGGCCGAACAGTCCCGGCCGCTGCTCCTCCTGCTCGAAGGTCGCGCCGTACTCGGCGTAGAACTGCAGCATGCCGAGCGGCTGGGGCGCCTGGGCGAGGTTCGAGAACGTGATCGGCGAGCCCATCTCCTCGGTGATGAGCGCGGCCATCTCGCCCTGCCTGGCGGCATAGATGTCGGCCAGCCTGCCGAGGACCTGGGCGCGTTCCGCGAAGGTCATGCGGGGCCAGGGGCCGTGGTCGAACGCCTGGCGGGCGGCGGCGACCGCGCGGTCCATGTCGGCGGGGCTGCCGTCGGGCACGCGGCCCACGACCTCCTCGGTGTGCGGGGAGATGACGTCGATCACACCGGTGCCCGCGGGGGCCACCCATTCGCCCCCGATGAACAGCGTGTGGTGCTGGCGCATGTCGTGAGCCTCCTACCGACCGAATGCTTGCTTGGTTCAGTCTTCCTCTGGCGACGAGCCGTGTCCAGGGAAACCGAACCATGTTCTATCCAGAACGGCAAGGGCACACCCCCACCACCGCCCTCCAACCCCCACGCCCACCCGGCCACCTCCATGAGCGCCACGGCCCGGAACGCGCCGTGAAGGTCCGGCCGTGGAAGGTGGGGCCGCCGGGAAGTGTGGCCGCAGTACTGGGAAAGGGGCGACACGGGGCGCGGAGGGGCGGTGTCGGGGGAGGGGTGCAGCGGGGTGCGGTGTGGTGGTGCCGAGGGGCGTGGCGGCACGCGGGGTGCGGTGTTGGGGAGGGCGCGACGGGTGTGAGGGAGGGGCTGCTGCGGGAGGTGGGGTGTTGAGGGGTGGAGGAGTGGGCGGGCGGCCTGGGGAGTTGGGGCGTGTTGGTACGCCGGTGTCCGCAGCTTGGCCGCCCGCCGTGGTGGTCAGCCGATCAGGTGCTTCATCGACCTCCTCACCAGATCGGTCCGCATGGCCTGCGTGGTCAGGCTCTCCGCGCCGAACCCGAGGTAGACCGTGTCACGGGTGACGATCCCGCCGCCCTCCTCGAAGACCTGGTCGGTCCTGAACCAGTTGTTGACGGACGGCGCGGACCCGGCCGGCGGGTCGGCGGCGGTCCAGCCGCCCAGGTCCGACTCGAACGAGGTCTGCTCGGTGCTCGCCCCGTCCAGCGTCACCGCGAAGTCGTCCAGGAAGACGCCGGCCCCCTGGGTGGCCCAGTCGCTGATGTAGGAGATCGACAGCTCGACCCGCTTGCCCGCGTACGGGGTCAGGTCGACCTTCCACTGCTGCCATCCGCCCGAGTTGCCCGAGGCGGCGTGCCAGGCTCCGGAGGTGCCGCTGGCCTCGCAGTTGACGCCCTGGTAGCGCTGGGTGAACGGGTGGATGTCGCGCCAGCCGCCCGAGTTCTCGGTCTTGCAGCTCTCCCCGGTGTCCTGCGTGGTGTGGCCGTTGAGGTCGGGCAGGGTGGTCCAGTCGTCCTGCCCCGCGGTACGCGCCTCGACGGTCAGGAAGTCCCAGGCCGCCTCGGTGTCGTAGGAGGTCCAGAACGACAGGTCGCCGCTGCTCTTGCCGGTCAGGTCGATGGTCTTGGTCAGACGCTTCCAGGAGACGTCGGCGATGCCGCTGTAGACGTCCCAGGCGCCGGTGTGCGGGTCGAAGGGGCCGCCGGGCCGTACCCACTTGACCTGGGCGGAGCTGGCGAACAGCGGGAACTGCGCGGCGGGCAGGATCGCCGAGGTGGCCACGTAGGAGTTGGTGTGGGTGGGTTCCAGCGTGCCGTTGAAGCCCTCGAACTTACCGCCCTTGCCCTGGAGGGCGAAGGGGTTGCCGGTGCCGTGGTCAGTGCCGGCGTCGTCGAAGAAGACGTAGGCGCCGAGCCAGTACTGCTGGAAGTCGTTGAAGATCGGGATGCACGGCGGGTCGGACGGCGTCGTGCATTCGGGCTGCGCGGGCTGGTTGGGCTGGAAGTAGTAGGCGCCGTTGTTGTTGGCCGCGAACGACGGGTACTTGCCGGCGTGCAGCAGCTTGCCGCCCTCGTTGAGGTAGTCGCGGACCGCCAGTTCGGTGTCGAAGCCCAGCTTGGAGGTGGTGCCGGCGACTTGGCCGACGCTCCTCGGGATGATGTCGTCGCCGGTCTCCCAGACGACCGCCTTGTAGTGGCTCAGGGTGCCGAGCGGGTGCGGGGCCTTGCGGCCGGCCTTGTCCACGTCGTAGACGTCGGAGCTGTAGCCGGCCTCGTCGAGCGACTTGACGTACTCGTCGGCGTACTTCGCCTCGGTGACGCCCTGGACGGGGCTGATGCCGGTGACGTCCTCGGCGGCCAGGACGAGAACCTTGCCCCCGATGTCGCTGTTGACCTTGTAGGTGAAGGAGTCGCTCTTCTTGCCGAGCGAGCTGAACCAGACCTTCACCGTGTCGCCCGGCCGGGTACCGGTGATCTTGCCGCGCATCCAGTGGTAGTAGCGGTTGTAGCCGGCGCCGTAACGCTCGCCGCCGCGCCACTCGCCGGTCAGCACGGTCTTGGTACGCCCGCCGTTGACCTGGTACTGCAGCCAGATCGGACCCAGCTTGCGCTTGGCGTTGACCTGGACGACCTGGTCACGGCCGTTGCTGGTCTCGAAGGTGTCGAGGACGAAGTCCGGGGTCGTGTTGCCCAGGTGGCTGACCGGCTCGACCGGGTTGCGGGCGGACTTGGCGACGTCGAGCGCGAAGGGGATGTTCTTCTCGAACTCCGCCTGGACCAGCGCCTCGTCGTCGGGGAAGACGAATCCGCAGCCGTCGCAGCCCTCGTTCAGCTCGGGGGTCCAGGACAGCGTGCCGTACGCGGAGTGGGCGCGGTCGTTGGTGTCGCCGTTGGTGATGTACAGCTCCGCGCCGAGGTCGGGGTCGAAGCCGGGGATCGCCGGGTTGGCGTCGTCGCCGGACAGCGCCTCGTAGATCGGGTTGTCCGCGGTCTCCGTGGCGATCTGCACGCCCAGCGGGTACAGCAGCAGCGGCCCGAAGGAGTGGTAGTTGACGTTGAAGGCGAACCTGATGCGCTTCATCAGGCCGTCGAACGCCTTGGTCTCCGGCTCGCTGGCCGGACCGGCGCCACGGTAGGTGTCGCTGCTCGGGATCGAGGAGGAGCCCTCCTCGTCGTAGTGGAAGTTCGTGGGGAAGTTGCGGTTCTGGTCGACGCCGTCGCCGCGGGTGATGGTCCCGTCGCCGTTCACGTCGCGCAGGTTCTTACGCCACAGGCGGTTGCCCTCGGTGAAGGTGAAGTCGTAGCCGTCGGGGTTGGCCACCGGCAGGAACCAGAGTTCGGTGGTGCCGAGCAAGCTGCGCAGCGCCGCCTTGTTGGCGACCACGTGCTTGAGCAGCCGCATGTTGACCTCGGTCGAGATCCACTCGCGCGCGTGCTGCGTGGAGGAGTAGAAGACCGCGGGCTTGGCGCCGTCCGGCAGGATGCGGGCCAGCGAGGTGACCTTGGCGGCGAGGATGTCCTTGCCCTGGATGGTCTTGCCGATGGACATCAGCTTGACCACGTCTTTGTTGGCGTTGGCGATGGATCTGAGCTGGTCGGCGATGCCCCCGGCCTCGGAGTAGGACCTCCAGACGGTGTAGCCGCCCGCGGCCTGGGCCTTGGCCGCCTCCAACTGTGTCTGGCCCTGCTGGTTGCGCACGGGCTCGGGCTTGTGGCCGAGCTTGGCGAGCCCCGCGAGCCCCGCCTGGTCGGCGGTCAGCTCGATGTGCTCCTTGCCGCCCTTGAGCTGCTGTTGTACGACGTCGAAACCTGCTTCCCTGAGTTTCTCGCCGGTGCCGGGCGGGCTGTCGAGCTGGTAAAGCTCGATACGATCGCCGGGCGGCAGCGGATCCACCGTCGAGGCGCTGGCCTCGACGGACACCAGGGAGCTGCCTAAGCCGATCAGGACGGCTGTGAGGAGCGCTAAAGAACGTGACACGGTCTGCCCCTTCGCAGAATCGATTCGCTCGCAATTTCGCTCCGCGGGGGTGGCTCGGCAAGACCCAAAGTTCGGGGCGACCCCACAAAGTGGTAGATACTTCGCCAATGGTGCATGGGTTCGCCGGTTCCGGTGGCGACGACCAAGATCATCTTCTATAGTCACCACGTCTAGGAGGGGAGGACGAGCGTGGGAGTCAGGCGTTTCACCGCCATCGCCACCGTGCTCGTCGGCCTGCTCGCCGCACCCCTTCCGCAGGCCGCCACCGCCGATCCCGGCAGTCCCGCGCAACTGCGCAAGCTGACCAAGCAGGCCGCCCAGCTCAACAAGCTCTACCGGGGCCAGATCGAGTTCCTGGAAGACGCCCGCATCCAGGCCAAGAAGGCCACGGAGAACGCCGGCAAGCTCAGGAGCCAGCTCGGCGCGGCCCGCGGCGAGGTCGCCAGCATCGCCCAGAACACCTACATGAGCGGCCCGCTCGACGGCACCCAGCTCCTGGCCATCGGCGATCCCTCCCTGCTGCTCGGCCAGGCCGCGAACATGCAGTACATGTCCGACGAGCGCACCAACCGGGTCCTGCGCATCGAGCAACTGATCAAGAGCGCCAACACCGCCAAGAAGGCGGCGGACGCGAAGATCAAGGACCTCGAGAAGAAGATCAAGGAGATGCGCGACAAGCGCCGCGACGTCGAGAAGCTCCTGGCCAAGTACGGCTTCCAGACCCCGACCGGCGGCGCCGGCCTCACCCAGCGCATGACCAGCGTGAAGATCGCGGTCATGCAGAACTTCCCCATGCCCTACGGCGTGGGCTGCCTGCGCCCAGGCGACCCCGGCGAGCACGGCAAGGGCCGGGCCTGCGACTTCATGATCTCGCGCGGCTACGCCAGCGGCGCCGACGCCGACCGGGGCGACGCCCTGGCCGAGTACCTGATCCAGAACGGCTCCCGCCTCGGCGTCATGTACATCATCTGGAAACAGCGCTACTACGACATCCGTTCGGGCGGCGGCTGGGACCCCATGTCCGACCGGGGCAGCGTCACCGCCAACCACTACGACCACGTCCACGTCTCCGTCTTCTGATGGACTTCGAGGAGCACCGCAGCCACCTGTGGGCCGTGGCCTACCGGCTGCTGGGCAGCGTCGCCGACGCCGACGACGCCGTGCAGGAGACCTGGCTGCGCTGGCGGCAGGCCGACCAGGCCGCCGTCACCGCACCCCGCGCCTACCTGACCACCGTCGTGAGCCGGATCTGCTACGACCAGCTCGGCTCCGCCCAGGCCAAGCGCGAGTCCTACATCGGGCCGTGGCTGCCCGAGCCGGTGGTCGAGGAGCCGGGTCCCGAGGACCGGGCCACCATGGACGAGTCCGTGGGCATGGCGCTGCTGGCCGTGCAGGAACGGCTGAGCCCGGCCGAGCGGACGTCGCTGGTGCTGCACGACGTGTTCGCGCTGCCGTACGAGGAGATCGCCGAGATCCTGGGCAGGAGCCCCGGCGCGGTGCGGCAACTGGCGGCGCGGGGACGGCTGCGCGTGCGCGACTACGCGCCGCGCCGCTCGCTCGACCGCGCCGAGCAGGCGGCGGCGGTGCGTGCCTTCGCGGCGGCGGCCACCACGGGCGACCTGCGGGCGCTCGTGGCCGTGCTCGACCCGGACGTCATCTGGCGCGCGGACGGCGGCGGCGTGGTGAGCGCGGCGCTGGTGCCGGTCGTCGGCGGCGAGAAGGTGGCCAGGGTGGTGCTGGGGCTGGTCGAGCGCTGGTTCACCGGGATGGTGGCGGACTTCCGCGAGGTCAACGGCGGCCCCGGCCTGGTGATCGTGAACGAGGCCGGCCCGGTCGACTGCGTCATGTCGTTCACCGTCTCCGGCGGCCGGATCACGGAGGTCGATGTGGTGAGAAATCCCGGCAAACTCGGCCATGTGAGGTAGCTCACTCAGACATCTGCCGCGACGTCCCCGTCTCCCCTGCAGAAGCGAAAAGGACGGGAGACGGATATGGACATCGTGGTCATCGGAGCCGGCTACGCGGGCATGACGGCGGCGCTGCGTCTCGACAGGAACCACACCATCACCCTGATCAGCGCCGCCGACAGCTTCACCGAGCGGGTCAGGCTGCACGAGCGGGCGGCGGGGCGGCCGTCGGTGAGCACGCCGCTCGCCGAGCTGACCAGGGGCACCGGCATCAGGACCGTCGAGGGCGTGGTCACCGCCGTCGACGCCGACATCAGGACCGTCACGCTGGCGGACGGGCGGGAGTTCGGCTACGACACGCTCGTCTACGCGCTGGGCAGCTTCACCGACGCGAGCGTCCCCGGAGTGGCCGACCACGCGTTCGCCGCAGAGAACGCGCCCGGACTCGCCGAACGGCTGCGCGCGGGCGGCGGCCGCCTGGCGGTCGTCGGCGGCGGGCTGACCGGGATCGAGATGGCCACGGAACTGGCGGAGACCTACCCGGACTGGCAGGTCAGGCTGGTCACCGGCGCCCACCCGGCCGCGGGCCTGTCGCGCCGCGGGCGCAAGCACGTGGCCAAGGCGCTGACCAGGCTGGGCGTGAGCGTCCACACCGGCACCCGGGTCGAGGCGGTCACGCCCGACGGCCTGCGCACCGGGCAGGGCGCGATCGAGGCCGACGTCGTGGTGTGGGCGGGCTCGTTCGCCGTGCCGGAACTGGCCGCAAAGGCCGGGCTGGCGGTCGACGAGCGCGGCAGGGCGGTCGTGGACGCCACCCTGCGCTCGGTCTCCCACCCCGACGTCTACGTGGTCGGCGACGCCGCCGCCGTGGACGTGCCGGGCGCCGGGATCTCGCGCATGTCGTGCGCGATCGGGATGCCGATCGCCGCGCACGCCGCCGACGCGGTCAACGCCCGCGCCCGCGGCCGCGCGGCCCGCCCCTTCCGCTTCCGCTACATGATCCAGTGCATCAGCCTCGGCCGCCGCGACGGCGTCATCCAGGCCGTCCGCCGCGACGACTCGCCGATCGAGCTGATCCTGCCCGGCCGGGCCGGCGCCTGGGTCAAGGAGCTGATCTGCCGCTACGCCGCGGGCTCGCTGCGCCTCGCCCGCCTGCTGCCGCGCTCCTACTGGTGGCCCAAGTAGTCCTTCAGCCAGTGGTAGGACCTCTTGGGCGTACGGCGCTGCGTCGCGAAGTCCACGTGGACCAGTCCGAAGCGCTGGTGGTAGCCCTCGGCCCACTCGAAGTTGTCCAGCAGCGACCAGACGAAGTAGCCGCGCACGTCCACGCCGTCGCGCCGGGCCCGCATGAGCGCGGCGAGGTGGCCGTCGAGGTAGGCGATGCGCTCCGGGTCGTCCACGGTGCCGTCGGGGGAGACGGTGTCGGGCTGGGAGCAGCCGTTCTCGGTCACGTAGACGGGCGGGAGGCGCTGGCCGTACCGCTGCTTGAGGCCCGTCAGCAGCTCGTGCAGGCCGTCGGGGACGACGGGCCAGCCGAAGCCGGTGGTGGGGTAGCCGGTGATGCCGGCGTCGTCGAAGGGGAAGAGGTCCTGCCGGGGCGCGGTGATCCGGGTGGGGTTGTAGTAGTTGATGCCGAGGCCGTCGATGGGGGTGGAGATCACGTCGAGGCCGTCCTCGGGGGCCTGTTTGCCGAAGGCCGACAGGTCCGGGTACGCGCCGGTGAGGATGGGGTCGTTGAACAGCCGGTTGTGCAGCGTGTCGTAGGCGTCGGCGGCGGCGAGGTCCTCGGGGCGGTCGGAGGCGGGCCAGACCGGGGTGCAGTTGTTGGAGATGAGGATCTCGCGGGCGCCGGCGGCGCGCAGCGCCTGGGTCGCCAGACCGTGGGCCAGGAGCTGGTGGTGGGCGGTGGGCAGGGCGTCGAGCAGCAGGGTCTGGCCGGGGGCGTGGACGCCGAGGGCGTAGCCGTAGGCCATGTGGACGAAGGGCTCGTTGAGGGTGATCCACGTCTCGACCCGGTCGGCCAGGCGATCGGCCACGACGGCGGCGTAGTCGGCGAACCTCCGGGGGAGATTGTGGTTCATCCAGCCGCCGTCGTCCTGGAGCTCCTGCGGCAGGTCCCAGTGGAACAGCGTGGGCACCGGCTTGACGCCCGCCTCCAGCAGGTCGTCCACGAGGCGGTCGTAGAAGCCCAGTCCCTTGTCGTTGGTACGGCCGCCGGGCTGGACCCTCGGCCAGGAGATGGAGAAGCGGTAGGCGTTGACGCCGAGACCGGACATGAGCGCGATGTCCTCGGCGGTGCGGTGGTAGTGGTCGCAGGCCACGTCGCCGGTGTGGCCGTCGCGTACCCGGCCGGGCTCGTGGGTGAAGGTGTCCCAGATGGAGGTTCCCCGCCCGTCCTCGGCGGTGGCGCCCTCGATCTGGTAGGCGGCGGTGGCCGTGCCCCACAAGAAGGTGCTCATGGGAGGTGAGTATCACTCATGTAATTGCCGGGCCGAAAGAGCAAGACTGTACTTGCTGGTAATGCGCCAGGATGGAGGACATGACGAGTACCTTGCGCCGCCGCCCCGCCCAGCGCCGCAGCGTGGAGAGGGTAGAGCGGATGCTCGACGAGTGCGCGCTGCTGCTCGACCAGGTCGGGTACGACGCGCTGACCACCAAGGAGGTCGCGCGCCGAGCCGAGGTTCCGATCGGCACCTTCTACCAGTTCTTTCCCGACAAGCAAGGGTTGGTCCGCGCGCTGGCCATGCGCAACCTGGAGGCGTTCCTCCAGCGGGTGACCGAGCGGATCGCCGACGCCGACCTAGAGCACTGGACCGACCTCGTCGATCTGGCCATCGACGAGTTCGTCGGGATGAAGCGCACGACGCCGGGATTCGCGGTGGTGGACTTCGGGGAGGTGCTGCCGACGCCCGGCGGCCCCGCGGTCGAGGGCACCAACCGGTCGCTGGACGCGGCGCTGGAGAACAACGTCATCGTGGCCGACAGACTGCGGGCGCTGACCGTCGACCTGCTCGACGCGCCCGCCGGATCGGGGCTGGACCGGGCGCTCCTGGTGGCGGTGGAGGCCACCGACGCGGTGCTGAAGCTGGCGTTCCGCATGCACCCCGACGGCGATCCCGAGCTCATCGTGGAGTGCAAGCAACTGGTCCGCCGCTACCTGGCCGACCACCTTCCCTAGACCCCGGCAGCCTCACGGCAGGGCCGCGCTGAGGATGGCGCGGGCGATCGGCGCCGCCGTCCCGCCGCCGGACCCGCCGTTCTCCACGACCACGCCCACCGCCACCTCCGGCGCGTCCGCCGGGGCGAAGGCGGTGATGACCGCGTGCGCCGCGGCCGTGCGCGCGTGCTCGGCCGTCCCGGTCTTGGCCGCCACCGCCACGCCGGGGATCGCCGCGCCCGCGCCCGTGCCGCCGGGCTGCGTGACGGCGACCATCATCGCGGTGAGGTCGGCCGCGACCGCCTCGGACATCGTGGTCCGGTACTCGGTGGGCGAGGCCCGGTTGATGACGGAGCCGTCCGGCAGGCCGGCCTCCTCCACCAGGTACGGGCGCATGAGCGTGCCCCGGTTGGCCACCGCCGCCGACATCATGGCGATCATCAGCGGCGTCGCCCGGTCCTCGTACTGGCCGATCGCCGACAGGGCGGTCTGCGCCTGGTCCATGCCCTTCGGATAGCCGCTCTCGGCCACCGGCAGCGGCACGGTCAGCTCGTCGGTGTCGAACCCGAACGCCTGCGCCCCCTCCCGCAGCGTGTCCGAGCCCAGGTCGAGGCCGATGTTGGCGAACGCGGTGTTGCAGGAGACCTGGAAGGCGTAGCCCAGCGGCGGATGCCCGTCGCCGCACGCCGACCCGCCCGAGTTGGCCAGCGAGGTGGTCGTGCCGGGCAGCAGCAACCGGGTGGGCGCGTCCACCTGCGAGGACGGCGTGTAGGCGCCCGACCCCAGCGCCGCCGCCGCGGTCACGACCTTGAACGTGGAGCCGGGCGGGTAGTTCTGGCCGAGCGCGCGGTTCAGCAGCGGCCTGCGGGGGTCGGCGCGCAGCCGCCGGTCGGTCGCGGCGAGCGCGCGGGGGTCGAACACGGCGAAGGCGTTCGGGTCGTACGACGGGTAGGAGGCCATCGCCAGGATCGCCCCGGTCACCGGGTTGATCGCCACGGCGGCGCCGGGCAGCCCGGTCGCCCGCAGCGCCTCGTACGCGGCCCGCTGCACCCGGTCCACGATCGTCAGCCGGACGTCGGCCCCCGCCGCGATCCCGTCCTTCACCAGGGCGCGCACCTTGACCTTGGCGTCGCTGCCGGACAACACGCCGTCCTCGGCGTGCTCGACGCCGGTCTCGCGGTACAGGGACAGGTAGCCGGTCGCGGGGGCGTACAGCTCGCCGTCCGGATAGATCCGCCGGTAGAGGTACGGCCCGCCGTACGCGCGCTCGCTGTAGGCGATCACCGAGCCGTCGTAGGTGGAGATGTCACCCCGGTCGTGGTCGAACCTGGCGATGATCGTGCGCTGGTTGCGCGGATCGGCGTTCAGGCTGTGCGCCTCGAACGCCTGGAGGTAGGTGACGTTGGCCAGCAGGGCGAACAACATCACCGAGCAGATCAGCGCCACCTGGCGCAGGGGGATGTTGATCCGTTTCGCCCTGGGTCCGGCCATGCTCCTCGGTCTAACAGCCGGACTTCCAAGCCAGGGCTAGAGGACGCTGCGGTAGTAGGAAATCTTGTGGTGGATGTACTTCTGCTGCTCGGCGAGGTTGGCGATCTGCTCCTTGACCCGGCGGTCGTGCTCCTCCAGGAGCGTGATCCGGTCGGCGACGGTGTGCTCGCCCTGGCGTACCAGTTCGGCGAAGCGCAGCATCTCGGCGATGGGCATGCCGGTGTCGCGCAGGCAGCGGATCAGGTTCAGCCAGCCGAGGTCGCGCTGGGAGAAGCGGCGCTGGCCTGCGGAGTTGCGCTCGATGCCGGACAGCAGCCCGATCTTCTCGTAGTAACGCAACGTGTCGAGGCTGAAGCCGGTCTCCTCGACGACTTCCGAGGGTGTGTAGACGCTCACGCTCGCCATCGTCCCACCTGGAGTGCACTCCAGGTCAAACTTGACCTGGAGCGGGCTCCAGCGCCCAGAGTCGTCGCCATGAGAATCGCACTGGGCACGATCGGCTTCGGCACCGCCGTCGGCATGGACGACACCTTCGCGCTGCTCGACCGCTTCACCGAGGCCGGCGGCACGATGATCGACACGGCCAACAACTACCCCTTCTGGGTGGAGGGCCGCACGGGGGACGAGAGCGAGGCGGCCATCGGGGCGTGGCTGAGCGCGCGGAGTGCGCGGGACCGGGTGGTGCTGAGCACCAAGGCCGGCGCCCGGCCGACGGTCCCCGGCGATCGCACGCTCGACTCGATGGAGGGCCTGTCGGCGGCGGCGATCGCGAAGGCCGCCGAAGGCAGCCTCCGGAGATTGCGGACCGACTACATCGATGTGTATTGGTCGCACATCGACGATGCTTCCGTCCCGCTTGAGGAGTCTTTGGAGGCGTTCAACGCGCTGGCCAAGGACGGCAAGATCCGCGGCCTCGGAGCCAGCAACATGCGCGCCTGGCGGCTGGAGCGGGCCAGGAATTTGTCCGCGGCGCACGGCTGGATGCCGTACACCCACCTGCAGCTCCGCCATACCTACCTACGCCCGCGCCCGCTCACCCACCTGGCCGAAAGCGCCCACGTGCTGGTGACCGACGAGACGCTGGAGCACACGGCGGCCACCGGGGTCACGCTGTGGGCCTACAACACCCTCATGTCCGGCTCCTACACCGGACGCCCCGACCGCCCGCTGCCCGAGTCCTACGACCACCCGGGCACCACCCGCCGCCTCGCGGCGCTGAGCGAGGTGGCCGGCGAGCTGGGCGCCACCCCGAACCAGGTCGTGCTGGCCTGGCTGCTGGCCGACGGCCACGTGCCGATCGTCGGCGCGACCCGGATGGCCCAGCTTGAGGAGGCGATCGGCGCCACCGCGCTGACGCTCAGCCAGGACCAGAAGGACCGGCTCGACGCCGCCGTCTAGTCCCGGTAGGCCGACGACTGGAGGGTGTAGAGGTCGGCGTAGAGGCCGTTCAGCGCCATCAGGGCGGCGTGGGTGCCGGACTCCACCACCTTGCCGTGGTCGAGGACGTAGATGCGGTCGGCGTAGCGGACGCTGGCCAGCCGGTGGGTGATGAGCAGGACCGTGCGGCCGTCGGCGTGGTCGCGGATGCGCTCGAACAGGGCGTGCTCCGCGCGGGCGTCGAGGGCGGCCGTGGGCTCGTCGCAGATCAGCAGCGGGGCGTCGCGGTGGAAGCCGCGGGCCACGGCGATGCGCTGCCACTGGCCGCCCGACAGCTCCTGGCCGTCCTTGAAGCGCCGGTCGAGGAGGGTGCGGTAGCCGTGGGGGAGGTCGGCGATGACCGCGTCGGCCCCCGCCACCCTGGCCGCCGCCTCCAGCGCCTCCTCGCCCTTGTCGGTGCCCATGGTGATGTTGTAGCGGGCCATCAGGGGCCAGCGGGTGTGATCCTGGGCGATGACCGCGGTGCGCCCGCGCAGGGCGTCCGGCTCGACGTCGCGCAGGTCGACGTCGTCCCAGGTCACGCTGCCTGTGCCGGGTTCGTAGAGGCCGGAGAGGATCTTCGCCAGCGTGGTCTTGCCCGAGCCGTTCTCGCCCACGAGCGCGATGACCTCGCCCGCCCCGATCTCGACGGAGACGCCGCTCAGCGCCGGGGTGTCCGAGCCCGGGTAGGCGAAGGTGACGTCCTGGGCGCGGATGCGGGCGAAGGACTCGGGGGCCGCCGCCGGGCGGGGCTTGGCCAGGCGGCGTTCGGCGTCCTCGCAGAAGTTGAGGAAGTCGGTGAAGTAGAGGCCCTCCTCGTAGAGGCGGTTGGTGGCGTACATGAGGTTGCCCAGCGACGACTGGCCCTGGCGGATGGCCAGGACCGCGGTGCCCGCCACGGCCAGCGGGATGGAGCCGAGCGCGAGCAGCACCCCGAGCGCCACGTAGACCAGCCCGCTGCCGAGCCCGCCCAGCGCCTCGCCGACGACTCTGGTCAGCGTCTGGCGCTTGGCCAGGCGCAGCAGCACCTCCTGCTCGGCGCGGGCGACCGCGTCGTACATGCGCAGCAGGAAGCCGCGCATCGTGAACGAGCGGACCTCCGCGGCGGGCCGCCGGTCGGCGAGCAGCTCGGCGATGATCCATTTGCGGCGGTTGGCCGGGATGAGGGTGTAGAGGGTGGTGTAGCGCATGCGGGCGCTGCGCACCGCCGCCCAGGCGTCGGGCAGTACGGCCAGCAGCAGCAACGGCAGCAGCACCGGGTGCAGCACGCCCAGCACGCCGGCCACCGCCAGCAGCCCCACCAGGGCGGTGACCACGTCGATGGCCGAGGTGACCACCTCGTCGGCCATCGACACCCCGCGCATCCTGGCCCGCTGCAGCGCGTCGTGGAAGTCGGGGTCGTCGTAGGCGGCCAGCTCGACCCGGCTGGTCAGGCCGTAGAGCCGCTCCTCGGTCTGCCTGCTCACCTGCGGGTCGAGCCGCGACTGCGCCCACCCCGCCCCGGCCTGCACGGCCGTGCGCATCGCCGCCGCCCCCGCCACCAGGGCCAGGCTCGGCAGCGCGGCCATCACCCGGTCGGGCGTGGGACCCTCGCTGAACAGCGCCGTCAGCACCCCGGTCGTCGCCAGCAGCCCGAAGGCGGTGAACACCCCGCCGAGCAGGTTGAGCGTGATCGTGGCGACGGTGTCGCGCGGGCTGGCCCGCCAGGCCAGGCGCATGGCCTGGCCGATCAGCGAGGGCAGCCGCCTGGCGATGGTGAGGAATCCGGCCTCGGCCATCTGGTCGGTGTGGGCGTACCAGTCGGAGATGGTGATCTCGCCGATTTCCAGCGCGTCGTCGGCCATGAAAGCAGTGTGCGGCAGCGCACTGACAATCCGATCTGCCTCCAGGTCAGATAAGCCTGGTCTTGCTGGCCCCAAATTCTGCGTGACGGGTGTAACACTGTCGGTAGTGCTGTTGCCCGCCCCCCCGCGAGGAGTCACGACGGTGCCCACGAACCTTCCGACGGTTCCCAACGCGTTCATCGGCAGGGAGTCCGACCTGGATGAGCTGTTGCGCCTGCTGATGGCGGTGCGTGTCGTGACCTTGTGCGGCACCGGCGGCATCGGCAAGACGCGGTTGTGCCTCAGCGTGGCGCACGAGGCGGTCGAGGTGTTCAGCGACGGCGTCTGGCTGGTGGAGCTGGCCGACCTCGACGCCGGCGACCTGCTCGCCCAGCGCGTGGCCGCGGTGCTCGGCGTGCAGGTCCCGCCCGACGGCGACCCCGCGCAGGCGGTGGCCACGGCGGTCGGCGGCGGCAAGCAACTGCTCGTCCTGGACAACTGCGAGCACCTGATCGAGCACTGCGCCGAGCTGTGCACCTACCTGCTGGGCGCCTGCCCCGACCTGCGGGTGATGGCCACCAGCCGCGAGCCGCTGCGGGTGGTGGGCGAGACGGTCTGGCGGGTGCCGCCGCTGTCGCTGCTGCCGGTGGCGGGCCGGGGCAGCGACGCGGTCCGGCTGTTCGTCGACCGGTCGGTGGCCGGCGGCGGGCTGACCTGGACGGCGCAGGACGACGCCGCGGTCGGCGCGCTCTGCGCCGAGCTGGAGGGCATCCCGCTGGCGATCGAGCTGGCGGCGGCGATGACCAGGGTGCTGTCGGTGGAGCAGATCAGGTCACGGCTGTCCGACCGGTTCAAGCTGCTGACCAGCGGCTCGCGCTCCTCGCCCGCCCGCCAGCGCACGCTGCTGGCCACGGTCGAGTGGAGTTACCGGATGCTGAGCGCGCCGGCCCAGCTGCTGCTGCAGCGCCTGACCGCCTTCCGCGGCGGCTGGACCCTGGAGCTGGCCGAGCTGACCTGCCCGTGCCCGGGACTGGCCGCCGACGAGGTGCTGGTGACGATGGCCGAGCTGGTCGACAAGTCGCTGGTGCTGGCCGACGGCGAGGCGGGCGGCGAGATCCGCTACCGCATGCTCGACACGGTGCGCGACTACGGCAGGCAGCGGCTGCAGGAGTGCGGCGACGAGGAGGAGCTGAGGCAGCGGCACCTGGAGTGCATGTTCCTGATCTCCAAGCGGCTCGGCGACCTGATCGCGACCTGCGACCGGCGCCACTGGCCCGAGATCACCCGGCGGGCGCTGGTCATCGACGCCATGCAGCCCAACCTGTACGCGGGGCTGGGGTACGCCCGCCGTACCGGTCAGGTCGAGCGGGGCCTGCGCATGTGCACCGACCTGCAGTGGGTGATCATCGCGGGCGGCCGGTTCGACGAGGCGGCCAGGCACATCGACGAGCTGCTGCAGGACTCCGCCTCGGTCATGCCCGACCAGGTGGCGCACGCGCTGGCGCTCAGGTCGGTGGTCTGCTTCTTCGGCGGCGACGCCGTCGGCGTGGTCCGCTACGGCCGCGAGGCGGTGCGCCTGAGCAGGGCGAGCGGCCACCTGGTCAGCGAGGCGTTCGCGATCATCATGATGTGCGCGGTGGGCGCGGGCGACGAGGAGCTGACCCTCGACCGGGCCGCCGAGCTGGCGCGCAAGGCCGGCGACAGCTACGTGCGCTCGCTGGTGATCTACGTCAAGGCGCTGCACGCGCAGGGGGCAGGGCAGCTCAGGGAGGCGGCCAGGCTGTACGAGCAGATGATCGACAGCCACCGCGACGCCAACGACTGGGGGATGGCGCTGGCGGTGATCGGCCTGGCCCAGATCGCCCACTCCCGCGGCGACCTGGAGGCGGCGGCGCAGCACTACCAGTACGCGCAGGAGCTGCTCGACCCGATCGACCATCGGGGCGAGCGCATCCGCTGCCTGACCGGACTCGGGCGGATCGCCACGGAGCTGGGCGACTTCGAGACCGCGCGGCGCAGGCTGGCCGAGAGCCTGGCGCTCAGCTCCGGCCTCGGCCAGCGGGCGGTCGCGGTCGAGCTGATCGACGGCTTCGCCGACCTGGCCCTGCGCGAGGGCGAGCACGTGCGGGCCGTACGCCTGATGGCGGCGGCCTCGGCGCTGCGCGAGCGGATGGGCGGCGCGCTGCTGCTCACGATGAGCGGCGCGCGCGTCCAGGAGCTGCTCGCGCCTGCCAGGCGCGCGCTGGGCGAGACGATGGTGGCGCAACTGTGGGCGGAGGGCCGCACGCTGCCCTGGCACCAGGCCATCGACTACGCCGTACGCGGCGAGCCGCCCGCGCGCCGGCGCATGGGCATCCCCGTCCCGATCGCGCCCGACGGCACCCTGACCGAGCGCGAACGCGAGATCGCCGGCCTCATCGCCCGCGGCCTGTCGAACAGGAAACTGGCCGAGGAACTGGTCATCAGCCCGGCCACCGTGGCCAGGCACGTCAGCAACATCCTGGCGAAGCTCGGCTTCACCTCCAGGACCCAGGTGGCCACCTGGGCGATCGAGCATGGTATGAACGAGTAGTCGATGTCACACTCAGAGTGATGATTACCGCTTGGAACCTCCCCGCCGAGCCCAACTTGTTCGTCGGCCGCGAGTCGGACGTCGACGAGCTCGTCCAGCTCCTCGACGTGGCGCGCGTCGTGACGCTGTGCGGGGCGGGGGGCATCGGCAAGACGCGTCTGGCGATCCGCCTGGCGGCCAGGATGGCGCCGCGCTTCTCCGGCGGCGCGCGGCTGGCCGACCTGTCCGACCTGGGGGCCGACGAGAGCGTGTCCGACCACGTGGCGGCCGCCCTGGGGCTGGCCGCCGAGCCCGGCACGCCCCTGGGCGAGCGGATCGGCGAGCGCCGCGTGCTGGTCGTGCTCGACAACTGCGAGCAGCTCGTGGCCGAGTGCGCGGAGCTGTCGCGGCAACTGGTCGGCGCCTGCCCGGGGGTGACCGTGCTGGCCACCAGCAGGGAGCCGCTGCGGGTGCCGGGCGAGACGGTCTGGCGGGTGCCGCCGCTGTCGCTGGCCGGCGACCCCCGGCGCTCTGAGGCGGTGCGCCTCTTCCACGCCAGGGCGGCGGCGGTGCGTCCCGGCTTCGAGCTGAGCGACGACGAGCTGCCGCAGGTGGTGGGGCTGTGCCGGGCGCTGGACGGGCTGCCGCTGGCGATCGAGCTGGCCGCCGCCATGGTCAGGGCGCTGTCGCTGCGGCAGCTCGTCGAGCGCCTCGACGACCGCTTCCGCCTGCTGTCGGCCGGTGCGCGTACGGCTCCCGCCCGCCAGCGCACGCTGCGCGCGGCGGTCGACTGGAGCTACCGGCTGCTGTCGGAGCAGGAGCGGCTGCTGCTGCGCCGGCTGGCGGTCTTCCGCTCCTGCTGGACCCTCGACGTGGCCGAGTGGGTCTGCCAGGGCGAGGGGCTGCCGGAGGAGGACGTACTGCCCCGGCTGTGCGACCTGGTGGACAAGTCGCTGGTCGTGGTGGACGGCGAGATCGCCGGCGAGGCTCGCTACCGGCTGCTGGAGACCGTCAGGGAGTACGCGGTCGAGCAACTGGCGCAGACGGACGAGGAGGTCGAGCTGCGCCGGGCGCACCTGGCCGCGATGGCCCGGCTGGCGGTGGAGTTCAGGCAGGCGGTGGCGCCGGGCGCGCACACGTCCTGGGCGGTGATGGAGCGCTTCGGCAACCTCTTCGACGGCCTCAAGACCGAGATCGCGGCGGCGCTGGACTGGTCGATCGCGATCGGCCGCCAGGAGGTCGCGCTCAGGATGCTCACCGACATGCGCTACATGCTGGTGGCCAGTGGCCGCAACCTCGGCCTGGCCGGGCCCCTGGACCGCCTCCTGGCCACGCAGACCGGCGACCTCGGGCTGCTCGGGCAGGCGACGCTGCTGCGCGGGGAGCTGGCGGTACAGGGCGGCGACCTCACGACCGCGGCGCGGTGCGCGCGCTCGGGCCTCGGCATGTGCAGGTCGGTCGGCGACAGCTACGGCGAGGCCGTCGGCATGATCCTGTGCGCCCAGGCCACCGGCGACCAGGAGCCGCTGGAGCTGGCCCTGGCGGTGGCGGCCAAGAGCGGTGACGAGGTGCTGGCCTCGATCGCCCAGGGCACCAGGGCGGGCCTGGCCCTGCACGAGGGCCGCCTGCACGAGGCGCGGCGGGCCTTCGAGGAGGTGCTGGCGCTGTGCGAGCGGCTCGACAACCACTGGGGCCTGTCCAACGGCCACATCGGCCTGGCCCAGGTGGCGCGGCGGGTGGGCGACACCGCGACCGCCAAGCGCCACTACGAGAGCGGCCTGCGCCTGGTACGCCACGTCGACGCCCGCCAGCAGATCATCAGTTGCCTGGCCGGGCTCGGCAGGGTGGCGCTGGAGCAGGGCGACCTGCGCGAGGCGCGCGACCGGCTGACCGAGGCGCTTGAACTGAGCCGCGACGCCGGGCTGCGCACGGGCATCGCGCGCCGGCTGGAGGCGTGGGCCGGGCTGCTGGTGGCAGAGGGGGACGAACGGCGCGCGGTACTGCTGATCTCGGCCTCGGTGGCGCTGCGCGGACGCCGTCCCGAGGCGCGCGAGGAGGAGATCCTCGCGCCCGCCCGCCGCAGCCTCGGGGAGGCGCTCGTGGGGCAGTTGTGGGCGGAGGGGTCGGCGATGAGCGCGGACGACGCGGTGCGCTGCGCCCTCGACGGCACCCTGCCCGAGCGCACGGACGCGCCGGTGGTGCCCGTGGGCCAGGACAGCAGGCTGACGGCCAGGGAGTTGGAAGTGGCCGAGCTGGTCTCACGGGGACTCAGCAACAGGGGGATCGCCGACGAGCTGGTCATCAGCCCGGCGACGGCGGCCAGGCACGTGGCGAACATCCTGGCCAAGCTGGGGTTCTCCACACGTACACAGATCGCCGCCTGGGTCATCGAGCAGCGCTGAGCGCAACCTCTCTACACATCTTCCCGCACCGGCGGATACATCCTCGAATGGCCATCTCAGTGCATGTGCGGGGCTCCAGGTCGGCCTAGCGTTTGCCATGTGATCGGCCGACCGGCGCGAACCTCGGAACCCCGGCTCCCGGGGTGCCCACACCGGAGGCGCGCCCGGCCGATCCACCCGGGAGCGTCGCGTGCCCATCACGGATCAGGGCCTCCTCGGAGGGGTGGGGGTTTTGGTCCGGGGCACGCGACAGCGGGCTCGAGCCGCGCAGGGCTCGAGCCCGCCCCGCAACGGATTCGGTTGACGAAGTGTCGAGGAAGCGGTGAATGCACATCGGTATACATACATCGGTGGATGCTGTGGTACGCACGCCCGCCGTACCGTCCTAAGCATGAAGCCGATCGTCTCGTCTGCGGGCACCGTGACCAACGAGGTGTTCGGCCGGGCCTACGAACGAGGCGACCGGCCGGCGCTGGTGGATCTCCACGGCGGCCTCGTCTACAGCTACCGCAAGCTGGTCACCGAGGTGACCAGGGCGGCCTCCGGAATGGTGCGCAGAGGCGCCAGACGGGAACAGGTCGTCGGCGTGCACGTGAGCACGGCCTGCGCGCAGACGCTGGCCGTCCACACCGTGCTGGCGGCCGGTGGCGTCGCCGCGCCGCTCGACCCGCGCCTGTCGGGGGCGGAACTGGCCGAGCGGCTCTCGGAGTGCGACGCGCGGACGCTGATCACCACGCCGGACCTGGCGCCCCTGTCGCTGCGAGCGGTGGAGGAATCGCGGGTCCGGCAGGTGATCGCCTTCGGCCCCGTGGTGGACACGATCGACTTCGCGGACCTGCTCATGCTGGAACCGGCGCCTTTACCGTCGGTGGACTCCCGGCTGCAGGACGCGCTGGTGCTTCCGGGCGGGCGCCGCATGGCGCAGGCGGAGCTGCTGGCGCGGATGGCGGAGCTGGACGAGCAGGTGAAGCTGACCGAGTCCGACGTGGTCCTGGCCACCTGGAAACCGGATGACGGGTATGAGCTGATCGCGCTGGTCGGGCTGGCGGTCCTGAGCGGCGCGCTGGTCGTGGCGGCGGCCATGTCGGACGCCGCGGATCTGCCCGGCACCAAGCACGACTTCGGCGTCACGGTCGTGACCGGACCGGGCGGCGAGCTCGAACGTCTCTGAGCTGTTATCGCGCATGCCTTGACGTCGCCGCGGGCGAAGTGGGTTGATGGCCCTACTGACAACGTTGTCAACCTGAGTTCGTTCGGGGGTCTCGAAGGGACGGTGTGCGATGCGACGACGGTGGTTGGCAGCCGTCGCGATCACGATGGCTGGCCTGCTCGGAGTGACCGCCTGTGGCGGTGGGAACACGCCCGCAGGCCAGGCCACCGATGGCGCGACGAAGGCCGCGTCGAGTGACGTCGAGGTCTTCTCCTGGTGGACCGGGCCTGGGGAGGCCGACGGTCTGGCGGCGATGAGGAAGATATTTGAAACCCAGAACCCCAACCTGAAGTTCCTGGACGCCGCGGTCGCGGGTGGTTCCGGTGACAAGGCGAAGGCTCTGCTCCAGACCAAGCTCCAGGGCGGCGAGCCGCCGGACTCCTTCCAGGGGCACGCGGGCGCCGAGCTGCAGGGCTACATCAAGGCCGGGCAGCTTGAGGACCTCACCTCGCTCTACGACGAGCTGAAGCTCAAGGACGTCTTCCCGGCCCAGCTCGTCGAGCAGATCAGCGTGGACGGCAAGATCTACTCGGTGCCGGTGAACATCCACCGCTCCAACGTGCTGTGGTTCAACCCGGCGGTCCTGAAGGAGGCCGGGGTCGAGGGCGCGCCGAAGACGATCGAGGACTTCATCGCGGCCCTGGGCAAGGTCAAGGCCAAGGGCAAGATCCCGCTCTCGATCGGCTCGGAGTGGACGGTCACCCACCTGCTGGAGAACGTCATGCTCGGCTCGCTGGGCACCGACGGCTACAACGCGCTGTTCAAGCCGGGCGCCAACTGGGCCGCCCCCGAGGTGACGAAGGCGCTGGAGAGCTTCAAGACCATCATGTCGTTCGCGGGCGACCCGCAGGACGACTGGCAGCCCGCCGCCAAGCAGGTGGCCGACGGCCAGGCGGCCTTCAACATCATGGGCGACTGGGCCTACGGCTACTTCCACAACCCGCCGGACGGCGGCCTCGGCAAGACGTCGAAGACCGACTTCGACTGGGCGCCCGCGCCCGGTACCGAGGGCACCTACCTGTGGCTGTCGGACAGCTTCACCCTGCCCAAGGGCGCCAAGAACCGTGAGGGCGCGCTCGCGTGGCTCAAGGTGGCGGCCAGCAAGGAGGGCCAGGACGCCTTCAACCCGAAGAAGGGATCCATCCCCGCCCGCAAGGACGCCGACGCCGCGCTCTACACCGACTACCTCGGTGACGCGCTGAAGGACTGGTCGGGCAACAAGCTGGCCGGCTCCGTCCAGCACGGTGTGGCGGTCAGCCAGCCGTGGCTCACGGCGATCAACGAGCAGGTCGGCCTTTACCTGGGCAAGCAGGACGTGGCAGCGCTGCAGAAGGGTCTGGCCGACGCGGCCACGGCCAACGCGCAGTGACATCAGAGGGGGTACGGCCGGGCCGTACCCCCTTTGGAAAGGACTGGTTGTGAGACGGGCACGCACCTGGCTGCCTGGGCTCCTCCTCGTGGCGCCGTCCATCGTGGCGATCGGCGTGTTCGTGTACGGCATGCTCGGCTGGAATGTCCGGCTGGCCATGACCGACAAGCACAGCGAGGTGGCCGAGGGGAACTTCGTCGGGCTGAAGAACTTCATCGACATCTGGGACCTGGAGAGGTGGCACCTCTCGGTCAACCACGCGATCCTGTTCACGGTCGTGTTCGTGCTGGGCGCGCTGCTGCTCGGCTGGTTCCTGGCCTTCCTCATGGAGAAGGGCATCAGGGGCGAGGGCACGTTCCGGGCGATCTACCTGTTCCCGATGGCGATCTCGTTCGTGGCGACCGGCATCGTGTGGCGGTGGCTCATGAACTCGGGCACCGGGGAGCGGGCGGTCGGCCTGAACCGGTTGTTCGACACGATCGGGCTGCCGCAGTGGGCCTGGTTCCGTGACCAGGACTGGGGGATGGCCGCGATGGCGATCCCTGCCATCTGGCAGATGTCCGGATATGTCATGGCACTCTTCCTGGCGGGCTTCCGCGGCGTGCCCGAGGAGCTGCGCGAGGCCGCCCGGGTGGACGGCTGCACCGAGTGGGGCGTCTACCGGCACATCGTGCTGCCGCTGCTGCGGCCGGTCACGTTGTCGGCGCTGATCATCCTGGGGCACATCTCGCTCAAGGTCTTCGACCTGATCGTGGCGGTGTCCGGCAAGCAGATCATCACCGACGTGCCGGCGGTCTTCATGTGGGTGGCGGTCTTCGACTCCCACGACCCGGCCAAGGGCGCCACGATCGCGTCGTACATCGTGCTCAGCGTCGCGATCTTCGTGATCCCCTACCTCATCTGGACCGTACGGAAGGACAGGCGTTCATGAAGGCCGTGCGCCTGACCCTGCTGCTGGCCTTCGTGGTGGTCTTCCTCATCCCGATCTACGTGCTGCTGGCGACCAGCTTCAAGCCGCTCACCGAGGCCGACCCGTCGCAGGCGTGGGCGCTGCCGCAGACCTGGACGCTGGAGCCCTGGCGGGTGGCGTGGGAGAAGCTGGCGCCCGGCATCTGGAACAGCGTGCTGCTCGCCGTCCCCGGCTCGATCCTGTCGTGCGCGCTGGGCTCCATGAACGGCTACGTGCTGTCCAAGTGGCGCTTCCCCGGCGCGGACGTGCTGTTCACGCTGTTCCTGTTCGGCATGTTCATCCCCTACCAGGGCGTGATGATCCCGCTGGTCGAGCTGCTGGTGGGCCTCAACGACCTGTTCGGCGTCCAGGGCGTCTTCTACGGCGGCCTGCCCGGACTGATCCTCGCCCACGTCGTCTACGGCATCCCGATCTGCACCCTGATCTTCCGCAACTACTACGTCACCATCCCGGACGAGCTCATCGAGGCCTCCCGGGTGGACGGCGCGGGGCTGCTGCGCACGTACTGGTCGGTCGTGCTGCCCGTCTCCGGGCCGGCCATCGCGGTGGTGATCATCTGGCAGTTCACCTCGCTGTGGAACGACTTCCTGTTCGCCGTGTTCATCACCGGGCCCAGGAGCTGGCCGACGACCGTCATGCTCAACAACATCGCCGGTGCGCAGGCCACGCCGTACAGCCAGCAGATGGCCGCGGCGATCCTGGCCTCGATCCCGACGATGATCATCTACGTCCTGCTCGGCCGCTTCTTCATGCGCGGGCTGATGGCCGGCGCGCTCAAGGGCTGAACCAAGCGGTACGGCGGCGCCGTCATGGTGGGCATGAGACTGCTCATGGCCGGAGTGCTGGCGCTGTCGTGCCCCGCGCCGGTGACCGGCGTGCTCGACCTGCGGCCGCTGCGCCAGGTCGCCTACGACTACCAGCCGTACAGGACGCCGGAGGCCATGGCCCGCGGCCACGGCCGGGTCGCGGTGGCGGGCACCGCCGCCGGCTGGGTGGCCGGGCCGAAGAAGGACCAGGTCCTGCTGCGGATCCAGGTGACCGAGCGGTTCCGCGGCACGACGCGCCCGCACGTCTACTTCGAGACCTACCGCGGCTCCCGCGACGCGAAGGGCGCCTACGTCCACTCGCTGAGCGACTTCCGGCGGGCGGTGCCGAGGGGCGTGCGGCTGGTGCTCGTCGGCCGGGAGAAGACCGACCAGCCGGGCGTCTACGGCGTCCCGCCGCAGGGACTCATCCTGCAGCAGGTGACCACGAGGAGGCGCGAACTGGTCTACGCCCTCGACACCGTGCCCGCCTGGCAGTTCCCGTGCGGGATCGCCGGGCTGGCCGCCCGGCTGCGCTCAGCCAGGCTGACGTAGCTCGGGGTTGGCCAGGTGGGCCAGCGGCTCGCCGCGGGTGTAGCGGCCGACCTCCTCGGCGGCGATGCGCGCGGCGTTGGCGGCGGTCTCCTTGCTGCCGCCGGCCAGGTGCGGGGTCATCACCAGGTTCGGCGTGGTCAGCAGGCGCGAACCGGCCGGGATGGGCTCCTCGGGGAAGACGTCCAGCGCCGCGCCGAACAGGTGGCCGGACTCCAGCGCGTCGCACAGCGCGCCGTAGTCCAGCAGGGAGCCGCGGGCCGAGTTGACCACGACCGAGCCGCGCGGCAGCGCGGCCAGCTCGGCGGCGCCGATCATCCCGTCGGTCTCCGGGGTGGCGCGGGCGTGCAGCGACAGGAACCGCGAGCGGGCCAGCAGCTCGGGCAGCTCCACCGACTCCTCCAGCTCCACGTACGGGTCGTGCACCAGCACCTCGGCCCCGAACCCGCGCAGGATGCGGGCCACCCGGCTGCCGATCGCCCCGTAGCCGACCAGGCCGACCGTGCTGCCCTCCAGCTCCGGCCCGACGTGGTCGTACAGGTAGTAGTCGCCGCGCCAGACGCCCGAGGCCAGGTCGGCGTGCGTCTGCGGGATGCGGCGGGTGGCCGCGAGCAGCAGCGCGACCGTGTGCTCCGCGGTGGCCACCGCGTTGCGCCCCGGCGCGAACGTCACCGCGACCCCCGCCTTCGTGGCCGCGCTCAGGTTGGCGTTGACCGGCCCGCCGCGGGTCACGCAGAACAGCTTGAGATCCTTCGCCTCGGCCAGCACCCGCTCGGTCAGCGGCGCCATCTGGGTGACGCAGACCTCCACCCCGCGCAGCGCCTCGATCAGCGAGTCCTCCACGTCGGAGGCCTCCCGCACCTCGCCCACGGGGCCGAACGGCACCACCGGCCAGGGCAGCGTCAGCTCCCCGACCGAGAGCCCCGTGGGCACCTCGTGGTGCAGGGCCGTCACGAGCAGACGGTTCAGGACGAAGTGATCGCCGGCGGCGAGCACACGGACAGTCACGTGCGGCTCCAGGAAGTAGGGGCGTTGTAGCGGAGGATCGCGCCCTTGAGGTCGATCTCCGTGATCGCGCAGTTGTCCAGCCGGGGGAAGGCCCTTCTGTACGCGCCCAGCGGCAGCCCGACCAGCGCGCACAGCGCCAGCCTGATCGCGGTCGTATGGGCGACGACCAGCACCCGGCCGGCCGGGATCTCGCGCAGGCAGGCCAGGAAACGCTCCGCCGCCGCGGCCGGGTCCTCCCCGCCGGGCAGGGGGTTGGCGGCGGGGTCGGCCTCGAAGGCCGCGCGGGCCTCGGGGAAGCGTTCGCGCATCTCGGCCGCGGTCAGGCCGTCGCCCTGGCCGAAGTCGAGCTCGCGCAGCCGTTCGTCCACGTGCAGCGGCACCCCCGCGGCCGTCGCGCTGGCCGCCGCGGTGATCTTCGACCGGCTGAGCGTGGAGGCCCACACGGCGCTGAGCTCCGCTTTGGCCGCCCACGCGGCCAGCTCGCCCGCCTGCTCCTCGCCGCGCGGGGTCAGCGCGACGTCGCTGAGTCCCGCGTAGCGGTTGCCGTCGTGCCAGATGGTCTCGCCGTGCCTGGCCAGCAGCAGGGTCATGCTCGTGTCCTCTCCGTCGCGTGGCGGGCCACCCGCTCGTCGAGCCAGCCCCGGGCGCGCAGCTCCGCCACGAAGCGCAGATACGGCTCCGCGTCGCGCGGCCGCGGATCGACGACCTCCTTGGTCCTGGCCAGATCGGCGGAGGCGGCCAGGGCGGCCATGCCGAGGGCGGGCTCGGCGTTCTCGCGCAACGTCACCGGCCGGCCGAGCACGTCGGCGCGGAGCTGGTTGCCGTAGGCGCTCCTGGTGGCGCCGCCGGTCAGGATGATCTCGCCGTCCACGGGGGCGCCGAGCAGGTCGAGGTAGTCGAAGCAGAGCCGTTCCACGTAGGCCGCGCCGCGCAGGATCGCCATGTAGGTCTCGACGTCGTCGGCGGGCTCGCCGAGCGTGAAGGACCGGGCGCCGGGGGCGGCGAAGGGGAACCGCTCACCGGGCGAGACCAGCGGATAGATCACCGCCTGGCCGATCGTCTCGCGGGCGGTGGCCTGGTGGCTCAGTGCGGTCAGGTCGCGGCCGGGCAGTGCCGTGGACAGGACGCCGGTGCCGGTGCTGGAGGCGCCTCCTGGCAGCCAGGAGCCGTCGGGGGCGCGGTGGGAGTAGACGACGCCGAGCGGGTCGTGGATCAGGTCGCGGGTGACGCCCTTGAGCACGAGCGTGGTGCCGAGCACCGAGTTCCACGAGCCGACCCGGGTCGCGCCGGCGCCGAGCTGGGCCGCGCAGCCGTCGGTGGTGCCCGCCAGGATCGGCGTGCCCTCGGGCAGCCCGGTCTCCGCGGCGGCCCGCGCGCACACGCTCCCGAGCCGCGCCCCCGGCCGCACCACCGGGGGCAGCACCTCGCCCGGCACCCCGAGCGCGTCCATGACCGCCCCGGGCCACTCCTCGGCGATGAGGTCCACGCCGGTCTTCAGGGCGTTGCTCAGGTCGGTCGCGACCGGCTCACCCGCCAGCCGGCGGTTCACGTAGTCACTCTGGTGCGCCAGCCGGACGCCGGTCGGCCGCGCCGCCCGGCCGCCGCTCCGGCTCGCGGGCCGGACGTCGCCTCGCACGGGCGCGAGGCCGGAAGATGCCGAGCGCAGGAGCCACAGCAGCTTGGGCAGGGCCCAGTTGGCCTGCATCCGCTGGTACCCCAGCCGCGCCCACACCTGCGCGCCCACGTCGTTGACCCGGTCGAGCTCTCCGGCCGCCCGGCGGTCGTCGTACATGAGCGCCGGGGTCAGCGGCTCGCCGCCGGGGGCGGTGAGGAGGATCGTTCCAGAGGTGGCGTCCACGGCCACGCCGGCGATCCGGCCCGGGTCCACCCCGTCGAGCGCCTCCGCGCAGGCGGCGGCGAGCTGGTCCCACCACTGGCGCGGGTCCTGCTCGTGCCGGTCGCCGTCGCGGTGGCTGGTCAGCGGGCGCGCGGCCGTGCCGAGCACCTCGCCGTCCCCGGTGACGGCCATCGCGCGGACGCTCTGCGTCCCGAGATCGATCCCGACCCACACGCTCATGTACGCCCCCGCAGCTCCGCCAGCAGTGGCCAGGTGCCCGAGGTGGCCTCCCGCAAAGCCACGAAGTCCTGGAATTTCATGATTGACCCGGACGGGCGGACGGGGCGGCCGGGCCGTACGTGCTGGGCGGCGGCCTCGGCGGTCGTCGGCGCGGCACCGGTGGCGACCAGCCCCACCAGGAACGCGCCCCGCGCGCCCGCCTCCGCGTCGGCGGAGCGGAGCACGGGCAGCCCGGTCACGTCCGCGATCAGCCGCACCCACAGCGTGCTCGCCGCGCCGCCCCCGCAGACGCGCAGCTCGTGCGGTGCGCCGCCCGCGGCGGCCAGGCAGTCCGCGATCGCCAGGGCCAGCCCTTCGAGGACGGCTCTGGCGAGGTGTTCGCGCCCGTGCTCCAGCGACAGCCCGAGGAAGGAGCCTCTGGCCCGCGGGTCGACGAACGGCGAGCGTTCCCCGGCGGGCGAGAGGTAGGGCAGGAAGGCCAGTCCGCCGGCGCCGGAGCCGCCGCGGGCGGCGAGGTCGGCCAGT
This sequence comes from Nonomuraea sp. NPDC050790, assembly GCF_044456745.1. Taxonomy (NCBI): domain Bacteria; kingdom Bacillati; phylum Actinomycetota; class Actinomycetes; order Streptosporangiales; family Streptosporangiaceae; genus Nonomuraea; species Nonomuraea sp. NPDC050790. The sequence goes on along the minus strand of NZ_JBITGF010000010.1, from coordinate 39,232 downwards.
TCCGCGGGACCGCTGAGTCCCAGCAGGCGGCAGGCCCAGTGGATGACCTCGGTGCCCGCGAACGTGGGCATCGCCCGCAGGTAGGAGGAGCCGAGCGCGACGGTGATGCCGGCCGGCTCGCCGTCCAGCGACGGGCGGTCGACGACGAGCTCGGTGCACAGGGTGGTGCCCAGGATCGCGCAGGCCTGCCCGTCGGCCACCGCGCCCGCGCCGAGCGCGGTGGCGGCGATGTCGTAGGGCGCCAGCACGACCGGGGTGCCCTCGGGCAGGCCGGTCAGCGCGGCGGCGGCGCGGGTGAGCGGCTCTGCCCGGTCGGTCAGGCGCAGCTCGGGCAGCAGCCGTTCGGCGTGGCCGACGCCGTAGAGGGTGAGGAGCTCGGCGGAGTAGCGGCCGGCGAGCAGGTCGGTGAAGGCGGAGTAGTCGGTGGCCAGGTGGCCGGTGAGCTTGGCGAACAGCCAGCCGCCGCAGTTGAGCGCGGACGCGGAGCGGGCCAGGCGGTCCTGGTCGTGCGCGGCCAGCCAGGCGAGGATCGCGCTCGGCAGTCCGGAGGCGGGGGCGGAGCCGTTGACGCGGAAGGCCCGCTCGGCGACGCCGGTGCGGTTCCATTCGGAGACGATCCCGGCCGCCCTGGCGTCGTTCCAGAGGATGGCGGGGCCGGTGGGCTCGCCGGCCGGGCCGACCAGCCAGCAGCCGTCGCCCTGGGCGGTGAGCGCCAGGAAGTCAACCGTGCCGACCTCGGCCGCCACCTCGGCGACCGCGGCGGCGACCGCCGTCCAGACCGCGTTCATGTCCTGCTCGGCGTGGCCGGGCGCGGGCCGGGAGACGGCCACGGTACGGCGGGCCACGGCGACCTCGGCGCCGTCGGCGGAGTAGCCGACCGCCTTGATCACCGTGGTCCCGGCGTCGACGCAGATGGCGGCCATCACGCCCTGCCGTGGGAGGTGCGCGACTTGCGCGCGACCGAGTCCACGATCACGGCGAGCAGCAGGACGGCCCCGGTGACCATGAAGCGGATCGAGGAGTCCAGGTTGAGCAGCGTCAGCCCGCTGGAGATCGACTGGATGACGACGATGCCGAGCAGCGCGCCGAAGGCGGTGCCGCGCCCGCCGAACAGGCTGGTGCCGCCGATCACCGCGGCGGCGATCGCGTTGAGGTTGACGTCGCCGGTGCCGCTGCTCTGGTTGGCGGCGGCGAGCCTGGCGGCCATGAGGATGCCGCCGATCGCGGCGAACGTGCTGCACAGCACGAACACCGAGGTGTAGGTGGCCTTCACGTTGATGGCGGCGCGCCGGGCGGCCTCGACGTTGCCGCCCACGGCGTAGACGGACTTGCCCCACTTCGTCCGGGCGAGCAGGTAGTGCATGACCAGCACCATCGCCACGAACAGCACGAACATCCAGCCCACGCCGCGGGCCTGGTTGAGGTACCAGACGACGGCGCCGAGGCCGGCCAGCAGCGCCCCGCTGCGCAGGAGCAGCCCGGTCAGGCCGCGCGCTGGCAGTCCGGCGTCGCGCCTGGCGCGGGCGTGCAGGAACCCGGAGACGAACAGCCAGCCCGCGGCCACCGCCACGAACACGTAGGACAGCCACGGCGGCACGAAGCTGAGCTGGGCGAAGTTCACCAGGCCCGACTCGAAGGGCAGGTTGATGGCGCCCTTGCCGCGCAGCACCCACAGTTGCAGCCCGAGGAAGGCCAGCAGCCCGGCGAGCGTGATGACGAAGCTGGGGACGCCGAAGCGGTTGAACAACTGCGCGTACAGGTAGCCGATGAGCGCGCCCAGCGCCATCGCGGCCAGGATCGCGACCACGACCGGCAGGCCCTGGTTGACGAAGAGCACCGCCAGCACCGCGCCGGACAGGCCGCTGACCGAGCCGACCGACAGGTCGATCTGCCCGACCAGCAGTACGCACACGATGCCCAGCGCCATGATCCCGACCGGCGCCGAGTCCATGGTGAGGTCGACCAGGTTGCGGCTGGACAGGAAGACCGGGTTGAGCAACTGGAAGACCGTCCAGATGACGATCAGTCCCACGACGACCGGGATCACGCCCAGGTCGCCGCCGCGCACGCTCTCCACGGTGCCCTTGAGCCGGTCCCTCTGCAGGGTTGTGGTCATGAGCGGGCCGCCCTTCTGCTCACCACGTTGTCGCTCGCGCCGGTGATGGCGGCGACGATCTCCTCGGCCGAGACCTGGGCGGCGTCGAACACGCCGTTGTTGCGCCCGAGCCGCAGCACCGCGACGGTGTCGGCCACCGCCTTCACGTCGGCCATGTTGTGGCTGATCATGATGACGCCCAGGTCGTTCTCCCTGAGCCGCTCGACGAGGTTGAGCACCTCGGCGGTCTGGGCGACGCCCAGCGCGGCGGTCGGCTCGTCCAGGATGATCACCTTCGGCTCGCCGAGCAGCGAGCGGGCGATGGCCACGGTCTGGCGCTGGCCGCCGGAGAGCCCGGCGACCGGGGCGCGCAGGTTGGGGATCTTCGCCGACAACTGCTTGAGCAACTCGTGCGAGCGGGTCTCCATGGCCACGTCGTCCAGCCGGAGCGGGCGGATCTCCTGGCCGAGGAAGAGGTTCTCGATCACGTTGAGGTTCTCGCAGAGCGCCAGGTCCTGGAAGACGGTGGCGATGCCGAGCCGCTGGGCCGCCGCGGGGGTGGGGATCGTGGTCTGCCGGCCGTCGAAGGTGATCGTCCCGCCGTCCTGCGGATGGACGCCCGACAGGACCTTCACCAGCGTGGACTTTCCCGCTCCGTTGTCGCCGACCACCGCGACGACCTGGCCGGCGCGCACGTCCAGGTCGACGTCGGTGAGCGCGGCGACCGCGCCGAAGGTCTTGGTGATCCCGCGCAGGGAGAGGATCGGGGGCACGGTCACTTGATGCCCAGTTCGGCGCAGCCGGCCGCGTACTCGCCCTTGCAGGCGTCGGCCGCCTTCATCAGCCCGCTGTCGAAGAGAACCTCCTTGATGTTCTCCTTGGTGACCACGGTCGGCACGAACAGCTCGGAGGGCGTGTTGTAGAGCGTGGCCTTGCCCGCGGGCTTCTTGCCCTGCATGAACTCCCACGCCACCACCGCGGACGCCTCCGCCACGATCTTGATGGGCTTGGAGATCGTGTTGTACTGGTCGCCGGCGATGATGCGCTGGGCGGCGGCGAGCTCGGCGTCGTTGCCGGTGATCGGCGGCACCTTCGCGCCCGCGGCCTTGAACGCGGCGATCGCGCCGCCGCCGGTGCCGTCGTTGGCGGCCACCACGCCGGCGATCTCGTCGCGGAACTGGCTGATCTGGCCGGCCACCCACTGCTGGGCCTTCTCCGGCTGCCAGTCGGGGGTGTCGTACTCGGCCAGCAGCTTGAAGCCGCTCGGGTCGACCGCGCTGTGGATGCCCTTCTTGATCAGGCCGGCCGCGGCGTCCGTGGGGGAGCCGTTGACCTGGAGCAGGCCGCCCTTCGCGTTCTCCTTCTTGAGGTGGTCGACGAGCGACTGCGCGATCATCGAGCCGATCTTCTCGTTGTCGAAGGAGATGTAGTAGTCGGCGGGCGTGGCGGGGATGGGCCGGTCGTAGGCGATGACCGCGATCTGCTGCGACTGCGCGGACTTCACGATGGAGGCCGCGGCGGCCGAGTCGACCGGGTCCAGCACGATGGCCTTGACCCCTTGGGCCATGGCCGAGTTGGCCTGTTGCTGCTGCTTGGAGGCGTCGGAGTCGGCGTTCTGGTAGATCACCTCGCAGCTCGGGCAGAGCTGCTTCATCTTGGCCTTGAACATCGGGGCGTCGGCCAGCTCGTACCTGGTCGAGGCCAGGTCGGGCATGAGGAAGGCGACCTTAGCGCCTTCGGCGGCGCCCGTGTCCCCGGTGGTTGCGGCATTGCCGCACCCGGCGAGCAGCGCCACCGCCAATACGGCCGTCAGGGTTGTCTTCACGGCGACCTCCGTCCTGTGGTGCGCCTCACGCTAACGCGACCACAGAACAGATGTCCAGAGCAGAATTTCTACGAGATGGTAAGGATGCTCTGTGCGGTGGCCGCGTCGGTGACCAGCCGGTTGAAGTAGCCGCCCTTGGCTCCGGCCGCGATCGAGGCCGCCTTCTCCGCGCCCACCGCCACCGCGATCGCGTGGGGGATGCGCCGCAACTCCTCGGCGCTCGTGGCCACCAGCCGCTCGCTGCCGGCGTAGGCCACGGGCTCGCCGTCGCGGTCGTAGAAGCGCGAGCACACGTCGCCGACGGCCTGGTGCAGGCTGGGCGCCTCGCGCGGCACGAAGGCGGGCACGACCTGGCGCATCAGCGGCGCCGAGCCGACGCCCATGATGACGCACCTGGCCCGCGCCCACAGGTCCATGACCCGGCGCACGGACGGCTCGTGCTGCAGCGAGTAGAACAGCTCGGGTCCCGGCAGCGCCGGCGCGTACAGGTAGCTGGGCACGCCGCCGAGCCCCTCGGCCAGGATGCGCGTGGTCTCGTTGGTCTGGAACCAGGGCTGCGGCTCCTCCTGCCCGCCGACGGCGGGCGCGACCGTGACGCCCGGGTACCTGCCCAGCCCCTCGCGGGCGCACTCGTAGACGGTGCTGCCCGAGGAGACCAGCACCACGTCGCCCGGCTCCAGCCCGGTGTCGGCCAGCGCGCGGGAGAGGCCGGGCGCCAGCCACGGCCCGAGCTTCGGCCCGCTCACCTTGGGCACCAGGTAGACACGCTGGATGCCCAGGAACGCGGCCAGCTCGGCGGCCAGGTGCCCGTCCTCCAGCGTCTCGGGGCGGTGCACCCGGATCTCGACGATGCCCTGCTTGCGGGCCTCGGTCAGTAAACGGCTGACGGTGGCCCTGCTCACGCCCAGGCTGGCGGCGATCTCGGCCTGGGTGGCGTCCTCCAGGTAGTACTGCTTCGCGGCGGCGTACATCAGCTGGTGCGGGAAACGCGCTTCGGTCTCAGCATTCATGCGCGTGCTCCCCTGAACACTTGTGCTGAACGGTTGATCTCGACTATACCTGTCCCTGCACCAGGGCGTCGCCGAGCGCGGTGCGAGTGTAAAAGACCTTACGTCCGGTCCGTGTACCCGACACCAGTCCCGCCCGGCGCAGCGCCGCGAGGTGCCCGCCGGTCGTCCCCGCGCTGTGCCCGAACAGCGCCGCCAGGTGCGTGGTCGTCGCCGGAGTGGCCAGTTCGGCCAGGATGCGGGCGCGGGTGCGCCCGACGAGCCCGGCCAGCCCGCCCGGCGAGACGGCCCTGCCCGCCATGATCCCCCGCGCGGGATAGGTCAGCGCGTACGGCCACGCCTCGTCCAGATAGAGCCCCAGCCCCCTGGTGAACACCGACGGCAGGAAGAGCAGCCCCTTGCCGCCCAGCCGGTGCTGCCCGCCGTCGCCGCTCAGCCGTACCTCGATGTGCCCGGACGGGTCCCAGCGCACCTGGGAGCTGAGGTCGTCCAGCGCCGCCGCCCAGCCGTAGGTGGCCAGGCGCCCGGCCCGCTGCACGACGTCGCGCTCCAGCACCGCGTGGAAGAACGGCCAGCTCCTGGAGACGATCTCCGCCCACAGCGCCTCGTAGGCGTCGGCCAGCAGCCCGACCACGTCGGGGCCGGACAGCAGGTCGCGGATCGCCGGAGAAACGGCGGCCCGGCCCGCCGAGCGCCGCTGGGCCAGCGCCCGTTCGATCTCCGCGTGCGCCTGGGCCACCGGGGTCGCCCGCATGGCCGCCAGCTCCCGCTCGAACGGCACGTTCACGCCGGTCGGCGGCGGGGCCAGGAAGTCCACGTTGTCCGAGCCCTTGTTGCCGGAGATCACCGCCGCCGCGCGCAGCGCCGGGTGCCGCCGCTCCAGCTCCCGGTAGTGCTCGCGCCAGCGTCCCGTCCAGTTGACGTGGGCGCCGGCCGGGCTGCGGCCGTCCAGGACCCACTGCGCGTGCATCGTCTCGACCAGCGGCGAGATCGCGAACCTGCTGGCCACCACGTCCTGCGGGGTGACCTCCACCCTGTACACCTTTCGGTTATATCCGAAAGTTTGGCCCGTCCGGGGGCACGCGGCGCAGCATCGTGGAGACCGGCGGCTCCGACCCTCCCTCCGGAGCCGCCCTTCTTCTTGTCCAAAGGAGTCCGAGTTGTCCCAGACGAGCGAGCGGGGCGCCACCTTCGGCGAGGTCTTCGCCGTGAAGGAGTTCCGTGTGCTGTTCGGCAGCTTCGCGCTCCTGATCAGCGGCGACTCGATCAAGATGCTGGCGCTGTCGGTGCTGGTCTACGCCGAGAGCGGGTCGCCGGGGCTGTCGGCGGCGGCGTACATGGCGGGCTGGCTGCCCTACATCTTCGGCGGCATGTTCCTGCTGTCGCTGGCCGACCGGCTGCCGCCGCGGGCGCTGATGATCGCCGGGGAGCTGGTCAGGGTCGTGGTCTGCCTGCTGCTGGCCTTCGCCGGGCTGCCCGTTTGGGCGATGCTCGCCCTGGTGCTGGTGACCGGGCTGTTCTCGCCGGTGTTCGGGGCGGCGCGCAACGCGATGCTGCCGGACGTGCTGCCGGGTGACGCCTTCGTGCTGGCCAGGTCGCTGATGGGGGTGACCTCGGCCGGGGCCCAGATCGGCGGGCTGGCGCTGGGCGGGGCCTTCCTGGCGGTGACCGGGCCGCGCGGGGCGCTGGCGGTGACCGCGGGGCTGTCGCTGGTGGCGGCGGTGGTGTTGCGGGCGGGCCTGCCGTACACGAGGGCTCGGCAGGACGGGCAGCGCGGCGCGGTGCGCGCCACGCTGCGGGTGAACAGGCAACTGCTCGCCGACCGTCGGGTACGCGGGCTGCTGCTGGCCGGATGGCTGCCGGTTCTGTGCCTGGCGGGGCCGGAGGCGATGGTCGTGCCGTACATGGGCGGGCAGGGGGAGGCGGGCGTGGTGCTGGCCGCGGCGGCGCTCGGCATGGCGGTGGGGGAGTTCACCGTGGGGCGCTTCGCCGCGCCCGCCACCAGGGAACGGCTGTCGCTGCCGCTCGCGGTGCTGCTCGGGGTGCCCTGGTTGTTCTTCGCCCTGGAGCCGGGGACGGTGTGGGCGGCGGTGCTGTCGGCGTGCGCGGCGGCCGGGCTGGCCTACCAGCTCGGCCTCCAGCGGCGCTTCCTGGAGGCGGTGCCCGAGCACGTGCGCGGGCAGGCGTTCGGGCTGCAATCGGCGGGCCTGATGACCGGGCAGGCGGCGGGGGCGGCGATCGTGGGCGGCGTGGGCGAGGTGACCGGCCCGTCCACGGCCATGGTGATCGGCGGCGCGGCCGGGGTCGTGGTGGCGCTGGCCCTGTTCAGGCAGCTCAGGGGGACGGCTTCGGGCGGTTGACCGGGGACGGCTTCGGGCGGTTGACCGGGGACGGCTTCGGGCGGTTGACGGGAGGGCTCAGGCGGTTGAGGGGGACAGTTCGCCCGATCCGCGGGCGATGAGCCGCACCGGGAGCTGGCGGTGCTGCGCCGGGCCGCGGTCGCCGGCCAGGCGGCGGAACAGCAGCTCGGAGGCGACCCGGCCGAGCCCCGCCGGATCCTGGGCGACCACGGTGACGCCGGGCGACAGGAGGTCGGCCAGCTCGAAGTCGTCGAAGCCGACCAGCGCGAGCGGCCGCCCGCGCAGCGCCCGCAGCGCGGTGACGGTCAGCCGGCCGTTGCCGGTGAACACCGCGGTCGGCGGGTCGGGCAGCCCGAGCATGCGCTCCAGGTCGGCGCCGGTGCCGGCCAGGTCGGGGGCGCGCATGGAGACCAGCGCGGGGTCGGACAGCTCGCCGAGCGCCTCGTGGTAGCCCTTCAGGCGTTCCGCCGCGGTGAAGATGGACGGGCTGTCGCCCAGGAAGGCGATGCGGCGGTGCCCGGACCGCCGCAGGTGCGCGACGGCCAGCCGGGCGCCGCCCGCGTTGTCGCAGAGCACGGTGTCCACGTCGATCCCGGGTCCGGGCGGCCGGTCGACGAAGACCGCGGGCGTGCCGGCGTCGAGTTCGGGCCGCAGGTAGGAGTGGTCGTCGCCGGCAGGCACCACGATCAGCCCGTCCACGCGGCGCGCGCAGAACGTGCGGACCAGCTCCCGCTCGCGCTCCGGGTTCTCCCCCGAGGAGCCGCTGAGCAGCAGGCAGCCGTGGGCGATGGCGACCTGCTCGACGGCGCGGCCGAGTCCCGAATAGAAGGGGTCGGAGATGTCCTCGATGACCAGGCCGACCGTGGAGGTGCGGCCCTGGCGCAGGACTCTGGCGCTCTCGTTGCGGCTGTAGCCGAGCGCGTCGATGGCCGCCCGCACCCGCTCGGCGGTGGCCGGGTTCACGCCTGGCTCGCCGTTGACCACCCGCGATACGGTCTTCAACGCGACACCGGCGGCCGAGGCGACGTCCTTCATCGTCGGTCTCACGATGCGATCATTTCTCAAGCGGCACCCCTAGACAACGTTGTCAGGAGGTTATGCGAGAGTAGATCCCCTATGTCGTTCAGGTCTGCACTGCTCGTCGCCGGATTCGTGCTCGCCGCGCTGAACCTGCGGCCGGCCATCGCGGGCGTCTCCCCGCTGCTGGACGAGATCATGACCGACGTCGGCCTCACCCCGGCGGGCGGCGGCGCGATCACCACCGTCATGATCGTCTGCCTGGGCGTCTTCGGCCCGCTCGCGCCCCTCCTGTCGCGCCGGATCGGCCTCGACCGCACGCTGCTGGCCGGGCTGCTCGTGCTCGCGCTCGGCGTGGTCCTGCGCACGCTCGACGGCGCCCCCGCCCTCTACGCCGGCGCCGCGATCGCCGCCACCGCCATCGCGGTCATGAACGTCGTCATGCCCGGCCTCGTCAAGCAGCACTTCCCCGGCCGCGTCAACCTCTTCACCGGCCTCTACAGCGCCTGCGCGAGCGCGGGCGCGGCGGCGGCCTCCGCGCTCATGATCCCCCTGGAAAGGGCGACGGGGTACGGCTGGCGCGGCGTCTCCGCCATGATCGCGCTGCCCGCGCTGGCCGGAGCACTGCTGTGGCTGCCGCAGGCGCTGGGCAGGCAGGCCCCCGCGGGCAACGGCCCCCGCCCCTTCCGCGCCGTCCTCCGCAGCCCGATCACCTGGTACGTGACCGGCCTCATGGGCCTGCAGTCGCTCACCTTCTACGTGGTCCTGGCCTGGCTGCCGACCATCTTCCTGGAGGCCGGGCTCCCCGCCGACCAGGCCGGATACCTGCTGAGCATGACGACGCTCGTGCAGGTGGGCGCGACGTTCGCGGTGCCCGTGCTGGCGGGCCGGCGGCGCTCGCAGGCGGGGTACGTGGCCGCCGCCGTGCTGCTCACCATGGCCGGATACCTCGGGCTGCTGCTGGCCCCGGTCACCCTGCCCTGGCTGTGGATGATCGTGCTGGGCGTGGGCCAGGGGGCGGCGTTCGGGCTGGCGCTGCTGCTGATCACGGTGCGGGCGCCCGACCCCGAGGCCGTGACGGCGCTGTCGGCGGTGGCCCAGTCGGCCGGGTACGTGCTGGCCGCGGTCGGGCCGGTGCTGTTCGGGGCGCTGCGGCAGGTCTCGGGCGGATGGACTGTTCCGCTGGGTGTGGGTATGGCGATCCTGATGGTTCAGCTCGTGGTGGGGTGGCTCGCCGGTCGGCCTGCTACTTTAGGTAAGGCTAACCTATAGGGCTTGGGGGGTTCGGTGCTGACGGAGGTGCTTCAGCGCGTCGCGGCGGACCGGGGCGGGGTCCTCGGGGTGGATCCCGGGCTGGAGATCGAACCCGACGAGAGCTGGACCGCGGTCTCGGAGCTGGTGCGGGAGCCGTACACGCTGATGGGGGAGCTGGTCGAGCGGACGGCGGGGCGCTGGAACGCGCCGCGCCACGTCGGCGCGGCGCTGCTGTGGAAGACCTACGGGTACTGGCACATGTTCCCGATGGCGCTGGGGTGGGCGCTGGACGGGCGCATCCCGGTCATGAGATTTCGGGACACGTACTTCAAGGTCTCCGACGCCGGGGTCACCATCGGGGCCTCGCGGGTGACGTGGGAGAGCGGCGCGGCGGCCATCGCCGGCGCGGTGGCCGAGTCGCAGGCGCCGCTGGTCAAGGTGCTCAGCCGGATGGCCAGGGTCGGCGAGCGCACGCTGTGGGGCTCCACCGCCGAGGCCGTCGCGCACCCGCTCACCCAGGTCGTCAAGGGCGACTACATGACGCTGCTGCGCGAGATCGGCAAGCCGGTGGACGGGCTGCTCACGCCCTCCGGCGACGGGTACTTCCGCAAGACCTGCTGCCTGTGGATCACGCTGCCGGATGTTGATCCGTGTTCCACCTGTTGTGTTCTCGCGCGTAACTAAGCAGGTTTACTCTGCGCGGCATGATGGAGCGCAGAGTATTGGGCAGATTATTGGGCAAGGTGCTGGCCGGTGTTACGGTCGCCGTCGTGCTGATCTCATCGGAGCCCGTGGCGGCTCACTCGCCGAAGGAGCCGGTCGTCATCGGGCACCGGGGCGCCAGCGCCCACCGCCCCGAGCACACCCTCCTGTCCTACGAGGCCGCGATCGCGATGGGCGCCGACTACATCGAGCCCGACCTCGTGTCCACCAAGGACGGCGTGCTCGTGGCCCGGCACGAGAACGAGATCGGCGGCACCACCGACGTCGCCGCCCACACCGAGTTCGCCGGCCGCCGCACCACCAAGACGATCGACGGCCGCGCGGTGACCGGGTGGTTCACCGAGGACTTCACGCTGGCCGAGCTCAAGACCCTGCGCGCCAAGGAACGCATCCCCGACCTGCGGCCCGACAACGCCGCCTTCGACGGTCTGGCCGAGATCCCCACGTTCGAAGAGGTCGTCCAGCTCGCCCAGCGGCACCGCGTGGGCGTCTATCCCGAGACCAAGCACCCGACCTACTTCGACTCCATCGGCCTGTCCCTGGAGGAACCTCTCCTGGAGATCCTCGGCCGGTACCGGGTGCGCAAGGCGTACATCCAGTCGTTCGAGACCGCCAACCTGCGCGAGATGCGCTCCAAGACCCGGCTGCCGCTGATCCAGCTCATCACCTTCGGCGGCAAGCCGTACGACTGGACGGCCTCGGGCGACCCGCGCACCTACGACGACATGGTGAAGCCGCAGGGCCTGCGCGAGGTGGCCTCCTACGCCGACGGCATCGGCGTGGACACGCGCCGCATCCTCCCGGTGGGTCCCGACGGCCGCCTGCAGCCGCCCACCACGCTGGTGAAGGACGCGCACCGGGCCCGCCTGGACGTGCACATCTGGACGATCCGCAACGAGAACTCCCAGCTCCCCCTGGACCACCGCCTCGGCAACCCGGCCAGCCCCGTCTACGCGCGGGCGACCGGCGACGTGATGGGCTTCCTGGCCAAGCTGCTGGCACTGGGCATCGACGGCGCGTTCTGCGACGACCCCGCCATGGGCAGGGCCGTCGTCAGCGGGCGCCGCTGAGCGCGGGTCAGGCCACCTCGGCCGCGGTGTCGAGCGGCCGCAGTTCGTCGGCGTAGCTGACCGACGTGCGGCGCATCACGCCGCCGTCGTCGATCGAGTACTGGCCGAGGCGCCACAGCGGCGGCGAGTAGGCGTGGATCGAGACGCTGTGCGAGGTGGCGCCGTTGAGACGGTGGATGTGGTCGGGGCCGAACGAGAACGACTGGCCCTCGCCCACCACCGTCTCCAGGTGCTCGCCGCCGATGCGCGGGTTGCACTCCAGCAGCGCGCCCTGCACCACGTGCACGGCGCCGGAGCTGATGTCGTGGTCGTGCCAGCCGGTGTCGTCCTCCGGCCGCCAGCACAGAAGCCACACGTCCACGTAGGCGTCGCGGTAGAGCGAGGCGTAGTGGCGGCCGCCGTCCTGCGGGAAGTCGACGAGCTCCTGCCATCCGGCGGGGTTGGCGGCCAGGTCGTCGACCAGCTCCCGCAGCTCGCGCCGGTCGAGGGCGCGCTCGGGAAGCCGGGTGCAGGTTCCCCCGTCCTTGATCTGGGACTCGCTCATGTGCGGTTCTCCTTTCTGCCGAGTAGACGACGGGGGTTGGTCACGCGGATGGCGTGGGCCGCGGCGCTGCCGAGGCCGGGGTCGGGGGCCGTGGCGTAGGGGGCGTCGGAGCCGTTGACGACGACGTCGATGCCGAGTTCCCTGACGATCGCGTCGATCGCGCGCGGGCCGTAGCTGGAGGTCTCCACGAAGAAGCCGGGGTCGACCAGGCCGCGGTTCTGGCCGCCCCTGGCGATGAGGCGTTCGGAGTGCAGCGGGGCCAGGCCGGCGAGCAGGGTGAAGCAGACGCGCAGGCTCGGGTGGCGCGGACGCACCACGGCGTGGAAGTGGTACCAGGCCGCGTGCATCTGCTGCACGTACGGCACGACGGCCGGCCACCACGACGGGCGTCCCGGGCTGCCCGCGGCGGGTCCGGGATGGACCAGCAGGGGCAGGTCACGCTCCACCAGGACGTCGAGCAACTCGTCCAGGGGCTCCTCGGTGGCCGGGATCTGCAGCCCGGCGAACCCGCGGTCGAGATCCTTGGCCAGGCGGTCCGGGTCGGGCTCGCTGTGACAGGTCGCGGCCCAGGCGCCGAAGCGCTCCGGCAGCTCCAGCGCGCCCTCGTGGTAGGCGTCGAGCAGCGGCCAGGACTCCTCGGGCGGCAGCGACTCGATGCCGAGCGGGCTGGACAGCGACACCAGCGCCAGCTCGCCGGTCTCGCGGGTGGCGGGGTCGTGGTCGGCGGGGTTCACCTCGTAGGGGGGCTCGCCGTCCAGGACGAGCGTCCAGCCGTCCAGGTACGGCGCGGCCGTACGCGCACGCAGCGCCTCCACGAACGAACGCGTCCACAGGTGCTGATGCACATCGATGCTCACGGCCACACCTCCCTCTATTTCCTACTGATAATATAGGTAAACGCTCCCGCCTCGGAAGCCGGAGTTGTGAAGCGATTCACTGATACGGTTCAGTGAACCGCTTCACCTATGGTCCTGTCAACGGTGCGTCTTTCTGTCGGCCGTACGCAATAGGCTGGCTTGGTGCCCCGCAAGAGAGCGACCATCAAGGAAGTGGCCCAGGCCACAGGCCTGTCACCGGCCGCCGTCTCCTATGCGCTGCGCGGCATGCAGGTCTCCGAGGAGACGATGGAGCGGGTGCGGGCGGCCGCCGCGGAGCTGGGCTACGAGGCCGACCCCATCGCCCGCGCCCTGGCCAGCGGACGCACCGGGATGATCGGCGTGCTCTGCGGGTCACTCGAAGACCTGTGGCAGCAGTCGCTGGCCGTCGGCGTCAGCAGGGGGCTGCGGGAGAAGGACCGCTACGCGCTGATCCTCGACGCGGTCGGCGACCCGGCCCGCGAGCGCGCCCTCGCCCAGCAACTACGCGACCAGCGCGTCGACGGGCTCATCGTGCAGCCGGTCGACCCCGCCGCGGCCTTCTGGCCCGAGCTGTGCGAGTCGCTGCCGGTGGTCTCGATCGGCGACTCGCTGGAGGGCACCGCGGGCGAGGTCGTCTTCGACAACCGGCGCGGCATGACGCTGGCCCTGGAGCACCTCAAGGGGCTCGGCCACCGCCGCGTGGCCGTCCTCACGCCGACCCGCACCAGCACCCCCGACCGGCCCGCCGACGTCCACGTCACCGCCGAGGCCGAGCGGCTGGGGCTCGACCTGGAGGTCACCACCGCGTCCCACGAGCTGGCGGGGGCCACCGACGTGGCCCGCCGCATCCTGGAGTCGGACCGGCCGAGCGCCGTCTTCTGCTTCTCCGACTCCATCGCCTACGGGGTCTACGCGGCCGCGGCCGAGCTGGGGCTGTCCATCCCGGGCGACGTCTCCGTCATGGGTTACGACGACCACCCGATGTCCGGCCTGCTCACGCCGGGGCTGACCACGGTGGACTGGAACATCGCGGGCATCGTCAGGGCGGCGGTCCGGCTGTCGGTGGCCGCGGTGGACGGGGGTCCCAAGCGCCGCCGCGTCGTCCAGCAGCCCACGCTCCGCGAACGCGGCTCCACCCGAGACCTCCCCACCCCCTAACCCACCACCCCAGGATCACCACCCCCCAACCCGCCCCCCAGGATCACCACCCCCTTATCCCGCCCTCCCAGGGTCACCACCCCCTTAACCCGCCACCTTTTGGCCGCCCGCCACCTTCTGGCCCGCCACCTTTTGGCCTGCCACTTTTTGGCCCGCCATCCCGGGGCTACCACCGACCGCACCGGGTGTCCGCCCGCTGCCACAGCCCGCACGGGCCGCCTCGCCCCGCCTGGCTTGTGCGCCGGACGCTTGTTTCGCGCCACTCCGCGCGTGCCGCCGCGACATCCCGCCTATGGCGCCGCACCTCTCCTCCCGCCGCCTCCTCGGCGCGTCTCCGTGTCCCAGTTGCCTGGCGAGGCCCGAAGGCGCGCTGCCAGAGGGCGTTCACGCGGGGCGTTCTGACCAGGCGCTCCGAAGGGGCGGTCAGGCGGAGGGGTGCTGGAGGGGTTGGTCAGGCGGAGGCGGTTACGCGGAGCGGTGCTGGAGGGGTTGGTTAGGCGGAGGCGGTTACGCGGAGCGGTGCCGGAGGGGTTGGTTAGGCGGAGGCGGTTACGCGGAGGGGTTCTGGAGGGGCGGTCAGGTGGGGGTGGTTAGGCCGGGGGTGTGGGGGGTGGGCTTGGGTGGCGGTGGGCAGGGGGCGCCTTGGGTGAGGGTGTCGGCGTCGCGTAGGGGCACGTTGGCCTCGCGTACGTAATAGAGGGGGCGCTGGGGCGCGATCCGGTGCACGTAGCGGCCGACCACCGCCAGCCCCGCCAGCGTCACCGCCGACAACGCGAGGTGCGCCCCGGTCAGCCCCAGCGCCGCCACCACGAGCCCGACCGCCGCCAGCAGGTACAGCAGGTTGAGCGGCCGCCACGAGAACCCGAAGAACAGCTCGAACGCATGCCCCGCCAACCGCCCCAGCCGCAGCTTGGACCGTCCCGCGCCACGCTCGCGGTGCGTGACGCTCACCGCCGCGTGCCGCGCCCCCACCAGAGGTACGGCAGGCATGAACCACGGCAGGCGCAGATCACTGATCGTCCTGGCCACCGGCGTCCGGACCAGCCGGAACGTGGAGGCCCCCCGAGGCATGCCGATCCTGAACACCGCCCTGGCCGCCCAGTGCAGCCCGAGCGAGCCGATCTTGCGCACGAGCGGGTCGTGCCGGTCGACCCGGTGCCCGAAGACCACGTCGTACCCCTCGGCGGCCTTGGCGAGCAGCGGCCAGATCTGGGACGGCGGCACCTGCAGGTCGGCGTCGCACTGCACGGTCCACGGCTGGGCGGCGTAGGAGAACCCGGCGGCCATGACCGCGTCGATGCCGAAGTTGCGGGTGAAGGACAGGTAGCGCACCCGGGGGTCGGCCTCGGCCAGGGCGCGCATCCGGGCGAGCGAGTCGTCGGAGCTGCCGTCGTCCACGAAGAGGATCTCCAGGTCCTCGATCGCGGACAGTTCCGCGGCCAGCTCCCGGTAGGCCACCTCCACCTGGGCGCCCTCGTTGAAGCACGGCACCAGCACGGTCAGGCCGGTCGTCACTGCGATCTCCTCAGGACCAGGCCGAGGACGAGCGGGTTCGCCCCCAGCGCGTACACGGCCCCGGCCGCCCCGGCCAGGGGGATGGTCACCGCGCCGAGCACGGCGACGGCGGCCAGCGCGGCGACCACGGCCTTGGCGTTGGCCCTCGGGTCGGTGTGCTCGACGACGAACGTGGCCCCGCTGGCCAGCGCCTGCACGGGGAGCAGGGTGAGCGCGAGCACGCCGAGCGCGAGCGGGCCGTGGATGTGCTGGAGCAGGGCGACTCCGGCGACGGCCAGCCAGAGCGCCCCGGTCAGGGCGGCCAGCCCGGCCATGCGCCGCCCCAGCACCCGGGCTCCGGCCGCGCCGCCGCCCGCCACCCTGAGCGACAGTTGCGGCTGGTAGATGCGCTGCAGCGTGTAGAGCACGGACAGGGCGAAGCCCCAGGCGAGGGTGACGAAGTAGAGGTCGCCGCTCTGGCCGGCGTGGGGGCTGAGCGCGAGCTCGACGAAGAGCGTGCCGATCATGGCGTTGTTCATGACGTCGGCCGCGCCCATGAGCACGATCGTCCCGGCCAGCACGCGGCGCAGCCCCGGACGCGGGCGTCTCGCGCGCGGCAGGCCGGGCAGCAGCGACAGGTTGAGCGCGGTGACCAGTGCCAGCAGCCCGGCCAGGTAGCCGGTCGGGCCGACGCCGGCGAAGAAGGCCAGCGCCGCCATCGCGCCCATGCCGAGGCCGAGCACGGCGAAGTGGGCGGTGTCGCGGGCGTAGCGGCCGAGCGCGCGGTGCAGGGCGACGCCGAGCATGCCGCAGCCGAGCGCCACGTAGTAGGCGATGCCCAGCAGGTAGAGCGTGACCAGGTGTCCTGGCGCGACGGCCAGGGCCACGACGGCGGCGGCCGTGGCCGGGAGCGGTACGTAGGCGACGAGGGCGCGGAGCATGCCGGCGAGCTGGTCCCGGGTACGGCGGGCCCGCGGGATCAGCTTGAGCGCGGCCTTCTCGGTACCCGACTGGACGACCATGCACAGCCAGCCGACGGCCCCCATGACCGCGGCGTACGCGGCGAAGTCGGCGCGGCTCCAGGCCAGGGCCAGCAGGGCGGCGGAGCCGTACAGCATGAGGCGGAAGGTGGCGCGGCCGGCGATCAGCGTCGTCAGCCGCGTCAGCCCGATGCGGTGGGTTGCGGTCGCGGTCATCCGGCGTCCAGGTCGGCGAGCACCCGGTCGAGCAGGGGGCGGCTGCCGTCGCGCAGGTAGGCGCGCAGGGCCGCGTCGACCTGTTCGGGGCCGAAGCGGTCGAGCACGCCGGGCAGCGAGGGGCCCTTCTCGACGCCGAACAGGGCGCAGAAGAAGGTCCTGACCTGGGCGGCGTCGAAGGTGTCCGGCAGGGGGATGAGGGCGCGCACGTGTTCGGCGTCAGGATCGGACGGTGGCGCGGCCGTCCAGGTGGACGGGCGGCCGGGGCCCGCCAGCCAGGCGCGGACGTGCGACAGGCGCTCGGCGGCGGAGGGGTCGAGGCGTTTCCCGGCGAGGGCGAGGTCGTAGCAGGTGGCGTGCAGGGCCGCGCAGACCTTGGGAAAGGGCGGCGGCTTGGCGGGCAGCAGGTCCAGGGGGATCTCGCTGATCTCCTCGACGTGGGCGCGGACCGCCTCGTCGGTCCTGGCCTTGGCCACCAGCGCGTCGAACTCCTTGTACCAGCGCGCCAGCGTCTCCCGGTCGAGGGGCGAGCGGTCGTCGTTGTCGCGGACCCAGCGGATCATGCGCGCGGGCAGGTACGGCACGAGCGGATCGCCCTCCACCGGCCGGGGCGCCGAGGGCACCGCCCGGTAGACGGCGCCGCAGGCCCGGCACGAGTACCGGCGGCGGCCGAGCGGGACGGGGTGCGGATCACCGCACTGCAGGCATCTCACAGCGGCACCGCCACCGCGGAGGAGGGCACCAGTTCCGCGCCCAGCCCGCTCTTCACCTCGGCCTGTCCCTTGCCTAGCACCAGGCCGCGCTTGCCGGCGCCGATCGCCCACTCGACCATGCGGACGTAGCCGTCGAAGTACAGGTGCTTGCGCCCGCCGTTCTCGGGCGGGAGCGCGCCCCAGCTCAGGCAGATGGGCCAGGCCGGGTGGTCGAGGATGAGGGAGAGCCCGAGCAGCCGCCGCCGGTGGCGGTAGGTCAGGGCGACGCTCTCGCCGCCGCCGATGAGCGCCTCCAGGTAGGGCAGCGGCAGCGGCGCGGCGGGCAGGATCTTGCTGCGGTGCTTGAGGTCGTTCTCGGCGCGCAGTCTGGCCGCCTCCTCGGCGCCGACCAGTTCGGCGGCGGGGCCGATGCGGACCGACAGCTCGGCGGAGAACGTCCTGGCCCGCCTGCGCAGGGAGTCGCGGCGGCGGGGGTCGAGCTGGGAATACCACTCGTCCAGGCCGGACCAGGGGAGGGCGAGCTTGGCCAGGGGAGCGGTCGGCAGGTTCACCCTGATCGGGCCGGGCAGCAGGCTGCCCTCGTCGGCCGAGACCTCGCGCCAGACCATGCCGCGCCAGCCGGGGCCCAGTTCCCGGCGCAGCCCGCGGGCGTAGGCGCGCAGCAGGTCGCGGTCCGGCTCGTCGCGGAACCACCAGCCCTTCTGGGAGCGGTTGCCGGGCGCGTGGACGTCGAGGACGCCCGCCGGTCCGCGTTCTCCGGCGTAGACGCCGCGCCGCAGCCTGGGGGTGCGCAACGAGGCCGAGGCGGCGCCGACCGCCTTGCCGTCCCGGCGCAGGACGGCCAGCACCACCGGCGCCTGGGCGCCCCAGGCGTAGGCGCGCAGCAGGTCGTAGCGCCAGGTCACCCACTGGCCCGCGGCCAGGCGCAACTCCTCCCAGTCGGCGGGTTCGGGATCGTGACGGGGATCCAGGAACTCCAGGCTCATCCGACCGCCCACCTGGGTACGGCCACGACCTTCATGGGCAGGTGGGCGAAGCCCAGCGAGCGTTTCACGTCGAGGAAGCCCCGGCCCGCGAACAGGCTCTTGGCGCCCGCGGCCGACGCGTGGGCGACGATCCGGGCGTAGCTGTCGAAGTAGAGGTCTTTCCTGCCGCCCTGCTCGGGTGGCAGCGCGGCCCAGGGGCCGTACGCGGGGGCGACGGGGTGGTCGTAGACCATGGCGAAGGCCAGCAGTCTCCCGTCGTGGTGGTAGCTGAGCGTCCACACGTCCTCGCGGCCGAGCAGCGCGGCGAAGTACGCGGGCGACAGCGGCAGGCGCGGGTCGAAGGAGGAGGACAGGCGGGCGGCGTGGCGTTCGTCGAGCGCGGCCAGTTCGGCCGGGTCGAGGTCCCGGCGGGCGCTGCCCTCGCGCACGTTCAGCTCGCCGTCCTGGGCGATGCGCTTGATCTGCCGCCGCAGCGTGGAGCGGCGGTTACGGCTGAGCGTGCCGATCCAGCCGTCCACGGTGGACCAGGCCAGGCTCAGCTCGGTGGTGCCGGGGGACTGCCTGACGACGGCGCCGCGCCGGGCGACCAGCGGCAGCGCGGGTTCGGTGACCATGCGGTAGACGACGCCGGCCAGCCGCCAGCCGAGCTCGGCCACGGCGGCGCGTTCAAAAGTCCTGATGAGCTCGCGCCCGTCGGCGCCCTCGGGCAGGCACCAGGTCGGCGCGTTGGAGTGAGCCGGTAATCGCACGTCGAGGAAGAGCGGCGCGCGAGGGGAACGCGTGGTCCGCAGGCCGCGGCAGACCGCGCCGACGGCGCCGGTGACCCGATCGCCGTCGCGGAAGACGCCCAGCAGGGGCCGGGCCCACGAACCGGCAAAGGAATTACGGATCACTTCATAGGACCAAATAGCGGTCAACCCCTCGCGAACCCGGAAATCTTCCCAGCCGTCCGGCTCTGGGTCAATATCCGGGCGCGACAGTTCAATTTTCACTCATGTCCCTGATTCATCCGAAAAATTACGAATTTGCAACGAAATGACTCGGAGTCATAGATGGCAGTATATGTCTGATTTGATCATGGCCGCGCGCCTCACCTGGACGCGTGTACCTACCGCCCGCGCACAAACCAGCGCGGCGTTCGAGCAGGGGAATGCCATGAAAGTAGGGGTGACGGGAGGTAATGGCTTCATCGGCCGTTACGTCTGTGAGGAGTTAGCCGCCAGAGGTCATACTCCGATCGTCTTCGACCATCAGGATCGCGGCTCCGGCCCGTTCGAGGTCATGCTCGGTGACATCAGGGATGCCACGGCGATGACCGAGCTGGCCGCCCACGCCGATGCGGTCATCCACCTGGCCGCCGTGCTCGGCACCCAGGAGACGATCACCAACCCGCGGCCCGCCGCAGAGACCAACCTCATGGGCGGTCTCAACTTCCTGGAGGCCGTGGCCCAGTATGGCCTCCCCGGCGTCTACATCTGCGTGGGCAACCACTGGATGGACAACAGCTATTCGATCTCCAAGACCGCCGTGGAGCGCTTCGCGCGCATGTTCAACGCCCACCGCGGCACCAGCGTCAACCTAGTGAGGGTCGTCAACGCCTACGGGCCCCGTCAGATGGCGGCGCCACCGTTCGCCGCCGGCAAGGTACGCAAGATCACCCCCGCCGTGATCTGCCGCGTCCTGTCCGGAATGCCGGTCGAGCTGTACGGCGGCGGCACCCAGATCTCCGACATGGTGTGGGTCGGCGACGTGGCCAGGGGACTGGTCGCCGCGCTGGAGACCGCCGCGGCCAAGCCGCCGCTCGGCCACGTGGTCGAGGTCGGCCCCGCCGAGTCGACCAGCATCCGCGCCGTCGCCGAGACGATCATCGACATGTGCGCGGAGCGCGGCTACGACCGCGTCCCGATCGTGGACCTGCCCATGCGTCCGGGCGAGACCCCGGACACCGCCGTCACCGCGAACCCCGAGACGCTGCGTCCCGTCGGCATCGACCCCGCCAGCCTGGTTTCCCTGCAAGAGGGCATGGCCAAGACGGTCGACTGGTTCATCGAGAACCGCGGCACCCACTGGAACACCCCGAAGTGAAGCACCTCGTGATCCTCGGCGGCTCGGACGGCACGGTCAGTGCCTTCCGGGCCGCCCGGCGGCTGGGCCTGTCCACGATCTGCGTGGACATGCGGGCCGACGCCCCCGGCGTGGCCGAAGCCGACGAGTTCCTGCACCTCAGCACCCGCGACGTGGCGGCGGTCGCGGCCGCGCTGCGCGGGCGCGCGGACCTGGCGGGCCTGCTCGCCCCCGGCAGCGACATCAACCTCCCGTCGCTGGTCGAGCTGGCCGGCCTGCTCGGCCTGCCGTGCGGGCTCACGGAGGAGACCCTGCGGGTCTCGACGGACAAGGCCGCCTTCCGCGAGACGTGCCTGCGCCTCGGCCTGCCGAGCCCCCGTTACTCCACCGACCCAGAGGTACGGCCGGCGCTGCCGGTCATCGTCAAGCCGGTCGACTCCGGCAGCTCGCGCGGCATCACGATCGTCGGCGCGCAGGAGGAGCTCGCACCGGCGGTCGAGCACGCGCGGGCACTCTCCCCGACCGGCCGGATCATCGTCGAACAGCTCCTGACCGGCCAGGACCTCTGCGCCGAGGCCATGCTCCAGGACGGCACGATCGCCCTGCTCGGCCTGAGCCGCCGGGTCACGGAACCTCCCGGCGTGGTGGCGATCGGGCACGACATGGAGCCGGGCGACGACGTCCTCGCCAAGGAGGTCGTCCGGCAACTGGAGCTCGTCTGCGCCGAGGTCGGCTACACCGACGGCCCGCTCAACGTGGACCTGTTCGTCGAGGGCGGCGTGGTCACGCTGATCGAGATGGGCGCCCGCATCGGCGGCAACGGACTGGGCGAGGCCCTCGGCCTGATGTACGGCGTGGACACGGTCGAGGCCACGGTCCGCCTGGCCGTCGGCGAACGCCCCGACCTCACGCCCGCCCGCTGCGGGACCGCCTCGGTACGCGTGCTGCGCGCGCCCCGGGCGGGCACCCTGCGCCGGATCGAGGGCCTCGAGTCGCTGCCCGGCAGCGCCGAGATCGTCGTGGTCGCCCGGCCCGGCGACCCTGTCGTGCCCTACACCGAGTGCCGGGCCAAGCTCGGCTACGTCGTCGACCACACGGCCCCGGACCTGGACGCGCTGGTCAGGGTCGATGTCGACTAGGTTCTCCGCCACGGCGTGGGAGCGGTCCTACCGGCGCACCGTCCGGCTCGCCTTCTCCCGCGTGCCCTTCTACCGCGACCAGTGGGTACGTGCGGGCCGGGCGCTCGACGAGCCCCTGCCCACGCCCACCGGGGAGCTGGCCGGGCAGTTGCACCGCCTGTGCCCGTTCGGCGAGCCGTACGATCCGGGGGCCGAACCGAGCCTGTGGATCGGCCCGCCGGGCGGCCTCCGCGCGGCGCTGACGACGGCCCTCGGCGCGGCGGGTGCGGCGGGTTTCTCGGGCGCGGCAGGTGCGGCAGGCGTTTCGGGCGCGGCGGGTGTGGCGGGTTTCTCGGGTGCAGCGCGCTTGGGCGGGCTTGGGCGGGTTCCGGTGCTGGAGGTGCGCCGGTCGGTGCTGGATCGGCGGCGGCTGGGTGCGGGCGGCCCGCCGTACGGCGTGCTGCTGGAGCCGGGCGCCACGGTCGTGCACGAGCGCAGGCGGCGTGAGCTCAACGCGCCCGCGCTCGCACTCGCCACCCGCGCCGGCCGCGCGGTCGTGGTGGGGGAGCGGGCGGCGGTGGCCTCGTTCCTGCCCGAACTGGAGGGCGTCGAGGTGAGGGTGCTGGAGCGGGTCACGCTCGCCGGCGCCGCGGAGGGCGTGCTGGTCCACGATCCCCACCTCGGCTACTACGCGGCCCGCGCCCGCTGCGGCCGGGTCCATCTGCTGTGGCGGCGCTTCCACGCCCGGCCGGAGGGCGGCGGGCTCGCCGTCTCCGCGCTGGGCCGGCGCCGTCCGGTGCTCGTCGCCGTGGTCCCGGAGGGCGGCGGCGAGATCGGCCGCTGCCCCGGCCACGGCACCCCGATCCTTGGAGTCTCAACGTGATCAGAGCCAACCGGGTGACGCTGCTCGCGGGCGCCCTTGCGGTGGCGCTGGCGGGAATCGTCCGCTTCGTCCTGCCGTACGAGCAGGAGATCACCTCGCTGTGGGCCTTCCTCGTGAAGCTCACGCCGCAGCTCGCCGCCATCGTGGCGGTCGCCTGGCTGGACGTGGAGTGGGCGCGGCGGCTGAGGCTGCACCTGTTCGCCGTCCCGGCCGTGTTCCTGGCCTTCCTGCTGTACTTCGTGCCGAAGACCTTCATCGCCGCCATGGACATCGAGGACGGATCCGGCGGCTTCGAGGACCTCTACCTGCACGTCGTGGTCTTCGTGCCGTTCCTGATCGTGGGGCTGCTGCTGGCCTACCGGCTCGGCGGCGGCACGCGCGAAGGCGTGCTGCGCACGGGCCTGGCGATGTCGATCCTGCACGTGTCCGGACTGGAGGACCTCGTGGCGGTCTCCATGAACCGCCGCCTCGACGGCATCCCCGAGGTGTGGGCGTGGGCCGACCACATCACCGTGCGGATCGGCCACCCGGCCACCAAGTACGAGGCGTACGCGTTCATCGCCGCGCACGTGGTCGCGGCCCTGCTGGTGCTGTTCGTGCCGCGCCGGTGGCTACGACGCGGCTCCGGCCGCGCGCAGGAGTAGCCGGGCCTCGTCCAGGTCGCCGTCCAGCGGGCGGTCGGGCTCGGGGCCGCGGCGGGCGCGTACGGCCGCCACGCGCTCGCAGGCCAGCACGATCTCCAGCGGCTCGGCGCAGCGCAGCGCGTGGCGGGCCGCCTGGGTGGCGAAGCCGGCGTGGTCCTCCGTGCCGCGGGAGATCACGGCGTTGCCGGTGGTCACCGGCGTCGCCAGGTGGCGCAGCTCGGCCAGCGCGTCCTGGGCCACGTACTCCAGGATCATCAGGCCCGAGGAGCCCGGCCGGTCGGCGAGGAACGGCAGCGCGCCGGTGTAGCCGGGCTCCATCAGCGTCGCCAGCCGGGCGGTGCTGAGCTGCGCCGTCTGCACGAGCGCCGCGCGCAGCGTGTCCAGGGCCAGCGCCACGGGCGCCGAGTGGAAGTTGCCGTTGTGCCAGGCCAGCGAGCGGTCGATGAGCGGGTTCTCGGCGGCGGCGTTGAGGTCCACCTCCACCGTCGCCGCCGCACGCTCCAGCGCGTCGAACGCGCCGCCGTGCACCTGGGCGAAGGCGCGGTAGCCGTACGGGTCCTGCACGCGGGCGGCGAGCTCGCCGTTGAGCAGGCCGCGCAGCCGCGCGGCCACCACCGCCTGCCCCTGGTGCGGCCTTGCTTCCTGTACGGCTGCCGCCAGCGGCTCCGCCGAGGCCCCGACCGCGGTGAAGGAGAGCGCGGCCACGTCGACGGCGGCAGCGAGCAGCCCGCGCAGCCGGTGGCAGGCCAGCGCCGCGTCGGCCAGCGTCAGCGCGCCCGAGCTGATGAACGGCAGCCCGTCCGAGCTCGCCAGCGCGAAGCGCGGGCCGTCTCCGCCCCGCCACTCCTGCTCGCCCAGCAGGCACAGGGCGGTGGTGGCCAGCGCCGTCAGGTCGCCGGTGCCGATGGCCCCGTAGGCGCGTACCGGGGGAGTGACGCCCGCGTTGATCGCCTCGGCGAGCACCGGCAGCACCGCGGGGTCGATCCCCGAGCCGCCGGCGAGAAGCTGGTTCAGGCGTACGGCCAGCATTCCCCTGGCCCGCTCCGCCTCGATCAGCGGGCCCGCGCCGCCCGCGTGGCTGCGCAGCAGGTCGAGTCCGGACGCGGCCACCTCGACGTCCTTGTTCGCGCCGACGCCGGTGCTCTGCCCGTAGACCGGCCCGGTCAGCGCCTGGGCGGTGGCCCACGCGGCCCGGGCGCGATCGGTGGAGCCGATCGTCACCCGGACGCCGGCGGTGGCCACGGCCGAGACCCGCGCGCAGGTCAGGCCGGCGCCGTGGAGTTCCATGGGGTGATCAGTCGTTGTCGGGGATGATCAGGCCGAGCAGCCAGCTCACGACGCTGATGATGACCGAGCCGATGAGCGCGGTGACGAAGCCGTCCACGTGGAAGGGCACGTCGAGCTGCCCGGCGATCCAGCTCGTGAGCAGCAGCATCGCCGCGTTGATCACGAGGAGGAAGAGCCCCAGCGTCAGCACGATCACCGCGCAACCCAGCATTTTCACGATGGGCTTCACGATCGCGTTGATCAGGCCGAAGATGAGGGCGACGACGAGCAGCGTGCCCCAGTACTTGGCCGTGGTGTCGGTGTTGACCGTGATGCCGTCGAGCAGTTGGGTGGCGACCCACAGGGCGACCGCGGCCGCCAGGGTTCTCAAGATGAATATCACGCTGATAGATCCTCGCACTCCTTGAGGGCTGACCGGTAGAGGCGCAGCGCCAGCAGGGGATAGATCATGACGCTGAGCACGCCGGCGGTGACCATGGCGGCGGCGTGCGCGGAGCTGATCGCGCCCTCCGCGACGCCGGTGTTGGTGATCACCACGATCAGGGGGAGCCCGGCCGCGGCGAACAGCGCCAGCGCCCGGTTCTCGCCGCGCCGCAGGCCGGGGTCGCGCCGGTGCAGCAGGTACGTGGGCAGCCCGCGCACCAGCAGGAACGCCAGCAGGAAGACCGGGATGAGCAGCAGGCTGTGCGGGTCGGTGAACAGCGCCTTCAGGTCGAGGTTGGCGCCGCTGACCACGAAGAAGAACGGGATGAGGAAGCCGAAGCCGATCGCGTCGAGCTTGGAGGAGACCACATGCTCCTCGGCCTCGGGGCCGGAGGCGACGGCCAGCCGTACCACGATGCCCGCCGCGAACGCGCCGAGCAGGACGTCCAGGCCGAACGCCGACGCGGCGGCGATCATCGCGATCAGCACCAACATGACGATGCGCACGGCGAGCTGGCCGCTGCTGCCCATGGTCGCCGTGACCAGCCGCGCCAGCAGCGGGTGCCGCGGCCGGGCGGCCATGGCCGCCGCGACGATCGCGATCGCGGCGAACAGCGCGATGACCGCGATCGTGTGCCACGCCTCGTCCTCGGAGAAGACGAAGGCCATCGCCACGATCGGGCCGAACTCCCCGAGCGCCCCGATCCCCAGCACCCGGCTGCCGAACGGCGTGGGCAGCGCGCCCGCGTCGCGCACCATCGGCAGGATCGTGCCGAGCGCGGTCGTGCACAGCGCCAGCCCGATCACCTGGGCGGCCAGCGTGAACCCGTTCGTCGCCAGCGCCACGAGCAGCGCGAGCGCCAGCGAGGCGAACCAGCCGTAGATCGCCAGCCGGATCGGCCGGCCCTTGATCCGGGCGAACTCGATCTCGTAGCCGGCCATGAACATCAGCATGGAGAGCCCGAACTGCGAGAGCGTCTCGACGAAGCCGTCGATCCTGATCCAGCCGAGCAGCACCGGCCCGCACAGCACGCCGAACAGGATCTCCAGCACCACGTTCGGAACCCGGACGAACCGGTTGAGCGCATGGGCGACGATCGGCGAGATCGCGGCGGCCAGGGCGATGATCAGGACAGTGATCATGCACGCTATGTGCCCACAGGTCACTCCATGTAGTCACTCGCCGGACTGTTGGCGTTATGCAGGGCACAGGACGGGGAAGAGCGGTGGAGGGGAAGGGAGCGAGATGGACGCGAAGGAACTGGAGTCGTTGCCGGCCAGCGAACTGCACGAGCGTGCGGTCCGCTACGCGGTGCGCCACGGGGACCTGGGGTTTCTCTGGAACCTGCTCAAGGTGATCCCGGCGGCCGAGGCGGCCAGCGGTCACGACCAGGAGACCGCCAACGACCTCAGCCGCGTCTCGGCCCTGCTCAGCGACGCGCTCGCCGCGGGCGAAGGCGAGCTGGGCGAGGCACTTAAACCGGTCTATATCGACTACCTCACCCAGCATCCGGAGGCTTGAGCCCTCAACCGGCGAGCTGAGACGGCGTGCCGTACAGGGCGAAACCGGGCGTGCTCACCGAGCGTCCGGCGCGCGTGACAAGCATCACCTCGTACGGCTCCGCCGCCGCGAGATCCTGCGCGAAGCGGCGGGCCCTGGCCGGGCCCATCGCGTACATGGCGGTGGCGAACGCGTCGGCCGTGGCCAGATCGGGGCCGAGCACCGTCACCGAGCTCAGCCCGTGCTGGGCCTCGCCGGTGCGCGGGTCGACCACGCGCGTGTGTCCCGAGGTGGAGATGGCCAGGTCGTTGGCGAACACCATGCGGCGCACCGCGTTGGTGCGCGGGTCGCGGATGCCCACGCGCCACGGGCGGCCCGGCAGCGAGGAGCCGCGCACCCTGATGTCCGTGCCGGCGGTGATCCGGTGGTCCACCGCACCCGCGCCGGCCAGCGCCCGCGACAGCCGTTCGACCGCCCAGCCCTTGATGTAACCCGACACGTCCAGAGCCCCGCCGATCCGCGAGTCGAACCACCCGTCCGTCGCCTCGGACATCTCATCACACCGGTGCAGCACCTCGATCAACTCCGGCACCTGCTCGATCGTCCTGCCCGCGTTGAGCCGGCCGATCTGGCTCTCCTCGTCGAAGGGATCGAACGTCCGGTCCACCCAGCGCAGCCAGGCGAAGGCGTTGTCCAACATGGGAACCAGCTCACGCTGGGGCAATGCCGTACGGATGTCCACATTGACGGAGGTGTTCAGAACCGTCTCCGTGCGTGCGGATCCAGGGAACGTCATGTGGGGCTCCTCTCTCGGGAGGACACATTTGCATAACGGGCGTATGGCGGAGCTAAGCGCTTTGCCGGTGCCTGAAGGTCGCGTACGCGTGAGTAGGGTCGGAGCCATGGCAAACGTGCGTGTTGAGCGGACAGATGACGGCGGGTTCCGGGCGACCAACGCCCGCGGGGCCGAGGTGCGGATCGGCGGCGGGGACGAGGACGGTGTCTTCACCCCCGTGGAACTCCTGCTCGCGGCGGTGGGCGGATGCAACATCGTCACCGTCGAGCCGCTCACGGCCCAGCGGGGGCACCAGCTCATCCGGCTGGCGATGACCGTCGAGGCGGAGAAGGTCCAGCCCAACCTGCTGGGGCCGGTGACCGTGACCTATGACGTGGAGGTGCCGTCGGAGAAGGCGGACGAGGTGTACCGGGCGGTGGCCCATCGGGTGCACGAGAAGTACTGCACGGTGAGCCGGTCGCTGTCGGAAGGCACCGAGGTCCGTTTGGAGCTTCCCTAGCCCTTTTGGGGAGACATTCGACCCCTATATGACGCGTCCGTTGCATTCGCGTCTGTAGTGTCGAAGCAGGTCAAGAGTCCTGCGACTGACTAGCAGACCTTTACCGATGCGGACGCGGAGGGGGACCGTCGTCTGCAGTGCGGGACCGCCGGTGCTTCGGGGGAAGGTACCGGCCTGGACCGCCATATATCGGGGCCGGGGCAGCTTTGGGGGAAGCTGCTCCGGCCCCGATTCATGTCTGGGGTACTGCCGTGATTTTTACCGACAAACACCCATACGCTGGGTTTTTGTGACAGTTTCCATGCTGATTGACTGCGATCCCGGCATCGACGACGCGCTGGCGCTGGCCCTGGCGGCCGGATCCACCCTCGACCTGCGCGGCATCACCACAGTGGGCGGCAACGTCGGCCTGGACCTGACGACCGCCAACGCCCTGGCCCTGCGCGAGTTCCTGGACCTAGGCGACGTCCCCGTGGTCCCCGGCTGCTCCGGCGCCCTGGTCCGCGGCCCCATGGACGCGGCCCATGTCCACGGCGCCGGCGGCTTGGGCGACGCCGTACTCCCTCAGGCCGTCCGAGGCGCGGGAGAGGGCCACGCGGCCGACTTCATCATCTCCACTCTCCAGGACCACCCCGGCGAGATCACCCTCGTGGCCACCGGCCCCCTCACCAACATCGCCCTGGCCGTCCGCCGCGAACCCAGAATCGTCGACTGGGTACGCGACTTCGTGATCATGGGCGGCTCGTACACCCGCGGCAATCACAACCCCGCCGCCGAGTTCAACATCCTCACCGACCCCGAGGCCGCCGCCATCGCCTTCAACGCAGGCTGGACCGTCACCCAGATCGGCCTGGACGTCACATTGACCGCCCGCCTGACCCTCCCCATCCTCAACAGAATGCGAGACCTGGGCCGCCTGTCCTCCTTGATCCTCCCCAGCGTCCAGTACTACTCCCCGGTCACCGAGGAATCCGGCCCCGCCCTGCACGACGCGGTAGCCGTAGCCCACGTCATCGACCCCACACTCCTGACCCTGACCCCAGCAGAGGTCCAAGTGGAAACGGCCGGCCACTACACCACCGGCATGACCGTAACCGACTTCTCTTCCCCGGCCCCCAACACCCTGGTGGCCACCCACCTGGACGTGGACCGCTTCTGGCAGTTGATGATCGATGCGTACGGCAGGCTGGCTGGGCGACTTGGGTGATGTGCGTGGTGGTCTTGGTGGCTGCTACAGTTACGTGTGTCGCAAGCGCCGCTAGCTCAGTTGGTTAGAGCAGCTGACTCTTAATCAGCGGGTCCGGGGTTCGAGTCCCTGGCGGCGCACCGACCGAGACCCCAGTTCAGTAAGCTGAACTGGGGTTTCCTCGTTCCCGGAGTATCTCCGCCTGCCCCCGGAGTCACCAAGGTGGGCCATGGTCGCCACATCTCCACGTGCCATGGCCACTCAGTCTCTCGGTCGCTCTTCGGCACGGTTACCGATCAGCCGCAGCATCCGTCACACCGAACCGCATGTACTCCTTGGCGAACGGTTCGTCCACCGGACGACCCCTCCCGCGCCAGGCTTACGGCCGAAGGCGGGTGAATGCCGCCAGACGTCGACGGTGGTAATCGAGGTCTTCTTCGTCCTGTTCCACGCCTTGTGCCGCCGCCTGTGTGAAATAGACGCTCTCGCGTCGCAGCCGATGCCGCATCAGTTGCACCAGGGACTCATCGTCGAGGCTTTCGGCTGTCCCTCCGGATCGTCGGTAGGTTTGGGCGAATTGGCGGGGTTGTGCGAGGTTCTCGCTGAAGTCGGGCGTGAACTCCATCGCGGCGCCGGCGACCTCCACCTCGGGCGGGGCCACCAGCGCCTCGTCCCAGTCCAGTACGCCGATGATCCGGGTCGGGTCGTCGTGTGCGGTGAGCAGGTTGCCACGGTAGTAGTCGCCGTGCAGCGGGTGCCACAGGCGGGACCTTGTCGTGAAGTCGGACAGCCAGTTGTCCAGTTGCGGGTCATGCAGTTCTGGGTCGTCGTACGCGGCCTGCCCGACATCCAGAAGACTTGGCCGGGGCCGAGGCGGCAGTTCCACCTTGGCCAGCGCCCGATGTAGGCGGGCCAGTAGGCGCGCCGCGGCCAGAGCAGATTCCAGGTTGTCCTTTGGCACCCAGACCCCATCTACGTAGGGCCAGAGTGACACCGTTCTGCCCTCGATTCGCATTACCGTCGCGCCGTCGGCTCTCCCGGGCAGCGGCAGTGGTACGACCGCTTCGGTGCAGCCGCCGGCTCGCGCCGCCCCCGCGACCCGGTGACACCACTCCGCCTCCGCCAGGTCCTTCGCGTACGCGCTGATGCGGACCACCTTGTCGCCGACGCGCCACGCGGCGGACTCCTCACCGCCATGGAGGCGGGTCGCCGGCCCGCTGAGGCGGCATGCTCGTCGTACCGCCGCCGTCAGCGGAACCTCCGCATAGACCACGCCTGCTTCCCCGCCTTCCGTCACGAATGCCCCGTGGTCATCCGACCACATCGTGCGCTACTTGGCAGACCAGAGGGGCTTGTGGTCCTGGGAGTGGGAATGTCGGTGGGGTGCGGTTGAATGCGGGGCTGTGACCGTCTACGAGGTGGCTGCTCGATTCCCGGAGATCGCTGATCTGCGTTTTCGAAGCAAGGCGCTCGCGATGCTGGATGCCGTCATGACCGACGAGTTTCCCTACTTCCGGTTCGATGCTCGCTGGGGTGACGGGTGGGAGATGGCGTCGATGGACAACGGTTCCGGAGACGCGTTCTCGATCGTCTTTGCCGGGGAGGGGGCGCTTGTTCGGGGGTTTGACCATGAGTCGGTGTTGAGCCCTTTTGTGGCCGATCCGGTTGCGGTGTGGCCGGGGGTGACGGGTCGGGCGGCTTTGCGTCGCGACGAGTTGCACGAGGCCATCGACGAGATCGGGTATCCCGATGACGCCGGACCGGAGCGGGAAGGTCGCGGCTTCTGCTTGACGACTCGGACGAAGGCGTGGCCGCCCAAGCGGCGGTGCAGGCCCACAGGACGCAGGCTTACAGGACGTAGGACCGCAGGGCCACAGGACCGCAGGCCCATAGGACCGCAGGCTCACCGGGCTGTCAGGGAGTGGAGGTGAGGCGGAGGAGGAGGGCGGCGGCTATGTAGCGGGCGTGGCCGGTGATGGTGCGGGGGTCGTAGCCGAGCTCTCTGGTCAGCGACTCGTGTTTCGCCTGCATGGTCGAGTGGTGCATGCCGAGCGTGGCCGCGGCCGAGCGTACGCTGTCGGACTCCACGAGTACGCGGGCGATGTCGGCTGACCGGGGGTCCAGGCGGGACAGGGTCAGGACGTCGGGGTGGGGGTGGCGGGGGTCGTAGGACTTGGCGAGGATGAGCAGTGCGCCTATGTCGGTCGCGTCTACCACCGGTGTCCTGGGCTCAGTGAGGCGGTGGGCGACGATGGCGCCGTCCCACGACTCCGACGCCTGGTCGGCGCGGCACCACGGGCCTATGCCTGCGGGCTCCGGGATCGTGAGGGCGCCGGTCAGGTCCAGGGTGGCGCGCAGGATTCCGTATCGGGTCGGGACGGCGGTGGACGGGGCGTTCATGGCGGGCGTGTCCGTGGGGGTCGCGATCAGCCGGATCCGCGTGCCGGGCTGGATGCGGAGTCTGGCCAGTGCCTTGGCGCGTTCGTCGATCGGGGTCGCGGAGTCCAGGGCGGTTTCGAGGGCGCCCTCCGGGTCGCGGCGGGCCTCGGTGAGGTCGACCGCGAGGGCGAGCCGTTCGAGGATCATCTCGTCGTTGGCGTGGAGAGGTCCGGAGCGTTCGAGCCAGACCGAGCCGTTGCGGGTCTGGCGCTTCAGCGAGTGGGGGGCCTGCTCCGTCGTCACGCGCAGGCCCTGGGGGCTGTGGCGGACGATTCGGCCGCGGCGCTCGACTCCGGCCACGACGCCGGAGAGCGCGGCGGCGCCGCGCAGCAGGCCGTCGAGTCCGGCGCCTCCGGCGATCAGCGTGTCGAAGTACGAGACGACCTTGAGCGTCTCGCTCGCGTCCGGATCCAGGGCGGTGAGCCGTCCGACGAGATTCTGCATGTCAGCCCCCTCGCGTGTGACGTCGAACCTACGTTCACGGCGGGGTGGATGTCACCTGGACAGGGTTCTGGCCACCCAGGCGTTCCGTGCCGCGATCATCGCCTGCGCGAGCGCGCTGTGCGGCGCGATCATGTCGAAGCCGTGGAATCCGCCCGGCCACACGTGCAGTTCCGCCTGTACGCCCGCGTGCCAGAGCGCCGTCGCGTAGCTCACGTCCTCGTCGCGGAAGACCTCGGCGGAGCCGCAGTCGATGAACGCGGGCGGCAGCCCGGTCAGGTCGGTCGCGCGGGCGGGAGCGGCGTAGATCGAGACGTTCCCGGTGCCGCGGCGATCGCCCAGGAGCGCGGTCCAGCCCATCACGTTGCTCGCGCGGTCCCAGATGCCGACCCCGGCCATCTGGGCCGAGGACACGGTCTGGTCGCGGTCGTCGAGCATGGGGTAAATGAGCACCTGCCCGGCCAGTTCGGGGCCGCCGCGGTCGCGGGCGAGCAGCGCCGTACCGGCTGCGAGGCCGCCGCCCGCGCTCGCGCCCGCGATGATGAGACGGCTGGCGTCGATGCCCAGCTCGGCGGCGTGCTCGGCGGTCCAGAGGAGCCCGGCGTAGCAGTCCTCCACGGGGTACGGGTCGGGGAACTCGGGGGCCAGCCGGTACTCGACCGTCACCATCACGGCGTCGTGGTCGACGACCCAGGGCAGGGTCTCCGGCAGGCCGGAGAAGCGGTCACCGGCCACCATGCCGCCGCCGTGGGTGTGGTAGATGCCCGGTCCGAAGCCCTCGTGATCCGATCGGGCGATCACGGAGACGAGGATCTCCGCGCCCTCGAAGCCGGGGATCGTGACATCGCGCCGCGTGAGGCCCAGGGCCGCGAAGTCGACGGTGTTGATCGGGGCGGCCTGGCGGATCTGCGGGATCGACTCCAGCGTCATGACCGGCGAGAGCTGGCCGGCGATCACCGTGAGGACCGCGTCGAGTTCGGGATCGAACGGCGGCCGCGGAATGGCACCGGACATGAGGACTCCTCCCACTTGGCTACAGCACCATCATCGATCGGCGACCCCGGCTGCGAACCCGCCGAACGCCGCAGACAACGGCCACTTTCACCGCCATTTGGCCGGGGACCGGGCACCGCTTGACCTGCGAATCTGGGGCGAAACGCCTACGGAATGGAGTAAGCCATGGTCTGGCCGTCGGGAGAGACCGCGTTCGTCACCGGAGCGGCATCGGGGATCGGGCTCGGCATCGCGCGGGCGCTCGTGGCCTCGGGCGCGGGCGTGGCGCTCGCCGACATCGACGGCGAGCGGCTCGCGGAGATCGCGCGGGAGCTGACGGCGGCGGGCGGGAAGGTGACGACCGTCGAGCTCGACGTGAGCGACCCCGGGCAGTGGGAGGCGGCGGCCGACCGGGCCGAGGCGGCGCTCGGGCCCGTCTCGCTGCTGTTCAACAACGCCGGAGTCAGCGGGGGCGGCAGGATCGAGGAGACCTCGCTCGACGTCTGGCGGTGGATCCAGAAGATCAACATCGAGGCGCAGTTCATCGGGGTGTCGGCCTTCCTGCCCCGGTTCCGGGCGCGGGGCGGCCGGGCGCACGTCACCAACACCGCCTCGATGGCGGGGCTGGTCCCGATGGTGACCCAGGGCGCGTACGTCGCCTCGAAGTTCGCCAGCCTCGGGTTCTCCATGGTGCTGCGCGACGAGCTGCGGGGCACGGACATCGGGGTCTCGGTGCTGTGCCCGGGGACCGTGGCCACGCGGCTGGGGGTGACGGCGGCGGAA
The DNA here is from genome assembly GCF_044456745.1 of Nonomuraea sp. NPDC050790. NCBI lineage: Bacteria > Bacillati > Actinomycetota > Actinomycetes > Streptosporangiales > Streptosporangiaceae > Nonomuraea > Nonomuraea sp. NPDC050790. Next base: position 5,876 of record NZ_JBITGF010000010.1, on the reverse strand, counting down.
GGGGAGGCCAAGCTCCTCGGGCGGGCGGCCGACGTCGAGCTGGTCGAGCGCAACAGCGCGCTGCTGGCGGCCGGCGCCGATCCGGACCGGGTCGGCGAGCAGGTGGTCGAGGCGGTGCGGCGGCGGGACTTCCTGATCGTCACCCACCGCGAGTGGGCGCCGCTCGTGGAGAAGGTGCACGCGGAGCAGACGCGCGCGTTCGGCGCGTTCGACGGACGGCACGGCGTGGACGCGACCGCGCGCATGCTGGCCTCGGGAGCGACTCTCTAAGGGCTAGGGGCTGTCTCAAAGTCGATCAACGGGCCGCCGACGCCAATCCCCAGTGGTCAGCCCCGGCACGCCCGCACCGTGACTCGATCGACTCACGGTCCGGCGTGCACCACGGCGCGTTCGTCCAGCAGGCCCGCCTCGCACAGATCGGACCATAGCCCCGCGGGGATCGGCGCCGAGAACGCCTCCCTGTTGCGCAGCACCTCATCCTGCGAGCGCATGCCCACGACGACGCCCGCCACCACCGGGTGCAGCAGGGGAAAGGCCATCGCGGCCTGCGGGACGCTCACGCCGTGCTCCGCGCACACGTCCGCGATTGTGTTGACCCGTTCCAGCAGCTCAGGGGTGGCGGGTCCGTAGTCGTACCGCGCTCCCTCGGCGGGCCTGTCGGTGGCCAGCAGACCGGAGTTGAAGACGGAGGCGGCAACGACGGAGACGCCGCGTGCGGCGCATGCGGGCAGCAGCTCGTCCAAGGCCGTGTGGTCCAGCAGGGTGTAGCGACCCGACAGCATGACGACGTCCGCGTCGGTCTCCCGCACCAGACGGGCCAGCTTGCCAGGGTGGTACATGCCCGCGCCCACGGCGGCGACCACACCCTGGGCGCGCAGCTCGGCCAGCGCCGGATAGCCCTCGCGCAGGGCAGCCTCGAAGTGCTGTTCGGCGTCGTGCAGATACAGCACGTCGATCCGGTCGAGGCCCATGCGGGTCAGCGAGTCCTCGACACTGCGCAGGACGCCATCGCGGGAGAAGTCCCAGACCCGGCGATGGGTGGCCGGGACGGCGAAGCTCTCGTCCATCCGCCCTCGCGGGTCCTGCGGGATCAGCAGCCGGCCGACCTTCGTCGACAGCGTGAAGTCCGCCCGCGGCCGGCCGCGCAGCAGCTCGCCGATGCGGCGCTCGGAGTGCCCGATGCCATAGTGCGGCGAGGTGTCGAAGTAGCGGATTCCCGAGTCCCAGGCGGCCTCCAGCGTCTGCGCCGCGGTGTCGTCGTCCAGGGGATCGAACAGGCCGCCCAGAGGCCCGCCGCCGAAGCCCAGTTCGGTGACCGTCGTGGTGCTGCGTCCGAGCCGATGCGTACGCATGTGGTGTGTCTCCTTCGTCAGCGGTTCCGGCATCCGGCCGGAGGCGTGTTGCGCAAGACTCCGCGCCAGGTCAGAAGGCAGGGAAAGCCCAGCCTGAGGGGTGGAAGGGCTCGCGTTCCCAGCGGAAGGCGAGCGAGGCGGCAGCGATCGCACCCGGGCGGAATTCCTCGACGCGCCCCGCCGCCGCCAGGGAGCTCAGGGACGTGCCACCCAGGTAGGCCGCGCCCAGCTCGGCCGCCGTCAGGCGCAGGTCCGGCCGTGCCCGGGTGCGTTCGCAGGTGACGGTGTCGCCATCGGCCAGCAGCCGGTAGCGACCGGCGTTCCACGGACAGAACGGATCCTGGACCTCCAGCACCAGATCCAGGGGCGTCGCGTAGCGGCGGATCGTGAGCGCGCGGCCGACGTCCGCCAGGCGGACCCACAGATTGTCGATCAGGGTGGTGCGAGCCGCGCGCGGGTCGCTGAGCAGGTGCTTGAGGGGCTCGTCGAGGGCGCCGTCGTAGACGATCCCGGTGTGCGCGTCGAGGTCGATGAGAAAGCGCCACAAAGCGGCGTACGACTGCCTGGTGGTGGCCGCGAGCTCGACGACGTGCACGAGGTCACGCTTGGAGCGATAGAGAGCGTAGCCGGTGACCTCGCCGCCCGCCTCCAGATGGACCGCGAAGCGCAGGGCCGTCCCGCCGTCGCGGGCCCGCTCGCCGTCGGCCAGCCGGGCCTCCCAGAACCTCCCCGTACGGTCCACCCAGCCCACGGAGGTACGGCGGGCGGTGTCGTAGACCTTCTCCAGCAGCGGCTGCGCCCTCTCGCGGGAGAGCAGCCTGATCGTGCCGTCGCCGAGTTCGGTGCCGGGGCGCATGGCCATGAGCCGCTTCTCGCCGCGGACCTCGGCCACGTGGCTGGCGATGCCGTACCCGAAGCGTCCGTAGATCGTGGCTTCGGCGGCGTTGAGCGCGGCGATCGGCTCGCCGCCCGATTCGTGCAGGTCGGTGAGTTGTCTGCGCATCATCGCGGTGAGGATGCCGCGGCGCCGGTGCGTGGGCAGGACCGCGACGAGCGTGATGCCGGCGACGGGCGTCGTCCCGCCCGGGACGGTCATGACCCGGCCGTAGATCGACCCGCCTCCGACGATCTCCGTACCGTCGTAGGCTGCGAGGGTGCGACCGGGCTCGATGGAGACGGCGGCGTTCCGTAGGCCGCCATCGACCCAGTCCTGGCCGTAGGTCGTGGTGATCATGCGCGCCCACGCGTCGAGCTCGTCGGCACCGATGGTACGCAGCGGGTAGGTGGCTGTCATGGGTTCGAGCCTGGCCGGGTAAACAGGCCCGACACATCTAGCGATCTGGGTATTTATGCTGGTGCCGTGGTGGCGGAGCGCGTGGTCAGTCCCAGGTTCGTCGGCCGGGCCGAGGAACTCGCGGCCCTGGCAGCGGCCCTGGACACGGCGGTCGAGCAGGGGCCCGCGGTGGCGCTGGTGGCCGGGGAAGCGGGGATCGGCAAGTCGCGACTGCTGGCCGAGTTCGCGCGCACGCTGGGGCCGGAGGTGCGGGTGGTCGCGGGTGCCTGCGCGGAACTGGGCAGCGACGGCCTGCCGTACGCGCCGTTCGTGACGGTGCTGCGCAGGCTGATCCGGGTCGAAGGGACACTGCCGGGCCCCTACCGCCAACTGGCGCGCTGGTTCCCGGAGCTCGGCGAGGCGGGTGGCGGGGAAGGCGGCAAGCACCGGCTGTTCGAGGAGGTCCTGTCCCTGATCGAGCGGGTGGCCGCGGACCAGCCGCTGGTTGTCTTGATCGAGGACCTGCACTGGGCCGACGCCGCCACTCGCGAGTTGCTGAGTTTCCTGGCCAGGAACGTGACCCAGGCAGGCGTGCTCCTGGTGATCACCCACCGGCCCGTGCAAACGCCGCTGTCCGAGCTGTCCCGCCACCCGCGCGTGACCACGCTGCGCCTGGAACGCCTGGACCGGGAAGAGGTAGGGCGCCAGCTGGCCGCGATCCTCGGCGACGAGCCGGACGCGGCCGTGGCACGCCGCGTCCACGAACGCAGTGCGGGCAACCCGCTATTTGTCGAGGCGCTCGCCCGCGCCGGTGAGCGAACCCCGGACAGCCTGCGTGACCTGCTGCTGCACGGACCGCGCTCGCTGCCGGGCCCCGCTCGCGAGCTGACCCGCCTGGCCTCGGCGGCGGGCGGGCGGGTCAGCCACCGGCTGCTGGCGCAGGTGGCCGGGCAGGACGGGCCCGACCTGGACACCCTGCTGCGCGAGCTCGTCGACCGCGGCCTGCTCGTCACCACGGGCGACGGCTACGACTTCCGCCACGCCTTGATCCGGCAGGCCGTGTACGAGGACCTGCTGCCCGGCGAGCGGGCCCGCCTGCACGCCCGCTACGCCGATGCCCTGCGCGATGTCGGGGCCCACGCCGAACTGGCCGCGCACGCCTACGCCGCCGGGAACCGCAGGCAGGCCCTGCGCGCCGCCTACCTGGCCGCAGACCAGGCACACGGGTCCTACGCCTACGAAGAGCAGGTGCGCCTGCTCGACCAAGTCCTCGAACTCTGGGACCCCCACGCGGGGCTGGACGTCGACAGGATCGACATCCTCACAAGCGCGGCTGAGGCCTGCATGCTGAGCGGCGACTACGCACGCGGCATCGACTACGCCACCACGGGGCTGAGCGCGATCGACGAACGGCGCGAGCCCGAACGCGCCGCCCAGTTGCTGGAGCTGCGGGGCAGACTGCGGCACCGGTTGAACGCGAACGGCGTCGCCGACTGGGAACGAGCCCTCGAACTCCTGCCCGCCGACCCCGGCAGCATCCAGCGGGGGCGGCTGCTCGGGGTGCTGGCCATGGGCCTGCTGCCCGAGGTGGGCAAGGCACGCGAGGCGTTCGAGGAGGCGCTCGCCGTCGGCCGGCGCACCGGCGACCCCACGGTCACCATCCGCGGACTGCTGGGAGTCGGATCCATGACAGGCGACCTCGGCCTGCTGGCGCAGGCCCGCACGCTCGCCGACCGGCTCGACGGCCACGACCTGCTCATGACCATCCCGATGTACGAGGCCACGGTGTACACCAGGACCGGCGACCAGGAGCGCGCCATCGAAGCGGCCCGCGACGGCATGCGCCACGCCCGCAGGTACGGGCTGGGCCGCAGCCGGGGCGCCGAGCTCGCGCGCTACGCCGGGTACGCGCTGATCCTGGCCGGGCGGTGGGACGAAGCGGCCGCCATCCTGCGTGAGAGCATCACGGAGAATCCGCCACCGCTGTCGCGGCAGATCCTGCTCGTCCTCGACGGCTACCTGTCCCTGCTGCGCGGGGATGTGGCCGCGGCAGCCGCCGCCGCGGCGGCCGTGGAGCACGCCGACAGCGGAAGCCTGTTCCCCCGCCATCAGCTGTTCTGCCTGCTCGCCGTCGCCCAGGGCAACCCGGAACAAGCCGATCGGCTCCTGGAGCGGGCACTGGCCGACCCGGAGTTCACCCGCGTCTACAGCAGCGACGCTCGTCCGGTCCTGGTCGCCGGCGCGCTGGCACAACGGGCCCGACTCGACCACGACACCGGCGATGACGTGCGGGGGCAGGTCGCCGAACGTCATGCCGAACTCATCGCGGCCGACGCGACGCTCGGGGTCGACGGGCCATTCGACCGCGCCTGGCAGATCATGCTGCACGCCCTGATCGAGGACACCGGCTGGGACGAGGCGGCCGCGGCCTGGCGGGAGCTGAGGCAGCCGTACGAACTGGCGCTGAGCCTGTACCACGGCGCGCGGGCGGCGCTGGCCGCGGGCGACAAGCCCGGCGCGACCACCCGACGAAGGCAAGCCGCCCGGCTGGCCGAGGACCTGGGCGCCGCGCCGCTCTCCCGGGAGATCGCCCTGCTTGGACGACCCCGACCGGCTCAGGACGGGCTCACCGAACGCGAGCACCAGGTGCTCAGGTTGATCGCCGAGGGCTTGAGCAACCGGCAGATCGCCTCTCAGCTGCACATCTCGCCGAGCACGGCAGGCGTGCACGTCTCTCACATCCTGACGAAACTGGGCGCGGCAACTCGCACCGAGGCGGCGGCCATCGCCTTCCGCGAAGGGTTGACAGGGCCTTTCTCTTCTTAGCGTGACGTCTCCCACACATCGCCAACGCCCGTTCGCGGTGGCCCAAGCGACAGGATGAGGCATCCACTTCGGGTACGCCAGGCGACGACAAGCTGCGTGTCGACTACCGCGACCGCTCAGCGGTGGAGCGTGGCATCAACCGGCTCAAGCGGCACCGCGCGATTGCCACCCGGTTCGGCAAACTCGCTGTTCGCTACGTAGCGACCATCCACATTGCCGCGATCAACGACTGGCTCACCACCCTTTGAAACAGGCCCTAAAGGGTGTTGCAGAAGTCGGTGTGTCGGCAGGTCAGGGCTGGATTCGTGGTTGCCGGGATCAGGTCGACAGGGCGAGATTGTGCAGGTGGGCGACGGCTTGAACGGCGTGATGCAGGCCGGTGCCTCGCTGCCGGCAGTCGCGCAAGATCTTGTAGTTCTTCATCC